>CAVQJG010000008.1:0-37992 GCA_963712775.1 Ilumatobacteraceae bacterium | reverse complement strand
CCGCTGTGGAAAACACAACGTTCGCCCAGGTCAGGGGTGACCTTGCTCGTCGCCGCGAGCAGACCCGTGGTCACGTCGGGGCGATGAACGCGATGCTGTCGAGGTCAGGCGATGAGGTCGCGCACCCTTGCCGTGTCGGTGTGTTGCTGGAACGCGGTGAGCTTGCCGTCGGCAACCGTCCAGACGTGCACCATCTTCACCTGGGCTGCCTCGCCTGAAGTCGGGTGGTTCCACGAGTAGTTGCCGAGCGCAACGACGGTGTCGCCGTCGGCGATGATCTGGGTCGGGACCGCTGCGAAGTTGTCGCCGATCTCACCGAGGCGCATGAACACGCCGTCGAGGACCGCTTGCGGGCCCACGAATGTCCCGTCGTAGAGCGGGAACCCTTCTGCCTCGTTCCACTGGATCTCGGGATGCATCGCACCCAGAACCGCGGGTACATCACCCGTTGCGAAGCTCGCGTACACGGATTCGACGATCTCTCGATTGGTTGGCATGGACCACGTCCCTTCTCTTGTGGCGGGTTGCCGCAAGTCTGTTCACAATCGCGCGTGCGATGGGCATCCACAAGTGACGTCCAGCACACGGTCCGGGACGGGATCGGCCAGCCTTGCTAGGTTGCCGCGATCCGCACGTGCCGAGAGGATCCTGATGAACGCACTCGAGCCAGCCGAAGTGAGCGCACTGTTCGAGCGTTGTTTCGCGGACGGTGATCTGGAGGGTCTCATGGCCCTCTATGAGGACGATGCTGTCTTTCCGACGCCGCGTGGCACCTCCACCGGGCACGACGAGATCCGTGCGACCCTCGAGGCCTACCTCGATTCCGGCGCCGAGCTGGAATTCGGCGAGTCCCTCGTCCTCCCTGCCGGGGATCTGGCGCTGATCCACACGCCGTGGACCATGCGGATGCCCGACGGGTCGAGCTCCGAGGGGGCAACAGCCGAGGTCGTCCGGCGCCAGCCCGACGGCAGTTGGAAATTCGTGATCGACAACCCCGACGGGACCGCACTGCTCCATCATCGGTGACGGGACCGGCGCCGCGACGCCCCCGGCTCCCCACCCGTTCTCCGCGAAGACCGTCCGCTGAGAGTTCGTCGTGCCGGCGCGAAGGTGTCGAAGGTTCGAGTTCAGCGATCGTCCTCGCCGAGCCGATGTCCTGAACGCCGTGGTGATCCCTGTACTCTGCCGGGCCCGACGACCGACCAGGAGTACCGCATGACGGTGACGTTCGAACTCGCCGATGCCCGTCGAGACCGGGATCCGCTGACCGAGTTCAACATCGACTACCTCGACTGGCTGGATGCCAACATCCAGCGCGATTTCGGGCTGGCCCTGTCAGCGCTGCTCGGTGAGCCGATCCCGGACTACGTGGCGCGCACGCTGCCTCAGTTGTGTTCGGCGAGTCCGCCCGAGGGCGCGTTCTACCTGGTCCACCGAGACGGACGGGCCGTCGGCATGGGCGGCGTCCGGCGTACGAGCGACGGAGCCGCGGAGATGAAGCGGGTGTTCGTGCGGCCGGACCAGCGCGGGAGCGGGCTCGGCGCCGTGATCGTGAAGCGCCTGATCGCCGATGCAGCATCGTTCGGCTACCGCAGCATGCGTCTCGATTCGGGCCCGTTCATGACGTCGGCTCATCGCTTGTACGAGGCCGAGGGATTCCGGGACTGCCCGCGCTACGACGGAGCCGAAGTCCCCAGCGAACTCCACGACAACTGGCGGTTCATGGAACGCCCGCTGGGCTGACGACCCGCGAGAACCGCTGGACGTCGACCGGTCGCGTGCGTCGAACAGATCGAGCAGATCGGACAGATCGGACAGATCGTCAGATCGCCAGTTCGACGGGCCGATCGGCGGGGTCCTTGTCGATCGGCATCGTCCACTCGGCGTAGGGCAGATTCGTGCCGAGCACGATCCGGGCCGCGGTGCCGGCCAGGGTGCGATGCAGCCAACCCGCCGGAGCCTGCAGCCGACACCCGGCTTGGGTCTGGGTGACGTTGTCGTGCTCGTCGGCGAACGAGCCGGTGCCCGAGATGACGAACGCAACGCTCTCGAACTCGTGCCAGTGCAGGACCTCGTCCGCGTCGTGGACGTCGTCGAACGCCAATCCGTGGAAACCCATGGCGGCGATCTGGTCGAGGGCCTCCTGTTCGCTGATCGGCTCCCCCTGCGTGAACTCGTACTCCATGACGTGCCGTTCCCTTCGTGAGATCCGCTCGCGCGCCGGCCGGTCCGACGTCGATGGGCCCCTCGCACATCCTTGCATCTCCCGCCTGGGAGGTCCACCGGTCGATCGGGCGGTCCGTCAGCCGGACGGCGTCCGACGCCGCCGATCGACACCTCCCGCAGCGTCGTGGATCTGCTCTGCGCGCAGCCAGCTACGGTGCTGGCGATGCGGACAGCGACGCAGTGGGGCGTGTACGACGTGAAGGTCGTCGACGGTCGCATCACGTCGGTGACGCCGATCGAGGGTGATCCCGATCCGTCGCCCATCGGCCAGGCACTGGTCGACGGGGTCCAGTCGCTGCGGGTCGAGCGGCCTGCGATCCGCCGAGGGTGGCTGGAGGACGAACGCGATCGGGCCCGGGGCAGCCGAGGTGTCGACGAGTTCGTCGAGGTGGACTGGGATCTCGCGCTCCGGCTCGCCGCCGACGAGATCAAACGGGTCGTCCGAGAGCACGGCAACGAGGCGATCTACGGCGGCTCCTACGGGTGGGCGAGCGCCGGCCGGTTCCATCACGCCCAGTCCCAGCTGCACCGCTTCATGAACTGCATCGGGGGATGCACGCGGTCCGTCGGGTCCTACAGCACCGCCGCTGCGCAGGTGATCCTGCCCCACGTCGTCCACGACTGGCACTCGATGGAGCTCGAGCAGGCGACGTGGAACGAGATCGCCGACGCCGGCGAGTTGGTGGTCAGCTTCGGCGGGCTTCCGCTGCGCAACAGCCAGGTCGCCTACGGCGGCATCACCCGCCACGAGACCCGGTCCGGGCTCCAGCGAGCCGCCGATCGAGGCGTCAGGTTCGTCACCATCGGACCCCAGCTCGACGACACGCCCGGCTTCACCGGCCACCGCTGGATCCCGATCCGGCCCGGGACCGACGTCGCGTTCATGCTCGGGGTCGCCCACGTGCTCCACGAGGAGGATCTCGTCGACCGCGAGTTCATCGCCCACTGCACCGTGGGGTACGAGCGCTTCACCCCCTACCTGTGCGGCGATGTCGACGGCCAACCGAAGACGCCGGCCTGGGCATCGGAGATCAGCGGGGTGCCGGCGGCGACGATCACGACGCTGGCTCGCGAGATGGCAGGCGCGCGAACGCTGCTCAACGCATCCTGGGCGCTCCAGCGGGCCCATCACGGCGAGCAGCCGTACTGGATGGTGGTCGTGCTCGCCTGCATGCTCGGCGACATCGGACTCACCGGCGGCGGCTTCGGCTTCGGACACTGCAACGAGGGTCACATCGGCAGCGATGGCCGACGGTTCCGTTGGGAGGCGTTGCCGCAGGGTGCCAACCCGGTCTCCCGGGTGATCCCGGTCGCCCGGATCGCCGACATGCTGCTCGCGCCCGGCACCGAGTTCGACTTCGACGGTGCCCGCCTCACGTACCCGGACATCCGGCTCGTCTACTGGGCGGGCGGCAACCCGTTCCATCACCACCAGGACCTCAACCGACTGACCCGCGCATGGCGACGCCCCGACACCGTCATCGTGCACGAGCCCTGGTGGACACCCGCCGCCCGGCACGCCGACATCGTGTTCCCCTCCACGACCGCGCAGGAACGCGTCGACGTGTGCATGTCGAGTCACGACCCGTTCGCCCACGTCATGGAACGGGTGATCGAACCGCAGGGCGAGGCGAGATCCGACTTCGAGATCTTCTCCGCGCTCGCCGAACGTCTCGATCGTGGCGACGTGTTCACCGAGGGGCGCGACGAGCGCGACTGGATCCGGGAGTTGTGGGACCGCTCGCGCAAGCGGGCGGTCGAGGACGGCTTCGAGCTGCCCGAGTTCGACGAGTTCTGGGAAGCAGGCGTCCACGAGTTGCCGCCGCCCGACGAACGACGACCGTGGCTCGCCGAGTTCCGGAGCGACCCGACGCGCTGTCCGCTCTCCACGCCGTCGGGCCGGATCGAGATCTTCTCCGAGACGATCGACGGCTTCGGCTACGCCGACTGTCCCGGTCACCCGGTGTGGCTCGAACCCTTCGAACGGCTCGGTGGAGCGGGTGCCGGTCGACATCCATTCCACCTCGTCAGCCACCAGCCGTCGACCCGGCTCCACAGCCAACTCGACCACAGTGCTCACAGCCGGAGCCACAAGGTCGCCGGCCGTGAGGTCGTTCGCATCCACCCGGCCGCCGCCTCCTCGCGCGGCATCGTGGACGGGGACACCGTCAGGGTGTTCAACGATCGAGGCGCCTGCCTCGCAGGGGCCCGGCTCGACGACGGCCTGATGCCCGACGTGATCGCGATGCCGACCGGCGCATGGTTCGATCCGCTCGAACCCGGTGGACTCGAGTTGGCCGGCAACCCCAACGTGGTGACCCGCGATGTGGGCACCTCGTCGCTCGCCCAGGGCCCGAGCGCCCACACCTGTCTCGTCGACGTCGAACGCTACGACGGCGATGCTCCGGCGCCCAGGGTGTACGACCCGCCGACGTTCGCAATCGTTCCCCGTACGACGGCCGGACGAGCCGGGGACTGACGCCACGCAGCCCGACGCTCAGGAGCCGACGCCCGACACCCCGGGCCACATGAGCGCGGCGAGCTGTGCCGCGACCGCGTCGAGGTCGTCGTACTCGTCACGCAACCACATCATCGCGACGACCTGGATGGCGCCGACCATGGCGTAGGCCCACGTGCGCGCCGGGGCTGCGTCGAGCCCGGCGCTCTCGCGCAGCACGGTGAACCGCTCGACCATCTGCGCCGAGGAACGGTCGACCAGCGACCGGAACGACTCGGTGCCCGGCCCGCCGGCGTTCACGAACACGAAGAGGCTCCGGTCCTCGTCGATGACCTCGAGCGAACCGCGCAGCGCTGCCTGGAAGACCGCGCGCCCGTGGTCGGTCTCGGAGTCGTTCGGTGGCACCGTCGAGATGGCGCGGTCGACCGCGGAGCTCATGGCGTCGACCAGCCGTTCCGAGAGGGCGCCGACCAGTGCGTTCTTGTCGCCGATGGTCCGGTACAGCACCGGTTTGGTGACGTCGGCGGCGGCGGCGATGTCGTCCATCGTCACCTCGGGCCCGTTGGCGCGAATCACCTCGATCGCTGCCACCAACAGCTGGTCCTTGCTGGCGACGACCTCACCGCCCTTCGGTCGGCCCGGGCCGCGCCGAAGCGGGCGGGTGTCCGGAACCGGCGGCGGGTGGTGCACGGCCACGACCGTACCAACGTCCCGATCGGGCTCGGCGGGCCACCCGGAAGAAATCGTACTCATGGTAAATATCGGTGCCGATCCGTGTTACGTTCGTCACATGACCGTCGACGAGACCACTCGCACCGAGCTTCCCTGGCACCTGCGCAACAACTGGGCGCCCGTCCTCGACGAACGCACCGACGTCGAACTCCGCGTCGATGGCGTCATCCCGACCGAGCTCCAGGGCACCTACGTGCGCACCGGTCCCAATCCCGTCTCCGGTCGCTCGGACCACTGGTTCTTCGGGGACGGGATGGTGCACGGCGTGCGCCTGGCCGGAGGGAGGGCCGAGTGGTACCGCAACCGCTTCGTGCAGACGCCCAACGTCACCGGCACCGGAGACGGCGACCCGATGGCCAACATGGGCAACCTCGCCCGGGGTACCGGGAACACGCACGTGATCGCGCACAACAAGAAGCTGCTGTGCCTCGAGGAGGCCCACTGGCCCTGGGAGATCGACGCCGAACTCAACACGATCGGGTACGAGAACTTCGGCGGAGCGCTGACCACGTCGATGACGGCGCACCCCAAGGTGTGCCCGATCACCGGTGAGCTGATCGCATTCAGCTACCTCAGCCCGCAGCCGCCGTACCTGCACTACATCCGCATCAGCGCCGACGGCGTCGTGCAGCAGCTCGAGGGCATCGACATCCCGAACATGGTGATGATGCACGACTTCAACGTCACGCAGAACCACGTCGTGTTCATGGACCTTCCCGTCGTGTTCGACCTCGCGGCCCTGTCCACCGGCCTGCCGTTCCAGTTCGACCGTGAGGCAGGGGCGCGCCTCGGCGTGATGCCGCGGACGGGCACCAACGCCGACGTCCGCTGGTTCGAGATCGACCCCTGCTACGTGTTCCACCCCGTCAACGCCCACGAGGTCGGCAACACCCTCGTGCTGCACGTGTCGAGGCAGCCCGAGGCGTTCGGCACCAGCAACGACGACTACGCCGAGGTCGGGCGGCTGTGGCGTTGGACCATCGATCTCGACGCCGGCACCGTCACCGAGGAACAGATCGACGACCGTCCCGGCGATTTCGGCCGCGTCGACGACCGCCTGATCGGACTCGACGCGCGGTACGGCTACCTGATGGCGATGGCCGGCGAGGGCAACGCGGAGGAACCGGTGTACGGCTCGGCGCTGTGGAAGTACGACCTGCGAACGGGCGCCTGTACCGAGCACCAGCTCGGCGACGGTGTACGAGGGGCCGAGCCGGTCTTCGCTCCGGCGGCGGTCGATTCGGGGGAGGACGAGGGGTGGATCATCAGCTTGTCGCACGACACGACCTCCGACGAATCGAGGTTGCTGATCATCGACGCCCAGAACTTCTCGGCCCCGCCCGTCGCCACCATCCACCTGCCACGGCGGGTGCCCTATGGTGCGCACGGAAGCTGGGTGCCGGACCACGTCATGGCGTGATCGCACACGCCGCCATCGGGGAACAACGTCAGGGGGACATCGTGACAGGACTGCACCACCACGCACGCGGGGTCGCCACGCTCGCCGTCGCGGCGCTCGTCATCGCCGGCTGCGGCAGCGACGGGTCGAGCGACGCGTCGACATCGAACGACGCCGCGGCGTCGAGCGAGGCAGCGGCCGATTCGGCGACGTCGAGCGAGGCGCCGCCGGCCACGGACGCGGCGGAGTCCTCGGGCGCCTCGCCGAGCACCGACCCGGCCGACTCGGCTCCGGCCTCGGCGTCATCCGGCGACGAGGGCTTCGCCGTGCTCGATCCGCCGACCGGTGAACCGATCCTGATCGGCATGGTCAACACCGAGGGCACACCCGGCCTCGACTTCCCCGAGATGCGCACCGACACCGACCTCGCCGTCGACTACCTGAACCAGCACGGTGGCATGGGTGGCCGTCCGATCGAGATCGTGCACTGCGCCGCTGCCGGTTCGCCGGAGACCTCCCAGGCCTGCGCCCAGGAACTCGCCGGAAAGAACGTCGAGATGGTCATGCTCGGTCTCGACCTGTTCCCCGGCTACGACACCTTCGCGGCGTCGGGGATCCCGGTCACCGGAGCGCTTCCCGTCCTGAGTGGCGACTACACGGCGGACGCGCTCTTCATCTCCGGCGGCAACGCCACCACGATGGCGGCGATGGTCGCGCTGGCCGATCTGCACTTCGAGGCGGAGAGCGTCGGGATCGTCAGCGCCGACAATGTCGGCGCCAACGGCTCCGAAGCGACGCTGACCGCCGCGCTCGACAAGGCGGGCATCAGCTACGTCTCGATCAAGGGAGGTGACAACGAGACCGATGCCGGATTCCAGGGCCTGATGCGTCAGGCCAACGAGGGAGACCCCGACGTGTTGATCTCGCTGTACTCCGATGCCGGATGCATCGGTGCGATGCGGGGTCGCACGGCACTCGGCATCACGACCCCGGTGATCACGACGCCGCTCTGTGCGAGCTCGGAGGTGATCGACGTGGTGGGGGACGACGCCGTCGGCTGGAACTTCGTCGCGATCGGCAGCACCCAGGAGACCCCGGCGACGGTGGACTTCGCGGCGCTGATCGAGCCCGGCCACGGTGATGCGAGCGCGACCTCGCTCGGCGTGGGTGCCCTCGGAGTCACCCAGGTCATGACGCTCGCCCGGGTGGCCAACAGCCTCGTCGCCGAGGGCGGCGAGGTCACCGGAGCGTCGATCCACGCCGCGCTCGCCACGGCGACCGACATCCGCAACTTCCCGAACGACAATCTGCTCGCCTGCGGGTCGGCGCCGGACTACCCGAGCATCTGCAGCTTCGAGTTCCCGATCGGCGAATACGTCGAGGGCGGCGAGATCCGGACGATCCCCGGTTTCGAGGCGTTCTCGGTCGTCGACTACCTGCCGTGAACCGGTCGCGCGGACGTCGTGATGACTGACTACCTCTTCTTCCTGCTGCTCGGGGCGGGCGCGGGTGCGATCATCGCTGCGTTCGGACTGGGGCTGGTGATCACCTACCAGGGATCGGGGGTCGTCAACTTCGCCTACGGCGCGATGGCGACGTGGTCGGCGTACGTGTATGCGGACCTCCGCCAGGGGAACTACACGTTCCCGATCCCCGGGCTCCCGGCCAGGTACCACTTCGGCGCCGACGTCGGCTTCGCGTGGGCGATGGGGCTCGCGTTGCTCACGGCCGCCGTGATGGGCCTCGCCGTGTACCAGTTCGTGTTCCGACCGTTGCTCAGAGCGCCGGGCCTCGCCAAGATCGTCGCCAGCATCGGTCTGGTGATCGTCTTCACCGCGCTCATCGAGCGTCGGTTCCCCGACAACGCCGGTCTCCGCGTCGATGCAATCCTGCCGCGGGAGCCGGTCACGATCTCCGACGGACTGACGGTGCCGCGCGACGGGCTGTGGCTCGTTCTGGTCGTCGTGCTCGTCACCGCAGGCTTCTTCCTCGCCTCGAAGTACACGCGGCTCGGTCTCGCGACCCAGGCGGCCGCGGGCAACGAGAAGGGCGCGGTCCTCCTCGGATACTCGCCGAGCGCGCTCGCCCGAGCGAGCTTCGTGCTCGCCTCGCTGGTCGGGGCGCTGATCGTCATCCTCGCGTCGCCGATGATCCAGTTGTCGTCCGGGGTGTTCACGTTCGGGTTCCTGATCCCCGCGCTCGGCGCTGCGCTCCTCGGCGGCTTCCGGCACGTCTGGCCGACGGTTGCGGCCGGACTGGCGATCGGCATGGTCCAGTCGTCGTTCACGAAGATGCAGACCGATTTCTCCTGGTTTCCGCAGTACGGGGCCCGCGAGGGCCTTCCGTTCCTGGTGATCATCGTGGCGATGGTCGTGCTCGGCGAGCGGATCCCCGATCGCGGCACCGTCGACAAGTGGAAGCTGCCGAGGATCCCACCGGCGAAGGTCACCGCGATCAGCGTGGTCACACCGGTCGCGGTCGCCGTTGTCGGCCTGTTCGCCCTCGGGCCGCTCTGGCGCGGGGCGATCATGACCACGACGATCGCCCTCGTGCTGGCGTTGTCGTTGGTGCTGCTCACCGGCTTCGGCGGCCAGGCGTCGTTGGCGCAGATGGCGTTCGCGGGTGTCGCCGGGTTCACGTTGTCGAAGCTGGCCATCAACTGGAACATCCCGTTCCCGCTCGCGCCGATCATGGCGTCGCTCGTCGCGATGGTGTTCGGCGTGCTCGTCGGGCTCCCGGCCCTTCGCGTCCGCGGAACGAATCTCGCGATCGTCACGCTCGCAGGAGGCGTGGCGATCTCGGAGTTCATCTTCAAGAATCCGAAATACGTCGGGGACGCGTCGACCGGCGGCGCGAAGGTGCCGAATCCGCGTATCGGGTCCTGGGACCTCGGCCTGATCCTGGGGTCCAACGCCTCGCGTCCGATCTTCGGGGTGTTGTTGGTCGTCGTCGCGCTGCTCCTCGCCCTCGCCGTCGCCAACGTGCGCCGGAGCTCGTCGGGGCGCCGGATGCTCGCCGCTCGGTCGAACGAGCGCGCGGCGAGCGCGAGCGGGGTCGGCGTCGCTCGGGTGAAACTGGAGATCTTCGCGGCATCGTCGTTCATCGCCGGGATCGGCGGCTGCCTGATCGCCTATCGATTCGGCAGTGTCTCGGATGCGTCGTTCGGCACCGTCGCGTCGCTCACCGCACTCGCCGTGGCGTACCTGGGCGGCATCACCTGCGTCAGCGGTGCCGTGACGGCGGGGGTGATGGCGACATCGGGTGTGGCCTTCTTCGCGATGGCGGAGGTCGTCGGCAGCCTCGGCCAGTGGGCGGTACTGATCGGGGGCGTGCTCCTGATCCTGACCACGGTGCTGAACCCCGAGGGGATCGCCGGGGGAGTGCGTGCCCGAGCGGGCGTCCATCGCCGCGCCCGGGTCCCTGGCCCCAGCGGGGCGACCGTCGCCGTTCCGGCACAGGTGGGGTCCTGACGTGGCGCTGCTCGAGACCCGAGGACTGAGCGTCGCCTACGGCGGGATCTTCGCCAACGACGGGGTCGATCTCACGTGCGAACCGGGAACGATCGTCGGACTCATCGGACCCAACGGCGCCGGGAAGACCACGTTCATCGACGCGATCACGGGGTTCACGCCGCTCACCGCCGGCTCGGTGACGTTCGACGGAACGGATCTCGCCGGGAAGCGCCCGGACGAACGCGCTCGACTCGGCCTGCTCCGAACCTTCCAGTCGCTCGAACTGTTCGAGGACCTGACCGTCCGGGACAACCTCATGGTCGCCGCCGAGCGGCCGCGCTGGTACTCGTTTCTCGCCGACGTGTTCCATCCGACGCGGGGCGACCGCGATGCCGCGGGACGGGTCGACCAGGCGCTCGACGCGCTGGGGATCCGTCCGCTCGCGGACACCCGTCCGGGCGAGTTGAGCCATGGGCAGCGCAAGCTGATCGGCGTCGGTCGAGCACTGGCCGCATCGCCCAAGCTCCTCCTGTTGGACGAACCCGCCGCCGGTCTCGACACCGCCGAGAGCCGTCAGCTCGGTCGCCACCTCCGCAGCTTCCTCGACCTCGGTGTGAGCCTCTTCCTGATCGACCACGACATGGGCCTGGTCCTCGACGTGTGCGACGACGTCTACGTCCTCGATTTCGGCAAGGTCATTGCCCACGGTCCGCCCGCTGCGATCCGCTCCGATCCTGCGGTGATGGCTGCGTACCTGGGTGAGCCGACGGTGAGTGCCGGCGATGCCTGACGAGCTGCTCATCGACGTCCGCGGGCTCCATGCGGGGTACGAGTCGGTTCCGGTCGTGCGCGATCTCACGTTGAACGTCGCGCCGGGCGAGGTGGTCGTGCTCCTCGGCCCGAATGGTGCCGGCAAGACCACCACGCTCCTCACGATCTCGGGGCTGCTCGCCCCGTTGGCCGGCAGCGTGGACGTGATGGGCGAAGCGGTGCACGGTCGCCGACCCCACCTGGTCGCCCGCCGGGGACTGGCGCACGTGCCCGAGGATCGGTCGCTCTTCTTCGATCTGACCGTCGACGAGAACATCCGTCTCGGGCTGAGGGGTGGTCGCCAGGCGAAACGCGACGCGCACGATCGAGCGATGGAGTTGATGCCGGCCCTCCGGCCGCTCGCCAAGCGACGCGCCGGGCTGCTCTCGGGGGGCGAGCAGCAGATGCTCGCGATGGCGCGGGCGTTGGTGTCCGAGCCGCGCTGCATGCTCGTCGACGAGATGAGCCTCGGGCTGGCGCCGATGATCGTCGAGCAGCTGCTCCCGATCGTTCGATCGATCGCCGACGAGACCGGATGCGGCATTCTCGTCGTCGAGCAGCACGTCCACATGGCGCTCGAGATCGCGGACCGTGGATACGTCCTCAGCCACGGCGAGATGGTCCTGGAGGGGTCGGTCGACGTGCTCTCGTCGAACCGCCACGTGATCGAGGCGAGCTACCTCGGCGAGGCGGAACTCGACCGGGTCAGCGATCCGGGTCGGGCCGGGTGACCTAGGATCTGCACGGTGGTTCATCGAGGTGGCGACCGGGGGTCGAGGTGCACAAGACGTTGATCGTGGCGAACCGGACGGTTGGCGGCGACGAGCTGGCGGCTGAGGTGCGTCGGCGTGTCGGCGAGGGGGAGTACGTGTTCCACCTGGTCGTGCCCGTCGCCAGTCCCGTGTCGGCTGCGGTGGCGATCGGTGCGGCCGCCGGCGACGCCGCGAACCTGTCACCGACGGCGTCGTTCGAGGTTGCCGACGAACGGCGAATCGCCAGGGATCGCCTCGCCTACGGACTCGACTGGCTGACGTCGCTCGGCGCCACGGCGACCGGCGAGTTGTCCACGGAGTGCGACCCCGCCGCCGCGGTCGCTCGAATCGTCGAGGCCGAACACGCCGAGGAGATCATCGTGTCGACGCTGCCGACCAAGATCTCGCGGTGGCTCCACCAGGACCTGCCGCACCGCATCGAACGCAAGGTGAAGCTGCCGGTCACGGTCGTGACCGGCAGCGGCTGACGCTGACGTCGGCTCCGTCGCGCCGGGACACCGATCCGGTCCCGTACAGTCATCGCAGGGAGGCACTCGGATGCAGGTGACGTTCTGGGGAACACGGGGTTCGATCGCCAAGGCGGGCCCCAGCACGGTGCGCTACGGCGGCAACACGTCGTGCGTGTCGATCCGTACGGATGGTGGGACCCAACTCGTGCTCGATTGCGGAACCGGTGCCCACGGGCTCGGGCAACACCTGCTCGCGACGGCGGACGGTCGACCGGTCGACGGTCACATCCTGATCAGTCACACCCACTGGGATCACATCCAGGGCCTTCCGTTCTTCGCTCCGCTGTTCGTGCAGGGCAACACCTGGCACATCTCGGGCCCGAGCGGCCTGGGAGGGTCGCTCGGAGAGATCCTGGCCGGCCAGATGGAGTACCGCTACTTCCCGGTCGAGATCGGGCAGCTGTCCGCCCACGTCGAGCACCACGACCTCGTCGAGGGCACCTTCGAGATCGACGACATCGTGGTCTCGACGCACTACCTCAACCACCCGGCGCTCACACTCGGTTACCGCATGGAAGCCGACGGTGCCGTCGTCGTGTACTCGTCCGACCACGAGCCCTACGACCAGGACCTCGCGGTGGGCGGCGACCTCGGACGGAATCGTCACGACGACGCCCACGCCCGGTTCGTCGCCGACGCCGACCTGCTGATCCACGATGCGCAGTACCTCGGCGCGGAGTACCCCGACCACGTCGGATGGGGGCACAGCACCGTCGAGTACGTCGTCGACCTCGCTCGACACGCCGGCGTCCACCGTGTCGCCCTCTACCACCACGATCCCAGCCGGACCGATGCGCAGGTCGACGCACTCCTCGAACTCGCCCGCGACCATGCAGCGGCGGCGGGCTACGACGGCGAGATCCTCGCAGCCGCCGAAGGCAGCACGGTCGACGTCCGCGGCGACCGGCCGCGACCAGCGGTGTCGGGCGCACGGACCTCGTCGGCCGCGGCGTCGGCACTCGCTGCTCGCTCGAACCTCGCCGTCGTCTGCGCTCGAACCCGGGAGATCGCCGACGCGCTGGCGGGTGCTGCACGGGCGGAGCACCTCGAGGTCATCGCCACCGACGATCTGCACGAGGCGTTCGACGCAGTGCGCTCCCGGGAGCCGGGGATCGTCCTGATCGAGGCGGTCGACGACGCCGTCGGCTTCGACCTCGTGGCGGCGATCCGCGATCTCGACACGCCGATCGCATCCGGCGTGCCGATCATCATGGTCGGTCGGAGCGAAGCGCGCTGGCGGCCGGACGCGGACGAGACCCACATCACCGAGTGGCTCGTCTGGCCGGCGAGCCCGTTCTTCCTGCGTACGAAGCTCCGCGCCTGGCTACTGCGACGGTCGAGCCGGTGGCAGAACGCCCCGCTGCCCGACGACGAGGCGCAGCGCATCGAGGCCCTTCACGGTCTCGGGGTGCTCGACACGGCGCCGGAGCAGCGGTTCGACCGCCACGCCGACGAGATCCGGACGACCCTCGACGTGCCGATCGCGCTCGTGAGCCTGGTCGACAGCGAGCGTCAGTGGTTCAAGTCGCACCGCGGTGTCGATGTCGTCGAGACGCCACGCGAGATGTCGCTGTGCGCTCACGCGATCCTGGGTGACGACGTGCTGCAGGTGGAGGACACGTTGGCCGACCCTCGATTCGCCGACAATCCGTTGGTCGCCGGCGCGCCCCGGTTGCGCTTCTATGCCGGCATGCCACTGACGCTCGCGGACGGCAGCCGCGTCGGCACGCTCTGTGTGGCCGACTACCGGCCACGTCACCTCGACGACGACCAGCTCGCCACGCTCCGACGGGTCGCAGCGGCGGTGACGACAGAGCTCCAGGGCGGATAGCGCTGCGATCGAGGTGTCGTCCTCAGTCGTTCGAGTCGGCGTATGCCTCGACGACCGGCGACAGCTCGTCGGGGGAGGCGCCGTGCATGATCACCGCGTCGGCGCCGAGGGCGAGCTGACCGCGCACGGCGCCGGCGCACCGGGCCGCCGAGCCGGTCGCCGAGGGTGCCAGCCACTCGTCGGGGATCAGCGTGGCGATGTGTTCGAGCTGTTCGGTCGTGGCGTCGACGTCGATCGCCGAGCGGAATCCGGCGACCATCTCGTCGGCCCGAAACGCGGCCAGGACCGCCGGGTCCCAGCGGTTCGTCTCGACCATCAGGTCCCCGTACGCCTGGAGGTAGGTGGCGAGACGCCCCACCGTCTTCTTCAGTCGGAGCGGCTCGGGAAGATGATCACCGATGGTCGCGAAGCACGACCACACCGTGACGGCGTCCGGGTCGCGGCCTGCCCGTTCGGCGGCGTCCTTCACGGTGCGCACACACCGCTGCAGTGTCTCGTCGGTGAAGAACGTGTGGAGGATGACGTGGTCGAAGGCGCGCCCGCCCAACTCGAGGGAGTTCGGCCCGAACGCCACCAGGCCGAGCGGGATGTCCTCGTCGAAGCTCGGGTCGAGCCGCAGGACGGGATACGAGCCGATCGGGCTGTCGTTGCCGATGATCGTGTCGCCGTGCCAGAGGCGCCGCATCACGTGGGCGAAGTCCTCCATCTGCGCCGTGGTGATCCTCGGGATCCCATAGGCGTCGAACATCGGGCCGATTCCGCGGCCGATGCCGAGCACGAAGCGGCCGCCGGTGAGCCGGTGCATCGTCGTGGCGTAGGACGCAGTGACCATCGGATGGCGGGTGTTGTGGTTGGTGGCACCCGTGATGATCTGCAGGTTGGTGGACGCGACCGCGGCGGCACCGGACAGCGTGACTGCCTCCTTGACGTTGAAGCGCTCGCTGATGAACACGCTGCCGAGTCCGAGTTCCTCCGCCCGCCGACACTCGCCGACGAGATCGCGCGGGTTCTGGGCGCCGCCGGCCAGCGTGTAGAAGCCCAGTTCGGGGAATCTCGGCGCGGCGACGGTGTCGCCCCGATCCGCGTGGCCGCTCACGCCGGCACCGCGGCCGGTGCCGGCACACGCGAGCGCATGAACACCGCGGCCCGCACCAGCGCGTCGGTGGCCTCGGGAACGAGCGGGGCGAATGCCGGGTACACGTGCCACATGCCCTCGGCGAGATCGAGCGTGACCTCGACGCCGGCTTCCCGGGCTCGTTCGGCGAGCCGGGTGGAATCCGACAGCAACACCTCGTCCATCCCGGTCTGGATCAACATCGGGGGCAGGCCTGACAGGTCGGCGAAGAGTGGGGAGACCCCCGGATCGTCGAGCGAGACGTCGCCGGCGTAGACGCGGCCCGCCTCGGCGATCTTCGAGCCGTCGATCATCGGGTCGGCCTCCGCGCGCGTGATCACCGATTCGCCCGAGCCGCTGAGATCGGTCCACGGCGACAGCAGGTAGGCCGCGCCGGGAAGCGGGTCGCCGGCGTCGCGCAGGGCGCACAGCGTCGACAGCGTCGCGCCGCCGCCCGCTGAGTCACCGGCGATCGTGATCTGGGCCGGATCGACGTCGGCGACGAGCGCCCGGTAGGCGGCGATGCAGTCCTCGACCGCTGCCGGATAGACGTGTTCCGGGGCGAGGCGGTACTCGATCACCGTCGCGGTCGCCGACGCCCGCCTGGCCAGGTTGGCGACCATCGCGATGTGACTGCGCGGTGAACCGATCACGTAGCCGCCGCCGTGGACGTACAACAGGTGTCGGGTCGGCGGCGTCAGGGTGGGTGTTGCGATGATCGCCGGCACACCGCCCACGAGGGTGTCGACGTAGTCGACGTGGCGCGGTCGTGGGAGACGGTCGATCTGGTCGAGTCGTACTCGGGCCTCCTCGATCGACATCTCGTCGGCGCCCGACAGTCGGCGGAGCGCCCGTCGGGCGATGCGGGCGCGACGTGTGATCGACATGTCGACCGATCCTACGACGACCCCTGCGACGGTCCCGAGTCGTCAGCCCGAGTTGCGCAGGCCGGTCGCGATCGCGTTGATCGACAGCTGGATGCCCCGTTCGACCATCTCGTCGTGGTCGCCGTCGCGGAAGCGACGCAGCAGGTCGACCTGCATCACGTGGAGTGGATCGAGGTACGGATAGCGGTTGCGCAGGCTGCGGGCGAGCAGCGGGTTGTCGGCGAGCGGTGTGGCCGACCCGGTGATGCGACGGTGCCAGTGGAGCGTTCTGGCGTGCTCATCGGCGATCGCCCCGAACAGGTCGGAGCGCGTCGCGTCGTCCTCGACGAGGACGTCGGCGTACCGGCGAGCGATGTCGATGTCGGTCTTGGCGAGCACCATGCCCATGTTGTCGATCACGGTACGGAAGAACGACCAGCCGCGGTACATCTGCGACAGCTGATCGAGTCGTCGCTCGTCGGGGTCGTCGCCACCCACGAACGCGTGCATCGCGGTCCCGACCCCGTACCAGGCCGGGAGCATCAGCCGGCACTGCGTCCAGCCGAACACCCACGGGATCGCACGGAGGTCTTCGATCGCCGCCGAGGCCGTGCGCGAGGCCGGCCGGCTCCCCACGTTGAGCTTGGCGATCTCGTCGGTGGGCGTGATCGAGCGGAAGAAGGAGACGAAGCGTTCGTCGCCGTACACCAGTGACCGGTACGCGTCGTAGGCGAGAGCGGAGAGCTCACTCATCGTGTGGGCGTGTCGTTCGTCCTCGGCCGGGTCGTGTGCGGTATGGAGCAACGACGCCTCGAGCGTGGCCGCCACCACCGTCTCGAGGTTGCGTCGCGCCATCGCCGGGTTGGAGTACTTCGCGGCGACCATCTCGCCCTGTTCGGTGAGGCGGATCGAGCCGTCGACCGATCCGGGTGGGAGCGCCAGGATCGCCTGGTGGGCCGGCCCGCCACCGCGACCGACCGTGCCCCCGCGGCCGTGGAAGAAACGCAGCCGCACGCCGGCGTCGGCCGCGACGCGCGTGAGCGCGGTCTGCGCTGCCGACAGGTTCCACTGTGATGTCAGGTACCCGCCGTCCTTGTTCGAGTCGGAGTACCCGATCATCA
Organism: Ilumatobacteraceae bacterium; assembly: GCA_963712775.1. Classification (GTDB taxonomy): domain Bacteria; phylum Actinomycetota; class Acidimicrobiia; order Acidimicrobiales; family Ilumatobacteraceae; genus Sva-07. The sequence goes on along the minus strand of CAVQJG010000008.1, from coordinate 20,701 downwards.
CCTCCTGGCGGTTGCGGCGCGAGCGCACGAGGTCGGCGTACACGTCGTTGGCGAGCAGCCGGGCGAGGACGTCCGCCGAGCGGTCGAGATCGTCGATCGTCTCGAACAGCGGGACGATGTCGAGTTGTGTGGTCGCGGCCCGTCCCGATGAAGCAGCGGTGACCAACCCGACCTCCTTGAGGAGCACGGCCACCTCCAGGACGTCGCTGACGTCGTGGGCCATCGAGATCACGTAGTGGGGAACGATCGAGCGTCCGACGCGCTCGACGGCGGTTGCGGCCTCCCGGAGGATGGCCAGCTCGGAACGTGTGATGTCGGCATGGTCCGACGCCGGATGGCAGAGGAGCCGAGGGGAGTGCAGTTCGTCCTCGAGGATGGCCACCCGGCGGGACTCGTCGAGCGAGAGGTAGTCGTCGCAGACGCCGGCGGACCGGAGGAGGTCGGCGACCACGGTCTCGTGGACCGCAGAGTTCTGGCGCATGTCGAGCCCGCAGAGGTGGGCGCCGAACGTGGCGACCCCGTCACGGACGGGTTCGACCAGACTCGCCGCGATCGGCGCGGCGCCGTGGGTGCGCAGCGAGGCCGCGACCGTGTCGAGATCGTCGAGGAGCTCGGAGAGGTCCCGGTACGCCGCTCGCGGCTCGGCGGGCAGTGGACCGGGGACGTCGTCCTCGGGGGCGAGCAGACGGCGTGCGTAGGCATGGAGGCGGGCGTGCATGCCGCGCAGCGCCCTGCGATAGGGCTCGTCGGCGCGGAACGGAGACTCGTCGCCGGACGCCTCGGCGAGCGCGATCACCTCGGGCGTCGGGGTGACGAGCCGATCGGTCATCGAGAGCTGGTGCGACAGGCGGTGCACACCGGCAAGGTGGTGTTCCAGTGCCGTTGCGGTCTGGCGTCCGATGGCGTACCGCATCACCTCGTCGGTGACGAACGGGTTGCCGTCGCGGTCGCCGCCGATCCACGAGCCCATGGTGACCGCCTGGGAGGTGTCGACGCGCTCGCCGGTGAGTGCGGCGAGGTCGTCGGCCAGGCGCCGCGTGAGGGCGGGCACGACGGTGAAGAGGCTGGCCGAGTAGTACCGGATCGCCTCGTTGATCTCGTCGCGGACGCGGAGCTTCGACAATCGGAGCAGTGCCGTCTGCCAGAGCAGCAACACACGCGTGGCGAGTTCATCCTCGAGTCGATCGCGTTCCCACGGATCGGTCGCCCGGCTGCGCTCGTCGAGCAGATGGGAGATCTCGTCGAGGACCTCGAGCACGGTCTTGCGGCGCACCTCCGTGGGGTGAGCGGTGATGACCGGGCTCACCTGGAGTTCGGTGACCATCTCGACGAGCCGGCCAGCCGGAACGCCCGAGCGATCGATGCGCTCGAACGATGCCGCGAGGCTGCCGGGCCGAGCCGGGCTTCCGGCCGCGCGATGGTGGCGTCCCCTGCGCTCGACGTGGACGTCCTCGGCGGTGTTGGCCAGCAGCGACAGCCAGTCGAGCGCCCGAAGCACGAGGAGCTGTTCGGAGATCGGTTCGCGACCCAGGAGCTCACGGATCGGCTCCACCGTGCTCACACCGGAGCGGCGCCCGTCGACCGACAGTCGGCGCACCCGCTCGACCAGCTGGTAGGTGGCGTCCCCCTCGGTCGCCCTGATCGCGTCACCGAGGAGCCGACCCAGCAACCGGATGTCGTCGCTGAGCGCATCGTTCGCTTGGTCTTCCGGCGGGTTTCGATCCGACATCCATCCAGTCAAGCGCGTCCGACGGTGAAGTGTTCGCGAGTCGGCCACACTGCGCGAGCGCATCATGTCGTTCGACGGGGTCGGGGAGTGGCCCGGCCGGTGAATATTCGGCGCTGCACGGTGAACTACTCGGCTGAGCGCCGGCCCGCTGTGTACGTTGGAGCGTGATGGCTGCTGAACCGACCGTGCTCGTGATCGTGCTCGCCGGCGGTGAGGGCAAGCGCCTCGCTCCGCTCACCAACGACCGGGCCAAGCCCGCGGTTCCGTTCGCCGGCACCTACCGCCTGATCGACTTCGCGCTGTCGAACTTCGCCAACGCCGGCTACCTCAAGATCGTCGTGCTGACCCAGTACAAGAGCCACAGTCTCGACCGGCACATCTCGCAGACCTGGCGCTTCTCGGCGATGCTCGACAACTACGTCACCCCTGTGCCCGCACAGATGCGGCGCGGGCCGTACTGGTTCCAGGGGTCGGCGGACGCGATCTACCAGAACCTGAACCTGATCGCCGACGAATCCCCGGACATCGTGTGCGTGTTCGGCGCCGACCACATCTACCGGATGGACCCGCGCCAGATGGTGGCGGAGCACGCCGAGACCGGTGCCGGCGTCACCGTGGCTGCGATCCCGGTGCCCAAGCACGAGGCGACCGAGTTCGGCGTGATCGAGGTCGACGACGAGGGTCGGATCCTCGCCTTCCACGAGAAGGTTGCGGAACCGCCGACGATGCCGGGCAACGATCAGATGTGCCTGGCCAGCATGGGCAACTACGTGTTCGACACCCAGACGTTGATCGACGTGGTGACCCCGAGGGAGAACCAGTACACCGATCTCGGCAGCCACGTGATCCCGGCGCTCACCCAGGCAGGCGTCGCACGTGCCTACGACTTCTCGAAGAACGTCGTACCTGGTCAGGACGATCGCGAGAAGGGCTACTGGCGCGATGTCGGCACGATCGACTCGTTCTTCCACGCCAACATGGACCTGATCGCACCGGTGCCGATCTTCAACCTCTACAACGAGAAATGGCCCGTGTTCACGTCGCGACGGGCGCTCCCACCGGCGAAGGTGTCGCGCGGGCGCGGCGGGGAGCCGTCGTTCGTCGACGGGAGTCTGCTGTGTCAGGGTTCGATCGTCTCGGGGTCGCACGTCGAGCGTTCGATCGTCGGCCCCGGCACGTTCATCGACCACGATGCGCACGTCACCGACTCGATCATCTTCCCCGACGTCCACATCGGTCCCGGCGTGCGACTGCACCGGTGCATCGTCGACAAGAACGTCGTCGTGCCCGAGTGGACCCGCATCGGACTCGAACTCGATGCCGATCGTGAGCGGTTCACGGTCAGTGACGAAGGAGTCGTCGTGATCGAGAAGGGCCGCAACCTCGCCCAACGCTGACCGATTGCACCAGGGGTCAGACCTCTGCTGCACTCGCTCAGGTGAGGAGGGTCCGGGGGGTCTGGTCGCGGGGGCCGGGGAAGGGGAGTGCGACCTCGGTCGCGTTGCGGCCGGCGGACCAGTGCGCAGCGGCGATCACGTCGAGTACCTGGCGTCCGAGTTGTGAGGTGGCCGGCACGGGCCGGCCGGTGCGGATGTTGGTCCAGAACCGCTTGAGCTGCGCGGCGTAGCCGTAGTCGTCGACCAGTGACGGCCGGCCGACGGTCGGTGCGCCGACCGGCACCGCGTCGCCGTTGCGCTCGAGAGACGGTTGCGGATAGAGCTCGGCGCGCAGCACACCGCTCGCACTCGATGCCTGTAGATCCCAGCTCGGTGACGACGCCGGTTGCCAGCCGACGACGATCGTGGCCAGCAGACCCGACGCGAACCGGAGCTTGACGGTGCCGTGTTCGCGGTCGGTCCCCGCGTCCGTGATCACGGCCGTGAGCGACACGGGCGGTCCGGCGCCCGCCTCGGCGGCCGTGCGCACGACGAGGCCCACCGGGTGGACGCCGAGGTCGAACAGTGCGCCGCCGCCCCACGACGATCCGTCGCCCTGACGCCACGTCGGCGGGGCCTGCAGCGCTCGCGCCGACAGGTGGGTGAGTGTCCCGAGTGAGCCGACGTCCGCGAGCATCGTGTCGATCACCGGCGAAGCGACGAGATGCTCGGAGTACAGCACCGACCGGCCGGTCCGCACCTCGGCATCGATCAGACGGTCGGCGTCAGCGAGCGTGCAGGCGAGCGGGGCCTCGACGACCACCTGGTAGCCGGCCTCGAGCAGCCCGATGGCGTCGTCGACGTGCGAGGCCGGTGGAGTGGCCACGATCGCGAGGTCGCCGAGCCGATTCGCCAGCAACGCGTCGTACGGCAGCGACTGGGCGCCGACCGCTCGGGCGAGCGTGGTCGAGCGCTCCGGGTCGCGCGAGGCGACGGCCCGTACCGGCCAGCCGAGCGACTGGCAGGCGGCGGCGTGCACGCCGGCGACCATGCCCGCACCCCAGAGGACCACATCGGGTCGGCGCTGCATCGCCGCTAGACCCCGGCAAGCTCGGCGACGACGGGCGCGAACGAGTCGATCTCCCCCGCGCCGACGATCACGTAGCTGAACCCGTAGTCCGTCCGGAGCGCCAGCAGGTCCTCGATGATCCGGGCCGGGCTGCCGATCAGCGCGTAGGGGCTCGCCTCGAGCATCGCCTCGTCGACCGAGAGCGCTCGGGCGATCCGCTCGACGCGGCCGGCCCGATCGTCGGTGACCGCATTGAAGAACGTGCGGATGTTCATCTCGATGTCGGCCAGCCGATCCCCGGCTTCGTCGGCGACGATCTCGACCTTGGCCGCCACCGCCTCGGCGGTCATCGTGGCGAACGCATCTGGGCCGAAGACGCCCGCATCGAGCGTGCCGTTGACACCGACGATGTCCGCTTCACGTGCTGCGATGCCGAGCACACGCGGGCCGCCGCCGCCGATCAGGATCGGTGGGCACGGCGACTGGACGGGCTTGGGTCGGCCGTCATAGTCCGTGACGCGGTAGTGCTCACCCTCGAACGTGAACGGCCCCGGCCCCATCGCACCCCGGATGACGGCGAGACCCTCGACGAACCGGTCGACGCGCACGCCGGCGCGGTCGTAGGGCAGCCCGAGCTGCTCGTAGTCGGAGATCATCCACCCGGCACCGAGTCCGATCTCGACTCGGCCATCCGACAGCACGTCCATCGTGGCGAGCTCCTTGGCGAGGATCGCCGGGTGCTTGTAGTCGTTGTCGAAGACGAGCGCACCGGCTCTCAGGGTGGTGGTGGCGTCGAGGATCGCCTGCAGCGCCGGCATCGGAGCGAACTGTTCGGTGAAGTGGTCGGGCATCGTCGCGACCGAGTAGCCGAGGGCTTCGACCCTGCGGGCGGTGTCGCGCCACGATCGAGCGTCGGTCGGGGTCGACAACTGCACGCCGAAGCGGAACGGTCGGTTCGGAAAGCGACTGGTGGGCACGCGAGCGAACGTAGCCGACGACCGGCCGGGGCGTCGGGGCCTGCCGTCCACGGCTCGATCGGTGCAAGTATCGTGACCACCACTGTGCGTCTCCTCGGTTTCATCCCTCGGCTGCTGCTCGTCGTGGCGGCCGGCGCCCTGCTGGTCACCGCCACGGTGGTCGGCGTCGCGCCACGGGTGTGGTCGACCGCGAACTCCCACGAGGAGCTGCCCGTCGAGCTCCCGGAGTTCGAGGCGCTCGCCCAGCGCACGTACATCTACGACGCGAACGGCGACGAGATCGGGATCTACGAACTCGAGAACTCCCAGCCGATCCCGTTCGAGGAGATCCCGCCGGACGTCGTCGACGCCTTCCTCACCGTGGAGGACAAGGAGTTCTTCACCCACGACGGCATCAACGTACGCAGCCTGATCCGTGCGACGCTGTCGAACTTCGCGTCCGAGGCGCCGCAGCAGGGGGCCTCGACGATCACGATGCAGGTCGTCAAGAACGACTTCCTCGCCGGGCTCGAACGTGACGGCCGCTACAAGCTGTTGCAGATCCACTACGCCCGGATGCTGGAGAAGGAGCTCTCGAAGGAGGAGATCCTCGCCCGCTACCTCAACACGGTGTTCTTCGGCAACAACGCCTATGGCATCGCTGCGGCCGCCGAGACGTACTTCGGCAAGACCGCTCAGGAGTTGACCTTCACGGAGGCGGCGTTCCTCGCCGGCCTCGTCCGCTCGCCGTCGGGGTTCGACCCGATCAACGAACCCGAGCGCAGCCGGGCGCGCTGGCTGCAGGTGGTCGAACGTCTCGAGGACGAGGGCAAGGTCACCCCGGTCGAGGCCGACCAACTCGCCGAGTTCGTGCTGCCGTCGCGCGTCAAGACGCTGCCGGACCGCTCGTATGAGCGCACCTACTACACCGAGGCGCTGCGCGACTACCTGCTCAATCGCAGCACGGTGCTCGGCGACACCTACCAGGAGCGCTACAACCAGCTGTTCCGCGGTGGCCTGCGGATCCACACGACGCTCGACGCCAACCTGCAGGCGATGGCCGTGCAGGCCCGCGACCGGCTGCCCGACACGTTCCAGGGCTTCGACGCATCGATCGTGTCGCTCGACTCCACCACGGGCGCGATCCGCGTGATGGTCGGCGGACGAGGGTTCGTGCCCAACGAGCGCGAGGTCAACATGGCGATCTCACCCCGCCAGACGGGGTCGAGCATCAAGCTGTTCATCCTCGCCGCCGCCGTGCAGGCGGGAGCGCAGCAGAACGATCTGATCGACGGTTCCGACCCGTGTCGGTTCGCCGTTCCCGGCGACGACGACTTCGTGGTCGACGCGGTCAACGGCGGGCTCGCCACGCTGCAGGCGCAGACCACCAAGTCGATCAACTGCGCCTTCGTGCGCCTGTCGCAGATCGTCGGGCTCAACCGGGTGGTCGACACCACGTATCGGATGGCGCGATCGCCGTATCTCTACAAGGACCAGCCGGCCTCGGAGCGGCTCCCGATCGACCCGTTCATCAGCTTCGCCACCGGCGCCAACGAGTTGGCACCGATCGACATGGCGTCCGGGGTGCAGTCGATCGCCAACGAGGGCGTCCATCACGAGCCGTACTACGTCGAGTACATCGAGAACGCCGCGGGCGAGCGCATCTACACGCACCTCGATCCCGGCACGGAGGTGCTCGATCGCGATGCTGCGCTCGAGATCGTGCAGATCCTGAAGGGCCCGATCTACGGCGGTGGCACCGGTCGACGCGCAGCGTTCGAGGACCGTCGTCCGGCGTTCGGCAAGACGGGCACCCAGGAGAACAACACCAACGCCTGGTTCGTCGGAGGCACCAAGCAGCTGTCGACGGCGGTGTGGGTCGGCGACCCCAATGCCTACACGCCGATGCAGCGCGTCCCCGGCCTCACCGACTTCGGTCCCAACGTCCAGGGCGGCCACTACCCGGCCGTGATCTGGAAGGCGTTCATGGAGCCGGCGCACACGCTGCTTCCCGTGCTCGACTGGGATCGGCCGCCGCCGCCGGAACGTCCGAACGCCCGCCTCTACCTGCCGGGCAACGAGTGCATCCTGGTCACCGCGGTGGTCCCCGCAGCGACGGTCCCGGTCGATCCGGACGCGCCGACCACGACCTCGGCGCCCGATGCCGAGCCGGTCGAGCCGGTCGAGACGGCACCCCCGGTCACGATCGTGACCCGGTCGGTCCAGGTGGGCGACACGGTTCCGCCCGACGTGCTCGACCCGAACGTACCGCTGCCGATCCTGCCGATCGCGGACAATGTCGGCCCGTGTCGATGACCTGCCACACTGTGTGGCGATGACCCTCGCGCAGCTGCTCCTCGACCTCCAATCGATCGACACGTCGGCTGACCAGCTGACGCACCGCCGTGAGCACTCCGCGTTGCGTGCAGAATTCACTGCGGCGACCGAGCGGGCGAAGGACTGGGAACGGCGGCGCACGGCGCTGCGGGCCCGCATCGACGAATTGGGCGAGGTGATCGAGGCCGCCGAGACGAAGGGCGCGGAGCTGTCGGCGCACCGCATGCGGCTCGAACAGCAGCTGAAGACGGTGATCGCTCCACGCGAGGCCGAAGCACTGATGCACGAGATCGCCACCGTCGAAGCCCAACGTGACGAACTCGACACGCGGGAACTGGAGGCGCTGGAGGAGCAGGCGTCGGTCGACGACCAGCTGTCCGCCCATCTCGCGGAGCAGGACGCCGTTGCCACGGCGGTGCGCCTCGCCGACACGGCGTTCGCCGAGGAGGTCGCCGACATCGAGGCGGAACTCGCGGTCCTGGCCCAGCGGCGCGACGACGTGCGCGCGGAGATCGATGACGTCCACCTGGCAACCTACGATCGCAAGCGGGCAGCGTTCGGGGTCGCCGTCGCGGCGTTGGTCGGCAAACAGTGCCAGGGCTGTCACCTGGAGCTGTCGGCCGCCGAGATCGACACCGTCAAGGACGAGGCTGCGGAGACGGGCGTCGCCGACTGCCCCGACTGCGGTCGGCTGTTGATCGTCTGAACCGTGTTCCTCTGGTTCATCGGCACCGCGGTGATCTCGGTCGGCCTCGTCTTCCGTGACCCGCGCTTCGACTACCGCCTGCTGATCGTCGGTTCGGTGCTCCCCGTCGGGGAGGGGCTGTTCGGTGGGGCGAGAGTGCTGCACGGCCTCGTGTTCAGCGTGCTGTTGCTGGCCGTGATCGTGCTGGCGACATCGGGCCGCAAGCCGATCCGCAAGGTGCTGCTCGGTCTGCCGATCGGCATGATTCTCCATCTGGTCTTCGACGGAGCATGGAACAACACCGAGGTGTTCTGGTGGCCGTTCTTCGGGTGGTCGTTCGCCGACGAACCGCTGCCGGTCGCCGACCGCGGTGCATGGAGCCTGGTGTTGGAGGTGGTCGGGTTGGTGCTGTGCGTGTGGCTGTGGCGTCACAACCGTCTGGGCGATCCCGAACGGCGGCGAGCATTCCTGCGCGACGGCCGGCTCGACGCCGTCCCCGAGCGATTCGGCTGACCCGCCGCGCACCGCGGCAGCTGTGGAACACTGCAGGGCGTGCTGATTCTCGTGCGACATGGCCGAACCCAGGCGAACCTGGAGGGCCGCCTGCAGGGTCGCCTCGACCAGGACCTCGACGACCGGGGGCGCCAGCAGGCGGTGGCGATCGCCGCCTACGTCCAGGACCGGTGCGAGGTCGACTTCGTCGTGTCGAGTCCGCTGAAACGTGCCGTGCAGACCGCTGCAGCGTTCGGCCGGCCGGTCGAGATCGACGACCGATGGATGGAGCTGTCGTACGGCGAGTACGAAGGGACCCCGCACGCGGACGTTCCGTCGGAGGTGTGGTCACGCTGGCGTGAGGACCAGCACTTCACGCCGGAGGGAGGGGAGTCATTGGCCACGCTCGACGCCCGCGTCCGCGGCGCGTGCGGCGAACTGCTTCCGCGGGCGAGTGCTGCCAACGTCGTGGTGGTCAGCCATGTGTCGCCGATGAAGTCCGCGGTGGCCTGGGCACTCGGCGTCGACATCGACATCTCGTTCAACTGCCATCTCGACCAGGCGTCGGTGTGTCGGATCGCGATCCGCGGTGACCGTCCGATCCTGCAGACCTTCAACGAAACCGCCGCATTCCCGAACCCGTGAACGAGGTGCGCACGTGGGGCGCACCTCGTTCACGAGATGGTCTGGTTCAGCCGGCGGGGCTGGGGTACTGCGGCGGGGTCTCCTCCGGTGGCGGCGTCTCGTAGATCGTCACTGCTCCCTCCGGGTCGAACAGCTTGTTCTCCGTCGGCCATTCGCCGGGCAGGTACCGCTTGCCGCCGTCGACGAATGCCCACATCCCGGTGCCGTCCTTGCGGATCTCGTCGGGTCCGGTGGCGTTGGGGTCCCACCACATCAGCGCCGCGTCGTCGACACCGTTGTAGTCGGTCTCCGGCCAGAACCCGGCGGCGGTGCCGTAGGTCAACAGCGGTTGGGTGATCGCCGGGGTCGTGCCGGCTCCGGCGAACAGCGCGTCGCGGAACGTCTCCGGCGTGAGGTTCGGGCCGGTCGCCTGCAGGTTCGCGGCGAGGAACGTGTAGTTCGGCATCAGGAGGCCGATCGTGTCCTTGGCCGGAGGCTCGGTGCCCTTGAACCACTCGTAGAGACCGTAGAAGCCGGAGATCTCCGGCGTCACCGGAACGGCGATGTTGTGGGTGACCCCGACAGCGTGCGCCCACTGCGCCTGGTCGTAGGTGCGACCGAATGCCGTCAGATCCGACAACGAGGGCGCCACGATCACCCATTCCGGGAAGTACTCCTGTGCGGTCGCCTCTCGCGTGAAGTCGCGCGGAGCGATGCCGTCGCTGGCGAGCACCACCGTCGTGACGCCCGACGCCTTCAGCTTGGCGATGATCTGTGATGCCTGGGCCTGGATCGTGCCGGGGTCCAGGGTGTACGGCAAGGTCTCGGCCACCGTGGCGCCGTCCTCGATCATGCCCGCGACGAGCGCATCGGCGATCGACTGGGAGCGGTCGGTCGACGAGATGTAGACGTGGCCGAACACCCGTGGTTGCGTCGTGAACGCTTCGTCACCGGCGAAGTCGGCGTTGCCGCCGATCAGCTGTTTGGCGATGAACTCCCGGGCGTGACCGCGCGCCTGTTCGGCGTCGATGCCCAGCGAGTAGGCGTACGGGTCGCGAGCGGCGAACCACTCCTGGCCGGATCCGCCGCAGCCGATGCACACCACTTCGCGAGCGGTGAGCTCGTCGGCGAACGCATCGGTCAGCGCCGGGCCGCCGAGCACGGCGAAGGGCTCGAAGTCCTCGGCGATGCGGACTGCGTCGGCGCGGGCGGTGACCTCGTCGTTGGCGAGGCCGGTGCTCACGTAGGTCTCGAGCTCGATCGAGCGGCCGTAGAACTCGTAGAACTGCTCGAACATTTCGAGCATGTCACGGGCGGTCTGCTCCGATTCGGCGTTGGTGTCGTCGACGCTCACGGCATCGGACACGTAGTTGATGATCGGGTCGTCGTCGGGTCCCTGGTATTGGACGATCTTGATCGTGTCGGCGGTGACGCCGCGGGTGGTGTCACCACCGTTGTCGCCCTCGAACGGCGCGTAGCACTCGGGAGAGAAGAACCACTGGATCGCCAGGTTGCCGGTCTCGGTGTCACAGCGTTCGTCCCAGGCCACCTCGATGCTCTGCTCCTGTGCCTGACTGAACGACAGCGGATAGGTGATCTCACCACCGGTGCCTCCACCGTTGTCGGGGGCTTCGGTGCCGTCGGGGGCGGTCTCCGCCGGTGCGTCGGTGGTGTCCGCAGCGTCGGTGGCCTGCGGTGCCTCGGTTGCCGGCGTGGTGGCGTCGGTGGTCGAGGACTCGCTGTCGTCGTCACCCCCTGCGACGACGACGAGCCCCACCACCGCGGCAACGACGAGCACGATCGCTCCGATCGGCCCCCACTTCTTCAAACTGCTGGACGAGGAACCCCCGCCCTCTGCCTGTGCTGGTTGCATGATCTACTCCGTTCCCCCTGATCGGGCGATCGCGGCACCTGAGGTACCGAGGTATGACTCGATGACGTCCGGGTGTTCCAGGACATCGGTTGGCCGACCGGTCGCGATGACCCGGCCCTGTTCGAGTGCGAGCAACCGGTCGGACACCTCGGACACGAACGGGATGTCGTGTTCGACGATGACCAGGCTCGCCCCCATCTCGTCGCGCAGGCGCCGGACGACCGGCGACAGCGCCTCCACCTCCCGCTGGGCGATGCCCGACGTGGGCTCGTCCAGCAGGATCACCGCCGGCCGGTGCGCCACGAGGCACGCCAGGTCGACGACTCGGCGGGTGCCGGTGGACAGCTCCCGCACGAACGAATGGCGATAGTCGCCGAGACCCATGAGCTCGATCAGCTCGTCGGTGCGCAGCGCGACGTGCTCCTCGGAGTCGACCGCCATCGGGAGGTGCAGGGCAGCGACGAACACGCTGCGACTCCCGACGAAGCGCTCCTGGGCGATCGCCAGCGTCTCCTGCACCGTCAGTTCGGGGAACAGGCGGGCGTCCTGGAAGGAGCGACCCAGACCGAGCTGGGCGCGTCCGGCGGCGCTCATCGTGGTGATGTCGCGACCGTTGAGCGTGATGGTGCCGGCCGTGCTCGGGGTGAAGCCGGAGACGAGGTCGAACATCGTGGTCTTGCCGGCGCCGTTCGGTCCGATCACGCCGACGATCTCGCCGGACCACACGTCGAACGTGGTGCCGTCGACCGCCCGGATCCCGCCGAAGGTCACCGACAGCTCGTGGACCGAGAGCACCGGGGTGGACGCGTCGCCGATGACGGTCCGCTCGGTGGGTTCCGCGTCGTGCCCGTCGGCGCCTGCCGACGCGAGGAACACCGACCGCAGCAGGTCGGGTCGTTCGAGCAACTCCTTGGTCGGTCCGTCGAACATGATCGTGCCGCGCTCCATGAAGTAGGCCCGCTCGGCGACGGTCAGCGCGACGTTGACGCTCTGCTCGACCAGCACGACGGTGACGCCGTCATCGGCCATCCGTCGCACGATCGGCAGCAGCTGGCCGACCACGACCGGTGCGAGGCCGAGCGACAGCTCGTCGATCAGCAGCACCTTCGGTCGCATCACGAAGCTCATCGCGAGCGCCAGCATCTGCTGCTGGCCGCCGGACATGTTCGCAGCGGGGGAGTCGAGCCGATCGGCGAGAACCGGGAACATCGCGAGTACTTCGGCGGTCGCGACGGCGACCCCTTCGCTGTCGCGCCGGTTCGTCCAGCCGGCCAGCTCGAGGTTCTCCCGGACGGTGAGGGAGCCGAACACGCCCTGACCGCCGGGCATCTGGACGATGCCGAGTGCAGCGATCTCGTTCGGGGGAGCGTGGGTGATGTCGCGGCCGTCGAGCACGATCGCGCCCCGGTCGGCCTCGACGATGCCGCTGATCGACTTCAGCAGCGTCGACTTGCCCGCACCGTTCGTGCCGAGCAACGCGACCACCTCGCCCTCGTCGAGATGCAGGTCGATGCCGTGCAGCACGGTGCGGTTGTCGTAGCCGGCTTCGACGCCGCGCAGGAGCAGCAGGTTGGTGGTGCCCTGTCGACGCTCGTACAGCACCTCCGAGCGCGCTGCGGCCGACTGCCAGACCTGGGCGATGTCGCCGTCGATCACGTCGGCCACGCTGCGCAGCATCAGGCTGCCGATCAGGAACATCGGGATCATCATGAGCATCCCGACCTCGATGCTCCAGTTGTCGGCGATCCAACCGATCATCGGCAGGATCGCCAGACCGGGGATCACCCACAGCGATCCGATGGCGAAGCCGGTGGCTCGGGCGCGGGGAGGAATGGCGAGCGAGAGCGCCGCGAGAACCCCCGGCCCGATGATGGCGAGCGACGCCGAGATCACACAGTTGAGGGCGACGGCGACGTACACGTTCGGCGCGAGTGCGAACCCGGCGGAGGCGATCGACGCCACGACCGCGATCGACGCGACGAAGCGGATCAGACCCTTCACGTTGCCGACGAACCGGCGCGTGGCGATACGGGCACCGATGACCAGACCGACGAGTGCGAACGGTTCGGAGACGGCAGCGGCGACGCCGCGGGCTCGTTCGTCGAGATCGAACTTCTGCTCGTAGAGCAGTGCGGCGAGCGTGACGAAGCCGATCAGCGACGTGGCGAGGAAGGGGAGACTCCACCAGATCCGTTGCAGCGACTTCACCTTGTGCGCGGTGCGCCAGCTCTCGGCGAACGACGGCGACTCCTCCTCGGTGTCGATGATCTCCTGTGATGCGCCGGTGGCGTGACGCTCCCAGCGTCCGCGGGTGGGCTCGTGCAGCCGCGTGGCGAGCACCGCGAAGATCACGGTGGGGACGACGAACACGAGGAACGGAACCCGCCAGTCGAAGTAGTACGCGAGCAGCCCGGCGCTCAGCGGCCCGATGAAGGCGCCGACGGCGTTGGCGGCGCGGTGGAAGCTGTAGACCCTCGAGCGGGTCTCGATCGGGTAGTAGTCGGCGATCAACGAGTTGTGGGTGGGGTCGATGACCGCCTTGCCGAGCGACGAGCCGGATCGGGCGATCGTCAGCAGGATCAGCCCGGTCGCGAGGCCGGTCATGCCGGAGAAGAAGCCCCAGGCGAGCGCGCCGAACACCACCAGCGGGATCCGGTTGGTCTTGTCGGCGTACTGGGCGATCGGTACCTGCAGGGCGAGCGCGGCGACCGAGGACAGCGCCACGATGCTGAGCGCCGTCTGGATGTCGATGCCGAACGAATCGCGGATCTCGGGAAGCAGGATGCCGAACGCCGTCCGGTCGAGTTCGTCGACGGCGTTGAGTCCGAACAGCACGATCAGTGGGAACGCCGCCTCGCCGCCACAGATCTCGCGGAGCCAGTCCATCGGATGGCGGACGCCGCGCCCGAAGTTGCGCATCGCCGATGCGGTGCTCACACCGTGGTCCGATCGTCGAGGTCGTCCTGCGACTCGTCGCTGTTCGCGTCGGCGCCGTTCGAGCTGACCGCCAGCGGTTCGATGGGCGAGCCGGTCGGACCGGTGTCGCCGGCGCCCTCGTCACGGTGACCGGTGGTGTCCCGGGTCGCCGTGTCGGGCGCCACGGACGGTGGTCGGGTGCGCCCGACGATGATGGTGACGAGGCGGTCACGCACCTTGATCACGAGGCTGGCGAGACCGCCCGGCAGGATCAACAGGACGATCAGTACGCCGATCGCGGACGACAGCAGGCGCCATTCGGGTGCGGTGATGAACCACTCGCTCCCGCGCAGGAACACGGCGCCGAGCACCCCACCGAACAGTGAGCCGAGGCCGCCGACCACGGCGGCGGTGAACACGTTGAGACTCTCCGCGGCGGTGTAGCTGGAGAGGTCGAAGCTCTGGCTCAGGTGGACGAAGAGGCCGCCGGCGACACCGGCGACGGCTCCCGACAGGGTGAACGCGGTGAGCTTGACGGGGACGGGCGAGACGGAGAACGCCTGCGCGGCGAGTTCGTTCTCGCGCAACGCCACGATCGCTCGACCGGTTCTGCTGTGGCGGATGCCGCGCAGCGCGGCGAACACGAGCGCCAACACGATCAGGGCGAACAGGTAGAAGCGCGTCGGCGTCGAGATGTCGACGACCCCGAACACCGGGAGCCGATCGATGCGTTCCTGTGGCACCCAGTCGAAGAACTGCCGGTTGAGGAACCACGAGTTGACCGCGAGGGCGAACACGAGGGTGGTGACGGCGAGGTACAGCCCACGCAGGCGCAACGCCGGCAACCCGACCACGAACGCCGCGGCCGCTCCGGCCGCGCCGCCGGCCAGCAGCGCCAGGGTGATGTCGGCGTTCCAGTTCAGCGTGCACTTCGCGCTCACCGCGGCCCCGATGGCGACGAACGCCATCTGGCCGAGCGAGATCTGGCCCGCCCAGCCCGAGAGCACCACGAGCGACAGGCCGATCACGGCGAACACGACCACGGCGGTGGCCTTGATGATCTGGTCGGTGCGCAGGAGCATCGGGATCAGGGCCAGACCGACCAGGATCAGCGCGGCGGTGCCCCAGCGAAGGAGCCGCACCAGCGGGAGGCGAGCGACGGCCGGCCGCAGTGGTCGCACCTCGTCGGCGAGTCGCCAGCCGGCTGCTTCGTCGCGGTCGGCCCGGCCGTACTGGCGACGTTGCAGGAGCAGCGCGACCAGGACGAACGCTCCGATGATCGGCATCACGAGCAACGGACTGCTGGCGTTCCAGGACACGCCGTACTCGAGCACGCCGAGCGCCACCGCAGTCGTGGCGACCGTCGGGAGGTTGCGGAGCCGCCCGATCACGAGCGCCGCGAGTGCCTGGACGAGGGCGGTCAGGCTGAGCGCGGCACCGAGGGGAACGCCGAGGATCCCGGCACGGAGGAACAGCGCCAGGAAGGACAGCCCGGCGGCGATCGCCCACACGAGCGTGGACAGCCAGGCGACGGGGATGCCCAGCATCAGTGCCCGCTCGCTGCGTTCGGCCGAACCGCGGATCGCGGTTCCGATGCGGGTGGTGCCGAGGAACACCGCCACCCCGATCATCGCCAGCGGAGCCACCACGAGCGCGATCAGATCGTTGGCGGAGAGGATGAACGTGCCGATGGTGACCTTCCAGTCGACCGGCGGCGGGATGCGTTGCGACGCGGCGCTCTCGTCCCACATTCGAGGTACCAGCAGCGCGAAGGCGGCGAGCAATTGGGTGATGCCGATCGTCGCGACCGTGAGGACGAGACGCGACGCTCTCGCGAAACGGCGGACGAAGGCGAGCTCGACGACGGCGCCCAGTGCGACGGCCGCCGCGAGCCCCACACCGAAACCGAACAGGTACGGCAGGCCGGAGAACACGATCAGGCCGACTGCGAGCGACGTGGGCACGAAGCCGAGGTCGGCCTGGGCGAAGTTGATCACCCGGTTGGCCCGGTAGACGAGCGCCATGCCGACCGCCAGCAGGGCGATCAGCAGGCCGAGAACGACACCGCGGATCCAGGCCCCGGCGGGCAGCCCGAAGAACACGAGCTGGACCGCGACGAGACCCAGCGCCGGCGCGAACTGCACCGACCAGCGCTTGACGTCCGCGGCTCCCCAGCCGGATCGAGACACCCCCATGTCGCTGGGCAACTTAGCCGGAGGTCACGACCGCCGGACGGATCGGAGATCGACCACCCACGTCCGGCGAGATCGCCGGGTGTGCGTCGTCAGCGGGTCGGCTTGATCGGTGTCTGGTGCGGAGGTGTCGGCTTGATCGGCGTGGTCTTGATCGGTGTCGCCTTCATGGGAGGGCGCTCGTACGCGGGATCTGCAGGGAGTGATGCCATGTCCGGAGACGGTATGCAGCCGGTGTTGCGTGCTGGTTTCCGGTCGGTGAAGGTCGTGATCCGCGAGGACGGCTGAGCGTCGGCGCGCGAGACGGGGGAGGAGCGGAGCGTTGCTCGGACACGCCGAGTGCCAGATGGCACGTTGACGTGGATCCAGCGGCCTGTCAGGGTCGGTGCTGCCGGACGTCAATGGGGGTGCCCGGCGCATCAGATTGGAGAATGACGTGCTCGTGGTCACTCGATACAAGTTCAAGGGCGACCAGTCGCCCGATTCCGTGAGAGCGCTGCTCGCGGTCTTCGCGGAGGTGGGTCCCGGGGACGGGGAGATCGCCCACTACGTGCTCGCCGACGGGAGCGGCGGCTTCACCATCGCGGAGGTCGATTCGATGCAGGATGCGTACACGGACGCGTTGCGCTACCAACAGTGGATGGACATGGAGACGAGGCCGATCCTGACGATCGAGGATGCGATGCCGGCGATCGGAACGGTCTTCGGCTGACCTCCGGGCCGATTGCCGCCGCGCTCCGCGGCGGGCCGGCGGCGTCGTCGCCCGTTGAGGGCACTCGACACTGATCATGTTCCTCGATGAACCCGCGTACGGTGAAGGCGCTCGACGACTGTTCGACGCTGACCGGGAGTACATGGGTTGGGTGATGAACGTGTCGAGGCTGTGGGCCTGGCAACCCGAGAGTCAGGAGGCCCTGTTCGACCTTCTCGGTTCGGTCTCCAACGGGTTCTCGATGCGACAGCGAGGGGTGCTGGTCGCGGCATGTGCATCGACGCTCGGTGACTCCTACTGCTCGCTGGCCTGGGGCGGCAAGCTGGCGAAGGAATCCGACACCGAGACTGCGGTCGGGGTGATCACCGGATCGGACGTGGGCCTGTCTCGGTCCGAGAAGGCGATGGCGGACTGGGCGCGGGCGGTGGCGGCCGATCCGAACAAGATCACGCAGGCAGATGTCGACGAGTTGCGGGCTGCCGGTTTCGGTGACGCCGAGGTGTTCGCGATGACGGTGTTCGTCGCGCTGCGTCTCGCGTTCTCGACCGTGAACGACGCGTTGGGAAGCCGGCCGGATCCGGAACTGCGGGGTTTCTCTCCGCCTGGCGTGGTCGCTGCTGTCGACTTCGGGCGCCCGATCGCAGACGACCGATGACCCGGTCGTCCTCGTGCGCTCGTCGGCGCCGGCACCGATGAGCGGACCGAGCAACCGCTCGGCGCTCGACCACGTCATCTTCGGACGCAACGAGCCCGCACTGCACCACTAGGAGAACTCCCCAGCCGCGCTGAACGCAACGCAGGCGCCCCGTCGGAACGGGTCCGACGGGGCGCCTGTCACATCTTGCCGTCAGGAGCGACGGCGTCGGAACGCGTCAGGCGAGATCGAAGCGATCGGCGTCCATGACCTTCGCGAACGCGGCCGCGAAGTCGTTGACGAACTTCGCCTCGGCGTCATCGGCCGCGTAGACATCGGAGATCGCACGCAGGATCGAGTTCGAGCCGAACACGAGGTCGTTGCGGGTTCCGGTCCACTTCACGTCGCCGCCGGCACGGTCCTTGGCTTCGAAGACGTCTTCGGCGCCGCTCGCTGCGGACCACACCGTGTCCTGATCCATCAGGTTGACGAAGAAGTCGTTGGTCAGCGTGCCCACACGATCGGTGAGCACACCGTGGCCGTCGGTGCTCACGCCGAGGACTCGAAGGCCACCGACGAGCGCAGTCATCTCGGGCGCCCCGAGGTCGAGCAGCTGAGCCCGGTCGACGAGGAGGTGCTCGGCGACATGGCTGCTGCCCTTGCCGAGGAAGTTGCGGAAGCCGTCGTTCTTCGGCTCGAGCCAGGCGAACGACTCGACATCGGTCTGCTCCTGGGACGCGTCGCCGCGTCCGGTGCTCACCGAGACGGTGACGTCATGACCGGCGGCCTTGGCAGCCGCCTCGACCGCGGCGGCGCCACCGAGCACGATGAGGTCGGCCATCGAGACCGACACGCCGACGCTCGACTGGACTCCTTCGAGTACACCGAGCACACGACGCAGCTGGTCGGGCTTGTTGACGTCCCACTCGTTCTGCGGGGCGAGGCGGAGACGGCCGCCGTTGGCGCCGCCACGCTTGTCGCTCTGACGGTACGTGGACGCGGAGGCCCATGCCGTCTCGACGAGCTCGGTGATCGTGAGATCGGTCGCCATGATGGCGGCCTTCACGGTCGCGACGTCGGCATCGCTCAGCGGGGTGCCCTGCGGGATCGGGTCCATCCACAGGAGTTCTTCGTCGGGAACCTCCGGGCCGAGGAACCGGACCTTCGGTCCCAGGTCGCGGTGGCACAGCTTGTACCACGCCTTGGCGAAGGCCTCGTCGAGCTGTTCGGGGTTGTCGCGGAAGCGCTGCGAGATGGGGCCGTAGATCGGGTCCATCTTCATGGCCATGTCGGCCGTGCTCATCATCGGAGCGTGCTTGACGTTCGGGTCGTGTGCGTCGGGCACGGTGCCGGCCAGCGCCGGTGCGGTCCACTGCTTGTGGCCGGCCGGGCTCTCGGTGAGCACCCAGTCGTTGTCCATCAGGGTCTCGAGGTAGTTGTTGTCCCACTTGGTCGGCGTGGAGTTCCACGCCCCCTCGAAACCACTGGTGGTGGTGTGGACACCCATGCCGGTGCCGAAGCTGTTCTTCCAACCGAGGAGCTGCTGCTCCATCGGTGCGCCCTCGGGCTCGGGGCCCATCGCGGACTCGGGCCCAGCGCCGTGCATCTTGCCGAAGGCATGGCCGCCGACGACCAGCGCCACCGTCTCTTCGTCGTTCATCGCCATGCGACCGAAGGTCTCGCGGATGTCGGCGCCCGAGGCGACCGGATCCGGGTTGCCGTTCGGGCCTTCGGGGTTCACGTAGATGAGACCCATCTGCACGGCGCCGAGTGGCTCCTGGAGCTGTCGGTTGCCGCTGTAGCGCTGGTCGTCGAGCCAGACGTTCTCGGGGCCCCAGTAGATGTCCTCCTCGGGCGCCCAGACGTCTTCACGTCCGCCGGCGAAGCCGTATGTCTCGAAGCCCATCGACTCGAGGGCGACGTTGCCGGCGAGGATCATGAGGTCGGCCCAGGAGATCTTGCGGCCGTACTTCTTCTTGATCGGCTCGAGGAGCGCCCGCGCCTTGTCGAGGTTGCCGTTGTCGGGCCAGCTGTTGAGCGGGGCGAATCGCTGGGTGCCCGTGGCGGCACCGCCGCGACCGTCATGGGTCCGGTACGTGCCGGCGGAGTGCCAGGCCATGCGAATGAAGAACGGGCCGTAGTGGCCGTAGTCCGCGGGCCACCAGTCCTTGGAGTCGGTCATGAGCGCGGTGAGGTCGGCCTTCACCGCAGCGAGGTCGAGCGTGGCGAACTCCGCGGCGTAGTCGAAATCGTCGCCCATCGGGTCGGCCTTGGGTGAACCCTGATGGAGGATGTTCAGATTCAGCTGGTTCGGCCACCAGTGCTGGTTGGCCTGGCTGCCACGTGCCGAGTGGTCGTGGGTCAGAACTGGGCACCTTGCTTCTTCGGTCATGTTGCTCTCTCGCTCCTGCGGGTTGGTTGCTGTTGGGATGGTGGGATGGTGGGATGTTGGGATGGTGGGATGGACAGGGTGTGGTGAACGGGCCTCGAATTCAGGCCCGACAATCGGGGCACCGGCCCCAGTAGACGACCTCGGCTTCATCGATCTCGAAACCGCGGTCGTCGTCAGCGGTGAGACATGGGGTCGACCCGACGGCACAGTCGATGTCGAAGATGAGGCCACAGTCCCTGCACACCAGGTGGTGGTGGTTGTCGCCGACGCGGCCCTCGTATCGAGCTACCGATCCGGTGGGCTGTATCCGGCGGATGAGCCCCCTGTCGGCGAAGACGCCGAGCGTGTCGTACACGGACTGCCGCGAGATGGAGCCGATCTTCCCCCTCACGACCTCGGTCAGCTCCTCGGTCGTGGCGTGTGAGTTCGCAGTGACCGCCTCCATGACGGCCAGGCGCTGCGCGGTGACCTGGAGTCCGCAACCCCGCAGCTGCTGTTCGATCGTGCGTTGCTCGATCGGACCCCGAGCGTCGGTCGCTAGCTCCAGGGGGTCGTTCACGGCACACAAGTGAAGCACACATTTTGGACCAAGTCAAGAATCAGGTCTGGTCGGAAATGAGACCGATCCGACTTCCGAGGATCGGGTCGTGGAGCGCGAAGTGTCCAGCCGGCGTCCTGCCAGGGCAGGGGTGCAACGGTGAGGCAACCTGTAAG
>CAVQJG010000007.1:0-214474 GCA_963712775.1 Ilumatobacteraceae bacterium | reverse complement strand
AGGGTCACACCCGTTCCCATCTCGAACACGGAAGTTAAGCCTGTCAGCGCCGATGGTACTTGGGGAGTGATCCCCTGGGAGAGTAGGACGTCGCCGGATTTCGATCGAGGAACGCACCGTCCGGGTTTGCCGGCGGTGCGTTCTTCGCGTTTTCGGGCCGCTTTCCCGAACGGCCGGCGCATGCGACCCGTGGCCGCCGTAGCATGGCGACCCATGTCTTCCGGCTCGTCCTCCCGTCCACCGCGCCGAGACGACTCCCGGCGCCCATCCGGCAAGGGCTCGGGTGGCGGGCGCTCCTCCGGCAAGCCCTCGTCCGGTGGCCGCTCCGGATCCCGCTCCGGCGGTCGCTCGGACGGTCGCTCGGACGGTCGGGCGGGCGGGCGTCCCGACAGCAGGGACAGCCGCGGGGGACGCGGGCGCCCCGACAGCAGGTCCGGCGCGCGTCGCGACGGTCGTCCCGCGAGACCACAGACCGAGGCCGAGCGCCGTTCGCTCGAGGTGAAGGCCCGGCGGCTGCCCCGTGAACCCCGTGATCCCGATCTCGAGCGCCGGCGGATCGAGGAACGCACCACCGAGCAGTGGATCGACGAAGGTTCGGTGCGACGAGCGGCGACCGGGGCGACGCGGCGCGCGGCGAGTCCCGTCGCGGACGAGGCTCCGAGGCGCAAGGCCCCCAAACCGCTCGATCCCGAGGTGTCGGCCGAGCTCGTCGGCGCGCTCGGGCAACAGCGCGGCGCCCGGCTCTCCGAGCGTCTCGCCCAGGCCTCCGAAGCGCTCGATCGTGAACGGTTCCAGGAGTCCCGTCGCATCGCCACGGCGATCGCGAAGGAGGCCCCGTCCGTGGCGGCGGCTCACGAGATCGTCGGGCTGTCGAACTACCGGCTCGGCAAGTACAAGCAGGCCGTGGCCGCGTTGCAGGCGGCGCAGGATCTCCACGAGGACCCGTCGCTGCTGCCGGTGATCGCCGACTGCCACCGAGCACAGGGACGATGGACCGCGGTCGACCAGGTGTGGCAGGAGATCAAGGCGTCGTCACCCAGCCACGACGTCATGGCCGAGGGCCGGATCGTCGCAGCCGGAGCGCTCGCCGATCAGGGTGAGCTGCGAGCGGCGATCGAGCTGATGGAGCCGGCCACCAAGCGGCCGAAATCGGTGCGCGAGTTCCACCTCCGCCAGTGGTACGTGCTCGGCGACCTCCACGACCGGGTCGGCGATCCGATCGCCGCCCGTCGGTGGTTCGCCGCCGTCGCCGACGTCGACGACGACTACGCCGATGTCGCCGCCCGGCTGCGAGCCCTCGGCCGCTGAGGGGCCGGGGCGGTACCCTCGAACCGATGGCGAGTTCGAACTTCCGTGCCGGCGTCGTCGCCGTGGTCACGAATTCGCAGGGGAAGCTCCTGGCGTTCGAGCGCGGTGACGTCCCCGGTGCCTGGCAGCTGCCCCAGGGAGGCATCGACGTGGGGGAGGAGCCGGGTGTTGCGGCATGGCGTGAGCTGGGCGAGGAGACCGGCCTGGGGCCCGAGGACGTCGAGTTGGTCGCCGAGCACCCGGACTGGGTGGTCTACGAGTTCCCGGACCAGATCCGCAGCGCCGGGAAGCGGCTTGGTCAGGCGCAACGCTGGTACCTCTTCCGCGTTCGATCCGACGACGTGATCCCGACCCCCGACGAGGTCGAATTCGTCGATTGGAGGTGGGTCGAGCCGTCGTGGCTGCTCGACCACGTCGTCGAGTTCCGCCAGGCGGCGTACCGCGCCGCGATCCCGCGGCTCCTGCAGTGACCGACGACCTGTTCGCCGTCGCCGCCGAGGAACAGCGCCGGTCGCGTGCACCGTTGGCCGCTCGGCTCCGTCCGCGAACGATCGACGACGTCGTCGGCCAGGACCACCTGGTCGGCCCCGGCAGGCCGCTCCGACGGCTCGTCGAGACCGATCGCCTGACCTCCGCGTTGCTGTGGGGGCCACCGGGCACCGGCAAGACGACGCTCGCCCTCGCCGTGGCGGGGAGCACCGATCGCGCGTTCGAGCAGCTCTCCGCGGTCTCGGCCGGTGTCAAGGACGTGCGGGAGACGATCGAGCGGGCGCGGCAACGGCTCGGCGAGCGCGGCCAGGGAACGATCCTCTTCCTCGACGAGATCCACCGCTTCTCGAAGTCCCAACAGGATGCGCTGCTCCCCGCGGTGGAGGACGGCACGCTCACACTGATCGGTGCGACCACGGAGAACCCGTTCTTCGAGGTGAACGCTCCGCTCCGGAGCCGCTCCACGCTGTTCCGGCTCGAACCGCTCGATCGCTCCGCCATCGAGACCCTCGTCCGTCGGGGCCTCGAGGCCGAGGGAGCGGCGGCCGACGACGACGCGCTCGCTCTGCTGGTCGACCGCGCCGGCGGCGACGGACGCCAGGTGCTGACCGCGCTCGAGGTGTCGTGTGCGCTGTCCGGCTACGGCCGCGTCGAGTTGGCGCACGTCGAGGCGGCGCTCGGCACGACGGCGCTGCGCTACGGGCGCGACGACCACTACGACGTCGTGAGCGCGTTCATCAAGTCGATGCGCGGATCCGATCCCGACGCGGCGATCTACTGGCTCGCCCGCATGCTCGAGGCCGGTGAGGACGCACGGTTCATCGCTCGCCGGATGGTGATCTTCGCATCCGAGGATGTCGGACTCGCCGACGCCGGCGCACTCCAGGTCGCCGTCGCCGCGGCACATGCGCTCGAACACGTCGGCCTGCCCGAGGCGCAGCTGAATCTCGCTGAAGCGGCGATCTACCTCGCAGCCGCACCCAAGAGCAATCGCGCGGCGCTCGCGATCTGGAACGCCCGCAGCGACGTGCGCGACGGTGCGGTCGGCGAGGTGCCGGCGCATCTCCGTGACTCGCACTACCAGGGTGCTGCGTCGCTCGGCCACGGAAGCGGGTACGAGTATCCTCACGACCATGCCTCCGGGACGGTCACCCAGCAGTACCTCCCCGACGAACTCGTCGGCCGACGCTGGTACGAACCGTCCCAACTGGGTGACGAACGACGGCTCCGAGATCGCCGCACCGATCCGACCGACCAGCCCGGGAGCGAAGTGACATGACCGCCGGTGAACTCGTCCTCGTCGTGGCCGCCGTGCTGTGTTCGATCGGTTTCGCGGCCCTCGTCGTGGTGCTGATGCGGGTGCTCGACGCGCTGCGAGACGTCCGGCGCGAGCTCGACGACCTCCGCGCCGAGACCACCCCGTTGATCCAGGAGCTGCAGGACACCACCGACGAGGCGAGGGCGACGGTCAACGAGGCTCGAGCCGATCTCGAACGGTTCGACCGGGTGCTCGGATCGGCCGAAGCGATCGGCGACGCCGTCGGCAGCACGGTGGCCAGAACCTCCTTCTCCTCGCCGATGATCAAGGCGGCAGGTCTGGCCCGCGGCACCTCGCGGACGATCGCTCGACTCCGGGGAACGGCCCGGACACCGGCGGTCGGGCCCGTTGCGGTCCAGGCGATCGAAGCCGGCGAGGCGACGAGTACCAACCGACGACGGAGGCGAGCATGATGAAGCGAGTGACCTGGTTCGCCGGGGGCGTGGTGGCGGGCGTCGCAACCGCCGGGTATGCCAAGAAGAAGGTCAAGGAGACCGCGTCGCAGATCGCGCCGGCACAGGTGGCTCGCTCGGCAGCCGACTCGCTCCGAGCGAAGTCCCGCGATGTGGTCGACGCGGTCCGGGAAGGTCGCCAGGTGATGAGGCACACCGAGGACGAGCTGCACGCTCGCCGCGAGGGACGCCTGGTGTCGCTCGAGGAACACGTCGGCCCCGGCGATCGGGTGTACGTCGACGGCGTGCCGGTCGAGAGTGGCCGCGTGATCGTGATGCGCGAGCGTCAGGCCAAGGGGCGCAAGGCGCGGCGATGAGCGTCGACACCGCCGCCCACACCGAGGTGGCGGCAGCTCCCGTCGCCGCGGGACTGGTCGATCGCCTGCGCTCGGTGCTCCGGCCCGACCAGGTCCGAGACAGTGCCGCCGAGGTGAGCCTGTACCGGCACGACGCGTCGAACCTGGAGGGCCACGCAGCCGTGGTGTGCTTCGCCGAATCGACCGACGACGTGCGTGCGGTCGTTGCCGTCGCCAACGAGTTCCGCGTGCCGTTCGTGGCGCGTGGCTCCGGCACGGGGCTCGCAGGGGGAGCGGTTCCGACCGGCGGAGCGATCGTGCTGTCGACCGCCAAGATGAACCGGATCCTGTCGGTCGACGCGGTCAATCGCCAGGCCTGGGTCGAGCCCGGCGTGTTGAACCTCGATCTCTCGAAGCAGATCGCCCATCTCGGGGTGCACTTCGCTCCCGACCCCAGCAGTCAGCAGACCTGCTCGATCGGCGGGAACGTCGCGAACAACTCCGGTGGGCCGCACTGCCTCGCCGACGGTGTCACGAGCGCCCACATCCATGCCGTCGAGGTGGTGCTGCCCGACGGTTCGGTCACCGTGCTCGGTGGCGAGCAGGCCGAGCCGGTCGG
The DNA here is from genome assembly GCA_963712775.1 of Ilumatobacteraceae bacterium. Lineage (GTDB taxonomy): Bacteria > Actinomycetota > Acidimicrobiia > Acidimicrobiales > Ilumatobacteraceae > Sva-07. The sequence continues at coordinate 209,992 of CAVQJG010000007.1, read as the reverse complement.
CTACGACCTCCGTGGAGCGTTCGTCGGCAGCGAGGGCATGTTCGGGGTCGCGACGAAGGTGTGCGTCAAGCTGATGCAGAATCCGCCGGACGTCGCCACGATGCTGCTCGACTTCGCCGACGTCGCCGACGGGGCACAGCTGGTGAGCGACATCATCGCCGATGGCATCGTGCCGGCTGCGGTCGAGATGATGGACCAACTCTGCCTGCGGGCCGTCGAGGAGTTCATCCATGCCGGACTGCCCGTCGACCAGGCGGCGGCGCTGCTGATCGAGGTGGTCGGGCTGCCGGCGGGTGTCGAGGCGCAGGTCGGACGCATCCGGGAGTTGGCGCGGCGGCGCGAGGTCGGCACGGTTCGTGTGGCCGCCGACGACGCCGAGCGGGCGCTGCTCTGGAAGGGACGCAAATCGGCGTTCGGCGCGATCGCACGGATCAAGCCGAACTACTACCTGCACGACACCGTCGTTCCGCGGCACAAGCTGCCCGAGGTGCTCGAACAGGTCTACGAGATCGCCGCACGCCACGAACTACTGGTGCTCAACGTGTTCCACGCCGGCGACGGCAACCTGCACCCGCTGCTCGTGTACGACGCACGCGAGCCCGGCGTCGTCGAGCGCGTCCACGCTGCCGGTGACGAGATCGTACGGGTGTCGGTCGCCGCCGGGGGCGTCTTGAGCGGGGAGCACGGCATCGGGCTCGAGAAGCGCGACCTCATGCCACTGATGTTCTCCGACGTCGACCTTGCCGCGCAGGCCGACCTCCGCCGAGCGTTCGACCCGGGCCTGCTGTCGAACCCCGACAAGGTGCTGCCGAGTCCGGCGGGCTGCGGCGACGTCCACAGCGTGCCCGAGGGCGCGTGGGTGTGAGCCTCGACGAGTCCGTCGCTGCATTCGCCGACGACGTCGGCACGACCGGGCCGGTCACGATCACCGGACTCGGCACCCGTGGTGGTCCGGTCGCCGACTGTCGAACCGTCCATGCACCTGTGGGTGTCGACTGGATCCAGGCCGCCGAGATGACCGTCCGGTGCGGAGCCGGCACTCCTGTTGCCGAGCTCGACCGGGCGCTCGCGGAGTACGGCCAGTGTGTGGCGATTCCGGGCTTCGGCACGGTCGGAGGGGCCCTGGCGGTGGGGCGAAGCGACCTGCGACGGCTCGCGTGGGGACCCGTGCGCGACACGGTTCTCCAGGTGAGGTACGTCTCGTCGCGCGGCGAGGTGGTGAAGGCCGGCGGGCCGACCGTGAAGAACGTCAGTGGCTTCGACCTCTGTCGACTGCTCGTCGGATCGCGCGGCACGCTCGGGTTCCTGGCCGAGGTGATCCTGCGAACCCGGCCGCGTCCGGTTCACGAGCAGTGGTTCACCAGCCGGCGGGACCCGTGGGGTCTGTTGGGCGAGCTGTACCGGCCGAGCTCGGTGCTCTGGGACGGGTCGACGAGCTGGGTGCTGCTCGACGGGCATCCCGACGACGTCGGTGAGCAGGCCGCGGATGCGGACCTCCTGGCCGTGGATGCCCCGCCCGACCTGCCGCCGTACCGGTGGTCGCTCCCGCCGGCGGAACTGACCACGCTGCGCAAGGAACCGCCGGGGACGTTCGTCGCCGAGATCGGTGTCGGCATCGTGCACCACTCACGTCCCGCCCCGACGGCGCTGCCCGACGCCGAGACGATCGAGCTGCACCGTCGGATCCGGATGCAGTTCGACCCCACCGGGCGGCTCAATCCAGGACTCGACGTCCTCTCCGGCCCCTGATGGCAGCGGGAATCCGGGCGTACGTCGATCGGCCGATCGACGACGTCGCCGCGGCTGCCACCGCTGCGCAGGTCGCGGCACGGCGCTGGGGACTCGACGAGCCGGCGGTGCTCAGGGTGGGCATGAACGCGATCTACCGCGCCGGCCCCTGTGTCCTGCGGGTGAGTGCACCGTCGGTCCCTGCAACCGCGTCGCTGGAACTGATGTCGTTCCTCGCCGACGCCGGGGTGCGCGTGCCGACCTGCGCGCGTTCGGACGTGGTCGTCGTCGACTCGCTCGAGGTGACCTGCTGGGAACTGCTGGAGCCGGTCGACGAGCCGATCGACTGGATGTCGGTCGGCCGGATGGTCCGGGCCGTCCACGGACTCGATCGTGATGCACTCCCCGCGTCGGTTCCGTTGCCGTTGCCGACGAGCTTCCCGTGGTGGGACTTCGCCGCCCTGCTCGGGCGTGCCGAACCGGCGCTGGACGCCGACGCCCGCGCCGGGCTCGAATCGGCGCTCGCACGTCACCGGGACTGGCAGGCACTCGACGGTGCCGTCGTGTGCCATGGGGACGTGCACCCCGGCAACGTCGTGATGACCGCCGACGGGGCGACGCTGCTCGACTGGGACCTGCTCTGCTGGGCGCCCGCGGGTTGGGACCATGCGCCGATGTTGACGTGGGCGAGTCGATGGGGCGGAGACGGCACGGAGTATCCGGCGTTCGCCGCCGGCTACGGACGATCGCTCGCCGACGACCACGCGGCGGTCGCCTTCGCCGAACTGCGCCTGGTCGCGGCCACGCTGATGCGACTGATCGCCGGGCTGCGCAATCCCGCCGCGATGGACGAGGCACAACGCCGTCTCGCCTACTGGCGAGGTGACCCCGACGCCCCGCAGTGGACTGCGCAGTGAGTGCCGATGTCGAGCGCCCGCAGCGGTCGTGTCAGAGGAACCTGCGGAGGATCTTCTGCTTGGTGTTCGTGTACGGCGGGTACATCAGCGACGGATCGGGGCGTGTGGGTTTGTCGAGCACCGGCTTGTAGTGCGTGAAGGTGTCGAAGCCCGCCTTGCCGTGGTAACCGCCCATGCCGCTCGCTCCGACCCCACCGAAGGGCAGATCGGGCACCGCGAGGTGCAGGACGGCGTGATTCAGCGTGACGCCGCCGGCCGAGGTGTTCGCGACGACGTGGTCGAGCACGTCGTCGCTCTGGCTGAACGCGTAGAGCGCCAACGGCTTCTCGCGGTCGTTGACGAACCGGATGGCCTCGTCGACGTCGCCGACGGTGAGCACCGGCAGGATCGGCCCGAAGATCTCGTCGTCCATCACGGCCGCATCCGGCTTGACGCCGGCGAGCACCGTCGGAGCGAGATACCGGGTCTCGCGGTCGCCGTTGCCGCCGATCACCGTGGCGTCGTAGCCGCCGGCGTCGAGCAGTTTCGTCAGCCGATCGTGGTGACGTTCGTTGACGATCCGCGCATAGTCCGGTGACAGACGAGGATCGGCGCCGTAGAAGTCGGTGACCGCGTCGGCGAGCGCCGCCACGAGCTGGTCCTCGATTCCTTCCTCGACGAGGACATAGTCCGGTGCGACGCAGGTCTGGCCGGCGTTGAGGAACTTCGCCCACGCGATGCGCGTGGCGGCGACCTTGACGTTGGCGTCGGCGGCGACGATCGCCGGACTCTTGCCGCCGAGCTCGAGCGTGACCGGTGTGAGGTGTTCCGCCGCCGCTCGCATCACGATTCGCCCGACCTTGCCGTTGCCGGTGTAGAAGATGTGGTCGAACCGCTGCTCGAGCAGCGCCGTGGTCTCGTCGACCGCTCCCGTCACGACCGCGACCGTGTTCGGGTCGAAGTACATGGGCACCAGCTCCTCGATGAGGGCCGCGACCGTCGGGGTCACCTCGGACGGCTTGAGCACCGCGGTGTTCCCGGCCGCGAGGGCCGGCACCAGTGGAGCGAACAGCAGCTGGACCGGGTAGTTCCACGGTGCGATGATGCAGACCGTGCCGAGCGGCTCGGGGCGGAGCTGCGCGGTGCCGGGCTTGAACGTCAGCGGCACCTTGACCTTGCCCGGCTTCGTCCAGGCCTCGAGATGCTTGAGCGTGTGGTCGATCTCGTTGATCGTGAATGCGATCTCCGTGGTGTACGCCTCGATGCGGGGCTTGCCGACATCGGCGACGAGTGCATCGATCAGACGGTCCTCCTGCTCGACGAAGAGGGTCCGGAGGCGGCGGAGCTGCGCTGAACGCTGCTCGTTGTCGCGGAGCACCCCGGAGCGAAAGCCCTCGTGGAGCTCACGGACGATGTCGGCAATGCGATCGACGGCGGTCATCACCCCAGACTAGGTGTTACGCCAGGGGTCAGACCCCTGGCGTAACACCGTCCGGGCGTTGTGGCCACTCGTTGCCGAGCTCGTGCCGGTACGGAGGATCCGCACCTCGTCGCGTCACGACGATCGCAGCTGCGGCATGACCCGCGACCGACTGCGTTCGCGAGGAGCTCGACCGACACGTCGCTGCGTCCGAGGGCAGCGGCGTCCCACCATGCGATCATGCCCGCACCGAAGGTGTCACCGGCGCCGATCGTGTCGACCAACGGTCCGGCGAGCGCCCGAGCTGGCACCTCGATCGAACCCGTGCGATCGGCGACCAGCGTCGGCCCGGCACCGGTGGTGACCACCACCGACCGCGCACCGTGCTCGAGCACGGACGCCACGGCATCGGTGAGCTCCGCGCCCGGGAACAGGTAGTCGAGGTCCTCGTCGCTCGCCTTGACGACATCGGCCCGGTCGAGCACCGCCCAGAGCCGTTCGAGATACCGCTTGCGGTCGCCGATCACCGATGGCCGACAGTTGACGTCGAGGAAGAACAACGTGCCGTCGGCAAGACGCTCGACCGCCGACGCGATCGAGTCGGCCATCGGTTCCAGCACCAGCGCCAGACCGCCGGTGAAGAAGATCTCCGAGCTCTCGAGCGAGTCGTCGATCGACCGTGACTCCCTCGCTCGTTCCAGGGCCGCCCGGAGCACGTCGACGTCAAGGGCCGGTGCCGAGGTGCCCTCGAGGTAGAAGCGGTACGTGGCGCTTCCGGAGGACCCGATCTCTGCCGCAGCGAGGGTGGTGGGCAGCTCGGTGCGCGGCGCTGCGTCGGTCTGCACGCCGTCGGCGCGCAGCTGCTCGATCAGGCGTTCACCGAAACGGTCGGTCGACAGGCACCCGATGAAGTGGACGTCGACGCCCAGCCGGGCCGCAGCGCGCGCGGTGTTGTACGGCGCGCCGCCCAGCGCGGCCTCGACCGACTGATCCGTCCCGATCACCAGATCGATCAACGCCTCGCCGGCGATGATGAGCATCAGGAGCACCTCACAGAACGGTCACGATACGGACGGTCCGCTCGCTGAGACACTTCATTGCTGCGGTCAGCTCGCACCGCCGGCGATCTCGATGCCTCAGGTGCGCCGAGAGTCGGCCACGCCGATCCGGTGGAGTTCCGCCGAGTCACATCCGGGGTTGGTCGGTGGGGCAGTAGTAGCAGGTGCGGTTGGCGATCTCGATTCGACGGATCTCGTCACCGCACCGCAGGCATCGATCGCGCTTGTAGGCGTAGGTCGCTTCCCGGCGGGGGACGCGGGCGTTGGGCGCGACGCCGAGTTCCTCGCGGCTGACGGTGAGGATGCGCCCGTCCTTCACTCCCTGCCGCAGCATGCCCTGGATCGTCGCCCAGAGCCCTGCCACCTCGGCCGGATCGAGGTCGGTGCCGGGCCGCAGCGGGTGGATCCCGGTGACGAACAGTGCCTCGGCGCGATAGACGTTGCCGACGCCGCAGACGACCGACTGGTCCATCAGCAGGTCACCGATGCCGCGGGAGCTGCGGGTGACCTTCTCGATCATCTCGTCGGGCTTGGAGCCACGTCGGATCGGGTCCGGCCCGAGGCGCGCGAGGATCTCCCGGCGAACCGACGGCGGGTCGATCGAGCATGCCGTCGGTCCGCTCAGATCGATCGTGACGAACTGGTTGCGCTCGGCGTCAGGTTCGGTCTGGAGGCGCATCCGCACGGCGCCGATCGGATCGGGTGACGCATCGGTGCGCTGCACGCGGTACTTGCCGAAGAGGCCGAGGTGGACGTGGCCGACCTCGCCGGTCGACCACTCGTAGAAGAGGTGCTTGCCATGGCCCACGACACGCTGCAACGTGGCGCCGTCGACCCGGGCGGCGTCCGCGGCGAAACGACCCTGCGGACTCGAGACACGCACGACGCGCCCGCCGAGCAGCTTCGACTGGTCCCGCGCGTAGCGGTGGATCGTGTGACCTTCGGGCATCGTGGGTGAGGGTAGGGGAGCCACCGGGTCCCTGCTCGGTCGAGCCGATCGGGGTCCTGCCGGCGACGTGGTTCCCGCCGGCTCGCTTCCGAGCGAGCAGGTGACATTGGACCCTGCGGTCACGCGGTGAGGCGGCGCACGATCGAGATGGACAGTCGCCCGCCGGGCGGAGTCAGGAGTTCGGAGGTGCGTGATGAGGGCACGTCTGGCAGTTCTCGTCATCGGTGGCGTGATGATCGCGTGTTCCGGGAGCGGCTGCGGTGACAACGGCGAGTCCGTGCCGACCGCCGACGAACTGGCATCCGATCTGCTGGCGCCGGACGATCTCGACGGCGCGTGGTCGGTCAGCGCTCCGGACGACGCCGTGGACGTGACCGGGGTCGTGACCGACGAGATGCGGGAGATGCTCCCCGCGTTCGAGTTCTGCCCGGACGCGAGCCAGGAAGCACAGGCAGCGGCCGCCGGACTGGAGTGGGACGCGTTCATGCAGCTCGAACTCGAGACCGACGACCCGATTCGGCCACCCGATGACCGCACCGGTCACATGATCTTCCTGCAGCAGTACCTGGTGGCGATGGATCCCGCCGAGACGACCACGACGTTCGACCTGCTCCGTCAGGGTTCCGAGGCGTGCGTGGGCGATTTCGAAGCGGACGAGGAAGGGCCGGGACACAGCGAGATGATGGAGGTCCCGGATCTCGGTGATGACAGCTACGGCGTCCTGACGACGGTCGAGGAGGCCGGCGGCTGGGCCGAGTGGATGCTGCACCAGGTGGTCGTTCGGGACGGACCGGTGCTCACCGTCCTCGTCGTGACCGACATCCGCGCCGGCGTCGAGCCGTACTTCACGGTCGACGACGTCGGCGACATCGCCCGGATCGCGGTCGACAAGGTCTGATCGCCGCGTCACCCGAACACGTGGCGCCGGGGGCAGGGGGTCTCGTCGAGCACGGTCGCATCGAGCAGCGCAGCGGTGTCAACTCCTACGATGCTCGCCATGGACCTCCCCGCCACGCCGACCGCCCGTGCGTCGGTGCTCGGGCTCGACCCCGAGTTGGCGGCAACCTGTGTGAGCTGCGGGCTCTGTCTGCCGCACTGTCCGACGTTCCGCGTGACCGGCGAGGAGCGCTACTCGCCTCGTGGCCGCATCGATGCGATGCGATCCGTCGATCGTGGCGACCTGCCCGTCGACGACTCGTTCGTGGACTTCGTCGAGACCTGCGTGCAGTGCCGTGGATGCGAGCCGGCGTGTCCGAGCGGAGTGCAGTTCGGCGCCCTGATGGAGCAGACCCGTACGACGCTCGCCGCCGACCACGCGATCACGCCGTGGTGGCAACGGATCGGCTTCCGGGTGCTGGGGCATCACCGCACGCTCCTGGCCGGGTCGACGGCGCTGGCGATCGCCCAGCGGGTCCGTCTCGTGCCGCGTCGCCTCGGCCTGCCGAGGCTTCCCCTGCGGCGGCCGCCCGCGTTGGTGTCCACCGGCACCGACGTCTGGCTGTTCACCGGCTGCGTGATGGACGCGTGGCAACGAGCGACCCACCGCAACACCGCCGAGCTGATCTCGATGGCCGGCGCCACCTACTCCGTGCCCGGCCCGGCCGGATCCTGTTGCGGCGCCCTGCACGTCCACGCCGGTCTGCACGACGAGGCCGTCGCACTCGCCAACCGGACGATGGCGTCGATGCCGGGCGAGGCTGCGATCCTCGTGAACTCCGCGGGCTGTGGCGCGGCGATGAAGGACTACGGCGAGCTGGTCGGTACCGACGACGCCCGCCGATTCGCCGCCAGGGTGCTCGACATCCACGACTGGCTCGCCGAGCGGATCGAGCTGCTCCCCTCCGCACGCGGTGAGCGTCCGACCGTGATCGTCCAGGATCCCTGCCACCTCCGCCACGTCCAACGCAGCCAGGCGCCCGTCCGCACCGTCCTCGGGAAGGTCGCCGATGTGGTCGAGTTGGACGACGACGGCCTGTGCTGCGGTGCGGGCGGCGCCTATTCGGCGCTGCAACCCGAACTGGCGGGCAAGATCCGCGATCGGAAGGTGGCGTCGATCGGCAGAGCCCGAGAGCGCTCGGGGGCGGTGGTGGTCGCGAGCGCGAACCCCGGATGCTCGATGCACCTCGGCGCCGTGCTCGACTGCGACGTCCGCCACCCCGTCGACATCGTGGCCGACGCGTTGCGGTCATGAGCGACTACGAGGGCCTGATCGAGCGGCTCGAGTCGATCGCCGCCGACCTCGACGAGATGGCGTTCGATCGCCTCCGCGAGGCGGTGGCCGACGGTGAACTCGCCCGCCCGGCGGACGACAAGAAGCTGATGCAGGCCAGGCGCGCGATCGAGAAGGCCGCCGGTGTGCTCCGTCAGCTCGACGAGACGTAGCCGTTCAGGACGCGGATCATGGCGACCAGGTCGCTGTAGCCGCGCTTGGCGAACACGAAGGAGATCCGGTCGAGGTCGACCTTGTCGTCGTCTCGGCGCTCGATCTTGAACGGCTCGGATCGGTCGATCGAGCCCTTGGAGACGAGGTGTCCGAACTGCTCGTTGAGCGCTGCGAGCTGCGCGTCCGACGGCCCCTGACGCATCCGGATCACGAGGTGGTCGCCGACGTAGCGCACCGAGTCGTAGTTGGCGTAGAAGTCGTCGATGATCGACGCGGCCTCGTTGCAGTCGTTGGTGATCGTGTAGAGATCGACGTCGGTCGCCGACACGAGGCCACGAGCGATCAGCTGCTGGCGCACGAACGTGTCGACCCCCTCCCAGTAGGGGTCGCCCGGCGCATCGAGCAGCACGATCGGTACGGGGACCCCCTTGCCCGTCTGTGTGAGCGTCAGGAGCTCGAACATCTCGTCGAGCGTCCCGAACCCGCCCGGCAGGCAGACGAAGCCCTGCGACTCCTTGATCAGCATGAGCTTGCGGGTGAAGAAGTACTTCATGCTCACGTGCTTCTCGTCACCGGCGATGATCGAGTTCGCGCCGGTCTCGAAGGGCAGACGGATCGACACGCCGATCGAGTTCTCCCGCCCGGCGCCCTCCATGCCGGCCTCCATGATCCCCGGTCCGGCACCGGTGACCGTCATCCATCCGCCCTCGGCCAGGGTGGCGGCGAGACGACGGGTCAATCCGTACAGAGGGTCGTCGGCGCCGGTGCGGGCCGAGCCGAAGATCGCGACCTTGCGACGGTCCTTGTACGGGGCGAACATCGCATAGGCGTCGCGCATCTCTGTCAGCGCTGCAGTGGCGATCTTCAGATCGAGCGTGTCAGGCTGGTCGGCGATGAGCCCGAGTGTTTCGGAAACAAGTTCTTCCGCGAGTCGAACATTCTCGGAAACACCCAGCTCGGACACGATGGAACGCGCTCGGGACACCGTCTCTTCGGGTACATCTGGTTCCATGGACTCTGGAGCGTACGGGCGGAAATGGCAGGGGCCGGTGCTCGGTCTGCTCGCAACCGGTGCCGGGCTCGCCGCAGCCGAGCTCGTGGTCGGCCTCGTCGACGGCTCGGCGTCGCCCGTCGTACCGGTGGGTCAGGTCTTCATCGACATCGTGCCCCGCCCGCTCAAGGAGTGGGCGATCGAGACGTTCGGGACCAACGACAAGGTCGTGTTGATCCTCGGCGCCCTGATCGTCGTGTTCGGGATCGGGATCACCGTGGGCGTGCTCGCGATGCGCGGGGCGCGCAGTGCGGCATATGCCCTGACCAGCGTGATCGGCCTCCTCGGGGCGTTCGCCGTGCTGACGCGCCCGGCGCCGACCCTCGGCAAGCTGATGCCCACCATCGTCGGCACGGCGGTGTCGATCGCCGTGCTCTGGTACCTCGCTCCGAGACCGCAGACGCGAGCGACGGTCGAGGACGCGCAGCCGCCGGTCCAGACGATGGGCGTCGATCGCCGCCGGTTCGTGGGTGGGGCGATCGGTATCGGATCCGCCGCCGTGCTCGTCGGCGGCGTCGGCCGCCTGCTCCAGCAGCGTTTCGAGGTGGGCGCCGAGCGCTCCGCCATTGCGCTCCCGGCGCCGGCGTCGCCGAGCGCGGTCCTGCCCGCGGACGTCGAGGTCCCGGTCGAGGGCATGCAGCCGTTCGTCACTCCGAACACCGACTTCTACCGGATCGACACGGCGCTGGTCGTGCCTCAGGTCTCCAAGGACTCGTGGCGGCTCAAGATCCACGGGATGGTCGACACTCCGATCGAGCTGACGTTCGCGGATCTCCTCGACCGGCCCCAGGTCGAGCGGTACGTCACGCTGTCGTGCGTCTCGAACCCGATCGGTGGTGACCTCGTCGGCAACGCCAAGTGGCAGGGGGTGTTGCTGAAGGACATCCTCGACGAGGCCGGGGTGCAACCCGGCGCCACCCAGGTCGTGAGCACGTCGATCGACGGGTGGACGGCCGGCACGCCGACCGAGGCGGTGATGGACGGCCGCGACGCACTGCTGGCGGTCGCCATGAACGGTGAGCCGTTGCCGGCGCGCCACGGCTATCCGGTCCGGATGGTCGTGCCAGGGCTGTACGGCTACGTCTCGGCGACCAAGTGGGTGACCGACATCGAGCTGACCCGGTGGGAGGACTACGACGCCTACTGGGTGCCGCGCGGCTGGTCGAAGGAGGGTCCGATCAAGACGATGTCCCGCATCGACACGGACCGGCCGGGGGGCGGTCCCGGCGAGATGGTGGTCGGCGGTGTCGCCTGGGCGATCCACCGAGGCGTCTCACGGGTGCAGGTGCGGCTCGACCGCGGCGACTGGATCGAGGCCGATCTCGGTGGCGTTCCGTCGGACGACACGTGGGTGCAGTGGGTGGCCCGGTTCGATGCCGCGCCCGGGAAGTACATGGTCGAGGCGCGGGCGTTCGACGGCGACGGCGTCCCGCAGACCGAGGAGACGGCCCCGGTCGCTCCGAACGGCGCCCAGGGCTACCCTCGCCGCTTCATCGACGTCGCCTGACCCGAGCGGTCGGCGCGGGCGGGTCAGAGGCTGTCGGCCTTGGCGTCGAGGGCGGTGATCAACTCGTCGAAGGACTTCTGGAAGCTCGAGACCCCCTCGCGTTCGAGTTGGGCAGCGACGTCGTCCATGTCGACGCCCGCCCGGGAGAGTGCTCCCCAGATCCCGCGCGCTCCCTCGACGTCGGCATCGACCCGACGGGCGAGCGTGCCGTGGTCGGCGAACGCCTCGAGCGTGCTGTCGGGCAGCGTGTTGACCGTGTCCGGGCCGATCAGCTCGTCGACGTAGAGCGTGTCCGGGTAGGCCGGGTTCTTGGTCGACGTCGATGCCCACAGCGGTCGCTGCACGCGAGCGCCGCGGGCTGCCAGGGCGTCCCACCGCGGGCCGGAGAACGCCTCACGGAACAGTTGGTAGGCGAGCTTGCCCTGGGCGACCGCGGCCTTGCCGCGCAGCGCCGATGCCTCGTCGGTCCCGATGGCGTCGAGGCGCCGATCGACTTCGGAGTCGACGCGGCTGATGAAGAAGCTGGCGACGCTCGCGACCCGCGACAGATCGGCGGCGGAATCGGCGGCGAGACGTTCGAGACCGCGGAGGTACGCCTCGATCACCTTCGAGTACCGATCGAGGCTGAAGATCAACGTCACGTTGATCGATCGGCCCTCGGCGATCATCTGCTCGATCGGCGCGAGGCCCTCCTCGGTGCCGGGGATCTTCACCATCAGGTTGCGGCGATCGATCCGCTCGTGCAGCTCCCTGGCGGCGGCCTCGGTGCCCGGACCGTCGTGCGCCAGCCCGGGGTCGACCTCGACGCTCACGTAGCCGTCGACGCCGTTCGAGTGGTCGTACACCTTCGAGAACACGTCGCAGGCGCTGTGGATGTCGCGTACGACGAGCGCCCAGTAGTCGTCGATGATCGACGTGCTCGTCGAGCGGAGCTCGGCGAACTGCTCGTCGTAGTCGTTCGAGTCCTGGATCGCCTTCTGGAAGATCGACGGGTTCGACGTGAGCCCGCGGACACCGCCGTCACGGATGGCGACGAGCTGCCCGGAGGTGATGTAGCCGCGCTTGAGGTTGTCGAGCCAGGGGCTCTGTCCCTCCTGGTCGTAGAGGGCGGCGATGCGGTTCGTGTCGGCCATGGGATGCTCCTCGGGGGTCGGGGTCAGGAAACCAGTTCGAGTGCCCGTCGCACGACATGTTCGACGTTGATCCCGAGCTTGTCCAGCACGAGCTCTCCGGGCGCGCTCGCGCCGAAACGGTCGATGCCGATGGCGGCGTCGGCGTACCGATCCCAGCCGAACGTGGTGGCCGCTTCGACGGACACCACCGGTACGCCCGGCGGGAGGATCTCGTCGCGGAACCGGCGGTCCTGGGCGGCGAAGCGGTCCCAGCTGGGCATGCTCACGGCCCGAGCGGGCACGCCCCGGTCGTTGAGCGACGCAGCAGCGTCGACGCACACCTCGACCTCGCTGCCGGTGCCGACCAGCACGACCTGCGGTACGGCGTCGGAGTCGGTGACGATCCCGGCGCCACGTTCGACGGCCGAGCCGTCCGTGGTCACCCGGATGTTCTGGCGGCTGAGCACGAGGACCGAGGGGCCGTCGTGGCGCACCACATCGGCCCAGGCGTGAATCGTCTCGTTGCCGTCGGCGGGGCGGATCACGTGGAGGTTCGGCATCGCCCGCAGCGTCGCGAGGTGTTCCACCGGCTGGTGGGTCGGTCCGTCCTCGCCGACGCCGACCGAGTCGTGGGTGAAGACGAAGCAGCACTTGGCTCCGGACAACGCGGCGAGACGGATGGGCGGCCGCATGTAGTCGGAGAACACGAAGAACGTGCCGCCGATCGGCAGCGTGCCGCCGTGCTGGGCCATCCCGACGAGCGCCGCGCCCATCGCATGTTCGCGGATTCCGTAGTGGAGGTAGCGCCCGGCGCGATCGTCCGCCGTGAACGACGTGGTGCGTGCGAGACCGGTTCCGTTGCTGCCAGTGAGGTCGGCCGACCCGGAGATCAGCCCGGGAAGGCGGTCGTACGTGGCGTCCAGCGCCTTCTGGATCGCCTTGCGGGTGGCGAGCGACTCACCGAGGTCGTACGCCGGCAGATCGGCGTCCCAACCGCTCGTGCCGGTGCCGGTCCAGGCAGCCTGCCACTCCGGCCCGGCCGTGACGTCGGCGCTGCGCCGGGTCCAGTCGGCGCGAGCGGCGGCTCCGCGCTGGGCGGCCTGGTCGCGGTAGGCGGCGACGAGATCGTCGGGCGCCCAGAACGGCTCGTCGGGGATGCCCATGACCTCCTTGGTCCTCGTCACGTCGTCGGGCGAGAACGGATTGCCGTGGGCGCCGTGGGTGTCGACGTGGTCGGGCGACGGCTCACCGATGTGGGAGCGCAGCACGAGGAGCGACGGCTTGTCGGTCTGGGCTTTCGCGGCGAGCAACGCTGCTTCGAGTGCGTCGAGATCGTCGGCCATCTCGCCGAGCTCGACGACGTCCCAGCCGTAGGCGCGAAAGCGCATCGCCACGTCGTCGTTCGTCGACAGGCTCGTCGCACCGTCGATCGTGATCTTGTTGTCGTCGAACACGCAGATCAGCTTGCCGAGACCGAGGTGCCCCGCCAGCGACGCCGCCTCGTGACTGATGCCTTCCATCAGACAGCCGTCGCCGGCGATCACGAACGTGTGGTGGTCCTGTGCGTCGGCGCCGAACCGGGCGCGGAGGTTCGCCTCGGCGATCGCCATCCCGACCGCGTTTCCGAAGCCCTGCCCGAGCGGTCCGGTCGTGACCTCGACGCCTGCCGTGTGGCCGGCCTCGGGATGACCTGGCGTGGCCGACTCCCACTGGCGGAAACCGCGGAGGTCGTCGAGTTCGAGTCCGTAGCCGGACAGGAACAGCAGCGTGTACTGCAGGATCGATGCGTGGCCGTTGGAGAGCACGAACCGGTCACGGTCGGGCCACGCCGGATCGGCCGGATCGTGGCGCATCACACGGCTGTACAGCACGTGTCCGAGCGGCGCGAGCGCCATGGCGGTGCCCTGGTGGCCACTGTTGGCGGCGAGTGGGCCGTCCATCGCCATCCCCCGGATGAGCGAGACGGCGAGCTGGTCCTGTTCGGTGGTCAACGACACGCGGGCGACAGTACCCGACGACCCGCCGACTCGAACCAAACCGATTGCACCAGGGGTCAGACCCCTGGTGCGATCGTCAGGCGGGAGGGAGCAGGGTGAACGGCACGAGGTGCCAGGGGCCGTGGTCGATGCGGCAGTGCGCGAACACCTGCCCGTAGTCGTCGAACTCCAACTCGCCGCGAACGAGTCGGTAGGTGAACTTGCCGGGCTCGACGGTGAACGGGCTCACGTTGCGTGCGATCTGCTCGCTGTCCTCGTCGATGCCCCGCCGGAACACGACCTCGAACACACCGGTGCCCGGCTCGTCCTCAGCGCAGAAGATCAACCCCACGAGGTGTGGTTCGATCGTCACCGGCGCCGGCGACGGCGCGGCCATCGAGAACATCACGCCGCTCATGTCGATGCGCGTCGACGGTCCCGGCGCCTGGCGCATCTCGAAGTTCTCGACGAAGAGTGCGGCGACGATCTGCATGGGGCCTCAGGCTACGGTCGGTGCCTCGGGCTGTGAACATCGACACAACGGAACAGGAGACGCGCCATGGATCTGTCGGGCAGAGCAGCAATCGTGACCGGAGCGGGGACCGGCGTCGGACGAGCGACCGCTCTCGCGCTCGCCTCGGCCGGCTGCGACGTCGTCGTGAACTACTCCCGTTCGAAGGACGCTGCCGAGGCCGTGGCCGCCGAGGCTGCGGCGAGCGGAGTTCGAGCGACCGCCGTCCAGGCGAGCGTCGCCGACGACGACGATTGTCGCCGTCTCGTCGGTGCCGCCATGGAGGCCTTCGGACGCCTCGACGTCCTCGTCAACAACGCCGGAACCACGAGCTTCATCCCGCATCACGACCTCGACGCGGTCACCGCGGAGACGTGGACGTCGATCATGGGCGTCAACCTGATCGGTCCGTTCCAGATGGCGCGGGCCGCGGCGAGTGCGTTGAAGGCCGACGGCGGGGGACAGATCGTCAACGTGTCGAGCGTGGCCGGCGTCTACGGCACCGGGAGTTCGATCCCGTACTGCGCGTCGAAGGCCGGCCTCAACAACCTGACCGTCACGCTGTCGCGGGTGATGGGACCCGAGGTGCAGGTGAACACGGTGTGCCCCGGCTTCATCGACGGTTCCTGGTTGCAGGAGGGGTTCGGTGACGCATTCGACGCGATCAAGCAGTCGGTCGTCGACAGGACACTGCTGGGCGCCGTCTGCACGCCCGAGGACGTCAAGGATGCGATCTTCGGGTTCCTGCTCGGCTCGAAACTGACGACCGGCGAGATCCTCGTCGTCGATGGCGGGTACGGCAAGGCGTTGTGAACGCTCACGTCCAGCGGCGTGGCACGCGGAACACGACCCGGTAGCTGCCGGCGACGGGCACCGGCCCGAACGTCCGGGAATCGGCGCGCGTGCTCTCGCGATTGTCGGAGAGCACCGACATCGTGCCGTCGTCGTGCACCTCCGACACCCGCTTCACCAACCAGAAGCCGGTCCGGTCCGGGTGCTCGACACACCGGAGCTGCCCAACCCGGGCCCGCGAGGACCCGATGGCGACGAGTCCCTGTCCGTCGACGAGCGTCGGCTCCATCGACCGGTCGGCCACGACGAAGCGCCTCGGCAGCGCGTGGCGCCATCGGCGCCGATTCGTCGGAGGCGACTTGGGCAGGTCCACGGCCGCGGAGTGTATGTTTCGCCTGAACGACCTTCGGGAACCGTTCGAAACGCCCACGATCACCAACCTCAGGAGACATCATGTTCGCCAAGCTGTTCGCCCCGCTGTTCGAAGGGGCCACCGTCGCCCACGCCCACTGCGACCTGTACTGCGGGGTGTACGACCCGGCCCAGGCGAAGATCGAGGCGCTGTCGGTCGTCAAGACCGCCAAGAAGTACGCCGAATCCGACGACGAGGTCTTCCGCAACCGCTGCATCCTCATCAAGGAGCAACGCGCCGAGGAGACCAAGCACCACCTGATGGTGCTGTGGGCCGACTTCTTCGCTCCCGATCACTTCGCGGCATTCCCGCAGCTGCACGAGCTGTTCTGGAAGGCGATCCATCAGGCCGGCGAGGCCAAGAAGTCGATGGACCCGGCGGTCGGTGAGCAGCTGGTCGCCTACATCGACGAGATCGCCGACATCTTCTGGCAGACCGACAAGGCGAAGCAGATGGGTGTCTACCCGCCCGCCTGAACCCGTCGCGTTCTGGCGAGGAGCGTCCCGGCGCACGAAGTAGCGTTCGTCGGACCATGTCCGACCTCCACCTCGTGACCTCGACCGAGCTGCCCGTCGAGGGTCGGTCGACCCGCGATCAGATCCTCGACGCGGCGCTCACGTGTTTCGCGCACGACGGGTACAGCGGCACCTCGCTCAACGACATCGCCGCAGAGGTGGGGATACGTCGCCCGAGTCTGCTGCACCACTTCGCGTCCAAGGAGGCCCTGTACGGCGAGGTGTTCGAACGCCTCCTGTCGGACTGGTTCGCGCGTCTGGCCGACGCGATCGAGTCGACCGCCACGGGCTGGCCCAAGATCGAGCAGGTGCTGCGGGCCGGGTTCGGCTACTTCGCCGACAACCCGTCGTACGTCACGCTGATGCGCCGCGAAGCGATCGACGGCGGCTCGCACCTCGGGATCGACCTCGCTGCGGTCCTCCGGCCGATGTTCGACCAGGCGGCCGACTACCTCGGCCGCGAGATGGCGGACGGCACCTTCCGCGAGCAGAACCCCGAACAGCTCCTGCTCACCGGCTACGGCGCCCTCCTCAGCTACTTCTCCGACGCACCGTTCCTCGAGGGGCTGCTCGACGAGGATCCGCTTGCGCCCGAGGCGCTCGATCGTCGCAGCGAGCACATCATCGAGTTCTTCCGCGCCGCGCTGATCCCGACCTGACACGCCACGCCGGCGCCGGCGCTGCGTGCACCACATCGCGGCAGGTCGGACGGGTACCGTGTGGAACGCATGGCGACCCCAGACACGACCTCACCCGGATCCGCCGCGTCCACGACGCTGTCTGAGCGCGACTCGAAAGCGCTGCTCGCCGACTTCGGCGTGCCGATCGCCGCCGAGCGTGTCGTGGGCGACTCCGCAGGGGCGGCCGATGCCGCCGCCGAACTCGGCTTTCCCGTCGTCGTCAAGCTGAACGGCGATCGGATCGCCCACAAGACCGAGCGGGGCCTCGTGCGCCTCCGCCTCGGGGATCGAGCGGCGGTGCTGGAGGCCGCCGACGGCCTGCTCGCGGCGGCCCGTCCCGACGATGGCGACGTGTCGTTGCTGGTCGCTCCGATGATCTCCGGCAACCGGGAGCTGATCGCCGGCGTGATCCGTGACCCACAGTTCGGCCCGACCGTGATGCTCGGCGTCGGCGGGGTGCTCGCCGAGGCGGTCGCCGACGTCGTGTTCCGGCCGGCACCGCTCGACGCCGCGATCGCGGCGGGCATGATCGACGACCTCGCGACCCAGAAGCTGCTCGGTCCGTTCCGCGGCGAGGCTCCGGTCGATCGGTCCCAGCTGATCGACCTGCTGGTCGGGCTCGGTCGACTGGTCACCGAGCGCGACGACATCGCCAGCGTCGACATCAACCCGTTGATCGTCCAGGCGTCCGGTGAGCTGGTCGCCGTCGACGGGCTGGTCGAGCTCGGTGCCGGATTCGACGGTTCCCGGGCGGTCACCCGTCGGCGACCCACCGACGAACAGTTCCGAGCGTTGTTCGAGCCGCGCGGCGTGCTCGTCACGGGCGCTTCGACCCACCCCGGCAAGTTCGGTTTCGTCTCGCTCCACAACCTGCTGGCCGCTGGGTACGCCGGGGGCGTGTACGGCACCAACCTCAAGGGGGAGGAGGTCCTCGGCGTCCGTACCGTCGCCGACATCGCCGAGCTGCCCGACGGAGCGATCGACCTCGTGTTCGTCTGCACGCCTGCCGCCGCCAACCCCGAGCTGCTTCGTGCCTGCGCGAGCAAGGGGATCACCGCGGCGTTCCTGACATCGGCCGGGTACGGCGAGGCGGGCGACGAGGGCCGAGTCGCCGAGGAGCAGTTGGTCGAGCTCGCCGACGAACTCGGCATGCTCCTGGCCGGGCCGAACGGTCAAGGGGTCGTCAGCACACCCGTCGACCTCTGTGCACAGATCGTGGCGCCGTACCCGCCCGCCGGTCGCATCGGGGTCGCCAGCCAGAGCGGCAACTTCGTGTCGAGCTTCATGAACCTGTCACGGTCGAGCGGGGTCGGGATCAGCCGCGCGGTGTCGGCCGGCAACGCAGCAGCCGTCACCGTCGCCGACTATCTCGACTGGTACGCCGACGACGATGCCACCTCGGTCGGGCTCGCCTATGTCGAGGGCATCGCCGACGGGCGCGGCCTGATGGACCGGTTGGCGACGGCCGCCGCCCGCAAACCGCTCGTGCTGGTCAAGGGTGGAGCGACAGAGGGCGGCGCGCAGGCGGCGGCCAGCCACACCGGCGCGCTTGCCGCCAACGACAAGATCTTCGACGGCGAGTGTCGCGCAGCCGGCATCACGCGCGCCGCGACGGTCACCGAAGCCTTCGAGGCGGCGGCGACGTTCGCCACGCAGCCACTCCCGCGCGGTGGGAACACGGTGGTCCTCACGACGGCAGGCGGATGGGGTGTGGTGACCGCCGACGCGATCACCCGCGACAGCGACATCACCCTGATGGCCCTCCCGGACGACCTGCGCGAGGCGATCGACAGCAAGTTGCCCCCGCTGGAGCCGCAACAACCCGGTCGACTGCGCTGGCGGCGAGACCCGCGACACGATCCCCGAGGTGATGGAGCTGATCGCCACCCACGACGCGGTCGATGCGATGATCTACCTCGGTATCGGGATCCAGAGCAACCAGGCGAGGATGATGCGCGAGGGACCGTTCTACCCCGACCACGGGCTCGAGCGGATCGTCGCGTACCACGAGCGCCAGGACGAGCGATTCGCCGAAGCGGCCCACGAACTGAGTCTGTCGACGGGCAAACCGATCCTGGTCGCCACCGAACTCGCGGTCGCCGACCACGACAACCCCGGCCCCGCGACGGTGCGTCGACTCGGCCGGCTCTGCTACGGCAGCGGCGGGCAGGCGGTGACCGCGCTCGGCCATCTGATCCGCTACGCGCGCTTCCGCGAGGCACAGCGACGGTGACCAGACCCGGCGGCGCACGTGGGCGCGGTCCCGGGCCGTGGTTGGTCCTCGGCGCGGTCGCGATCGTGCCTGCGGTGATCCTCTTCGCCATCCATCGCTGGTCATCGGACGCTCCCGACGGCAACGAGGCGGCGCCACCCGTCGATCCGGCCGTCGAGGCCCCGGAGGCGACGCCGGCGCTCACGACCGGGCTGCTCAGCTACCGGCGGATGCCGGGCATCGTGTCGCGGGACGTGAACATCGACGCGTTCCGCGGCGAGGTCGATCCGTTCCTGGCGACGCTCAACGACCGATCGTGCGCGGTCATCGCGGTCGACGGCGTGGGCGTCGGCGCCGTTCGTGACGAGATCGCCGTGATCCCGGCGAGCAGCCAGAAACTGCTGGTCGCGGCGGTCGCCCTCGAACGACTGGGTGAGGACTTCCGATACACCACCACCGTCGAGGCAGCGGCCGCGCCGGTCGCCGGTGTCGTCGAGGGTGACCTGTATCTCGTGGGCGGCGGCGATCCGCTGCTCTCCTCGGATTGGTATCCCACCTCGAACCTCGAGCGGTATGCCGTCACCTCGCCCACGTCGCTCGACTCGCTGGCCGACGCTGTCGTTGCGGCCGGTGTGACGAGCGTGGCGGGCAGCGTGGTCGGCGACGGATCGCGGTACGACGACGAGTTCTTCGCCCCCGGGTGGGGTGTCGGCGTCGCCGGTCTCGAGGGAGGCCCGTACGACGCGCTCATGGCGAACGACGCGCGCGTCGAGGGCGACCCGTTGCGCGCCAACGACCCGAACGAGGGAGCGGCCCGCGAGTTCACCCGACTGCTCGAGGCCCGCGGCGTCACCGTCACCGGCGCACCATCGAGTGGAGCTGCGCCGGCGGGCACGGTCGAGATCGCCGCGATCGAGTCGGCTCCCATGTCGTCGGTCGTCGCCGAGATGCTCGGCAACAGCGACAACAACACCGCCGAGCTCGTCGTGAAGGAACTCGGCGTCACGGACACCGCTCCCGGAACCCGCGAGGCAGGGCTCGCCGCGATTCGTGGGCAACTCGCCGAGTGGGGGGTGAGCGTCGAGGCGCTCGTGCTCGCCGACGGCTCCGGTCTGAGCCCCGACAACCGCGTCACGTGCTCGGCACTCGCCGAGGTTCTCGCCCGGTACGACCTGGATTCGCCCGTGGGGCAGGGACTGCCGGTCGCCGGTCAGACCGGCACCTTGTCCGACGTGTTCGTCGGCCACTCGGTCGAGGGTCGCCTGCGCGGCAAGACCGGCACGCTGAACAACCCGCCGTTCAACGCCGATCCACCCGCGGTCAAGGCCCTCGGCGGGTATCTCCCGATCGAGGGCGGCGGCGAAGTCGAGTACGTGTTGATCCTCAACGGGCCGACGATCTCCGACCAGAGCGAGTACCGACCGGTCTGGGACGCGCTGGCCGACACGCTCGACACCTATCCGGCCGGACCGACACCGGCGATGGTGGGACCGCGATGAGCAACATGCGCTTCGAGGTCGTCACCGGACCGGTGAGGTACCGCTGGACGCCCCTGCTGGGCCTGATCGCACTCGCGATGATCCCGGTGGTGGCGCTCAGCGCGCTGCTGGTGTGGAGCGACGGCCAGGCCGACGAACACGAGGCGGCCGTCGACGGCAACGCCGCGGCGCCCGTTCCGGTCGCTCCGTCGGCCTCCGCCGTGACGCCGGCCCTCACGACGTCGGTGTTCAGCTACCGCCGTGCACCGGCGAGCATGGCCGACGCCGGCAACGACAACCGGCTCTCGGAGTCGATGGATCAGCTCGCGGCCTTCATCGACGAGCGTTCCTGTCTGGCGGTGTCGGTCGACGGTCGTCCCGTCACCGCCCACAATGTCGAGGCCGCCGTCATCCCGGCGAGCACGCAGAAGCTGTTCGTCGCAGCGGTGGCGCTCGAAGTGCTCGGCGCCGACCATCGATTCACCACCACCGTGCAGGCGCCGCCGGCGGTCGACGGTGAGATCGACGGCGATCTGTTCCTGGTCGGTGGGGGAGACCCGCTGCTGGTGTCCACCGACTTCCCGACCGACGGCGACCGCTTCCCCGAGTTCAACACGACCCCGCTGGACGATCTCGCCGATGCGGTGGTGGCCGCGGGCGTCACGTCGGTTCGAGGTTCGGTCGTCGGTGACGGCAGTCGGTACGACGACGAGTTCGTCAATCCGGCCTGGGGCTCGGACGTCGCCTTCGTGGAGGCAGGACCGTACGACGCGCTGGTGGTGAACGACTCGCGGGTCCGGGGCCGTTCCGGTCGCCAGGGCGATCCGAACGCGGCAGCTGCACGCGAGTTCGCTCGGCTGCTCGCCGATCGTGGTGTGCGCGTGTCCAACGGGTGGGAGAGCGGCGTCGCCGATCCTGCACTCCCCGTCGTGGCCACGATCGAGTCGCAGCCCCTCGATGCCGTGATCGCCGAGATGTTGACCACGAGCGACAACGACACTGCCGAGATGCTCGTGAAGGAACTCGGCGTCGCCGATGGCGGCGTCGGCACCGTGGCGGCAGGCCTCGACGTGGTGGACCGCACGCTGCGGTCGTGGGGCGTCCCGATGGACGGCGTGATCCTGGTCGACGGGTCGGGGCTCAGCAGCGAGAACCGGGCGACGTGTGGGGCGATGCTGGCGGTGTTGCAGCGGATGAAGGGCACCGCGGTGGCGAGCGGCCTGCCGATCGCCGGGCGGAGCGGGACGTTGGAGGACGCCTTCGTCGGCACGACGATGGAGGGCCGCTTGGCAGCGAAGACGGGGACGCTCGGGAACCCGCCGGTCGACCTCGACCCGCCGGCGGCGAAGGGTCTCGCCGGGTACCTCGGCACCACCAGCGGCGACACGATCGAGTTCGTGATGCTCCTCAACAGCCCGGACATCGACGAACCGGAGAACTACGCCGCGTTCTGGCTGGCGCTCGGCGAGCGACTCGACTCCTATCCCGACGGACCGGCGCCGTCGACCGTCGGCCCGCGCTGAGCACCGCGTCGACCGCGCCGGACGGGCGCCGCCTTGGTGCACCGGTGGCCGTCGATCGGCGACGTGACCTAGCGTCGGGCCCGTGGCCGTTCTCCCGATGTTCCCCCTCGGATCGGTGTTGCTCCCCGGCGGTCTCCTCCCGCTCCACGTGTTCGAACCCCGCTACCGGGACATGATCCGCGACTGCCTGCGCAGCGACGACGAGCCCGAGTTCGGACAGGTGCTGATCACCCACGGCTGGGAAACGGGCGGCGGCGACGATCGTGCGCTCGTGGGAACGGTTGCTCGCATGATGCAGGTCGAGGCGCTCGACGAGAACCGCTACGCCCTGATCGCCGTCGGAACGCGGCGGATCCGGATCAATGCCTGGCTGCCGGACGACCCGTACCCGATCGCGGACGTCGACGACTGGCCCGACGTCGATCCCGATGCACCGGGACTGGCACTGCAGGTCGCGGCGAGCCACGCCCGCGTCCGAGCGGCGCTCGCGCTCGCAGCACAAGTCGCCGACCAGCAACTCGGCGACCAGGAGGGTGATGATGGCGGGGTGGTTCGAACCGACGACACCGAGATCTCCGACGACCCGCTCCTGGCCACGTATCACCTGGCCGCGTTGGCGCCGATCGGACCGGCCGATCGTCACCGGCTGCTCGCCGCAGAGGGGCCCGTGCGGCGTCTCGATCTGCTCGACGAGATCCTCGACGACGTCGAAGCCATGTTGAAGTTCCGCCTTTCGTGATCTTCGCCGAATGTCGTGACACCCACTCCGGACGACATGTGAGTCGACCAGCGCTCGACCTGGTCTCGGTGGGTCGATGATCCACCACCGAAGTCGCCTCGGGGCGGGTTCGGACGGGCTCCGATCCCGGAACGCGGAGCGCGAGCGCTTGCGACGAAGAAACTGGCCATTGCGTTGGTGGGTCGGCTCACTTAGGGTTCGAAGGCGGGTGCGGTCGCCGCCATGACCGCCCTGATGCAAATGGGGAGGACCCATGCGAGCGAGCCGGTTTCCGCGTCAGTTCCCGATCGCGATCTCCGCGGCGTTCCTGTGTGCGCTGATCGCGTTCCCCGGCACCACGACGGCGGGGCCGAAGAACCCGACGCCGCCGGCTGCGTCCGGCCCGCCACCGGTGCTGCTGTATGTGGCGGACGGCATGCGGCAGGATCTCGTCGAGCAGTTCGCCGCGACGAGCAACAACCCGAAGAAGAGCAACAACCCGAAGAAGAGCGACGTCCCCGCGATGGCGGAGCTCCTGATGAAGGGGAGCGCAGCCTCGGACGGCGGCATCCTCACCCAGGCGCCGCCGAACACCGGTGCCGGTTGGTACAGCCTGGCGACCGGCGCCTGGCCGGGCGTCACCGGGTCGACCAACAACACGTTCCACGTCAACGGTCAACCGTTCGCCAACCGTACGGGGTCGTTCGACGCCGGCGTGTTGCAGGCCGAGACGATCGCCCAGTCCGCCGAGCGTGGCGGCAAGAAGGTGGTCCAGTTCGAGTATGCGGGCGGACGGGTCGGCGTGATCGACGGCCCGACGGTCGACTTCCGCAGCTTCTTCTCCGGCCGCGGGATCGTGACGAACTACATCTCCCCGACCGACGACGCAGCCTTCACCGCGGCGTTCGGTCTCCAGTTCGACCATCCGGCCGGATTCGCCGGTCAGGCCCCGTTCCCGGCAGCAGCGCCCGGCGATGCCACCGGTTGGACGAACGTGCCCACGAGCTACAGCCCGGCGAAGGAGACGAGGCTGCGGGTGCTCGACTTCGGGACTGACAAGTACGGCCTCAACGCCTATCTGTTCGACAGCACCAACGACGCAACCGTCAACTACGACCAGGTCCTGTTCTCGAACTCCAAGAACGGCGACGATGCGGTCGCCACGCTGGGGGAGGGCGATTGGGCCGACGTCAAGGTGCAGATCGTCGGCGGCGCGCTCGCCGGCAGGACGGCGGGCTTCCTCGTGAAGGTCGAGACGTTGACCGGCGACCTGTCGAAGGTCCGCCTGTTCCACACCTCGGTGGCACGGGCGATCGCGACCTGGCCGAGCTGGCCTGGCGAGCCGGGTTTCAGTGGGGACTTCGCCGAGTACGTCGCCCAGAGGTTCCCGAGTTCGACGGCAGCCGACTTCGCGGTTCTCGAGGCGGGGATCGTCAGTGAGGAGACCTACGTCGAGCAGGGCCTGGCGTGGGAGACGTTCGCGACCCCCGTCGTCACCTACATGATCGACAGGTACCGGCCGGATCTCGCCCTCGTCGGCTATCCGACCGCCGACGAGTTCCAGCACCAGTTCCTCGGCCTGATCACTCCGACCCTGCCGGGCGGTGCAGCCAACCCCGCCTACGACGACGTGCAAGTCAACGGCACCCCGGATGGACGGGTTGCCGAACGGACCGGGTTCATCCGCGCCGCATACCAGGGTGCCGACCGGTTCCTGGCACTCGCCCAGGGTCTCCTCGGCGGCCCGACCACGTTCGTGTCGTCCGACCACGGCTTCGCGCCCCAGTTCGCGGCGATCGACGCCAGCAAGGTGCTCGTCGACCTGGGCCTGCTCTCGAAGCCACAGACGTCGAACTGCCGGCCGGCGACCGGTGAGACGATCGGCAAGGCGAAGGCGTGCTGGGCGGGCGGGACCGTCCAGGTCTACCTGAACCTCGCCGGGCGCGACCCCGCGGGCGGCGGATTGCAGCAGGTGCCGGCGAACCAGGAAGCCTCGACCGTCGCACAGATCAGGGCGGCGTTCCTCGCCGTCAGCGATCCCAACGACTGGACCGGTGACGGACAGCCGGAGGGCTGGAAGGTGATGGACCGGGTCTTCTCCAAGGCCGAGGCGCGGTACATCCCGAACGGCCCGGGGTCGACGGCCGACATGGCGCACCCGACGCGTACCGGCGACGTCGTCGCCTTCTCGTATCCGCCGTACCAGTTCGACGCCGCAACCCCTGGCACGCTGATCGCCCGCTCGGCGTTCTTCGGCCAGCACGGCTACGTCCCCGACGTCCAGGATCTCTCGGCCAACGTCAACATGCGGGCGACGTTCATCGCCGGCGGTCCGAACATCGCCAAGGGTCGCGTGTCCGGACTCCGCACGATCGACATCGCTCCGACCATCGCCTACGCACTCCGGGTGCCCGAACCGCAACAGAGCCAGGGCGTCGTGCGGATGGACCTGTTCAAGGGAAGCCCGTCGCGCACCGTCGTGCCGTTGATCGGACTCACCGACTTCCACGGCCAGCTCGACCCGACGTCGGCGACGATCGACGGTCTTCGTTACTCCGTCGGCGGCTCGGCGTATCTCGCGACGATGTTCGACGAGGAGGCCGCGCAGCTCCCACCCGGCGCGCTGTTGCTGGCATCGGGTGACAACGTCGGCGCGTCGCCCGCCAACTCCGGTCTGCTCGAGGACCGGCCGGCGATCGACGTCGAGAACGCCTGGGGTCTCGACGCCACCTCGTACGGCAACCACGAGTTCGACTACGGCCTCGAGCGGCTGCTCGCCCATCAGGAGCGGGCGGACTTCCCGTTCCTCGGGGCCAACATCGTCGACGAGACGACCGGCCAGAACCCCGACTGGGTTCAGGGCACCCACGTGTTCCAGTACGGCAATGTTCGCGTCGGGGTGATCGGGATCGAACTCACCGCGACGCCGGAGCTGGTGAAGGCCGGTGCGACCGCGGGACTGGAGTTCCTCGACGAGGCCGAGACGATCCGTACCGAGTCGGCCAAGCTCCGTGCCCAGGGCGTCAACGTCCAGGTCGTCCTCATCCACCAGGGAGCCGCGCTCGGTGCCAACCGGATCGGTGGCAACCCGTTGGCCCCCTGGGACGGCCCGATCGTCACGATCGCTGACGCGATCCAGGACACCTCCGTCGACGTGATCCTCGCCGGCCACACGCACCGGATCGCCAACTTCATGCAGGGCCGCATCCTGATCGCCGAAGGTCTCAACGCCGGAGCGAGCTACTCGGTCGTCCAGATGGTCGTCCACGGACAGGACGTCGAGTGGGCGGGCGCCGCGACCAGGGTCGCCAAGAACCTCGGAGTCGCCCGACGGGCCGACGTGCAGGCGATCGTCGACGACGCCAACGCACAGACCGCGGTCCTCCGCAACAAGGTGATCGGTACGCAGCAGTCCGACATCCTGCGGGCCCCCACCCGCCTGTTCGAGTCGGCGATGGGGAACATGGTCACCGACGCGATGCGGCTCCAGTACCCGGGGGTCGACGCCGCGTACACCAACTCCGGCGGCCTGCGTGCGGATCTGCGTTGCGCTCCGCCGAGCGCAGGCGAACAACCATGTGAGATCACCTGGGGCGAGATGTTCTCGGTGCTGCCGTTCGGCAACCGCACGGTGATCCTCACGCTGACCGGTGCCGAGCTGGAGCAGGCGTTCCTCAACGGGTTCACGCCGTTCTGCAACCCGGCGTTCACCGGCGGCACCGGGCGGTTCCCGCAGGTGTCGGGCCTCAGGGCCACGTTCACCTGCAACGGCACGACCCCGATTGTGACCGGGATGTGGAAGACACCCGACGGGATCAGCGGGCCCGAGATCCCCATCGGTCCCGGCGACCCGGTGCGGCTGGTGACGAACGACTTCATGTACACCGGCGGCGACGGCTACACGATGTTCGCCGGGGGGACCGACGTCCAGCAGCCCGGCGACGACCTGCTCGAGGTCACCATCAACTACATCGCCGCCAACTCGCCGGTCGGTCCGGTGGTCGAAGGCCGGATCGTCGGCATCTGACGATCCGGGGTGCATCTCCACCGACATGGACGAGATCCCGAATTTCGGAGTGTCGTCGTGTCCCCGCTGACGCGACGTGTCGGGCGCGTGCGCTCCGCTCCGATCGCCCAGAACCCGACCGGCGGGACGACCGGGGCCATACCGCCTTCCAGTCCAGAACGTGATAGAAACGATGACCGTGTCAGACACCAACGACCTCGATGAGCGCCTCGCCCGCCGGGCAGAGAAGGCCAGGGCGGCGCAGGAGGACGCGTCGGTCGGAGACATCGTCGACTACGTCAAGGCCTACGCCAAACAGGAGACGATCGGGCCGCTGAAGGGTGCCGGGTCCTGGCTGGGCTTCGGCGCCGCTGCGGCGTTGCTGTTCAGCTTCGGGGTGGTCCTGCTGCTCGTGGGGCTCCTGCGCCTGTTGCAGACCGAATGGACCCGTTCGGCCACGGGCTCGCTGTCGTGGCTCGCCTATCTGATCACCCTGCTCGTCGCCGTTGCCGTGATCGCCGTGGCGATCTCGCGCATCAAGAAGGCGACGTTGTTCAAGGAACCGAAGTAAGGAGCCTCACCGTGCCGAAGCCGAACACCCCCGTCGTGCCCGACAAGATCACCCCGCAGGACCTCGAGGACAAGTTCAAGGCGCTCCAGGGCGAGATCCAGGGCAAGGTCGACGAGAAGAAGCCCGCGATCGCCACGGTCGCCGCCGGTGGCGGCATCGTGCTGCTGGTCATCTTCTTCCTGCTCGGACGCCGCTCCGGTCGCAAGCGGAGTGCCGTCGTCGAGATCCGCCGCATCTGATGTCGCTGCTTCCGTACGCACTCAGGCCCCGGTACGTCATCCGCAGCTTCGTGCTGCGGCGTGGCGTCGTGCATCCCAACCCGTTGGTCCGACCGCTCGCGATGCTCATGGTCGGCCAGGGCGACTTCCTCCGGGCCAAGGCGCTGCGCCACGGCCTGATCCTCGGCAACCCCTACTGGCGCGCCGTCGGTGCGATGCTCCTCGCGCGGGAGGTCAGCAGGCGTGCGCTGAAGAGTCCACCGGAGCGCCTCGCAAGGGAGCGCTTCGGCCCGGGTCATTTCGTGAAGGTCACCGCATCGGCGCCCGAACTCCACCTGAGTCGACGCCAGCGTCGGGCCGAACTCGAGCGGCTCAGGTCCGAGGCCTTGGCGAGCGTCGCGGCCCGACGCCAGTCGTGAAGGTCCTGCTGCGGAACCCGCGGCGCGAGGTCGAGTTCACCGGCTCCCGTTCGGTCAATCGACTCCTCGACGAACTGCAGCTCAGCCGAGAGGCGCACCTCGTCATCTGCAACGGCACGCTCGTCCCGGGCGACGCGGTCCTCGGCGACGACGACCGGATCGAGGTCCGGCCCGTGATCTCGGGTGGTGCAACGTGAGCCGACGACGCCGATGACGGCGGTCGGGAGCAAGTGCCGGGTGTGCAAGGCCCCGGCGGTCATCGACCTGCCACGGCACAACGCGCACTTCTGTGCCGAGCACCTCCAACAACTCTGCCGTCGGCAGGTGGCCAAGGCGATCGACGACTTCGACATGTTCACGCCGGACGATCGTCTCCTCGTGGCTGTCAGCGGCGGCAAGGACTCACTCGCCGTCTGGGACCTGCTGATCGAGGCCGGCTACCAGGCCGACGGCCTCTACATCGGCCTCGGGATCGGCGACTACTCCACCGACAGCGCGGGGTACGTGCGGCGTTTCGCCGAGGAGCGCAACCTGACCCTGCTCACGATCGATCTGCGCGACGACTACGGCTACGACGTCCCGACGGCGGCGAAGGCCACCGGACGCGTGCCCTGTTCGGCCTGTGGTCTGTCGAAGCGTCGACTGTTCGATCAGGCGGCCCGCGACGGTGGGTACGACGTCGTGGTGACCG
The DNA here is from genome assembly GCA_963712775.1 of Ilumatobacteraceae bacterium. Classification (GTDB taxonomy): domain Bacteria; phylum Actinomycetota; class Acidimicrobiia; order Acidimicrobiales; family Ilumatobacteraceae; genus Sva-07. The sequence goes on along the minus strand of CAVQJG010000007.1, from coordinate 181,166 downwards.
GCCACAACCTCGACGACGAAGCGGCGGTGCTGTTCGGCAACACGCTGCGGTGGGACGTCGACTACCTCGCCCGTCAACTACCGGTGTTGCCGGCGGCCAACGGGTTCCCGAAGAAGGCGAAGCCGCTCGTGCGGCTCACCGAACGCGAGATGGCGGCGTGGTGCCTGGTCCGGGGCATCGACTACGTGGTCGAGGAGTGCCCGATCGCGGCCGGCAACCGGCACCTCTCGTACAAGGCGTCGTTGAACGCGATCGAGGCGACGTCTCCGGGCGCGAAGGCCTCGTTCTACCTGGGGTTCCTCGAACGCATGGCGCCGCTGCTCGCCGGACGATCGGCGGCCGCTGCCGGTGATCTCAACGACTGCGAGCGATGCGGTTCGCCCACGACGGGCGACGTGTGCGCCTTCTGTCGGCTCGTCGAGAAGGCGGGTGCACACGATCCGGTGCCGGTGGAGATGGTGTTGACGCGAGGGAGACGACGATGACGGGTGTGTTCACAGCGGGGGAGCGGGCACTCCTGCTCGACTCGAAGAAGCGTCGGTATCTGGTCGAGCTGGCCGACGACGGTGAGTTCCACAGCCACAACGGGTTCGTTGCGCACGCCGACGTGATCGGCCGGCGTGAAGGCATCGTGGTCCGTTCCACGAAGGGTTCGGAGTACATCGCACTGCGCCCGACACTCGAGGACTTCGTCGTCGAGATGCCCCGCGGGGCCCAGGTGATCTATCCGAAGGACCTCGGGCCGATCTGCATGCTCGCCGACATCGGTCCCGGTGTGCGCGTCTTCGAGACCGGCATCGGTTCTGGCGCGCTCTCGATGACGATGCTGCGGTACGGCGCGGAGATCGTCGGGTACGAGATCCGTGAGGACTTCGCGAACCGGGCGCGGAAGAACGTCCAGAGCTTCCTCGGCGAGGCCGCCCTCGATCGCTACGACGTGCACATCGCCGACAGCTACGAGGGGATCGATCCCGAACTCGGCATGTTCGACCGTGTCGTGCTCGATCTCCCCGAGCCGTGGCAGGTGATCCCGAAGGCCGAAGCGGTGCTGCAACCCGGGGGCCTGCTGGTTGCGTACACCCCGTCGATCACCCAGGCCGTGCAGGTGCGCGAGGCGCTCAAGGGGAAGTGGATCGATGCCCGCACGATCGAAGTGCTCCATCGAGGGTGGCACATCGAGGGGCAGGCGGTGCGTCCCGACCACCGCATGGTCGCCCACACCGCGTTCCTGAGCGTGGCCCGGTTCCTCGGTCGCAACCCGTCCTGACCCGCCCGCTCCTGCTCGAGCGATGAGCGAACGCCCCGGATGGCGGGATGTCGCTCATCGCCGGAGTGTGGGGGAGGTGGGTGACGGGGTCAGGACGGTGGTTCGAGGCGCAGTGCCGCGCTGAGGCCGTCGAGGAGCTCGGCAGTGTCGGGCCATGGCATCGACGGGTGCGACCCGCACAGGTCGACGATGCCGTGGATCCACGTGTGCACCTGCACGGCGACGAAGAACGGGTCGCGGTCGTCGCCGAGCACGGTGAGCATGCGGGCGACCGCGTCGACCAGTAGCTGGAACGCGGCGAGCCCGCCGGGGGAGTCACCGTCACCGAGATCGACCTTGTCGGAGAACAGCACCCGGTACTGGCCGGGATGGTCGATGGCGTAGGCGACGTAGGCGTCGCCCATGGCTCGGAACGAGGTGAAGGGGTCGGCGCTGCTGTCGTGGGCCGCGTGGAGCTGCTCGTAGAACGTGGCCCAGCAGTGGTCGACGGCGCCTCGGAGCAGCTCGACGTGGTCGTCGAAGTGGCGGTACACCGCCGTGGGTGAGACCCCGGCCTGGCGGGCGACCGCGCGCAACGACACCGCCTCCATCTCGCCGTGTGCCCCGATCAGGTCGGCGGCCGCAACCAGGAGGTCGGTTCGCAGCGTGTCGCCCTCACCGCGCGCCGACCGTTGGCGGTGAGCGGTCGGTGTGGCCATGGTCACGATCTTATCGGTTGACAGGTGTTCACTCGCATGATTGATTGACAGTCGTAAACATAACAGTTGTCAACACAAGCCGCCGTGGCGGCTGATCGGAAGGAATCGACATGTTCACGAGACTGGGACACCTGGTCGTCCGCCGTCGCCGGACGGTGCTGGTCACCACGCTGCTGGGCCTCGTCGTCGCCATCGTCCTCGGTTCGGGCGTCTTCGCCGCGCTGACCAACGGTGGCTTCGACGACCCCGACTCGGAGTCGAGCCGGTCGATCACCGCACTCGACGAGGAGTTCGACACCGGGGGCGCTGACCTGGTCGCCGTCGTCACGGCGGCCGGCGGCGACGTCGACGCACCGGAGGCCACCGCCGCCGCAACGGCGCTCACCGAGGAGTTCGCGGCGATCGAGGGCGTCGACGACGTCGTGTCGTACTGGTCGCTCGGATCGCCGCCACCGTTGCGATCCGTCGAGGGTGATCGTGGCCTGATCCTGATGCGGTTCCCCGGGGCCGAGGAGGACCCCGACCGCATCGAGACGATCGAGTCGATCCTCGACGAGTACGCCGGCCTCGAGCGAGACGGCATCGCCGTCGGCCTCGCCGGTCCCGAGCCGGTGTTCGCCGCGGTCGGCGAGACGATCAAGGGCGACCTGGCCCGCGCCGAGATGATCGCCGTCCCGTTGACGCTGTTGCTCCTGCTGTTCGTCTTCGGCGGTGTCGTCGCTGCGGGACTGCCGCTGGTGGTCGGAGCGATCTCGGTGTTCGGCGCGTTCATGGTGTTGTGGACGGTCACCCAGTTCACGAACGTGTCGATCTTCTCGATCAACCTGGTGACCGCACTCGGCCTCGGCCTCGCCATCGACTACTCGCTGTTCATCGTCAGCCGCTTCCGTGAGGAACGCTCGCTGGGCCGCACGGTCGACGACGCAGTCGTGAGGACCGTCGAGACCGCCGGCCGAACCGTGGCCTTCAGCGCCATCACCGTCGCGATCTCACTCAGTGCGCTGTTGATCTTCCCGCTCTACTTCCTGCGGTCGTTCGCCTACGGAGGGATCGGCGTGCTGATCGTCGCCATGATCGTGTCGGTGGTCGCGCTGCCGTCGCTGCTCGCCGTGCTCGGGCCCCGGGTCGACTCGTTGCAGCTGTTCCAGCGCCGTCCCGCACGGGTCGGAGAGGGCTTCTGGCACCGCCTCGCAACGGGCGTGATGCGTCGCCCGGGCACGGTTGCCGTGGCCGGCATCACCTTCCTGCTCGCACTCGGCGTGCCCTTCCTGAACGTCGAGTGGGGAGTGCCCGACGACCGTGTGCTCCCGGAGTCGACCGAGGTGCGTCAGCAGTCCGACATCCTGCGCAACGAGTTCGACTCGTCGGAGGGCGACGCGTTCGCCATCGTCGCGACCGGCGGCGTCGACGCCGCCTCGATCGAGGCGTACGCGGCGGCGGTGTCCACGGTGGAGGGCGTCGCCCGCGTCGACAGCGTCGCTGGTCGCTTCGTCGGCGGTGTCAACGTCGCCGACGATCCCTCGTTGGCACGGTTCGGCCCGGCCGGATCGTCGTCGGGTGATGCGGCGTGGTTCAGCGTCGTGCCCGAACTCGAGCCGATCTCGGTCGGGGCCGAGCGCATGGTGGCCGAGATCAGATCGATCGACTCGCCCTTCGACGAGACGCTCGTCGGTGGAGCCTCGGCGGCACTGATCGACTCGAAGTCGGCGATCTTCTCGCTCGTGCCGTACGCGGCGGCGATCATCGTCGTGGCGACGTTCGCGCTGCTCTTCCTGATGTTCGGCTCCCTGCTCGTGCCGATCAAGGCGATCGTGCTCAATGCCCTGAGCCTGACCGCGACCTTCGGCCTGATGGTCTGGGTGTTCCAGGAGGGCAACGGCTCCGGTCTGCTCGGCTTCACACCGACGGGCCTCACCGACATCTCGATGCCGATCCTGATGTTCTGTGTGGCGTTCGGACTGTCGATGGACTACGAGGTGTTCCTGTTGTCACGCATCAAGGAGGAGTACGACCGCACCGGTGACAACGACCTCGCGGTGGCGATCGGCCTGGAGAAGACCGGCCGGCTGGTGACCGCCGCTGCGCTCCTGCTGTCGATCACGTTCTTCGCCTTCGCCACCTCGGGGGTGACCTTCATCAAGCTCTTCGGCCTCGGCCTGGCCGTGGCGGTGCTGGTCGACGCGTTCATCGTGCGCTCCACCCTGGTGCCGGCGCTGATGAAGCTGGCGGGCGACTGGAACTGGTGGGCACCGGCGCCGCTGCGCCGGGTCCACGAGCGCTTCGGGATCAGCGAGGCGCCGCCCGAGGAGCGGACGGCCGACACGAGCGAACCGGTGCCGACCGGCTGAGGAGATGCGTCGGCGAGGCGGCCCGACGCGGCGATGCCCCGGACCAGTGGTCCGGGGCATCGTCTCGATCAGCGACAACGCGTGATCAGGGTTCGATGTAGATGCACTCGCCGGGGCACTCCTCGGCGGACTCGATCACGGCCTCGAGCTGACCGTCGGGGATCTCGGCGAGACCTTCGGCGCCCTGCGGGTTGCCCTTGGCCTCGGCGAAGATCTTGTCGCCCTCCACGACGTAGGCGAGGCCGTCGTCGAGCAGGGTGAAGACGTCGGGGGCGATCTCCTCGCACAGGCCGTCGCCGGTGCACAGATCCTGGTCGATCCAGACCTTCATGTCAGTGGGCTCCTCGTTGGACGAAAGATGAAGTGTTGCTACGCCTGGCACTTTACACGGGCAAGCACGTGCAAACACCTTCATGGCGTGCGCGTGTACATTCGGCGACATGGCATCTGCTGGTGACGATCGCTCCGCCGAATCGAACGCCAACCCGAGCGAGCGCGACCAGCTCCTCGCACTGCAGGAGGAAGTGACGCACCTCCGCCTGCGGCTCGCCGACGCTCCGAAGCGCGTCCATTCGCTCGAGGAGCGTCTGCTCGAGACCAAGGGACAGCTCGCCGCGGCGATCGGACAGAACGAGAAGTTGTCGTACACGCTCCGCGAGGCGCGCGAGCACATCGCCACGCTGCGCGACGAAGTCGACAAGCTGTCGCAGCCACCGTCGGCCTACGGGGTGGTCGTCGGCAAGAACGACGACGACACCGTCGACATCCTCACCAGCGGTCGCAAGATGCGCGTGGCGCTGCACCCCGACATCGACCACGAACTCCTCGATCGGGGCGCGGAAGTGGTGCTCAACGAGAGCTACAACGTCGTGATGGCGCGCCAGCCGGAGATCACGGGCGAGGTGGTCACCGTCAAGGAGGTCATGGACGACGGCGTGCGAATCGTCGTCGTCGGGCGCGCGGACGAGGAGCGGGTCTGCGAGCTCGCGGACGCGATCCGCGGCACCCACATCCGCTCGGGCGATCACCTCCGGCTCGACACCCGCTCGAACCTGCTGCTCGAGAAGTTGCCGCGCCCCGAGGTGGAACACCTGCTGCTCGAGGAGGTGCCCGACATCGCCTACACCGACATCGGCGGGCTCGACGACCAGATCGAGCAGATCGCCGACGCCGTCGAGCTGCCGTTCCTGCACCAGGACCTGTTCGCCGAGCACCAGCTCCCCGCGCCGAAGGGGATCCTGCTCTACGGCCCCCCAGGCTGCGGCAAGACCCTGATCGCGAAAGCGGTCGCGAACAGCCTCGCGAAGAAGGTCGCCGAGACCGTCGGCGAGGGGAAGGGCCACAGCTACTTCATCAACATCAAGGGTCCGGAACTGCTCAACAAATACGTCGGCGAAACCGAACGCCAGATCCGCCTCGTGTTCCAGCGGGCGCGAGAGAAGAGCGACGAGGGCTGGCCGGTCATCGTGTTCTTCGACGAGATGGACTCGATGTTCCGCACACGCGGTTCGGGCATCAGCTCCGACATGGAGTCGACGATCGTGCCGCAGCTGCTCGCGGAGATCGACGGCGTCGAGGGCCTCAAGAACGTCATCGTGATCGGCGCCACCAACCGCGAGGACCTGATCGACCCCGCGATCCTGCGGCCGGGACGGCTCGACGTGAAGATCAAGATCGAGCGGCCGAACGCCGAGGCGGCAAAGGCGATCTTCGCCCGGTACCTCACCGACCAGATCCCGATCGCTGCCGGTGAGTCGATCCCCGACATGATCGACGCCACCGTCGTCGAGATGTACCGAGACGACGAGGCGAACCGCTTCCTCGAGGTCACCTACCAGAACGGCGACAAGGAGATCCTCTACTACAAGGACTTCTCGTCGGGCGCGATGATCGAGAACGTGGTTCGCCGAGCCAAGAAGCTGGCGATCAAGCGGGTGATCGGCGGTGGCGCCAAGGGGGTCTGCACCCAGGACCTGCTCGACTCGATCAAGCAGGAGTACAAGGAGCACGAGGACCTGCCCAACACGACCAACCCCGACGACTGGGCCAAGATCTCCGGCAAGAAGGGCGAGCGGATCGTGTTCATCCGCACGCTCGTGTCCGAGACGGCGGAAACCGAGGGCGCCGGCGGCCGTGCGATCGAGCGGGTCGCGACCGGCCAGTACCTGTGACCGGACACCGCGACCACGACCTCGTCGTCTACGGGGCGACCAGCTTCGTCGGCCAGATCCTGTGCCGCTACCTGGTGCAGCGGCACGGGACCGACGGCCCGCTGCGGTGGGCGATCGGCGGGCGCAGTGCGTCGAAACTCGACGACGTGGCTCGACACACCGGCGCGGACGTGTCCCGGATCGTCGTCGACGCCGCCGACCGCCAGGGGCTCGACGACATGGCAGGATCGACGAGCGTGGTCGTGTCCACGGTCGGTCCGTACGCCGTCTACGGCTCCGAGCTCGTGGCGGCGGCCGTCGAGGCCGGAATCGACTACTGCGATCTGACCGGCGAGGTGCAGTGGATGCGCCGCATGATCGACGCTCACCAGGCGCGGGCCGAGGAGACGGGCGCTCGGATCGTCCACGCGTGCGGGTTCGACTCGATTCCGTCCGACCTGGGCACGTGGTTCACCCAGCAACGTGCGATCGAGCAGTTCGGCGAACCCTGCGTCGAGGTGCGGATGTCGGTCGCCGGGGCGAAGGGCGGAGCGAGTGGAGGCACCATCGCGAGCATGATGAACCTGATGGAGGAGGCCGCCGGCGACCCCGAGGTCCGCGCCGCCCTCAGCGATCCGTACGTGCTCGCACCGATCGACCAGCGGTCGGGTCCGGCGCAGCCCGGGCTGGAACGACCCACCCGGGACGACCGTTTCGGGAGCTGGGTGGCGCCCTTCGTGATGGCTCCGACCAACACGGCGGTCGTCCGGCGCACCCATGCGTTGCTCGGTCGGCCGTGGGGCCGCGAGTTCACCTACGGCGAGACCATGATGACCGGCGACGGTGTGACGGGCGCGGCGAAGGCGTACGGGATGACGGCCGGGCTGGCGACGTTCGCCGGGATCGCAGCGCTCGGACCCACTCGTCGCCTGCTCGGCAAGGTGTTGCCGAAGCCCGGGTCGGGCCCGTCGCCGGCCGCTCAGCAGGCGGGCTGGTTCGACGTCCGTTTCGTCGGCCGCACCGCGTCGGGTGCCACGATCGCGACGAAGGTGACCGGCGATCAGGATCCCGGGTACGGGTCGACGGCGAAGATGCTCGGCGAGTCCGCCGTCGCCTTCCTCGATCTGTCCGCGACGGACGTCGGGGGCGGGTTCTGGACACCTGCGAGTGCCTTCGGCGATGCGCTGATCGAACGCCTCGAAGCCCACGCCGGCGTCCGCTTCGACGTGCTCTGAGCGCCGACGGGCATCTCCGTGCCGCTCCATCGACGCACGCTGATGAGCGAGTCCACCACATCCGGTGGTGTGGCTCATCGGTTGGACGCCCGCCACCGGATCCCGGCAGACCGATCAGCGAATCCACCGCATACGGGGGACTCGCTCATCGCACGAGCGTTCGAGCTGCGCCCGCGGGCTGGGAACATCGGCGCGCTGAACGTCACCGGGAGCGGCAGCTCCGATAGGTTCAGGGGATGGCGCTGACCAAGGTCTGCGGGATCGAGACCGAGTACGGCATCGTCGTGCGCGGGGGCGACAACAACCCCGTCTCGGCGTCGTCGATGCTGATCAACGCCTACGTTGCCGCGACGAACCGCGAACGGGGACGAATCGGCTGGGACTTCGAGGACGAGCAGCCGGCCAACGATGCCCGCGGTTTCTCGCTCGACGAGTCCCTGGCGCCCGAGGTCGAGACGATGCTCGTCAATGCCGTGCTCACCAACGGCGCTCGCTACTACGTCGACCACGCCCATCCCGAGATCTCCACACCCGAGGTCACGACGGCGCGAGAGGCGCTCGTGTGGGACCGCGCCGCCGAGGAGATCGTGCGGGCGTCGATGATTCACGTCGCCGCGCTGCTGCCCGATGGCGGCGAGATCATCGTGCACAAGAACAACTCCGACGGCAAGGGCAACAGCTACGGCTGCCACGAGAACTACCTGATCGCGCGGGAGGTGCCGTTCGGGCGACTCGCGAGCCAGATCACCTCGCACTTCGTCACCCGCCAGGTGTTCTGTGGCGCCGGCAAGGTCGGCTGCGAGCTGCCGGGCCGCCCGAACGATCACGTGCCGTACCAGCTCAGCCAACGCGCCGACTTCTTCGAGGAGGAGATCGGCCTCGAGACCACCTTGAAGCGGCCGATCGTCAACACACGTGACGAGCCCCACGCCGACGCGCAGAAGTACCGGCGCCTGCACGTGATCGTCGGCGACGCCAACATGAGCGAGGTCGCCACCTACCTCAAGGTCGCCACGACAGCGGTCGTCCTGTCGATGATCGAGGACGACGAGCTCGGCGACGACTGGCTGCTCGGCAACCCGGTGGCTGCGATCCGCCAGGTCAGCCACGATCCGTCACTGCGCCAGACGATCATGCTGCGCGACGGCAGCCGAGCGACCGCGCTCGAGATCCAGTGGGGGCTGCTGGAGCGGGCCCGCAAGTACGAGCAGTCACACGGTCTCGCCTGTGTGGGCGAGGACGTCGCGCTCGACGTCCTCGACCGGTGGGAAGCGGTGTTGACCGGACTCGAATCCGATCCGGCGTCAGTGGCGAGCCAGGTCGACTGGGTCGCCAAACAGCGGCTCGTCGACGGGTACGCCGCACGACACGACATCGCCCCTGGCTCGATGCGGCTCAAGGCGATCGACCTCCAGTACCACGACCTCCGCCTCGACCGGTGCCTGGCCCGACGGGCAGGACTCGACACGATCGTGTCGCCGGCCGAGGTGACCAGTGCGATGACCGAGCCGCCCACCACGACACGGGCCTACTTCCGCGGCCGCTGCCTCCAGAAGTACCCCGATGACGTCGTCGCCGCGAACTGGGACTCGCTCGTGTTCGACATCGGACGTGATCCGCTTCGCCGGGTTCCGATGATGGAACCATTGCGAGGCACCGCCGAACACGTTGCTACGTTGATCGACGAGAGCGAGACGGCACGGGAACTCCTCGACCGTCTCGGACAGTGACCACACCGCGAGAGCCACGACCATGACCCCCCGACCATGAAGGGAACTGCACGCTGATGGCAGAGCGCACACAGAAGTCGAAGCCCACCACGAGTCGCGACACCGAGACCACCGACTCGGCGGCGCCCGCCGTCACCGAGACCGGCGAGAAGCTGAAGGCCGAACTCGACGACCTGCTCGACGAGATCGACGAGGTGTTGGAGACCAACGCCGAGGACTTCGTGAAGTCCTACGTGCAAAAGGGCGGTCAGTGATCCCGTGACGATGCCCATCTTCTCGACCTCGGACGATCCGGGGTCGAGTTTTCCGGAGCTGCTGCGTCGTGTCGGCCTCGGTCCTGCACCGATCGTCGGATCCTCCACCGATCTGATGCGCGACCTGTCGGTGCCGCACGCCACCACGTGTGTGGCACTCACCTTCGCCGACGGCGTCGTGATGGCCGGCGACCGTCGCGCCACCTCCGGCAACCTCATCTCGCATCGCACGATGGAGAAGGTGGTCGAGGCCGACCGCCACAGCGGGGTCGCGATCGCGGGCGCTGCCGGCGCGGCGATGGAGATGATCCGGCTCTTCCAACTCCAGCTCGAGCACTACGAGAAGGTCGAGGGGACGGCGCTCAGCCTGGAGGGCAAGGCGAACCAGCTGTCGATGATGGTGCGGGGCAATCTCCAGGCGGCGATGATGGGCATGGTCGTGGTCCCGATCTTCGGCGGCTACGACCTTCGCCGCGAGTGCGGGCGGCTCTGGGACTACGACGCCACGGGTGGCCGCTACGAGGAGCGCGACTACGTCGCCACGGGGTCCGGCAGCCTGCACGCCGGTACGGTGATCAAGGTCGGTTTCCGCCCTGACATGAGTCGCGACGATGCGGTCAACCTCGCCGCGCGGGCGCTCTGGGAGGCTGCCGACGCCGACTCCGCCACCGGCGGTCCCGACGTATTGCGCGGGATCTATCCGGTCGTCGCCACGATCGATGCGACGGGTTGGACCCGGCTCGACGACGACGATCTCGCCGCACGGTACGAGGCGATCGTCGCGGAGGTGCGCTCGCGATGAGCATGCCGTTCTACGTCGCTCCGGAACAGATGATGAAGGACCGCGCCGACTTCGCGCGCAAGGGCATCGCCCGAGGGCGTGCGCTGGTTGCGGTCCGATACGCCGAGGGCATCGTGATCGTCGCCGAGAACGCGTCGGAGACGCTGCGCAAGGTCAGCGAGATCTACGACCGCATCGCCTTCGCCGGTGTCGGCAAGTACAACGAGTTCGATCAGTTGCGGGTGGCAGGCGTGCGAGCCGCCGATCTGAAGGGGTTCCAGTACTCCCGCGACGACGTCGACGCTCGGAGCCTCGCCAACAGCTACGCCCAGATGCTGGGAACCATCTTCACCCACGAGATGAAGCCGATGGAGGTCGAGATCCTGGTCGCCGAGGTCGGGCTCGAACCGTCCGGTGATCAGATGTTCCACATCCTCTACGACGGCACCGTGGTGGACGAGCGCGACTACGCGGCGATCGGCGGAGATGCCGAGGCGATCAACGAGCGGCTCGCCGAGACCTGGACCGATGGACTGGACCGCGCCGCGGCGATCTCCCTCGGCCGAACGGCGCTCGGAGGGCCCGATCGGGAGATCTCCGCCGACGACCTCGAGGTCGCCGACCTCTCGCGCACCAACGGTCGCCGCTGCTTCCACCGGCTCGCCACCACCGACCTCGGCGCCTGAGCCGCTTGCCGGGGGGCGTACGATCGGGGCATGGTCGCCATCGACGTCAACAGTGACCTGGGGGAGTCCTACGGGGTCTGGACCCTCGGTGACGATGCCGCGATGCTGGGCATCGTCACCAGCGCCAACGTGGCCTGCGGGTTCCATGCGGGCGACCCGTCGGTTCTCAGGGCCACCTGCAGGCTGGCAGTGCAGAACCGCGTGGCGGTCGGCGCACAGGTGTCGTTCCCCGATCTGCCCGGATTCGGACGCCGCCACCTCGACATGGCACCCGACGAACTCCGCGACGCCGTCCTCTACCAGCTCGGCGCTCTCGACGCGTTCGCACAGGTGGCCGGCACGGAGATCTCCTACGTCAAGCCGCACGGCGCGCTGTACCACACGACGGCGACCCATCCCGCCGCCGCCCGGGCGCTCGTGGCGGCCGCCGCCGAGTACGACCCGTCGCTCGCCGTGCTCGGGCTACCGGGCTCCGAACTGCTCGCCGCCGCCGAGGAGGCGGGGTTGGAGGCCGTGGCCGAGGCGTTCGCCGACCGCGCGTACCGACCCGACGGCGGTCTCGTCTCCCGGCGCGAGCCCGGAAGCGTGCTCACCGACGTCGACGAGGTCGCCGAGCGAGCGGTGCGGATCGCGACCGACAACGAGGTCGTTGCCGTCGACGGCACCGTCGTGAGCATCCGCGCCCGTTCGATCTGTGTGCACGGCGACACCCCCGGTGCCGTCGACCTCGCCCGAGCCGTGCGCTCGGCACTCGATGCCGCGGGCGTCGGCGTCTACCGTTTCACCGACTGAGCGCCCAGGCGCAGAACGGGGACAACACATGACCTACGCACCTTCGAACCGGGTGTTCTACGACGCCGACAGCCACATCATGGAGCTGCCCGACTTCCTGCGCGACTACGCCGATCCGGCGGTGCGCGACCGGATTCCGCAGGTCAGCTACGCCGCGTCACTCGTCACCGACGAGGAGGTCGCCGACATCGTGGAGAACGGAGGACGCCACGCCGATGAGCACGTCGAGGCACAGATCGCGCTCGGCGATCAGCTGATCGCACAGTCGAAGGAGATCCAGGCGCTCGGCGCCTTCGACCGGCACGATCGGTCGGTTGCGCTCGACATGCTCGGCTTCCGCAAGCAGCTGGTGTTCGCGACGCACAGCGTGGCGACACCGTTCTCACCGAGTCGAACGCTGTCCGCCGATGTCCGCTACGGCGCGACTCGGGCCCACAACCGGGCGATGAGTGACTTCTGTGCCGACGACGACCGACTGATGGGCGTGGGGATCGTGCCGCTCGACGATCCTGAACTGGCGCTCGGTGAGGTCGAGTTCGCGCTCGACGCGGGCCTGGAGGCGATCTGGGTTCCCCATCATCCGGCAGGGGAGCGGTCGCCCGGCCATGTCGACCTGGCCCCGTTCTGGCAGTGTCTCGCCGAGTCGGGCACCCCGTTCGTACTCCACGTCGGCGGTTCGCCGCTGCAGCTCGATCCGCGCTGGACCGACACCGGGCGGGCACCGGCGCGCGACTGGATGGGCGGCGGCGAGAACATCCGCAGCAAGGACATGGCCGTCCTGCACCAGGGGCCCGAGACCTTCATCTCGGTGATGGTGATGGACGGTGTGTTCGAGAAGTTCCCCTCGCTCCGTGGTGCATGCGTCGAACTCGGGGCCGGCTGGGTGCCGTCGATGTTGACCCGTCTCGACTGGGTGGTGCGGTCGTGGAGCAGGGTCGACCAGTATCTCGCCGAACTGGAACGCACGCCCTCGGAGATGCTCCGCACGCAGATGGCCTTCACGCCCTACGTGTTCGAGGACGTGGGCGCCTTCATCGACCAGTCGTCGCCGGAGTTGTACCTGTTCTCCAGCGACTATCCGCACGTCGAGGGCGGCAAGGATCCGATCGGCCGGTTCGAGGGATCGCTCGGGCAGCGCGCCGACAGCGTTCGCGACCAGTTCTACGCCGAGAACTTCCTCCGCATCTTCCCCGACGCCCGGGTTCACTGACCTCGATGCAGCGACGGCCGTACGGACCGCTGGCGTGGATGGTCGACCAGCTGTCGGGGCCCGCTGCGTGGGCTGAGACGCTCCGGGCGATGGAGGTGCCGGGCGTCGAGGAGATCGTGCCGGCCGAGTCGACCGTGGTGGTCCGGTGCGCGACCGGCCACCGCGATGCGGTCGGCGAGGTCCTCGACACGGTCGTGCCGGCTGAGCGACCGCCGACGACCGAGCCTCCGCTGACGATCGACGTCGTGTACGACGGCCCGGACATCGGCGACCTCGCGCACGCCGCTCGGGTCTCGGTCGACGACGTTGCACGACTCCACGCCAGCGGCCGCTACGAGGTGGCGTTCTGCGGCTTCAGCCCCGGGTTCGGCTACCTGCGGGGCATCGACGAGCGCCTCCACGTGCCTCGCAGGGCCACCCCGCGCACCTCGGTGCCGACGGGCTCGATCGGTGTCGCTGCGGGCTACACGTGCGTGTATCCATCGGCATCACCCGGCGGGTGGTACCTGATCGGGCACACGACCGCCGTGCTCTGGGATGCCGAGCGCAACCCGCCCGCGTTGCTGCGCCCCGGCCGGGCCGTCCGATTCCGCTCGGTGGCACGATGACGAATCGGGCAGCGCTCCGCATCGTCCAGGTCGGTCTGGCCACCACCGTGCAGGACCGGGGGCGCCGAGGACTGGCCCACCTCGGCGTCCCGACGGCCGGTGCGGTCGATCGGCGAACCCACGACCTGATGAATCGACTCGTCGGCAATCCACCCGACGCAGCGACGATCGAGACGATGGGGGCGCTGATCGTCGAGGCGCTGCGTCCGCTGGTGGTCGCCAGCAGCACCGACGCGAGCCGCCACACGATCGCCGCCGGAGCCCGGATCCGTGTCGACGTACCTCCCGGATCCGTGTGGGCCTACCTCGCCGTTCGGGGCGGGATCGACGTCGAGCCCGTGCTCGGATCCCGCAGCCAGGACACGCTCGGAGGCGTCGGCCCTCCACGGCTCGACGTCGACGCACTCGTGCCCGTCGGACCGGACCCCGGTACGGCACTCGCCGTCGACCACGCGCCGACGCGTGCCCCGGTCGGCCCGCGGGTGCGGATCTGGGACGGGCCCCAACACGACTGGTTCATCGGCGGAACCCAGTCGCTGATCCGCCGATCGTGGCGGATCACCAGCGAACTCAGCCGTGTGGGCGTGCGACTCGAAGCGGGCGAGTTCGATCGCAGCACGCGGTCGCAGCCCCAGATGGAGAGCATCGGCCTGACGCCGGGCGCCGTCCAGATCACGCCGTCCGGCGAGCCGATCGTCATGCTCGCGAACCATCCGACGACCGGCGGCTATCCGGTGATCGCTGTCGTCGAGCCCGCCGACCTGGCCGATGTCGTCCAGGCCCGACCGGGCTCGCTGCTGCAGTTCCGTCGCTCCTGAACCCTCCTCGCCCCCGCCGCGCGGGCCGGTTCAGCGGGTCTTGACCGAGCGCCCCGACGGGGAGCTGACTAGGTTGCCGGTGATGGAGCGACGCATCTACGGACTCGAGAACGAGTACGGCGTCACGTGCACCCTGCGGGGCCAGCGTCGTCTCAGCCCCGACGAAGTCGCCCGCTATCTGTTTCGTCGGGTGGTCTCGTGGGGGCGCAGCTCCAACGTGTTCCTCCAGAACGGCGCCCGCTTGTACCTCGATGTCGGTTCGCACCCCGAGTACGCGACCCCGGAGTGCGACTCGCTGTACGAACTGATCGTGCACGACAAGGCGGGCGAACGCATCCTCGAACAGCTGGTCGAGTCGGCCGAGCAGCGACTCGCAGAAGAGTCGATACGGGGCACGATCTACCTGTTCAAGAACAACACGGACTCCGCCGGCAACTCCTACGGCTGCCACGAGAACTACCTCACGAGCCGAGACGACGACCTCGGTCACTACGCCGAGGTGTTGATCCCGTTCCTGGTGTCGCGCCAGATCTACACCGGTGCCGGCAAGGTGCTGCAGACCGCGAGGGGAGCGACGTATTCGATCGCGCAGCGGGCCGAGCACATCTGGGAAGGCGTGTCGTCGGCGACGACCCGGAGCCGCCCCATCATCAACACCCGCGACGAACCCCACGCCGACGCCGAGAAGTACCGGCGGTTGCACGTCATCGTCGGCGACTCGAACATGAGCGAGTACACCGGGTTCGTCAAGGTCGGCGCCGCGGCGTGCATGTTGCGGATGCTGGAGGACCCCAACGTCGTGCTGCGCGACATGACGCTCGAGAACCCGATCCGGGCGATTCGTGAGATCAGCCACGACATCACCTGTCGTCGCACCGTCCGCCTCGCCAACGGCCGGGAGGTGTCGGCGCTCGACATCCAACGCGAGTATCTCGACCGAGCGCTGCGGTACGCGGACTCGCAGGGCTTCCCTCCGTTGGAACAGCGGGCGCTCGAGATGTGGGAACACTGCATCACGACGATCGAGAAGGACCCCCTGCTGCTCGACCGTGAGGTCGACTGGGTGATCAAGTACAAGCTGCTCGAGGCGTTCCGTGAGCGTCACGACCTGCCGTTCGGGCATCCCCGGGTGCAGCTGCTCGATCTGCAGTACCACGACGTGTCCCGGGCGCGGAGCCCCTTCTACAAGCTCCAGGACCGTGGGCTGATCGAACGGATCTGCACCGACGACGACATCGCGCAAGCGGTCGACGTGCCGCCGCAGACCACGCGGGCACGGCTTCGAGGCGATTTCGTCAAGCGGGCGAAGGAGCGCAAGCGGGACTACACGGTCGACTGGGTGCACCTGAAGCTCAACGACCAGGCGCAGCGCACCGTCCTCTGCAAGGATCCGTTCAAGAGTCGTGACGAACGCGTCGAGCGGCTGATCGAATCGCTCTGAAGCTGTTGCCCCTGCTGTCGGTGCGGTCGGCCCGCTTGCGGTTACCGTGGGGTCCTCGTGACATCGGAGTCCACCCTTCCCCGCCCCGCCGACGAGCCCGGCGTCCCACTGCAGGAGGTCGAGAAGTCGACGCTGCCCGCCGGCGCGCGCGCCTTCGTCGACTGGGTGATCGTCATCGCCGTCGCGCTCCTCGTCGCATTCGTCGTGCGCACGTTCGTGCTCGCTCACTTCGTCGTCGAAGGCGAGTCGATGTATTCGACGCTCGAAACCGGCGACCGGGTGTTCGTCAACAAGCTCTCGTATCGGCTCCACGACCCGAACCGCGGCGATGTCGTCGTGTTGCACCAGATCACCGGAGCGTCCGAACGAGACCTCATCAAGCGCGTGATCGGGCTTCCCGGCGAGACCGTCGAGGTCCGCAATTGCACCGTGCTCATCGACGGTCGAGTGCTCAACGAGCCCTACCTCGACCCGGAGGTCGTGACCCCGACCGACTGCGGTGGCGACTACTCGCTCAACGGACCGGTTCCGGAGAACCACGTGTTCGTCATGGGTGACAACCGCGGCGGCTCGCAGGACTCTCGCGTCATCGGTCCGATCGACGAAGACGACCTCGTCGGGCGTGCCTTCGTGGTCTTCTGGCCGCAGAGCCATTGGCAATGGCTCTGACACCGCCGGGCTCCGTGGGAAGGGTCGCGCTCAGACCGTCCCGATCTCGGCGTTGACGGCATCGATCATCACGTCGACGTGATCGCTGTACACGGCGTCGATGCCCATGCGCAACGCCGGACGGAGATCGTGATCGTGCTGGAGGTCCCAGCTGAACGCCACGAGGTCGAACCGGTGGAACAACGCGACGAGGCCACCGTTCCAGTCGGTGCGGTGGAGGTTGATGCCGTCGATGCCGTGCCGAGCGAGATACTCCGCACGTCGTTCGGCCGTTCCCTTGATTCGCTCGAGCCGGGTGGTCTGCAACAGTCGCACCGGGACCCGGCCGCCGTCGTCGAAGTGCCCTCGCAACTCGATCACACGGTTGAGGCTCGGCTCGCACAACCACACCCGTTCGAGCATCGAACGGTCGATCGCCGAGACCACCTCGACGATCGTCGCCGCCGATTGCGGGTCCTTGAGGTCGAGTGAGAGCCAGTAGTCCGTCCCGAGCTCCTCGAGGAGCTCGGCGAGCGTCGGGATGTGCGCGGGCAGCTCGTCCCTGCGGAACTCGCTGATCGGTCGTTTGCGGAGTCCCCGCTTGACGACGCCGTCGTGATCGAGCACGGCGACCCCGTCGGACGTGAGCCAGACGTCGCTCTCGAGCCCCGAGGCGCCGAGCTTCAGAGCGAGCTCGAACGCATCGAGCGTGTTCTCCGGGGCGTGTGCACGTGCTCCACGGTGCGCGAAGGAGATCGGCGGATCGAGCAGGGAGGGGAGACGTTGCTGCACTCCGAGACATGATGGCAGGCCCGTAGACTCGGCCCGTGTTCAATCTGCAGGGCAGCGAGATCATCGTGATCCTGCTGATCGCGCTCGTCGTGCTCGGGCCCGAACGTCTGCCGGATGCCGTCCGCCGTTTCATGCAGACCTACAACGAACTCAAGAAGATGAGCAGCGGCTTCCAGTCGGAGATCAAGTCGGCGTTCGACGAGCCGATGCGCGAGATGCGCAACACCGCCCAGATGGTCCGCAACGCCGCCGACCCGGACCGGCTGATCGCCGAGGCCGAGGCCGAGGAGCGGTTGCGCGCCGACGCCGGCGCGGCCATCGCTGCCCAAGCCCCCGGCGATGGGTTCGCTCCGCCGATGCCCCCGCAGCCTGCTGCGTCGGGTGAGGCCGTCGCCTCCCCGCCGTCCGCCCCGCCGCCCCCGCCGACGCTGCCGCCGCCCCTCAGCTCGATCGAGCGCCCGGTCGTCGAAGCTCCGTCGACGAACGGTCACGGCGACGAGGACGAGACGGCGACGAGCCGATGAGCACCGAAGAGGACATCACCGCGCCCGACGACGCGATGACGCTCACCGAGCATCTCGCCGAGTTGCGCGTGCGAATCATCCGCAGCGCGCTGGCCGTCGCGATCGGGATGGTCCTGATCATCGCGTTCTACAACCAGGTCCTGGACTTCCTCATCCAGCCCTACGCCGAGTTGTGCCAGAGCAAGCCGGAGGACTTCTGCGACCCTGCGCTCAATGCCTTCACCCCGACCGAAGGGTTGTCGACGCGCATACGCGTGGGCATGTACGGCGGCATCATCGTTGCCCTGCCAGTGATCTTGTGGCAGGTCTGGCGATTCACGGTGCCGGCGCTCAACGCGAAGGAGAAGCGGTACGCGGTCCCGTTCGTTCTCTCCTCGATCGTGCTGTTCTCCGCCGGCGGCGTACTCGCCTACACGACCGTCTCGCAAGCGCTCGAGTTCCTGATCTCGTGGTCGGGCTCGGACGTCAACCAGCTCTACTCGGTCAGCAGCTACGTCAGCCTGATCGGGTTGATGATCTTCGCGTTCGGCATCGGGTTCCTGCTCCCCGTGTTCCTCGTCGGGCTGCAGCTCGTCGGCGCCGTCAGCCCGCAGCGGCTCCTCAAGAGCTGGCGCTTCGCGCTCGTCGGTATCGCCGTCATCGCCGCGGTGATCACCCCGTCGGGTGATCCCATCACCATGTCGATGCTCGGCATCCCGATGATGATCCTCTACTTCCTGGCGATCCTGATCGGCTGGCTGGTCGTTCGACGCCGCCCGGCCGAGGAGTGAGCCTGGCCGACCTCCGGGCACGGTTCACCGCCCGGTACGCCTTCCCGCTCGACCGGTTCCAGGTCGAGGCCTTCGATGCGCTCGACCGCGGCGACCATGTGGTCGTCGCCGTCCCGACGGGCAGCGGCAAGACGGTCGTCGCCGAATACGGCATCGAGACCGCCCGGAGTGCCGGGCGCCGGGCCTTCTACACGGCTCCCGTCAAGGCGCTGTCCAATCAGAAGTACCGAGATCTCGTGGCGATCTACGGTGACGACGACGTCGGCCTGCTCACCGGAGACAACTCGATCAACGGCGACGCCCCGATCGTGGTGATGACGACCGAGGTGCTGCGCAACATGATCTACGGGCGCTCCCGGCTGCTCCACGACCTCGGACTCGTCGTGCTCGACGAGGTCCACTTCCTCCAGGACTCCTATCGAGGACCGGTGTGGGAGGAGGTGATGATCCACCTTCCCCCGCATGTTCGGCTCGTCTGCCTGTCGGCGACGGTGAGCAACGTCGACGAACTCTCGGAGTGGATCACCACGGTGCGGGGTCCGACCGCGTCGATCGTCGAGCGTCGCCGACCGGTCCGGCTCGACAACGAGTACCTCGTCGCCGACAAGACCAACGACCGGCTCCGGATGCTCCCCGTGTTCGTCGACGGGCGCGTCAATCGCGAAGCCGCTCAACTCGACGAGTCGGCCGCACGTGGAAGCCGGGGACGCGGCGACGACCGCCGTCAGCGCCGCGGGGGAGGTCAGGGTTCCGGGAGCCGGGTGCTCGCCGCCCCCGGACGGGTGGAGACCGTCGAGCTGCTCGAACGGCGCAAGCTGCTCCCGGCACTGTTCTTCATCTTCAGCCGAGCGCAGTGCGATGCGGCGGCCAAGTCGTGCGTCGATGCAGGCATCCACCTCACGACCGCCGACGAGCGTGCGGCGGTTCGCTCGATCGTCGACGCCCGCCTGGGCGGTCTGGACGACGACGATCTCCGGGTGCTCGGCTACACCCAGTTCCTCACCCAACTCGAGTGCGGGGTGGCCGCCCACCACGCGGGCATGGTTCCTCCGATGAAGGAGGTCGTGGAGGCCTGTTTCCTCGCCGGCCTGGTCAAGGTGGTCTTCGCCACCGAAACGCTCGCCGTGGGCATCAACATGCCGGCCCGGACGGTCGTCATCGAGAAGCTCACCAAGTTCACCGGTGAGCACCACGAGCGTCTGACACCCGGGGAGTACACCCAGCTCACCGGTCGGGCCGGCCGGCGAGGCATCGACGACCTCGGCTCTGCCGTGGTGCTGTGGTCGCCGTGGGTCCGATTCGACGAAGTCGCCGAACTCGCCGGGAGCTCGTCGTTCCACCTCCGCTCGGCATTCCATCCGACCTACAACATGGCCGCCAACCTGATCCGCAGCTACAGCAGCGAGGAGGCGCACCGGTTGCTGAACCTGTCGTTCGCGCAGTTCCAGGCCGACCGCGACGTCGTGCGTCTCGAGGCGCGACTCGAGCGACGCCGATCGGTCGTCGAGGATCTCCGCTCCCAGGCCCACAGTGACCACGGCGACCTCGAGGAGTACCGCCGGCTGCGAGCAGTCGAACTCGGCGAGCAGGCGCTGGGACGCGAGACCCGACGCGACGCCGTCGAGGACGCCCTGGCCCAGCTGCGTCCGGGCGTTGTGGTCCACCTGAGCAAGGGCACCTACCGGGGCGCTGCGGTCGTGGTGGCCAACGCTCACCGGAAAGGTGGCCGTCGCGTGACGCTGATCACCAAGTCGGCCAAGAGCATCCATGCCGTCGCGGACGACTGGGACGAACCGCCGCGTCCGATCGGCACGGTCAAACTGCCCGCCACCTACGCCCCGAACCGCAAGGAGTACCGCAACGACGTCGCGCGGCGCCTCCGACAGGTCAAGCTCGCCCCGGCGCCGTCCTCCAAACGGCCGCGAGCGCGCTCGGTGGACGCGGATCTCCATCCGGTCGCTGCCGACCCCGACCTCCGCGCCAAACTCGCCGCCGCCGGCCAGGCCGACCGCGTCGAACGCGAGGTCGCCGACCTCGAACAACGCGTCAGTGGCAAGAACCTGTCGCTGGGCCGCGAGTTCGACCGGGTGCTCGACGTCCTGACGGCGTACGACTACATCGATCGGTCCGCATGGGTGCTCACCGACGCCGGCGAGATGCTCGCGCGAACCTTCCACGAGTCCGACCTGCTCGTCACCGAGGTGGTCCGCTCTGGTGTGCTGGACGGGCTGGAGCCGGCCGACCTGGCCGCGCTGGTGTCGATGGTCGTCTACGAGCATCGGAGCTCGGATGCCCCGCCCGCTCCATGGTTCTCGTCCGACGACGTCAGACGCCGTGCCAGACGGCTGCTCGCGATCAGCGACGATCTCCGGGCGACCGAGCGATCGGTGGGACTGGCCGAGCATCGCGCTCCCGACCCCACGTTCGCGGCAGTTGCCCATGCGTGGGCAGCGGGGGAGGGGTTCGCCGAAGTGGTCAGCGACGAGGAGTTGACCGGAGGTGACTTCGTCCGCACGATGAAACAACTGATCGACCTCCTCCGCCAGCTCGCGATCGTGTCGCCGGTTCCCGCGACCCGCGCCGCGGCGGCCGCTGCGGCTGACGCAGCGTTCAGGGGCGTCGTCGCCGACAGCTCCGCCGCCGCACCGAATCCGATCGAAGATGCCGATCCGGAAGGGTGAGTCATGGGGGCGGTCGGTCGATCGACCCGAGGGACTCGTCACCCTGTCCACCGACGCCGAGGTGGCCGCGTCGGTCGCCGTCCAGCGCACCGAGCAGTCGAGCCCCCCGATCTTCGTCGGCGCCGGTGACCTCGCCAGAACGCTGGGCGCCGGCCCTCCCGATCGGGTCCGGATCAGCGAGTTGCCGATCGACCTCGTCGACGTACGACTCGACGGCGCCGAACTCGCGATTCCGGCGTGCGCCCACGTGGTGATGCGGTCGCCGTGGTGGCGCGGCGGTTGGTTTCGTGGACCGATCGTGCTGGTGATGAACGCGGAGTTCCTCGGGCGCTGGGACGTTGCCCCGCGCGGACATCCCAACGACGGTCGGGTCGAGGTGGTCGCCGCGGGCGCTGAGCTCTCCGTTCGGCAGCGAGTCGAGGCGTGGCGGCGTCTGCCGACTGCCTCCCATGTGCCGCATCCGGCGATCTCGACACGCCCGGTGAAGCGGGAACGCTGGACGTTTCCGCGACCGGTCGCGGTCCGCGTCGACGGGCGGGCGATGGGCCGGGCGTCGACCGTCGAGGTCGACGTGATCGCCGACGCCGGCATCGTTCACGCCTGACTCGGGTCGACCGTCGAATCCGCGTTCTGCCTGGTCACCGATCCCGGAGGATCCCGAGGGGCCCGGTCGGGCTCTTCTAGAGTGGTCGACCGTGGCTGTGTACGTCCCTGAGTCCTTCACCGCGGACGAAGCCGATGTGCTCCGCCGGTACTTCACCAATCTCGACGGCCCCGTCTTCGCCCTCGTCAACCTCCCCGAGGTCGTCAAGGGAGCGCTCTTCGCCCGGTACAGCCGAAGTCACAAGTCGCTGCGGCGCCTCTTCCTCGACGAGTTCGTCGGCGATCTCGACGTGAGTGGTGACCACTCCGTCGATGCCACGATCGGGCTCGATCGGGCCGAGGAACTGTACGAACGGGTCTTCTTCGACTACGGCGACGACTCGGTCGCCCAGCTCGGAGGTGTCCACCTCGCCTGCGAACAGGCGTCGAACCTGCTCACGAAGATCCTCGAGTGGGGCCGCTTGATGAGCTATCTCGAGCAGAGCACCCGCTACATCGCGTACGACGCTCGGCTCGGCGGACGATACCGCTACTACCGCGACCCCGAGGTGCTCGCCGGTCCGCTCGGCACTCGCTATGTCGGCGACCTCGATCGGATCTTCGACGCGTACAGCCGCAGCGTCGATGCGGTCACGGAACACGTCCGATCGACGGTGCAGCGCCAGCCGGACGACAGTGAGTTCGTCTACCGGACCGCCACACGCGCCAAGGCCCTCGACGCCGTGCGCGGGATCCTCCCGGCAGCAGCGACGTCGAACGTCGGCATCTACGGCACCGGCCAGGCGTTCGAGGCGTTGCTCCTGCGGATGCGTTCGAACTCGTTGCCCGAAGCGCGCGAGTACGCCGACCTGATGCTGCACGAGCTGCGCAAGGTGATTCCCAGCTTCCTGCGCCGCGTCGACCTGCCGGACCGCGGCGGGCGCTGGAGCGACTATCTCGCCACGACCCGGTCGGACACCGCGGCACTCGTCGAGGAACTGTTCGGATCGACACCGGTCGAACCTGCCGCGGAGGTCGAGCTCGTCGACTTCGACCCGGACGCCGAGGACAAGCTGCTGGCGGCGATCTGCTACTCGCATTCGACGCTGCCCGAGCACCAGCTCATGGAGCGCGTGCGGCGACTGGGCGTCGACGAGCGTGTCTCGTTGATCCGGGCGTACGTCGGCGAACGCGAGAACCGGCGTCACAAGCCAGGCCGTGCCTTCGAGCGAAGCTTCTACCGGTTCGACGTCCTGAGCGACTATGGCGCCTTCCGCGACATGCAACGACATCGGATGCTCACGATCGAATGGCAGCGGCTGACACCGAACCACGGCTACAGCCGACCCGAGCTCGTCGACGAGGCCGGCCTCGGTGGCGACTTCGACGAGGCGATGCACCGGTCTGCGGCCCTCTACGACGCCCTCGACGGCGAGTACCCGGCGCAGGCGTCGTACGCGGTGTCGATGGCGTACCGCATGCGGTACGCCATGCAGTTCAATGCCCGAGAGGCGATCCACATGCTCGAGCTCCGGTCGTCGCCCCAGGGGCACCCGTCCTACCGACGAGTCGCCCTGGAGATGCATCGCTTGATCGCCGAGCAGGCCGGCCACCACGCGATCGCCGGTGCGATGAACCACATGACCACCGATGCACCGGAACTCGAACGGCTCGAAGCGGAGCGTCGAGCCGAGGCACGGCGGGGCGATGCTTGAGTCCAACTCGGCGCCGCGTTCTGCGGCAGTGTGACGTCTGTCACAACGGTGGCGTCTCGGTCGGTCGGTCACCCACGCCTATGCTCCCGCCGCAACCGCCCATTCGTTCGGTGACCCGCCGCACGACGAGATCGAAACGACGACATGGCTGACGACGACACGACCGAGATCGAACCCGACGAAGAGATCGAGTCCGACGAGGAGACCGATGACATCGAGCTCGACGACGACGACATCGACCTCGACGACGACGATGATCTCCCGGCCGACGACGATGACGACGACGATGCGGTGGTCGACGACGACGAGGAGGAGGAGGCCGCAGTCGAGGCTCCGCGCACGAAACGCAAGAAGCGCGCCGAGGACGACGAGGACGACGAGGACGACGAACTGCTCGCCGACGACGACGTCGAGGAGGACCTCGACAAGATCCTGAAGGACCGGCTCGTCGCTTCCGACGAGGACGACGAGGACGACGACGAGGACGACGAGCCCGACGTCAAGGGCGAGGGCGGCGAACGCCTGATGCCCAAACAGCAGGACGAGCAGCTGTGTCCGTCCTGCTTCCTCCTCGTGCGCTCCAGTGCACCGAACTGCCCGGTCGGCGACGACGACTGCCCGATCTTCGGCTCCTGACCTCGGCGCCGGCCATGACCACCTTGTTGGATCAGGTGCCGGCGGCCTTCGAGCGGGTGCGGCGCGAGATCGTGCTCGCGCGGTTCATCGGCAAGCTCGCGGTCGACCAGGGCGTGCGTGAGCTCCGCAGCCGCGTGGATGAGTTCGTGGGCGGAGGTGGCACCCCGCCCGCCGACCGCCCGTCGGACGAGGTGGAAACCGCCAGCGACGACGAGGCGGTCGACGTGACGGAGACGGTCGAGCAACCGCAGCCGACGATCTCGGTGGACGTCTCGTCGTTGGCGCTCGCCGATTACGACCACCTTCCGGCGTCGGACATCGTCGCACTGCTCGAGGGCCTCGAGCCCGCCGAGCGATCGGCCATCGAGGCCTACGAACGGGCAGGCCGTCACCGCCGCACCATCCTCGGCAAACTGGACCAACTGCGTGGTGAGGTCGGATGATCGACCCGGTCGTTCGTCGAGCCGATCCGGCGAGCGCTGACGATCTCGCTGCACTCGTACTGCTCGAGGACGAGGCCCGGGCGGCGCTGGTGGGCCAACGCGGCGGCGACCGCTGGCTGGTCGAACATCCACACACGGACGACTGGTCCGTGCGTTGCGGAACATCGGATGTGTACGTCGCGGTGATCGACGATGTCGTGGTCGGCTATCTGGTTGCCGACCTGGGAGACGATCGGGTGGTGCGGATCGATCAGGTGTGGGTGACACCGGAGGCCCGTGAACTCGGGTTCGGTGATGCGTTGCTGGCAGAGGCGATCGCCGTGTCACGAGCCGGGGGAGCGGTCGCGGTCGAGGGCGAGGCCCTCCCGGGCGACCGACACACGAAGAATCTCTACGAACGCGCCGGGATCGTGGCCCGCCTGATCACCACGTTCCGCTGGCTCTGAGCGAGCCGGTCAGCGACCCTTCCACTGCGGGGGGCGCTTCTCGATGAACGCGGTCAGGCCCTCGGAGAGGTCCTCGGAGCGCATGACCACCCCCATGGCCGCATCGGTCATCTGCTTCAGCGTGTCATCGTCCTCGGTGGCGGCCGCGAGCACGACCTTGCGGCTCTCCCACACCGCGAGCGGCGCCGCTGCGGTGATCTGAGCGGCGAGCCGAAGCGCTTCCTCGGTGGCTTGCCCGGGCTCGACGAGACGATTCACGAGCCCCAGCTCGTGCGCACGCGCTGCGGGCAGGGGTTCGCCGGTGAGGATCAGTTCCATGGCCGCCGAGCGGCCGATCGCACGCGGGAGCCGGAACAGGCCCCCGGCGCCCGCTACGAGGTTGCGCTTGACCTCGGCCAGCCCGAACGCCGATCGGGTCGTCGCGACCACCAGATCGGCAGCGAGGACGATCTCACAGCCTCCAGCGGTGGCGAGCCCGTCGACGGCGACGATCACCGGCTTCTTGCGCTCTCGGTAGGCGAAGCCGGCAAAGCCTCCTCGCTCGGTCATCAGCGATCCACCGGCACCCGAGTTGATGGCCTTCAGATCGGCACCGGCACAGAACACCGGTCGTTCCTGCCCCTCGGTGTTGGCCTGGATGATCCCGATCCAGATGTCGCCGTCGGCCTCCATCCGGTCGATGGCGGCCTCCATCGCCTGGGCGACGTCGCCGTTGACCGCATTGCGGGCGTCAGGACGGTTGAGGGTGATCAGCGCGACACGGTCGCGTGCTTCGTAGGTGACGATCTCGGACATGGCCGAGGATCGTACGTGGTGCGTCCCGAACGGTGCGAACCGCTCAGTCGCTCGACGTGACCGGCTGCTCCGCTGACGACTCGGCGACCGAGACCTCCTCAGCCGGGGTCTCCGCTGGCGGGGTCTCGACGGCCGGGGTCTCGACGGCCGGGGTCTCGACGGCCGGGGTCTCGACAGCCGGGGTCTCGACAGCCGGGGTCTCCGCTGGTGGAGCATCAGGTGCCGCGGGGGCATCGGCTGCGGGCGCCGCTTCGACCGGGGCCGTCGGTGCGGCCTCGGGCGATGGCTCGTCGGAACGGCCCGGGCGGTCGGCGGAACGGCCCGGGCGGTCGTCGGAACGTCCACCCTTCCCAGCCGAGCGATTGTCCCGGCCGCCGGAGCGCTTCTCCTGGCCCCGGTCGCCCCGACCGTCCTTGCCGCGGCTGTCCTTGCGGGGTGGTCCGGCGCGCAACGGCTTCGGTTTGGGGGTACCCGGCGGGATCTCGATGCCGAGCAACGCAGCGATCTGAGGCAGTGCCGGCCCGAGGCGCAGCGTCGTCGCCTTGAGGTCGTCGGTGACGACCGCTGGCGCCGTCGTCGGCGCCACCAGGGTCCGAACCGGCGAGAACGCTGCGGCCTCGAGCACCGCGATCCAGCGGTCGGCCGGATCTTCCGGTTGCAGGGCGGCGGTTGCGGCCTCGCCGAGACGGCGGGCCAGGTCCGGTGGGAACATGACTCCGGCCTTGGGCGGTTGCGACGACAGCCGGAGGGCCCGGATCACGCGCCCGACCCCGATCGCCGCGTCGATGTCGCCGAACCAGAGCAGGAGCTCCTCGTCCTGCTTTCGTGCGAGCGCCCGACGCAGGTCCTCGGCAAGGGCGCGCGTCGATTCGTCGCGTGCGACGATCGAGTCGTCGCTCGCCGCGACGACGCTGCGCAGATCGCGCAGGTCGAGGTGTTCCATCTGCCGCTGGGCCGCTTCGGCGCGGTCGAGCCACTCCGCCACACGGAGCTTGGGCAGCATGTCCTCGGCCATCTTGACCACCGATGCCTCCGGCATCGGCGGCTGGCCGGCGGCCTCGAGCTTGGAGTTCTCCTCCTTGACCCGGGCGCGCACCGCGGACATCCCCTGCAGTGCCAGTTCGGCGATCGGCCGCTGTTCCTCCGGCAGGTCGGCGAGGACCGCATTGCGACGGGCCTTGCCGGGTCGCAACCGCTTGGGCTTCGGGCGCTGGGGAAGCTCGGGTGGCGCCTCGAAGTGCGGTCGTTGACGCCGCTGTTCGGAACGGCCCTTGCCTGCTCCATCACCGTCACGGCCTCCGGATCGACCACCATCGCGGCGTCCGCCCTCGCGCTTGCCGTCACGGCGCCCGCGGCCGTCACGGCCATCGCGGCTGTCGCGGCGCTCGCTGCGATCACGCTTGGCGCGGGTCTCGATCACTGCCTCGAACGGTTTTTCGCTGGGGAGCAGCTCGAGCACGTTCTCGTCCTCGGCCTTCTCGCGCCCCTTGACGATCGACTGCACCTCGATGCCGTCGAGCATCTGCTCGACCTCCACCTTGAGGATGTCGCCGACGGACGATCCCGGCGGCAGCAGGCCGCCATCCAGGTGCCCGTTGGGCTTGCGGGCGCCGGCGGCGCGCCACGTCCACGAGCCGTCGGGGAGCGCGCTCGTCAGCTCGATGTCGATCCTGCGGGACATTCCGGCAACGGTACCGGTTCCGAGCGGGAGAACTCCAACGAGTCTTCTCGCCGGGTACCGTGCCGCCGATGGCCGTCTATGCACTCGAGCACCTCGAACCCACGATCGCCGCCTCGGCGTTCGTCCACCCCGACGCGGTGATCATCGGGTCGGTCACCATCGGGCCGGAGTCCTCGGTGTGGCCTGGCGCCGTACTCCGGGGCGACGGCGGCGACATCCGGATCGGGGCGCGCACGAGCGTGCAGGACAACGCCGTGCTGCACACCACGCCCGAGTGGCCGACGGTGGTGGGCGACGGCTGCGTGCTCGGTCACCTGATCCATCTCGAGGGATGCACGATCGAGGACGACGTGCTGATCGGCAACGCGGCGATGGTGCTCCACCGTTCGGTGATCCGAACCGGTGCGGTCGTTGCGGCCAACTCGGTGGTGCTCAACGACGTCGACGTGCCGTCGGGCGCGCTCGCCGCCGGATCGCCTGCGGTCATCAAGCCCGGTCGTGCCGATCTGACGCTGATACAGCGAAGCGCAGCGGCCTACGTGGAACGAATCGTGGGGTACCGAACCGGTCTGCGTCGCCTGGACTGATGCGAGCGTTCGTCGTCACCGTGGGGTCCGACGAGGTCGACCTCGCGTCGGACGTGTTGTGGCAACTGGGCGTGAGGGCCATCGAGGAGCGGCAGGAACCGAGCGGGGTCGACCAGGTCGAGTTGTGGACATCGGTCGGTGACGAACCCGACGCAGTGGCCCGCGCCGTCCAACGTTTGGGCGATCGTTGGCCCACCCGAGTCGTCGACCTCATCGACGGCTCGGCCGACACGTGGCGCGAGTTCGCACGGCCGATGTGGATCGACGACGGCTTGGTCGTCGTACCCGGCTGGCAGGACCATGCGTTCGACGACGGGGTCGTCGCGATCGCAATCGAACCCGGTGGCGCGTTCGGTCTCGGGGATCATCCCACCACGTTGCTCTCGCTGCGGGCCGTACGACGTCATCTCGACGTCGACCGTGAGGTACTCGACATCGGGTGTGGGACCGGCGTGATCGCGATCATGGCTGCGACGCTCGGTGGAGGCTTCGTCCGGGCCGTCGACGTGGCGTCGGCCGCCGTCGAGGCCACCGGCGCCAACGCAATCCGCAACGGCGTCGCAGACCGGATCGTGGTGGACACCATGCCTGTCGGCGAGCTCGACGGAACCTACGACCTGGTCGTGGCCAACATCTTGGCTCCGACGCTCGTCGAGCTCGCCGACGACCTTCGTCGACTGACGGCACCCGAGGGGCGTCTCGTGATCAGCGGCATCCTCGCCGATCGGCACGACCATGTCGTCGCCGCGCTCGCGCCGATGCTGGTCGAGCGAACCGACGTCCTCGAGGGCTGGGCGGCTGTCACCCTCGCCCACCCCAGCTCCGTTTGACCATCCGATACTCGCCGGAACAGGCTTCCTGGTCCTGTCGAGCGCGAGAGTGGGGGAGCGGGTCGTGTGCCGATGCACGCCCCAGCACCTCGGACGTTCAACACAGGTGTGGATGCCGAGGTCACCAACGAGACGACGGAACGCCCGATGGCGCCGTTCCGGTGCAGGCAGATGGTGTTCGTCCGAGCGCACCCGG
This sequence comes from Ilumatobacteraceae bacterium, assembly GCA_963712775.1. Lineage (GTDB taxonomy): Bacteria > Actinomycetota > Acidimicrobiia > Acidimicrobiales > Ilumatobacteraceae > Sva-07. The sequence continues at coordinate 151,822 of CAVQJG010000007.1, read as the reverse complement.
AGGTCTCACGTCTTTCGCCACACCGAGATGTGAGCGGGGGATTCGCCGGTGAACGGGGACCGATGCCAATCGCTCCAGCGGGCTTCCAGGGTCATGCCCACGAGTTCGGCCATCAGGTCGAGCTCCGACGGCCAGACGTACCTGAAGGCTCCGGCGACGACCCGCACGCGATCGCCGTCGACGAAATAGTGGTGCGAGACGACGATCTGATCGACGAGGTCTCGATACTCGTCGAAACCGAGGTGGTGCGCCGACACGTCGAACGGCACGATCGTCTCGCCGGGGGAGAGCCGTCGGAGTCGTGGCACGCCGTTCTCCACGACGAAACGCCCTCCTGAGCGGAGATGCGCCGCAGCATTACGGAAGCAGGCCACCTGCTCGCGCTGCGAACGGAGGTTGCCGATGGTGTTGAACACGAGGTAGACGAGCGAAGCGTCGTCACAGAGGCGGGTCGCGGTCATCTCGCCGACGGTCACGGTGAGCAGATCCGCGCCGTCCTTCTTGCGGAGCTCCGCCAACATCGGTTCCGAGACGTCGAGTCCAGCGACCTCGACACCGGCAGCCGCAAGCGGCAGGGCGATCCGGCCGGTTCCGACGGCGAACTCGACCGCCGTCCCACCGCCGGCCAGCTCAGCGAGGACTGCGACCGCTGGATCGACGGCGCCGGGCTCGAAGCGATCGGCGACGGCAGCGTCATAGTTGGCGGCAACCGACGGATCGAGGTGTTGGTCCGGTTCGGTCAGATGGTCGATGGGCTCCATGGCACGACTCTTGCCGTTCCTCGCATGCCGGGCCCCATGAGTTCGGGGTGACGGTGCGGGAGTCGGCCGTCAGACGGCGGCGTCGGGCGACCGCTCCGTGTCGACGTCGATCGCCACCGGAGCGGCACCGAGCAGGCGGTCGATGTCAGCCGCCGAGGGCAGTGACCGGACGGCGCCGGCCGTCGTGGTCGCCAGCGCCCCCGCGGCTGCGGCGTAGCGGACCGCCCCGCGGAGACCGGCACCAGCTGCCAGCCGGGCGGCAAGGGCACCGCAGAACGCATCGCCGGCACCGGTGGTGTCGATCGGGGTGACCTCGAACGCCGCCTGGTCCCACGCCTCGACGACTCCGGCGACCATCTCCGAGACGGAGACACCCGCGGCACCCATCGTCGTGACGACGGCACTGACACCGCGTGCGAACAGCGTCTCCCGGCCACCGATCCGGGCGAGTTCGTGCTCGTTGGGGATGATGACATCGCACACGTCGAGCAACTCGTCGGGCAGCCGCTGAGCGGGTGCAGGATTGAGGATGGTGCGACCGCCGCTGGCCCGCGCCGACCGGAACGCACCGATCACCGTGTCGATCGGGATCTCGAGCTGTGCGATCACGATGCGGGCGTCGGCCAGGGCGTCGGCACGCACGAAGGCATTGGCCCCCGGCACGACCACGATCGAGTTCTCCGCCCGATCGTCGACGGTGATCAACGCACGACCGGTCGGCTCGGGCACGACGGCGACCGTCGAGACGTCGATCCCCTCGGCCTCGGCGACCGCGCGGAGTCGTCGACCCGCATCGTCGTCGCCGACCGCAGCGATCAACGCCACGGAGGCGCCCGACCGCGCTGCTGCAACTGCCTGGTTCAATCCCTTGCCGCCGGCGTGTTCGGCGTAACCGGTGCCGGCGACCGTCTCACCCGGCCCGGGGAGCCGGTGGGTCGTGGCGACGAGGTCGAGGTTGACGCTGCCGACGACGGCGACGTCGAACACTCAGCTCGCTCGGGCGCGGATGCCGATCGGGGCGATCAGGCGGAAGCCGGCGGCATGGCGCTCGTCCTCGGACTCGCCGCCCCAGAACCCGTACTCGTGGTGCTGGCGGGCGAAGGACACGCACTGGGTCTGCACGGAGCAGCTCGCACACACTTCCTTGGCGGCGGCTTCTCGACGTTCACGCGCCTGTGGCCGTTCGGCGGCGGTGGGGAAGAACAGGTGAGTGAGCCCCTTGCAGGCACCATGACGCATCCAATCGTCCTCGGACTGGATCCGATCGATGGAGAACTCGACTGCAGACATTGCACACACCCCCGTGCGGTTGATCTTCTTCCCCCGGCTGGTTTCACGCGGGGCTGTTCAGGCCCTGCGGTGCGAGAGATTAAATCGAATCGACCACCGAGTCAATTGTATGTGCCAACTAAATGTCGCGGCCGATCATCCGGCCGATCATCCGGCCGATCATCCGGCCGATCGCATGCCGACGATCGCCTCGACACCGTCGGCGAAGGTCGTGACGTCGTCGATGGTGGTGTCCCACGCGGTCATCCAGCGCACCTCGTTCCGACTGGTGTCCCAGTCCCAGAAGAAGCACCAGTCCCGCAGCGGGGCAATGCACTCCGCGGGCAGCCGGGGGAACACGCTGTTGACCGCCGGAGGGTCGCCGAGCTCGACCCCGGGGATGTCCACGGTCATGCGGTGCAGCTCGCCGGCCATGTCGTTGGCATGTACGGCCAGATCGATCCACAGGTCGTCGTGGAGCACCGCGTTGAACTGGGCCGCGAGGAAGCGCATCTTCGACGGCAGTTGCGTCACCTGTTTGCGGATGTACTGCGATCCCGCTTCGCACGCCGGGTTCAGGAACACCACCGCCTCAGCGCCGAGCAGACCGTTCTTCGTTCCACCGAAGCTCACGGCATCGACGCCGGCATCGATCGTGAACGAACGGAGGGCACTGCGAGTGGCGCCCAATGCCGCGGTGGCATTCGCGATGCGGGCACCGTCGAGGTGCACGAGCATCCCGAGGGCGTGCGCCTGGTCGCACAGTGCTGCGATCTCGTCGGGCGTGTAGAGGGTCCCCAGTTCGGTGGCCTGGGTGATCGAGACCACTCCAGGTTGCACGTGGTGTTGCACACCCTGGGCCGTGGCCACCTCGAGGAGCTGTTCGGGCACGAGCTTGCCGCCGACCGAGGGGAGATCGATCAGTTTCGCCCCCAGCACGCGTTCGGGCGCGCCGGTCTCGTCGACGGCGATGTGCGCCCAGTCGGTGCACACGACGCCGTGATGAGCGCCGGGGAGCGAGCCCAGCAGCGTCGCGAGCGCCAGCACGTTGGCGCCGGTCCCGTTGAACGCGAGTCGCGTCGTCACGGCCGATCCGAACAGATCGCGGAAACGATCCGAACACTCGCGGGTGTGGGCGTCGTCGCCGTAGGCGAGTGCGTGTCCGGAGTTCGCTCGAGCGATGGCGTCCAGGACGGCGGGGTGGGCGCCTGCCGCGTTGTCGCTCGCGAAGGCACTCGTCGGGGATGCAGGCAGGTTCACGACGGAGGAGTCTCCCAGACGATCGAAGTGCCCGCACCAACGAGTCGACTACCATTACGTCATGACGAATTCACGGGCCGGCGAGGGGAGCGGGGCGCCGGCGCCCGCCGGGCACTGCCGGTGGTGTCGCCGGGCCCTCCCGCTGCGGTCGGGTCCCGGGCGTCCGAGGGAGTTCTGTTCGCAGCGCTGTCGCCAGTGGGACTGGGTCGCTCGCCAGCGGGCCCGGGAGCTCGAGCTGAGCGAGAACGAACTCGTGGTCGCGCGCACGGAACTCGATGCACTCCACGACGAGTTGTACGTCCTGGCCTGCGCCGTCGAGGACGTCGAGCGCGACCTGTCGAGCCGATCGACCAACGCAGAGCTGCGCGACGCGCTCGCCTGGCTGCTCGACGCGGCGAAACCCTTGCGGGATCGCGAGATCAGCCCGTCCGGATGACGCCGAGGAGCTGCCGCCCCTCCCGGCCCCGTCCACCAGAACGCCCATAATCTTCGTTATGTCAATTTGAGTCAAGATCGATGGACAGAACCAGAGATCTCGGGCAGACTGGCCCGACCCCGCTCTCCACCAGCGACCGCCGCCTCAGGGCACACGGACGCTCGACCGGACGGTGAGGGACACCTCGACCACTCGTCGAGGCTTGAGCTGCACACCGGGCGGACCGATCACTTCATCGTGTTGGGAGAGAGGTCGTCCATGCCGTCCACGAACCGATCGAGTCGCCGTCGTTCACCGATCCGCGTCCTCACCAGCGGGCTCTGTGTGGTGACGGTCGGCGGACTGGTGCTGGGCGCGCTGCCCACCACGGCGTCGGCCTCCCCCGTCGTGGTCAGCGCTCCGCTGATGCCGTCGATCGTCGGTGTCCGCGAAGGGGCGACCGGCAAGGACGTCAAAGTGGTGCAGACCGCCCTGCTCGCTGCGGGCGTCAAGGTTCCGGGTGGCGCTGACGGCATCTTCGGACCGGCCACCAAGTCGGCGGTCACCGCCTTCCAGTCGCGCAACGGTCTCGCCGCCACCGGTGAGATCGACGCCCCCACCGCTGCCGCGCTCGGTCTCGAACAGGCTCCGGCCGCATCACCGACGACCGGCGCACTCGTGATGGGTGCGAAGGGCGACAAGGTCGCCGAACTGCAGCGCGCCCTGATGGCCGCCGGCGTGTACGTGCCCGGCGGTGCCGACGGTGTGTTCGGTCAGGCGACGAAGACGGCGGTGTCGAACTATCAACGCTGGAACGGACTGCCGGTCAGCGGCGACGTCGATGCCGCAACGTCCGCTCGCCTCCGACTCGGCACGGGGACCGCCCCGGCTTCGACCCCGGCGGCGGCCGCCGCACCGGCCGCCGCACCGAGCTGCCGCACCGACTGCCGCTCCCGCCACCTCCTCGCTCACGGGGCTCGCGATCGGCGCCCGAGGGGAGAACGTCAAGGTGCTGCAACGCGCGCTGATCGCTGCGGGCATCACCGTGCGGGGCGGCGCCGACGGCGTCTTCGGGCCGGTGACGGCCGGTGCACTCACCTCGTACCAGCAGGCGAAGGGCCTCACGGCCACCGGGGTCCTCGATGGCGCCACGATCGCCAGCCTCGCGCTCTCCCCTGCCAGTCCGGCTCCTCCGGCAGCACCGCCGGCACCGGTGGCCGCGGCCAACCCGTACGAGGGAATGACGGTCGGTGCACGCGGCGACAAGGTCAAGGAACTCCAGCGGGCACTGATGTCGACCGGAATCACCCTTCGCGGCGGTGCCGACGGGGTCTTCGGCAACGCGACCAAGGGTGCGCTCGTCGCCTTCCAGACGACGAACGGGACCGCCTCGACCGGCGTGTTGACCGCAGCGGAGGCCACCACACTCGGCCTCGGCGGCGCCTCGGCGCCGGCATCGGCCACACCCCAGGGCGTCTCCTCCCCCGCCGGCTTCCCGGTCTACGGCGAACGCGGCGCGCGGGTCACGGCACTACAGAAGTCGCTGATCGCCGCCGGGATCACGTTCGCCGGCGGCGCCGACGGCGTGTTCGGAGCCGCCACCGCCGGAGCGATCATCGAGTTCCAACGTAGATCCGGCCTCACTCCCACGGGCAAGTTGGACGAAGCGACCGCAAAGCGCCTCGGGAGCGCGCCCGCCCCGGCTCCGGAAGCCCCGTCGAGCGTCGGCGTCACGATCGACGTGTTCCCGGTGCAGGGCAAGTGCTGGTTCGGCGACACGTGGCAGGCACCGCGGGGCGGCGGCCGGCTGCACGAGGGCGTCGACATCATCGCCGCCAAGGGCAACCTGTTGTACGCCGCAGTCAGCGGCACGATCTCGAAGATGTACTGGGACTTCCCCGGCGCACTCGCCGGCAACGGGGTTCGGATCCAGCAGGACAACGGCACCTACTTCACCTATCTCCACATGGACACGTTCGCCGATGGCATCGAAGTCGGGGCCGTCGTCACCGCCGGCCAGGTGATCGGCACCGTCGGCAACACCGGCAACAGCGCCACACCGCATCTGCACTTCGAGGTCCACCCCGGTGGCGGCGCCGCCGTCAACCCGTACCCGCTGGTCAAGCCGATCGACGCGTGCAGCCAGACGGCACCGCGCGCCTGACCCGACCTCGCTCGATCCACCGGAGCCCGGCCGGCGCGGATACGCTGCCGGCACAACTGAATCGCCGTTCCACCCGAGCGGGAGAGTCGTCGTTCGTCGGCGGCGCCGAAGGAGCAACCTCCCCGGAATCTCTCAGGCCCACGGACCGCCCGGGTGAGGCATGCTGGAAAGTGTCAGCTGGTACCGCATCGGCCACGTGGCCGTGACCAGCCGGCCACCGACGGGGAAAGCCGAGGCCGCAAGGTCGAGGCGAAACTCTCAGGTATCGATGACAGCCGGGGAAGTCGACCCGCCAGGAGGCCCTCCCGTGTCCCCATCGCCCACTGCGCCATCACACCCGTCGACGGGTGATCGTGTGCCGGTCCCCCTGGATCGACTGATCGAACCCGACGAGTTCACCCGACGTCACATCGGTCCGAGCCCCGACGACGTGGCGCAGATGCTCGCCGCCATCGGTGTCACGACCGCCCAGGAGTTGCTCGAGCAGACGATGCCGTCGTCGATCCTGGCGGCGCACCCCCTCGACCTCCCCGGAGGCGTCAGCGAGGGAGAGGCACTCGCCCGACTGCGCCGCATCGCAGCAAGGAACCACCGGGTCACCAGCCTGATCGGAATGGGGTACGCCGGCACGATCACTCCCCCGGTGATCGCCCGCAACGTGCTCGAGAACCCGGCCTGGTACACCGCCTACACGCCCTACCAGCCCGAGATCAGCCAGGGCCGCCTCGAGGCGCTCCTGAACTTCCAGACGCTGATCACCGAGCTCACGGGCCTCGACGTCGCGAACGCGTCGCTTCTCGACGAGGCGACCGCCGCCGCCGAGGCGATGACCATGGCTCGCCGTCAGTCGAAGTCGTCCTCCAACCGGTTCCTCGTCCACCACGACACCCACCCGCAGACGATCGCCGTACTCACCACGAGGGCGGAACCGGTCGGGATCGAACTCGTCGTCGGAGATGTGGCCGACCTCGCGGTCGACGGCGGGGTGTTCGGCGCACTCTTCAGTCTGCCGACGTCATCGGGCGCCGTCACCGACTGGACGTCGGCGATCGATGCCGTGCACGAGCTCGGTGGGATCGCCGTCGTGGCCACCGACCTGCTCGCATGCGTACTCACCACTCCCCCGGGCCAGATCGGCGCCGACATCGCCATCGGATCGGCCCAGCGGTTCGGCGTGCCGATGGGTTTCGGCGGCCCGCACGCGGCGTTCATCGCAGCACACGATCGGGCGGCCCGGGCGATGCCCGGCCGCATCGTCGGCGTGAGCACCGACACCGAGGGACGTCCGGCGCTCCGTCTGGCCCTGCAGACCCGGGAGCAGCACATCCGCCGGGAGAAGGCCACCTCGAACATCTGTACTGCGCAGGTCCTGCTCGCCAACATCGCCGGGCTCTACGCCGCGTGGCACGGCCGCACCGGGCTCGAACGCATCGCCGAACGGGTGCAACGGATCACCTCGGTCGCCGCTGCGGGGCTCCGCGCCGGAGGCCTGGTCCTGCGCAACGACGACTGGTTCGACACGCTGACCGTCACGGTCGCTTCGGCCGACGACTCCATCGCTGCGGCCCTCGAGGCCGGCTACAACATCCGGCGCGTCGACGACCACACGATCGGGCTCAGCTTCGACGAGACCACCGGCCTCGACGACCTGTCGGCCATCGTCGCTGCGCTCGGTGGGCGACTTCCCGACGACTACGACCTCGTCGCCGACGGTCTGCCGAGCGGCCTCCGCCGGAGCGACGACTTCCTCACGCAATCGGTGTTCGACCGCTACCACAGCGAACACGAGATGCTGCGCTACCTCCGCCGCCTCGGCGACAAGGACCTTGCGCTCGATCGCACGATGATCCCGCTGGGGTCGTGCACGATGAAGCTCAACGCGACGTCCGAGATGGTCCCCATCACGTGGCCCGAGTTCGCCGACATCCACCCGTTCGCACCCACCGACCAGGTGCAGGGATATCTGGAGATGATCCACGATCTCGAGCAACGCTTGGCGACCATCACCGGCTACGACGCCGTGAGCCTGCAGCCCAATGCCGGCAGCCAGGGCGAATACGCGGGGCTCCTCGCCATTCGCGCGTACCACCGCGCCCGCGGCGACGAGCAGCGAACGGTCTGTCTGATTCCCTCGAGCGCGCACGGCACCAACGCTGCGAGCGCGGTCATGGCGGGGATGGACGTGATGGTCGTCGCCTGCGACGATGCCGGCAACGTCGATCTCGACGACGTGCGCGCCAAGATCGCCGACGTCGGCGACCGCCTGGCGGCCACGATGATCACCTATCCGTCCACGCACGGTGTCTTCGAGGCGGAGGTCGGCGAGCTGTGTTCGCTGATCCATGCGGCCGGCGGCCAGGTGTACGTCGACGGCGCGAACCTCAACGCGCTGGTCGGCCACGCCCGCCCCGGCGAGTTCGGCGCCGACGTGAGCCATCTCAACCTCCACAAGACGTTCTGCATCCCGCACGGTGGCGGCGGGCCGGGTGTCGGCCCGATCGGCGTTCGTGCACACCTGGCCGAGTACCTGCCGGGTCACCCGCTGCGCACCGACCAGCCGGTCGGCGCGGTGTCGGCGGCACCGTACGGTTCGGCGGGGATCCTGCCGATCCCGTGGATGTACATCGAGATGATGGGCGGCGCCGGGCTCACCGCGGCGACGACCGTGGCGATCGTCGCGGCGAACTACATCGCCGAACGCCTCGATGCCCACTTCCCGGTGCTCTACCGCGGCGCCGGTGGACGGGTCGCGCACGAGTGCATCCTCGACCTGCGCCCGATCACCAAGGCCACCGGAGTCACCGTCGACGACGTCGCGAAGCGCTTGATGGACTACGGCTTCCACGCTCCCACGATGAGCTTTCCGGTTGCGGGGACGCTGATGGTCGAGCCGACCGAGAGCGAGTCGTTGCGCGAACTCGACCGATTCTGCGATGCGATGATCGCGATCCGGGCCGAGATCGACCGGGTCGGCGATGGCGAATGGGCCCACGAGGACAGCCCGCTCCACCACGCCCCGCACACCGCCGAGGACCTCCTGGGCGACTGGAATCGTGTGTACTCGCGTGACCTCGGAGCGTTCCCGCTTCCCGGCCTGCGGGCGACGAAGTACTTCCCGGCCGTCTCGCGTATCGACGGCGCCCAGGGCGACCGGAACCTCGTCTGTTCCTGCGAGCCGCTGGAGGCGTACGCGGCAGCGGTCGGATGACCCCTGCGGCATCGCTCGATCGGTAGGTTGGCGCAATGGCCGAGGACCGCACCGACCCGCTCGCAGACCTGTTCACCCTCTTCGTCACCCCCTTGTCGGGCACGGTGCGTTCACTCGAACAGTTCCGCAAGGGTGTCGACGAGTTCCTCAAAGGGGTGGAGAACTTCAATCGGACGATGGCCAACCTCAACGAGAGCTCCGAGCGGATCAACAGCCTCCTCGCCGATGTCGAGGAGCCGATCCGGGCGGCGATCCCGCAGGTGACCAGAACGGTCAAGGCAGCCGACGAGATGATGCAGGTCGTCAGCGGTCCTGCGATGGCGGTCGCGCCGGGGCTCAATCGCCTGGCGGAGACGCTGAGCACACCGGCGTTCGCTCAGCTTCCGAACCAGATCGGCCAGTTCTCCGAGCTGCTCGGTGAGATCTCGCACCGCCTCAGTCCGCTCACGCAGCTGGCCGAGTCGGCCGGTGGCCTGTTCGGCGGGTTCCGGGTCCCCGGGATGCGCCCCTCTCCCCCGGCCGACACTGCTGCGGATCGATCGATCGTCACCAACACCACTCGTCGTCCTGCGCCGGAAGCACCTGCGCCGAAGCCGGCGACCACGACGACTGCCAAGAAGACGACCACCGAGAAGTCTGCGGCGAAGAAGTCCGCCGCCACGAAGCGGACCACCAAGAAGTCTGCGGCGAAGAAGTCCGCCGCCACGAAGCGGACCACCAAGAAGTCTGCGGCGAAGAGGACCGCCGCGACGACAGGGCCTTCGGGGTCGTCGAGCACCTCGCGCTGACCTCCCGACGAGGGGTCAGCGGGTGACGAACGGTGTCTCGACCACGGCGCCGGCGAGCGGTTTCCCGCGGACGTCGATCACCACGTCGGCACCGACGGCGACGTGCGGTGGCACGAACGCCAACGCGATGCCGTGACCGAGCACCGGCGAGAAGTTCCCGCTGGTGACCTCTCCCACCACGACGCCGTCGACGAGCAGGTCGCAACCGGCACGTGCCGGCCGTCGGCCCTCCGTGGCCACTCCGACGAGGTGTCGCTCGACGCCGCGCTCGCGCTCGGCGAGCGCGGCCTCACGCCCCACGAACGCGGGCTTGTCCCACGCCACCACCCAGCCGAGCCCGGCCTGCAGCGACGTGATACCGGCACCGAGTTCGTGGCCGTGCAAGGGAAGCGCGGCTTCGAGCCGCAACGTGTCACGGGCCCCGAGACCCGCCGGTGGGATGTCGGCAGCGAGCAGGGCCGTCCACAGCTCGGCGGCAGCATCGGCGGGAATCGCGATCTCGACGCCGGCCTCACCGGTGTAGCCGGTTCCGGCGAACGTGCACGGATGACCGTTCCAGGTGGCATCAGCGACACGGAAACGACCGATCGCTCCCGCCTCCGGGAACACCGTGGCAACCAGGCGCTTCGCGTCGGGGCCCTGGACGGCGATCACCGCCCGCGAACTGGTCGTGTCGGTTCCGCCGATCGACGATCGCACACCGTCGGTGTTCGAGGCGTTCGGCATCACGTCGAACGTCACACCGTCGGGATGCCACCAGACGATGATGTCGTCGACCACCGACGCATCGTCGGCGTCGAGGAGGTGCGTGTACTGGGCCCGGCCCGGGACGATCTTGGCGAGATCGTTGGTGAGCGTCGACTGCAACGTGTCGTGGGCGTCGGCTCCCTCGAGCCGGACGGTGCCGAGGTGCGAGACGTCGAACATCACCGCACGGTGCCGACAGGCGAGATGCTCGTCGATGGTGCCGCCGGGATACGCGATGGGCATCTCCCAGCCGCCGAACCCCACCATCGTCGCCCCGAGCGAGCGGTGCTCGGCGTCGAGCGGAGACCGCTGCAGGGTCATCCGGTGCGACGGTGGAGGTCGATCGGCTTCGTCGACTGCGGCGCGAGATCGGCCTCGAGTTCGTCGCGCACGCCGCCGAGCGACAACACGTTCAGCACACCCTGACCGTTCTTGAGCACGTCGACGAGTTGATCGCCGTCGCACAGCATCACGCTGCCACCGTCGATCACGATGTGCGCCGCGGCGATGTCGGTGTTCATCTGCTCGCGGAGGAAGCTGAAGACCTTGCGGACCTGTTCGAGCTTGATCCCGGCATCGAGCAGCTTCTTGATCGCCTTGAGCTCGAGCAGGTCGTTGTACGAGTAGAGGCGGCGGCTGCCGCTGCCGGTGGCGTCGGTGAGCGACGGACGGATCAGATCGGTGCGCGCCCAGTAGTCGAGCTGGCGGTAGGAGATCCCGACCACCTTCGCGGTCTGGGTGCCGCTGAACCCGAGTTCGTCGGGGATCTCGCTGTTGCTGTCGTCTGGTGTGTCCTGCACGGAATGCCTCCGGTTCGCTTCGCCCAACATCACGAACGTGTCCGAGCACGTCGCACGATCTCACAACATCGTAACTACGCCACTGTGAGACGCTGCACACTACGGAGTTCCGCGCACCGCGTCAACACTCGGTAGTGTCCTGATCCGGACAGTAGGGGGTTCACATGAAAAGGGACGATCGGGTCGTCGCCGCACTGCGCACGGTCAGCCTCTTCGAGGGGCTCGACGACGCTGCCCTCGGACGGATCGCCGCGCAGACCAAACCATTCACGTTCACTGCCGGCGCGTCGGTGATCGACGCCGATTCATCGGGCCGCTTCGGTCGCCTCTATGCCGTGGTCAGCGGCACCGCCGAGGCCCGGATCCGCGACGACGTCGTGGCGACGTTCGGGCCCGGTGACTACTTCGGCGAGATGAGCGTGCTCGACGGGAGTCCGCGCTCGGCGGCGATCGTGGCGAAGACCGACTTGGAGACCTACGGTCTGTCGGCGTGGAACATGCGCGCCCTGCTGCGCGAGGAGCCCGACATCGCGATGCACGTCATCGAGACGCTCGTCGCCCGCTTGCGCTCGCAGAACGCCGCACTCCACGACTGACCACGCCGCGACGGATCAGCCGTGGATCCACACCGTCGAACGCAGCGGCAACAGGTTCTGTCCCCAGATCAGGTCCATCACCGGGTTCACGACGCGCACGCATCCGTGTGAGGCCGGGTAGTTCGGCACGCTGCGAGCGCCGTGAACGGCGACGCCGCCGACGATGAACTTCGGGCGGTAGAGCGTGCCGAGGTCGCCCTCGTAGCGCGCGACGTCACTCTCCCGATACGTCCGGAAGGTACCGCTCGGTGTTGTCGCCACGCCGATGACCCGGTTGCCGGCGTTCTTCTGGTCTTCCTCGTCGTAGCTCTTGCCGTTGCCGGTCGACACGTTGAAGATGTAGCGCATCTTTCCGTCCTGGATGACGTAGGCGATCTGCTTGCCCTTGTCGACCTCGAGCAGGGTTCCGCTCGTGCGTCCGGCCTGCGGACGGCAGACCTGGGTGTTGAGCGCCACCGCCGTGGTCGTGTCGACCACGGTGGTCGCGGGTAGGCCCTTCCACTTCTGGAACGCCATCACCGCCTGGACGGTCGTGAGGCCGTAGCCGCCGTCGGCGCCGGCGTTCCAGAACCCGAGTTGGAGCAGCCGGGCCTGCAAGGTGGCGACCGACGCGCGCGACGACCCGAAGATGATCGGACCGACCGGGCTGGTCGGATAGCCGACGGTGCCGCTGGAGCACGTGGGCGACGAAGCATTGCGCGGTGTGGGGTGCGGGGCGGCGCCGGGAGTGCCGACGAAGTATCCGGCGAGGTCGGCGATCAGGTTGCCGCCCGACTCGGTGAACATCGAGAAGCCACGGGTGGAGACGGGCACGATCGCATGGTTGGCGAGTATCTGGGCGGGGCGAACGACATTCATCGTCGACGTCGTCGGCTTGGCTCCTGGGGCCACGGTGCCGGCCGTGCCGACGGTGATGTAGCCGGTCGTGATCGTGTCGACGCTCGTTGCGTTGAGGGCGAGCGCCGACACGTCGGCCCGCCCGATCGCGGCGTTGCCGGCCACCGGGACCTCGAAGCTCCAGCCAGGTTCCGGCCGAGTGGTCCCGCCGAGCGGGTTCAGGGCCGCGAGGCGCGTGTCGACGATGCGCGTCGGCGACACCGTCGGGACGAACAGCCCGTCGGTGCCCGCGGGAGCGCTGCTGCCGGTGTACGTGCCGACGAGATCGATGATGAGGTCGCCGCCCGCCTCGGAGAAGATGGTGATTCCACCGGACGCGTCGACGCTGACGATCGCCTGGTTGGCGGCGATCGTCTGGATCCCCGGCGGCGAGTTGAGGTTGGAGGTGGCCGGCTGCGCACCGCCCTGCGGGTAGACCTGCCAGTAGCCCGGCCGGGCGGTGACCGAGGTGAGGTTGATGGCAGCGGCGCTCGCTCCCGCCGCTCCCGGGATCGTGAAGTTGCGCGTCTCGCCCGGAGCGAAGTTGGCGAGGCCGCGGGTGTCCAGCACGCGGGTGGGTGCCGGCAGTGCCTCGAACCGTCCCGACGTGGCGGTGTCGGCAGCGGTGTAGTAGCCGAGCAGGTCGACGATGGCGTTGCCGCCTCCGCTGGTGTAGACGTCAACCACACCGTCAGGGCCGACCGGCACGGTGACGAGGTTCGGTATCGCTCCCCCGGCCAGCGACTGCAGTTCGTCGATGTTCAGGTTCGACGCGTTGGGGCGTGCGCTCGTGTGCGGCCAGACGGTCCAGAAGCCCGCACCGGCCGGGCCGGTGACGGTGAGGTTGAGCACTGCGGCAGTGACCGTGCCCGGCGCCGGGAGGGGCGCATCGCCCGTGACCGTGACCGAGAGGGTCCCACCGGCGGCGAGTGCCGCGGTCTGGCGAGTGTCGACCAGACGTTGAGACGTCGGCATCGCGACATAGGCACTGGTCGTGCCCGCAGCGGACACCGTGCCGGCGGGCGCCAGTGCCGAGAAGGCGACGACGCTGCCGAACACTGCGGCGAGTGATGTTGCGAACGCAAGGAGAGGTCGATGGCGCACCCCAGAAGGATACGGACTCGCGTGTCGATCCGCCATCGCGACGACTCCGGCGTCTTCGACGGCTCCCTTCTGCGACCCCTTCTGCGACCCGATCCAGCCGCACCGTTCAGCGTCGGCGACACTGCGAGAACCGTGTGTCAGCGCTGACGCTGAACGCTCGCGCAGCGGCAGCGGGTTATCCGAAGTCCTCGGGGCTGACGTTCTCGATGAAGTCCTTGAACTCGTCGATGATTTCCGCGGCGTCGTCCTCGGGCTCGACTGCGGGTTCCTGTCCGACCTCGTCGATCAGCTGATCGGACGCGAACAACGGCGCGCCACAGCGCACTGCGAGTGCGATCGCATCGGAGGGTCGCGCCGACAGGATGCGCTCGCCGTCGACGGTGGCGAGATGGAGCTCGGCGAAATAGGTCCGGTCGCGCATCTCGGTGACGACGACCTGGGTCACCGTGGCGCCGAGTTCGCCGAGTGCGATCAGGAAGAGATCGTGGGTGAGCGGCCGGGGAGGCACCACGCCCTCGAGTGCGTAGTGGATCGCGGACGCTTCGGGGCTGCCGATGTAGATCGGCAGGAGACGATGGCGCCCATCGGACTCACGCAGCAACACCATGGGCGTGTTGGCCGGCACTTCGACCCGGACACCGATGAGCTCCAAGGGGACCACGATGACCACTGTACCCGGCTGCGCCGAGTCGTGTCCGGTCGGGTCTCAGTGCGTGCCGTGGTGGCGGAGTGCAGAACGCATCATCGCCGAACGGAGCCGACTCCCGACCTGTTCGAGCTCGTTCAACTGGCTCACCGCCTGTGCCCGCGCCTCGGGGTTGCGTTGGCGCAGCAGTGGCTGGATCAGCTGTTCGAGCATGCCCGCCTCACGATCGGCGGCAACTCGCCAGCCGCGCAGGTGCCGGGCTTCCAGGCCGACGTCGAGCAGATGTTTCGAGGCCGATGCGATCTCGACGGCGTCCTCGTCGAAGGGTCCGTCGGGTCGGCCCGAGGTGGACGTGAGCACACCGTACGACTGCAGATCGGTGAGTTGGTCCCGTCCGATTCCGGCCAGAGCGCACAGCTCGTCGGCACTCAGGAGCACTCCGGGGAGAACGGCTGCCGACGCGGTGGCGGCTGCAGCCGGGGCTGGGACGGTGCCGCGTGCGTGGTCACCCGCCGGTGCGGTCGATGCCGGCGGTCGCGGCTCGTCGGCCGGTGTCGACGGTTCACCGTCGGTGCGTTGGAAGAGCACCGCCGCGCCGGTGACCGCGGGTTCGTCGGCACCGTTGGACTCCGAGGAGTGACGCGCCCCACCCGCGCTCGGGTGGGCGTCGGGCCGGGGGATGGCGCTCGACTCGCTCACGTTCTTGATACCCCTCGGCCGCGGGTGCTCGTTGGTGGGATCGATCTCACCGGAGTCGATGCGGTCCTTGATGACCCGCAGCGGCAGGTAGTTCTCACGCTGCTCGCGCAGGATGCACCGCAGCAGTTCGACATCGTCGGCGTAGAACTTCCGGTAGCCGGAGGCTGTCCGTTCGGGATCGATCAGACCCTGGCTCTCGAGGAACCGGATCTTGGAGATCGTCACGTCCGGGAACTCCTCGAGCAGCAGCGCCAGGACCTCGCCGATCGAGAGATGGCCTCCCGTCGGCACGGCCGGCGCGGCCGCACCCACGTCGGACGCCACGCCGGGCGGCAACGAGTCAGGCATCGGGCCGTTCGAAGTAGACGAGACGGAACTTGCCGATCTGCAACTCGTCGCCGTGACGCAGCAGCATCCGTTCGATGCGTTCCTGGTTCACGTACGTGCCGTTGAGCGAACCCGCGTCGCTCACGACGTGACCGTCCGGCGTCCGTTCGATCTCGGCGTGACGGCGCGACACCGTGATGTCGTCGAGGCTGATCTCGGAGTCGGGGTGGCGACCGAGGCGCACGACCGGCTCGTCGAGCGCGAACCGGGCGCCGGCCTGGGCGCCGGCTCGGACGATCAGCACGCCGACGTCGACGGGGAGCTCCCCCACCGCGATCTGGACGTCGTCGTCGGTGCCGGGCGCGTCCTGCAGCGGGTCGACGGTCGTGAGCGTGATCGTCCGATCGTCGAGCGAGTCGAGCGGCGAGCCGCAGCTCGAACAGAAACTGCTCGACGGCGGATTGCGGTGGCCGCACTGGTTGCAGAACACGTGGCTGCTCAAGTCAGGCCTCCGTCAGTGCTCGGTAGGCGTCGGCGTCCATGAGTCCGTCGAGTTCCGATGGATCGGTCATCTGGATCCGGCAGATCCAACCGTCGCCGTACGGGTCGCTGTTGAGCAACTCGGGCGCTGACTCCAGCGTCTCGTTGACGGCGCTGATCGCTCCGGTGACCGGGGCGTAGATGTCGCTCACCGACTTCGTGCTCTCGACCTCGCTGAAGGTCGCTCCTGCGGTGACGGTGGCGCCCGATTCCGGCAGCTCCACGAAGACCACGTCTCCGAGAGCGTCCTGGGCGTACTCGGTGATGCCGATGGTGACGATGTCGCCGTCGACGCGGACCCATTCGTGATCGGTCGAGTAGCGAAGGTCGGAAGGGATGTTCATGGGGCCACCGTATCTGGGTTCACGCGTCGGCTGTGACTGCATCGGGGCGAGAGGATCCACCGGCAGCAATCGACCGTCGCACCTGCGGAATATAGGCGATGCCGGTCCACCAACTCAGAATCAGCCCGGGAACCCCCAGGATCCAGGCCGCGGTCTGGAACAGCCCGGCGTACGACTCACCGCTGCTCCCGATCAGGAAGCCGGGAACGGCGAACATCAGCAGTGCGGTGGCCACCTTGCCGAGGTAGGTGACATCGATGCGCGGGATCTTGTAGACGAGGGTGGCGATCACCATCATCATCCCGACGAGCACCTCCCGGGCGAGCACCGCGATCGCGAACCACAACGGAATCGCGCCGTCGATGATGATCGCCGTGATCGCCACGATGAACAGGAGTCGATCCACGGTCGGGTCGAAGACCTTGCCGAACTCGCTCACCTGGCCGAGACGGCGAGCGAGGTAGCCGTCGACCCAATCGGTGGCGCTCAGCCCGCCGAGGAGCAGGGCCGCCCCGACCGGGTTGTCGCGGCCGAAGAGCACGTAGAGGAACAGCGGCAGACACAGGAGTCGCAGCAGCGTGAACAGGTTCGGGACACTCAAGATCCCGTCGAACATCGACGGCGACGTCTCCTGGGCGGCTGCGGGATCACTCACCTGCCACAGCGTATGGTGCGGGCATGACCACGGTGTTCACCAAGATCATCCGGGGCGAGTTCCCCGGCACGTTCGTGTGGCGTGACGAACGCTGCGTCGGCTTCCTGTCGATCAACCCGTTGGCGGCCGGTCACGTCCTGGTCGTCCCGATCGAGGAGATCGACCACTGGATCGACGCGCCACCGGAGCTGGCCGCTCATCTGTTCGCGGTCGCACACACGATCGGCAAGGCGCAGCAGTCGGCGTTCGAGTGCGAGCGCATCGGCGTGATCGTGGCCGGCTACGAGGTACCCCACACGCACGTCCACGTCATCCCGACCTCGTCGATGGCCCAACTCAGCTTCGCGAACGCCGCCGCGTGGGTCGATCGTGCCGACCTCGACGCCTGGGCGGAGGCGATCCGGGCCGAACTCCGCACGGCCGGCGCTGACGGAGTCTCGACCTGAGGTCGAACTCAACCTCGACCTCAACGTCACGTCAAAGGTTTGACGAGATCGGGGCGGTTGTTGCGGACGTTGTTGACGTCGGTCGACACTTCGTACGCGACCAGGACCTCGTCGTCGCAGGCCACCAGGAGCGGCGTGAGCGCACCCGGATCGTCGACACCGGGATCGAGCCACGTCGCCCAGACGTCGCTCGGCAGGATCGCGGGCATCCGATCGTGGATCGGAGCGATCGTGGCATTCGCTTCGGTGGTGATCACCGTGACGCTGTGGAGCCAACGGCCGTCGGGGCCGACGGGGTCATCGGGGTCCTTCCAGCGTGACCAGAGCCCAGCGACGGCGAGCGGATCCCCGTCGGCGCGATGGATGAACATCGGCTGCTTGAGCGGTTTGCCCTTCGCGTTCACCGGTCCGCCCTCGCCTCCGGCCCTCCACTCGTAGAACCCGTCCATCGGCACGATGCACCGCTTGGTCTTGAGCAAGCCCTTGAACGCCGGCTTCTCGGCGAGGGTCTCCGCTCGGGCGTTGATCATCCGCGATCCGATCTTGCGGTCCTTGGCCCAGCTCGGCACCAGCCCCCAGTGGAAGGCGTCGAGTCGTGCAGCCCCGTCCCTGCTCCCCACCAGCGCGTAGACATCCTGCGTGGGAGCAACGTTGAAGTTCTGGCCCAGCGACTCGGCGACGACCTCGGTGGGCACCACCGGGTCGAAATACGCCGCGATTCGATCGGGCGTTCCCGCTGAGACGAATCGGCCGCACATGAACTGCAGGTTACGCGTCGGTGGCTCGGGGCCGTCGCCGTCGGCGACGTGTCAGACTGGTGACGTGAACGACCTCGTCGAACGTTGCGCCGAGCTCCCGCGACGGACCTTCTCCGTCGGCGACGTCATCGTGGAGCAGGGCGCCCCGTTCGGGTCGATCGTGATCCTGGTCGAGGGATCGGTCTCGATCGATCGTGACGGGATCACCATCGCCGTGCTCGACACCCCTGGCGCTGTGCTCGGTGAGATCTCGACGGTGCTCGAGCGGCCGTCGACCGCCACGGTGCGAGCGCTCTCGAACTGCACGGTCCTCCAGGCGGACGACGGCGGATCGTTCCTCCTCGAACGACCCGACGTGCTGCTCGACGTGGCCCGCGCGCTCGCCACCCGGCTCGACAACCTCACCGGACACCTGACCGACGTCAAGCGCCAGTACGGGGGTGATTCCGGACACCTCGGCATGCTCGACGAGGTCCTGAGCACGCTGATGCACCACCAGACCAAGCCGGTCACCCCCGGTTCGGCGCGAATGCCCGACCTCGACTACTGAACCGAGATCGGGAGCAGCGGCGGGCCGGTGGCGTGATCAGGTCGGCGCGAACGCCATCTCGACGAGTTCGCGGTCCGGCAACGCGACCCACTCGGCGGTCCCGGCCGTGAGGTCGATCATCACATGGGCCGGCATCGGGCCGGGTTGGTGCCCGGCATTGACCAGCCAGGTCGAGCCGCGCCGGTCGACCCACCCGCCGCCGGCGACCCACGGGGCCTGGTGGATGTGTCCGCAGATCACCAGGTCAGGGTGCCAGCGATCGATCCAGGCGGCGAGGTCGGGGTCCGGGTACGCCTTGGAGCCGGCTCGACACAGCGGTGAATCCGCCGGCGGTGAGTGATACACCCAGATCCAGCGGTCGGGTCGATCGATGGCAGCTGCTGCGAGCTGGTCGTCGACGAGTTGACGTGTCATCGGGCCGTCCCACCACGGGCACACGGTGAACCGCACACCGTCGAGGTCGGTCGACTGGCCGTCGACCACGAGCCGCTCGGACGCCAACTCCTGGAGCCAGCCGGTGGCCTGCTCGCCGGTCGGGCCGGGACCATCGAGGTCGTGGTTCCCCGACGACGCGAGCACGAGGGACCGCTCGGACAACCGCTGGAGGTACTTGGAGACCACCACGATCTGCACCTCGAGTGGCGCCGCGCCCACGACCTGGAGGTGGTCGCCGGGGATCACGACCACGTCGACGTCGCCCGCCTGTTCGACGAGCCAGTCGAGTTGTGGCAGCCGGTAGTGCAGGTCCGCCGTGCAGAGGAGCTTCATGCAGTGCAGCTCACACGGGAACGGCACCACGGTAGAGCGATGCGAAGTTCGCGCTGTAGAACCCGTCCATGACGGCGTCGTTCGTCGTGTCCATCGTCGACTCGAACCGGTCGACGGGGTCCTTCGTGCCCTCGGGGTGCGGATAGTCGGAGGAGAACATGAACAGGTCGGCCCCTGCCTGTTCGACCATCCAACCAACGGGCTCGCCGGCGAAGGGCGTGAACCTGAGGTGATCGTGGACGTACTCGCTCGGCAGCTTCGTCAGCTCACGCAGCGGTGGTTCGGTCTTCGCGAACTGCATCGCCCGGTCGAGGCGCCGGATCCAGGGCACCACCCACATCGCACCCTCCTCGACGGACGCTCCGCGCAGTCCGGGGAACCGTTCGAACATGCCGTCGAGCACCATCGCCGCCCAGAACACCTCCGGGCGCTGGTGGATCGCCATGAAGTCCTTCGCCCGAACGTTCTCGCCACCCCCGAGGAAGTCGGTGACCGTGTGGCCGTTGTCGTGGAAGCCTCGACGAACCGGACGGCCACCACCGCCGATGTGGCTCACCACCGGGACGTTCTCGGCCTCGAGGAGCGCCCACAGCGGATGATGGTCGGGGTGGGTCGGTGACACCACGCCTCGTGGGAGGTCGGTGGGCACCATGACGGCACGACACCCTTCGTCGATGGCGCGCCGGGCGCACTCAACCGTGCGCGTCGGGTCGCCCCACGGCACCGAGGCGACGGCGAGGAGGCGAGGATCGTCGGCGCAGAACGCCGCCATCGCCCGGTTGAGCGCGTCGGATCCCCCGTAGAGCAGATCGAGGTCCGTGCCGGCGAACTGCGTGGCGGCGAAGGTCGGGAACACCAACTGCGCGGCGAAGCCGAGCTGGTCCAGCACGAAGGACCGCTCGGTGGGGTCGAAGGCCCCGACGGCTCCCCATCCCTTCGAGCGCAGGAGTTCGATCGGGTCGGGATCGAGCGTCGTCACTCCCCCGGCCTGCCGGTCGGCCGCTTCCGCGACGGCGCGATCGGCCAGCGCTCCCGCGCCACCGAGCGCGAGTGGTCGCAGGCCGTCGGCGGTCGAGCCGTCGGCGAAGTCCTCCAGCCAGCCGGGCAGTTCCATCACATGGCTGTCGGCATCGAAGACGAGACGTTCCCCCACGTACGACATGGCACGACTGTAGCCGCAGCACCGGCTCGGGTCGCCGGCTGGTGACATGCTGTGGCGATGAGCGAGCATGCATCGGGACTGACTGCCACGTACGACGAGTCACGACGACGATTCCTGCGTGCGTGCGCCGATGCCGGCGCGGAGGTGACGTCGTTCGTCCATCCGGACGTCGGCCTCGCGGGAGAGCCGCTTGCGATCGATGTCGCCTCGCTCGGTGCGGACGATGCATCGGCGGTGCTGCTCCTGGTGTCGGGTACCCACGGCGTGGAGGGGTTCACGGGCTCGGCGCTCCAGCACCGCTGGCTCGATGCGTTCGCCGAGGAGCGACCCGACGGTGTGCGTGTGGTGCTCCTGCACGCGTTCAATCCCCACGGCTTCTCGTGGGTCCGGAGGGTCAACGAGGACAACGTCGACCTCAATCGCAACTTCATCGACTGGGACGAGCCGCCGCCCGCGAACGAGGACTACGGCGGGATCGCTCATCTCCTGGTCCCGGACGCCTGGGACGAGGACACCCAGCAGTCGACCACCCTGACGCTGCTCGCGTACGCCGAGGAGGTCGGACTGGCCCGCCTCCAAGAGGTGGTCAGCGGTGGCCAGTACAGCCACCCGACCGGTGTGTTCTACGGCGGGGCGGGACCGGTCTGGTCACACCGCTGGCTGGTCGAGCACCTCGCCGAGGTCGTCGGCGAGGCGACGCGGGTGGGCATCGTCGATCTGCACACCGGGCTCGGGCCGTGGGGGCACGGTGAACTGATCTCGCACGAGGGGCGCCGGGCACCCGGCTACGAGCGCGGCACGGCCTGGTGGGGCGACGTGCGTTCGATGCTCGACGGGGAGAGCGTGTCCGCGAACCTGTCGGGCGACTGGCTGGGTGCAGTCGACCGCCTGCTGCCGAGCGCCGAGGTGACCGCCGTCGCACTCGAGTTCGGGACGGTCGACACGATCACGGTGCTGCAGTCGTTGCGCGCCGATGCCGTGCTGCACGGTTCCGGTGACCCGACGGGCCCCGGCTCCGAGGCCGTTCGGGCACTGGTCCGAGCGGCGTTCGCCGACGACGATCCGGCGTGGTTCGGCCTCGTCGCCGCCCGCTTCGACGAGGTGGTGGCCGCCGCGCTCGCGAACCTGGCTCGATGACGTTCACTTCCGGATCGATACCCCCTAGGGTGTGATCCGTGGTCGATCTACAACTTCCGTCGACGTCGTCCCCGTCGGCATGGGACCAGCTGCTGCGTTGGCCTGCACACCGCTGGGTGGCAGCCGCACTCGCTGCGATCGGCGTGGCGCTGCTGATCGGGATCCCGACGGACGTCATTCCCAACCCGGTGTTCGGACGCCCGGTCCCGGTCACGTGGTGGTCGTATCCCACGCTCGCGATCACCGCGATCCTCGGCGGCCTCCTGGCTGCGACGTACGTGCGAGCAGCGTCGGGTGCCGCAGTTCCCGACGAGATCGACACCCCCACGCGCAACGGCGGCATCGCCGGTCTGCTGTCGTTCTTCGCCGTCGGCTGTCCGGTCTGCAACAAGCTCGTCATCGTCGCCCTGGGCGCCACCGGTGCCCGGCAGTGGTTCGAGCCGGTGCAGCCGCTGCTCGCCGTCGGCTCGATCGTGCTGCTCGCCTGGGCGCTCCGTGCCCGGCTCCGCTCCGCCGACAGCTGCAGGCGCTGAGCACCCGCCACACGACGTTCGCGATCAGCGCTGGCGGGTGTCGAGGAGCCGACGGTTGACGGGCGCGAACACGGCAGGGTCGAGGTACCCCTGCAGGTCGGCGAGCAGGTGGGCGCTCGCCTGGGTGTAGATGCAGGTCGAGCCGGCACCGTCGAGCGGGACGATCGCCAGGTTCGCACGGGTCTGGCCCGCCTGATCGGCGTTGAGGTTCGAGAACGCTCCCTCGCGCTCGCTGCACGGCAGTGCCTGGACGTATCCCCCGCTGCGTGTGTCGGTGACGACGAGCGACAACACGGCGAGACCGTTCCCCCTGCCGGTGACCGTGGTGCGTCCGTCGATGGGCAGCGGGGGCTGCGGGGCCGGCTGGCGCGTGTCGCGCAGCCGTTGCGAAACCGGGGTGAACGACGACGGGGACAGGTACCCCTGCAGGTCGACGATCACGTGGGCGCCGGCGTTCGTGTAGATGCAGGACTCACCCTGTGCGTCGAGTTGCACGATGGCGAGGTTGGCGATGGTCTGCGCGACCCGGTCGACGTTGAGGTTCGAGTAGCCGCCTGGAGCCGCGGCACACGGCAGCGCCTGCAGGTACCCGGGCGCGACACTCTCGGTCGCCACGATCGACACGACCGCGAGCCCGTTCGGTTCGCCGCGGAAGCGCACCCGGCCGTCGGCAGGGATCGGCGGTCGACCGGGGCCTGGCTGACGGGTGTCGAGCAGCCGCACGGTTCGGGCGGTGAACGCGTTCGACGCCAGGTACCCCTGGAGATCGACGAAGATGTCGGTCGCCGACTCGTTGTAGATGCACGCTGACCCGGTGGCGTCGAACTGCACGACCGCGAGATTGGCGAGTGTCTGGCCCGGCCCGCTCGCGTTCAGCGTCGAGAATCCTCCCGGGGTCGAGCGGCAGTCCAACACCTGCACATACCCGCCTGCCGCCGTGTTGGTGATGCCGACGGACAACACCGCCAGGCCGTTCGGATCGCCCGAGATGCGGGTGATCGAACCCGCCGGCACCTGCGTGGTCCGCGGGGCGACGAGCTTGCGGACCTGCGACGAGCCGTTGAGTGTGTAGTAGAGCGACGCTCCGGCGGCCTCGTCGACGAACGCCATGTCGGTGATCCCGAACGCACCGGTCAGGATCGGGTCGGCCCAGTCGACCGATCCGTCACGGGAGCGCAACCAGATCCGACCGGCCCCGCCGTCGGCGAACAGGTAGCCGTCCTCGAAGGCGGGCGGCCACGCACCACGCGGCACGAACGCCCCGGCGGTGATGAAGGTCCCCTGAGCACGGCCGTAGTCGGTGATCGGGTCGGTGACGCCGGGTGGCGGCCCCGCGCACGGCGGGTTCTGTCCACGCGGGCACTGGCCTTCGCGGCTGTTCCAGCCGTAGTTGGCGCCGATGCGACCGTCGTTGACCTCCTCTCGGGTGCTCTGGCCGACGTCGTTGACGAAGAACCGGGTCGAGGCGCTGTTCGGGTCGAAGGCGAACCGGAACGGGTTGCGGAGCCCCCAGGCGAAGATCTCACGGCAGGTCGTGGTCGGTGTCGACGGGGTGTTGCCCCTCGTGGCGCACGTGACGCCGCCCGAGAGCGGGTTGCCGGGCGCCGGCGCGCCGCTGAACCGGTCGATGCGCAGGATCTTGCCGTTGAGGAGGCTGAGGTCCTGTGCCGCGTCGTTGCTGCCGCCGGCGCCCGAATCGCCCCGAGGATCACCGCCGGCATCCCCGGTCGAGACGTAGAGGAAGCCGTCGGCACCGACGTCGAGGTCGCCGGCGTTGTGGTTGCCGTTGACCGAGGAGATGTTGTCGAGCAGCACCTGTTCGCTCCCCGGGTCGATCGTGTCGCCCGACATCACGAACGCACTCACCCGGTTGACGCACCCGCCGGGCGCGCCCGACGACGGCCGCGTGTAGTACACGTACACGCGACCGGACGTGGCGAACGAAGGGTCGGGGGTGAACCCGAGCAGGCCGCGTTCGCCGCCGCCGCACACCGCCAACTGCAGCGCCGCGGTCGGTGACAACGCGCCGGTGGCGGAGTCGATCAGTCGCACACGTCCGCTGTCCTGCTCGAGCACCACCACTCGTCCGCCCGGCAGCGCCTCGACGGCGGTCGGCGACGGAATCGCTGCCACGGGAACGTCGACGAACCCCGCCGGCAGGGCCGATGCGACCCCCGCCGTCATCTGGGTGACCGACACCGACACCGACACGACGCACAGCACTGCCGCAAGCATTCCTCGACGCATGGGTGGACGGTAGCCCGGCACGGCGACCGGTGCCCGACGGAGACGGTGTCCGACGGAGACGGTGTCAACCGGTGGCGGCCGCGTCGAACTCGGCGCGCACCCGATCGGCGTCAGGGTGCGTTGCGATGTATGCCTCGACGTCGACACGCACCCGTTCGGCGTTGAGCGCAGGCTGCTCGACGGTCGCCCAGCGCACCATCCCGTCCCAGAAACGGTCGATCAGTTCGCTGCCGCTGACGGCGCCGCCGGCATCGGTCCGGAACGTCACCGAACGCAGCTCGCCGAGGTACACGCACAACGAGCGCACGTGGATCAGCTCGTCGGTGCGGATGCGCTCGATGATCTCCGCGGCGAGCTCCGCCTCCTCCCGACGGTCGACGAACACGTCGGGCGACCGCAGGATGGCCTGGGCTTCGGCGAAACCGAGTTCGGCGCGGAACTCGATGATCAGCAGGTTGGCCAGCAGCGAGATCAGGCCCTCGATCTCGGGTGGCAGCTCGGGCATGTAGCGGACTCCCGCGTCGGGTCGTCCGATGTTGTCGGGCGGTTCGGCATCCGGATACGCGTTCTCGCCGAATGCGAGGTCTCGCGCGAGGAACCACATCACGTCGTGGCCACCGATGCCGAGGTCGGGCTGGCCGCCCTCGTCGAGGCCGTGGGCGACGAGCAACCCACCGCCGAGGTGGCCGATCGCCATCTCGGAGATGTCGTCCACGATCACCGGCTGGAGATCGGGGAAGGCGATGTCCGCCAACAGGCGACCGCGCGCCTCGATCTTGCCCGTGATGGTCAGCTGGTCCCAGAACCATCGACCGAGGCCGTTGCGGAGCAGCACCCGCTGCTGGGCGACGTTGACGACGCGCACACCGGCGAGCAGCGACGAGTCGGCGCCGAACACCTCACCGCCGCGGGCGACCAGTGCACGGCTCCAGGCATCGAGCGCCTGCTCGCGCACGAAGGCTCGGGGCGGGCAGTACGCGCCGTTGCCGTCGAATCCACCGTGGACCCGTTGACCGAGGATCACCTGCGGCTGGAGATCCGGGTGATCCTGCATCAGTTCGTGCTCGGAGTAGGTGAGCTGCATGGCCCGACCCTACGGTCCGCGGTGGCCGTCGATCGAACGGGTCGCTCACCGCCGGTCGCGGAGGAGCTCCGCACGCGCGAGCGGATCACGTGGAAGCGGCCCGACGCCACTCCCTCCGGACGTCTCCGCTCCCGCGGGGGGATCCGACCGATGACTCAGCATCGAGTCGATCACCTGAGCGACGACGGACGCGTCGTCGAGCAGGTCGACATGCTCCACGAGCGGAGCGACTCCGAGTACGAGGTGACCCGCCTCGCGAAGCCGCCGGACGGTGTCGTCGTGTTCGACATCGTCCGCGAGCCCGACCAGACGCCGCCGCCTGCCGGCGGTGTCCTGTTCCCCCGTCTCCCCGAGATCGCCACGCACCTGGGAAGCAAGCTCGAGGAACGACATCCGCAGCGGTCCGACCCGTTCGGCGCCCGAGTCGACCGTCACCGCGACGTGCTGGAGGCGTCCGGCGTCGAGCAGGTCCGCATAGGTCTCGGTGAAGGTCTCCAGCGGGAGGGCGGACGCCACGGTGGTCGCGGTGGTCAGCGGAGCCGGGAGCAACGGGGCCAGGCGGGCCATCAGGAGATCGCCGGCGCCGATGGCGACCAGATGGAGGTCGAACGGCTTCTGAGCTCGCTTGTACCGAACTCGCTCGACCAGTGCTCGGCCGCCACCCGACGGTTCCGCGACGGCTGCGACCGACCGCCGGTCGAGCTGATCACACAGCAGATCGGCGATCGAGCGGTCGAGCACTCGGCGATCGTCCGATTCCGGGACGTCATCGCGTGCCAGCCTCTCGGCCCATCGGTGCAGTTCGTCGTCGAGATCAGCCCACCACGACGTCTCCCACACCACGAACAGTGGATAGACGTCCGAGGCGAGCAAGCGATCCCGCACGTTCCGGTAGCGCTCGATCGTCTGTGCCGTCGGCAGCGCTCCCCCGTCGGCGACGATGGCCAGTCGTCGGCGCGGCCAGTCCGCGGTGCGTTCCTGGAAGAGGTAGAGCAGCGTGCCGAGCGATGCCTCGTCCATCTCGTAGAGGCCGGAGGACGACAGGGTCCCGTCGTCGCGCAGCACCACCAGGTGTTGCCACATGTCGCGGTACGCCGACACCTCCGACGATGATGGCGACGATGATGGCGACGATGAGGGCGACGATGAGGACGACGATGGCACCGGTCGCTCCGGTTCGGCGTGGTCGACGTCGACGACCCAGACGTCCTGGTGGGCGGTGAGCCACTCGTCGTACGGCAGCAAGGCATAGCCGTCGGTGCCCCACTCGGGACCCCAGGAGTTGTGCA
The DNA here is from genome assembly GCA_963712775.1 of Ilumatobacteraceae bacterium. Taxonomy (GTDB): domain Bacteria; phylum Actinomycetota; class Acidimicrobiia; order Acidimicrobiales; family Ilumatobacteraceae; genus Sva-07. The sequence continues at coordinate 124,649 of CAVQJG010000007.1, read as the reverse complement.
CCCAGAACCCGCGCTCGTCGTAGCCGGCGATCACGAACGCGTGGCCACCCTTGTCGTCGTCCTCCGGCCGGCGCGTGATCACCGGATCAATGTCGGGGAGGAAGAGGCGGTACCACCCGACATGCAGTCGAGCGCTCGCGTACAGGGGACGGCCGTTGGCGAGCGCGTGCTGCATGGTGGCGATGTCGCTCCCATCGATCTTGCGGTACGACAGCAGTGGCCGGATCCTCGCATCGAGGAGTCGGGCGAGGGTGAGCGATCCGTGCCGTGACCCGTCCTCGTCGCGTGGATCGTAGGGCCACAGATCGTCGAGCGCCACGCCGGTGCGGCTCCAGCCCTTGAGTGCTCCTCGCAGCGTCGATCCCTGCTCCCAGGTCTCCCGGTCGTACATCTGGGCGACCTCGTAGAGCATCCGCCGGCTGACCGAGGCAAGCGTCGGATCGTCGCGATGCCTACGTCGGTGGTAGTTGGCGATCGCTGCCAGGGCGAACCCCGTGCACTCCTGTCCACGTTGATGCCAGGTGATCCCGACGTACCGCCGGTAGTCCTCGTATCCGACCGCGGAGGGGGGCTGGTGGCCGGCCGGGGCGTCGGCCACGTAGGCCAGATCGCGTTCGTCTGCCGGGTCTGGCGAGACCGTCGTGGCGAAGTCGAACGGCGACGGGTCAGCCGACACCCTCGTCCCCCTGTTGCCCTTGTTCCTTCTGTTCGGCGGAGCGATCGGCTCCGTCGATGAACACCTCGAGGCCACGAGTGGCCAGCTCGACGAGCTCGGTCCGGGTTCGTCGAGTTCCGGCTCGGATGCACCGCGAGAACTCCTCGGCGTCGAGCTGGTCGGCAAGCCGGTTCCGCGTCGTCTCGAGGTCGGCGACGACGAAGAACGGCTGTGGTCGAGCCTGTCGCTCGTAGTCGGCGGCGGCAGCACCGATGAGCGTCGCCGCGAGCGAGAGATCGTCGAGCAAGGATGCCGCGTACTGGGCCACCCAGACCGGTGACTCGTCGTACCACCCCTCGCCGGGCGTCGTCAGTGAACGCAGCAGGCACCGCGCCGCCTCGACCGCGGTTGCCCTCCAACCGGTTCACCAGGCCGAAGCGCATGTCGACCTCGGCGACACCTGGAGTGACGTTCAGCTCAGTCGAACCGTTCGCGGGCCTCGACGAGATGGTGACGTGCTTCTCCGGCACGTCCCTCGTGCGTGAGCGCCTCGCCGATTCCCGCCAGTAGGCGACGGCGATGCCGTACAGGTGGTCGTACTCCTTTGCCTCGACCAGGGCCTGTCGAAAGAGGTCGGCGGCATCCTCGGTGTCGCCGGCGTCCAGCCGACCGAACGCCAGGCTGCTCAGCATCAGGCTTGCGGACTCGCGACCATCGCGATGCGCTTCGACCGCCTCGCGGAGCGCCGCTTCGGCGGCATCGTGTTCGCCGACGTCGTAGAGGAGGTTTCCGAGGTTGTTGAGTGCAGCTCCGAGGCGGATGGGGTCGCCCAACCGCCTCCGGATCACCACCTGCTCCCGGAGTGCCTCGACGCCACGTTCGATGGTCGCCTGTGCCCCCGAGCATCAGCGCATGGCTGTGCAGCGCTCCGGCGCGCACGTCGTCGGGGAGTTCGGCCTCGAGTGCGAACAGCGACTCGCACCAGTCGAGCCCCTCGCGCCGAACACCGCCGGCGTACCACAGATAGCCGAGCCCGTCGACGAGCCGTGCCGCCAGCACGGCGTCACCGTTGTCGATGGCGAAGCGCAACGACGCACGGAAGTTGTCCTCCTCCTCGTCGAACACGGCCAGCGCCGTGGCGAGATCCCCGGCGCGCTGGCGCCGCTGCAGTTCCGCGGCGAGGTCGGCGTACTGCCTCGCATGGCGCTCGGCGGCCGTGGCGTGCTCGCCGGCCTCGCTCGAGATGGCCGGCGCGTACACCCTGATGCTCTCCAACAGTTGGTAGCGGGTGCCGTCGATGCCAGCGGTGGTGGCGACCATCGACTTGTCGACGAGTGCGGTGAGCAGCTCGACCACGTCGAACTCGAAGATCTCCCCCTCGGCGCACACCTGCTCGGCGGCTTCGAGGCTGAAGTCCGAGACGAACGTACCGAGCCGACGGAACACGACCCGCTCCGGCACCTCCAGCAGACCATGGCTCCACTCGATCGTGCTCAGGAGCGTCTGGTGACGATCGTCGCTCGAGCGGTCGGTGCCGGTGAGCAGCCGGAAACGCTCGCCGAGCCGCGAACCGATCTGCTGTGGCGACATCGATCGGACGCGGGCGGCAGCGAGTTCGATCGCGAGTGGAATCCCGTCGAGGTGCCGACAGATCGAGGAGACGTCGTCGACGTTCGTCGCCAGCAGTTCGAAGTCCGGATCGGAGAGCTGCGCACGTTCGACGAACAGACGGATCGAGTCGTAGTCGAGACTCCGATCGACGTCGATCCCGTCGGGGGGCACCGACAGCGACGGCACCCGATAGACGACCTCGCCGGTGATCGCCAGCCGCTCCCGACTGGTGGCGATCACCCGCAGGTTCGGACATGCGGCCAGCAGATCACTCGTCAACCGGGCGACCGGCTCGACGAGCTGTTCACAGTTGTCGAGCACCAAGAGCATCTGGCGATCGTCGATCTTCTCGGCGATCGTCTGCGCCATCGGCTCACCGTCGACTCCGGCGGCATCGAAGCGCTGGGCGACCTCGTCGAGGAACACGTCGTGATCGACGAGCGCAGCGAGTTCGACGAGCCGAATCCCGTCGGGGTGATCGCGGATCACCCGATCGGCCACCTCGAGGGACAGACGTGTCTTGCCGGCGCCGCCGGGCCCCGTCAACGTGACGAGTCGACGATCACGGAGCAGGGTGATGACCTCCGTGATCTCGTGCTCGCGGCCGATGAACGAGGTGAGTTGCGTCGGCAGCGTGTCGCCGGGACCCTCGATCGTTCTGAGTCTTCGGGAACTCCCGGTCGAGGTCAGGGTGACAGACCTGCAGGATGCGTTCGGGCTCGACGAGGTCGCGGAGTCGGTGTACGCCGAGGTCGACGAGGTCGACTCGCTCGGGAAGGTCACCGTCGAGCAGCCCGCCGGCGGTACCCGAGATCAGGATCTGACCGCCGTGTCCGGCGCTCGTGATCCGGGCGCACCGGTTGAGCGCAGGACCGAAGTAGTCGCCGTCGCGTTCCGTGGTCTCGCCGGTGTGGATGCCGGCACGAACCCGGAGTTCGATCTCACCGGGCAGGTCGACGAGACTCGCTTGGACTTCGAGGGCCGCGTCGAGCGCGTCGCGGACGTTCGTGAACGCCACCGAGAAACTGTCGCCGGCCGTGGTGAAGACATACCCACCGTGTGCCTCCACCACGCCGCGCACGATGCGGTCGTGCTCGGTCAACAGGTCCTTCATCACTGCCGGGTGACGATCCCAGAGCGCGGTCGAGCCCTCGACGTCGGTGAAGAGAAAGGTGACGTTTCCCGACGGGGGTGTGGGCATGGAGGACCTTCAGGTTGTCACATGTTTCCACGTATGCGACACTTCCTGCGCGTTCGGGCAACTGCTGGCGCCGCCAGCGCGGAGGGGAGATGCGCATGATCACGAACAAGAGCAGCAAACGGGAGATCAAGGACCTCCAGCGACTCCTGTTGTCGGTGGGACTGATGGAGTTCACCGCGTCGTCCGCGAGCGGAAAATGGGGTGCCGAGACGCAGGAGGCCGTCCTTCGTGGGTACACGGTGCTCGGTTGGGATCACCCGTCGAACGGTCGATGGATCAGCGGTCCGGCGCTCGCCGCGCTCGCAAGCGCACTGCATCAGCATGCGGTTCCCGGTGCGAGCGAGCCCACGGGCGAGGGCGTCGGTGGCGGCGGAACCCACGCCGGTGGCGGCGGAACCCACGCCGGTGGCGGCGGAACCCACGCCGGTGGCGGCGGAACCCACGCCGGTGGCGGCGGAACCCACGCCGGTGGCGGCGGAACCCACGCCGGCGCAGGGAGCGACATCGAGTGAGCCGCCCACGCGGGTGACGCCGACCGACCGGTGCTGAACGTCGGGGGTCAATCGGTGGCGAGCAGGCCGTCGACCCTGGCGAGGACGTCGGGGGCGTCGTTGTGCGAGTGGGTGAACCCGAGGGCGCGTTCCTGACGAACCGTCTCGATCGACCGGAACGCCGTGATGTAGGCGCGTCGCCGGCTCGCTGCCGAGGTGTTGCCACCCGAGCCGTGAAGAACGCTTTCGTTGTGCACGGTGATGTCTCCCCGCTGGATCTCGATCGGGACCATCACGTCGTCGGGCCGCAGGTCGGTCACCAACGTGTGCTGGTCCTCCCGGCTCCCGCCGATCGGCCGGTGGGGACGAACCGGCTCACGGTGGCTGCCCGGGAGGAACTGCATGCATCCGTTCTCGATCGTCGAGTCGTCGACCGCGAGCCAACAGGTTGCGGTGCGTCGATCGTCGGTGTTGATCCAGTAGGCCTGGTCCTGGTGCCAGGCGAACACGGCGTCGTCACGGCCGGGCTGTTTGGCGAGGAGCTGGTCGAAGTCGAGCACCATGCCCTCGCCGCAGAGCTGCTCGGCGATGTCGAGGCCGACGCGTTCGAAGATGTCTCCCTGCCAGGCCGGGTGGTATCGCCGCGGCAGCATCACGTTGAAGATCGTGTACCGACCAGGATCGGTGCCGTACTCCCCCGTCACCATGTCGTTCAGATCCTTGCCGGGGACGTCGATCTCGCCGCGCATGAACCGCTCGTACACGACCTCGATCGCGTCCACCTCGTCGGCGGTCAGCACCCCGGGCAGATGCACGTAGCCGTCGCGCTCGAAGCTCGCCCGCTCCGCGTCGCTCACGACGTAGCGGTCTCCGGTGCGTCGACCCATGGTCGTCCAACGTACTCCCATCCGCGCTGGCGGAGCGGTCCGGCTCGCCGGCACCGGGACCGTGCCTGTCACGCTGTCGACGTGGCGATCGACACACCGACGCAGCGACCGGCGAACGCGCTCACGTCGCGCCAGTTCCGCTTCCTCTGGTTCAACAACGTCACCTTCTTCCTGGTCGCCAACGCCCAGCGTTTCGTGTTCGGCTGGCTGGTGCTCGACGGACTGCAGCGGGGCGAGGGAACCCAGGGCCTCGTCGTGTTCACCCTCGGGTTGCCGGCAGCGTTCCTGGTGCTCCAGGCCGGGGCGTGGGCCGACCGATGGGATCGACGACGGATGCTGATCGCGACGCAGTTGGCGGGCGGCGTGGCCATGATGGCGACAGCAGTGCTCGTCGGCGCTGACCGGATCGGGCTCGGCTGGATCATCGTGGCGACGCTGCTCGCCGGATCGGCGTCCGCGATCGGCTCGCCGGTCCGTTCCGCACTGATTCCCGCGCTCGTCGCCAAGGACCAGTTGTTCAGCGCGATCGCCGTCAACGCGATCGCCATGACCCTGTCGATGATCCTCGGACCGGTGCTCGCCAAGGCGGTCGGTGACCAGTTCGGCTTCGAAGGCGCGTTCTGGTTCCAGGCCATCCTGCTGTTCGTCGGAATCGCGTTCCTGCTGCGCCTCGAGGTGCCTCCGCACGAGGAGGTCGGTGAACGCCGGTCGGTGGTCGCCGAGACCCGCCTTGCCGTACGACACGTGCTCGCCGACCACAATCTGGCCACGCTGTTCGGCCTGCTGCTCGTCGCCAGCCTCACGATCAACCCGGCGGTGATGGTCACGATGCAGGCTCACGTCAAGGACGAACTCGGCCGCACCGCTGGTGATGCGGCCATACCGTTCGCGCTGATGGGCCTCGGGATCGCGATCTCGTCGGTCGTCGTGATGCGCAAGGGAGACATGCGGAACAAGGGGGCGGTCTTCCAACGAGCGATGATGTGCGGAACGGCGCTCACCTTCCTGATCGGTCGATCGAACAGCTTCACCCAGGTGCTGGTGCTCTCGTTCCTGATGGGTCTTGCGGGCGGCTTCTTCATCAACATGAACCAGGGCCTCATCCAGGCGAACACCCCGCAGGCGGTGATGGGGCGCGTGATGGGTCTCTACACGCTGGTGACCATCGGTCTGCTCCCGTTCGGGGCGCTGTTGCTCGGCACCCTGGCGTCGATCATCGGCGTGGGCAACGCGATCAGCCTCGCGGCGGCGGTGGGCTTCGTCGTGGTCGCCATCACCTACCACCGCAACACCGAACTCCGGCGTCTGTCCTGAGCCGCGTACGTGGCGGGCGCTCACGACGGCGTCGTGCCATGATCCACCGATGCGCACGCCGTGGTCGGCACGACACGCCCTCGCCTTCCTGCTCGCGGCGAGCGTCACGACGACCGCCTGCGGAGACGACGCGGAGACGACCGACAGCAGTCTCGCCGGCGGCCAGCCATCGGTGGTCAGCGGACCCGCGGCCGGTGGGCCGCTCGTCAGCGAATCGATACCCGACGGGTCCGACACCGGCGAGCAGTCGGCGACGGCTCCGGCCGACTGCTCGGAGGAGGCATTGACGGGCGGCGACGACGAGTTCGTGTTCACCTCGGCGTACGACGTGATCGACGGCGTACTCTCCGATGTCTGCTTCGGGTCCGATGACCCGGTGATCGTCGACGCCTGGAACGACCTCGCGACGATCACACCGCCGGGGCAGCTGACCGATCTCGCACTGTTCGGCGGCTTCGAGCCCGACGGTGACGGGGCCGCCGAGACGTTGGCCTTCGTGAATGCGATCGACGCCGACGGCAGCCAGTTCCAGATGTCGGTGAACACGGTCGAGGCGACGGGCGACCCGGACGAGTTGCTCCTGACGCTCGCGCACGAGTTCTCCCACGTGTTCACGGCGACGAGCACACAGCTCGACCGCACCGACGAGGCGATCGACGCGTGCGGCACGTACTTCAACGGCGACGGGTGCTATCGACCCGAGGCACTGATGCTCGCGTGGATCGATGCGTTCTGGGACGACGACCTCCTCGCCGGCGTCGATCCTATGGAGGACTCGCCCGAGGACGCCGACGAACGGTGCTCGCTCGACGACGGGTTCTTCGGGGTGTACGCGGCAACCAATCCCGAGGAGGACTTCGCCGAGGCGTTCAGTGCGTTCGTGTTCCGCGTGCAGCCCGCAACAGACGGCCAGGCGGAGCGGATCGGCTGGATCGGACAACAACCCGGACTCGCCGAGTTCCGCGATCGTGCCGACGCCGCTGGCATGACACCGCTGGCGAACAACTTCGACCTCTGCGGTTGACCGCCGCAACTGTTCCCGAGCGTCAGAGCGCGATGCGGTGCAGCGGCCGGTTGACGCCCTCACCGAGCGTCACCAGTGCCCCGCCGGCGAACGCGATGGCCTCGCCCTGGGGCTCCGGGACGGTTCGCACCTCGCACGGCTCGCCGGCGAGCGCCTCGCTGACCGTCTGGCCGGGTTCCCGGGACCACAACCACGCGGTCTCGTAGGTGCGCAGGACGATCAGGGCTCCGTCAGCGGACACGTCTCCACCCGTCGGCAATCCACCGAAGCCGAGCAGCGTTGCGGGATGCGGCTCGTCCGAACGCGCGAGGCCCTCGAGGCGCGGCATGTCGACCACACCGGCGGCCACGAGTTCGACGGGCCCCGCACCGTGGCCCTCGAGCGAGCCCTCGAACACGAGCGACGGCAACGTGTTCCCGAACTCGTTCGGCGTGCCATCGGTGGCTCGCCCCTGCTCCTTCGTGACGATCACCACTCGCCCGGCGGCGTCGTCCACGAGGAGGACCTCGGCGTTGTGCGGTCCGTCGGGGTAGACGAACTCGAGCCGTTCGACGTCGGTCACCTCTCCGACGCCGGCCGGATCCGGCTCGCTGAATCGGAACACGGTGATCGACTCCCGGATCGCACCGTTGTCACCGATGTCGGCGAGCAGGATGTCGTCGCCGTCCCCGGTACTCACCAGCGCGATGTCCTCGACGTCGACGGCGTCCACGCCGGCGAGCCGATGGGACCCGAGATCGAGGCCGTCCGAGCCGATCGCGAAGACCCCGGGCGCCAGGCCCCCGTCGTTGTGCGACCACAGCACGTCCGGGTGCGCGCGGCTCGCGACGATCCCCGACGCCTCGGTCAGCTGACCGTTCGCGACGACACCCGACGTCTCGGTTCCCGAGCGTGCGCACATCGCGGCAGCACGGTCGGCGGTCGCCACCCTCGGGACGGTCGCGCCGGTTTCGACGGCCGTCCCGTCGGGTGCGGCTGGTGCCACGCTCGACGGCGGCAGCCCCGCCGAGGACGACGTCGTGTCGGGCCCGGGGCGGGCGACCGGTGATCCGGGGTCCGACGGGACCGCCGTCTCGGCGGTCGAGGCGCACGCGGCGAGCCCACCGGCGACCAGGAGGGCGCTGACGAGTCGAACGGTGACCATGCAGCGAGCGTAGGGGCCCGCCGGGCGAGGCGCCCGGCGCCCGGTCTCGTACCATCGTCCGGGTGACGGACAGCGACCAGGCACCGGCGACGACCCTCGCCTTCATCCGGCACGGCGAGTCGAACGTCACCGTCAACCGTGTCATCGGCGGATTCCGCACCTGTAGCGGGTTGTCGGATCTCGGTCGGCGGCAGGCCGAACGGCTCCGCGACCGGCTCGCGGCAACGCGTGAGCTCCCCGCCGACGTGCTGATCGCGAGCAACTTCCAGCGAGCGATCGAGACCGCCGAGGTGATCGCACCGGCGCTCGGCGACATCGAGATGGCCGTGGATGCCGACTTCGGAGAGCACGACCCCGGCCCGGAGATCGACGGGATGACGTTCAGCACCTTCGTCGAGCAGTTCGGTCACCCGGACTGGGCCGGCGATCCGCACCACGCCGTGTTCCCGGGCGGCGAGACCACCGCCCAGTTCCACCTACGCGTCGGTGCCGCGATCTCACGCACGGTGCGTGCCCACGCGGGGCGGACGGTCGTGGTGTCGTGCCACGGTGGCGTGGTCGACGCAGCGTTCCGGCATCTGCTGCGAACCACGGCCACCGGAGGATTCGAGCTGCAGACGCTCAACACATCGATCACCGAGTTCAGCGAGGCACCGTCGGGTGCGTGGCGCTTGATCCGGTACAACGATGCCGCGCACCTCGAGGGTCTGCCACCGGAGACACCACGGCTCGACACGTCTCGGGGCACCCCGTAGGGACTCGCTGACGCCGGACCCCATCGAGGCGTCCGGAGTCGCGACTCGCCGCTGACGACGCTTGTCTCGCCGTCAGCGGCTTCGTCGGTGTCCGGCAGTTCGCGGTGTCAGGCCGATCGGTGGCTCAGCACCACCAGCCCTGCTCCTGCCAGCAGCGTGACAAGGCCGATCAAGAAGATCGTCCACGTCTCGCTTCCGGTTTGCGGCAGCGCCGTCGGCGCCCCCGTCACGGGCGACGCCTCGGCCACCGGCGTCCCGGCGACGGGTGCTTGCGGCACCTCACCGGTGGGGGTGTCGACAACCGGCGTCACCCCGGCCGGGGGGTCCACAACCGTTGGCGGAACCGGCGGTACCGGACCCTTCGATTCCTGGGTCGGGCACGCTGCGGCCTCCTCCTCGGTCATGTTCCGAGAACGCAACTCCTCGGTCGTGGTCTCGGACTCGACCCACACTGCTCCGTTCCACGTGTAGGAGTACTCCGTCACGCTGTACGTCTCGGTCACGGTCATCGCTTCGCAGTTCTCGTCGGTCCCGATCAGGGTCTCGACCGGTTCCTTCGACGGCATCGGCGGCATCGGCGGCGGCGGTACACCCGGGGTCGGGCATGCTGCCACTTCCTGCGGGGTCATCGCTCGAGTGACCACCTTCTCGGTGATCGTCTCGGACTCGACCCACTCCCCGCCGTCCCACGTGTAGGTGTACTCCGTCACCTGGTACGTCTCGGTGACCGTCTTCGTGTCGCAATCCGCCACGGATCCGATCAGAGCCTCGACCGGTTCCTTCGACGGCGGTTCACCCGGGGTCGGGCATGCTGCCACTTCCTGCGGGGTCATCGCTCGAGTGACCACCTTCTCGGTGATCGTCTCGGACTCGACCCATTCCCCGTCGTTCCACGTGTAGGTGTACTCCGTCACCTGGTACGTCTCGGTGACCGTCTTCGTGTCGCAATCCGCCACGGATCCGATCAGAGCCTCGACCGGTTCCTTCGACGGGGCCTCGGGCCTGCCACATTTCCCGGGCAGGTTGGTCGGATCGACGTCGAGGTAGTCGTACAGCAGCCCGTACTTCGAGTTGTCCTTCGGGCGCGTGTGAGCGTGCCCGTAGTGGTCGTTCTCGCCGTGGTACGAACCGTTCGGCTGGGTCGAGGCCACACCCACGTAGATGAGGTTGTAGCCGTTCTTGAGTTCTCCTTCGCCAGCGGTCGCGTGGCAGACCCAGACTTTGTGTTCGCCGCCTGGATCAGGCTTGGTCGCGAGGGCTGGTGCCATGGTCCCGATCGCGGAAACGCCGAACAGGGCGACCGCGACGGCGACAAAGCTCCTGCGCATTGCTCCTCCTCTCACCGCGGCGGCCGTTCGACTCGCCGCGATCCCGCTCGATTGGTGGCCAATCGCAACTCGCGGATCCGGTCACGATCGACCGGCAGGGCAGGTGAGTGTCCTACTCAACTGTCACGCTACGTGGCATTCTGGCGTTCCTGCAGGGCATTTGGTCCCGACATCGCCACGATGAGTGAGGTTTGACGAACACTTGCCGATGAGGACCCGGCGCTCCGGTCGAGCGCCGACGGATGCCGACGAAGGCCTCTGCCGGTGACGTCGAGAGTCTCCTAGCGTCCGAGCTGAAGCAGAAGGGAGTCAGACATGACGCACCGTCCATCTGTTCTTCTCACGGCCCTCGTGCTCGCGATGGCGGGCTGCAGCGGTGGCGACGATGACGCCGCCACGACTGCCGCGGACACGGCGACCAGCGAAGTCGCGACAACAACGCCGGACACGCTTGCGACCACGACGGTGCCTGACACCATGGTGTCTGACACGGCGGCGCCCAACACGACGGTGTCGGTGACCAGCGAGGCTCAGGAGACGTCCGTCGATGTGTTCTCCTTCGCTGACGACGACCTGTGCGAGTGGGTGACAGAGGATGAGGTGGCCGGATTCGTCGCCACCGCGTTCGAATGGGACGGCACCGTGACCCAGAGTCCTCCTGATGCTCCCCTTGGCGGACCGACGACCTGTGAGTGGCAATTGACGGCCGACGGCGACCCGACCGGCATCCTCGTCGCGACCGAGGCGCAATGGCAGACCTTCGGCGGGAGTCCGTACGACCTCGCTGCGTTGGCCGTCGTCGACTACGACGATGCAGATCCTGCGGAGATCGAGAGGGCCGCGGTGTCGGGCCACCCTGCGCTCAGCGAAGGGGTCCTCGTGACCGCCGATGGCTGGGGACAGTTCGCCTTCTGGGTGCCTCCCCGAGACCAATACCTCGCGCTCATGATCGACGTCCCCGGCGAGGAACTCTCGTACCCGATCGACGACCGGGTGTTCTCGATCGCCGACCAGTTCCTTCGTGAACTCGGCTGGGTCAACTGAGTCACCAGGATCAGAGACCGGAGCAGGGCTGCATTTCGGATGTTCACCGAACAAGCCGCTCCAGCATCATGCGCATGCATGCAGGCGTGGCTCAAGATCGAGCGGGCGGATGCCGACAGCAACCCATGCGTTCAACTGTGGCAGCGGGTTCGGCGTGCTAGACCCCATCGATGAAGTCAGCGGAGCAGCGGGGAGCACCCACAACCCACAGCTCCGAATCAGTCGATGACTCCGGCATCGGTGAGCAGCTGCCGGTTCGCCGGATCGAGTTCGAGTTCGGCGATGTCCACGGGATCGAACCAGCACACCCGGTGCACCTCGTCGTCACCGGCGCCGGGCTCACCGCCGACGATCACGGCGTCGAAAACCGTCGACACGTATGAACACACATCCCCGTTGGGGTAGTGCACCCGATACCCCGGCCCCCCGAGCGCGGTTCTGACCCGATCGAGCCGGACTTCGACACCGGCCTCCTCGAGCGCCTCGCGTCGGGCGGCGTCCCACGGCGACTCATCGGGATCGACCATGCCCCCGATCGTCTGCCACCTGAGCGTCTCCGCTTCCTGCATCAGGAGGAGGCGACCGTCGTCACCCCAGATCAACACGCACACGGCCGGCAACAACACGAGATCGTGCCCCACACGGTCCCGGATACCTCGGAGGTAGTCCGAAATCGCCATGGGGGTCGACCCTAACGGAGCCCGCCGCTTCCCAGTGAGGTTCAGAGCCCACACCCCGCCAATCAGTGTCGAGTTCGATTCCCGCAGGTTGCGGTGAACGTGATGGCAAGTACGTCGGCGCCTTCTGAATACCGGTCAGGGAACAGCGCCACAGGCCGTCAAGGCGTAAGCACCCGGACCGACTGCTGCTGGGCCTCCCAGCACCCGGATCTCGCCGGGGTCGAGGCGGTTGATCTCGTCCAGCACGACCTGTGGGACACAGTCCTGTCGAGTGAGCAGGATCGGCACGTTCCCGTGCGAGGCGGCGGGTGCTGCTGATCCCCTTCGACGTCCAGGTACCAGAGGAAGAACGCGACCCGCGACTCGACGAGCGCATCGTCGAGAACGAGTCGGCCGGCGTCCTGAACTGGATGATCGACGGAGTACCAGACCGCCGGAATCCGCGAACCCGGGAAGGCGCACGATCAGCGGGTCGTCGACGATCCAAAGGGCCCCGGCGTGTTGATGAAAACGCCGTGGTCGCGACCGAACACGGACATGGCTCGGCGCTGGAGATCAAGGGGTCACCGACGGTAACCGACCCTTCCGCAGCTCCAAGAGCGACAAATCACCCGACCAGTGGCTCCCACCGACTGGCAGCTACCGGTGCACGTACGTGGTCGAGTGCGTCTCGATCAAGTCCACCTGGGCGCTGACCGTCACGGCCCCTGAGCGGGCGACGCTCGCAAGCGTCCTCAGCAGCTGCTGACACCGAGGGAAGAGTCGACGGGCGTCGGCTATCCCCTCGAATTCCATCGGCACAGAACGCTCGCCGCGTCCACCTCGCGAACGGGGCGGGCGGTTGTCGCGTTCCCCCTACTTCGGCCCACCGTTCGGGTTGCAGCCGTCGCGAGCGGGGTTTGCGGCGCCAGGTCCGAAGAGAGCATTGAGCTGACCAGCGTTCTGCACTCGGCCCTTGGCCGGCGTCATTCCCCAGAGCCCATCATCTCCCGGACCGCCGTAGTGATCTTCCGGGTTGTCACCGGTGTCCGGTTGATCGAGACCCGAGTACGAGCACTCAGATCGCCCATTCGGAATCTTGACCTTGCCGCTGCCCGTGTACTCGCCAGCGAATACCGAGCCCCCGAACCCGACAACCGTGGCCATGCACACAGCGACACCCACAAGACGCTTCCTAACCATGTTGTAACCCCCATAAGTTGATGACCGATTTCGGCGTGCAGTCGCCCGCCGAAATGCCAATCTGCGCCGATCCACCGACAATGTCAACCGACGTCACACCCCTCAGTCATGATCGACCGGGTGACCGACAAACTCATGCCCGAGCACTCGAGGAACCCGCACGATCGATAGCCATGTCGGCTGTGCTCCGCGACGGTGACCGCAGGCAGTGTGCGGAGACGTTCACCCCGGCCCGTCGTGACGCCCGGTACTGCTCGACCCGGTGCCGGGTCGTCGCCCACCGGTCGCGCGAGGCAGGTAGACGCCGTTCTCCGGCGAGTGCGGCGTCGAGGTGGCGGGGGCCCGATGTTCCCCCCAGAATTCCCCCCCCCAGACGCGAACCAGGGGCTCCGCATCTCTGCGAAACCCCTGGGAAATCCGTCGGGCTGGGGAGATTCGAACTCCCGACCTCTTGTCCCCCAGACAAGCGCGCTAACCAAGCTGCGCCACAGCCCGTGTGCATGTGGAGCGCGAACTCTATCCAGATTCTCGATGCTTCCCCGCTCGATCTCGCAACTCTGTGAGACCCCCTCGTCATGATGGAAGCATGTCGGTGGCGAAGATCGTCGAACAGTTCGAGCACGCAGATGTGTCGACGCTCGACGCCGGCGACGTCGTCGCTGCGGTTCGTGACCTCGATCGACTGAAGGGGTTCGTCGCCACCCTCGAACACGCACTGGCCCGGCGGGCCAACGCGCTCGCCGCAGCTGGCTCCGGTGCCCCAGCCGGCGAACTCCTCGGGCGCGGTGGCACCTGCTCGAAGCGGGCGGCCGAGCAGATCTCGCGTCGTGCGGAGACACTCGGCGAGCTGCCCGAGGTCTCCCGGCAACTGGGCAAGGGTCGGATCGGAACCGAACACGCCGATGTGCTCAGCAAGGTTGCGTCTCGGCTCGAGGCACAGGATCGCGACACCCTGATCTCGCTCGACACCGAGCTGGCGCAGGCAGCGAGCGCATCAACGCCACAGCAGTTCCGACGGTTCGTCGACCGCATCGCCGATCAGCTCGCCGCCGACCGAGGCCTCGAACGCGCTGCACGCCAGCGCGCCGCCATGTCGTTGGCCAAGGGCATCAACGACGAAACCGGCATGTATTGGCTCCGCGCCGAGTTCGACCCCGAGACCGGCGCACGACTCTTCCGCGCGATCGATGCCGAGACGGCAGCGCTCGCCAAACGCGCATCGGGCTCGTCCACCGACGATCTCGACCGCCCCCGCATGGCAGCCCAGGCGCTCGTCGATCTGGCCACCAGCGCCAACAGGTCGCACCGGCCCGGCACGGTGGAGTTGCTTGCCCTCGTCGACTTCGACACCATCACCACGGGTCTTCGTGAGAACTCGGTGTGCGAACTCGACGATGGCACCACCATTCCCGTCGCCACGATGCGGCGCCTGGCCTGCGACGCCCACATCCTCCCCGTGGTGCTCAACGGCGACGGTGTCGCCCTCGACGTGGGCCGCCGACGCCGTCTCGCCACCGCCGATCAGCGACGCGCCCTTCGCGCCATGTACCGCACCTGCGGAGTCGGCGACTGCGACGTGCCGTTCGAGCGATGCGAGATCCATCACCTCGAACACTGGGGTGCCCACCAGGGCCCGACCGACCTCGACAAGCTGATCCCCAGTTGCAGCCGTCACCACCACCTCGTTCACGAAGGTGGCTGGCAACTCGCTCTCGACCCGGTGACACGCGAACTCACGATCACCCTCCCCGACGGGACCCTGCACCAACGAAGTCGACCCCACTCCGCGACGGCATCGACCGTCAGGCCCGCCGCGTGAACGATCACGTCCCGACGGCGCCCGATGTCGAACAAGCCTCGTAGCAACCCTCGCGACAACGCTCGCCGATGTCGTCGCAGAGACCGAACCGGGTCAGGTGAAGATCTGGACGAACCGCCAACCCAGGTAGACCACGAGCGCAACCACGAGCAGCTTGAAGTGCCAAGGGGCCTTCTCCTCGTCGGCCGCCTCGCTCGTCGGCTCCTCGACCACACGACCACAGGTGGGACACGTACCGTCGTCGTTCATCGAATTCGGCGTCCAGTACTTCGCGCAGTCCTCACACCAGGGCATCAGCGGTCTCCTGAGTGCTCACTGCCGCTTGCGCACGCGCAGCTTGAGGGCGGTCGATCCGAGATCGAACTCTTCGCGGATCGTCCGTTCGATGTAGCGCAGATAGTGCTGCGGGATGTCGCGATTCACGAACAAGGTGAACGTCGGCGGGTCGATCGCCCCCTGGACGGCGTACATGATCTTCGCCCCGCCGCCGGCCGGCTGCCGCTGTTGGGCTGCAGCGATCACCTTGTTGACGTCCTTGGTCGGAACGCGGGTGTGGTACTGCGAGATCGCCTCGTGCAACCGCGGGTGGAGCTTGTCGACGTTCTTGCCGGTGAGCGCCGACATCTTCAGCACCGACGAGTCGGCGACGAAGCCGAGCATGCGCTGCACCTCCCCCTGTACCTCGAGGCGCTCCTCGGTGCCGACGAGGTCCCACTTGTTGAGAATCAGCACGATCGGACAGCCCGCCGCGTCGACGCGTTCGGCGAGCCGCTGGTCCTGCGCCGTCACGCCGACGGTGGCGTCGATCACCAGCAGCGCCACGTCGGCGTTGTCGATCGAGCGCAGCGCGCGCACGAAGGAGTAGTACTCGGCGGAGTCGTCGATCTTGCCCTTGCGTCGCATCCCGGCGGTGTCGATGAACACGACCGGACCACCGTCGGTGTGCACGAGCGTGTCGATCGAGTCGCGGGTCGTGCCGGCGAGGTCGTGGACCACCGAGCGATCCTCACCCACGAGCCGGTTGAACAACGTGCTCTTGCCCACGTTCGGACGCCCGACGATCGCCACACGTGGCACCACTTCCTCCGGCGCGCCGGCCTCGTCGGCAGACTCGGGTGCCCAGGGGTCGATCGGCTTCGACACCGGCTGGCGCAGGTGCTCGGGGAAGCGCTCCAGCACGATGTCGAGCAGGTCACCGGCACGCCGACCGTGCAGGGCGCTCACCGGCACCGGTTCGCCGATGCCGAGGCTCATGAACTCCCACATCTCGGCTTCTCGGCGTTCGTTGTCGGACTTGTTGGCGACGACGATCACCTCGGTGCCGGAACGGCGGATCCAGTTGGCGATGTTCTGGTCGTCGTCGGTCAGCCCCACGGACGCGTCGACGACGAACAGCACGACATCGGCGTCCTTCACGGCAGCTTCGACCTGTCGGCTGACCTTCGCATCCAGTTCGTCACCACCCGGCATCCAGCCGCCCGTGTCGACCACCCGGAACGGGATGTCGAGCCACTCGGCATCGAGTTCCTTCCGGTCACGGGTGATGCCGGGGCGGTCCTCGACGATCGCCTGCTGGCTGCCGACGATGCGGTTGAACAGCGTGCTCTTGCCCACGTTGGGCCGGCCGATGATCACCACCGTGGCGACGTCGTCGGTCGCCGGCTCGGCATCGTTCGACGCGACCTCGGTCTCGGTAGTCGGTTCGTCGGTGGCCGTCGATGCGTCGGACGGCGGATGGGACGATGCGTCGGACGGTGTGTCGCTGGTGGTCATGGGTTCTCCGTTCGGGAGCGCGTCGAGGCGACATCGCTCCCCCTTTCGAGCGCTGAGCGCAGGGCGATGCCGTCGGTCTCGATGATCTCGACCGTACGGGGCAGCTCGTCGACCGTGATGCCGTCGAGGAAGCGCCCCTCGTCGGACAGGCACACGTCGGGAAGCAGATAGCGATGACCATGGGGCTCGTCGGCCAGCACCCGAGCGAGATCCTCACCCGTCATCAGGCCGGTGACACCCGTGTTGCCGCCGAAGAACTCGTTGCGGACGGTGATGACGCGCACGTCGCTCCGACCGAGCGACTCGATCAACGGAGCGATCACCGGCGCGCCGAGTTCGCCGGTGAGGACACCGATCGGGGCCGTCGGACGAGGGCGCAACGAGATCGCCGTCGCAAGCGGCTCCTCTGATGCGACTGCGGTCGCCGAGGCGCAGGCGGCAGCGCTGCGGAGCCCCGTGTAGGCAGCGGGGTTCGGCGGAGCGTCGACCGCGGCGAAGAAGCCGCGCCGGACCCCCGTCGCCTCGTGCGTGTGACCGTGGAACTCGGCCTCGAAGGTGCGCGCCATGCCGATGCCGTCCTCGTGCATCGGGAAGCCGTCGTAGCGTTCCGCGGGCGGGAACGGTCGCTCGGCCATCAGGTAGTACTCGTCGGCCGCGTACACCATGCGCTTGCCGAGCGTGGCCTGGAACACGTCCTGCCAGTCGTCGACGATGTCGACCACCGCCTGTGCTTCCGCGACGGTGTGGAAGCGCATCGCGGCCTCGCCGTTGAACTTGGAGATCCCGAGCGGGACCACCGCAACCGAGTCGAGCTCGGGGTATCGGTCGAGGATGCCGGCCATCGTGTCGGCGAGGACGGCGCCGTCGTTGACACCGGGGCACACCACGATCTGGCCGCGCACGGTGATGTCGTGGTCGAGCAGCGCCCGCAGCCACCGCAGGCTCATCGCCCCGCGGGGGTTCTTGAGCATGTTGCTGCGAATGTCGGGATCGGTCGCGTGGATGCTGACGTGCAGCGGTGAGAGCCGTTCGGTGACCACCCGCTCGAGGTCGGCCTCAGTGAAACGGGTGAGCGTCGTGAAGTTGCCGTAGAGGAACGACAGGCGATAGTCGTCGTCCTTGAGATAGAGGCTCCGACGAAGCCCCTTCGGCAGCTGGTAGATGAAGCAGAACTCGCAGTGGTTGTCGCAGGTGCGGACCCGGTCGAACACGGCACTCGACACGTCCACGCCAAGCGGCTCCCCCGCCCGCTTCTCGATCGAGAACGCCAGGTCGAGGCCGCCGCGGAGCACGTCGAGTTCCAGTTCGGCCTCGTCGGTGGCCATCTGCCACTCGATGATGTCGCGTGGCACGTCGCCGTTGATCCGCACGATCTCGTCGCCGGCGCGGACTCCGGCGACGTCGGCCGGTGACCCGTCGGCCACCGCCACCACGATCGGCGCAAGCGACCGCGACGGGATTTCGCGCGCGCTCTCGCGCTCGGTGTGGAGGGTGCCGGACATGGGGTGGTCAGGCTACCGGTCACCGGTCGCGGGTAGATTTGGAACGGATGTCCTCCGCCCAGGCCGAGTCCCGCGTCGAATCGGTGCTCCTTGCTCAACCCCGAGGTTTCTGTGCCGGCGTCGAGATGGCGATCAAGGCCCTCGCCTGGATGGTCCGGTCGTTCCCTGGGCCGGTGTACTGCTATCACGAGATCGTCCACAACAAGTTGGTGGTCGACCGGTTCCGCGCTCAGGGCGTGGTCTTCGTCGACGACATCGCCGACGTCCCGGTCGGCAGCCCGATCATGCTGTCGGCTCACGGCTCGGCCCCCGAGGTCGTCGACGCTGCCCGCAGCCGCGGGAGCTACGTCGTCGACTCGGTGTGCCCGCTGGTCACCAAGGTGCACCACGAGGTCAAGGTCCGCGCCGGAAAGGGCTACCGAATCGTCTACGTCGGACACCAGGGCCACGAGGAGGCGATCGGCACGATGGCGGTGGCACCCGAGTCGATCGACCGGGTCGAGTCGGTCGAGGAGGTCGACCGCTTGGAGCCCTCGGAGCAACCGGTCGCGCTGCTCGCCCAGACCACGCTGTCGCACCGTGACTGGGAAGGCGTCGCCGTGCGCGTGAAGGAGCGCTTCCCCGAGGTGTGGACGCCGGGGCGAAGCGATCTGTGCTTCGCCACCACCAACCGTCAGGCGGCGCTGATGGAACTCGCCCATCGCTGCGACGTCGTGATCGTGATCGGCTCCGCGAATTCGTCGAACACCCGAGCGCTCGAGCAGCTCGCCCACGAGGAGGGGTGCGATCGGGTCTACCGCATCAACGACGTCGCCGAGCTGCCAGACGATCTCTCGGGCATCGTGGGCGTCACCGCAGGAGCGTCGGCTCCCGAGGAACTCGTCGATGCCGTCCTCGAGTTCCTTGCGCCGACGCGTGGCGTCGAGCTCGTCGACGTCACAGAAGAGGACGAGTACTTCCCTCCCCCACGCAACATCCGCGAACTGCAGAACGCGATCGAACAGGCGGCGACGATCCTGCTCGGCGGCAGCATGCTCGGCCGGCCCGTGATGGACGACCGGTCGCTCGGCGCCAGCGACGTCCTCGCCGGCCTCGCCGGAGCGTGAGTCCCTCGAGGGCGTTCCATCGCCTCCGGTGATCAGCCCGGTTCGCGGTCGAGCCGGTCGCGCAGCTCGCGTTTGAGGACCTTGCCGTAGTTGTTGGTCGGCAGGCTGTCGACGAACCGGTAGTCCTTGGGCCGCTTGTAGCGGGCGATGTGGTCCAGACACACCTGGTCGAGTTCCGCGACCGTGGGCACGGTTGCCGGGTCGGCAGCCACGACGAACGCGACCACGGCTTCACCCCACTCCGGGTCGGGTCGACCGATGACCGACACGGCGGCGACGGCGTCGTGCCGCAGCAGCGCCTCCTCCACCTCACGGGGGTAGATGTTCATCCCGCCACTGATGATCAGGTCCTTCGACCGGTCGCGAAGGGTGAGGTAGCCGTTGGCGTCGAAGCTGCCGACGTCGCCGGTGTGCAGCCAGCCGTCGCGGATCGCGTCGGCCGTCACCGCGGGCTCTTCCCAGTAGCCGGACATCACGACGTCGCCACGCACGACGATCTCACCGATCTCGCCGGCGGCGAGGGCGACCCCGTCGTGGTCGACCACCCGCACGTCGACGTCGGTGCGGGCCACGCCGACGCTCTGCAGACGCTCACTCCACCGCGGATGGTCGCGGTCGGCGTGGTCGGCCTTCGACAACGCGGTGATCGTCATCGGTGTCTCACCCTGGCCGTAGATCTGCGCAAGTCGGGGCCCGAACACCTCGAGAGCCTCCTCGAGGTCGGAGAGGTACATCGGCGCACCGCCGTAGATGATCGTCTTCAGTCCGGAGAGATCGGCGCCGCGGATGGCAGGGTCGTCGGCGAGCCGCTTGACCATCGTCGGCGCGGCGAAGAACGACATCCCCGACCACCGTTGGAGGAGCGTGGCGATCTCGCCGGCGTCGACGCCACCGGAGGCCGGGATGACGCTGACCGCACCGCGAGCCACGTGCGGCAACCCGTACAGGCCCGAGCCGTGGGAGATCGGAGCGGCGTGCAGCACTGCGTCGTCGGGCCCGATCGGATCGATGTCCGCGAAGTAGCTGAGTGACATCATGAGCAGGTTGCGATGCGTGAGCGTCGCGCCCTTCGGTTGCCCGGTCGTGCCACTGGTGTAGAAGAGCCACGCCGCGTCGGTCGGGCGCCGGTCGACGAGCTCGAGCGGCGGCGCAGTGGTCAACTCGACCCAGTGCGCGCCCGGAGCGACGACACAGGCCCGAAGCGTCTCGACCATCCCGACCAGCGCTGACGCGTCGTCGACGTGCTCGTCGTCGGCGAACACGAGGCTCGATCCGCTCTGCTCGACGATGAAGGCGATCTCGTCACGGTGCAGTCGTGCGTTGATGGGCACCGCCACCAGCCCGGCGTGCCAGATCGCGAACAAGGCTTCGAGGTACTCCGGTCGGTTTCGCATCACGATGGCGACGCGGTCACCCGACTGCAGCCCGAAGCGATCGACCAGCCCGCCACCGACCGCAGCGGCACGAGCGGCGAACGTCGCCCAGTCGGCGTGCACGGTGGCGCCCACGGCGAGCGCCGGGCGGTCGGGCCACCTCCGCCCGTTTCGTTCGACCCAACTCGCGAGATTCACGGGCGGACCTCCGAGATGAGGATGCCTCGCGATGCTGATCGTACGATCGGTCGTGCTCCCGAGCGGGCTCGCCCGCCGCTGTCGATGTTTGTCGTTCTCATGTGATGAATCTCTCCTCCGAACAATCGCACGACCGTCTCGCGGCCCATGATCACGGCATCCTCGCGACGCTGCACGCCACCCGTGGAGCCGATGTCGTCCCCGTCGTCTACACGGTGGTCGACGGCCACGTCGGCGTGCCCGTCGACCTCGTCAAACCGAAGGCATCGACACGGCTCCAACGCGAACGCAACCTTGAGTCCGATCCTCGGGCGACGCTGCTGGTCGAGCACTGGAACCGGGACGACTGGTCGGCACTCTGGTGGGTACGAGCCCAACTGCGCTGGCTCGGCGACGACACCGCCACCTCCGTGGCAGCGCTGGCCGAACGGATGGCCGACCGACTGGCCGAACGCCACGCGCCGTACCGCGAGCAACCGTTCGCCCGAGTCCTCGTGTTCCGCATCGATGCCGTCACCGGCTGGACCGCCGAGGCCTGATCGCCCCGGCGGTCCGGTGGTGAGCTCGATCAGGCAGCGTTCACCACCGGCATGATCTCGTCGTTCAGGACCCGGAGGTCCTCCAACGTCTTCGAGGTCGGGACGTCGGCGAACGGCGGCCAGATGAGCGGCATCGTCAGGCCGACCTGCTTCAGCTCGATCAGGTTCTCGGTGACCTGCTCCTGGGTGCCGACGAGGATGTTGCTCACCTTGCCGTTGTCGGCCTGGTCGGTCGGCTCGTCGGTGATCGCGAACCAGTACATGCTGCACAACTCGAGGTCGTCGAGGGCATCGGGTTTGTCGAGCTTGGCCAGTTCCTCCTGGATCGGGCCACGCCATTCGCCGAGTTCACGCGGTGTGTCCTGGATGCCGATCCAGCCCGACAGGTTGTACTTCGCGATCCGGTTCGCCGACCGCTTCGGGTCGCGCAGGCCGCTGAAGAAGATCGGCGGATGCGGATCCTGGAGCGGCTGGTGGCCGAATCCGCACGGCTCGAAATCGGCGAACTCGCCGTGGTACTCGAACAGTTCGTTCGTCCAGACGCCCTGGCAGATCTCGATCGTCTCGCGGACGTGGGTGTGCCGCTTCGGGAAGATGTGCGTCGCGCTGGCGGCGGCGAACTCCTCCGGCATCCACCCGGCGCCGAGGCCGACGTTGACCCGACCGCCCGACAGGTGGTCGACGGTGGCGATCTCCGCCGCGAACACACCCGGCGAGCGGTACGGCGTGTCGGTGATGCTCATGCCGATCCGACACTTCGTCGTCTTGGCGGCGAGCCACGGGATCAGCGGCCACCCCTGGAACCACTTGCCGCGCGCCGAGACAGGCAACTGTGGCGGGAACTCCTTCATCATGCCGAACGGGTACTGCAGTTCACCTCGGTCGGAGGCTTCCGGTACGACGATCCGGTCGAGTGTCCAGATCGAGTCGAACTCGAGTTCCTCGGCCAGCTCGGTGAGGTCCTCGAGCTCCTTCACCGTGACGTGATCGCGGAAGTTCGGCAGGTACAGCGCCAGCTTCATATCGGTCATGTGTCGTTCCCCTCGTTCAGGTCCGAGCCCCCAAGACGACCCGGAGTGGATGCGATCCCCCTCGGATCGCACGGTCGACGGTAGGGATCGGGGCTCGGGCGTCGAACAACGCCGTCTCAACAGTTCCTCAACGGTCGGCGCCGGCCGACCGTCGCTGCGGCCGATCCGGCGGTGACCGACCGGATACCGTCGTGCCGTGGACGTGGCGCGTCGTGTTCTCGTCGTGGACGACGACGAAGGGGTGCGCACCGGCGTCACGTGGGCGCTGGAGGCCGAGGGCTTCTCGGTCGAGGCGGTCCAGGACGGCGTGCGAGCGCTCGAGGTCATCGAGTCGGAGCCGCCGTCGCTCGTCGTGCTCGACCTGTCGCTGCCCGGCATCGGCGGACTCGACATCCTCCGCCGGGTGCGCCAGAGCGAGCAGCGCGAGGAGCGCTTCCGTCTGCCGATCATCGTGCTCTCGGGCCGCGACGGTGAGGCCGATCGCATCGTCGGGCTCGACCTGGGCGCCGACGACTACCTGGTCAAGCCCTTCTCACCGGGTGAACTCGCCGCCCGCGCTCGCTCGGTGCTGCGACGAAGCACCGACTACGGGGGCCGGCCGCCCGCGCCGTTCGTGCCGGCCGGCGTTGGCGTGGAGCTCGATCCCGAGTCGCGCGACGTCTGGCTCGACGGACAGCCGATCGATCTCGCCGCGAAGGAGTTCGAGCTGCTCACCTACTTCGTCGACCACCCGCGTCGTGCGTGCACACGCGACGAACTGCTCGAGGCGGTCTGGTCGAGCAGTGAGGGATGGCAGACCCCGGCGACCGTCACCGAGCACGTCTACCGATTGCGGCAGAAGCTGGAGGACGATCCGCGGCGGCCCCGCCGGCTGCGGACCGTGCGAGCGGTCGGATACCGATGGGAGGGGTGACCGTGCTCTCCGGCGACGACGCCACGGCGGTGCTCGATCGACAGACCTCGGTGATGGAACAACTGGCGACGGACGCGCCGCTGACCGAGGTGCTCGAGGGCATCGTCGTCGCGCTCGAGGAGCTCATTCGTGGCAGCCGGTGTTCGGTGCTGCTGCTCGACGCCGACGGGGTCCTCCGACATGGCGCCGCACCGACACTCCCCTCCGCGTACTCGGCGGCGATCGACGGGTTGGTGCCCGGGCCGCTGGCGGGCTCGTGCGGAACGGCCGTGTATCTCGGCACGCAGGTCGTCGCCGACGACGTCGCCAGCGACCCCCGCTGGGAACCGTTCCGAGCACTCGCCGTGGAATACGACATCGGCGCGTGCTGGTCGAGTCCGATCCGGTCGCACTCGCAGATCGTCGGGACCTTCGCCGTCTACGACCGCCGACCACACCGACCCGACGAGCGCGAGCGCGAGCTCGTCCGTCGGTTCACCCACCTGGCCTCCATCGCCGTCGCCCACAGCGACGCAACGCGTGAACGCGAGGCGCGCCACGCGGCCGACGTCGCTCGCGAGTCGGCCGAGCGGGCCAACCATGCGAAGTCACAGTTCGTCACCTCGCTCAGCCACGAGCTCCGCACACCGCTGCAGTCGATCACCGGTTTCACCGAGAGCCTCAAGATGCTCGACCTGTCCCCCGACCGCCGACAGCGCGCACTCGACGGCATCTCGAACGCCTCCGCACACATCCTCTCGATCGTCGACGACGTCCTCGATCTGGCACGGGTCGAGGCGGGAGCGATGCCGATCGCACTCGAGGCCGTTGATGCGGCCGACGCGGCCTCGGCAGCGGTCGAACTGGTGCTCCCGCTCGCGGCCGAGCGCGGGATCACCATCGAGTGCGGCGGGCCGTCGGTCGTCGTCACCGCTGACCGGCGTCGACTGCAGCAGGTGTTGTTGAACCTCGTGTCGAACGCTCTCCGGTTCTCTCCCTCCGGCACCGTGGTCGCCGTCCGGACCGAGGTCGACGAACGGCGCGCCACCAGAGCCGCGCGACTTCACGTGATCGATCAGGGACCCGGCATCCCCGAGGATCTCCTGGGTCGACTCTTCGTACCGTTCGACCGCCTCGGCGCCGACGCGGGCCGGGAGGGTGGCGCCGGTCTGGGGCTCGTGTTGGCGAGACGCCTGACCGAGGCGATGGGTGGCACACTCGACCTCGACAGCACGATCGGCGCGGGAACGCACATCACGATCACGCTCGACCGCCCGGCCGCGGACAGCGATCATCCCGCCTCCGCCTGAACACCCCACTTCGTACGTTCGGGGTGATGCGATCGCTGTGCGTCGCAACGAAGATGGGGATCAGAACGAACATCGAACGAACATCGACCGCACACGACAGCACGAGGAGTGCCCATGGGAATGCGACGGCGTCAACGCAGGAGAAGGATGGTGGCGGTCGGAGCGATCGCTCATCACGAAGGGGTCAAGCGCGGCCAGCAGGAAGCGGCTGCTTACGGTGCACCCGCCGACGACGGCTACGCCGAGCCCGCGTACACCGAGCCCGCGTACACCGAGGCGCCACCGGAGCCCGCCTACGCACAAGCGCCTCCCGAGGCGGCATACGCACCCCCGGCCGCCGACCCCGCCGACGAACTCGACCATCTCGCGCAGCTCCACGCATCCGGGGTGTTGACCGACGACGAGTTCGCCGCTGCCAAGGCAAAGGTGCTCGGAACGTGAGCGCGCGTCAGGATGCCCTCGTCCGTGCATTGATCGTCGCCTTCGGCGCCGGGACCGACGACCTCGGAGAACTCTTCACCGACGATGCGCTCGTGTGGTCGCCGAACATGTACGCCACGTCGCTCGCAGAGGTGGCCGAGGCGTTCGGCGACCGCGAGGACGCCTTCAGCAACCAGACGGTCACGCTGCGCAGCATCGACGAGATCGGGAACAAGGTCGTTGCCGAATGGCGACTCGACGCCGACCACACCGGCCGCCTGGTCTTCGACGACGAGAACTGGATCGAGCCGACGGGGACACACGTCTACATGGGAGGCGTCAGCATCGCCGAATACGACGGCGACAAGATCCGCACCGTACGCACCTACTTCGACGACCTCGCGTTCCTCGAGCAACTCGTCGGCTGACGCTCGACGTCGTGGAGATCTCGGTCGAGCTCGATCCCGACCCCGATGACCTCGAACTGATCGAAGCGGAAGTGCGCCGCGCCGCCGACGCTGCGACACGACTCCCACCCGACCACGATCTGGCCGTCTTCGTTCGCGTCGACGGCCAGATCCGCGGCGGGCTGACCGGCTGGACCTGGGGCGACTGCTGCGAGCTGCAGAACCTCTGGGTCGCCGACGACCTCCGAGGGAGCGGACTCGGCACCGCGCTGATGCGAGCAGCCGAGGACGAGGCCCGGGAGCGGGGATGCACCACGATCGTGATCTTCGCCCACTCCTTCCAACCGCACGAGCTGTACAGCCGGCTCGGCTACGACGTGGTCGCCCGCATCAGGGACTTCCCCACGGGCAGTGACGCGCTCTGGATGGTCAAACGGCTCGACGCAGCCGAGTGAGCTCAGCTGCGCGGGACCTCCGACCAGGGCACGTCACGGTCGACCCGGACGTCGCCGGGCAGCCCGAGCACGCGTTCGCCGAGGATGTTCTTCATCACCTCGGTGGTGCCGCCCTCGATCGAGTTCGCCCGGCTGCGCAGGAACGCCTTCTGCAACGTGTCGGAACCCATCGCCGTCTCGGGCCGGATCATCTCGTAGCTGCCGTAGAGCATCCCCTCGGCACCGAGGAGGTTCATCACCTCGTCGTAGATGTCCTTGTTGAGATCGGCCGATGCCATCTTGCCGATCGACCCTTCGGGGCCGGGATCGCCCATCTTCCGATTCTGGTTGGCGCGGATGTTGGTGAGGCGGAGCACTTCGGCCCGTGCCCACAACGCCATCACCTCGTCGAGGGCGACCGCGTCCTTTCGGGCGGCCGGCAGCTGCTGCCACGTCTGCACCAGGGCGGAGATCGTGCCGGATCCGCGCTGCGGGATCGTGCCGCCGATCGACACTCGCTCGTTCATCAACGTCGTCAGCGAGACCCGCCAGCCGTCGCCGGGTCCGCCGAGCATCTCGTCGTCCGCGATGCGAGTGTCGGAGAAGAACACCTCGTTGAACTCGGCCTCGCCGGTCATCTGGCGCAACGGACGGATCTCCACCGTCGGGTCCTGCATGTCGACGACGAACGCCGTGAGCCCGGCGTGCTTGACGGCATTCGGATCGGTCCGGACGACGAGCAGCCCCCACTTGGACAGGTGGGCGAGCGTGGTCCACACCTTCTGACCGTTGACGATCCACTCGTCGCCGTCCTTCACACCGGTCGACGACAGACCGGCGAAGTCGGATCCCGAGCCGGGCTCGGAGAACAGCTGACACCAGATCTCCTCGCCGGTGAACAGGGGGCGGAGGTACCGCTGCTTCTGCTCGTCACTCCCCCACGCCACCACGGTCGGACCGCACATGCCGTGACCGATCGGGTTGCGGTACATCGGGTTCGGCGCACCGGCCGCAGACACGCGCTCGTTGATCAGCTTCTGCAGCTTCGGGTTGAGGCCGAGGCCGCCGAACCCCTCGGGGAAGTGCACCCAGGCGAGGCCCCGGTCGTACTGTTCGCCGAGGAACACCTTCGGGTCGGTCGTCGCCGGCGGGAACGACGTCAGCAGTTCGTCGACGAGCTCGGTGACGCGTTGCTCGTCCGCGGTCAGATCGGTGCGGGGGTCGGTCATCGTCATGGCGCGAACGGTACCCCTGGCTCGCCTGCCGGGCCGAGTCGTGTCGGCTGCAGGGGTCAGCTGCTCGCGTCCAGCCGCTCGAGCAACTGGTCGCGGATGCTGGTGCCCGGTTCGCGGGCCTTGTCGCCGGTGACGCGCCAGCCGAGCCGACTCGAGTAGAGCAGCGGTGGCTCCTTGAGGCGACCGGGGGCAACCTCCACGACGCGGGCGAAGAACAGCTCGTGATCGGCCATCGTGAGGCGGTCGAAGGTCTCACACCGGAGCCAGGCGATCGAGTTCGGCACCACCGGCAACCCGGTGGCCGGCCAGTCGACCAGGTACTCGGCGGCAACGTGGCGGAACTTGCGACCCGGGTAGCTGAAGTACTGGCCCTCGACGATCTGGTCGGCGGCGAGGATGCTCACGGCGAACTCACCGGCTGCGACCATCAGCGGATGGGTGTCGTGTTTCGGCGACACGCTCGCCATCACGATCGGCTCCTCGAAGCTCACCTGCTCGAACCAGTGCGACGTGTACGCCCGCCGGAGCCCACCGTGAGCGGCCCCGACCACCTGCACCCCTTTGATCATCTGCCCCAGGCACTGCTTGATGTCGCGGTCGATCACGCCGACCAGTGTGGCAGCCGATTGCAGCAGGGGTCAGACCCCTGCTGCAATCGTTCAGTTGAAGATGGCGGCTGCCGTGACGATCTCGGCGGCTTCGGACTCGGCCAGCTCGGGAACCTGGCTGCGCAGTCCCATGATCAGGCCGAGTCGCACCAGGTCGGAACGCTCGCTGAACACGCCCTTCAGGTTGTTGAGCATCCTGATCACGATGTCGCGGTTCGGCGTCGGTTCGAGGTAGGCCTCGTTCCACGGCACCTGCCCGCGCGTCAACTCCTCGAACAGTGATCGAGCCTCGGAGCGGTCGAGCCGTCGACCACCGTCGAAGGGATCGAAGAACGCCTCGTCGTCGTCGGCCACCCGGACGAGGAAGTGGGCGGGCATCCCCACACCGACCAGCTTCACGCCGACCCGGCGCGCCACCTCGATCATCAGCACCGACAGGCTGATCGGGATGCCCGTGCGCGTGGCGATCACCCGGTCGAGACACGAGTTCCGCCAGTCGTAGTAGGCGTCACGGTTCCCCGCGAAGTGTTCGTCGTCGAACAGATGACGGGCCACCCCGTCGGGGGTCGGCGTCGGGCAACTGCCGGCCAGCTCGTCGAGTTCGGCGAGCCATTCGATGAGATCGAGCCCGGGCTGCAACTCGGTCGAGATCAGCAGCGCCGCCTCGTCGAGCGGAACGTCGGCAGCGCCGACGGCCATCAACTCGGCGAAGCGGGCTCGAACCATGAGGGCAAGGTATCGGTCGACTACGTTGCCCGGCATGTTCCCCGGTGCACATCTCGAAAACCACGGCGACAAGCCCGCGATCATCATGGCGGGATCTGGATTCACCCAGACCTTCGCCGAACTCGACGCTGCCGCCAACCGTCTCAGCCGCCTACTGCGCGCCGCGGGTCTGCAACCGGGTGACCACGTGGCGATGTGCATGGAGAACCACGACCGCTACCTCGAGATCGTGTGGGGATGCCACTACGCCGGGCTCGTCTACACCTGCGCGTCCTCGCGCCTGACGAGCCACGAGTTGGAGTACATCATCAACGACTGCGGTGCGCGGGCCTACATCACCTCCAAGTACAAGGCCGACCAGGCGGCCGAGATCGTCTCGACGACCCCGAACGTCGAACTGCGCCTGATGCTCGACGGCACGATCGACGGCTACGAGAGCTACGAGGCCGCCGTTGCCGACCAGTCACCGGAGCCGCTGGACGAAGACCGCGTCGCCGGACTCGACATGCTGTACTCCTCGGGCACCACCGGGATGCCGAAGGGGATCACTCGCCCCTTCCCGAACACCCCGCTCGCGGACACCCCCGGCGGTGTCCTGCCGCTCCTGCAGTTGCTCTTCGGCATGGACGACTCGAAGCGGTACCTGTCGCCGGCGCCCTTCTACCATGCAGCTCCTCTGCGCTTCTGCCTCGCCACCCATGCGATCGGGGCGACGATCGTGGCGATGGAACACTTCGACGCCGAGGAGTACCTCCGCCTCGTCGAGCAGTACGACATCACCCACAGCCAGGTCGTGCCGACCATGTTCGTGCGCATGCTCAAGCTGCCGGACGAGACCAGGGCCGGGTACGACGTGTCGTCGCTCGAGTGCGTCATCCACGCGGCGGCACCGTGCCCCGTGCCGGTCAAGCAGCAGATGATCGAATGGTTCGGCCCGGTCATCCACGAGTACTACGCGGGCAGCGAGGGCAACGGCTTCGTGTACTGCAACAGCGAGAGCTGGCTCGCCCACCCCGGCACCGTCGGCTCGCCGATCAACTGCGTCGTCCACATCGTCGGCGAGGACGGCGAGGACGTCCCGCAGGGCGAGTCGGGCACCGTGTACTTCGAGGGCGGCGCTGAGTTCGAGTACCACAACGACCCGGAGAAGACGAAGAACTCGCGACACCCGAAGGGGTGGAGCACACTCGGCGACGTCGGCTACCTCGACGCCGACGGCTTCCTCTACCTCACCGATCGCAAGGCCTACATGATCATCTCGGGCGGGGTGAACATCTACCCCCAGGAGGCCGAGAACGTGCTCGTCACCCACCCGAAGGTCGTCGACGTCGCAGTGTTCGGTGTGCCCAACGACGACTTCGGCGAGGAGGTCAAGGCGGTCGTGCAACCCGTCGAGATGCCCGCCGACGACGCTGCCGCGGCCGCGCTGGCCTCGGAGCTGATCCAGTTCTGCCGCACCGAGCTGGCCGACGTGAAGTGTCCCCGATCGATCGACTTCCGGACCGAACTCCCCCGGCACCCGACGGGCAAGCTGTACAAGCGGCTCCTGAAGGACGAGTACTGGGCCGAGGCCGGCCGACAGATCTGACGATCGGCGACGCCGCTCCGGCAACCATCCCGGCAACGATCGGGGTCGATCCGGAGACGATTCACCGAGAATTCAGGTGCTGGCCACCTCTCGACCACCGACCTGCCCCCATCCGCCCACCCGCTGCGGTCATCGTGGGGGTGTGCGCACGTCCGATGCCGTTTCTGCGATGGACTACTGCCTCACCGAGGTGTGGGCGGTGCTCCCGGAGCGGATCGTCGAGCGCGCCACGGTCGTGGTCGAGGACGGCGTGATCGTCAGCGTCGTCGAGGAAGGCCCGGCCACCCCACGCGCCGTCTCGGGACGTGGGTCGGTGTGTCTCCCCGGACTCGTCGACCCGCACTCCGTCGTCGGGACGACGTCGCTCCCCGCAGCGGGGATCACCACGCAGTTCCGGGCGTCGCGCCCGTTGTCCGACGATCGCGATCTCGATCGAGATCTGTGCGAACGTCCGACCGTCGGCACCAACGCAGCGTTCGACCGCCGACCGATCCTGTGCATCGAACTCGACGAGCCATCCGGCTTCGACGCCGTCACCGAGTGCGCCCGGCGTTGTGCTGCCAACCGCGGCTCGATCGTGGTGTCGATCGCCGGACACGTCGACGCCACGAGCGCCGAGCCCGACGGCGACGCGGATGCGGCACCTCTCGAGTGGTTCACGATCCAGGCCGAGGCCCAGCGCGTGCGGCTCGCCGTACGACGGGCGGCGACCGCTGACGACGTCGACCGTGCGGTCGACTGGGGCGCCACGATCGCCGAGTTCCCGGTCACGATCGAGGCCGCGCGGCGGGCGCACGAGCGGGGGTTGTCGATCGTGTGTGCAGCGCCCGACCTGGTCCGTCCACCGTCGACTCCGCTGGCGGTCGATCCGCTGGCGCTCGTCGAACTCGGCCTGTGTGACGCGTTGGCGTCGACGAACGACCCGTTCTCCCTCGTCGATGCCGTCTCACTCCTCGTGCTGCGCGGGGTGTGCGACCTCCGGACCGCGGTCCGCCTCGTCACGTCGGCGCCCGCCGCGCTCACGGGACTCTCCGACCGTGGCCGGCTCAGCGCGGGGCACCGCGGCGACCTCGTCGTCCTGCGACCGAACCGCGAGCGCTTTCGCGTCGATCGCACCGTTCGTGCCGGGATCACCGTCGAGGGCGTGCGAGAGGGCGTTGCGAGCTGACGGGTCGTGAACGAGCGAGCTGTCGTACAGTCGATCCCGTGAGCGGCACGCATCCGTACCTCGACTGGCCCGGCCCGATTCCGTTCGCTCATCGGGGTGGCACGAGCAGCGCGCCGGAGAACACGATGCCCGCATTCGAGCGGGCGGTCGAACTCGGCTACCGCTACCTCGAGACCGACGTCCACCTCACTGCGGACGGCGTGCTCGTCGCCTTCCACGACCCCGACCTGCTTCGCACGTGCGGTGTCGAGCGGACCATCGCCACCACGACGTGGCCGGAGCTCCGTGAACTCCGCGTCGACGGGCGCGAACCCATCCCGCTGATGACCGACCTGCTCGACCGGTTCCCGCTTGCCAGGTTCAACATCGACTGCAAGTCCGACGCCGCCGGTCCGGCGCTGATCGACCTGGTGCTTCGACGCAACCTGCTCGACCGGGTCTGCATCGGCTCGTTCAGCCACGCCCGACTCGTCAAGATCCGCGCACTGCTGGGACCGGACGTCCTCACCTGCATGAGCCCCCGGGAGATCGTCGGGCTCCGTGTGACCGGACGCGTCCGCGGCAGCGCCCGGCGGGCGGCCCAGGTGCCCGTGAGGGCCGCCGACGCCGGGATCGGCGCTCGGGTCGTCGTCGTCGACGGGCGCTTCGTCGACGCTGCACACCGCAACGGTGTCACCGTCCACGTGTGGACCATCGACGACCCGGCGGAGATGCACCGACTCCTCGACCTCGGCGTCGACGGGATCATGACCGACCGGCCCGAGACGCTGCGATCGGTGCTCGCCGAACGCGGACAGTGGCACGAAGCACCGGTCGCGTAGGGTCGCACCGATGTCGAGCATCCCGACGAGCAGTGTGCGAGCACCACGTCACATGGTGGCCAGCGCCGATCAACTCGCCACCTCGGCCGGTCTGGAGATGTGGGCGCTCGGGGGCAACGCCGTCGATGCCGCGATCGCCTGCAACGCCGCGATCGCGGTGACCGGCCCGCACCTGTGCGGCATGGGCGGTGACCTGTTCGCCCTCGTCCACGTCGACACGCCGGATCACCCGGGCGACACCTACGCGCTCAATGCCTCGGGCCGCGCCGGCTCGGGTGCCGATCCGGCCGAGCTGCGGGCGGAGGGTCACCACGAGATGCCGTTCAAGCTCGATGTCCGCTCGGTCACGGTGCCCGGATGCATCGACGGCTGGATGGCGCTCCACGAACGCTTCGGGTCGCTCCCCCTCGACGTGATCCTCGCACCGGCGCGACGCCTGGCCGCCGACGGGTTCCCGGCGAGCCCGTTGCTCGTCGGCTCCCTGCGTCGCCTCGACGCCGAGAGCCGCTCGAACCTCGCCGAGTTGGCAAGCCAGGCCACATCGACCGGCGCGGTGGTGCGGCGGCCCGGCGCTGCCCTCGCCCTCGCGGGACTGTCGGCGTCGGGCCGCGACGGCTTCTACGGCGGTGCGTTCGGCGAGGGGCTGCTCGAGGTCGGCGCCGGGCTCTTCACCGAGGCCGACATCACCGCCGATCACGCCGACTGGGTCGAACCGCTGACGACGTCCGCCTTCGGCGTGGACCTCCACACGATCGGCCCGAACTCGCAGGGCTACCTGACCCTTGCCGCCGCCCGGCTGGCGGAACAACTCGACCTCCCCGACGACCCCGACGACGAGCGCTGGGCCCATCTCCTGGTCGAATCGGCGACCGCGGCGGGCTTCGATCGACCCGAGCAGCTCCACGAACTCGCCGACGGTGACGCCCTCGTCGAGCTGATCGCCGGCCGTGTCGGCATGGTCGGCCTCGAACGGTCGAGCGGGCGCACCGCGGCGCCGTTCGACGGTGACACGACCTATCTGTGCACGGCCGGTTTCGGGCCCGACGGAGCGCGGATGGGGGTGTCGCTGATCCAGTCGAACGCGTCCGGCTTCGGCAGCCATCTCGTCGAGCCGAACACCGGCATCAACCTCCACAATCGCGGGCTCGGCTTCAACCTCATTGCCGGTCATCCGGCGGAGTTCGGACCCGGTCGGCGTCCGCCGCACACTCTTTCGCCCGCACTCGCCACCCGGGCAGGGCGCCTGGCCGCCGTGTTCGGCACGATGGGCGGCGACGGACAACCGCAGATCCTGCTCCAGATCGCTGCTCGACTGTTCCGCCACGGCCAGTCACCCGGCGTCGCCGTCAACGCCGGCCGCTGGCTGCTGCACGGCCCCGTCACCGGGTTCGACACCTGGACCGGCAGCGGCGGACCCACCGTCGACATCGAGGGTCATGCCCCGGCCGCCTGGATCGACGCGCTCGCCGCCCGGGGCCACGCGACGCGAGCGCAGCCGGCCTGGGACAGCGGGTTCGGTCACGCTCACGCGATCGTCGTGGAGGACAGCGGTCTGCTCGCCGGTGCCGCCGACCCCCGCACCGTCATCGGCAGCGCCGCCGGCGGCTGACCCCGTCTCCACCACACCCACCGGTCAGCGTCAGCGGAAACCTTCGATGTTCGCGTGTGTGCTGACGCAGACGGCAAGCGAACGGATTCGGTGCGCCGCTACAGCAGCGGGAGGACTTCTTCGGTGAAGCGGGCCATCTGCTCGTCGGCCTTCTTGTAGGGATCGCCGATCATGTGCGGGAACAAGGTCAGGTACTCGAGGCCCAGCAGATCGCGGTAGAAGGCGACCTCCTCGGCAACCTTCTCGGGTGGGCCGACCAGGATCGTCTTGTTCTCGATCGACTCGTCGAGGGTCGGGATGAGACCGGGCTGCGCAGGCTTGCCGTCGGGGCCCATGTAGCCCCGGCTCCAGCCGTACGGTCCGAGGAACTTCCAGAACTCGTCGTGGCCGGGCAGAGCGGACGCCCGGGCCTCCTCCATCGTGTCCTCGATGCGGTACGACACCACCAGCATCCGCTTCTCGTGCGGCGCCAACTCGACGCCGTGCGACTCGGCGTACGTGTCGCCGTACTTGTCCCAGAACCGCTTGATGAAGCTGTAGTGCTGATTCCAGAACACGGCGCCGTGGTCGACCACCGGGACGTAGTCGAGCGTCGGCGGTGACGTGACCGCCTGCCAGATCTCGAACGGATGGATCGGCTTGGGGATCAGCGTCAGTTCCTGAACGGTCTCGCCACGATCGGGGATCCCGGGAATCGGGATCTGGAAGTGCTTGCCCTGGAAGGAGAACGACTCCTGGGTGAGCGCCCGCCGGATGATCTCCATCGATTCCTCGAACACCTCGCGGTTGTGGAGGTCGGCGTCGACCATGTCGGGGTTGTCGAGTGATCCGATCGACACGCCCTTGTCGTTGAGGTGCAGCACCTCGCGAGGCACCGTCCCTCGGCCCACGCCCAGCATCCCCCGTCCTCCCGACAGGTTGTGCAGGGTGGCGAAGTCCTCGGCGAGGCGCAGCGGGTTCCACTGCGGCACCACGTTGAACATGGCGCCGAAGCGCAGTGTCGTGGTCTGCGCAGCGATCCAGGTGGAGATCAGGAGTCCGTTCGGGATGACCTCGTAGCCCTCGTACTGGAAGTGGTGTTCGGTGGTCCAGAACGAGTCGAACCCGAGTCGCTCGGCCTCCTTCGCGGAGTTGACGTAGTCGAGCGTCGCCTTCCAACACTCCTCGTTGCTGTAGCGACGATCCATCGGCGCGGGCGCCCCGGCCCCCGCATCGTCCATCTCCACGCCTCCGAAGAAGAAGGCACCGAGTTTGAGGTCGGGTTTCGGGTCGGGGCGTTCGGACATGCGGGTAGTTTCGCGCAGATGCCGAGCACCCTCCTACAGCAGGCGACGATTGTTCACGGAGCCGTGACAGACGGGCCCACCGACCTGCTGATCGTCGACGGCGTGATCGCCGAGGTGGGCACGGACCTGCACGACGAAGCTGCCGAGGCCGAGGACGTGATCGACCTGGCGGGCCACCTGCTGCTGCCTGCCGCGGTGGAACCTCACGCGCATCTCGACAAGGCGTTCCTCGCCGAGCGCGAGGAGAACGAGACCGGCGATCTCCTCGGTGCGATCGACGCGATGATCCGGCTCTCCGGCAGGATCACCCACGACGACATCGTCGAACGCGCCGAGCGCGCAGCCAGGTTGATGGCCTCCAACGGCTACGTCGCGGTGCGGACCCACGCCGACACGACGGTGTACAACGGTGTGACGAACGTCCTCGCCCTCGCCGAGGTCCGCAGGCGGGTCGCCGACGTGATCGACATCGAGATCGTGGCCCTGACCGGCGAGCCGGTGGTCGGCGCAGTCGGGGCCGACCACCGCGCCCTGCTCCGCGAGGCGCTGGCAGCGGGCGCCGACCTGGTCGGCGGTTGCCCCCACCTGGAAGGCGCCGGCGAGATCGAAGCGGCAACCGACGTGTTCCTCGAGATCGCGGCGGCGGCCGGGGTCGGTGTCGACCTGCACACCGACGAGACACTCGACCCCTCCGTGATGGGCCTCGAGTACCTCGCTCGCCAGGTGCTCGCCGGTTTCGACCGCCGGGTCACCGCGAGCCACTGCGTCAGCCTCGGTCAACGTGACGAGGCGGAACAGCAGCGCATCGCCGAGTTGGTCGCCGCTGCCGGCATCGGTGTCGTCACGCTCCCCCAGACCAACCTGTGGCTCGGCGGCCGCAACCGGCAGCCGGTGCCCCGCGGTCTGACCGCCGTCGATGCGTTGCGCCGCGCCGGTGTCGCCGTCGCCGCCGGAGCCGACAACCTGCAGGATCCGTTCAACCCGATGGGTCGGGCGTGCCCGTTCGAGACGGCGGCGCTGATGGTCCTGGTTGCCCACGACCTCCCCCAGCAGGCATGGGATGCGGTCAGCGCCGACTCACGCCGCGTGGTCGGCCTCCCCTCGGGCTCGATCGCTCCGGGCGCCCGCGCCGACCTGCTGGCGGTGCGCGCCGGGTCGCTTCGCCAGGCGATCGCCGACGGCCCCGCCGCACGGCGCGTGTTCCGCGCCGGTCGCGAGGTTGCGGCCTCCGTGCCAGACTGAGCCCAACCCGCCACCGAGCACCCGCCGATCACGGGTCACACGAAAGGTCCCCAACGTGGTCATCGAGTTCCTGACGTTTCGCGTCACCCCCGAGGAACGAGCTTCCTGGATGGAGGTCGAGGAGCGGACGTGGAGTCGCTTCCTCGAACGCCAGCCCGGCTTCGTCCGCAAACAGCTCTGGGTCGACGTCGACGACGACCAACACGTCCACGCGATGATCGAGTGGGCGTCGATCGAGGACTGGAAGGCGATCCCGCACGATCAGTTGGCGGCCGTCGACGAGGCGATGGGCGACTGGGTGCGCGAGTGCACCTGCCGCACCTTCGAGGTCATCCGCGACTGCTGAAGGCGAGACTGTCGAAGGTCTCGACTGCTCGCTCGACCATGTCGACGACGGGATCGCCGTCGACGAGTGCGATGCCGATCGTGTCGGGCCGGTGCAGCTCGGCGAGCGCTCCGAGCCACCCGGCGAGTTCCTCGGGCGTGCCGGCGACCGAGGTCGGATCGTCGGAGGTCGGATCGTCACTCGCCGACGGCCGGAAGCGCACCGACTGGTAGAGCGCCACCTTCGGCGAACCGACACTGCGGACCCACCCGAGCACGGTCGGCAGCTGCTCCGGATCGAACCCCGACAGGAACACGCCGTCAGCCTCCCGCGACGCGAGCGTGTTGATCTGCTCACCCCTCGACGCGATGTACAGCGGCACGTCCCGCGCAGGAGCCGCATGATCGGTGACCACGTACCCGTCGCTCGATGTGCGCGACAGCACCGCTCGAGCCGTGCGCAACGCATCGCGCATCAACGCCACCGGACGCTCGACGTGCAGCCCGAACGGGGCCAGCGACTGCTCACCGCCGACGCCGAACCCCAGCATCATGCGGCCATCGGACAGCTCGTCGAGTGACGCCGCGGTCGCCGCGATCGCGCCGGGGTGTCGCAACGCCGGCGACGTGATGCCGATTCCCATCCGGACCGTCGATGTGCGCGCTGCCGCGGCAGCGAACACCACGAACGGATCGCGCATCACGCCTTCATCCGCGATCCAGACCTCGTCGACGCCCGCACGGTCGGCGCCGACGACCGCTTCGACCAGCTCGTCGACGGTCGCCGCCGGATACAGCCAGACCCCGGTGCGCACCGTCAGATCACCATCGCAGCGGGCAGAGGTCCGACCGGACCGAGCCGCCCCGCTGTGCGGTGGTACCGCACCGACCGCTGTTCCCGGCCGGGCCGTGGGGCCCGACCGGGTACAGCGAGATCACACGACCCCGTTTGGGGGCGATTCACACGTGGTACCGGGTCAGCGACCCGGTGCGTCGGCGCAGTACTCGTTGGTGAAGATCCCGTCGATCGACTCTGCGATTTCGGTGCCCTGCTCCTCGTAGATCGGGGCCAGGATGTCGTAGAGACCCTGGACCCGCTCCTCGTCGAAGCTGCAGTACGTCCCGTCAGGGCTGTTCCCGGCGAACGGAGTCGGCGGCCCTCCGAAGGCACAGCTCTCGGTGCACCCGGCCTCGAGCAGCTCGATGCCCGCTGCGTTGAGTCCCTCGCTCAACGTCCAGAAGCCGTCGTGGACCTGATTGATCTCGATCATCGCGTCCGTGATCGGCTTCGGATCGTTCAAGTAGTCCACCCAGGCCTGCTGCATCACCGGGACGAGGACCTTCAGGCAGTCGCTCAGCTCCTCCGCCTTGTCGCGCATCATCGTGATCGCCGCCGGGTAGTTGTCGAATCCGATGTCACCGACCGTGAAGAAGTCGACCGGCGCCGGGGCGCCGTCCTTCCACTCGATCTCGTTCTCGTACTTGTACACCTCGTTGGTGGCGAAGCCCTGCTGGAAGAAGTTGCCGCCGTCGGCCACCCAGGCTGCGTCTGATCCGTCGTAGCTCGGGTTGCTCTGGTCCTCGGTCATGTAGCCCTTGCCGATCATGTAGTCGATGTAGGACACACCCGGGAAGTGGAGCACCTGGGCGCCCGACGCAGCGATGTCCTCGGGGGCCGAGATCGGGTTCTGCTCGGGGTCCCACATGATCATCTGCGGGTCCTTGTCGAGCGTCTTGGCGATGGCGACCATGTCGACGGCGGCGGAGTCCTTGATGATGTCGCTCATGTTGATGTAGGCCATGTCGGCCTCACCGTCGAGCAGGATGGAGCTGTTGGTCTTGTCGAAGCTGACGGTCTTGATCTCGATCTCCTCGAGACCCCCGACCGCGTACTGCTCCTGGACCGCGCCGGAGTACGACACCGTGTCCTTGTCGGCGGTACCATCGGGACCGATCAGCTGGTAGGTGCCACCATGCTCGAGTTCGGGGAACCAGTCGGTCTGGATCACGAGCTTGGGCGGGCACACCGTGTCGCCCGTGGACGCTGCTGTGCCCTCGGTCTCCGCTGTGGTTCCTTCGGTTGGTGCGTCCGTCGATTCGGACGCCGAATCGTCGTCGCTGCCGCAGGCTGCGAGCAACGCAATGCTCGCGACGCTGAGCAGCGCCAATGACTTCCGAGCCTTCATGTGGTTCTCCCCTTGTGGTTGGTGACGGCTGGTGGGTGGGTAGTGGCTGGCTCAAGACCGCGAAGACGCGGACTCGTGCCAGTTGCGAATGGCGCGCGCCGTGATCGCGCCGACTATCAGGAACATCACCACGCCGAACATCGACGCGGTGATGGTGCCGGCAAACATCTCGGGCCGGTTCGCTGCACGCTGCTGGCGGTTCCGGATGTAGTAGCCGATTCCCTTTTCGCCCTGGTTGAAGAAGAAGTCCGCAACGATCGCACCGATGACGGCGCCACCGGAGGCGATGCGGATGCCCGCCATCGTGGCGGGCATGGCGGACGGCATCTCGAGTTTGCGCAGCCGGGTCCACCGGCTCGCGTGGTTGAGTGTGAAGAGATCGTGGTGCAACTGATCGGTCGACTGCAGCCCGAACAGGGTGTTGGTGATCACCGGGAAGGTCGCGATCAGGACCACCACCACGATGCGAACCCCCAGTTCGTCGCCGAACAGCTGCGTGAGCAGCGGGGTGATCGCGAGGATCGGGATCGTCTGCAGGACCACGGCGTACGGGAAGATGGCCCGCTCCATGTTCTTCGACAGGTTCATGATGATCGCGATCGTGACGCCGATGATGATCGAGATCCCCAGGCCGATCAGGGTGACCTTCACCGTCGGCCACATGTACCCCAGGATCGGACGAATCCCCGACGACGGATCCCACAGGGGCAGGAACCCGTCGGTGAGGACCTCGTGTGGGTACGGCAGTGCGTTGCGGCGTTGGGCTGCAATGTCGAAGCGCAGGGTGCTGTACAGGTACCAGATCCCGATGAAGAGCACGAACGTGAACAGTGGCGGGAAGAAGTTCAGCGCCCGTTTCCACCTGGGCGGTCCCGGCGCGGGCCCGATGTCGGCGGTGGCCGCAGCCACGGCGGCATCAGCAGCATCGGATCCGGCCGAGTGTTCGAGGCCGGCGGAGCGGTCGTCGAGCGTGGTCACGAGTGCGCGTCCTTCAGGTCGTTGTTGATCTGCCCACAGATCTCGGCGAACTCCGGGAGGAAGCGGATCTCCTGCGGGCGCTCGGCGCCGAACGGGATCGGGTAGTCGCCGATGATCCGGCCGGGACGGGCCGACATGACCAGCACCCGGGTGCTCAGGAAGACCGCCTCGGCGATCGAGTGCGTGATGAAGAGCGCCGCGAACTTCTCGGAGTTGAACAGGCTGATCAGCTCGTCGTTGAGACGCTCCCTGGTGATCTCGTCGAGCGCGCCGAACGGTTCGTCGAACAGGAAGATCTGCGGATGGAGCACGAGCGATCGGGCCAGCGAGCAACGCATCTTCATGCCACCGGACAGCTGTTTGGGGTACTTGTCCTCGTGGCCGACGAGGTTGACCAACTCGATCGCCTCGGCGGCCTTGGCAGCCCGCTCCGCCTTGGGCATGTGCTGGAGTTCGGCGTTGAGTTCGACGTTGCGCTGCACGGTTCGCCACGGCAGCAGCGTTGCGTCCTGGAACACGTAGCCGAGCGAGTTGCGGTCGACGTCGCAGATGCCCGCCGTGTGTTCCGTCAGCCCGGACGCGATGCGCAGCAGCGTCGACTTGCCGCACCCCGAGGGTCCGACGACGGTGACGAACTCGCCGGCGTGCACCGTGAACGAGACGTCGTCGATCGCGTGCGTTCCGTCGGGGAACACCATCGACAGGTGCTCGAATCGCAGCCGGGGCGAGCCGCCGGTGAGCGGCTCATCGACGGCGATCTCGGTCTCGGTCATCATGTCCTCGCTGAAGCTAGTTGCCGAGGTCGCACGCTCGCATCCGACGAGCGTGAACATCATGTTTCGGCGCTGCGGTCACCGGAAACTGCCACCCCTCGGCGAGGTTAGTCGCGGTCGATCGAGAGGAAGGCAACGACCGGTCGTGGTCGGATCAACCGTAGGCGCACAGGTCGAACGGATTGCCCTGGGGATCGGCGAAGTTGACGATCGAACCGTACGGCTCGTGCCGCGGCCCGGCGAGCACCTCGGCACCGAGGCCGACCAGACGGGCGACTTCTGCCTCGAAATCCGCTGGGTCGCACGCGAGGTCGAGATGGACCGAACCGGGCCGAACCCGGCCACGTTGGATGCCCAGGCGGCGCACGCCCACCCCATCGGCCAGCACGATCCATCGGTCGCCGTCCTCCCGCTCGACCTCGTGCAGATCGGCGACTGCCGACCAGAACACCGCCAGTTCGTCGGTGGCGGGTGAGTCCAACGTCACCAGGTCGAAACGAGTTCCGCCCACGGGCGCGGTCACGTCCTGACCGAGAGCCGGTCGAGCACCACGTGCAGCAGCACGTTGGCACCCGCCTCGATGTCGGCTGCCTCGGTGAACTCGGCGATGTTGTGGCTCAACCCGTTGACGCTCGGGGTGAAGATCATCGCCGTCGGACAGATCCGCGCCATCATCTGCGCATCGTGACCGGCGCCACTCGACATCCGCTTGGTCGAGTAGACCCAACCGATCGCGCCGTCGCGCCGACCAGGTCGATCATCGCCGGGTCGAAGTCCACCGGCTCGAAGCGGGCCAACCGCCGGGTGCTGATCTCGACGCCCTCGCTCGCTGCCAGGT
Organism: Ilumatobacteraceae bacterium; assembly: GCA_963712775.1. Classification (GTDB taxonomy): domain Bacteria; phylum Actinomycetota; class Acidimicrobiia; order Acidimicrobiales; family Ilumatobacteraceae; genus Sva-07. The sequence continues at coordinate 83,147 of CAVQJG010000007.1, read as the reverse complement.
CCGAGAGGAACGTCTCGAGCAGTGATTCGGCTTCGACCAGTGCGCTTTCGTCGGTGTTGCGCAGATCGACCGTCATGACCACTCGCGACGGTACGACGTTGACCAGGTTGGGGTACACGTCGATCCGGCCGACCGTGCCGACCTGGTCGTGGCCGAGCCTCCTGGTGAGGTCGCGGACGAAGGTCGCGATCGCTCCGGCACAGTAGGCGGGATCGCGACGCAGCCGCATCGGGGTCGTGCCCGCGTGGGCCGACTGGCCGACGATCACGATCTCGGTCCACGAGATGCCCTGCACCCCCTCGACCACACCGATCGTGATCCCCTCGTCCTCCAGCACCGGGCCCTGTTCGATGTGCAGTTCGACGTAGGCGGACGGCGCAGTCGCCGTCGGGCACGGCACCGCGCCGGCGTACCCGATCCGTTCGAGTTCGTCGCCGAGGCGCGCGCCGTCGTCGGCGGCGATCGTGTCGAGCGCGGTCTCGACGGGCATCCCTCCGACGTACACGAGGCTGCCGAGCATGTCAGGGGCGAACCGGGCGCCCTTCTTCGTCGGTGAAGAAGGCCACCTGGAACGAGTCGCTCGGTCACGATGTCGTGCTGCGCCAGTGTCTCGGCGACCTCCAGACCGGCGAGCACGCCCGAGGTTGCCGTCGAATCGCCCCCCGGTGCCGACGGTGTCGATGTGCGAGCCGACCATGACCGGCGCCAGCGTCGGATCGGCACCGGGCCGTGTCGCCACGACGTTGCCGATCGCGTCGATCGACACGTCGAGACCCAGGTCGCGCATCCAGGTCACCACGAGGTCGCGCCCGAGCCGGTCGTCGTCGGTCAGGGCGAGACGGGCGTTTCCCCACTCGCCGTTGGGCCCGTCGATCCGGCCGATCGTCGCCGAGCTCGTCGATTCGGGCGAGCAGCCGTCCGACGTCGATTCGCAGCATGTCGTGTCCGCCGGCGGATCCGGCGCTCCGGTCCGGGCTCATCTCGTCGGCAGCTCGAAGCGGGCGATCTCGGCGAGGGCGTCGCAGAACGCGTCGACCGCACCGTCGAACAGCAGCCGGCCACGCTCGGCGGTGGCGGGCGTCGGGTCGCCGATGTGACCGTCGGGTCCGAAGTCGTTCGAGAGCCAGCCGAAGCCGACGGCCCCACCGAAACGGACGTAACGGTTCTCGGCGAGCGACTCGGGCACGTTGCGCGTCGCCGCCGACATGTCGACGAGATCGGGGGCGAGGTGGAGCATGATCGAGGTCTCGTCGGTGCCCCCGTGGATCCCCATGCCGAGCTCGTCGGCCGGCGACGCGCCACCCTGGTCCGGCGGTACGCCCGGGTGGGCGAGGAACGTCATCAGCCCGTGCGCCAGGCGGATCTCGCGGTTGGCGACCCCGACGAGGGCCGAGTTGCCGCCGTGGCCGTTGAGGAACACCAGCCTGCGCGCCCCCGTGGTGGCCACGCATCGCCCGATGTCGTCGAGCACCGCCAGCAACGTCGTCGCCGACAGCCAGATCGTTCCGGCCGACCAGGCATGCTCGTTGGACTTCGTGTACGCCAGCGGCGGGAGGAGCCACACGTCGAGGACCTCCCCCACCCGTTCCACCGCCGTGGTCGCCACCCGCTCGGCGATCAGGAGGTCGGTGTTGAACGGCAAGTGCGGGCCGTGTTGCTCGACGGCCCCGAGAGGCTGCACGAAGATGCTCGACGAGGTGACCAGCTCGGCGATGTCGGGTCCCCGGAGTTCGATGAGACGGCGCGAAACAGAAGACACACCGGCACGTTACGCCGCCGACATCGAAGTGCGAGAGACTCTCGCCCGTGCCAACGGTTGCATCACACGACTTCGACGCCATCGTGATCGGCGCCGGTCACAACGGCCTGGTGACCGCGGCCTACCTCGCCCGCAGCGGCATGCGCACCCTCCTCCTCGAGGCCCGAGCCGACGTCGGCGGGACCGCGGCGAGTGAGCAGTTCGCGGGGGCGACCGTCAACATCTGCAACTGCGACCATCTCACGTTCCGCACCACCCCGGTGATCGAGGAACTGCGATTGCGCGAGTTCGGGCTCGAGTACATCGACCTCGAACCAGTGCAGCACAACTTCTCGTGGGCGAGCGCCGCGGCCGGCCAGGGCTGGTCGCACCACCACGATCTCGAGGCCACGCTCGACGACATCGGCCGGCACTTCCCCACCCAGGTCGACGGCTACCGCCGCTACGTCTCGGCTGCCGCACCGGCGGTCCGCATGATCTTCGAGGCGGCAGCAGAGCCACCGACCATCGCCGGTCTGACGAAGCTCGCACTGCGCCGCAGGTTCAGGGGCGCGAGCACGCTGATGCGGTGGTCGCGGCGAAGCGCCGCCGATGTGCTGCGATCGTTCTTCGACGAGGAAGCGATCATGGGACCCGCTGCCGTGACCGGGCCGATGGTGTGGGGCATCACGCCGGAGATGCCGGGCAGTGGGCTCGGCGCGTTGACCCATGCGATGCGTCACGTGGCCACGGTGGGCCGGCCGATCGGGGGCAGCGGTCGGGTACCCGCGACACTGCTCGCGGCGTTCGAGGCGGCAGGCGGCTCCCTGCGCACGAAGAGCCCGGTCGACACGATCATGTGCTCCGGCGAGCGGGTCAGCGGTGTCGCCCTCGCCGACGGGACCGAGATCTCGGCACCGGTCGTGGTGTCGGCGTGCAATCCTCACGACACGTTCCTGCGCTGGCTGAAACACCCGCCGGCGTCGGCGAACGACCTCGTGAGAAGATGGCGCAACGTCCGTCACGACCAGGGGTACGAGTCGAAGATCGACGCCGTGCTCTCGACACCGCCGGTGCTGCGTGGTTTCGACCGTCCGCTCGGGCCGACCTCGGCGATCGGGCCCAGCCTCGCGGAGATCGACCGGGGTGCGACGATGATGGCCGAGGGCCGAATCCTCGACCGGCCGGGGATGTTGGTGAACGTGCCGAGCCTCCTCGATCCGTCGATCGCCCCGGAGGGACGCCACGTGCTGTCGCTCGAAGCCCTGTACACCCCGTTCGGGTTCACGGGCGGCTGGGCCGACTCCACCGAACCGCGACGCTGGCTGGAGGCCTTCGCCGAGCTCTGCGAACCGGGCTTCCTCGACTCGATCATCGAGTGGCGGGCGATGACCCCCGACGTGTACGAGCGCGACTTCCACCTCCCGGCCGGCCATGCGACGAGCTTCGCCGGCGGCCCCCTCGCGGCGTTCCGGAACGAGAATCCCGAGCTCACGAGGTACGAGACCGCCGTCGAAGGCCTGTACCTCACCGGCGCCGCCACGTTCCCCGGTGCCGGGGTGTGGGGCGCGAGCGGCCGCAACTGCGCCACCGTCATCCTCGAACAGCGCTCCTGAACCGTTCTCGTGAACGGCGGAATGCCGGGGTTCGCGGGGTGGTTGACCCGCATAGATTCTCCCCATCGTGTTCTTCGAAAGGAGCACTCCCCCGTCATGACCACTGGTTCGATCCGACTGGGCACCTATTCCGGTATCCCCGTACGGGCCCACTGGAGCATGGCCCTCGTCGCCGTCCTGTTCGGTGTCAACCTTGCCGCCTCACTCGGGGTCGCCCCCGGCCTGATCGCCACCGTGGCCTTCTTCGGCTCGATCCTCGCCCACGAGTTCGGCCACGCACTCGTCGCCCGCCGCTACGGCGTCGAGACCCAGTCGATCGACCTGTGGGCACTCGGCGGCGTGGCTCATCTCGACCGCGAACCGCCGACTCCCCGTGCGGACGGCCTGATCGCCGTCGCCGGACCACTGGTGAGCCTCGTGATCGGCCTCGCCGGCCTCGGGATCGGCATCGCGCTGCAGTCGACCGCCATCGGGTGGATCGGCGTCGTCAACCTGGTCCTGGCCGTGTTCAACATGCTGCCGGGCGCACCGCTCGACGGTGGCCGGGTCCTCCGTGCGGCCCGCTGGGCCCGCACCGGCAACAAGTACCGAGCGATGCGTGACGCCGGCAACGCCGGGCGCGTGCTCGGCTGGGGCCTCGCCGGCCTCGGTGTCGTGATGATGCTCAACGGTCAGTTCGGTGTGTTCGTGATCATCGTCGGCATCTTCATCGCCATGAACGCCCGGGCCGAGGTCATGGCGTCGTACATCGGCGAACAGCTCGATGGCATCAAGGTCGGCGACCTCACGTGGTTCGGTGTCGCCCAGGCCGGCACCGACATGGACGCCGACTCGATGATCTGGCAGCGTCAGCGGCTCGGCAGTGCCGGTGCAGTCGCAGTCGTCGGTGACGACGGCGAACTCGACGGTCTCGTCCTGGAGGAGCAGCTGTGGGCCGTGCCGGCGGAGCGACGCACGATGGTGATGCTCACCCAGTTGATGGTGCCGTTCACGTCGCTGGCCAAGGCGGCGCCCGACGAGGACCTCGCCACCGTGCTGCCGCGCCTCAACCCACTGCGCCCGGTCGTCACGGTGTGGAGCGAGGGCAAACTGCTGGGGATCGTGCCCGCCAAGCGACTCCGCGACCGCCTCGAACAGGCCCAGCGCGCCGCGTTCACACCCTGATCGGCGCGCCGAGGTTCCTCGACGACCGTTCAGGCGTCCTTGACGCTCCAGTCGCGTTTCGCGACTGGTTCCTTGTCGCTCCACGGGAAGTTGATCCACCGATCGGTGCGCTTCCAGATGTAGTCGCACTTCACGACGGAGTGCGACTTCTCGTAGAGCACCCCGGTGCGCACCTCGGCGACCTTGCCGGCGCAGAACTCCTGGACGGAACGCAGGGTGTGGCCGGTGTCGGCCACGTCGTCGACGATCAGGATGCGGGCGTGGGAGACATCGACGAAGTCGGGGGCGGGCGGCAGGATGCGCGGCACCTCGAGCCGTTCGTCGACACCGGTGTAGAACTCGACGTTCATCGTGTACACGTTCTTGACCGACAGTGCATACCCGATCGCCCCGCCGATCAGCAGTCCACCACGGGCGATCGCGAGCACCATGTCGGGCTCGTACCCGCTGTCGACGACCATCTGCGCCAGGTCTCGGGAGGCCGTCCCGAAGACGTCCCAGGTCATGATCTCGCGCTCGTCAGGCATGAGCGCCGAAGCTAGCCGCCCGGAACGGAACCGCCGACATCCGCGTTGCAGCAGGGGTCTGACCCCTGATGCAACGCCTCCGCCACCGCATCAGAGGCAGATGTCGGCGGGGCGGACGGGGACTCGATCGAGCGGTTTGCCGACGCCGTCGACCTGACGGAGCGCGTCGCGGATCGCGTTGACGATCGCCGGCGTCGAGGAGATGCAGGGCGGCTCACCGACCCCCTTCGCTCCGAGCGGGGCGTGGGGATCGGGTTCCTCGATGAGCGTTGCGACCACCTCGGGCATGTCGAGGAACGTCGGCAACAGGTAGTCGGTGAAGTTGCCGTTGCGGATCACCCCGTCGAGCTGGACGATCTCCTCCATCACCGCGAGCCCGAGGCCCTGGGCGATCCCGCCTTCGATCTGCCCGATCACCGACAGTGGATTGAGTGCCCGTCCGACGTCCTGCGCCGTCGCGATCTGGACGACCTTCACGAGGCCCAGCTCCGGGTCGACGTCGACCACCGCACGATGGGCCACGAAGGCGAACGCCGTGTGACAGTTGCCCTGGCCGTTCTCGTCGAGTTCCTCGGTGGCGGGATGCCGGTACTCGACCGTCTCGTCGAACTCGATGCCGGCGGTCGCCTCGGCCACCGACAGTCGCCACCCGGAGACGGTGTCGACGAGGTCGGTGCCGTCCACGGCCAGGCGGATCGGATCGACATCGTGGACCCTCCCGACGTACTCGAACATGCGCTCGCGCACGGTTCGGCACGCTGCATCGACCGCCCCGCCACTCATCCACGTCTGGCGCGACGCCGACGTCGAGCCCGCCGAACCGACCTGGGTGTCGATGCGATCGAGGACGACCTCGTCGACGCCGAGGATCGTGCGAGCGATCTGTGGAGCGATCGTCACGAAACCCTGACCGACCTCGGAGGTGGCGAACTTGAGCGTCGCGACGCCGTCGGCGAGGCGACAACGGGCCGTGGCGTAGTCGTCGAAACCCTCGGAGTACATGAGGTTCTTGATCGCCACGGCCCATCCGATCCCGCGGACGATGTCGCCTCGACCGGCGGTGCGACCGGCCCCACCGGGCAGCTTCATCACGTCGGAGACGCCGTCGGCACCGGGTCGACCGCCGATCGGTTCGTCGGGCAGTGGCAACGCAGCGGTGTCGCGGATGCAGCGTTCGACCGGAGCGACGTTGAGCACCGGCTGACCGGTGATCAAGGGGTCGCCGGTGCGCATCGCGTTGAGCAGGCGGATCTCCACCGGATCGACACCGCACGCCAGCGCCAGCTTGTCCATCTGTGACTCGTGGGCGAAACAGGCCTGCACGACGCCGAACCCGCGCATGGCGCCACACGGCAGATGGTTCGTCCGGACCGCGTAGCCGTCGACGACGGCATTCGCGCACCGGTACGGCCCCTGGGTGTGGGTGACCGCGTTGATCAGCACTGCAGAGGAGGTCGAAGCGTACGCACCGCCGTCGAACACCATCCGCGACTCGATCTTGACGATCTCGCCCGCCGACGTGGCGTGGTGGCGCATCCAGATCGTGGCCGGGTGGCGGTGCACGTGGCCGAGGAAGCTCTCCGCCCGGCTGTAGGCGATCCGCACGGGGCGGCCGAGGCGCAGTGCGAGCAGACAGGTGTGGACCTGCAGGCTGATGTCCTCGCGTGCACCGAAGGCCCCGCCGACGCCGCCGAGCACGAGACGGACCGAGTCGACCGGGAGGTCGAGGCATGCAGCGATCTGGGCCCGGTCCTCGTGCAACCACTGCGTGGCGACATGCAACTCCACACCGCCACCGCCCGGATCCGGCACGGCGAGCGCCGCTTCGAGACCGAGGAATGCCTGGTCCTGCATGCCGATCTCGTACGTGCCCTCGACGACGACGTCGCCGATCACGTCGGCGTCGCCACACACGATGCGCTGGTGGCGGATCAGGTTGCCGTCCGGGTGGATCGGCGGGTGACTGCCGTCGATCGCCGCCTCGGGGTCGAGGAGCGGTTCGAGGACGTCGTAATCGACGACGATGGCGGCGAGCGCCCGCCGGCACGTCTCGGGGTGGTCGGCGGCGACTGCGGCGATCGGTTCGCCGACGTACCGGACGACATCGGATGCGAACACGGGCTGGTCCTGGCTGATCAAGCCGTAGCTCGTCTGGCCGGGAACGTCGGCGGCGGTGACGACCGTCTCGACCCCGTCGATCCTCCAGGCGCCGCTGACGTCGATCGAGCGGATGCGGGCGTGCGGGTGCGGCGACCGCAGGGTCGCACCCCACAGACATCCGTCGGCGGACAGGTCGGACGAGAACTCGAAGCTCCCCTGCACCTTCGCGACGCCGTCGGGCCTGGTCGGCGACGTTCCGATCGTCCCGTGGCGCGTGCCGGTCCCCGGTGTGACGGCGGTGTCGACGACGCTCATCGCCCGTCCCCCGCGTCCGGGGTCTCCCGTCGTGCCAGCGCGACCTGCTGTACGGCGTCGATGATCCGTCCGTACCCCGTGCAGCGGCACACGTTGCCCGCCAACTGCTCACGGATCTGCGTGTCCGACGGCGTGGCGGACCGCTCGAGCAGGTCATGGACCGCCATGACCAGCCCGGGAGTGCAGAAACCGCACTGCACGGCGCCGGCATCCACGAATGCCTGTTGCACGTCCGAGGGCGAGCCGACCGGCGCAACGCCCTCGATCGTCACGATCGGCTGACCGACGGCGCTCGCCGCCATCACCAGACACGAACACACGAGCACCCCGTCGAGCAGCACACTGCACGACCCGCACTCCCCTTGCTCACAGGCGCCCTTGGTGCCGACCAGCCCGAGCCGGTCCCGCAACACGTCGAGCAGGCTCTCGCCCAACCACGAGTCGGTCACCTCTCGCGGCTCGCCGTTGACGTCGAGGACGTAGTGGTCGCCGTCGCTCGTCCGACCGGTCATGCCGCCAACTCGCTGCTCGACGCCCGACGGACCAGTCGACGGGCAAGGACGCCGACGGCGTGGCGCCGGTACTCGGCGGTCGAACGGTGATCGGTGATCGGGCGGCTTGCCCTCGACACCAGCTCGCCGAAGGTCGCCAGATCATCGGGAGAGACGCCGAGGTTGCTCCAGTCGATCGTCGATGCCAGGTGCTGCTCCGCCTCGGGACACCGCAGGATCGTGGGGCCGACCGATCCGAGGGCCACCGCCACCCGCTCGCGCGAGCGATCGAGCACGACGCACGCACTCGCGACGGCGATCACCATCGCATTGCGGACACCGACCTTCGCATAGCCCTGCCATCCCTCGACGAGGGGCACCGTGATCGACACGATCATCTCGCCGGGCGCCAGTGCCGTCCGCTTCACACCGAGCATGAACTCGCCGACGGGCAGCGTGCGCCGTCCCGAACTCGATGCGAGTTCGACGGTGGCGTCGAGCGCGGAGAGAACCGGCAGGCCGTCGCCGGCCGGCGAGCACGTGCCCAGATTGCCACCGAGGGTGCCGGCGTTGCGGATCTGGGGCGACCCGACCGTCCGTGCCGCCTCGGCGAGCGCCGGCAGCAGCTCGGCCAGCGGGCCGGTCTCGATCTCGCGATGGCTCACGGCGGCCCCGATCGTCACGGTCGCAGCGAGCGGATCACGACGCCACGACCGCAGCTCGGGGATCCGGTTCACGACGACGACGCTGCGCTCGGGACGTCGGTGCCCGTCGTTGACCTCCACCATCAGGTCGGTGCCGCCGGCGAGCACCGTCGCGGAGTGATCCGATGCGAGTGCGTCGACGGCGGCGTCGACGGTGTCGGGCAGATGGACCGGCATGCGCCGCGACTGTACAAAGTGGCACGGGTCCGTGGGCGATCATCCGCCCGGATTCACACATCCGAAACGATGGTGGCGCCCCGTTCCGGGCACCTCGCGCTGCTAGCTTCGCAGCGATGTTCACGGGCAGTGCGGCGGCGGAGACCGACTCGACCGGGCCGGCCGCCGACCCCGGCCGGGCGACCTGGACACGCGCACTCGTCGTCGGTCTCGGTGTCTATCTGGTCTCCCGGTTGTGCGTGATCGGTGCCACCGCCGTGCGAGCGGCACAGATGACCGTCGATGCCCGGGCGGACGGCGAGCCCGAACGGGGTGCAGCCACGATCATCGGCGAGGTCCTGACCTCGTGGGACGGCCGGTGGTACCTCGAACTCGTACGACGGGGATATCCCAGCTCGATCCCGGCCGACATCACCTACGAACAGATCGAGGCCCGCGCCGCGTTCTTCCCCTTGTACCCGTGGACGGTCCGCACCCTCGACTGGGTGCTGCCGGGCGGCGACACGCTCGCGGCCCTGTTCCTCAACTTCGTGCTCGGTGCCGTGTCGGTGGTCCTGGTCGGGCTGTTGGCCAAGCGGCTCTACTCCGTGTCGGTCGCCGCCCGGTCGATGACGCTCTATGCCGTGTTCCCGGGGAGCGCGATCTTGTCGTTCGCCTACTCCGAGGCGCTCCTCATCGTGTTGGCGGCGGCGTGTCTGCTCCTGCTGATCGACGAGCGCTGGCTGCTCGCAGGACTCGCGGCAGGGCTCGCGACGGCGACGCGCCCCAACGGCATCGCGGTCGTCGCTGCCTGTGCCGTTGCGAGTTTCCTGGCGATCCGGCGCTCGCGCCAGTGGTGGTCGCTCGCTTCGGTCGCGATGGCACCGGTCGGGTTCCTGGCGTTCCAGTGGTACGTCGACCACACCGCCGGTGAACGCGGGGCGTGGTTCCGGGTGCAGCGTGAGGCCTGGTCGGAGGGGACCAGTTTCGGTGCGACCGCAGTCGCCAACACCTGGGGATTCGTCACCAGCCCGCTGTCGTCGCCCGCAGACGCGCTCACCGCGTTGTCGATGGCGGTGCTGATCTTCATGGTCTTCTGCGCCTGGAAGATCCGCCTGCCGTGGACACTGGCCGCCTACTGCGCCGTCGTCGTGGCACTGATGCTGATCCCCGAGACGGTGACCGCCCGGCCGCGGTTCCTGTTCACGGCGTTCCCGTTCTTCATCGCGATCGCCGCCTGGTGGCCGGAGGCGTCCGAGCAGGAATCGGATGACCGTGCGAGCTGGGAGTACCTCGGTTGGGATGCCACCCTGGTGGTGTGCGGCGCCGGCCTGGCCACGCTCACGGGCCTCTACGCCGTGTTCGGCGTCATCCCATGAGCCTGACGGCCCGCCTCGGCCGTCACTCCACCGCTGCGAGCGTGGCGCTGCTCGCGATCCTCGCCTACGTCCCTGCGCTGGCCAGTTCACCCGGGCGCATGCCGGCCGACACCAAGCTCTTCCTGTACTTCGATCCTGCTCGGCTGCTCGGTCGGGCAGCATCGACCTTCGAGCCGGATCAGTTCGCCGGGTGGGTGCCCCACCAGCAGATCACCTACCTCTGGCCGAGCGGGCCGTGGTACCTCCTCTTCGACAGCGTCGGCCTGCCGGACTGGGTCGCCCAGCGACTGTGGATCGGCACGATCATGTTCCTGGCCGGCGTCGGCATGACGTGGGCCGCCCGCCTGCTCGGCGTGTCGGCGCTCGGCGCCGTGGTTGCAGCCGTCGTCTATCAGACCTCACCGTACCTCCTGCCGTACATCTCGCGGACCTCGCTGCTCCTGCTGCCCTGGGCGGGTCTCGGTTGGATCGTTGCGCTGACGGTGCGAGCCACAGGGGCAGCCGAGCCCGACGAGCCGGTCGGAGGCGACGGACCGGAGCAGGCCGGTTGGCGCCATCGTCTCGGGCCGTGGCGCGATCCCGCGTTGATCGCGCTGATCGTCGCGACGGTCGGCTCCGCCAACGCCACGACCCTGGCGATGATCGTGCCCGCGCCGGTGCTCTGGATCGTCCACGCCACCTGGCAGGGTCGGATCTCGTGGCGGCACGCGATCGGTGTCACCGTACGCATCGCCGTGCTGTGCCTGACGGTGTCGATCTGGTGGATCAGCATGCTGATCGTGCAGGGCCGCTTCGGCGCCCCGGTGTTGAACTACTCCGAGACGGTCGAGGACGTGAGCCGCAACGCCACCGGCTCCGAGGTCATCCGGGGTCTCGGCTACTGGCTGTTCTACCAACGAGATGCGTTCGGCCCGACGACCATCGCGTCGTTCGACCACCTGGTGAGCCTCCGCACCATCGCGGTCAGCTACGCGGTGGTCGTCGTCGGCCTGGTCGGACTTGCGATCACCTCGTGGCCGCAACGCCGGTTCGCTGCGATGTGCGTGGCCGTCGGGGCGCTGCTCGCCGTGGGCGTCCACCCGATCGACCAGCCGTCGCCGTTGACGGCGCTGCTCGTCGACGACCAATCCGGACTGGCACTGGCGCTACGCAGCAGCACTCGCGCCGTCCCCGTGTTCCTGATCGGTCTCGCGCTCGGCGCGGGCGCTCTCGTCAGCGCACTTCCGGCACGACTCCCGGAGAGCGGCGACGCTCGTTCGGGCACCGGTCTCAGACTCGCCGCCGCGCTCGGCGTGGCGCTGCTGGCGCTGGCGAACCTGCCGTCGCTGTGGAATCGGGCGTTCGTCGACCCGGCGATCGAGCGCGACGAGGATCCACCGGCCGCCTGGGACGCTGCGGTCGACGCACTCGATCGCACCGACCCCGGGGCCCGGGTGCTGCAGCTCCCCGGCGCGGAGTTCGGAGCGTTCCGGTGGGGCTACACCGTCGACCCGCCCGTCGTGGGCCTCTCGGAGAAGCCGTTGGTCACCCGCGACCTGCTCCCGCTCGGCTCCGCGGGCGCGATGGATCTGCTCTACGCACTCGACGACCGCTTCCAGGAGGGGACGATCGAGGCCGACGCGGTCGCGCCGGTCGCCCGCCTGCTCGGCAGCGACACGCTGTGGCTCTCGAACGACGCCGCATTCGAGCGCTTCCGCACCGCCCGGCCCGAGCTCGTCGACGCGCTCCTGGCCGGCGACACGACGGGAACCGCCCTCCCACCTGGACTCGGTCCCGCCGAACGATTCGGTGAGCCCACGGTGAACACGCCGGAGGTCCCGATGATCGATCCCACCTCGCTCGTCGACGCGGCGATCGGGCGCCCGCTGTCCCCGGTTGCCCTCGTTCCCGTGGAGGACCCGATCGGTGTCATCCGTGCGAAGCCCTCCTCCGTGGTGGTGTCCGGATCCGGTGACGGGATCGTCGACGCTGCGGCCGCCGGCCTGCTGACGGGTCGCGAACTGGTCCGCTACAGCGCGTCGCTCGACGACGACGCGCTCGCTGACGCCCTCACCGACGCCGACCTGTTGATCGTCACCGACTCCAATCGTGACCAGGCTCACCACTGGCGCGGTTCTCAGGACGTCCGCGGGCACACCGAGCCGGGCGGGTCCGCGATCGACGTGCTCGACGCCACGAGCGCCGACCAGCGCCTCGAGGTCTTCCCGGCGGATCCCGATCGGCAGACGGTCGCCGTCCAGGACGGTCCGGTCCGGGCGATCGCATCGAGTTACGGCGAGCCCTTCGCCTACCGCCCCGAGGATCGCGCCGTGTTCGCGATCGACGGCGATCCGACCACGGCGTGGACCGTCGCCGACCACGGCGATCCGATCGGCGAACGCCTCCGGCTCGACCTCGCCGACGGGGCCGCCCCGACCGGGGGCGTCGACTCGCTGCGCCTGCGTCAACCCACCCCGGCGACCGGCGGACGCTCGATCGCCGCCGTCACGATCACCGTCGACGATCACGATCCGATCACCGTCCAACTCGACGAAGCATCGTTCGGGGAGGCCGGCCAGACCGTTGCCATCCCGGCGGTCGAGGGCGGCGGGACGGTCACGATCGAGATCACCGAGATCTCACCCGGTTCGTTCCCGTTGGCAGCATCGTCCGCCGGCGTCGGCTTCAGCGAGATCGACCTCGGCCTCGATCCGACCACCGAGATCATCCGGGTGCCGACCGACGGACTCGACGCGCTCGGCGCCGACACCCCCGTGGCACTGCTGTTCACGAGGTGGCGGACCGACCCGACCGATCCGTGGCGTGCCGATCCCGAGCGGGAGATCCGGCGCCGTTTCGAGCTCCCGACGACGCGCACCGTCGAGGCCACGGCCACGCTCCGTCTCGATCGGCGGGCCACCGATGCCGAGCTCGCCGATCTCTTCGCCGCGGCGACGTCGTCGACTCCGCCCAGCGCCAGCACTCGGGTGACCGGCGGCGTCGCTCAGCGGGGCGTCGCGGCGGTCGACGGCGACCCGAGCACGGCATGGATCACCGGGTTCGACGATTCGGTCGGAGCCGTCCTGAGCTTCGACACCGTCGACCCGCTCGGCACCGATCTCTCGATCACCCAGGCGCCGGGGACGTTCTCGCCCGTCACGGGCGTGCAGTTGCGGGCCGACGGCGAGGTGGTCGACGCGGTCGTGCCGCCGCCGGACCCGTCGGGCCGCAGCATGATCCAGCTGCCCGAGACCTTCGTTCGCACGTCGACGGCGGGACCGTTGGAGTTCGTGATCACTGCGATCGACGAGCGCACGACGATCGACCGCCGGTACGGCGACCCGCGGATCCTCCCGACCGCGATCGCCGAGCTCGGCGTCGAGCCGGTCGTGATCGACCGCACGGCAACCATCGTGGCCGAGTGCACCGCCGGGTTCCTCGACGTCGACGGCCGGCCCGTGCCGATCTCGTTCGACACCACGGTGGGTGCACTCCTCGACGGCGAAGCGGTGACCGCGACGGCGTGCACGCCGCTGGAACTCTCTGCGGGAGTCCACGACCTGACGTCATCGGCGTCATCGGAGTCGACGGCGCTCACGGTCGATCGTGTCGCCCTCACCGACGACGCCGAACGCACCGCAACTCCGGCGGCTGCGAGCGAGATCCCCGTCGAGGTGACCCGCGACGAACCTCGCGCCCGCGACGTCACGGTCGGCCCGTGCCCGGATGGTTGCTGGGTCGTGCTGGGCGAGGGGTTCAACGACGCCTGGGAGGCGAGCGCCGACGGACGTTCGCTCGGTGCGAGTCGGCTGGTCGACGGCGGATTCAACGGGTGGTGGCTCGCCCCGACCACCTCGCCGTCGCGGGTCGAGTTCCGGTGGACGGCACAGCGGCCGGTCACCCTCGGACTCGCGGTCTCGGCGCTGGGGGCCCTGCTGTGCATCGGTGTGGCGCTCGCCGGTCCCCGGGCGCGGCCTGCACGCCTACGCGCCCCCCGACTGGTCAGCGGTCCACCCAGCAGCTCGAGACGACGACTGGTCGCCTCTGCCACGACTTTGGTCGTGGCCGCCGTCGTGCTCGTCGCTCCGGTCTGGGGCGTCGCCGCACTCGCAACTGCGGCGGTGTCGTACGGTGCCACGGCGTGGGCACGGGGACGCTGGGCCGGCCGCGTGTACGAACTCGTCGGTGTCGCGTTGCTCGCGTCGACGGCCCTCGCCGTCGTCTGGATCGAACGGCGCGACCGTCCGTTCCCCAACGCCGGCTGGACGACCCACTTCGACCACCTCAACGGCCTCGCGTTGTTCGCCGTGCTCACGATCGCCGTCGGTGCGATGTTCGCCACCGATGCCGAACGCGAGCGCCGCTGACCCTGTACGTTCTCAGCCGATGTCCCGGGCTTCGATGATCGAACGGGCCGCCCGACATCCCAACCGGGTCGCCGCGCTGATCCTCGCGATCGCCGCCTACGGCCCGATCCTGCTCACGCGACCCGGCCGGGTGAGCGCCGACACCAAGACGTACCTCACCCTCGATCCGTCAGCGGTGCTCCGCCAGGCAACCTCGATGTGGGACCCATCGGTCGGGGCGGGCACCGTCCCCCACCAGAACATCGGCTACCTGTTCCCACTGGGCCCCTACTACTGGGTGATGGAAGCGCTCGGATCGCCGGACTGGTTCACCCAGCGGTTGCTCTGGGGCACGATCGTGTTCGCTGCCGCCTTCGGCATGTTCCGCCTCGCCCGGTGGCTCGGATGGAGCACCACCGGCGCGCTCGTCGCCGCGTTCGCCTACGGCTTCAGCCCCTACCTGCTCAGCTATCTCGCCCGGCTGTCGGTGATCCTCGGCCCGTGGGCGGCGTTGCCGTGGATGGTGCTGCTGGTGTCGAAGGCCGCCCGCACTCGTTCCTGGAAGCCCGCCGCCCAGTTCGCCGTCATCGTGGCACTCGTCGGCAGCGTCAATGCCACCGCGCTCGTCCTCGCCGGCCTCGGTCCGGTCATCTGGCTGGCGACCGATGTCGCGTCGGGACGGGTGCGTCCCGGTGCTGCGGTCCGCGCGGCGGCGAAGATCGGCGCGCTCAGCGCGGCGGTGTCGGTCTGGTGGATCGTGGCACTGCGCATCCAGGGCACCTACGGCATCCCGATCCTGCGTTACACGGAGACCTACGACTCGGTTGCGAGTGCGAGCACGCCCGCCGAGATCGCCCGCGGTCTCGGCTACTGGTTCTTCTACGGCGGCGACCGGCTCGACCCGTGGATCGAACCCGCTGGGCCCTACACGAACCACGTGGGCGTGATGGCAGTCGGTTTCACGCTCGCCGGCATCGGGCTGATCGGGTTCCTCACCCGCTTCTCCGGGCGGGCGAGCGCGGCGACGCTGCTGCTGATCGGCCTCGCCGTCAGCGTCGGCGCTGCGCCCCTCGGCAACTCGACGCCGTACGGCGCCCTGTTCGAGTGGTTCGCCGCCGACACCACGGCGGGCCTCGCGCTCCGCTCCACGCCACGTGCGGCACCGCTCGTCATCCTCGCCCTCGCGCTCGGCCTGGCAGCGAGCGCCGAGTGGGCACGGACGTGGCTGGCCGCTCGACGCCTCGCCACGGAGGCACCCTCGCGACACCGGTGGGAGCTCATGGCACCGGCAGTCGCGATCGGCCTCGTCGTCGTGCAGTTGTACCCGTGGTTCACCGCGAACTCGATGTCGTCGTCACTCGAACGCGACGAGGCGCTGCCCGCGTACGAGGACGAACTCGCCGGCTGGCTGGACAGCACCCGCGATCCCGCGGGGGCCGGCCGCGTCTGGGAGATCCCGGCAGCGGACTTCGGCAACTACCGCTGGGGCGGGACGGTCGATCCCGTGCTTCCCGGACTGATCGAGCGCCCCTATCTCGCCCGCGAGCTGGTCCCTCAGGGCGCGGCCGGCACCGCCGACCTCCTCAACGCGTTCGAGCGCCGGTTGCCCGAGGGCTGGTTCGAACCCGAGACGCTGCCGGCGATCGCCCGTCGCTTCGGTGTCGACACGATCGTCGTGCGCAACGATCTCGAGCACGAGCGCTACCTGCTCGCCCGCCCCGGTTCGCTGTGGCCCGACCTGGTCGGCGTCCTCGGCGAACCGGACTTCGCCGGGCCGATCGTCACCGACGACACCGTGATCCCGCTGGTCGACGAGCGCACGCTCGCCGACGCCGACCTGGCGATCGGGTTCCCGGTGGTGGCGGCGTGGAACCTCGACCCCGTCGCGGCGGTCACCACCGCGTCGACCGCAGCGCCGGTGATCGTCGCCGGCAGCGGGGAGAGCATCGTCGACCTCGCGGGCGCCCGCCTCCTCGACCCCGACCGACCGCTGCTCTACGCCTCGACACTCCACGATCTCGTGTCCGCCGGTCGGTTCGATCCTGCGATGGTCGGGCCGGACACCTGGTGGGTCGTCACCGACGGCAACCGCAAGCAGGCCCGCCACTGGTCGACGGTCAGTTCGAACCTCGGTGCGACCGAAGCGGAGGGTCCGCTCTCGCTGGACGAGGATCCGGCCGACCAGCCGCTCGACGTCTTCGTCCCCGACGGCGACACCGATCGCCAGACGATCGCTGCGCACCGCGGTGACGTCGCCGATGTCCGCGCCAGCTACTACGGCAACCGCATCGCCTTCACCCCCGGCGACTCGCCGACCTTCGCGATCGACGGCGACCCGACCACCGCCTGGCGTGCGGGTGCCTTCGGGCCGACCGGCGGCCTGCGTTGGGAGGTCGATCTCGTCGAGGAGGTCGACGCCTCGACGATCACACTCCTGCAGCCGATCACCGACACCACGAGCCGGTACGTCATCGACGCGACGATCACCCTCGACGCCGGTCTGGCGACCGAGACCACGTTCGACGTCGTGCTCGACGAGCGCTCACGCGCCGAGCCGGGGCAACCGATCGACCTGCCCGTCGACTCCTTCCGCACGCTGCGGTTCGAGGTCGTCGGCGACAACGTCGGCAAGGTCGCCGACTACACGATCCTTCCGGGCGTCGGCCTCGCCGAGGTGAGGATTCCGGGAGTGACCGACGACCGCGTCGTGCGCAGCCCCGACCTCGACTCGTTCGGGATCGTCGACGACGACCTGCTCGCGGGTCAACGTGTGACGTACCTGTTCACACGGCAGCGGATCGATCCGGCGACACCGAACGAGGCGCCGCCCGAGCCGACGCTGATCCGGGAGTTCGACGTGCCCGACGCTCGCGAGTTCGCCCTCACCGGTGATCTCCGCCTGTCGGCGCAGGCCTCGGACGGACTGCTCGGCTCCTTGCTCGGCGACACCTACCCGGTCAGCGCCGACCGGCGCCTGCGTGGGAGTCCTGGCTCGCGCGGCGCGGCCGCGCTCGACGGCGACCGGACCACCGCCTGGCAGACCGGGTTCGACGACCTCGTCGGGGCGACGCTCACGATCGACACACCGGTCGCCGCCGACACCCTGACGCTGTCATGGCTCGACGACGGCCGGCACTCGATCCCGACCGAGATCACCGTCACCGGGGACGACGGCACCCCCCGGCCACTCCCGGTGCCGCCGACCGAAGCGATCGACGGCGTCGCCACGGCGGAACTCCCACTCGACGGCTTCACGTCGACACGGTCGGTCGTCACGATCTCGGCGGTCGAGGAACGCACCACCCCCGACTACTTCTCCCGGCTCCCCGAGGTGCTCCCGATCGGCATCGCCGAACTCGCGATCGGCGACATGACGCCTGCTCCGGCCGACCCGGCCGCGGAACTCGACGACCGGTGCCGCGACGATCTGTTCACGATCGACGGTGAGGCGGTCCCGGTGCAGGTCGTCGGCACGATCGGTGCGGCCTCCTCGCGGAGCGAGTTGACCTTCGTCGGGTGCGACCCGCTCCGCCTCGATCCCGGGGTGCACGTCCTGCGTTCCGCTCCGGGGGCGCTCAGCGGATTCGACGTCGACCGGGTGGTGCTCGACGGGCCCGGCACGGTCGCCGTGACCACCGCTCCGGCCGGGCCCGCGGTCGAGGTGTCGTCGTTCGACGACACCGAGGTCGTCGCCGGCGTCGGCCCGTCGGAGGACAGCGCCTGGCTGGTCCTGCAGCAGAGCTGGAACGCCGGGTGGACGGCATCGAGTGACGGGAGCGACCTCGGGCCGCCGGTCCTGATCGACGGGTACGCGAACGGTTGGCTGCTCGCACCCTCGGCCGGGCCGCGGGAGATCACGATGCGGTGGACGCCGCAGGGCAGTGTCGTGATCGCACTCTGGTTCTCGTTGCTGGCGGGCCTCGCCGTCGTCGGGCTGCTGGTGTGGACCCGGCGTGACCCTCTCGCCACCTCGATCGACGACGTGGCCGACGACGCGCTCGACTGCACGGGGTGGCCGGGATGGCCGAGGACGTCGGTGTCACTCGCCGTGTCGCTGATCGCGGTCGTGGCATTCCTCGCCGGGCCGGCGGTCGCGCTCGGCGCACTCGGGGTCCTGCTGTTGCGACGGCGTTGGCCGTGGCTCGCGCTGGCGGTGGTCCTGGTCGCCGGGTCGATCGTCGCCGGGATGATCATCGCCTCCGAGTGGCGCTACGACTACCCGCCCGGGCCGGACTGGCCGAGCCGGTTCGGGTGGACCGCGCCGCTCGTCTGGCTGGCGGTCGCGTCGGTCTCGGTGAGTGCGATCATGCCCGGCGGCGTGCGGCGCAGGCAGTAGGGTCCGCTCTTCGTGCGAACGCTGATCATCGTGCCGACCCACAACGAGGCGGCGAACATCTCCGAGATCCTCGATCGGATCCGCGAGCACGTCCCCGACGCCGACATCATGGTGATCGACGACCAGTCGATCGACGACACGCGGCGCCTGGTCAGCGCCAGGGCCGAGACCGATCCCCACGTGCGTCTCGTCGAACGCGAGGTCAAGCGCGGCCTGGGCGACGCGTACCTCCACGCGTTCCGAATCGGTCTCGACGAGGGCTACGAGGCGCTCGTGGAGATCGACGCCGATCTCTCCCACGACCCGGCGGTCCTCCCGACGATGCTCTCGCTCGCGGAGCACGGCATCGCGCTCGTGATCGGATCGCGGTACATCCCCGGCGGTTCGGTGATCGGCTGGCCCCGGCGGCGGACATGGCTGTCGCGGTGGGGCAACCGGTACGCCGGCATCGTGCTCGGCCTGGCGCTCAACGATGCAACCGCGGGGTACCGGGTGTACCGCGCCGACGCGTTGCGGACGATCGGACTCGACGGTGTCCAAGCGGACGGGTACGGCTTCCAGATCGAGATGACGTACCGGGCGGTACAGGCGGGTCTGAGTGTCGTCGAGGTGCCGATCGCATTCCGCGACCGTGTGGCCGGCACCTCGAAGATGCACCGCGGCATCGTGCTCGAGGCGTTCCGACTCGTCACCGTGTGGGGTCTCGCCGACCTGGTCACGCTGCGCCGGAGCCGGCGTGCCTACCGCGAGGTCCCGACCCACGTCGACACCTGAGCTCCGACCGATAGAGCCCAACCCCGCATGCGGGGCGTTCGCTCATCGCTCGCGGGAGTGCTCGACGGCGGCGGCGAGGAGATCGAGGTGGCGGGCAGCGACGGCGGTCCACGACAGCCCGCGGGCGTGCTCGACGGCGGCCGCGGCCATGCGCCGACGACGTTCGTGGTCGCGGACCAGCGATTCGACCTCCGGACCCAGTCCCGACGGATCCGCCACGAGCACCCCGGTCACCCCGTCGAGGCACGATCCCCGATGGCCTGCGATGTCGGTCGCCACACATGGCGTGGCACAGGCGGCGCCCTCGGTCAGCGACATCCCCCAACCCTCCGCGTGGGAGGCGCTCACGACGAGCCAGGCCCGTCGGTAGACCTCGACGAGCTCGTCGTCGCTCACCCGGCCGCGCACGGAGACCCAGGACGATGCGTCGTGCTCGCGGATCCAGGCCTCGACGAGCGGACGATCCGGTCCGTCGCCGACGAGGTCGACCGTGAGATCGGGGACCGACCGTCGGGCGTCGGCCAGTGCGTCGAGTGCCAGCCGCTGCCGTTTGACCGGCGCGAGCCGACCGACAACGGCAACGTGCGGGTGATCGGCGCGATGCGTCTCGTCCGGGGTGAAGCGCTCGTGGACGCCCGGCGGGATCACGGTCAGCCGACCACGATCGATCCCGAGGCCCTCGATCTCGTCGGCCGACGACTCCGAGAGGGTCGCGAAACGACTCCTCCGATAGAACAACGGCGCGAACCGGGTCTCGACGAACCGGCCCGCAGCATCGAGCGGGCGGGGCAGCGCCTCGGCCCACATGTCGCGGTGCACGTGGTGCATCCACACCACCCGGCGAGCGGGCGCCCAGATCGGAGCGAACCACGGCACGCCGTTCCAGATCTCGACCGTGGCGGTGTCGGACGGTCGACGCCGAACCAGCTGTCGCAGCGCCACCCGGGGGAACACGTCGTACCGTCCACCGCGTTGGATCACCCGGTACCCGTGGCGTTCGAACTCGCGGGCCTCGTCGATCGTCGAGGTCCGGTGCACGACCTCGACGCCGACCGCCGCCCAGCGACGGAAGATCTCGTCGGCGTGCAGCTCGGATCCACCCGCTTCGGCGTCGTCGAGGTCACGCCACGCATAGCTCTCGACCCGCACGACACCGGCCGATCGCAGCCGGTCGGCCGCGGCCGCCAGCGCCGCCGACGGGTCCTGGGTCATCGATCGAGCTTGCGCCACACCACGCCAGGGGCATGGAGCAGCAGGCCGAACACGACCCGGAGGATGCCGGGGACCCAGACGACGCTGCTGCCGCGCCGCAATCCGTTGGCGACGGCCTCGGCGACGTCAGCGGTGTCGACGGAGAACGGGGCCTCTTCCATGCCGGCGGTCATCGACGAGCGGACGAACCCCGGTCGGACGGTCATCACGTGCGCTCCGGAACCGTGCAGCCAGTCGCCGAGTCCGGTGGCGAACGCGTCCTGTCCGGCCTTGGTGGAGCCGTAGACGAAGTTCGAGGCCCTCGTGCGCACACCGGCGACGCTGGACAGCACGACGAGCGTGCCGTGGCCCTGGGTGCGCAG
Source organism: Ilumatobacteraceae bacterium (assembly GCA_963712775.1). Lineage (GTDB taxonomy): Bacteria > Actinomycetota > Acidimicrobiia > Acidimicrobiales > Ilumatobacteraceae > Sva-07. The sequence goes on along the minus strand of CAVQJG010000007.1, from coordinate 61,948 downwards.
CTGCCGCGCCACCGCCAACCCCGACGACACCGCCCCGACGTAGTTGACCTGGGCGAGCGCCGCTGCTCCGGCCGGATCGTGCAGGCCCGGTTCGCCCAGTTGCCCGAACGCCTGGATCACGACGTCGAGGTCGCCGAACCGTTCCGCGAGATCGACGACGAGCGCCTCGTGGCTCTCCACGTCGGTCGCATCGAAGTGCACGGCGACGATGTCGGCACTCCCGAACGTCATCGAGTCGACGTCCACCTCGCCAGGGTGGCGAACGGCGAGGATCACCCGGCGCAGCGACGGCGACACGAGCGCCGACACGATCGCCTGGCCGATGTCGCTCGTACCGCCGAGCACGAGGATCGTCTGGGGTTGCTTGACGGCGTTGTTCACGTGAGCATCCTGTCAGTCGGGGCGATCCTGGTCACAACAGATCACGGTCACAGCAGATCGAGTCGTCGGGCCTGGTCGCTCACGAAGACGCCGTCCGGGTCGACCCGTCGGCGCACCGCGAGCCACTCGTCGAGTCGTGGATACCCGGCCCGGATCACCTCGGGTGTCGCGGTGGCGTCCTTGGCCAGATAGTGCCGCCCGCCGGCGTCGAGCACCATGCGATCCAGGTCGGCGACGAGCCGGCCGAGCCCGGCGACACCGGCCGGCAGGTCGAGCGTGAGCGTCCAGCCCGGGGTCGGGAAGCTCAGCATGCCCCCGTTCTCGGGTCCGAACCGTTTGAGGACCGCGAGAAAGCTCGCGTGCCCGGACGCCGACACGGTGCGGACGATCTCGCGCAGCGCGTCGACCGCGTCGAACGGCACGACGAACTGATACTGGAGGAAGCCGGGGCGGCCGTACAGCCGGTTCCACTCCCCCACCATGTCGAGCGGGTGGAAGAAGCCCGTGATGGTCTCGAGACCGAGATGGGAACGTGGGGCCTTGCGGTACCACAGCTCGTTGAAGGCCCGCACCGCCAGTCGGTTGAGCACGTTCGGCATCGCGGACGGCACCGCCGCCAGTGCGCCGGGGCGGAACGCCAGCGGGTCGGCACCCGCCGACGGCTGTTCGGCGACCAGCTCGTCGTACGTCGCGTGATCGCCCCGGGTGAGGACGGAACGCCCCAGGTTCGCCCCGGTCGCGACCAGGTCGACCCAGGCGACCGAGTAGCGGTACAGGTGGTCGCCGGCCTCCATCACCTCGAGCAGCGCGTCGAGATTCGGCACGCGCTCGGTGAGGACCAGACAGCGGCTGGTCTCGATCGGCAGGAGGCGGACCGTCGCGTCGACGATGATGCCGGTGAGGCCCATGCCGCCGACGGTCGCCCACCAGAGATCGGGCTCGCTCGCGGGCGAGACGACGCGACGCGTCCCGTCGGCGAGCACCATCGTCATCGACTCGACGTGCGCGCCGAACGTGCCGTCGGCGTGATGGTTCTTGCCGTGGATGTCGCTGGCGATCGCCCCGCCGACGGTGACGAACCGCGTGCCGGGCGACACCGGCACGAAGAACCCTCGTGGCACGACGTGGCGGAGCAGCTCGTCGAGGCTGACGCCCGCGCCGACGGTGACGGTGGCCGTCGTGGGGTCGAGCAGGATCGGGCCGGGAGCGAGCCGCAGGACGGCCCCACCGCCGTTCTGTGCCGGGTCACCGTAGGCGCGGCCGAGACCACGTGCGATCATCCCGCGTGGCGCGGCGAGTTCGCCGACGGTCTGCTCGGTCAACTCGTCCGCGGCGATGTCGACCACGGTGGCAGAGGAGGGAGCGGTGCGACCCCAACCGGTCAGCGCTTCCTGATGCGTCCTCACCGGAGCACCCGGCTCAGTACGGCCACTCGGGCACGCGTCGTCCCGACCGGGCGAGCGCCTTGCCCAGGCCGAGCGTCAGCGCCACCTTGAGTGCAACGTTCTTGACGAACCACGGCAGTTGCGCCAGCTGCCGGCCGGCGTTGGCCACGCGGGCCGAGACCCCGCCGCCGAGGTCGGCCCGGTAGATCGTCATCGAGCGCGAGCGCCCCACGTAACGGAAGCGCCCGCCGAGCACCAGCTCGCGCAGGATCGCGAGCGTCACGCCGATCGAGGAGAACGAGTCGTGGATCAGCATCGTTCCGCCGTCGCTGACGCGGGCGCCCCAGTCCCGGATGTCGTCACGCGCCGGCGCGTAGCGGTGGGCGCCGTCGATGTACAGCACGTCGATCGGCTCGCTCACCTCGGCGAGCGCGGCGTCGGAGAACATCCGCAGGTGTCGGACACGGTCGGCCACCCCGGCCCGCTCCAGGTTGGCGAGGAACGTCGCGTTGTCGTCCTCGGCCTCCTCCGCGAAGCCGTCGATCTCCTGTGGCCCTCGGTCGTTGCCGGCGTGCGGGTCGATCGCGACGACGGCGACCTCCGGCGGGGCGGCGCTGGCGAGCACGATGGTGGATCGCCCCTGGAAACTGCCGATCTCGACGATCGTTCCGTCGGGTGGACACCGGCGCGCAGCGTCGTACAACGTCGCGGCCTGGCCGGGTGACATCCATCCCTGCACGTCGGCGACGCGCTCGACGACCGTGGCGAGATCCGGCGGTTCGGTGGCGGCGTGGTCAGGAGACATAGACGGCGAGACCATAGACGACGATCCAACAGAACCCGAGGAATACCAGCAACCGGTCGCTCGTGAAGACCTCCTCGGGGGCGGCTCCCCCGCCTTCTTCGAGCACGAACAGGTACCGCATCAACGCCATGAGCATCGGCACGATCGACAGCTCGTACAACGGCCAGTCGCTCTCCGACGCTGCGCTGGTCTCGAAGGCCCACACGCAGTAGCTGATCAACACCCCGGCGAGGCTCACCGACAGCATGATCCGGAGGTAACCGATCGAGTACTCCTCGAGTGTCGCTCGGGTGCCGGCACCGCCACCGACCTCGTTCAACTCCGCGTACCGCTTGCCGACGACGATGAACAGCGACCCGAAGGTGATGCACAACACGAACCACCGCGACATCGGTACGTCGACGGCGACCGCACCGGCCGCTGCGCGCAACACGAATCCGGCCGCCACGGTGACCACGTCGACCACCGGGACGTGCTTCAGCCGCAGGGTGTAGGCGATCGTGATGACGATGTACGTGCCGACGACTGCCATCGTCTGCCAGCGGCCCGTCAGCGCGGCGAGACCGAGCGCGACGATCGGGAACACGACGCCCGCCGTCCGCGCTGCACCGACCGACAGCTGCCCGGAGGCGATCGGACGCTTGCACTTCGTCGGGTGCCGACGGTCGGCGTCGACGTCGAGCAGGTCGTTCCAGATGTAGATGCCGCTCGCCGCGAAGCAGAACGACACGAACGCGATCACGGTGAGTGCGAGGTTGTCGCCCTGATCGAGGACGCCGGCCGCCCCGGGCGCGGCGAACACGAGCACGTTCTTGAGCCATTGTTTCGGGCGGCTGGTGCGCCACAGGGCACTCAACACGCGGGCGTCCCGGATCGCTCGTCGATGGACATGGCGCCGGTGACCGTACAGCCCGCGGTGCGCATCAGCGGGGCATCTTGCCGCGTCCGACCCAATGCGCGACATCCGCGTCGAGGAGGAGTTCACGATCCCCGGTCGAGTCGCCATAGGCGGTGACCCCGACCGACGAGCGCCCGTCCGTGTGTTCGTCGAGCCAGGCGTGCAGACGACGCACCTTCTCCGGCCCCCGACAGTTCGTCCCGACCAACTGGCCGCTGAGTCGACCGGCCGCGTCGACGTCCAGGCGCGTGGCCAGCACGTCCCGGGCGCCCAGCAGTGCCGCCAGGGGCCGGACGTAGACCTCGAAGGACGCGGAGACCACCACGACGGCGTCACCGCGGTCCCGGTGCCGCTCGAGTTCGGCGACGACGTCGCGACGCAACCACGACGCGTGGATCTCCTCGGCATACGCATCGGCGATGCACTGGACCTCGTCGGCGTCGTGCCCGGCGAACGCACCCGCAGCACTCGCACGCTTCAGCGCGTCGCGATCGCGCCGCAACCCCGCACCCGCCAGCCCGACGGGGTGACGCAACATGCGTGTCGCCAGGACGCGGGTACCGGCCACCCGGCGCAGGAACGGCACGACGCAGTCACGAGTGGTCAGCGTGCCGTCGAGGTCGAACGCGGCGACGTGCGTGATCGGGCCGGGCGCCGGCGACCCGGCTCGATCGTCCGGGTTCACAGCAGGTGGGCGGGGATCGCCGCCAGCGCGTCCCAGTAGCCGGGCCAACTCTTCGACACCACCGCCGGCTGCGAGATCTCGATGCCGTCGACGACGAGGCCGAGGAGGCCGAACGCCATGGCGAGGCGGTGGTCGTGGTGGGTGTCGAGGCGGGCACCGACGAGATGATCGGTCGGCTCGATCAGCAACCCGTCGGGTTCGACGGTGACGAGCGCCCCGGTGCGCCGGAGTTCGGCGGCGAGGTCCCCGAGCCGATCGCTCTCCTTGGCCCGGATGAACCCGACACCGGTGATCCGCGTGGGTGTGACCGCCTGGGTGGCGACGACCGCCACCGTCGGCACGAGATCCGAGATGTCGGCCATGTCGACTTCGACACCTCGCAGCGGAACATCTCGTCGGCGCATGACCACGGTGTCGTGGCTGCCCTGGGTGACGATGCAGCCCATCGACTCGAGGACGTCGACGAAGCGGGCGTCGCCCTGAACCGACGACGAGCCGAGGCCCCGTACGCTCACCGCGCCGCCGACCATCGCGGCTGCAGCCAGCGGATAGCTCGCGGAGCTGGCATCGGGCTCGACGCGGAACTCGGTCGGGAAGTACTCGCCCGGCCCGACGATCACGTGCCGGTCGCGGAGTTCGACGTCGTCGTGGCCGAAGTCGTGCATCACCGATCGGGTCATCTCGAGGTACGGCCGCGACACGACGCCGGACGACAGCCACAGCTTCAGGCCGCCGGGGACGTACGGGGCGATCAACATCATCGCGGTGATGTACTGACTCGACACGTCGCCGGGCATCACGACGGCATCCGCCCGGCGCAGCGGGCCGGCGATGGTGACCGGGAGGTGACCGGGCGTCTCGCCCGGTGTGACGCTCGCTCCGAGCGCGGCGAGCGAGTTGTGCAGAGGGGCCATCGGCCGGCCGCGCAGCGGCGGTTCGCCGTCGATCGTGTACTCGCCGCTTCCGAGCGCGGCGAGCGCCGTGACGAATCGTGACGTCGTCCCGGCGAGGCCGGCATGGAGCGTCATCGGTCCCGGAGCGAGTGCACCGCCGGTGCCGATCACGTCGGCGATCCGCTCCCCGTCGGCGATCCGCACGCCGATGCCGCAGCCGAGCCGCTGGAGACAGTCGATCATCGAGGCGGTGTCGTCGCCCGGCGCGACACCGATGATCTCGCTGGTCCCCTCGGCGAGGGCGGCGCAGATCAGGGCCCGATTGACGATGCTCTTCGACGGCGGAACGCGCACGTCGGCGATCACCGGCCCGTCGGCCCGTCGGACGCGATAGGTGTCGTCGCTCATGACAGCGACTGGACCGCCGGCCGGAACCCGCGGGCGAGGAGGCCGCCGCGGAACAGCTCGACCAGCGCCCGATCGACGATCACGACCGCCACACCGCGTGTGCTCTCGGCGACGTGCACCACCTCGAAGCTGGCGATGTTGACGCTGAGTTCGGCAGCGAGCGTGAACACCTCGGCAGCAGCACCCGCACGGTCCGGAATCGGGATGCGGACCTCGGCGAGCTCGTCGGGATGCACGACGCGTGCCGGCAGGTTCACGCGCGCCTGGCGGGCGGAGGTGAGGCGGGCGTACAGCCGCTCGCGGTCGTCGCTACCGACGATGTCGCGCATCTCGCCGAGACCGAGGATCAACTGGTCCAGGACGTCGACGATCGCCGTGCGGTTCTCGGCGCAGATGTCGAGCCAGATTCCCGGACGACCGCTGGCCACCCTGGTCATGTCACGGAAGCCGCCCGCAGCGAGACGCAGCAGTGCGGCGTGCTCCTCCGCGCGCTCGCTGGCGAGGCCCATCAGGGTCGCCGCCGTCAGGTGCGGAACGTGGCTGACCACGGCGACCAGTTGGTCATGGCGCTCGGGCGAGAGTGCGACGACCTCGGCGCCGAGCGACCCGGCGAGTGAGGCGACCGCGGCGAAGACCGCATCATCGCTGTCGGCGGTGGGCGTGAGCACCCAGACGGCACCTTCGAACAGGTCGGCCTGCGCTCCGTCGAGACCGTCGAGTTCCGAACCCGCCATCGGATGTCCACCGACGAACCGAGGGTCGTCACACGCTGCGCAGATCGCCGCCTTCACGCTGCCGACGTCGGTGACCGCTCCGGTCGTCTCTGCGAGCGCCCGCTTCACCTGATCCGCTGCCGCGAGCACGGGCACGGCGACCACGGTGATGTCGGCCGAGGGCTCGAGGCCGAGCGCATCGACCACGCCGCGAGCGACCGCTGCATCTGCGGTTCCGCGGTCGCTGTCGTCGCCGGTGACGTGCCAACCGGCCCTCCGCAGTCCGAGCGCGACCGAACCCCCGATCAGGCCGAGCCCGATGACGTTCGCTCGACGTTGGGGCGAGGCGGGATCACTCACGTCGATCGATCGTACTGTCGGCCGAGTCGGCCACCGCTTCGGTCAGCGCCCGCCATTCGCCGGTGGTCAGCTCGCGCCAGGATCCCGGTCGCAGGCTCCGGTCACTGATCGGTCCGATGCGCGTCCGCACCAGGCGCCGAACGGGATGTCCGACGGTCTCGCACATCCTTCGGACCTGCCGGTTGCGACCCTCGTGGATCACGAGGCGCAGCACCCCGGGATCGGGCTGTGAGACCCGGGCCGGGGAGGTCGGCCCGTCATCGAGTTCGACGCCGTCACGCAGGGCCCGCAGTGCCCCTGCCGACACCGGACCGCCGTCGACCTCCACGAGGTACTCCTTCTCGATGCCGTGCGACGGGTGGGCGATCCGGTTGGCGAGCTGACCGTCGTTGGTCAGCAACAGCAACCCCTCGGTGTCGACGTCGAGACGGCCGACCGAGAACACCCGCGGCGTGCTCGGCACGAGTTCGAGCACGGTGGTACGACCGTGGGTGTCGCGGGCGGTCGTGATCACCCCGATGGGCTTGTTGAGCAGGTAGTAGACCAGCCCGGGACGCACACCGATCGGTGCACCGTCCACCTCGACGGCGTCGGCGTCGGGGTCGACGCGCCGCCCGAGGATCGCCACCTCGCCGTTCACGGTGACACGCCCGGCCGCGATCAGGTCCTCGCACACCCGACGGCTGCCGTACCCCGTGGCCGCCAACACCTTCTGCAGCCGCTCCCCCTGCGGCAACGCGGCGCTGGCGTCGGCCAGCTGCTCCCACAGGGGCGGCTCGGGCGTTCGATCCGTCACGGGTCCGTCGTCGGTTCCGGCGTCGCTGGACGCGCGGGACCGGATCGGTCGCTCGTCGACACCTCGATCACCGGGGTGACGCGCAGCCCGGTCTCCAACGCCTCGACCACCTCGGCGCTCGGGATGAACTCGGCGATCGGGGGAAGGTCGTCGAGGGTGGCGAGGCCGAGCTTCTCGAGGAACGCGGCGGTGGTGCCGAACAGGATCGCCTGGCCCGGGCCGTCGTCGCGGCCGACCTCGTCGATGTAGCCGCGGGCTTGGAGGGTGCGGATCACGCCGTCGGGATCGACGCCGCGGATCGAGGCGATCTGCCCGCGCGAGATCGGCTGCTTGTACGCGATGATCGCCAGCGTCTCCAGCGCCGCACCAGACAAGCGGGCGCGTTGGTCGTGCAGCAGGAAGCGCTCGACGTAGGGCGTGAGATCGGTGGCGGTCTGGAAGCGCCACCCTCCGGCGATGTGGACGAGGTCGAACCCGTGTCCCGACGCGACGTACGACGCCGCCAGTTCCTCACACCACTGTTCGATCATCACCATCGGCTCCTCGAGGAGCTGCGCGAGCAGCTCGGCGGGGACCGGATCGTGGGCGACGAGCACGATCGACTCGATCGCCCGCTTGTACTCGACGACTCGCTCGTCGAGCGGTTCGGCCGGGTCGGTCAACTCATCGGCCATCGCGCTCAGCCCTCGTACGCGTCGATGAGGATCGACTCCGTGTCGAAGCTGTCGTCGGCGGTCCACAGCACCTCGATGTCGCCGAACCGCTCGGGCTGGTCGAGTTCGACCGCTCCCTGCTTGTACAGCTCCAGCACGGCGAGGAACCGGATGATCACCTCGATGCGATCGGCGAAGTCGGCGGTGAGCCGGCGGAACGTGATCCGGCCCGCCCGGGGCAGTTCGTCGAGCAGCTCGGCGACGGCGTCGGCCACCGTGGTGGTGATCGGGTTGACGTGGTACAGATCGACGACGGGCACCGGCCTGGGCGTCAGTGCCCGGACGGCGGCGTTGCGCAGGCTGGCGACGGTGGTGCCCTCCAGCATGTCGGGGACCACGGCGGCGAAGCGGTCGTCGGGACCCACCACTCGCGGGAACGACAGATCGGCGTCGTCGGCGAGTCGGGCGAAGATCTGCGCGACGTCCTTGAAGGTCTTGGCCTCCAGGAGTCGGGCAAGCAGCATGTCGCGCTCCTCCCAGAGCGCGAGTTCGTCGTCGAGGTCGATGTCGGAGGGGTCGGGCAGGAGACGGCGGGCCTTCAACTCCACCAGCGTCGCGGCGATCAGCAGGAACCCGGTCGCCACGTCGAGGTCGAGGAACTGCATCCGTTCGATCTCGGTGAGGTATGCGTCGACGATGTTGGACAGGTTGACCTCGTAGATGTCGACCTGTTCACGCAGGATCAGCTGCAGGAGCATGTCGAACGGTCCCTCGTACACCGGGGTCGAGACCACGGAGCCCGAGGCGGTACTGGCTGCGTCGAAGGACATCGGCGTCCAACCTACCGGAGCGCCGGTGGCGCGAACGGGTATCGTCGGCGCCCGTGACGAACGCACCCAGCCACTCCACGACCCGTGTGCTGTCGTGCATGCAGCCGACCGGCGACGTGCACCTCGGCAGCTACCTCGGTGCCCTGCGGAACTGGGTGTCCGGACAGCACCAGTGCGACGCATTCCACGGAATCGTCGACCTCCACGCGCTGACCGTGATCGAGGAGCCCGGCCTGATCGGCGAGCTGACGGTGGAACTGGCGGCGATGTTCTTCGCCATCGGCCTCGACCCGGACGTCGCCACCGTCTTCGTCCAGAGTCACGTACCGGAGCACAACCAGCTCGGCTGGATCATGGAGTGCACCGTCAGCTACGGCGAGCTGTCGCGAATGACCCAGTTCAAGGACAAGTCGTCCAAGCGCGAGGGCCAGTTCATCTCGGCCGGGCTGTTCACCTATCCCGCGTTGCAGGCCGCCGACATCCTGCTGTACGACGCGAACGAGGTCCCGGTCGGCGACGACCAGCGCCAGCACGTCGAGATCACGCGAGATGCGGCGATCCGCTTCAATCACCGTTTCGGCGACACGTTCGTGGTCCCCGAGGCGGTCACACCGGCCGTCGGGGCGCGGGTGATGAGCCTGCAGGACCCGATGTCGAAGATGTCGAAATCGGACGCGTCCGACGCCGGGTGCGTCTACCTGATCGACGAGCCGGGCGTCCTGATGAAGAAGTTCAAGCGGGCGGTCACCGACTCCGACACCGGGCCCGATGCCGTCCGCTACGACCGGGTCGAGAAGCCCGGCGTGGCGAACCTGCTGGAGATCAACGCGGCGGTCACCGGCCGGACGCCGCAGGCGGTCGCCGAGGAGTACGAGCAGTACGGTCGCCTCAAGGTCGACACCGGCGAGGCGGTCCTCGCCGCGCTCGACCCGATCCGCACCCGGTACCACGAGCTGATGAACGACCCGGGCGAACTCGCTCGACTCCTGCGCGTCGGCGCCGACAAGGCCCGCACCGTCGCCGCCGCCACCCTCGACCGCGCCCGCGACCACATCGGCCTCCTCCCCGCCTGATCCCCTTCTCGCGCGAACGCGGTCGTCACGTGTCGAGCTGGCCGAGTGAGACGGCGTGGCGCCACGCACCGAACCCGAGCGGCTGCGGCCACACGGGGCGCGCCGACGATCGGGCGGCCGGGAACCAGGCCACCTCACGGCCGACGCTCGACGCCGAACGGCACCACACGCCACGAAGCCCTGCTGTGTGGACACGGACACCGATCGCCTGGGTGACGCGGTGGTCGATCGCCCGACCCCGAGCATCCAGGGGATACTCGGGAGGCAGGCCCACGGCAGCGACGCCGTCGGCCGACACGACGTCGGCGACGCGTTGACGCCCCGGCAGGGTTGCCGCGGCCAACCGGATCGGCGCGTCGTCGTCGAGATCGTCGGGCTCGACACCGCGTCCCGCGAACAGGTGCCGCACCTGGGCGTGCACGGTGGCCAGGTCCTCGTTGAGGTACAGCGTCGGCCAGGACTCCGGCGGATTCCAACGGCCGCCGCGCCGTTGCGCGAAGGTCGGATCGAACGGATCGGCGAAATGCGGGCGGGTGATGCGCAGCCAGACATGCCCGTCCGGCACCTGGATGTCGATCACGGGGCGATACGGGTGAGGTCGAACGTGTCGTACAGCTCGTCTCGGAGCGTCTCGAACTCGCCGGCCAGCGCCACCTCGAGACGCGTCCGCCCGCCGAGCGCCTCCACGGGTCGTCGGACGACGGCCGGGATGCGCTCCCGCTTCACCCACTGATCGAGCAGGTCGGTGGCCTGACCGAGCAGCGCCACCTGATCCCGACGGCTCGCCGGGACGCCCTCGGCGAGCCACTTGGATGCCGCCTGTCGGCTGATGCCGAACATCTTGCCGAGCTGGGTGGCGGAGAGGTCCCACAACCGCACCGTTCGTTGCAGCGGGCCGGCGTTGAGCTCGTGGTCGAGCCGGTCGATGATGCGTCGGAGCACGTCGGCGTCTCCCCCACTGCGCAACAGGACCTCGTTGGCCATCGACTCGACGATCGACATACCGACAACGTATCGCAACCAGATGTCAACCGCAACCGGGTGTCAACCAGCGTGCTGCCGTGTCCGGATCAGGCGTGATCCGAACGGTTCAGTGCCGCGAACGCGGGACCTCGCTGAGCGATCAGGTCGACCGTGGCCGGCCTCGACCCCGCCACCCGGGCCATGGCCGCGCCGATCTCCTCGTGATCGTGGTACGCCCGGAACGCCGCCGTACGCGGGCCGACGAGGGTCGCGACCACCCGCCCGAACGTGCCGAGCCCGCACTCGATCTTCCCGACATCGTGCAGGATCGCACCGGCGATCTCCGCACGCGTGGCGTCCGGCCTGGCCTCCACGAACCGGCGCGCAACGGCCGCACTGTGACGACGGTCCTGGTTGGACAACTGCACCCACAGTGCACGTTCACCGGCGAGGAGATGGTCGTCCACCCACACTTCGTCGTCGACCGAGGGCGGCGTCGGGGGCAGCGACGTCACGAATCGCGCCGCGAGGTGCCAGGCCTTGACGAGCGGATTCGACTGGCCGTGGTCGGTGTCGTTCACGGCGTCAGTGTGGCCCGGGGATGGGCGGATCGGTACACGTCCCAGAGTCGCTCCTGGCTGACCTTGGTGTAGATCTGGGTGGTCGAGATCGAGGCATGGCCCAGCATCTCCTGCACCACGCGCAGGTCGGCGCCGTGGTCGAGCAGGTGGGTGGCGCACGAGTGCCGCAGCACGTGCGGCGACAGGTGATCGCCGATGCCGGCGCGCGTGCCGTACTTCCTGAGCACCAGCCACGCCGCCTGCCGCGTCAGACGGCCCCCTCGGGCGTTGAGGAACACCGCCTCGGCATCGTCGCGACGCCGCCAGCGGTCCGGCACCATCCTCGCCCGTCCACTCGACGAGAACCAGTCCTCGAGCGCGGCGGCCGCACTCGACCCGAACGGCACGATGCGTTCCTTCGACCCCTTGCCGTAGAGCCGCACGAGACGCGCGTCGAGGTCGACCTCGCCGATCGACAGGCCGACCGCCTCGGAGATCCGGGCCCCCGTCGCGTACAGCAACTCGATCAGCGCCAGATCCCGCCGATGGACGGGCTCGGTGACGACGACGGCATCGATCAGACTCGTGACCTGGGCTTCGGTCAACGGCTTCGGGATCCCCGCCGGAACCCGCACCCCGTCGAGGTCCGCTGCCGGGTCGTCGCGTCGTTCCCCTTCGATCGACAGGTGCCGATGCAGCATCCTGATCGCCGCGAGCTGCCGCGCGATCGACGACGTCGCCGCGCCGCTCGCCCTGCGCTCACCGACGAACTCGACGAGCTGGCCATGATCGACGTCGAGCACACCGACGCCTCGTCCGGCGAGCCACTCGCAGTAGGCAGCCAGGTCGCGGCGGTACGCCGCGACGGTGTTCGGCGCCCGTCCCTTCTCGGCGACCATCCACGAGAGGAACTCCTCGACCTCGATCGGCAACATCTCGCGCGTCCCGACGCTCAGGTCCCCGGATGATCACGAGCACGCAACCGCCGCTCCGTGAGCAGGAGCGCCACCACCGACTTGGCGTCGGCGATCTCACCTCGCTCGACCATCTCGACCGCCTCGGCCAACGGCAGGTGGAGCAGCTCCATGTGCTCCTCCTCCGGGCCCTGGCGATCGTGCGGTACCGGTGTGCAGCCGGTGGCGAGATAGAGCGTGGTGACCGAGTCGGTCATTCCGGGGGAGGGCAGGATCTCGGTGAGCAGTTCGACCTGATCCGCCTCGAGCCCGGCCTCCTCGACCAGCTCGCGCCGCGCCACCGATTCGGTGTCCTCACCCGCGATGTCACGCATCCCGGCCGGGATCTCGAGCACGGTGCGCTCGTACGGCGGCCGGTACTGCGACACGAGCACCACCGATGGGTTGCCTTCGGCGTCGAACACGAGCGGGACGACGCCGACGGCGCCGGGCGACCGCACGATGTCACGGGTGAACGTCGAGCCGTCCGGCGCTGCGAACTCCGCGACCGCGAGGTTCCACACGTAGCCGACGTGGATGATCGACTCCGACAGGCGACGGAAGGTCGCGTCGTCGCTCACGACGACAGCGACGGCTCCGAGGTCGTCGCTCCGGCGATCCCGACGCGTTCGTCGACGCCGAGCGTGCCGTCGGATTCCTCGTTGGCCGCCCGGCGAGCGAGCGCCGCGGCCACCAGCTCCCGGAACAGAGGGTGCGGGCGGTCGGGGCGGCTCTTGAACTCCGGATGGGCCTGGGTGCCGACCCAGAACGGGTGGCCGGGCAACTCGATGAACTCGACGAGGCGGTTGTCCGGCGACGTCCCCGAGCACCAGAGCCCGGCCTCCTCGATCTGGTTCCGGTAGCGCTCGTTGAACTCGTAGCGGTGGCGATGCCGCTCGGACACGACCGGCTCGCCGTACGCCGCCGCGACCTGGGAACCCGACGCGAGCACCGCGTAGTAGGCGCCGAGGCGCATCGTTCCGCCCTTGTCCTCGATGCCACGCTGTTCGAGCATCAGGTCGATCACCGGGAAGTGGGTCGTCGGATCGAATTCGGTGGAGTTGGCGTCGGTGAGCCCGACGACGTCGCGGGCGAACTCGATCGTCATCGCCTGCAGCCCGAGGCAGAGCCCGAGGCAGGGCACGCCCTCCTCACGGGCGTACCGGGCAGCAGCGATCTTGCCCTCGACACCGCGGTAGCCGAAGCCGCCGGGGATCACGATGCCGTCGAGGTGGTTGAGTTGGCCGGCGGCGAGCAGTCCCTCGACGCTCTCGGACTGGATCCACACGATCTCGACGTCGGCGCCGTGATGGAACCCGGCGTGCTTGAGGCTCTCGACCACCGACAGGTAGGCGTCGGGCAACTCGATGTACTTGCCGATCAGCCCGATGCGCACGGGGGTGGTTGCCGCTTCGACCTTCGCGACGAACTCCTCCCAGTAGGTGAGATCGGGTTCGCCCTCGATGCGCAGCAGGTCACAGACGAAGTCGTCGAGGCCCTCGTCGTGGAGGATCAGTGGCAACTCGTAGATGTTCTTCGCATCCGCCGCGTTCACGACCGCGCGCTCCTCGACGTCGCAGAGGCTCGAGATCTTGCGCTTGAGATCATCGGACAGCGGCTCCTCGCTGCGGCAGACGATCACGTCGGGCTGGATGCCGCGGCTGCGCAGTTCGGTCACCGAGTGCTGGGTGGGCTTGGTCTTCTGCTCTCCCGACGGACCGATGAACGGCACGAGCGTGACGTGGATGTAGCAGACGTTGTCGCGCCCCACCATGTTGCGGAACTGACGGATCGCTTCGAGGAACGGCAGGATCTCGATGTCGCCGACCGTGCCGCCCACCTCGGTGATCACGACGTCGACGTCGTCGTGGGCCACTCGTTCGACGCGCCGCTTGATCTCGTCGGTGATGTGCGGGATGACCTGCACGGTCTTTCCGAGATAGTCGCCGCGTCGCTCTGCGGCGAGCACGGCCTGGTAGATCGATCCGGTCGTGGCGTTGGAGTTGCGCGAGAGGTTCTCGTCGATGAACCGCTCGTAGTGACCGAGGTCGAGGTCGGTCTCCCCGCCGTCGTCGGTGACGAAGACCTCACCGTGCTCGAAGGGGTTCATCGTGCCCGGATCGATGTTGATGTACGGGTCGAGCTTCTGGAGCGTGACGCGCAGGCCACGGAGCTTGAGCAGACGGCCGAGGGACGATGCGGTCAGTCCCTTGCCGAGCGAGCTGGCGACGCCTCCGGTCACGAAAATGTGCTTCGGCATCTGCCAATCCTCCGTCTCGGTACCCGGTGTCCGAACGACACCATGACGGGAGATCACCATACCCCGCGCGTCGACCGCGATGCGTCTTCCTCGCGAATTGCAGCGGGGGTCTGACCCCTGCTGCACTCCCCGTCAGCGGTCGAGCAGCTCCCGGGCGTGGTTCAGCGCCGAGTCCGTGGCCGAGCCGGACAACATCCGGGCGATCTCGGAGATTCGTTCCTCGCCGGCGATCGGGGTCGCCGCAGCGAACGTCCTGCCCTGCCTGACGGTCTTGGCGACCGAGATCTGGGCGTCGGCGGCGGCCGCGACCTGCGCGAGGTGGGTCACCACCAACACCTGATGGCTCTGACCGAGCTGCGCGAGGGCATCTCCGATCGCCTGGGCGGCGGCGCCGCCGATCCCGGCATCGACCTCGTCGAACACCAGCGTGCGTCCGCTCTGGTGGTCGGCAGCTGCCGCCGACAGGACCAGGCGCAACGCCAGCATCGCCCGAGCCAGCTCGCCGCCGGACGCGACACGCGTCAACGGGAGCAGCGGCGCCCCCGGATTCGCCGCGAGCAGGAAGTGGACGCGATCGCCCGGGTGGTCGTCGGGATGGCTGCCGACCTCGACGGCGACCGAGACGTGCGGCATCGCCAGGTTCCGCAGTTCGGTTTCGACCGCAGCGGCGAGTTCGGGGCCCACCTCCCTCCGTCGGCGGCCGACGGCGATCGCCGCTGTTCGCTCGTCGGCGAGCGCCTGTTGTCGCTGCTCATCGAGCTCGGCGGCGCGTTCGTCGAATCGTTCGAGTTCGCGCAGCCGATCGGCCGTTGCGGCGTGGAACTCGATCACGGCGGCCAGGTCGTCGCCGTACTTGCGGCGAAGGGTCTTGAGGAGTTGGCGGCGTTCGCGCAGGAACGCCAACCGTTCGGGTGACTCGTCGATCGCCTCGCCACGTGCCCGGAGGTCGGCGGCGAGGTCGTCGAGCTCGGCGAGGACCTCGCGAAGGCGGTCAGCCTGCTCCGCGAAGGGCGCCCGACCGTCGATCGCTGCCAGCGCCGCGCCGAGCGCGTCGCGCGCTCCCCCGTCGTCGCTCACCGACATCGCGGCCGCAGCCGCCGCCTCCCGGTGCGCCGTTGCATCGGCCAGCAGCGACTCCTCGGCGTCGAGTCGTTCGTCCTCGTCGGGATCGTCGATCGCGGCGGCATCGAGCTCGTCGACCTGGAACCGGAGCAGATCGATCTCCCGGGCGCGTGCGCGATCGTCGCCGCCGAGGGCCGCGAGCGCTGCGTCGATCTCGGTCAGTCGCGCTCGCGCGGTCCGGAGCGGGCCGAGGTCGATCGAGCCGTACTCGTCGAGGGCCGCACGCTGTGTCGTCGTCGACAGGAGCGACTGGTGGGCGTGCTGTCCGTGGAGATCGACGACGTCGGCCGCGGCCTCGGCCAGCGAGGCAACGGTGGCCAGCCGCCCGTCGACGTAGGCACGCGAACGGCCGTCGGCGGGAACGATCCTGGTGAGCACGGTCTCCACACCATCTGGCGTGACCAGGCGCCCGTCGACGCGTGCCTCGGTTGCCCCGTGGCGCACCATCGAGGAGTCGGCCCGCCCGCCGACGAGCAGCTCGATCGCCTCGACCAGCATCGTCTTGCCCGCGCCGGTCTCCCCCGTGACGGCCGTCAACCCCGCGCCGAGAACGAGTTCGACGCGCTCGATCACGCCGAGGTTCTCGATGTGCAGTTCGGTCAGCATCGGTCGGGTGTCGACACCGCTACCGGTCGGCGAGGCCGAACTTGGCCTTCAGGATCTGGTGGTATCGCTCGGCGCCGAAGCGGACGAAGTTCGCCGTGGCCGACGACGGCCAGCAGGCGACGACGTCGCCGTCGTCCAGCGAGGCGACCGCCTGACCGTCGAGAGTGAGTTCGGCACGACGATGGCCGGTCACCTCGATCTCGATGGCCTCGGACGGGTCGAGCACCAGCGTTCGATCGAACAGCATGTGCGGCGACACCGGTGTCAGCAGCATCGCCCGGTGGCGCGGCGACACGATCGGGCCGCGTGCGGAGAGCGAGTACGCGGTCGAGCCGGTCGGGGTGGCGACGATCAGACCGTCGGCGGCGTAATAGGTGAACGGCTCGCCGTCGATGCGTGCCAACAGGCGAACGGTGTGCCCGGACTGCGCCTTCTCGACGACCGCCTCGTTGAGCGCCCGGCCGACCCGCACGTCGTTGACCGACACGTCGAGCATCATGCGCTCGTCGAGGTGCCAACGGCCTTCCTGCTCGCCGCTGACGAAACGATCGAGCGCATCGGTCAGGCGATCGGGTTCGACTTCGGTGAGATACCCCAACGAACCCAGATTGACCCCGAGCAGGGGAACCGCCGAACCCTCGAGGAGGCGGACGCTGCGCAGCATCGTGCCGTCGCCGCCGAGGCTGAGTACGAGATCCGCCTCTGCGATCGGCCGCACGCTGGCGTGCTCGTCGAGCCGGAGCGCTGCGGCGTCGTCGGGGGTCATCCAGAACGGAACGGCGCGTTCGGTACACCACTGCAGTGCACGCAGGGCGTGCTCACGGGCGGTCGAGCGTTCGTGATGAGCGACGAGCGCCAGACCGCGCATCATCGTCCCCCGGCCGTCACCGCGTACACCAGGAACTCGACGTTGCCGTCGGCACCGGTGATCGGCGACCGGGTCCATCCGCGAACGTCACAACCTGCCGACCGCAGCGCGCCGGCGACCTCGTCGCACACCCGCTCGTGGATGGCGGAATCGCTGATGATCCCTCGACCGCGGTCGACCTCGCGGCGTCCGGCTTCGAACTGGGGCTTGACGAGCAGGACCATCGGCGCCCCAGGTTGGCACAGCCCGACCAGTGTGGGGATCACGAGCGTGAGCGAGATGAACGACAGGTCGCCGACCACGAGGTCGACCGCGCCCCCGATCGTGTCGAGGTCGGCGTGGCGGATGTTGCAGCGTTCGAGGTTGGTGACGCGATCGTCCGCTCGCAGCCGTTCGTGGAGTTGCCCGTGGCCCACATCGAGAGCGACGACGTGAGCGGCTCCCCGTTGGAGCAGGCAATCGGTGAACCCACCCGTGGAGGCACCGACGTCGAGCGCCCGCCGACCAGTGACGTCGACGCCGAACTCGGTCAGGGCGTGCTCGAGTTTCCCGGCTCCGCGTCCGACGAACCGCGCCGGCGGACCCTCGATCACGACGGCATCGGACGGAGCGACCTGGCGCGCGGCCTTGTCGGCGACCGAACCGTTGACCAGCACGCGATTCGCTGCGATCAGTTGCTGGGCCTCGGTGCGACTCGTCGTCAGGTCTCGCCGAACCAGTTCGGCGTCGAGTCGTCGACGAGCCACGGAGGCGATCAGCTCACAGGCGGGGTGGACGCGGCCGCCGGGGCCCTCTTCGCCGGGGCCTTCTTCGCAGCAGCCTTCTTCTTCGCCGGGGCCTTCTTCGCAGCAGCCTTCTTCTTCGCCGGCGCTCGCTTGGCCGGGGCCTTCTTCTTCGCCGGCGCCTTCTTCGCGGCAGCCTTCTTCTTGGCGGGCGCCTTCTTCGAAGTGGGCGCCGCAGAGTTCATCTCGGCCCTGACGCGCTCCGCGATCTTGTCGGCCAGTTCCTCGAACCGATCCTCGAGTTCGTCGAACCGCTCCGACAGCCAGTTGACCTGCTTGGAGAACTCGCTCTGGAGATCCTTCGACAACCGCTCGGAGGTCTCGCGACCGCGATCGAGGAGCGTCTGCACCGCCTTCTCGGCGTCGCTGCGACGAACCTCGCCGGCTTTCACCATCGACTGGACGATCGATTCGGCCTGCTTGCGGGAGATGTCGGTGAATTCGACACCCGCGTCGACGAGTCGCTGCAATGTGTTCTTTTCCATGCGATCAGGCTACTGCCGCTGGTCAGGGGCGGTGCACGATGCGCGACGCCACTCCGGCGAGGTCGTCGACGTCGATGTCGACTGCGATGTCGGCCGCGACCTCCGCGTCGGTCCCCGACACCCCGGAACGCACGAGCGCGAACCGGCAACCGAGTCGCCGAGCGAACAATCCATCGGTCTCCGGTCGGTCTCCGACCATCAGGACGCGGGACGGATCGAACGGGCGCAGCGACGTGCCGACGGTCGCCGCGATCAGGTCGGCCATCGGCTGGTGGGGCTTTCCACCGATGAGCGGTGTCGCATCGGAAGCGGTCGCGATCGCCGCCAGGATCGAGCCACCGCCCGGTTGCAGACCGGTCGGCGTCGGGTACGTCGAGTCGGTGTTGGTCCCGATCAACCGGGCGCCGGCCCGCACCGCCGCCGACGCGACCGCCAGGCGAGCGAAGTCGAAGTCGCGGTGCAACCCGACGATCACGGCGTCGAAGCCCTCGGGGCTGATCGAGCCGTCGTTGACGACCGCCTCGGCACCACGTCGCTCGACGGCCTCGACCACGCCCGGGCCGGCGGCGACCAGCACCCGCGACGACGGCTCCACCAGTCGAGCGGCCGCCATCGCCGAACTCACGACGTCTCCCCGGGCGGGCACGCCGATCGACTCGAGCGCCCGCTCGTGCTCCGCCTCGACCGCAGCCGAGTTGTTCGTGACGAAGAGCACGCGCACACCGTCGGAGCGCAGCCGCTCGATCGCCTCGACCGATCCGGCGATCGGCTGATGGGCGAGCCACACGACCCCGTCGAGGTCACAGAGCACCGTCTCGATGCGATCCGATGTGTCCACCGCCCGATCGTTGCAGGAGCGGGGCCGAACGATGGCATCCTGTCGGGGTGCCGAGATTCACGCCGTTCCCCGCCCTGCGCTACAGCGATCGCGAGATCGACGACCTGATCGCACCTCCGTACGACGTGCTGTCGGCAGCCGATCTCGATGCGCTCGGCGCGAGGAGTCGATTCAACATCACCCACGTCGATGTCCCGCGTGAGTCCGACGGGCCCGACCGCTACGTGCTCGCCGCCGCGACGCTGCGCGACTGGATCGATGCCGGCGTGATGGAGTTCGACCCCGCCCCGACGTTCACGATCTATCGCATGCGCTTCACCGATGCGACCGGTGCAGCGCGTGACATCGCCGGCGTGCTCGGCGGGCTCGAGGTCGTCGACGAGGGCGCCGGTGGCGTGCTCCCGCACGAACGTGTCACGCCGAAGGCCTCGACCGATCGCCTCGACCTGACCCGGGCGACGCAGGCGAACCTGTCGCCCGTGTGGGGACTGTCGCTCGCCGCCGGGCTCACCGAACTGCTCGCGCAAGCGGGCGAGCCGATCAGTTCGGTCACCGTCGACGGCGTCGAGCACGTCGTCGAACGCGTCTCGGAACCCGAACGGATCGTGGCGATCTCGACCCTCATCGGTTCCGACGACGTGCTGATCGCCGACGGCCATCACCGCTACGGCATCAGCCGCACCTACCGCGACGAGGTCCGCGCCGCCAACGGCGGCCGGCCGTCACCCGCCGACGAGACGCTCGCGTTCGTGAGTGAACTCGTGGCCGACCAACTGTCGGTGGAGGCGATCCATCGTCTCTACCACGACGTCGGGTTCGACGAGCTCGTCGCAGCGCTCGACACCGTCTTCGAACGCGCGGACGCCGGATCCCCCGACGGAGGGACGCTGGCCACGATGGAGCGCGAGGGGGTGCTCTGCCTCGTCGCCCCCGATGGAACGGCACAGTGGCTCTCACCACGGCCGGGCGCCTTCGACTCGGTTCGTTCGCTCGACGGCGCCTGGCTGGAACATGCGCTGGCCGACGTGGACCACAACGTGACCTATCAGCACGGGGTGGACCATGTCGTCGACGCCATGACCAGCGGCGCAGCGACCGGCGCGGTGCTGATCCGCCCCGTCAGCGTGGCCGAGATCGAACGCACCGCCCGGGAAGGCGCGCTGATGCCGCCGAAATCGACGTTCTTCACGCCGAAGCTCCGCACCGGCCTGGTCGTGCGCAGCCTCGCCTGACCGGCCACGCGCCGGGCTCACGGCGCGCCCAGGCGCTCGACGACATCGCCGAGCGCGGCAGCCACCTGCTTTCGTCGGCGCGCCGGGATCACCGAGTCGGCGACCACCTCGGTGCGACTCTGTGTCGCTCCCGCGACCCGGAAGAATCGACGGCGGACCGTGCCGATCACCAGCAACTCGACGCCGTCGACCAGCAACGCCGCCGACGAACTCGGCGGATCGATCCAGGACACCGGGACCGACACCTTGCTCGAACGACCGGCGGACCGGATCGTCGTCGTCAGGTCGAACTGGACGCTCGCGGAGCCCGTGGGCAGCGCCCGCTCGGTCACATCACCCCGTACGAGGCCATGCAACACCGCGAGGTTGTCGAGGCCGCCGGCATCTCGATCGTTCATCGTCATCTCCTTCTGCTCGTGGTTCCAGCGGGAGGAGTCGGTCGAACACCACCGTACGCAGGGGCTGTGACAACGTTGGTGGCGACGGTCGGCGCATTGCTACCGTCGGTCGATGACCGAACACGAGCCGCTCCGCTGGGGTATCGCTGCCACCGGAAGCATCGCAGCCAGCATGTGCGAGGCACTCCACACACTGCCCGACGCCAGGATCACGGCGGTCGGATCGCGATCGCAGGAGTCGGCCGACGTCTTCGCCGCCCGCTTCGGGATCCCGAGCGCACACGGGAGCTACCAGCAGTTGTTCGACGACCCCGACGTCGACATCGTGTACGTGGCGTCGCCGCACAGCCACCACCATGCGATGGCGATCGCTGCGCTCGACGCCGGCAAGCACGTGTTGTGCGAGAAGGCCTTCGCCGTCAACGCCACCCAGGCACGCGAGATGGTCGACGCGGCACGACGCAATGACCGGTTCCTCATGGAAGCGATGTGGACCTGGTTCATTCCCGCCGTCGTCGACATCCGCCAACGGGTCCTCGACGGCGAGATCGGTGAACTGAAGATCGTGCACGCCGACTTCGGCATCGCCAAGTTCGATCCGGATGGACGCCACCGCCGAGCCGACCTCGCGGGAGGCGCGATGCTCGACATCGGCATCTACCCGATCACGTTCGCCCGCTTCCTCGCGGGCGAACCCGTGGACGTGAGGGTGCTCGGAACCGTCGGTGACACCGGGGTCGACACCACCGTCGGCGGTGTGGTGTCGTTCGGGAACGGAGCGATCGGGACGTTCCACACATCGCTCGACATGGTCACGAGTCTCGGCGCGTCGGTGTTCGGCACCTTCGGTCGGATCGATGTCGACCCGCCGTTCTGGTTCCCCTCGGGCTTCACGGTCCGACTCACCGGCGAGGCCCCGGTCCACGTCGACATGCCGAACCATGGTCTCGCCCACGAAGCGCAGCACGCGATCGAGCGCATTCGCGCCGGATACCGCGAAAGCGACGTGATACCGCTCGCCACCACGGTGTCGACGATGGAGCTCCTCGACGAGATCCGGTCCCAGCTCGGGGTCGTCTATCCCGGGGAGCGGTGATCAGGCGTCGGCCGGAAAGTCGGCGAAGGACGCCTTGAACACGCCCTGGTGCAGCAGCACCGTGGCGGCGTGTGCCCCGGTGTCGGCATCGGTGATCGTCGACTCGGTCCAGTACGACTCGACCCGCTTGCTCTGGCCGAGCCCCACGAGGGTGTGCTCCACCAGATACGGTCGGCCCACGAACACCGGGCCGTCGACGAACCGCACCTCGAGGTCGATGAACAGCCCGATCGCAGGGCCGCGGACGGGGAAGTGGGCGTTCGAGCGGTGGGCGATGACGCTGATCATCTCCGTGGGCACGATCGGGCGGCCCCAGGGACTGTCGCCGCCGTCGAGGTACCACGACGACGGTTCGGTGATCCTCGCCAGCTTCTGGGCGAGCGTGAAGGGATACAGATTGCCGTTGTGGTCGTCGAAGCCCATCGTCACGGGGTCGGAGACCGCGACACGCATGCCGATCTCCAACTGGTCGACGATGTACAGCGTCCCCGGGTCGCCGAGGCCCCGTTGGCGGCGCTCGTCGAGCTCGGTGGTGTCGGAATCGCCGATCGACACCGTGCCGGTCAGCACCGGCGTGGCGTCGAGTTTCTCGGCGCCGATGCGCCCGAGCGTGGCGGTCACCGGTTCGAGGACGGCACGCACCTGCTCGCCCTCGACCACCATGTTCAGGAAGTGCGAACTCACGCACCCCTGTTCGAACCAGACCTGACCCCACCGCTCGACGGCGAGCGGGTCGATCTGGCTGAAGTGCGTGGGCCCCTCGATCGGGGCGCCGGCGAGGCCGAGCTTCGCCGCCGTGGCATCGTCGTGCACGCTGGTGTGTCCGGCGTACTCCTGTTCGGCGAGCATCTGCGCGGGCTCACGCCACGGCCCGATCATGGTCTCGCCGTCGCGGGTGATCTCGGTCTCGAAACTCATCACCCGATCCTGCCAGATTCCCCGTGTGATGAGACTCTGGCGCGGCAGGTACGAAACCGTGCTCACCCGGAGGTTCAGGTGACGGGGGGCAGCACCTTGAGGCCGAGCTCGGCGAGCGCCTTCGGATCACCGGGGATCGGCGAGTTGGTCATCGGGTCCTGGCCGGACTGGGTCTTCGGGAAGGCGATCACCTCGCGGATGTTCTCCTCCCCCGCCAGGATCGCCACGAGCCGATCGAGGCCGAACGCGAAGCCACCGTGCGGGGGTGCTCCGTAGTCGAACGGGTTGAGGAAGAACCCGAACTTGCGCTCGGCCTCCTCGTCGGAGATCCCGAGCGCCTTGAAGACCCGCCGCTGCAGCTCCGGCTCGTGGATTCGAATCGAACCCGAGCCGAGCTCCCAGCCGTTGAGCACGAGGTCGTACGCGATCGACCGCACGGACAGCGGGTCGGACTCGATCTTGTCGAGGTCGTCGGGGTGCGGTGTCGTGAACGGATGGTGGCCGGGCTTCGGGCGCCCCGTCTCCTTGTCGACGCCGACGAACAGCGGGAACTCGACGACCCAGACGTACCGGTACGGGCCCTCGTGGACCGGTGGACGTCCGATGTCGTTGCGCAGCGTGCCGAGCACCTCGCAGGTGGTGGTCCACTCGTCGGCCACGATCAGGATCAGATCGCCGGTCTCGGCGTCCATCGCCGAGCGAACCGTTGCTGCTTCGTCCGCCGAGAGGAACTTGGCGACCGGGGAGTCGAAGCCGACGCCGTCGGAGGAATCGATCACCTTCAACCAGACGAGGCCCTTCGCACCGAGCTGCTTGGCGCGATCGGTGAGCTTGTCGAGCTGGTTGCGCCCGTAGTCGCCCGCAGCACCGGGCACCCTGATGCCCTTGATCGACCCGGCGCCGGCGAACGCCTTGAACTCGGTCGACGCGAACAGCGGGGTCAGCTCCACGAGTTCGAGCCCGAAGCGCAGATCCGGCTTGTCGATGCCGTAGCGATCCATCGCCTCGTGCCAGGTGATCCGTTCGATCGGTTGCGGCCGTTCACCGGTCGCCGCTTCGGCAGCGTCGAGGACGGCTTCGCTGACGGCGTCGAGAACGTCGTCCTGGGTCACGAAGCTCATCTCCATGTCGAGCTGCATGAACTCGTACTGGCGATCGGCGCGCAGATCCTCGTCGCGAAGACAGCGGGCCATCTGGTAGTAGCGGTCGACGCCACCGACCATCAGCAGCTGCTTGAAGAGCTGCGGTGACTGCGGCAACGCATAGAACGAGCCCGGCTCCTTGCGCGACGGCACCAGGAACTCGCGGGCACCCTCGGGCGTCGACGGCACCAGCATCGGCGTCTCGACCTCGACGAAACCCTGACGCTCCATACCGTTGCGAACGGCCGCGTTGATCGCTGCTCGGACACGAAGGTTCTTCTGCATCCGCTCGCGGCGAAGATCGAGGTAGCGGTGCTGGAGACGGATGTTCTCGTCGACGTCGTCGGCGCGGGCGTCGATCGGGAAGGGCGGCGGGTCGGCCTTGCGGAGCACCTCGACGTGGCACTCCCCCAGCTCGACGTGGCCGGTCGGCAAGTTCTCGTTCACCGTGCCCTCGGGACGCTCGCGGACGACACCGGTGACCCGCAGGACGTACTCGCTGCGGACGTCGACGTCGTCGTTGATCACGCACTGCACGATGCCCGAGTGGTCTCGCAGGTCGACGAAGGCGAGATGTTCTCCGTGCTCGCGACGGCGGCCGACCCAGCCGCAGACGCTGACGGTCTCGCCGACGTTCCCGGAACGCAGCTCACCGCACAGGTGGGTACGCATCGAGGTGGCCTGGGAGGAGGAGGAAGAAGAAGAAGAAGGGATGGTGGGGTCACTCATGTGTGCATCAATTCTGTGGTGGGTGAGAGGCGAGGTACGAGGAGATCTGCGAGCGGGCGACGGCGATCTGCTCCCCGTCGCCGGACATGGGCTTGACGACGACGGTCCCCGCGTCGAGTTCGTCGTCTCCGACGATCAGGGCGAAGCGTGCACCGCTGCGGTTGGCGAGCTTCATCTGGGCCTTCATCGAGCGGTTGTCGTAGCCGCGGTCGGCGGCGAAGCCCGCGAGCCGGAGTTCCGCGGTGAGCCTGACCGCCTGGAGCCCACCGGTGACGTCGACGACGAACGCGTCGAGCACCATCGGATCGGCGGCGAACACGCCCTCGTCGTCGCAGGCGAGCAACGTCCGATCGAGGCCGAGCGCGAATCCGACACCCGGCGTCGCCGGGCCGCCGAGCGCCTCGACGAGACCGTCGTAGCGACCGCCTCCGCCGAGCGCGTTCTGGGCCGAGTCGAGGGTGTCGCCCTGGAACTCGAAGATCGTGCGCCGGTAGTAGTCGAGTCCGCGGACGAGCTTCGGTTCGATCGTGAAGGGGATGTCGAGTGCACGCAACCCTGCCAACACTGCCGCGAAGTGCCCTGCTGCATCGTCACCGTGGAACTCGGCGATCTGCGGCGCGGCGTCGATGTGCTCCTGGTCGATGTCGCGCTTCGAGTCGAGCACGCGGAGCGGATTGCGGTCGAGGGTGGCCCGAGACTGCTCGCTGAGCCCGTCACCGGCGGCGGTGAAGTGCGCGCGCAAGGCCTCGACGTAGCGGGCGCGGTCGTCGGGTTCACCGAGGCTGTTGACGATCAGGTTCACCCGGCTCAATCCGAGGCGGGCGTAGAACTCCCAGGCGAGCGCGATCACCTCGACGTCGAGGTACGGGTCGTCGGAGCCGAGCACCTCGACGCCCACCTGGTCGAACTGGCGGTATCGACCACGCTGGGGCTTCTCGTAACGGAAGTTCGAGCCCGAGTAGTACACCTTCCACGGCAGCGTCGGGCGGTGTTCGGCGAAGGCCCGGCAGACGCTGGCCGTCATCTCCGGGCGCAGGGCGATGTGCCGATCGCCCTTGTCGACGAAGTCGTACATCTCCTTGGTGACCACGTCGGTGGCATCGCCGATACGGGTGAAGACCCCGAGGTCCTCGAGCAGCGGCGTGATCAGCTGTCCGTAGCCCGCAGCTTCGACCACCTCGGCGAACACGCGGTCGAAGGCACGCCAACGCCCGCTCTCGGGCGGCAGGATGTCCCGCATGCCGGGACTGGTCTGGAACGCTGGCACGGCCGGTCAGGCTACCGGCGTGGCTGCGCCCGGAATCAGGCGATATGCGTCGTACACCGAGTCGACGCCCTTGATCGTGCGGATCACCGCGTCGAGATACCCCGGGTTGGCGAACTCGAACTCGAAGCGCATCTTCGCCACTCGGTCGGAGCCGGTGACGGTCTGACACGAGAGGATGTTCACCTGATGGTCGGCGAGCGCGTTGGTGACGTCACGCAGCAGCCGCGAGCGATCGAGCGCGACCACCTCGACGCCCGCCACGAAGGTGGCGCCACGGTGCTCCTCGCCGTCCCACTCGACCTCGATCATCCGCGTCGCCTGCTCCGCCATCAACGACACGGCGTTCGCGCAGTCGGCGCGGTGGACGCTGACGCCGCGACCCCGGGTGACGAATCCGATGATGCCGTCGCCCGGCACCGGCGTGCAACAGTTGGCGAGTCGCACCATCACGTCGTCGAGGCCCTCGACGTGGATGCCCACACGTGAGCGTTCGCCGTCACGCCGTTCCCGTTGCGGCCTCGCGACCGTGGCCGGCATCTGCTCGGCGTCCTCACCGGTGCGGAACCCCCGGGTCAGGCGTTGGGCGACCGATTTCGCCGACACGTGGTGTTCACCGATCGCGGCGAGCAGGGCGTCGAGATCGACGTAGCTCAACTCGGCGATCACGGCCTCCAGCTGTGGCGACTTCCACACCCGCTGGACCGGCAGCCGCTCGCGTCGCAGTTCGGCGGTGAGGTCGTCGCGTCCGGCCTCCACCATGTCGACGCGCCGTTCACGGCTGAACCACTGACGGATCTTGTTGCGGGCGCGGGGTGACACGACGAAGGTGAGCCAGTCCTGCGAGGGGCCGGCCGTCTCGACCTTCGAGGTGAAGATCTCGACGTTGTCGCCACTGGCCAACACGTGGTCGAGTGACACCAGACGGCCGTTGACCTTCGCGCCGATGCAGGCATGCCCGACCTCGGTGTGGACGGCGTAGGCGAAGTCGACGGTGGTGGAGCCGACCGGCAGCGTGATCACGCGTCCCTTCGGCGTGAACACGAACACCTCGTCCTGTTCGAGGTCGGTCTTCAGGCTCTGCATGAACTGTGCGGGGTCGGAGATCTCCTCCTGCCAGTCGATGATCCGGGTCAGCCAGTCGATCTCGGCGTGCTTGTCGCCGCCTTCCTTGTAGGCCCAGTGGGCGGCGACACCCCATTCGGCGCGTTGGTGCATCTCGACGGTGCGGATCTGGACCTCGATCGGCTTGCCCGCCGGCCCGATCACCGTCGTGTGCAGGCTCTGGTAGAGGTTGAACTTCGGCATGGCGATGTAGTCCTTGAACCGGCCGACCACCGGTCGCCATCGCCCGTGGATCGACCCGAGGGCGGCGTAGCAGTCCTTCATCGAGTCGACGACGACACGGATGGCGATCAGGTCGAAGATCTCGTCGAACTCGCGTCCCTTGACGACCATCTTCTCGTAGATCGACCACAGGTGCTTGCCCCGACCGGTCACCTCGGCCTCGATCCCGAGTTCGTCGAGCCGGGCACGGACCTCCGCGAGGGTCTTCGCCAGGTACACGTCGCGCTCGGGCGTCCGGCTGCTGACGAGATGGTCGAGTTCGGCGAACCGCTTCGGGTGCAAGGAGGCGAACGCCAGGTCCTCGAGCTGCTGTTTCATCTCCTGCATGCCGAGGCGGTGGGCCAGCGGGGCATAGATGTCGAGGGTCTCCTGCGCGATCCGTTGCTGCTTCTCCAGCGGCATCGCGGCGATGGTTCGCATGTTGTGGAGGCGGTCGGCGAGCTTGATGACCAGCACCCGGAGGTCCTTGGCCATCGCCACGAGCATCTTGCGCATGCTGGCGGCCTGCTGCTCCTCGCGAGAGTCGAAGCGGATGCGTTCGAGCTTCGTGACACCGTCGACGATCGCGGCGACCTCGGCGCCGAAGTCACGTTCGACGTCGGCCACGGTGATCTCGGTGTCCTCGACGGCGTCGTGGAGCAGCGCAGCGGTGACCGACACCTCGTCGAGACCGATGTCGGCGACGATCTGCGCCACGGCGAGCGGATGGTTGATGTAGCTCTCGCCGCTCGAGCGCATCTGCGACTGGTGAGCTTCGGCGGCGACCCGGTAGGCGCGGCTGATCGTCGACACCGGCGACTTCGGGTGGCGCCGCCGGTACGACGCGAGCAGCGGTGTCAGCTCGGAGTTCGCGACCTCGACGTGCTGTCGCCTCCACGGGAGCACACGGTCGACGGTCCCCATGATCTGCTGCGCCTCAGTAGTGCAGGAGCGACCTCACGGTTCGCTCCCCCACGCGGGCACGCCCTCCCAGTTCGTCGAGCTCGATCACGAATCCGAGCGCGGTGATCACGCCACCGAGTGTCTCGACCAGCTTGGCGGTGGCCGCAGCCGTACCACCGGTGGCGAGCACGTCGTCGATGATCAGGATCCGCTCACCGGGGTGGATCGCGTCGCGGTGGATCTCGAGCTTGTCGGAGCCGTACTCGAGGTCGTACTCCTCGCGCACGACCGCCCACGGAAGCTTGCCCGCCTTGCGGACCGGAACGAGGCCGGCCCCGATCCTGTAGGCGACGGCCGATGCGAAGATGAACCCCCGCGACTCGACACCGACGACCCGGTCGATCGAGTTTCCTCCGAGGTCGTCGACGAGTCCGTTGACGGCGGCGGCGAAGGTGGGTCCATCGCCGAGCAGCGGGGTGATGTCGCGGAACGTCACGCCATCGGTCGGATAGTCCTTGATCTCCCGGACATAGCTCCGAAGTGCTGCGTGGTCGCCTGCCATGGTCGGAGGATACCTTCCGACACCCGACTCGCCGACGATGACCGGAAGAGAGCGCCGCTCAGCGACGCTTCTTCTTGCGCGGACGCGGCGGGTGCGTCAGCAGCCGGTCGGCCGGTCGGGCGACCGCGGAACCCACGAGCTCGCGGTCGCCATCGGCATCCTGGTGCGGTTCGTCGCTCGAGGCGGGTTGATCGCCGACGCGACCGGTGACGCCTGCACCCATCACCGCGGCGCGCAGCTCGTCGCCGACCATCCGGTCCCGGCGCGTCCTTCGGCCCGTGTCACGCTTGAGGTTCGCGAGCAGCGGGGTGGCGATGAAGATCGAGGAGTAGACGCCGGAGATCATGCCGACCAGCAGCGCAAGAGCGAACTCCTGCAGCGCCACGGCGCCGAGGACGCCCGAGCCGAGGATCAGGAGCGACACGACGGGGATGATCGACGAGAAGCTCGTGAGCAGCGACCGCATCATCACCTGGTTCATCGAGATGTTGACGATGTCCTCGTACGGCATGCGCACGCCGGCGTAGCGGCCCTGGTTCTCGTTGACCCGGTCGAACACGACGATCGTGTCGTACAGCGAGTAACCGAGGATCGTCAGGAACGCGATCACGGTGGCCGGCGTGACCTCGAACTGGAACAGCGAGTAGAAGCCGACAGCGAACACGACGTCGTTGAGCATCGCCGCGATCGCCGCGAGGGCCATGCGCCACTCGAATCGGATCGAGATGAAGATCGACACGATGATGAGGAACACCACCAGCGCGCGGACCGCCTTCTCGGTGATCTCACGGCCCCACGTGGAGCTGGTGAACGAGAAGCTGATGTCCTGCGTCGTCACGCCGGCGGCCTCGGCGAAATCGGCGGTCACCTGGGCCGCCTGCTCGCGCGGCAGTTCCTCGACCTGGACCGTGACGATGTCGGAGGTCTCCGAGCTGCGCAGCTGGATGCGGGCTCCCGTGGTCGAGATGTCGTTGGCCTGCAGCACCGCTTCGGCCTCTTGGACGCCGAACGTCTCGCTGGCCGGGATGTCCCAGGCGTCGCCACCCTCGAAGTCGAGACCGAGGTTGAGGCCCTGCGTGAGCAGCGACAGCACGGTCACCACGACCACGACGATCGCGCTGATCAGGCCGATCCTGCGATGCCCGTAGAAGTCGATTGCGGTCTGACCGCGGAAGAGCCGGCCGATGCCGGACGTCGAGACCGAGGTGTCGAGCGTCATGCCGTCGCCACGTTCATGCCGAGCACGTGGTCCTGTTTGGCCATCAGCTTGCTCTGCGCGAGCAGGAGCACGGCGGGGCGGGTGAAGAAGTAGCACACCAGCAGGTCGCAGATGGTGGTGAGACCGAGGTACAGCGCGAAGCCGCGCACCGACCCGACGCTGAGCCAGAAGAGGATGAACGCTCCGATCAGCGACACGACGTCGGCGGACCAGATGGTGCGCCAGGTCATGTTGAAGCTCCGCGGTGCCGCGTTCTTGATCGTGCGACCGTTGCGGAGCTCGTCCTTGATGCGTTCGAAGAACACGACGTAGCTGTCGACGGTGACGCCGATCGCCACGATGATGCCGGTGACGCCGGCGAGACTCAGCGCGTAGTTGGTCCAGCCCGACACGAACGACGCCATCGTGAACACCATCGCGGCCCACACGGTGATGCCGCCGACGATCACGAGCGCCAGCCATCGGTAGTAGGCGACGAGGAAGACCAGGACCAGCACGAGGCCGATCAGGCCGGCGATGATGGCGGCCCGCAACGAGTCGGTACCCGCCGATGCAGACACCGTTCGCGCTTCCTGCGCTTCGACCTCGACGGGGAAGGCACCACGGTTGAGCACGTTCGCGAGATCACTGGCCTCGTCACGGGAGAAGTCGCCGGTGATCGCCACCGAGTCGGTGAAGTTCGGCTGGTTCACCTGGGGTGCGGACTGGACGATGCTGTCGAGGACGATGGCGATCTGACCGCGCACGCCGGGTTGGGTCGACGGGCAGGTCGGTGCGGCGTTGTAGCACTGGCTCGCGAGGTTGTTCCACGTCGCCTGACCGTCGCCGCGCAGATTGACAGCGACACCCCAGCCCTGATCGCCCGTGAGCTGCGCACTGCCCTTCTGGAAGACCTCGCCGGTGCCCTGGGCCGGCCCGACACAGAGGACCGAGCCGTCGCGGGTCGGAAGCAGCTCGGCTCCGCTGACCGTCGCCTGCGTGGGCACCGGTTCGTTGACGACCGAGCCGTCCGGCAGCGTGTCACCGGGTGCCGTGTCGGTCGGGACCGTGTCCCGGGCCGTGTCGGCGGAACCGTGTCGCCGGGAATCGTGTCGGCCGGGGGCGCCTGCGGGCGACGGAAGCCGGTCGGCTCCACGCTGGTGTCGGGCGCCGAACCTGTCGACGGCGTCTCGTCGCCCAGTCCCAGTGCCGGCTGGGTCGCCTCCGGCGCCGGGCAGTCGCTGAAGTTGAGCACGGGTCGCAGCTCGACCACACCGGACACGTCGACAGCGCTGAGCGCCTCGTCCTGGTCACGCACGCCCGGAAGGTCGACGACGATCGTCTGTCCCTGCACACGCACGTCGGGTTCGGCGATGCCGCGACGCTCGAGTTCGTCGCGGATCAGATCGCGGATGATGATCAGGTCCTGCTCGGTGGCCGGTTCGACCGGCGCCAGGATGACCGACACACCGCCTTGCAGGTCGAGGCCCAGGATCGGCGTGTT
Organism: Ilumatobacteraceae bacterium; assembly: GCA_963712775.1. Lineage (GTDB taxonomy): Bacteria > Actinomycetota > Acidimicrobiia > Acidimicrobiales > Ilumatobacteraceae > Sva-07. Next base: position 30,359 of record CAVQJG010000007.1, on the reverse strand, counting down.
GTCGGTCGCGACGTTGAACACGAGGGTGGACAGCGTGATCAGCACGACGCCGATCAACGAGGTCCACAGACGGCGTTTCATCGTTGCGCTCAGTCGTCGTCGGCGGTGTTCGCCGACTCGAGTTCGTCGGCGGCGTCGGCGTCGTCGTTGTCATCCGAGTCGGGGCTGGCCTTGCCCTGGATCGCTGCTCGCGCGATGCGGATCTGGACGTCGTCGTCGATCTCCAGCCAGAACCGGGCGTCGCCGTCCTCTCCCGTGATCGTCCCATAGACACCCGAGGTGGTGATGACCTCGTCGCCGACCTGGATCGAACGTTGCAGTTCCTGCTGCTCACGCATGCGCCGACGCTGCGGGCGGATCATGAAGAAGTACATGGCGAACGGGATCAGGAGCAGGATGCCCAGCTGCAGGATCGCTGCGCTGCCGCCTCCACCCGAGGAGCTGGCAATGAGGGTCGAGAGGTGCGCGTTCATGTCGGCGAGCGAGCCTAGCTGCGAATTGTACGACGCACCCGTCAACCCCAGACATCCAGGATCGAACGGCGGAGCGAACCGAACTCTCCGGCCCGGATCGCAGCACGCATGCGCGCCATCAGGTCGATCGTCCAGGCGACGTTGTGGATCGACAGGAGCCGTGACGCGCTCGGTTCCCCCACCTGCAGGAGGTGACGGAGGTAGCCGCGGCTGTGGCGGGCGCACACCTCGCATGGGCAGGCGACGTCGAGGGGTTCGTCGAGGTCGGCATTGCGTGCCGCCTTGGCCTGGAAGCGCCCGGTCGAGGTGAGGGCCGTACCGTGGCGACCGAGCCGGGTCTGCATGACGCAGTCGAACTGGTCGACGCCCAGCCCGACCGCCTCGACCAGCGACGCCGGGTCGCCGACCCCCATCAGATAGCGCGGCCGATCCGTCGGCAGGTGTTCCAGCGCTGCGGCGAGCGCCGGCAGCATCTCCTCGCGGGTCTCGCCGACCGAGAGGCCGCCGATGCCGTAGCCGTCGAAGCCGATCTGGACGATCTGTTGGGCGCTCTCCCGTCGCATCGTCTCGCTGATGCCACCCTGCACGATGCCGAAGAGCGCCTGGTCGGGACGGTCGTGCGCCACCTTGGCTCGCTCGGCCCACGCCGTGGTGCGTTCGACCGCCCGGCGGATCACGTCGGCCGGGCTCGGCAGTGGCGGGCAGACGTCGAGCGCCATCACGATGTCGGCGCCGAGGCGTTGCTGGACGTCGACCGCGATCTCCGGTGTGAACCGGTGGGTCGAGCCGTCGTAGGTGCTCTTGAACGTGACACCGTCGTCGTCGACCTTCGGGTCGAGGGAGAACACCTGGAACCCGCCCGAGTCGGTGAGCGTGAGCCCGTTCCAGCCGGTGAAGCGACCGAGGCCGCCGAATCGTTCGATCAGTTCGGCGCCCGGACGCAGCATCAGGTGGTAGGTGTTGCCGAGGACGATCTGCGCGCCGATGCGGTCGTAGTCGGCAGCGCTCAGGTACTTGATCGCCCCGCGGGTGCCGACCGGCATGAACAGGGGCGTCGTGTAGGAGCCGCGCGCGGTCCTCGCCGTCCCGGCGCGTGCGGCGCCGTCGGTGGCCTCGACCTCGAACTCGACCGGGTGCATCCCGGCGACGGTATCGCTGCGTGCCGCTCAGGCGGCGGTACGCCTGCCCGGTGGTCCGGTGTTGTGAACGGTGCCGTCGGGAAGTCGCAGGGTGAGTTCGCGGTTCGGTCCGAGTTCGAGCACCCAGCCGTCGTGATGGATCCTGGCGTGGTGTCTGCTGCACATCGCCGCTCGAGATGCAGCCGGCGTCACCCTTACCGCCCTCGCCGTCTCCCTCAGCATCGCCCCCACCAACATCTCCCGACTCGAACGAGGCATCGACCACCACACCACACGAGTCCACCAAGCACTCGAGACGATCACCGCAATGACCACTTGACATCTATAGGAGCGTCACAGTTGCCAGATCGAGGCATCCAACGGCCGGTCAGACTCCCTCGGCGAGCTGGCGCTCGTACTCGGCAGCGTCGAAACGGCCGTCCGAGACCTCGATGAGGCCATCGCTGGAGAAGGTCCACTTCTCCGGCCTCCGCACCCTCGGACCGCTCGCAAGGCGCACCGCTGTGACCCGTTTCGAGCCGCCCGGACCCGGTGTTGGTCGAACCGCCTTCGTACGTCCAGAGATCCACACGCGTGACCGCCGAGCGCCTCGCCGCTCGGCGTTGACGTTCGAGCCGCCACCGTGTCCGACGGAACGTCATCGTAGAACACCCTGCCACGACCTGCTCCACCGTGATCGCCAGCGGCCACATCGGCCAAGGCATCGACCCGGTCGAACAACTCGCCGCGCTGCGCCACCGCAACTGCGCCGCGGCACGGGTGACCGCATCGACATGACCCACCTCGCCTGACAATCACCCAGCACCTCCGCAGCGTCGTGGGCGCACCAGGCGTCTGAGCGGTTGGTCGCCTTGTGGCGAACCGATCGATCACTTCCCGCGTTCGTCATCCGAGCCTCCGCGAACCCGTCGGTCGACAACTTGGCCACCAGTGCGGCGTGCTGGGCTTCGGCCCAGGACTGGATCTCGCGGACTGCAACCAGTCCGGATCGACGAGATCGTCAGTCGCCGAGGCGTCGTCGCGGACCGCAACGATGCGCTCCACCCGCTCGGCAACCCCAGCCGAATCGATACCCCAATCATGACCAGGGGTGTCGCACAGTCATCCGCCGACCACGAGAAGATGCGAAGGAATCCGAGAGATTTCGGGATGTGTCGGTGGTTGCCGATCGGAGATCAGTACCCGAATTCAGACGACCATCTGCGCCAGCGACGCTGCGTGGCTCAGCGCGTGCCGGTCCAGCAACATCGCGTCGCCGAACGACAAGAAGCGGTAGTCGCCCGCCAGTGCAACGGCGTAGAGATCACGCCACCGGGGCCCGACGAACGCGTCGATCATCATCAGCAGCGTCGTCTTCGGCAGGTGGAAGTTGGTCATCATCACGTCGACCAGCTGCCAGTCGAACCCACGATGGATGAACAGATCGGTCCTGCCCGACAGCTCGCCGCTGCGGGCCGCCGACTCCAGCGCACGCACCGCGGTGGTGCCCACGGCGACGACCCGGTCGGCCGCCCGGCACGCTGCCATCGTCTCGGGCGGCACCCGGTAGCGCTCGGTGTGCATCGGATGGTCGAGCGGATTCTCCGTGCTGATCGGCTGGAACGTGTCGAGACCGACCACCAGCTCGACGGTCGCGGTCCGGATGCCGACGGCCGCGAGCCGCTCGAACAGCTCGGAGGTGAAATGGAGACCGGCCGTGGGTGCGGCGGCAGAGCCCGGCTCCCGAGCGAAGACGGTCTGGTAGCGATCCGGGTCGCTCAGGCGTTCGCCGATGTACGGCGGCAACGGCATCTCGCCGTGGCGGTCGAGCAGGGCCACGGGGTCGTCGTCGCCGATCAGCTCCACCCAGAACGTGTCGCCGGCCGGCGTCCGCTCCCCCATGCGCACCAGCGGCACGTCGTCGGCGAGCAACTGCTCGCCGACGCGCAGCTTCGCACCCGGGCCGGACCAGCGCCTCCCACGTGCGGCGATCGGTGTCACGGGGCTCCAACAACAGCACCTCGGCCGCTCCCCCGGTCGAACGGTGCAGTCGGAGCCGCGCCGGGATGACCCGGGTCTCGTTGAGCACGAGCAGGTCACCGGCGCGCAACAGCTCGGGCAGGTCGGTGACACGACGATGCTCGGGCGGGGCACTCCCCCGATCCACCAGCAGCCGCGCGGCGTCGCGCGGCTCGATCGGCGTCTGCGCGATCCGATCCTCCGGCAGCTCGTAGTCGAAGTCGGCGATCCGCACCACGGCGAGGCTAATGAGACGAGGGGTCAGACCCCGTGTCTCATTCAGTCGAAGAGGCTGGCGTCGGAGGATCGGCGCGGGATCGCGAGGCCGAGGTGTTCGTAGGCGGCGTCGAGCACCACCCGGCCTCGCGGCGTCCGCGCGATCATGCCCTGCGTGATCAGGAACGGCTCGTAGACGTCCTCGACGGTCTCGGGCTGCTCGCCGACGCTGATCGCCACCGTCGACAGACCGACCGGGCCACCGTTGAACTGGGTGCACAGCGCCGTGAGGATCGCACGGTCGACCTTGTCGAGGCCCCGATCGTCGACACCGAACAGCGCGAGGCCGTCGCGGGCGACGCCGGCGTCGATCGTGCCGTCGGCGCGCACCTCGGCGAAGTCGCGCACGCGGCGCAGCAGCCGGTTGGCGATCCGCGGCGTGCCCCGCGATCGACGGGCGATCTCCCAGGCGCCGTCGCCGTCGATCGACACCTCGAGGATCCGTGCCGCCCGCTCGACGATCGACTGCAGCTCCTCGTCGTCGTAGTAGTCGAGGCGGGCGACGAGGCCGAACCGGTCGCGCAACGGACCGGTGATCATGCCGGTGCGGGTGGTGGCCCCGACGAGCGTGAACGGCGGCATCGTCAGCCGGATGCTCGACGCCGCCGGCCCCTTGCCGACGACGATGTCGAGCTGGAAGTCCTCCATCGCCGGATACAGGATCTCCTCGACCGCCCGCGACAACCGATGGATCTCGTCGATGAACAACACGTCGCCGTCCTCGAGCTTGGTGAGGATCGCTGCGAGATCACCGGCACGCTCGAGCGCCGGACCGGAGGTGACGTGCAGGTGCACGCCCATCTCGGTCGCCACGATCCCGGCCAGCGTCGTCTTGCCGAGGCCGGGCGGCCCGGCGAACAGCAGATGGTCGACGGGCTGTTCGCGCTTGCGGGCCGCTTCGAGCACGATGCGCAGGTGTTCCTTGAGTTCGCGCTGGCCGACGAACTCGTCGAGCGCACGAGGGCGCAGCCCCGCCTCGAGTTCGATCTCCGACGCGATCACGTCGTCGTCACCACCGATGCCCGGATCGAGGAACTCGTCACGCACGGCGCGCTCCCAGCGACTTCAACGCGTCGCGCAACAGCGTGGCCGAGTCGGCGTCGGACGGCAGTTCTCGCAACACGTCACGGATCTCGTCGGTGCCGTAGCCGAGCGAGGCCAACGCATCGCGCACGTCGGCGACCGCCGATGCGGAGCCGCCCGTGCCGGCACCGTCGAGCATCGGCACCGACAACCGGTCGCGCAACTCGACGATCAGGCGCTCGGCCGTCTTCTTGCCCACTCCCGGCACCAGCGTGAGCGCCGCGACGTCGTTGTTGGCCACGACGTCGAACAGCGCCGCCGGCGGGTGGGTCGCCAGGATGGCCATCGCGAGCGCAGGGCCGATGCCGTTGGTCTTGATCAGCACCTGGAACGTCTGGCGATCGTCACGCGACGTGAATCCGAACAACGTCTGCGCATCTTCACGGATGTGGTGGTGCACGTACAGGAACACCGCCGTGCCGGGCTCGAGTTCGGCGAGCACGCGTGTCGACACCGCAACCAGGTAGCCGACACCGTTGACCTCCAGGAGCAGCGTGCCGTCGACGTTGCGCTCGAGCACCGACCCGCGCAGGGACCCGATCATGCGCTGCGCTCCGTCTGCGCACGGATGCGGCGGCCCATCGGCGACATCGCCAGGTGGCACAGCGCGAGGGCCGCAGCGTCGGCGGCGTCGGCGGGCCGCGGCAGCGCACTCAACCCGAGACGAGCCTGCACCATCTTCTGGACCTGGGCCTTGTCGGCACCACCCCACCCGGCCACGGTGTCCTTCACCTGGTTGGGCGTGTACTGCACCACCTCACACCCGGCGAGTGCTGCCTCGGCGAGCGCGAGCCCGCTCGCCTGACCGACGCTCATCGCCGTACGGACGTTGACCTGGAAGAACACCTGCTCGACGGCGACGACGTCGGGAGCGAACTCGGCGATCAGCGACGTGAACTCGGTGCGCAGCGAGGCGAGGCGTTGAGGCAACGGATCGGTACGTGGCGTCGTGATCACCCCGAGCGACACCGCAACCGCCTTGCTCGGGCCACGCGAGTCGACGACGGCGAACCCGCATCGGGTGAGTCCGGGGTCGATCCCGAGCACCCGGAAGGCTCGGTCGTTCGACCGATCGGAGGCAGGTTTGACGAACACAGGTTCGCACCTTAGCCCGGCGATCACGTCAGGTGGTGATCTTCTCCAACTCGCCGATCAGTTCCTTCACCGGCCGGAACGTCAGCCCGGCGATCGCACGGTGGGCGTAGCGAATCACCCCGTCGCCGTCGACGATGAACACGCTGCGGCGCGGGAATCCGATCGGGCCCAGCGTGCCGTACAGCCCGGCGACCGCCTTGTCGGTGTCGGCGAGCAACGGGAAGTCGAACCCGTGCTTGCCGGCGAACGCATCGTGGCTCGTGACGTCCTGCGCCGAGATCCCGATCACCTGCGCGTGCATCTCGCTGAACTGTTCGAGATCATCGTTGTAGCTGTTCAACTGTTTCGTGCAGACCGGCGTGTCGTCGCCGGGGTAGAACACGAGCACCACCGGCTGGCCGCGGAACTCGGCGAGCGTGTAGTCGCGCCCTCCCGTGCCGGGAAGCGTGAAGTCGGGCGCAGGATCACCCACTCCGAGACTCACGACGCCGCCACCTCCATCAACTCGTCGCTCATGTCGAAGTTCGAGAACACGTCCTGGACGTCGTCGTTGTCCTCGAGCGCCTCGAGGATGCGCAGGATCGCCTTCGCGTCGGAGGTGTCGGTGACCGGCACCAGGTTCTCGGCGACCATCGGGGAGTCCGCCGAGATCACCTCGATGCCGGACTCGTCGAGGGCAGCCTTCACGTCGTACACGATCGACGGGTCGGTCATCACCCGGAACGCACCGTCGGACTCGGCGATCACATCGTCGGCACCGGCTTCGAGCGCCGCCATCATGATCGTGTCCTCGTCGACGCCCTCACCGGTGAGGATGACGCCTCGACGCTGGAACTGCCATCCGACTGCGCCCGGTTCCGCCATCGAGCCACCGAGCTTGGAGAAGATGTTGCGGATCTCTGCGCCCGTGCGATTGCGATTGTCGGTGAGCACGTCGATCATCAGCGCCACCCCGCCGGGGGCGTAGCCCTCGTACATGATGCTCTCGTAGGTGCCGCCGTCGTCGTCGCCGGTCCCGCGCTTGATGGCTCGGTCGATCGCATCGTTGGTCATCCGGGCGGCTTTCGCCTTCTGGACCGCGGTTCGCAGTGTCGGGTTGGTGTCGACGTCACCGCCGCTCTTCGCCGACACCTCGATCTGTCGAGCGAGCTTGGCGAAGAGCTTGCCGCGCGCCTTGTCGGCGGCGCCCTTCTTGTGTTTGATCGTTGCCCATTTGGAGTGGCCGGACATGTCGTCTCTTTCAGGTCGGCTGATGGATCACAAGTGCTCGAGAAAGAGCTGATGCAACCGAGCATCGTCGGTGAGTTCGGGATGGAACGCCGCCACCGTACAAGGTCCGCTGCGAACCAGAACAGGCACACCGTCGTGCCTGGCCAGCACCTCGACCCCATCGCCGACACGCTCGACCAACGGCGCACGGATGAACACGGCATGGAACGGTGTCTCGAGCCCCTCGACCTCCAGATCGGCCTCGAAGCTGTCGAGCTGGCGCCCGTAGCCGTTGCGACGCACCGTCAGGTCGATCACGTCGAACCCCCGCTGGTCGGAACGGGCATCGAGGACGTCGGTCGCACACAGGATCATCCCCGCACACGTCCCGAACACCGGCATGCCGTCGCCGAGACGGCCTTTGACGTGATCGAACAGCCCGCTCGTGGTCAACAGCCTCGACATCGTCGTGCTCTCCCCGCCCGGCAGGACGAGTGCATCGACGGTTTCGAGCTCGCGCGGCGTACGGATCAATGGCGCTCGGACGCCGAGATGGTGCAGGCGTTGCTGGTGCACCTCGAACGCGCCCTGGAGCGCGAGGACGCCGACGATCGGCCCGAATCCGTGCGAGTTCGGCTCACCAGCCCCGATCGGCATATCGCTGATTGACCTCGTCCATCTCGATGCCGGTCATCGGGGCACCGAGCCCGCGGCTGACCTTCGCCAGGATGTCGGGGTCGTTGAAGTGTGTCGTCGCCTCGACGATCGCTTTGGCGCGCGGCGACGGATCCTCGGACTTGAAGATGCCCGAACCGACGAACACGGCCTCGGCGCCGAGCTGCATCGCCAGCGCGGCGTCGGCCGGCGTTGCGAGCCCGCCGGCGCAGAACAGCGGCACCTGGAGCTTGCCGGTCTCGGCGATCTCCTGGACGAGGGGCAGCGGTGCCTGGAGGCGCTTGGCCCACTCGAACAGCTCCGCTTGGTCGGCCTGGGTGATCTTCTTGATGTCGCCGATGATCGAGCGCAGGTGACGGACCGCTTCGACGACGTTGCCGGTGCCGGCCTCGCCCTTGGAGCGGATCATCGCGGCACCCTCGGAGATGCGCCGCAGCGCCTCGCCGAGATTGGTCGCTCCGCACACGAAGGGCACGTCGAAGGCGAACTTGTCGATGTGGTGCGCCTCGTCGGCGGGCGTGAGCACCTCGGACTCGTCGATGAAGTCGACGCCCAGCGCCTGGAGGATCTGGGCCTCGACGAAGTGGCCGATGCGCACCTTTGCCATCACGGGGATCGACACGGCGGCCTTGATGCCCTCGATCATCTCGGGATCGCTCATCCGGGCGACACCACCGTCGCGACGGATGTCGGCAGGCACGCGTTCGAGCGCCATCACGGCCACTGCGCCGGCGTCCTCGGCCACCTTGGCCTGGCCGGGAGTGACGACGTCCATGATGACGCCGCCCTTCATCATCTCCGCGAGTCCCCGCTTCACGGGGAAGGTTCCGGTGCTGCGACTCGATGTCATCTCCACAGCGTACTTTCGTTGCGGCCGATCACGCAGTGGAGGTTCACGGTGACGGAGGTGTGGTCGGCAACACCTCGACCCCGCCGGCGGCGACGTCGACGATGTCGGCGAGTTCGATCCACGTGTTGCCCGGCTGCAGCTCCATCGGCGTGCCTTCCGGGGTGAAGAACTCGATGGCGAAGAGGTTGAACTCACGCTTCCACGTGCCCTCGCGCACCTGGCCGTCGGTGAACACCCAGATCGGACCCTCACCGAGCGTCTGCGCCTCGGGGCTCCGCGAGTCGGCAGCGCTGCGGCCGTACTGGACGCCCATGATCACCACGTTGGTCGCCCCGATCCGCCCGAACAGCTTGTCCTCGTGGGCGCGACCGCGCTGCGAACGGTCGAACTTCATCGTCTCCGCGTTCCACGTCCATTCGATGTTCTCGCTGCCGACACGCACCTTGACACCAGCGGTCGGTGCGCCGTCGACGGCCTCGCCTTCGTCGAGGTACTGGTACTGCTGCAGCGGCGGGCCCGGCTGGTCGGGTGGGGTCTGGGACCAGATGTTCTCGGTGCTCGTGTACAGGTTGTGCGGGGCGCCTCCCGGCCCGCGGTAGTACCCGCCGGCCACGTTCGGACCCATGTTGATCAGTTGGGATCCGTTGATCAGCCGGGTCACGTTGGCGTTGCCCCCGCTCCAGACGAACAGCGGCGAGTTGAACGACGTGAACAGGTCGATGTCCTGGGTACGGCCCGAGCGAATCGGGCCGATCGGGTCGGAGCTCTGCGAATGGAAGACCGCAGCGAAGCGCGTCGTGCGGCCCTCGACGACCTCCTCGAACACGATGTCGGCGACTGCGAGGCCACTGTGGTTGGGCACCGCAGCGGCGTTGTTGTCGATCTTGGCGACGAGCGCTGCGCGCGGGAGGATCTCGTCCTCGCTCTCGAGCGGCTCGCCGGTGAGAGGCTGGCGGATCGTCGGCGGCACCGTCGTGGACGTGGTGGACGTCGACGACGTGGTGGTGGTGGCCTTGACCGTCGTGGACGTCGTGGAGGTCGAGCTGGTGGAGGTGGTGGTGGATGCGTCGCCACCACCTCCACCACCGCAGGCGGCTGCGACGAGCGCGAGGGCGGTGAGCGCTACGAACGGGCGGAGGCGTTTCATCAGAGTTCTCTCAGCAGGGCAATCCGCTCGTCGAGCGGGGGGTGGGTGTCGAACATTCGGTGGATGCCGCCCAACTTGCCGTCGTCGCCGACGCCACTCATGGGCTGCTCGATCCACAAGTGTGCCGTAGCGGTGGACGCCGAATGCGTCACCGTCGTGTCGGCCTTCAACTTCTCGAGCGCAGAGATCAGCCCCGGCGGGTACCGCGTGAGTTGGCAGGCGCTCACGTCGGCGAGGGTTTCGCGTCGTCGCGAAATCGTGGCCTGCATGAGCTTGGCCACGATCGGTGCGATGATCAGCGTGGCGAGCCCGACCCAGGCGAGCGGGTTGTTGCCGTTGCTGCGGTCACCATTGCGGGGCACGCGGCCCCCGTTCCACCACATCGTGCGGATCGCCAGGTCGGTCATCAGCGCGACGGCTCCCACCATCGTGACCGCCAGGGTCGACACCAGGATGTCGTAGTTGCGGATGTGGCTCAGTTCGTGGGCGATCACACCTTCGAGTTCGACCCGGTTCATCTTCTCGAGCAACCCGGTGGTGACGGCGATCGCCGCGTGGTTCGGGTTCCTGCCGGTGGCGAACGCGTTCGGGGCCGGATCATCGATGATGTAGACGCCGGGCTTCGGCAGCCCACCTGCGATGCAGAGGCCCTCGACGAGGTTGTGGAGCCGCTGGTACTGCTCGGGCGGCGCGGGACGGGCCCGGCTCACCGACAGTGCGATCTTGTCGGCCTTCCAGTAGGAGGCGAATGCGATGATCGCGCTGATCACGAGTGCCGCCACCGTGAACGCGATGCCATTGCCGACGACCACACCGATGGCGAAGCCCACGAGGCCGACGACGAGGATGAAGACGACGATCAGGGCCGCGCTTCGCCGTTTGTTCGATCGAATCAGTTCGAACATGAGGTCGGGTCAGAACTCGACGGTCGGAACGGTGCGAGCCTGCTCGTCGGCCTCGAAGTAGTCGCGTGCCTCGAAGTTGAACATCTTGGCGATGACCACCGTCGGGAACGACTCGAGCTTGTTGTCGTAGGTGAGCACGCTGTCGTTGTAGAACTGGCGGGCGTACGCGACACGTCCCTCGGTGGCGGTCAGCTCCTCCTGCAGAGCGAGGAAGTTCTGGTTGGCCTTGAGGTCGGGGTAGGCCTCGCTCAGGGCGAAGAGTTGGCGAAGGGCCCCGGTGAGCACGCCGTCGGCAGCGGCCTGCGCCTTGGGGGTGTCGGGAGCGGCGATGGCGGCGTTGCGGGCCTCGACGACGGCGGCGAGCGTTTCGCGCTCGTGGGCTGCGTAGCCCTTGACGGTTTCGACGAGGTTCGGGATGAGGTCGATGCGACGCTTCAGTTGGACGTCGATCTGCGACCAGGCGTTCTCGACCTGGTTGCGGGATCTGACGAGACCGTTGTAGAACGCGATCACGACCAGCACCAGGACCACCACGACGATGATCACGATGATGACGGGGAGCATTCGACGAAGTGTACGGCGCTGCCGCGGATCAGTCAGCGATGGCTCGACGCGACCGCTCGGGCTCCGAGGATCTCGCTGTAGATCTCGAGGTAGCGATCGGCGAGCGCGGTCATCGCGAACCCCTCGGCGCGTTCGTCGCCGGCCGCTCTCAGCCGGTCCGACAGCGCATGGTCGCCGATCACCCGGGCGAGCGCGTCGCCGAGCGCGTCGGTGTCACCCGGCTCCACCAGCAACGAGTCGACACCATCGGTGGCGACGTTGCGGTAGCCGTCGAGCGAACTCGCCACCACGGCGGTGCCGGCAGCCATGGCCTCGATCAACACCACCCCGAACGACTCGCCGTGCAACGACGGGGCACAGAAGACATCGGCGGCGCGCAGGCGGGCGAACTTCTCCTCGTCGGTGACACGGCCGAGCCACTGGAACCGGTGATCGCCCGCGGTGCGCACGGTGAGATCGGCCGTGTCGGGCCCGTCGCTGCCGATCCACACCGTCACCGGGAGATCTCTCGACTGCACGGCCTCGACCAGCACACGCAAGCCCTTGCGCTCCTCGTGGCGGCCGCAGAAGAACACGACCCGCTCGCGTCCGGCGGGCCTCGGCCACGGCGTCACCGCTCGGATCTCGTCGAGTTCGACGCCGTTGAACAACACGTCGTAGTGGCCTCCGAGGTGCCCCTGCACCAGGGCCAGCGCATCCTTCGACACCACGACCTTGCGGTCGATGCGCCTGATCAGCCGGGTGAGCGCAGGCTGCAGGATCCGGTAGCTCGCCGAGGTGCCGGCCGCGTGGAACGTGCCGACCGTGGGCGCCCGGTGCACCATCAGCGCCGTCGAGGTCGGCCCCGGCGCCAGCGGTTCGTGGAGATGGATGACGTCGAACTGCTCGTCGTTCAGCACCCGCAACGTCCGCAACGCCGCCGACGGGTCGGGGGCGATGGGCGCGACCGAGCCGTTCGCCGACAGCGGCAGCGAGTCGCCGAGCGGCGTGATGAAGCTCTCCGGCGGTGGCCCGTCACAGGGTCCGAGCACGCGGGCCTCGTGGCCGCGCCGACGCAGCTCGCGTGCGAGCCCGAGCACCTGGGCCTGGACCCCGCCCGGCACGGTGAGGCTGTAGGGACTGACGACGGCGATCCTCATCGACCGGATCCCGATCGGTCGGGGCCAGCGCGACCGGTCACACGACCCCGAAACGGCGCTCGAGTTCGTCGGCCTCCAGCGGCTCCGACAGCAGGTACCCCTGGCCGAGGTCGCATCCGAGCGCCTGGAGCGCCCGCAACTGCGCGGGACGCTCGATGCCCTCGGCGACGCTCAGCATGTCGAGCCCGGCGGTCAGCTGCAGAATCATCCTGGCCAACGTCGTCTGGCTGGGATCGTCGCCGAGTTCCTGGATGAACTGCCGATCGATCTTGACGACGTCGACCGGGAACCGCTGCAGGTACGACAGCGAGCAGTATCCGGTACCGAAGTCATCGATTGCTATGAGTACACCAAGTGAACGCAGTTCGGCAAGGTACCCGGACGCCGACTCGATCTCTTCGACGAGCATCGTCTCGGTGATCTCGAGTGTCACGCAACGCGGATCGATCGCATGTCGGATCAGCGACGCCCGCACGTGCTGCACGAATTCCGGTGACCTGATCTGGCTGGCCGAGACGTTGATGCTGATCTGTTGCGGGCCGCGAGCCTGCCATCGGGCCGCGGCGCGGAGGCTCTCGTCGATCACCCATTTGCCGATCGGCACGATCAATCCGGCTCGCTCGGCGATCGGGATGAACTCGGAGGGCGACACCTCGCCACGGAGAGGATGCTCCCACCGCAACAGCGACTCGGCGCCGACGACGCGACGCGTACGGAGGTCGACCACCGGCTGGTACACGAGTCGCAGTTGATCCCGGTCGATCGCGTTCGCCAGGTCGCTTCGGAACTCGAGGTGACGGGAGGCACTCAGACGCATCGCCGGATCGAAGATCTTGATCTGGCTCTTGCCGGCGCGCTTCGCCTCGTACATGGCGATGTCGGCGTCGCGGAGCAGCCCTGCGGTGGTCATCCCCGGTGTCGACACCGCGACGCCGACACTGGCGAGCACCGTCAGGTCGTATCCGGCGAGGGTGACGGGCTCGTGGAGGTCGGTGAGCAGCTGCTCGGCGACCTCGATCGCTCGGTCGACTCCCCCACGATCCTCCAAGAGCAGGGCGAACTCGTCGCCGCCGAGCCGAGCCGGTGTGTCGCCCGGGCCCGACACCCGTCGGATGCGATCCGCGATCGCTCGGAGCATCTGGTCGCCGACACCGTGGCCGAGTGCGTCGTTGACCGACTTGAAGTCGTCGAGGTCGACGAACAGTACGACGACAGGGTCTGCGTCGGGTCTGGCGACCCGGAGCGCGTGGTCCATCCGGTCGAGGAACAACGCCCGGTTGGCCAGGCCGGTCAGTTCGTCGTGGAAGGCGCGATGGCTCAGCTGTCGTTCGAGATTGCGCTGCTCGGTGACGTCTCGGAACGTCGCGACGACCCCGTCGACGGCATCGCCGCCGAGCAGGTTGGCGATCGTCGCCTCCATCCGACGACGTTCACCGTCGACGCGCACCAGGCTCGCCTCGAACTTGACCATGCTGCCGCGGCCGTCCGCGACCGAGCGCCGCAGTTCGCTCGCGGTCGGATTCCGGTCCTCGCTCGAGACGAGATCGATCATCGACCTCCCCGTCCAGTCGTTCGGGCGGTGCCCGAGGGTGCTCGCCAGGCCGGGGCTCGCGTAGCGGATGATGCCATTCGCGTCGAGCAGCAGGACGACATCGCTCGAATGCTCGACCATCGCGGCGAGCCGGTCCTGCCCCCGGCGTTCGGTGAGCACCTGAACGGTGGCGACCAGCCGCCACATCCGTGTCAATGCCAGCACGACGACCACGACGGAGCAGATCGCCGCCAGGGTGCGTGTCGTCGCCGTCCCGAGGCCGGTGACCAGCAGTGTGATCAGCACGGTCAGCGGCGTCAGCGCAGCAACGCTCAGCCACACGACCCTGCCGAACCCGAACACGTTGGTCACCTCCACCACGCGGTTCGCCCGCTTCATCGTGGGGTCGAGGGCGGCGGCCCCGACCAGCAGCGGCGCAGGGATCAGCAGCGCGGCGACGAATCCTCCGGGCCCGAAGCTCTCGCGGAGTTCGCTGATGCTCCGGAGCACGTCGGCGATCAGCAGCAACGACACGCCGATCACGATCAAGGTCGGCGCCGGAGCGCGGAAGCGGGTGGGAATCGCCAGGCGAGATCGACAGCGCGACGGCCGCGGCCCCGAGCATCGGTACGAGCACGGCCCAGATGCGATCGCCGACGGCGAGGTCCCCGTCGGCGAGGTACGGCTCGACGACCGCCAACCAGACGCCGAGACCCACGGCGATGCCCACGATCGCGATCTCGACCCCCGCAAGTCCGTCGGACTCGTCTCCGCTGTCGCCCGCGAGCATCCACAGCCCGAGGACGAGCGCGAGCGCCGACACGAGATGGAAGGCGTCGCTCGCGGAGACGAACGTCTCCTGCTCGCCGAAGTACAGCCCGGCCCACACCACATTGGCGCCCGCGAGCAGGCCCATCGACAACGCGATCAGCCACCACGGCAAGGTGCGCGTCGGCTGGAACGACGCGATGCCGACCATGATCGCACCGACCGCGATCGCCGGCGAGACGACCCGGATCACCTCCAGCGCAGGGCCGGCAGGCATGACGAGGTAGACGACCGTCAGCACGGCCGCCAGTACGACGACAGCGCGCGAGCGCGCTGACATCGAGAAGTTCGTCACGAGTTCGATGCTCACTCTTCGGCAGTTGGGACGGCCGTCTTGACGACCATGTCGGCGTCGACGGCCGGCCGAACGGGCTCGGAAACCCGCTCCGCGGCCCCGTCAGCGCTCGTAGCCGGGGTCGCTCGGCCAGTTCGGTTGGAACATGTGCCACTGCGATGGCGCTCGCCGGATCAGGATCTCCAGATCGTGGGCGAGCGTCTGTGTGATCCGGTCGACGTCAGCCGCGAAGCCGCTTCTCCCTGCGCTCCGCCTCCAGCGCGGGGCGCACCCAGGCGTGGTGACCGTCGACGCGTCCGGTGAAGTACACGGCGGTCGGCAGGATCGGCGCCCCGGTCCGCAAGGCGAGCGTGGCGGGTCCGGCCGGCATCGTGGTGCGCTCACCGAAGAACTCGACCTCGGGGCCGCCCCCCTGGAGGTCACGATCGGCCAACAGGCACACGACGTGGTTGTCGTTGAGGGCTCGCATCACCGTGGTGCCGGCACCGGGCCCGAGCGGGACCACGTTCATCCCGAGCGCCGAGCGGAGGTCGACGAACCACTCGAACAGCTCCGGCGGGTCGATCTGCTCGACCACCACCGTGATCTGATGGCCCTGCTCGGCGATCCAGCGACCCGCCCACTCCCATCCCCCGAGATGGGGCAGCACGAGGATCACGCCGTTGCCCGCCGCGAGCCCGTCGACGATGTTCTCGTAGCCGTCGACGTCGAAGCCCCGCTCGACCGTGGCGGCGGACAGATTGGGCAGGCGGAAGCTCTCGAGCCAGTAGTGGGCGTAGGAGTCGAACGCCTCCTGGACCGCCCGGCGCAGGCGCAGCCCGCTCAGCGTCGGATCGACTCGCTGGAGGTGACGGGCGATCATCGCCCGACGCTCGCGACTGGCGAAGTTGGCCCCGAGTCCGAACGGCGTCGTCAACCCCGCCGCCACCCGCGCCGGCATCAGTTGGGCTGCGGCGGCGCCGAACCGGTACGACGACGTCGTCGCCAGGTCCGTGAGCCGGCGCGGATCGGTGAACGGTCGCGACGGCACGTGTCAGGACGGCCGTCGTGGCACCCGGGTGCGGCGCCGTTCGGTGCGTGCAACCCGGCGGCTCTGGCGTCGCGAGCGGCGGATCTCGATGCGTTCGGCGGTGACCGGGGCCACCGCTGCCTGCTTCCACACCTTGACGAATCGCTGGATCGCCGTGATCGAGGTGAGCACCAGCATGATCCAGAGGATCGGGATCAGGAGCACGGGGAACAGCAGACCGACGCAGAGCGCGATGATGCGCTCGGCGCGCTCCATCAGGCCGCCCTTGGCCTCGATGCCGAGCGACTCGGCCTTGGCGCGCTCGTAGCTGATGATGCTCGACACCGCCATCACGGCGAACGGCAGGATGCTCATGTAGGGCGACTCGGTGCTGGCGAAGTACCAGGCGATGCCGCCGAGCAGGAACGCATCGGTCACCCGATCGACCGTGGAATCGAAGAAGGCACCGCGCTGGCTCGCAGCGTCGGTGGCCTTGGCGAGCGCTCCGTCGAAGAGATCGGGGAGCGCGGCGAGAATCACGAGGAGCAGGCCGAGGCGGAGCTGGCCCGCACCGATCGCCACCGCTGCAGCGATGCCGACGAGCAGGCCGAGGATCGTGAGGTGGTCGGGCGTCAGCCCGGTCTTCCGGAGCGCGTTGCCGATCGGCTTGACGGCCTTGTCGACCGGGGTCCGGAACTTGCCGTCGAACATCGACGAGACGCTATCGCGACTCGGGGGCGAGTTCGGGGTTGTCCTCGCTGAGGTGTTCGACGACGCGTCCGTCGACGGCGTCGACCAGCACCAGGGCCCGAGTGGTCGGGGGATCCTCGGCCGAGTAGCACATCACCCTCCAGGTCGGTCGGCTGCGCAGCCCCCGCCACACCTGTTGCGCCGACGCGTGGCCGACGGGATACCCGAGCGCCTGTTGCGCGGCCACCAGCGCCTCCTTCTCGTCGACGTGCATCCGCCAGCTCGACGTGATCGAGAACACGCCGACCGCCGCGAGCACGACGGCGGCCGCCAGGAGGCCCTCGTTGACGAAGGCCTCGTCGGGCAGGGCGACGTACACGATCACGCAGAGTGCGGCGATCGCGAGGTAGATCACGCCGGGCCAACGGCGGCGGCTGTTGTCGGGGAACTGGTACGGCCCGACGTACCCACGCGGGTCGAGGTCGTCGGGGAGTTCGTCGCGCAGGTCGTCGGTCATCGTGATCAGGCTACGGCCCAGGCCGCGGTGAGCTTCGCGGCGGTGTCCTCGATCGACTCCGGGAGGTTCTGGGTGTTGGACACCGCCATCATGAAGTTCGAGTCACCGGTCCAACGCGGCACGACGTGCACGTGGAGGTGATCGGGGATCGATCCACCGGCCGGACGCCCGAGGTTCAGCCCGACGTTGAGACCGTCGGGCCGATAGACACCGCGCACCACCGCCACCGTCCGGGTGACGGTCGACCAGAGGTCGCTGGTCTCGTCGTCGGTCAGCTGCTCGAGGTCGGCGACCTCACGGAACGGCACGACGAGCACATGGCCGATCGTGTACGGGAACAGGTTGCAGATCACGAAGCACGTCGTCGATCGGTGCACGATGTGGGTGTCGACGTCGGACGCCCCCGAGTTCAGGATCCGGGTGAACACCGAACCTGCAGCATCGGAGTCCGACCGCGATGACTCAGCGGCCGAGCGCACGGGCGCGTCCGTCACGTACGTCGACCTCCAGCCGGACCAGATCCGTTCGATCATCGCACCCTCAGGCACCGAGCGCGTCGGACTCGGCGCTCGCGACCTCGTCGCGCAACTGCTCGACGAACGACGTGAGGTCGACGCCACGCTCGACGTCGCCGCCGCGGGGGTTGACCCCGACGGTGCCGGCCGCCACGTCGTCGTCGCCCACCACGAGCACGTAGGGGATCTTCTCCAACTTGGCGTTGCGGATGCGCTTGCCCAGTCCGTCGTCGGCCACCACGGTGTCGACCCGGGCACCGGCCGCTTCCAGCGCCTCGACCACGGTCGCTGCGTAGTCCTCGTGTGCCTCCGCGACCGCGAGCACCCGGACCTGGACCGGGGCGAGCCAGGTCGGGAACGCTCCGGCGTAGTGCTCGAGGAGCACGCCGAAGAACCGTTCGATCGAGCCGAAGAGCGCTCGGTGCAGCATGATCGGCCGGTGCCGGTTGTTGTCGGCGCCGACGTACTCGAGATCGAAGCGCTCGGGCAGCTGGAAGTCGGCCTGGATCGTCGACAACTGCCACGACCGCCCGATCGCATCGCGCACGTCGATGTCGATCTTCGGGCCGTAGAACGCGGCGTCGCCCTCCTTGACGGCGTACTCCAGGCCGTGAGCGTCGAGCGCCTCACGCAGTGCTTCGGTGGCCTCGTCCCAGATCTCGTCGGATCCGATGTACTTGTCGGGATCCTTGGTCGACAGGTTGAACGTGAAGTCCTCGAAGCCGAACGCGCGCAACACCGACAACACGAAGTCGAGCAGGCTGGCGACCTCCTCGGCCATCTGCTCCTTGGTGCAGTAGATGTGGCTGTCGTCCTGCGTGAAACCACGGATGCGCATCAGACCGTGCAGCGTGCCGGCGCGCTCGTAGCGGTACACGTTGCCGAGCTCGAACAGCCGCAGCGGGAGTTCGCGGTAGCTGCGCTGGCGACTGCGGAAGATCAAGCAGTGCATCGGGCAGTTCATCGGCTTCATGTAGTACGTGCCGTTGTCCATCTCCATCGGCGGGTACATGCCGTCGGCGTACCACTGCAGGTGCCCCGAGGTCTCGAAGAGCTTGCCGTTGGCGAGATGCGGCGTGTACACGAACTCGTAGCCACCGTGTTCGTGGCGCAGCCGGCTGTAGTCCTCCATCAGCTTGCGGACGATCGCGCCCTTCGGGTGCCACACGGCGAGGCCGCCGCCGAGCTCGTGCGGGAAGCTGAGCAGGTCGAGTTCGGTCGCGAGCTTGCGGTGATCGCGCTTGAGTGCCTCCTCCAACTGGTGGAGGTGTTCGGCGAGCGCCTGCTTCGACTCCCACGCCGTGCCGTAGATGCGCTGCAGCATCGGGCCCTTCTCGTTGCCACGCCAGTACGCGCCGGACACGCGCTGCAGCTTGAAGAACCCGAGCTTGCCCGTGGAGGGAACATGCGGGCCGACGCACATGTCGACGAACGAATCGGTGTTGCGGTACGCACTGATCACGCCCCCCTCGCCCACCTCGGCGGCGTCCTCGTTGTCGGCTTCCGCCGATTCGACGCGCTCGATGATCTCGACCTTGTACGGCTGGTCGGCGAAGAGTTCCTTGGCCTCGGCCATCGACATCTCCGAGCGGATGAACGGCTGGTTCGCCTTGACGATCTCGCGCATCTCGGCCTCGATGCGCTCCAGGTCGTCGTCGCTGAACGTCGCACCGCCCGGGAGCTCGAAGTCGTAGTAGAACCCGTTCTCGATCGCGGGACCGATCGAGAACTTCGCGCCCGGGAACAGACGGGTCACCGCCTGTGCCATCACGTGGGCCGTCGAGTGCCGCAGTACGTGACGCCCCTCGTCGGTGCCTGCGGTGACGATCGAGACGACGGCCCCGTCGTGCAGGGGTGCGGTCAGATCGGTTTCGTGGCCGTCGACGACCGCTGCGACGGCCGCCTTCCTGAGACCGGAACCGATCGACGCCGCCAGGTCGAGGGCGGTGGCGTCGGCGGCCAGCTCTCGCTCGGAACCGTCGGGAAGAGAGACCGTGATGTTCGACATGCGACCGCCAGGATAGGAGCGTCGGCCACCGACCAGCGGTGAGGTTTGTTCTCGACGCCGCCCTGTCCGAGCCGGGCGGACGCGCCGTCAGCGGTCAGTTGCCGGCGACGAGGGTGAGCTCGCGCTCGACACCGGACGGCCGCGGCGAGATGTCAGGAGCGGGATCGGCGACCGACGACACCCGAGCGGCAACCGTCGGTTCGGTGTCGGCCGTGGCTCCGGCGTACGTGTTGACGTAGGTCTGGCCGGTGAGCTCTCGGATCTCGTACATGACCTCGTCGATCATCGATCGCCAGGCGATGTGTTCGGCTCCTCGCCCGCGATATCGCTCCGGCCGGATCGGCCGACCGATCTTGATCTGGCAGCTGCTGAAGAGCTTGGGCATCTTCGCGTCCGGTGGCTGGATCTGGTCGGTGCCGATCACGCCGACGGGGAAGATCGGGCAGTCGAGCTTCATCGCGAGACGAGCAGCGCCGGTGCGTCCCTTGTGGAGGTTGCCGTTGCGACTGCGGGTGCCCTCGGGGAAGATCCCGAACAGCTCGCCACGGCGGAGCACCTCTTCAGCGGCGTCGAGTGCGGCGGTGCTCTTGTCGCCACCGGAGCGGTCGATCGGGATCATGCCCATCGCCGGGAAGAGGTACTTGGTCTTCCACGAGTCCATGTACTCCGCCTTGCCCACGAAGGAGATGTTCCGCGGCACGGTGAGCATCAGGAACGCCGAGTCGAGGAAGCTGACGTGGTTCGGGCACAGGATCGCGGGTCCCTCCACCGGCAGCCGCTCGTAGCCGCTCAGCTCGATGTCCCACAGCAGATTGGAGACCGGACGGCCCAGCTTGCGCACCCTGCGCTGCATCGCGCCTGCTCCCGGACTCTCTGTCACGTCCGACAGAGTAGACCGCACAAAGGCACATTTGAAGCGCAAACACCCGACCAATCCGAAATCTCGCGGAATCAGGACGCTCAGCGACCACCTTCCGCAGGATTTCGGGGCTGCACGGTGGTCGCGGACTCAGTCGAGGTCGACGCCGAGCAGCGCGGCTGCTTCACCGACACCGGCCCCAGCGCGTGCGGCGGCATCGATCGCGGCGATCGCGCCAGGCGTGTCGAGGTCGTCGTCGAGCCGAGCACGGACCTCGTCGAGCAGGTCGGGGTTGGACCCCCCTCGCTCGTTCCACGCGTCGAGCCGGGCTGCGTTGCGCGACATCAGCCCGTCGTCCCACTCCCACTCGGTGCGGTAGTGGTGTTCGATGATGCCGAGACGGATCGCCCTCGGGTCCCAGGTCTCGCGGAGTTGGTCGACGAAGACCAGGTTGCCGAGGCTCTTCGACATCTTCTCGCCGTCCTTGTGGATCAGCGCGGTGTGCATCCAGTGCTTCACGAACGGCTCGCCCGTGGCTGCCTCGGACTGGGCCCGTTCACACTCGTGGTGCGGGAAGATCAGATCCGCTCCCCCGCCGTGCAGGTCGATCGTGGTACCGAGCTCACGCAATGCGAGCGCAGAGCACTCGATGTGCCAACCGGGTCGGCCGGGGCCCCACATCGTGTCCCAGCTCGGCTCGTCGGCCGCCGACGGATGCCAGAGCACGAAGTCGAGCGGCGAGCGCTTGTTCGGGTCGTCGATGTTGCCTCCCCGCTCCTTGGCGAGCACGAGCATCTCGTCGTCGCTGTAGTGGCTGAGCGATCCGAACGATCCGAACTTGGAGACGTCGAAGTAGACCGAGCCACCGGACTCGTAGGCGAACCCCCGGTCGAGGACCATCCCGATGAACCCGCGGATGTCCGGGATCGCCGACGACGCCCTCGGTGTGGCCGCGACAGGCAGCGCGTTCAGCGCCTCCATGTCGCGTTCGAACCGCGCCTCCTCGCCGGCAGCCAGGTCGAGGTAGTGCACACCGAGTTCACGAGCCTTTGCGAACAACGGATCATCGACATCGGTGACGTTGCGGATGCACCGCACCGTGTGGCCCTTGTCGATCAGTCGACGCTGCAGCACGTCGTAGGCGAT
The DNA here is from genome assembly GCA_963712775.1 of Ilumatobacteraceae bacterium. Classification (GTDB taxonomy): domain Bacteria; phylum Actinomycetota; class Acidimicrobiia; order Acidimicrobiales; family Ilumatobacteraceae; genus Sva-07. The sequence goes on along the minus strand of CAVQJG010000007.1, from coordinate 8,408 downwards.
GAAGGTCGCCGCATGACCGAGATGCGTGGCGTCGTACGGCGTGATGCCACACGTGTACATGAGCACGTTGTCGTTCGGTTCGAACGCAACGATCGCGCGCCGCGCGGTGTCGTAGAGCTGCATCACCCGGCGTCAACAACGCGAGGGTCGCGTTTGATTCCCGTGAGCTTCGGAGCGACCCGGGTCTTGTACCGCACGTTGAGCTGCAGCAGCACGGCGGTGAACGCCTCGATCGCCGTGGCATTCGACAGCTCGCCGGCATCGAGCGGTCGACACCCGGGAAAGTCGGCAACGATGTCGCTGACGGTCTTCACGGCGGCGGCATCGTCACCGCAGATCAGCACGTCGGAATCGATGGGGTGGTCGATCTCCCCCAACTCGGCAGCCGGGAGGTGGTGGAAAGCGGCGACGACCCGACATCTGGGCACGGCCGCCTGCACGTGCGCGGCCACGCTGCCGCGCGGCGGCACGAGTGGCTGGAACTCCTTGTTCACACGAACGAGCGCGTTGGCCATCGAGATGACGATCTTGCCGGCCATGGCATCTTCGTTCTCCTGCGCCGTGCCGGCAGCGGAATCCCACGGTGTGGCGATGACGATCAGGTCGCAGTTCGCGGCGTCGGCGTTGTCGCCTGCCTCGAGGAGGTCGGCGAGGTGCGGCCACTTCGCGATGAGCTTGTCGCGTGCCTCCATGGCGCGGTACTTCGATCGGGAGCCGATCACCGCTGGATAGCCGATGCTCGCGAGCCGAGCAGCGAGCCCGCTGCCTGCCGGTCCGGTGCCGCCGAGAATGCCGATGCGCATGGCGACAGCGTGGCACACGGGCACGGCGAAGCTCCAAGGCGCCGCCCCCGATGATCTACGGTCCGGTCCATGGGTCTGCTCGACGGCAAGAAGATCGTGATCACCGGCGTCCTCACCGATGCCTCACTGGCGTTCGGGGTGGCCGAGCTCGCGCTCGCCGAGGGGGCCGAGATCGTGCTCACCGGAGCCGGACGTGCGCTGTCGCTGACGCAACGAACAGCGCGCAAGCTCGGCGACGGCATCGACGTGTACGAACTCGACGTGACCGTGCCCGACCACGGGGTGGCGGTACGCGAGGCGCTCGCCGACAAGTGGGGGCACGTCGACGGCGTCGTCCACTCGATCGGCTTCGCCCCGGAGGTCTGCCTCGGCGACGACTTCCTCGCGGCCCAGTGGGAGGACGTCGCCGTGGCGATGCACATCTCGGCCTACTCGCTCAAGGCGCTCGCCGACGCCTTCCTCCCGCTGATGAGCGAGGGAGGATCGTTCGTCGGCTTCGACTTCGACAATCGGCAGGCATGGCCGGCCTACAACTGGATGGGCGTGGCGAAGTCGGCACTCCAGAGCGTGTCGCGGTATCTCGCCAAGGAGGTCGGCCCGAAGGGGATCCGCTCGAACCTCGTCGCCGCCGGCCCGATCAAGACGATGGCGGCGAAGTCGATTCCCGGCTTCGCGGTGTTCGAGGACACCTGGGACGGGCGTGCTCCGCTCGGCTGGGACGTCACCGACTCCGCACCGGTCGCCAAGGCCTGCGTCGCCCTGCTGTCGGATTGGTTCCCCGCCACGACCGGCGAGATCATCCACGTCGACGGCGGCTACCACGCCATGGGCGCCTGAACGGGCGACGCGGGGCCGGGCACCATCGACGTTCTCGTGAACCAGGTGCGGCCTGGGTGCGCACGTTGTTCACGAGAACGGTGGGGGTACGGTCGACGGGGTGAACCGGCTCGCCGACGAAACCTCCCCCTACCTCCGCCAACACCGCGAGAACCCGGTCGACTGGTACCCGTGGGGTGCCGAGGCGTTCGCCGCCGCCCAGGAGCGCAACGTCCCGATCCTGCTCTCGGTCGGCTACTCGGCCTGTCACTGGTGCCACGTGATGGCCCATGAATGCTTCGAGGATCCCGAGGTCGCCGCGAGGATGAACGAACTGTTCGTCAACGTGAAGGTCGACCGCGAGGAGCGCCCGGACGTCGACGCCGTCTACATGGATGCGGTCCAGGCGATGACCGGCCGCGGCGGCTGGCCGATGACGGTGTTCATGACCCCCGATCGTGAGCCGTTCTACGGCGGCACCTACTACCCGAAGGAGGCGTTTCTCAAGCTCCTCGACGCGATCGACGACGTCTACCGCAACAAGCCCGGCGACGTCCGCCAGAACGTCGACGCACTGGTGAAGGCGATCGACACCACCGCACAGTTGCGGCCTGTCGGCACGGCGCCCGGGGTCGACCAGCTCAATGAGGCACTCAAGGCGCTCGCGGTGGCATTCGACCAGGAGTGGGGTGGATTCGGGACGGCGCCCAAGTTCCCGTCGACGTTCCATCTCGACCTGATGCTGCGCGCCTACATGACCACCGCCGGCGAGGGCCCGAAGAACATCATCGCCACCACCCTGGATGCGATGTGCTCCGGCGGCATGTACGACCACCTCGGTGGCGGGTTCGCCCGCTACTCCACCGATCGCGAGTGGCTCGTCCCGCACTTCGAGAAGATGCTCTACGACCAGGCGCTCCTCCTCGGGATCTACCTGCGCGGCCTGATCGTGATCGGCCAACCGCAGTACCGCCTCGTGGTCGAGGAGACGATCGACTACGTCCTGAGCACCCTGCGCCACCCCGACGGCGGCTTCTTCTCCGCGGAGGACGCCGATTCGCTCGACCTCGACGGCAACAGTGTCGAGGGATGGTTCTACTCGTGGACACCATCGGAGGTCCGATCGGCGCTGTCGGATCTCGACCCGGCGGTCGTCGACACCTTGATCGACTGGTACGGCATCACCGACGACGGGAACTTCGAGGGGCGGTCGATTCCGAACCGCCTGTCGGCCCGGGGCCTGCTCGTGCGGACACCCGAACTCGACGAAGCCCGCCGCCGGCTCGGCGCTGCCCGCGCGCAGCGCCCTCGCCCGGGGCTCGACGACAAGGTGCTCACCGAATGGAACGCACTGTTCCTCTCCTCGCTCGCGCAGGCTGCCGCAGTGTTCGGACGGCGCGACTGGCTCGACGCTGCGGTCGCCAACGGCGAGTTCCTGCTGCGCGAACTGCGCGACGACCGTGGCCGCTGGAGGCGCAGCTGGCAGGCCGACGGAACGCCACCCGCGCGGCACAGCGCCCTCGCCGCCGACCACGCCGCGCTCGTCGACGCCTTCACCCGGCTCGCCGAGGCCACCGGTGAAGCCCGCTGGATCGGCGAGGCCGTCAGCGTCGCCGACACGATGCTCGACTGGTTCTGGGATCCCGAACACGGCGGACTCTTCACCACGGCGGAGGACGCCGAATCGCTCGTGGTCCGTCAGAAGGACCTGGCCGACAACGCCACGCCGTCGGCCAACTCGTCCGCGGCGATCGCACTGTTCCGCCTGGCAGCCCTCACCGGCGAGCAGCGCTACGCCCACCAGGCCGACCGCATCCTCGAGCTGATCGGTGCGGTGGTCGCCAAGGCACCCGCCCAGTACTCGAACGCGCTCGTCGCGGTCGACCTCCGTCGCCGCGGCCTCACCGAGGTGGTGATCGTCGGCGATCGCCCGGAGATGGTCCGCCTGGCGCAGTCGATCTGGCGCCCGGACACGGTGCTCGCGTGGGGGGAGCCGTACGACTCGCCACTCTGGCACGAGCGCCGCGACGGCTACGCGTACGTGTGCCGCGATTATTCCTGCCAGGCCCCCCAGGACACACTCCAGGGTTTCGCGGAGGCGCTGACCGGCCGCAAGGTCGTCATCGACGGCGACACGATCACCAGCCAGCCCGTCACCAGCCAGCCCGATGAATGATCTGACGGGGCCGGCGCCGTTCGCGTGCGGCGCTGCGTCCCGGGCCTGAGGCGGCTCCGTCGTCCGGATCGGCCGGATACCCGACCGCCAACGCCCCGAGCAACTCGAGGCCGCCGGGGATCCCGAGCCGTTGACGCAACTCGCGTTCGCCGCGGAAGACACCGAAGAACAGGGCGCCGAGCCCGGCGTCCTCGGCGGCGAGCAGCAGCGTCATCACCGCCATCGACGTGTCGATCGTCCAGTACGGTACGGGCCACGCCGACGCTCCGGAGCCCAACCCGGTCTGGACCTTGTCGGGTTCGCCGTACCGGTCGACGTAGGCCTTCGAATCGGCGAGCGGCAGCGCGATCACCGGGGCGTTCAGCAGCCGTTTCCAGCGGAACGAGTCGCGCTTCACCGCCGGGAGTGTGGCGTCCCAGAACACGGCGGTCTCGTCGCCTTCGAGCACCACCAGGTGCCAGCCCTGCGTCTTGCCGGCACTGGGCGACCGAGCGGCGAGGTCGACCAGACCGTCGATCACCTGCGGATCGATCGGGCGATCGTCGAACGACCTGGTCATTCGCCGGGATCGGACGACCTCGGCGAACTCGGTCATGTCACCGACTTCAGCGCTTCCCGAGCTTCAGCAGGTCTTCGGCCATCGTCCAGCCGTACACCACCATGGCGCCACCCTTGGCAGCGGGCACGGCCGAGAACATCTCGACGACCGCGGGGTCGAGTTTGTCCGGCTTCGACGATTCGTGGTCGAGGTAGCCATCGGCACTGCCGCTGGCTGCGATGAACGACTTGGCGTCGTACTTGGCGTCGACACCGAACCGCTTGGCCAGCCGTCGCCCCCAGGCGCGTTCCTCGCCGACCGCATTGCTGCCGGGCGACGGGGTGACCTCACGCAGGTCCTTGAAGGCCTCCAGGCCGTCGGCGTTGACGAACCGGCAACCGACGACCACGTCTTCGTCGGGAAACGCCATCAGGGCCCGGTGGTACGCCTCGCCGACGAGGCCACGCAGCACCTGATCACGCTTGGACGACCGCTTGACGGACATCAGCCCGATCAACACGCACGGCGTGCCGCCGATGCGCTCGAGGGTGGAGAAGGTGAACCCGTGCAGGGCCGATCCGAATCGAGCGGTCGTGATGAGAACCCAGTCCTCCTTGGCCTTGGAGAGCTGACCGGCACTGAACGCGTCCTCCATCGACGCCAGTTCGTCGAGGTCGGAGTCCGTCAGCGCCGAAGCGTCGTTGGTCGAGACGTCGAGTGCCATTCGTCCTATTCTACAGCAGCACCGCCTCATGTCCGAAGGCCATGCGGAGTTCGCCCACCGAGCGGTCGAGGTCGACGCGGAACTCGTCGGCCAACTTCAGCACCTTGCCCTGCCCGATGTCGACCATCACGACCGAGTCGCCCGGGTGTTCACGCAGGATGCGCTTCAGACGCTGGATCTTGAGCTCGTCGAGCGCTGCCGACGGCAGACGCAGCCGCAGTGGGGCCGCAGGGCCGTCACTCAACCCGGACAGCACCGTCACGGTCTGGCCGATGAGGCCGAAGCGCGACTCGTCGCGCCGGTCGAGGCGTCCCTTGACGGCGACGATCAGGTCGTCTTCGAGCTTGTGGCCCTGCTCGGCGAGCGTCCGCGGGAAGATCGTGACCTCGATCGATGCGTCGAGATCCTCCAGGAGGAACACGGCCATCTGGTCACCCTTCTTCGTGAACTTGCGCGCGAGGTTGGTGATCACGCCACCGACGACGACGTTCGCCCCGTCCTCCATGGTCTGCAGGTCGAGCACCGACTGCTCGACCTTGCGCTTCAGTGCCGCCTCGACCCCGAACAGCGGGTGATCGGACACGTACAGGCCGAGCATCTCCTTCTCGTAGCGGAGCTGCTCGGTCTTGTCGAAGGCCAGGTCGGGGATCTCGGTGCGTTCGTCGAACCCGTCACCGCCTGCGCTCTGCGTGTCACCGTCGGCGTCGCCCCAGTCGCCGAAGAGACTCATCACGCCCTTCTCACGCTCGCGGCGGCGCTTCACCGTGGTGTCGATGATGTGTTCGAACACGGTCAGCAGGCCGCGGCGGGTGTGACCCAGCGTGTCGAAGGCCCCACCCTTGATCAATGATTCGATCGTCCGCTTGTTGAGCACCGGCTCGGGCACGCGCTCGACGAAATCGTGGAAGCTGGTGAACTGCCCGTTCTCCTCACGTTCCGAGATCAGCAGCTCCACGAGCGCCTCACCGACGTTGCGAACCGCCGACAGCCCGAAGGTGATCGCACCGGGGCTCCCCACCGGCAGCGTGACGCCGGGTGGCAATTCGGTGGTGGCCAGCGCTCCGAAGTTCGACATCGACCGGTTGACGTCCGGTGGCAGCACCTTGATGCCCATCGACCGGCAGTCGGACAGGTAGATCGCTGCCTTGTCGAGGTTGTTCTTGACGCTGGTGAGCAGGCAGGCGACGTATTCGACCGGGTAATGGGCCTTCAGGTAGGCCGTCTGGTAGGTGACCAGGCCGTAGCCGAAGGTGTGGCTCTTGTTGAAGGCGTAGTCGGCGAACTTCTCGATGATGTCGAACAGCTGCGGGCCGAGATCCTTGCCGTAGCCCGTGCGCTCGACACCGGCCTCGAACGCGTCGCGCTCCTTGGCCATCAGCTCACGGATCTTCTTGCCGCAGGCCTTGCGGAGGTTGTCGGCCTCCGCGAGCGAGTAGCCGGCGAACTTCTGCGCCACCCGCATCACGCTCTCCTGATAGATCATCAGGCCGTACGTGTCGTCGAGCACCTCCTCGGCATCTTCGTGGAAGTACTCGACCGGCTTGCGCCCGTTCTTGCGGTCGGCGTAGTCGTAGTGCATGTTGACGCTCATCGGCCCCGGCCGGTAGAGCGCGAGCACAGCCGAGACGTCCTCGAAGCTGTTCGGCGCCATCGCCTTGAGCAGTTGGCGCATCGGTGGCGACTCCAGCTGGAACACGCCGATCGTGTCGCCCCGCGAGAGCAACGCGAAGGTGGCGGCGTCGTCCATCGCGATGTTCTCGACGACGAAGTCGGGGTCGCGTTGGCGCTGGATCATCTCCTCGGCGTCGGTGATCACGTCGAGGTTGCGCAACCCCAGGAAGTCCATCTTCAGGAGGCCGAGATCCTCGACGCCGTGCATTTCGTACTGGGTGACGACGGGCGCGTCGGCCGGGTCCTGGCCGGACTCCGGCTTGCGCTGGATCGGGACGTAGTCGGTGACGGGGTCCTTCGTGATCACCACGGCCGCCGCATGGATGCCGTCGGAGCGCTTCAGCCCCTCCAGCCCGCGGGCGACGTCGATCACCTTCTTCAGGTCGGCGTCGGTGTCGTACATCGCCCGCAGGTCGGCGGCGGCCTTGTAGCCGTCGGCGTACTTCGGGTTCTGCTCGAAGCAGTACTTGAGCGGCGTGTCGCGCCCCATCACCATCGGCGGCATCGCCTTGGCCAGCTTGTCGCCGACGCCGTACGGATAGCCGAGCACCCGCGCCGCGTCGCGGACAGCGTTGCGCGCCTTGATCGTGCCGAACGTGATGATCTGCGCGACGTGGTCGCGCCCGTACCGCTCGGCGGCGTAGCGGATCATCTCGTCGCGGTAGCGCGAGTCGAAGTCCATGTCGATGTCGGGCATCGAGATGCGGCTCGGGTTGAGGAACCGTTCGAACAGCAGGTCGTACTTGATCGGGTCGAGGTCGGTGATCCACAGGCAGTAGGCCACCGCGCACCCGGCTGCGGATCCTCGGCCCGGACCGACACGGATCCGCGAGTCGCGGGCGTGCTTGATCAGGTCCCAGGTGATCAGGAAGTACGACGCGAAACCCATGTCGTTGATCGTCTTCAACTCGAAGGCGAGACGCTCCTCGACGTCGGCCGACAGATTGTCGCCCCACCGCTTGCGGGCGCCCTCGTACGTGAGGTGACGCAGATAGTCGGCGTCGCTCGCGAACCCCTCCGGCACCGGGAACTCGGGCAGCAGCGGATTGCCGAACTCGATCTCGAGGTCGGCACGCTCCGCGATCCACAGCGTGTTGTCGCACGCCGAGGGCACCTCGCGGAACAGGTAGCGCATCTCGGCGGGCGACTTCAGGTAGTGCTCGCTGCCCTCGAACTTGAAACGCTTCGAGTCGGACAGCAGCGCGCCGGTCTGCACACACAGCAACGCGTCGTGCGACTCGTGATCCTCCTGGTGCGTGTAGTGGCTGTCGTTGGTGGCGAGCAGCGGCGCGCCGATCTTCTTGGCGATCTCGATCAGCTTCGGGTTGGTCTCGCGTTGCGCAGCGAGACCGTGGTCCTGCAGTTCGACGAACAGGTTGTCTCGCCCGAAGATGTCCTGCAGGCGAGCGGCCTTCTCGACCGCGCCCTTGTCGTCGCCGTTGAGCAGGGCCTGCAGCACCTGGCCGCCGAGGCAACCGGTGGTGGCGATCAGGCCGTCGGAGTACTTCTCGAGCAGCTCCCAGTCCATCCGCGGCTTGTAGTAGTAGCCCTCCATGAACGCGAGGCTCGACAGCTGGATCAGGTTCTTGTAGCCGGTCTGGTTCTCCGCCAGCAGCGTGAGGTGGTAGTAGAGCTTCTTGCCCCCCTCGGTGTCGCCGCCGGAGTCGTCGATGCGGCCCC
>CAVQJG010000006.1:0-13673 GCA_963712775.1 Ilumatobacteraceae bacterium | reverse complement strand
CCCGCGAGAACGTCGACGCGGAGTCGTTGTAGCCGACCGCGATGATCGCCGTGTCGTAGCGGCCGAACGTCGCGGTCGAGAGTTCCGCCTCGGCGGTCCTGGGGGCGTAGCCCTCTCGTCCCCGGCACGACGCGCCGATCAGGCGGCGACAGGACTCCAGTCGGCTGTCGAACGCCGCGCCGGCGAGGACGGGGAGTGCCCCGTTCCAGCGGATCCCGGCGAAGGACGAATCCGACACGAACAGCACCTCCGAGTCGCCCGGCGGGAAGTCGTTCGCCGGCGGCGGTGTGGTCGCTGCCAGCGGGGCTCCGGTGAACCATCCGGCGACGTCGACGAGCAGGTGCGCGCCGGCGAAGGAGTACAGCGCCACGCCCCGGGTGGAGAGACGTGACACGGTCAGCGCGGCGACCGGCTGTCGCCACCGGTAGTTGAGCGACGAGACATCGGCACGGGGGGTGCCCGCTGCGAACACCGACACGAACCCCGGCCCGGTCGGTTCGACGACGGTGACGTTCGCGACGATCGCCGCTGCTGCGAGCGCGAGATCCCGCTCGACGGTCCCACCACGGTGCACCGGGTCGAGGGAGGATCGGGAGTCCCAGACCCGGGTCGGCTCCTGCGGAACGAACAACCCCTCCGTCGACGGCGGCGCCGATGGCCCCGTGAACCAGCCCCACAGGTCGACGAGCACATCGGTCTCCATCGACCGGAACACCACGAACCCGTCGGCGTCGACGGCGACGAAGACCGCGTTCGCCCGCGTGCGATTGTGTTCGTCGGTGTTCACCACCGAGGTCTCCGATCGACGGCCGCCCGCCGGGTACACCGACAGGTAGCCACCGTCGGTGGCCGCGTCGACGGCGGTCACGCTGACCGCGAGCGCGATCGCATCGCCCGGAACGCCGGCGGGGAGCGGAACGCGGATCTCGTTGTCACCGCGGCGAGCGGACGTGCGGGTGTCGACCACACGGGTGGGATCGGCAGCGACGAAGCGACCGGCGCTGACGGCAGCGGGTGTCTCGACGAACGCCCCGGTCACGTCGATGATGACGTCCGCGGGAGCCGACGTGTACACATCGATCGATCCGGATGCCCCGAGCCGCACCACGGCCGAGTTCGCCACGGTGTTGCCGCGTTCGTAGTTGAGGTTCGACACGTCCGGACGGGACGTTCCGCCCGGCGAGACGGTCACGAACCCGGGAGCCGTCGTGCCCGTGGCCACGATGCTGAGCGCAACCGATCGCGCCGAGGCGGGGACGCCGCACCGGCCCACGACGGACAATCGCCACGTCGACGCGTCGAGACGCTCCAGGTCCGGGGTCTGCCGTGCGTCGAAGAGCCGGCACGGCGCGAGCGGGAGCAGCGCCGTCGCCGCCTCGCCGACGGGTGCCGCCTGACGCACGACCGGTGCGGCGGCGACGGCGCCGGCGGCGCGAGCGGGGGACGCGGAGACGAGCCCGGATCCGACCACCGCGAGTGCGATCAGGAGGGCGACCTTCGACCGGGAGCGCATCGGCCTCAGGCGACGCTGACGAGCGCGTGATCGGAGTTGTTGAGCGCGACCGGGCCGTCGGCAGTGGCGATCACGATGTCCTCGAGGCGCATCCCCCACTTGCCCGGAACGTAGATACCCGGTTCGACGCTGTAGGCGTGACCGGCCTCCAGCGGCAGCGAGTTGCCCTCGACGATGTAGGGGTCCTCGTGCTCCTCCATCCCGATGCCATGGCCGGTGCGGTGGATGAAGAAGTCGCCGTAGCCGGCATCGTCGATCACCCGACGAGTCGCCCGGTCGATCTCCTCGCATGGCGTCCCGACCGTGCCGGCCTCGACCCCGACGCGCTGGGCCTCGTGCAACACGGCATAGGCCTCCGCCACCTCGGCGGTCGGCTCACCGGTGAACACGCAGCGCGTGGTGTCGGAGCAGTAGCCGTTCATCGTGCCGCCGAAGTCGCACAGCACGATCTCGTTCGCACCGATCACTCGCGACCCTGCGTGGTGGTGCGGACTCGCCGCGTTCTCGCCGGCGGCGACGATCGCGAAGTTGACCTTGTCGTGGCCCTCCTCGAGGATCCGCCGGCCGAGATGCGCCGACACCTCCGCCTCCGTGCGTCCGACGAGAGGGATCTCGCCCCGCTGGAGTTCACCGGCGATGCGGTCGACGGCCGCACCGGCCGCCGCGAGCGCGTCGATCTCTGCCTGGTCCTTCGACATGCGCAGCGGACCGACCACGTCGACCGCCCGGGTGTACTCGACGCCGGGCAGTTGAGGGAGCAGTTCGACGAGGAACCGCGCCCACATCTGGTCGCCGACGGCAACGCGGCCGGCACCGGCGGCGAGGCCGGCGACGACCGCCGTGGGGTCCTGCGTCTCACCCCAGGGCAGGAGGTCGAACACGCCGGGCACGGGCCGGACCCGCGGCGCCTCCAGCGCCGGGATCACCATCGTGGCGTCCGCCGCGCGGGGAACCACCAGCATCGTGAGCCGCTCGAGCGGCATCGCCGTGTACCCGGTGAGGTAGGGCAGGTCGTGGCCCACCGACAGCAGCAGCGTGTCGATGTCGGCCTCGGCCATCGCAGCGCGCACCTTGGCCAGACGGGCGAGGTACACCGACGAGTCGGGTTCGGGGGTCGTCATCTCTCCAGTCTGCCAGCCGCGACCGCCGCCGTCCTCGTGGGCTCGGGCGCGTGCGGGAACCGGGCCGGGAATACATCCGTGCGCCCGTCGTTGAACCCGACATGCCCGACCAGCCTGCCGAAACCGTCAGCCAGATCGACCTCTACTGGAGGCCCGGTTGCGGGTTCTGCTCGATGTTGCAGCGCAAACTCGACAAGCTCGGCATCGAGCGTGTCGAACACGACATCTGGGACAGCGCCGATGACGCAGCGATCGTGCGGCAGTATGCGAACGGCAACGAGACCGTCCCCACGGTCGTGATCGGCGGCACCGGGTTCGTGAACCCGTCGGCGGGCGAACTGGTCGCATTCCTCACCGAACGGCATCCTGAGTTGCTCCCCGTCGGGTTCGAGCCACCGCAGCCGAGTGCGGCGAGCCGGCTCGCGGATCGCGTGTTCGGGTGAGCCGGTAGCGTCGCCGCCCCACGACGGGTACTGTCGACCACATGAGCGATCCACGTCTCGCCGGGACCGAGATCGTCGACTCGGTGATCGACACCATCGGCAACACGCCCCTGATCCGCCTGAAGCGGCTCAGCGAACTCGAGGACATCGAGTGCGTGTTCGCGATGAAGAACGAGAGCACCAACCCGGGCGGCTCCGCCAAGGACCGGCCGGCTCTCGAGATGATCCTCGCGGCCGAACGCGAGGGCCTGCTCGAGCCCGGTGGCACGATCGTCGAGCCCACCAGCGGGAACACCGGGGTGGGTCTGGCCATCGTCGCGGCGCAACGTGGCTACAACTGCGTGTTCGTGATGACCGACAAGGTCGCGCCCGAGAAGATCTCCCTGCTCAAGGCGTACGGCGCCGAGGTCGTCGTGTGTCCGGTGGCCGTCGAACCCGACGACCCTCAGAGCTACTACAGCGTCGCCGAGCGGCTCACGAACGAGTTGGGTGCGTTCCGCCCCAACCAGTACCAGAACCCCCACAACCCGGTGGCCCACGAGAAGACCACGGGCCCGGAGATCTGGCGCCAGACCGCCGGGCGGATCACCCACTTCATCGCCGGAGCCGGCACGTGCGGATCGATCACCGGTGTCGCCCGCTACCTCAAGTCGATGAACCCCGACATCAGGATCATCGCCGCCGACCCGGAGGGCTCGGTGTTCTCGGGAGGTTCCGGTCGCCCCTACCTCGTCGAGGGCGTCGGTGAGGACTTCTTCCCGGCCGCGTGGGAGCCGGAACTGCTCGACGACATCATCCCGATCAGCGACGAGGAGAGCTTCCTCACCGCCCGCTACGTGTCCGAGCGTGAAGGCATCCTGATCGGTGGCTCGGGCGGCATGGCCGTCGCGGCCGCCATCAAGGTGGCCAGGGCCGCGGGGCCCGACGACGTGGTCGTCGTGTTCAATCCCGACTCCGGACGGGGCTACCTGTCACGGGTGTTCGACGACGCCTGGATGGCCAACTTCGGCTTCCTCCGCGAGTGCGACCGGTGCGTCGGCGCGGTGCTCGACACCCGCAACGCGTCGATCGAGAACCTGCTCTACGTCAACCCGAACCAGCCGGTGTCCGACGCGATCGAGTTGATGCGCACCAACGGGGTCAGCCAGCTCCCGGTGTGCAAGAACACGCCGCCGTTCGCCGCTGCCGAGGTGTCCGGGTCGATCGACGAACTCGAGCTGATGGAGGTCATCCACCGTGACCCGAGCGTGATGTCGACCCCGGTCGAGAAGGTGATGGGTCCGAAGCTCCCGACGATCGGTGTCGGCCAGAAGGTCGAACTCGCCGTCGAGATGCTGGAGTCGGCCCCCGCCCTGCTCGTGCTGTCGGGCGGCCGGCCGCTCAGCGTGCTCACCCGCACCGACGTCCTGTCGTACTTCACCGCGGTCGCCGAGGCCGCACTGGAGGGTCGCGACGATGGGTGACGTCGAGGCGTCGAGCCGACACTCGTTCTCCACCCGAGCGATCCACGCCGGCCAGGATCCCGAGCCGACCACCGGGGCGGTCGTCACCCCGATCTCACTGTCGACCACCTTCGCTCAGGACGGTGTGGGCAACCACAAGGGCTTCGAGTACTCCCGGTCGGGCAACCCGACGCGCTCGGCACTCGAAGCCCAGGTCGCCTCCCTCGAGGAAGCCGCTCACGGGCTCGCGTTCGCGAGCGGGCTCGCAGCCGAGGACAACATCCTGCGGCTGCTGCGACCCGGACAGCGCATCCTGCTCGGCAACGACGCCTACGGCGGCACCTTTCGCCTGATCTCGAAGGTGTGGAGCCCCCTCGGCTTCCCGTGGACCGCGGTCGATCTCACCGATCTCGATGCGCTTCGTGCGAACTGGCCCGACGACGTCGGCCTGGTCTGGCTCGAGACCCCGACCAACCCGCTGCTCACCTGCTTCGACATCGAAGCGATCGCCGACATCGCGCGCGCCCGTGGTGCGTTGGTCGTCGTCGACAACACCTTCGCCACGCCGTATCTCCAACAGCCGCTCACGCTCGGTGCCGACATCGTGGTGCACTCCGCCACGAAGTACCTGGGCGGTCACAGCGACGTCGTCGGCGGGTTCGTGGCGGTCACCGACGACGAACTCGCCGACCGCCTGCGATTCACACAGAACGCGGCCGGGGCGGTCCCCGCACCGTTCGACTGCTACCTCGTCCTGCGTGGCGTCAAGACGCTCGCGGTGCGGATGGACCGTCACTGCGAGAACGCCCGCGCGGTCGTCGACCTGCTCGTCGGCCATCCGGCCGTCGACCGCGTGCTGTACCCGCAACTGCCCGATCACCCCGGCCACGCCGCGGCGGCCAAGCAGATGAGCGACTTCGGCGGGATGGTTTCGTTCACGCTCGCAGCGGGCAGCGCGGCGGCCATGACCGTCGCTGCATCCACCGAGATCTTCACGCTGGCCGAATCGCTCGGCGCGGTCGAGAGCCTCATCGAGCATCCCGGGGCCATGACCCACGCGTCGGCCGCCGGGTCGCCGCTCGAGGTTCCCGACAACCTGGTCCGCCTGTCGGTGGGCATCGAGGACGCCGCCGACCTGGTCGCCGACCTCGAGCAGGCGCTCGAACGTGTGAGGTGACGCCGTGAACCCGGTTCCGATCACTCGACCGATCGTGGTGGCGGCCAACCGCCTCCCCGTGATGCGCACCGACGACGGATGGGCACCGAGCCCGGGCGGTCTGGTGCGGGCACTGCTCCCGATGCTGCGAGACACCGGTGGGACCTGGGTGGGCTGGACCGGCAACCCCGACGACGAGGCCGAGCCGTTCGTCGTCGAGGGTGTCGAGCTCCATCCCGTGCCGATCAGCGAGGAGGAGATCGAGCTCTACTACGAGGGGTTCTCCAACGACGGCCTGTGGCCGCTGTACCACGACGCCCTGCGGGAGTCGACGTACTCGGCCGAGCAATGGGATGCGTACGTCGCGGTCAACGAGCGGTTCGCCACCACGCTCGCCGACATCGCGCCGCACGACGCCATGGTGTGGATCCACGACTACCAACTGCAGCTCGTACCCAAGATGTTGCGCGAGCGGCGCGACGACGTCACGATCGGCTTCTTCCTGCACATCCCGTTTCCTCCGTACGAACTGTTCTCCCGGCTCCCGTGGCGCACCGAGATCGTCGAGGGGCTCCTCGGCTGCGATCTGCTGGGGTTCCAGCGCCCGATGGGCACCACCAACTTCATCACCGCTGCGCAGCAGCTCAAGCACGTCGATGCCCACGACAACGTGATCGAGAACAGCGATCACCGCACCCGGATCGACGCTTTTCCGATCTCGATCGACGTCGACGACGTCGAGGCGATGGCGGCGGGCCGGGCGACACGCCAGCGCATGAGTCAGATTCGCGCCCGGCTCGGCGACCCCGAGGTGATCCTGCTCGGCGTCGACCGGCTCGACTACACCAAGGGCATCGGGTTGCGACTCAAGGCCTTCGCGGCACTGCTCGAGTCGGGGCAACTCGACCCCGAGCGTCACGTGATGGTCCAGGTCGCAACACCGACCCGGGAGGCCGTCGAGCACTACCAGGACGAGCGGCACCAGGTCGAGCGGCTGGTCGGAGCGATCAACGGGCGCTACAGCCGCATCGGACTTCCGGTGATCCACTACCTGTACCAGTCGCTGCCGTTCGACGAACTGATCGCCCTCTACCGCGCCGGCGACGTCATGCTGGTCACCCCGTTCCGTGACGGGATGAACCTCGTCGCCAAGGAGTACGCCGCGGCGCACATCGACGGCGACGGCGTGCTGGTGCTCTCGGAGTTCGCCGGCGCCGCCGACGAACTGACCGATGCGGTCCTCGTCAACCCGCACGACGAGGAGGCGCTGCAACAGGCGATCATGACCGCTGTCGAGATGCACCGCCACGAGCGGCGCGACCGGATGGAGGCGTTGCGCAACCAGATCCGCAAGAGCGATGTGCAGGGCTGGGCCGACAGGTTCCTCGGTGTGATGGTCGCTTCCGCCGACGCCCGCGACGCTGCCAACGACTGACGCCGCCATGACCGTCCACGACGATCCTGTCGAGCTGGCGCGGCTCGTCGCCGCCTCGCCCCGGCCACTCCTGGTCGGCCTCGACGTCGACGGTGTCCTGGCGCCCCTGGTCGACCACGCCGCCGATGCGGTCCTGCTCGACGGGATGGGCGACGCCGTCAGCGCGGTGGCCGCTCTGGAGGGTGTCGACGTCGTCGTCGTGTCCGGCCGGTCACTCGACGGTCTCGCCCAGTTCGGGTTCGGGCACGACGTGGACGTGATCGGCAGCCATGGGATGGAGATCCGCGACCGCACGATGGAGCCGCTCGACGCCGAGGAGCGCCAGCGGCTCGCCACGCTCGACGCGCTGACGGTCGAGGCCGCCGACCGCGCCGGGGACGGAGCCTGGGTCGAACGCAAGCCCGCCAGCGTCGTGCTGCACGTCCGCCAGGCCGAGCCGGGGCGTGGCCACGAGGCGATCGACGGACTCTGCGCCGCAGCCGGGCAGATCGAGGGCGCCGCAACCAAGGCCGGCAGCAACGTCCTCGAACTCTTCGCCCGGCACGCGGACAAGGGCACGGCCCTGCTGCGCCTCGCGGGCGAGCTCGGCGCGGCGACGACGGTGTTCGTCGGCGACGACGTGACCGACGAGGACGCCTTCGCCCACCTGGGCGCCGACGACATCGCGATCAAGGTCGGCGACGCCGACACGATCGCGCCCTACCGTCTCGCCGATCCACCTGCCGTCCTCGTCTGGTTGCGCGCGATCACCTGAAGCAGCCAGTCCAACCCCATCCCCATGTCCCCGTTTGCGCGCAGAATCGGGTGACCCGTCCCACCGCAAGTGCAACGCAAACGGGGTTGTCGGCGTCAGAAGAGCGACGACTGGCCGGCGGGTGGGGTGCGGTGGATCGCCGTCCAGGGGACGTAGTGGTCCATGAACACCCAGGTACGACGGTGGATCGCCGAGGGTCCGTAACCGAGCAGCGCTGCCTTGTGCACCGGGCACGGATAGCCCTTGTTCGTGTCGAACGACCAGTGCGGGTAGTCGTCGGCGTGGGCGCGCATCTCGCGGTCGCGCACCACCTTGGCGAGGATGCTCGCCGTGGCGACGCTGAGGCAGCGGAGGTCGGCCTTCACGGCGAGTTCCACGTGCGGCACCGACGGCGACACGAAGTCCCACTTGCCGTCGGTGACGGCGACGTCGGGTTCGACCCCGAGCCCCTCGATCGCTCGCTTCGCCGCCAGCTTCTGGGCGGCGGACATCCCCAGGTGATCGCACTCCTCGTGGCTGACGGAGCCGACCGACCAGGCGACGCACCACGCGGTGAGCTTGTCGAACAGCGCCTCGCGCTCTCGCTCGTTGAGCAACTTCGAATCGCGCACGCCGTTGACCCGCGTGTCACGTGGCAGGATCGCCGCGCCGACCGACAGCGGACCGGCCCACGCCCCGCGGCCGACCTCGTCGATGCCGACGACGACGTCGTGGCCGCGCGCCCACATCTCCTGCTCGATCGCGCGCGTGGGTGCCCGCTTCTTCGACTGCTTCGGACGTCGGGGACCGGTCGCCGAGGGGCTCACGTCGTGGTCACCCGAGGTCGATGCTGACGCCGATGCGTGTGGGTTGCGGCGGCGGCGCCCACAGGGCTTCCCCGGACGCGGCCTCGGTGGCCCAGTCGGGATCGATGCCCGGTGCCGTCAGCCGCTGCACCTCGCCCTGCTGTTCCCACAACACGGCGGGGCGCTCACCGTGCCACCGCACGGCGAACGACACCGTCGAGCGGGGGCCGGTCGGGATGCCGTGGACCTCGAAGTTCGCGCCCAGCCAGCGCCGCGGGATCCCGGCCGTCAGGAGCCGACCACCGTCGGCGATGCGCCGTTCGATCTGGCTGACGAACAGGCCGACCGACGGTCCGCGCCGCACGTCGGAGAACGACCCCGCACGACCGACCGAGTCCGGAGCGACCCGACCGTCGGCGATGCGCCGCCGGCGGAGCCGCTCGATGTCACCGGCGGCCCTGCTGTCCTCGGCGGCCAGCGCCAACCGCTGGCACGCAGCGAGGGCGACGTCGACATCGGGATCGTCGAGACGGGCGACCGACGCGATCGGCTCGACGATCTCGGGCATCCATGCGTCGGCGTCGTCGCCGAGTCGCGCCAACTCAGCGACGTCGAGCAGGAACCCGATCGGGTCGTCGTCGCGGACCGGGCCCCGGAGCAGCAGATCGCACCGGGCAGCGGTCAGCGCATCATCGAGGCCGGCGTCGGGCAACACCACCCGACTGGCCCGGTGCACCACCGACAGCCAGCCGCGGACGACGGCCATCGCCGGAGCGAGGGTGGGCAGCGCCCACACGCCGATGCGCTGCGGATCGTGAGGGACGGCGACGCGGATCGACGAACGATGCCCGACCGGCAGCACGATCGAACCGGCCGGCAGGTCGAGGCCCTGGATCGGCACGTCGGCGGGCGGGCGCTCGGTGAGCACCCGTGAACCGGCGAAGGCGACGGCGAACGGCAGCGGCGACTCGTTCTCGATCTCGATGACGGTGAGCCCGCCGAGGTCCGGGACCGACCACACCCGATGCACGGCATCGCCCTCGGGGATCCGGAGCCGGGTCTCGACGACCGGGGTGCCGTCGAGCCGTCGCTGGCGCACGGCGGGCTCGTCGGCGGGCACGTGCCATCGGTCCTCCGCCGCCACGTACCACGACACGACCGCGTTCCGGGCGTCGTCGCCGTTGGGGCTGAGTGACGTCACGTCGCCCCACGGCGCGACGATCGCGCGGCAGGGCGCTCCGGTGACCCCGACGATCAGCTCGACGGTGGCGGCGTGCTGCTCGGTCGTGCTCACGCCTCGAATTCGCCCTTGCGACTGCGCTGCATCAGCGCCGCAAGTGCGTCGGGGGCCGGACGGTGCTCGTGGCAGACGGCGACGACCTGCTCGGTGATCGGCATCTCGACACCGTATCGGCGGGCGAGGTCGAGCACGCTCGGCGACGACTTCACACCCTCGGCCACCGTGTTCGTGCCCGCGAGGATCTCCTCGATCGACTTGCCCGCCCCGAGCTGGAGACCGACCGTGTTGTTGCGGCTCTGCTTCGAGGAGCAGGTGGCGATCAGGTCGCCCATGCCCGCGAGGCCGGCGAACGTGACGGGCTTGCCACCCATCGCCACCCCGAGACGGGTCATCTCGGCGAGGCCCCGGGTGATCAGCGTGGCGCGGGTGTTGTCGCCGAACCCCATGCCCTCCGCCATTCCCGCGGCGATCGCGATGACGTTCTTGACGACGCCGGCGACCTCGCAGCCGATCACGTCGGCGTTGGTGTAGACCCGAAGGCTGGGCCGGCTGAAGATCCGTTGCAGTTCGCGGCCGATCGTGTCGTCGTTGATCGCGACGACGCTGGCGGCAGGTTGGCCGGCCAGGATCTCCTTGGCGAGGTTCGGGCCGGTCAGCACGGCCACGGGATGTCCCGGCATCACGTCCGCAGTCACCTCGCTCATCCGCTTGAGCGTGGTGCGTTCGAGCCCCTTGGCGAGCGAGACGACGGGAACCCACGGGCGGATCCACGCCGCCGCCTCGAGCGCAACGTCGCGATACCCGTGCGACGGCACCGCCATCACCACGACGTCGGCAGCGGACACCGCATCGGCCAGCGAGTCGGTCGCGCGGAGTTCGTCGGGAAGCACGAATGCCGGCAGGTACTCGGGATTCACCTTGGCGTCGTTGATCTGCTCGGCGAGTTCGGAGCGGCGCGCCCACAGGACCGTGGGCGTGTTCTCCGCTGCCAGGGATGCCACGGTGGTCCCCCACGATCCCGCACCGATCACCGCCACGTTGATGTCGGTGGCCGTCACGTGGAACGCTCCAGCGTCTCGATGGTCTTCATCTCTTCCCCCTTCACGGGCCCGTCATCGACCCTTCGCGACGCGGCCACCCTACTTCAGGGGTTGCGGAAGGGCTTCGGGGGCGGATCGAGTCGCGTCTGCGACGAGGCCCTTCTCGCTGACCATGTCGGTCGACCACGCTCGACGCACGAGCAATGGCCGGCGGAGTCGCGCGACAAGTCGAGGCGTCGTTGTTCACCGCACCCGATGCCGATGCCGATGCCGATGAGGGGTACGTCAACATGAGCGGCTGATCCCTCATCGACGACTGCTCGAGGTCGGCGGGGCTTTGCCCCCTTGTGACGAAAGCCGTTGACACCTGCCCTGTGGAGGGACGATACTGATCACTCTTCGGCTCTGAGGCGGAGCTGGCAAGGACGGGCGGAGCCAATGATGAGAATCCAACTCGTGGCTGCGCTGATTCGATAATCATGCGTGTCGGGTGGGCTCTCGCCCCGATGGTGGTCCTGTTGGCGGCGTGCAGCGTCAAGTTGGATGTCACCGTCGGGGCCCAACGGGCCGAAGTATCGACGCAGAGGTCGGCCGCCGAGGTCGACTCGACGACGTATCCGGACCTCTGCCATGACCAGTACTGGATCCTTGCCGCCCTGAATGAGGCCTTCTGGGCCAGCCACGGCTACGGCCCGACGGATCTCGAGGATCTACCGCTGGAGTCTGTCGGGCTTCCGTCCGGCTGGGCACTCGTGGACGGTGCGATCGTGGGCACGGAGTCTGGGCCGTGCCCCGGCTACGACGGCTCGGGGTAGGCGCGAACCGCCGGTTCCGACCTCCCAATTCGACGTGCGACATCAATGTGCCTCGGTGCTGATCTCGTCCGGTGCGTCGATCAAGTCGGTGCAGCGGTTCGTCCGCCGCGCCGGCCGACAGTCGGCTCATCGAACTCACGCAACTCTTGCCGGCGAACGCGACTTCGTCCTGTTGATGGACACGGAACGGTGATGCAGGCGTTGCTACTCTCGAACACATGACCACGTCGACCAGTTCTCGACGCGCGCTTCTGGCCCTGGCGGCCGTGTTCGGCGCTCTCCTGGTCGCGCCGGCCACGGCGCACGCGCATACGGACTTCGACTACTCACTTCCGGCCGACGGCGCGTCCGTCGGCGAACCGGTCGAGGAGATCACCGTCGCCTTCACGTCGCCGGTGACGTTGGTGGGCAACGGGTTCGCCGTGCTCGACCCGCAGAACAACGAACTCGCTCCCGCCGCCGTGACCGATGACGACACCGTCTTCCGGTTGCGGTTCGACCCACCGCTCGCCGGTGGCACCGCGGCGGTCAAGTACGAGGTGCAAGCCGAGGACGGGCACGTCCTCACCGGGAACTTCGTGTTCGAGATCGATGCACCGGTGCCGCCGGCGACGGCGCCGCCCATCTCCGCGGCGCCAACCATCTCCGCGGCGCCAACCATCTCCGCGGCACCAACCATCTCCGCGGCCACACCCACCACCGCGACCACTCCCACCGCGTCCTCGCCGGAGGTGACGCCCATCAACACGAACACGGATCCGGACGAGGACGAAGGCGTGTCGGGCACCTGGGTGCTCGTGGCGATCGCGGCGGCGGTCGCGCTCGGCGCGGCTGGTTTTCTATTGGTTCGTTCGCGGACCGGCGCGGGGTGAGCTCACTGGTCGGATCGACCCCACTCGACGACTTCCTGAATGACTCGTCGACC
Organism: Ilumatobacteraceae bacterium; assembly: GCA_963712775.1. Classification (GTDB taxonomy): domain Bacteria; phylum Actinomycetota; class Acidimicrobiia; order Acidimicrobiales; family Ilumatobacteraceae; genus Sva-07. The sequence continues at coordinate 1,004 of CAVQJG010000006.1, read as the reverse complement.
GACACCGGCGAACTCCTCGAACGGATCGGCCTGCTCGGCGCAATGTTCGGCGTCCTGCTCGCCACCGGTCTGATCGTCTTCCTCGCCGTGGTGCACCGAGGCCGCCACCGCGAGGTCGTGGCCATCTTGCGTGTGGTGGGTTACGCGGGTGCCGTCATGCTCGTCGGCGCGGCGGTCGAGGTGGCCGGCGTCGCATCCATCGCTGACCTCGGTTGGATCGACGCGCTGACGTACCCAACCGGACGAGCCGCCATGATGCGCATGCTCGGAGGGCTGTTGATCGTGCTCGGTGCCAGCAGAAGCGAACAAACGGTCGCGCTCGGCGCCGTCGATCAGAAGGGGCGGATCGACAAGGTCGAACAGCAGGCGCCGTCCGACGCCGATGCGCTCGTGCGGTGGCTCCCGTCGTCGGCGTTCGCGTTCGTCGGCGCGGCGCTCGGGCTCCTGTCGTTCGGATCCGACGGGCACACGGTCAGCCGCGGCCCCCGAGTGGTCCACGCTCTCGTGAACCTGGCTCATGTCTCCGCAGCCAGCGTCTGGTTCGGCGGCATCGTCGGTCTGGTCATCGTCGGGCTGCTCCGGCGATCGACGCGAGAATCGTCGGCAACGGATGTTCTCCGCTTCTCCTCGATCGCCACGGTGGCGCTGATCGTCGTCACGCTCGCCGGTTCGCTGATGACGTGGTTCGTCATCGACGGGTTCGGCGACGTGACGGGGACCGACTGGGGACGCCTCCTCCTGCTGAAGGTCGCCGCGGTCGGCATCGCGGCAGCGATCGGGGGCTACAACCACTTCGTGGTCGTGCCCGCTCTCGAACGGTCCGACGACGCCGATGCGATGGTCGGCCGCGCTCGATCGACCGTCTCGGTCGAGGCCGTCGTCCTGGTGGTCGTCGTCGCGGTCACGGTGTTCCTCACGACCGCGTCGACGAACTGACGGCGCCCGACTGGCGAGGGGGCGAGCCGTTCACGTCCCCGCCCGACTTCTGACTGGTGGCGACACAC
>CAVQJG010000005.1:0-332482 GCA_963712775.1 Ilumatobacteraceae bacterium | reverse complement strand
AACGTCGACGAGCGCTTCGACCGATACGCCTACACCAACGACTGGAACGTGCGCATCAACGCCCGTCAGTTCGGCGGGGTGCGCGGTGACTTCGGCATGGGGGCGACGCCGGACTTCATCCCACCCACGACGCTGCGTCCGGACCACGTCGTCGACGACCTCGACACCCTCGCGGTCGGCGATCACACGATCGAGCTCCACCATGCCCGTGGTGAGACCGACGACCATCTGTGGGGGTGGATCCCCGAGCGAAAGTGGCTGTTCACCGGCGACTTCGTGATCTGGAACTTCCCGAATGCCGGCAACCCGCAGAAGGTCCAGCGCTACCCGATCGAATGGGCGGCAGCGTTGCGGGCGATGGCCGAGCGGGGGCCGGAGCTCCTCCTCCCGGCCCACGGTCTGCCGATCGAGGGGCGTGAGCGCATCTCGCTGGTGCTGACCGACATCGCTGCGGCACTCGAGCGCCTGGTCGCCGAGGTGGTCGACATGATGAACGCCGGTGAGGTGCTCGACACGATCGTGCACAGCGTCCACGTGCCCGACGACGTGCTCGCCAAGCCCTACCTGCGGCCGCTCTACGACGAACCGGAGTTCGTGGTGCGGAACATCTGGCGACAGTTCGGTGGCTGGTGGGACGGCGCCCCCAGCCGGCTCAAGCCGGCCCCCGACGCCGCGCTGGCCGAGGAACTCGCCGAGCTCGCCGGCGGCGCAACGGTGCTGATCGACCGGGCGACCGCGCTGGCGGAAGCGGGGGAGTTCCGGCTGGCCTGCCACCTGGCCGACCTGGCGGGATGGGCCGCTCCGACCGACGCCGGTGTCCACGCGCTGCGAGCGGCGATCTACCGGGCACGTCGAGCGTCCGAGTCGTCGTTGATGGCGAAGGGGATCTTCGCGGGTGCCGCGCGGGAATCGGAGGCCGTCACGGGTTGAGGCGGCGACTTTGGCCGCTAGCATCGGACAACGCTATGTACGCAGTCATCGCCTCAGGCGGCAAGCAGGAAAAGGTGGCCGAAGGCCAGCAGGTACGAGTTGAACTGCTCGACGCCGACGAGGGCAGCGACGTGTCGCTGACCCCGGTCATGGTGGTCGATGGAGCAACCGTTCTCGCGACGCCTGATGAGCTCAAGGGCGCATCGGTCACCGGCAAGATCGTCGGCCAGGTCAAGGGCCCGAAGATCAACGGCTACACCTTCAAGCGCCGCACCAACCAACATCGTCGCTACGGCCATCGTCAGAAGTACCACGTCGTCGAGATCACCTCGATCACGGTCTGACCCGCCGATTGCACCGAACTCGAACGGAGTAGAGCACTCATGTCCAAGACAAAAGGTGGCGGTTCCACCCGCAACGGCCGCGATTCCAACGCCCAGCGCCTCGGCGTGAAGGCCTTCGGCGGCAGCTCGATCACCGCCGGCACGATCCTCGTGCGTCAGCGTGGCACCAAGTTCCATCCCGGCAAGAACGTCGGCAAGGGCAAGGACGACACGTTGTTCAGCCTCGTCGACGGCACCGTCGAGTTCGGCCAGACCAAGGGCCGCAAGACGGTCAGCGTCCTGCCCGTCGACGCCTGAATCTCACCGGATCCACATCACAGGAACGGCCGGGGCCTGGTGCCCCGGCCGTTTCGCGTCCCGTGCCAGCAGCTCGGGTGTCGGGACGCGCGTCGCTGGTGGTGAGCTCGTTCACCCCCCGGTCGGTGCGTGCCGAGCCTGCCGCCCACGGCGGAGCACGAACGTCTCGCCGACGAGGGCGCTGCTGATCAGCGCGACCAGGACGACGAGCGCCTGACGGTCGTCACGCACGTTGTGGGCCGTCAGGACGACGAACGACGAGACGCACCCCAGCAGGCCCGCCAGCGAGATCGGTCGTCGCACCCGTGTGGTGTCATCGGCACGGCACGCAGCCAGGTTCACCACGCCGAAGACGATCAGGAAGATCGAGCTCGACAGACTGGAGATGCTCTCGAGTGGGAGGCCGACGGCGATCGCAACGCCGAGCACCGCGGTGATGTGCAGACCGATCGGTTGGTTCCACTCCCGCCGGCGGAACTCCGGCGGCAGCTCGCCCTCGGTCGCCAACGTGAAGCTCAGCCGCGCGGTGCCGTACAGCGTCGCGTTGATCGCCGAGAACGTCGCGAGGACCGCCGACAGGGCGACCATGGCGAACCCGGCGCTCCCGAGCGACGCCGAGGCCGCCTCGGCCAGTGCGAAGTCGGCGGACGCCCGGATCTCCGCCGGCGTGAGCGAGGCGACGACGACGGCCGAGATCATGACGTACAGGACCACGACGATCGCGATCGTCCATGCGTAGGCCCTGGGCAACGTGTGCGACGGGTCCCGGACCTCGGCCGACGAGTTGGCGATCAACTCGAATCCCTCGTACGCGACGAAGATCAGCATGCCGGCGGCGACGATCGCACCGGGTGACGACCACGATGACGGATCGAGGCGGCCGGTGTCCGCCGCCGGGATCCCGGCGGCGATCACCACCAGCAGGATCGTCAGCTTCAGTGCGACGACGGCACGCTCGGTTCGAGCGATCAGGCCGGCATTGGCGAGGTTGATGATCCACGGCACCAGGACACCGAGCACCGCGAGCGACTTGAACGCCAGCGCGGAGGTCTCGGCGCTCCCCGGCAACAACGTGGCTGCATAGTGCCCGAACGCAGCGGCGTAGAGCCCCGTCGTCGCGATGTAGCCGGCCCAGAGCACGATGTTGACACCACCGGTCAGCGGCTCGACACCGAAGATCCGATCGATGAACGTCACGGTCCCGCCAGCCGAGGGATACCGGACCGAGAGCTTCGAGTAGGAGTACGCGGTCAGCGCCGCGATGGCGCCGGCGACGGCGAACGCGATCGGCGTCGCGCCGCCGGCCTGCTCGGCGGCCACACCCAGGACGGCAAAGATCCCGCCGCCGACCATGCCACCGATCCCGATGGCGATCGCTCCGGTGAGCGTGACCTCAGAACCTCGAGGCACGCGATCTCATGACGGACGGCTCAGGCGTCGGCGAGTTTGGCCTCGAGGGTGTCGACCTCGACGTTCAGCACTGCCGGAAGGCGGTCGCCGAAGCGGGCGTAGTGCTCGCGGATCTGCGGGATCGCCGACTTCCAGCCGTCGATGTCGACCGACAGGATGGTGTCGAGGTCGGCCTCGTCGATCTCGAGGCCGTCGGTGTCGAGCGCTTCCTTCGTCGGGAGCTTGCCGATCGGTGTGTCGATCGCCGCTGTGGTGCCGTTCACCCGTTCGAACACCCACTTCAGGACACGGCTGTTCTCACCGAAACCGGGCCACAGGAACCGTCCGTCGTCGTCGCGGCGGAACCAGTTGACGAAGAAGATCTTCGGCAGGTTGGCCGGATCGGTCGACTTCTCCATGCCCAACCAGTGGGCGAAGTAGTCGGCGTAGTTGTAGCCGCAGAACGGCAGCATCGCCATCGGGTCGAAGCGCAGGTTGCCGACGGCGCCCTGCTGGGCGGCGGTGGTCTCGGACGCCATGATCGAGCCGAGGAACACCCCGTGCTCCCAGTCGTTGGCCTCGGTGACGAGCGGCACCGTGGTGCGTCGTCGGCCACCGAACAGGATCGCCGAGATCGGCACGCCCGCGGGATCCTCCCATTCGGGCGCGATCGACGGGCACTGTGCTGCGGGAGCGGTGAAGCGTGCGTTCGGGTGGGCGGCCGGGACGTCCATCTCCGGGTTCCACGCGTTGCCCTTCCAATCGGTGGCGCGGGCCGGAGCGGTGTCGGTCATCCCCTCCCACCAGACGTCGCCGTCGTCGGTGAGCGCGGTGTTGGTGTAGACGCAGTTGCCCCAGAGAGTCTCCATGGCATTGGCATTGGTGTCCCAGCCGGTGCCCGGCGCGACGCCGAAGAACCCCGCCTCGGGGTTGATCGCATAGAGGCGTCCGTCGTCGCCGAACTTCATCCAGCAGATGTCGTCGCCGATCGTTTCGGCCTTCCAGCCCGGAATCGTCGGCACCAACATCGCCAGGTTGGTCTTGCCGCACGCCGACGGGAACGCACCGGCGATGTACTTCGATTCACCCTCGGGGTTGGTGAGCTTGAGGATGAGCATGTGTTCGGCCAGCCAGCCGTCGTCGCGTGCCATCACCGAGGCGATGCGCAGCGCGAAGCACTTCTTGCCGAGCAGGGCATTGCCGCCGTAGCCCGACCCGTAGGACCAGATCTCGCGGGTCTCGGGGAAGTGGACGATGTACTTGTTCTCCGCGTCGCATGGCCACGGCACGTCCTTGGCCCCGTCGGCGAGCGGGGCGCCCACCGAATGGAGGCACGGGACCCAGTCGTCGTCGCCGAGGGCGTCGAGAGCGCCCTGGCCCATCCGGGTCATGATCCGCATGTTGACGGCGACGTAGGCCGAGTCGGTCAACTGCACGCCGATGTGGGCGATCGGGGACCCGAGCGGGCCCATCGAGAACGGCACGACATACATCGTGCGTCCCTTCATCGCCCCGGTGTAGAGCCGCTTCATCTCTGCACGCATCTCGGCGGGGTCACGCCAGTTGTTGTTGGGGCCGGCGTCGTCCTCGGTGGCCGCGCAGATGTAGGTGCGGTCCTCGACGCGGGCCACGTCGCCCGGATCGGAGTGGGCCCAGTAGCTGTTGGGGCGCTTGGCCTCGTCGAGTTTGGTGAAGGTGCCGGAGTCGACCAGCTGCTGGCAGAGGTGCTCGTACTCGTCGGCGGACCCGTCGCACCAGTAGATGTCGGCGGGCTGCATCACTGCGGCCCAGTCGGCGACCCAGTCCTTCAGTCGCTGGTTGGTGGTGGTTCCGCTCATCTCGTGACTCCTCGTCGAGTTCCAGGGTTGAGTTCGTGTTGGGGGGTGTTGCGGGGATGAACCGGCCCGATCTCGTGTGCCGGCTCGTGTACACCAACCAGCGTAGGGCGCGTCAGGGCCGCAGACGAAACACAGCCGGGGGCCGAAAGTCAGGACTTCGGGGGATGCCGGGGGCGGCGTCAGGCGCCGGGGGTCTGCATGTCGACCTCGGAGCCGAGGCGCAGGCGGGTGGCCTGTCCGGCATCGTCGAGTTCGAAGACCACGCGCTGGCCCTGACGGAGCATGCGGAAGATCGAGCCGTCGAGTGCATCGGCGGCGAGCTCGTAGTCGTTGAAGTCGGTGTCGGACATCACGAGTCCGTCACCGGTTGCGGGGTCGTAGGCCTTGATGACGCCCTGCATGTCGCTGGTCGCTCAGCCGGCCTTGACGATCTTGCCGGACTTGATGCAGCCGGTGCACACGTTGACGCGCTTGGCGGCGCCGTTGACGTTGGCGCGCACCCGCTGAATGTTCGGGTTCCAGCGACGCTTGGTGCGGCGGTGGGAGTGCGACACCGACATGCCCCACGACGGGCCCTTGCCACACACTTCACATTTCGATGCCATTGGAGTCTCCTGCGGGCCGCCGGGAACCCCGGCTCGATCACGTTCCCCGGGTCGTTGTTCGACCCGCGGTCGCCCGACGAGGTCTTGGGCCCGTCGGGACAGCCATGGAATGCTACCAAGACGATGTGTCGGCGCCACACGGGCATCGGCGAGGACCGTCGGTCGCGTCGGTCGTCGTCGACGCTCGGGAATCGTCGCATGGGCACAGAGGCGTCCGACTGCTCCGGCGCCTCGTAAGCTCCTCGACCGTGCCGACACTGGAACGGTTGAACACCGCTGCGCTCCGCGAGTCCGTCCGGACCTTTCGCGACACCGTCCGCGACCATGCGCCGGGCCTCAACCGACTGAACGTGTACCCCGTTCCCGACGGCGACACCGGGACGAACATGGCCCGCACGCTCGACGCCGTCGTCGCCGAGATGGACACCACCGCCGAGAACGATCACGACGCCACCTGCGAGGCGATCAGCTACGGCTCGCTGATGGGTGCGCGAGGCAACAGCGGCGTGATCCTGAGCCAGATCATGCGGGGTTTCGCGGGCACGCTCAGGGAACACGCCGACGTGCAGGGGGCGAAGTTCGCCGAGGCCCTCCAAGCGGCCGCGACCGGCGCCTACGAAGCCGTCCTGAAGCCGATCGAGGGCACGATTCTCACCGTGTGCCGAGAGAGCGCCGAGGCAGCGAAGGTCTCCGCTGATGCCGGCGGGTCCCTCGTCGACGTCGTCCGCGCGGCTCGTGCCGCCGGCAAGACCGCGCTCGACAACACCCCCGAACAGCTCCAGGTGCTGAAGGACGCGGGTGTCGTCGACGCCGGGGGTGCGGGCTTCCTGCTCCTGCTCGACTCGCTGCTCTACGTCGTCGACGGTGAGCCGCTGCCGGTCGCCGAGCCCGACGACGGCACGATGGGTGCGGTCGGTGCGGCGTTCGACGCGGTCGCTCATCGTCACGCGTCGGTCCCCGGCGAACTCGACGTGAGCGAACAGCGTTACGAGGTCATGTACTTCCTCGAACTCGCCGACGACCGGATCCGCGACTTCAAGGCCGGATGGGGCTCGATCGGCGATTCGATCGTCGTCGTCGGCGGCGATGGGCTGTGGAACTGCCACATCCACACCAACGAGATCGGCGCAGCGATCGAACTCGCCCTCGAACTCGACGGCCGCCCGAAGGCGATCCGGGTCACCGACCTGTTCGAGGAGGTCGACGAGGAGCATGCGAAGCGCGAGGCCGAACTGGCCGTCACCGCGCACGATGCCCCGGTGGCCGACGTGCTCCCCGAGGTGACGACCGCCGTGGTGGCGGTGTGCTCCGGAGATGGCCTGGTCGAACTGTTCGCGCAACTCGGCGTGCAAGGTGTGGTCACCGGCGGTCAGACGATGAATCCCTCGACGGCCGAGCTGCTCGAGACGGTGCAGCGGGTGAACGCCGACCAGGTCGTGATCCTGCCGAACAACAAGAACATCATCCCCGTGGCCGAACAGGTCGGCGCCCTCACGGAGAAGACGGTGGTGGTCGTGCCGACCCGGTCGATGCCCGAGGCCCTGGCGGCGCTCGTGGTCTACGACCCTCACGCCGATGCGGTCGACACGGCCGCCGACATGGCCGAATCGGCCGAGTCCGTGGTGACCGGAGAGATCACCCAGGCGGTGCGCGACAGTTCGAGTGCTGCCGGCCCGGTCACCCGCGGCGAGTGGATCGGGCTCGTCCGCGGCGACGGCATCGGTTCCGTCGCGGCGACGGTCGACGCCGCAGCCATGGCGCTGCTCGACCGGATCGTCGGAGACGATGCCGAGCTCGTGACGGTGATCACCGGGACCGACGCCGACGCCGCGACCACCGACGCCATTCGTGCGTGGCTGGGCGATCATCGCGGCGATGTCGCCGTCGAGGTCCACCGCGGCGGACAGCCGCTCTATCCGTACCTCTTCGGAGTCGAGTGACCGCACTGGCGCTGCGCGATCTCGCTGACATCGACGTCGGTCGACTCAAAGGTGTCGGCGACAAGAAGCGATCGTCGCTCGCGCTGCTCGGCGTCGAGAACCTCCTCGACCTGGTCACGTTCTACCCGCGTCGCTGGGTCGACCGCTCGAACGAGGCGCGCATCGCCGACCTGGTGCCGGGGACCGAGGCGCTCGTCCTCGTGACCGTGCGCTCGGTGACGAAGCGCACCACCCGCAACCGCCGAACGATGGTCACCGCGAACGTCGGTGACGGGTCGGGTCGGATGGAGGTGGTGTTCTTCAATCAGCCGTGGCGGGAACGTCAGCTCCGCGAGGGCTTGCAGATCGCGCTCTTCGGCAAGGCCGACGTGTATCGGGGTGGGCTCCAGATGTCGAACCCCGTCGTCGACCTCATCGGCGACCGCACCGGTCGTATCGTGCCGATCTACCCGCAGAGCGAGAAGGCGCAGGTGAACACCTGGGAGATCGCCGGGTGGGTGGAGGAGGCCCTGCGACGGTCTCGTGAGCGCGGGATCGCCGACCCGCTGCCGGCCGACATCCGCGAGCGTCTGGGTCTCCTCGCGCGCTACGACGCACTGGGCGGCATCCACCTTCCCGAGTCGATCGCCGAGAAGGAGCGGGCCCGGCGCCGCCTGGCGTTCGACGAACTCCTCCGCGTGCAGCTCGTACTGGTGCTGCGCAAGCGGGCCATGGAACGCGAACAGCGCGGGCTCGTGCACGCCGTCGACGGCGAACTGGTGCGGCGCTTCTACGACGCGCTGCCGTACGACCTGACGGGCGCGCAACGTCGCGCGATCGGCGAGATCGAGGCAGACCTGGCCGCGCCGCACCCGATGCATCGCCTCCTGCAGGGCGACGTCGGTTCGGGCAAGACGGTGGTGGCGGTGGCGACGATGCTCGCCGCGGTGCAGGGCGGTCACCAGGCTGCGCTGATGGCGCCGACCGAGGTGCTCGCCGATCAACACGCCGCTGGCGTACGAGCGCTGCTCGCCGGCGTGAGCGTGCCCGACCCCGGCAACCTGTTCGGCGATCGACCGTTGCGGGTGGAGTTGTTGACGAATCGGGTCACGGGTGCCGAGCGTCGAGAGGTGCTCGCCGGGCTCGCCGACGGCACGGTCGACATCGTGATCGGCACGCACGCGCTGATCCAGGACGCGGTCGACTTCGCGAGCCTCGGCGCGGTCGTCGTCGACGAGCAGCACCGTTTCGGTGTCGAGCAGCGAGCGGCGCTGCGCGCGAAGACCGTGGGCGGAGCCGTGCCGGACATGCTCGTGATGACGGCGACGCCGATTCCGCGCACTGCGGCGATGACCGTGTACGGCGATCTCGACGTGAGCGTCCTCGACGAGCTTCCGCCGGGCCGGACGCCGATCCTCACGAAGTGGGCGGAGGGACCGTTGCTCGAGGCCGAGGTGTGGGCCGACATCCGCGACGAGGTGGCCGCCGGCCGTCAGGCCTACGTGGTGTGTCCGTTGATCGGCGAGAGCGAGAAGCTCGAGGTCGCCTCCGCAGAGGAGACGTTCGAGCGGCTCGCTGCCGTCGAACTCGCGGGTCTCCGGCTCGGTCTGCTGCACGGTCGGCTGACGTCGGCCGAGAAGGAGGCGACGATGGAGTCGTTCCGAACGGGGCAGCTCGACGTGCTGGTGGCGACGACGGTGATCGAGGTCGGTGTCGACGTGCCGAACGCGACCGTGATGGCGATCCTCGACGCCGACCGGTTCGGGATCGCGCAGCTCCATCAGCTGCGCGGTCGCGTGGGTCGCGGAGCCCACACCTCGAGGTGTTGGCTGGTGACCCAGCAGCCCGCCGACGGCGAGATCGGCGCCGGCAACCCGCGCGTGGAGGCGCTGGTGGCGACCACCGACGGGTTCGAACTCGCGGAGGTCGACCTGGATCTGCGCGGTGAGGGGACGTTGATGTCGACGTCGCAGAAGGGCCGCAGCGACCTCAAGCTGGCATCGCTTCGCCGCGACCGGAATCTGGTCGAGCTCGCCCGCGAGGTCGCGTTCGAGATCGTCGACGCCGACCCCGACCTCGCAGCCCACCCCGAGCTCGCCGACGAGCTCGCCCTGTTGTTCAGCGAGCGCGACGAAGCCTTCCTCTCCAAGAGCTGACGGCCCCGACCACCCGTTCTCGGGAACTCGTGCGGGGAGTGCTCGCGCACGAGTTCACGAGGACGCGGGTGGGGTGTCACCGCGGGCGATTTCGGCGTCGTCCTCGTCGGACATGACGAGATCCCAGCGATCGAGGCAGTCCTCGCAGCGGTAGGCGATCACGTCGCCGGGCTCCCAGATCCCGTCCTCGGGCGGGTGGGTGAGCAGGAAGCAGCGGCCGCCGCAGTCGATGCAGATGATTTCGGGCGTCGGCCTCAACACGACACCAGTCTTGCCGGTGGCGCCGCCGTGGCGTGCATCTGCTCGTATCGTTCCGGAGATGCGCGTGGTTGCAGGTGAACTCGGTGGACGACGACTCGTCGCGCCCGACGGCACGTCGACGAGGCCGACCACCGATCGGGTCCGCGAGGCGGTCTTCAACTCGTTGGGCAGCGCCGGGGTGCTCGACGGTGCGATCGTCGCCGATCTCTTCGCCGGCAGCGGGGCGATCGGAATCGAGGCGCTGTCGCGCGGTGCGGCGCACTGTGTGTTCGTCGAGCGCGACCGCGCTGCGTTGCGCGCACTCGACGACAACCTCGACGCGCTCGATCTGCGCGACCGCAGCCGCGTGATGGCTGCCGACGCCGCGACGGCTGCCGGAACCATCGACGCCGACATCGTGTTCGCCGACCCGCCCTACGACTTCGACGGGTGGAGCGACCTCCTCGGACGCGTCACCTCCGACCTCGTCGTCGCCGAGTCCGGTGCCGAGATCGAACCGCCGGCCGGCTGGTCGGTCGCTCGCACGAAGCGGTACGGGCGCACACGGGTCACGTTCCTCGAACGCACCGTGCCGGTCGCTGTAGGGTCGGACCTCGAATGACTGGCGGCAACACCACCGCCCGGGTGCTGTACCCGGGGAGCTTCGACCCGATCCACCTCGGACACGTCGACATCATCGAGCAGGCGTGCGAACTCTTCGGCACCGTCGTCGTCGCCGTGATGCACAATCTCGCAAAGCCGTCCGGCCTGTTCCCTGTCGACGAGCGCCTCGAACTGGCACGGCAGGCCCTCGCCCATCTCGACGGCGTCTCGGTGGTGGCTCACACCGGTCTCGCCGTCCAAGCGGCGCAACGAGCTGACGTCGACTTCATCGTCAAGGGGCTGCGGACCGCCGGCGACTTCGAGATCGAGCAGCAGATGGCCCACAACAACTACGCGGTGACGGGCGTTCGAACGGTGTATCTTCCCTGCCGCCCCGAGCTGGGGTACATCAGCAGCCGCTTCGTGCGGGAGATCGCGAAGTACGGTGGAGCGATCGATCACCTCGTGCCGGCGATCGTCGCCGACGCACTCCGTCGCACGTTCGACGGTGAGCAGAACTGAGCAACCATGAGCTACGACGACCGCGACGGCGGGCAGTACGACGACTACGACGACATCGACGACGAATACCCCGAGCCCGGCGTTCCGGGCGGGTACGTCGGCGACGCCGAAACGCTGCTGCGGCGGGCGATCGACATCGTGGCCACAGCGCCGACGATGCCGTTGTCGTCGTCGCCGCGCATCGACCGCGACGAGATCATCGAACTGTTGGAGGAGTCGTTGCACCGGCTCCCCGAGGAACTCCGTCAGGCCCGGTGGATGCTCAAGGAGCGCCAGGAGTTCGTGGCCAAGACCCGTCGCGAAGCCGACGAGTTGCTCGAAGCCGCACGTGTGCGTGCCGAACGCATGGTGCAGCGCACCGAGGTCGTGCGCGCCGCCGAACAGCGGGCGCGCCAGGTGATGGAGACCGCCGAGGCCGACTCCCGCCGCCTCCGGCACGAGACCGAGGATTTCCTCGACCAGCGGCTCGGTTCGTTCGAGATCCTGCTCGACAAGCTGCAGAAGACCGTCGGCGCAGGCCGCCAGCGGCTCTCGATCGGAACCGCGCCCGAGCACGACGCCGTCATCGAGGAAGAGGACGACCCGACCAAGGGTTTCTTCGACCAGGACCACTGATCTCGGGCGACGGCGTGGCGACGGAGTGTGCGACCGGGTTGGCGGGAGCGTGATGGTCGACGAGTTGCGTCCACTGCGGATCAACGCGGTCGAACTGCTTCGTCAGCCGGGCGCGGTTCGAGACGTCGACGTCGTGGTCGAGGCCGCTCCGCTCGACGCGCTGCACGAACGACTCGATGGTGATGTCCACGTCGAGCTGCGCCTGGAGGCGCTCAACGACGGGATCAAGGTCACCGGAACCGTGTCGGCGCGGTGGGCGACGGTGTGTCGGCGGTGCCTCGCCGACGTGGCCGGGGTCGCGCGCGGCGAGGTCGACGAGCTGTACCAGATCCAACCGCTCGACCCCGACGCCTACCTGATCGAGGACGGCCAGCTCGACCTCGTGCCGTTGGTGCGCGAGACGGTGCTGATCGAACTCGATCTCGAACGGCAGTGCCGCGAGGAGTGCGCCGGGCTGTGTCCGGTGTGTGGCGTCGACCGCAACACGACCGAGTGCGAGTGCGATCCGACCGTTCGAGACGACCGTTGGGCCGCACTGGAGGGCTTCGTCCCCGACGACGAGGCCTGAGCGCCGCCTCGACCGGGCGCTCGGGAGACCCGGGGGGTCATTGGGGTGTGGCGCCGATAACGTGATGCAGCCCTTGTGGCCGGGCTCGGCTCGGTTGCGGGCGCGAACCCACCCACGAACCGGTCGAGTCGACCGAGGCGTCCAACGAGGAAAGCGAACGATGGCCGTTCCGAAGAAGAAGACATCGAAGTCGAAGACCCGCAGCCGTCGGGCGAGTGCCTGGAAGCTCGACGCACCCGCGCGCAGCCTGTGCCCGCGTTGCGGCAACGCCAAGACGCCGCACACCGTCTGCCCGTCGTGTGGCTGGTACCGCGACCGCGTCGTCGTCGACGTCGGCTGATCTCCGCAACGATGCTCCCCGTTGCCGTCGACGCCATGGGCGGCGACGATGCGCCAGGACCGATTCTCGCCGGCGCCCACCGTGCGTTCGCGTCCGGTATCCCGGTCGTGCTCGTCGGCCCCGCCGATCTCGCAGGTCGCAGAACGGCCGACGGCCAGGTCCTCGACCTGATCGAGGCGAGCGAGGTCATCGGCATGCACGACGACCCCGCCCAGGGGGTCCGTCGCAAGAAGGACTCCACTCTCGTACGCGCCGCCGAGGCGGTCCGCGACGGTCGTGCGAGTGCCATGATCTCCGCCGGCAACACCGGCGCCACGATGGCCGCCGCGCTGCTGCGCATGGGTCGGATCTCGGGCGTGAAACGCCCAGCGGTCGCGACGCCCATCCCGGTCCCCGGCGCCAACCCCACGATCCTGCTCGACGCCGGCGCGAACTCCGAGGTGCAGGCCGAGTGGCTGGTCCAGTTCGCGCTGATGGGCTCGGTCTACGCCCGGAGCCGTTTCGGTGTCGAGTCGCCACGCGTCGGCCTGCTGTCGATCGGCGAGGAACCCGGCAAGGGCGACACGCTGCGCAAGGAGACCTATGAGCTCCTCGGTGCCGCGACGCATCTGAACTTCGTCGGCAACGTCGAGGGGCGAGACGTGATGAGCGCCGACCTCGACGTGTGTGTCACCGACGGGTTCACCGGCAACGTCGTGCTGAAGACCCTCGAAGGGGGCATGCGCGTGATCGTGCGGGCGATCCTCGACGCGTTCGCCGCCGAGGAGGAGTACAAGCCTCACGCCGACGCCCTGATGCCGGCCCTGCTGCCCCTGTACGAGACGCTGAGCCCCGACACCTACGGTGGCGCCGTGCTGCTCGGTGTCGACGGCGTGTGCATCATCTCCCACGGCTCCTCCGGTGAGACGGCGATCGCCAACGGCATCGGCGTCGCTCGCGACATGGTCGAACACGACATGGTCGCCGAGATCCGCTCCGCGATCGCTCGCAACGCGGGCTGAACGCTGCGAGAAGTAGACTCGCCACCCGTGCCAGCAGAGACCCCAGCCGACCAGGGCCCACTCCAGCGCGAGGAGATCTTCGAGATCGTCCGCGACCGCCTCGCCGACATCCTCGAGATCGAGCCGTCGACGATCACCGAAGGTCAGTCGTTCGTCGACGACCTCGATGCGGACTCCCTGGCACTGATCGAGTTGGTCGAGGCACTCGAGGAGACGCTCAGCGAACGGACCGTCGGGTTCCGCATCGAGGACGAGGACCTCGAGGACCTCAAGACGGTGCGCGACGCGGTCGACTACGTTCACGAACGGGCGAAGTAGTCGACGGGCCGAGCATGTCCGACGACGGCGCCGACCTCGACGCGTTGAGCGATCGCATCGGCCACCGGTTCACCGACATCGACCTGCTCCGCCGAGCGCTCGCCCATCGCTCCTGGTGTGCCGAGACCCCCGGCGCGCTCAGCAACGAACGCCTGGAGTTCCTCGGCGACGCGGTGCTCGGGTGGGCGATCGCCGACATCGTGTTCCACCGCTACGACGTCGCCGAAGGCCAGCTCACCGATCTCCGCAAGAGCGTGGTCAATGCGATCGCGCTCGCCGAGGTGGCCCAGGACATCGGGCTCGGCCCCCACATCCTGCTCGGACGTGGCGAAGCGGCAGCAGGAGGCGCCGACAAGCCGTCGATCCTGTCCGACGCCTTCGAAGCGGTCCTCGCCGCCGTCTACCTCGATGGCGGCCCGGACGCCGCGTACTCGATGGTGGAGCGGCTCGTGGTGCCGCGCATGCCCGACACGGCGGACTCCCTCGACCAGTTCGACCAGAAGACCCAGCTGCAGGAACTGAGCGCCAGGGCGGGCCGCGGCGCACCGGTGTACGCGGTGACCTCCCGCGGTCCCGATCATGCGAAGTCGTTCCGCGCCGAAGTGCTCGTCGACGGTGAGGTGGTCGGCGTCGGAGAGGGTCGTTCGAAGAAGGCGGCCGAGCAGGCGGCCGCCGGCCGGGCGTGCCTGGCGCTCTCCTGAGCCTGTTGCGTCGTGCCGGAACTCCCCGAGGTCGAGACCGTCCGCCGAGGTCTCGAACAGCACCTGGTCGGGCGGCGGATCGAGACGGTCGAGGTCGGGCGCGAACGCACGGTGCGGCGAACGTCACGCGAGGCGCTGATCGCGGGCCTGTCCGACACGGTGGTCGAGCGTGCTGATCGACGCGGGAAGTACCTCGTGCTTCCGCTCGACTCCGGCGACGCGTTGATGATCCATCTCCGCATGAGCGGCCAGGTGCTGCTCGCCGAGAGTGGTTCGAGCCGGCCGCCGCACACCCACGTGGTGATGCATCTCGACGACGGCCACGAGGCCTGGTTCGTCGACCCGCGAACCTTCGGCGAGGTCGTCGTGTTCGATCCCGAGCGGATCGACCACGAGCTTCCCGAGCTCGCCCGCCTCGGTGTCGACCCGATCGCGGATCCGTTCGACGTCGACGTCCTGCGAGCGGCGCTCGGCACGTCGCGGCGGGCGCTGAAACCGATGCTGCTCGACCAGCACGTGATCGCCGGGATCGGCAACATCTACGCCGACGAGATCCTGCACCGCGCCCGGCTCCGGCCGGATCGGCCGGCGTCGTCGCTCGATCGTCGACGGGTGAGGGCGCTGCACCGAGCGATCGTCGACGTGTTGGGCGAGGCGATCGAGGCGGGCGGGTCGACCCTGGGCGATGCGCAGTACGTCGATCTGATGGGCGACGGTGGTTCCTACCAGGACGAACACCGGGTCTACGGGCGAGGCGGCGAGCGATGCAGCACCTGCGGACGGGGTTGGATCCAGCGGGTGGTCACCGGTGGACGCGGCACCCACTTCTGTGGTGTGTGCCAGCGCTGACGGGTATTCGGGCCCGATCGTGGTCGAGCAGGTAGTTTCGCACCTGCTGTGTTCTTGAAGAGTCTCAACCTCAAAGGGTTCAAGTCGTTCGCCGACGGCACCACGATGGTGCTCGAACCCGGCGTCACCGTCGTCGTCGGCCCCAACGGGTCCGGCAAGTCCAACGTCGTCGACGCGATCGCCTGGGTGCTCGGTGCTCAGGCGCCGAAGGCCGTCCGGAGCCAGAAGATGGACGACGTGATCTTCGCCGGAACGGCGACGCGCCCGGCGCTCGGCCGCGCCGAGGTCAGCATCACGATCGACAACTCCGACGGCACGCTCGGCGTGGAGCTGAGCGAGGTGACGGTCACCCGCGTGCTGTTCCGCAACGGTGACTCTGAGTACGCGATCAACGGCGCGCCGTGCCGTCTGCTCGACGTGCAGGAGCTCCTGTCCGACGCCGGTGTCGGCCGCCAGCAGCACGTGATCGTGAGCCAGGGGCAGATCGACGCCGTGCTCAACGCTCGGCCGGAGGAGCGGCGGGCGATCATCGAGGAGGCCGCCGGCGTCCTCAAGTTCCGCAAACGCAAGGAGAAGGCCGAGCGCCGTCTCGATGCCACCGAGGCCAACCTCCTGCGCGTGCAGGACCTGCTGCGCGAGGTCCGCCGCCAGCTCCGGCCGCTCGAACGCCAGGCCCAGGCGGCCGAGCGTCACGGCTCGTTGATCGCGGAACTGGCCGAGGTGAAGACGTACGTGGCCGGTCGGGAGATCGCGACCTGGCGGGCGAAGCTCGAAGCGCTCGCGGTCACCCGTCTCGACAGCGCCAACAGCGAGGCTGAGCTGAAGAGCGCGCTCGCCGCGCTCGACACACAGGTGATGGGCATCGAGGCGCAGTTGTCGGCGAGGGGCGAGAGCGACGTCAGTGACCGACTCGTCCGGGTCGAGCAACTCCGCGAGCGTGCCCGCGGGCTGTCGGCGGTACTGGTCGAACGTCGCCGCTCGCTCGAGCGCGACAAGGGTCAGCTGCTCGATGCCGGCGTCGTCGCGAACCTCGAAGCCGACGCCGCACGGTTCCGCCAGGAGCTCGAGGCGGTCGTCGTCGCGCTGGGTGAGATCGAGCCCGCGGCCGCCGCACTGGTCGAGGAAGAGGAGTCGTTCCGGGCCGAGCGGGCGAAGGTGCTCGACGCCGTGAGCGTCGATGCCACGGGGACCGAGGCCGCGAGCGCCGCGGCGGAGGTGCGAGGGGAACTGCGTTCGGTGCGTTCGTCACGCGAGCGTGCCGACGGCGATCTGCGCCGTGTCCGAGAGCGGTTCGACTCGCTCGCCGCTCGACGTGACGCGTGCGCCGACGACGAGGTGCGTTTCCGGGCCGAGTGCGACGCGGCGGGCTCGATCGAGGAGCCGCTGGTCGCAGAGCTCGAGCAGGCCGAGGCGGCTCGCGCCGAGGCCGAGTCGGCGCACGAGGCGCGCCGATCGCTCCGCGCTGATGCCGCCGACGCGGTGTCGCGTGCGACGGCGCGTGTCGACGCCCTGCAGATGGCGCTCGATGCCGCCAGGGCCCGGGCGGGGGCCGAACGCCTGTCGGGCGTCGACGGAGTGCTCGGAACCCTCCTCGACCTGATCGAGATCGACGCCGGCTGGGAACAGGCGGTCGAAGCGGCACTCGGCGAGTCGTTGACCGCGGTCGTGGTCGACGACCCGGCCGCCGGCCGCCGAGCGCTGACGGCGCTGCGCAGTTCCGACACGAGCGGCGCGGTGATCGCGCTCGGCGCTCGACCGGCGAGCCCGGCCACGCCGCCGCTCGGTGATGCCGTCCGCCCGCACGCCAGGTCCCCCCGGCCAGGGGTCGACGCGCTGCTCGACGGGCTGCTGGGTGCCGCGGTTCGCGTCGACGACGTCGGCGCTGCCGTCGACGCGGCACTCGCACACCCCGAGGCCGTCATCGTCACCGAAGGTGGTGACCGCTTCGGGCTCAGCGGTTGGCGCGTCGGCGCGGCGGGAAGCGGAGCCACCGCCGCTGCCCTCGACGAGGCGATCGAACTGGCAACGCAGGCGGAGGGTGAACTCGCCCGTGCGGTCGATGCGCTCGCGGCGTCAGAACGTACCCTGCAGGCGGCGCGGGCGGCCGAGGCCGAACTCATCCGCCGGTTGGATGCCAACGACGCCAAGTTCAGCGCGGCCTCGGAAGGCCTCGCCCGGGCGCAGGGCGAGCACCGTGAGGTGCTCGGGGAGCTGGCCAATCTCGAACGCTCGATCGCCGACCTCGAGGCCAACATCGAGCGTGACGACCAGCGCGTCGCCGAACTGGAAGCGCTCCTGCCGGCGCTCGAATCCGACGAGCAGGCGGAGGCGGATTCCGCTCGTGCACGCGGTGAACTCCGCGCCGACTTCGAGGCCCGGGCCGCGGCGCTGGCGTCGCGCCGCAAGGACTTCGAGGTGCGCAACGCGGGGCTCCACGAGCGTCACGAGCTGCTGGAGCGGCGCCTCGACGAGACCGAACGTCGTCTCGCTGCGGATGCCGAGGCTCGTCTGGCCGCCGAGGGCCAGCGGGTTCGAATCGAACGTGACATCGCGGCGATCGACCGACTGGTCGAGGTCGTCGCCGCGCACCGCGAGGTCGTCGAGGTGCTGCACACCGATCTGGTCGAACAGCGCCGGCGCCAGAGCGACGAGGTCCGGGGCCTGACCACCGAGCTCGACCGGCACCGGCGCGCCCGGAGCGAGAAGGAACAGGCACTCGACGGTTCGCGCGAACGTGCTCGCCAGGCCGAACTCGGGGAGGCCGAGGCCAAACTGCGTCTCGAGACGGCGATCGAGACGCTGCGGCGCGACCTCGACATCGAACCATCGGTGGCGGAGGCAGCACCGCTGCCCGCGCTGCCCGATGGCGCCACACCGGCGGGTCGGGTGCGCGAACTCGAACGCGAGTTGCGGCTGCTCGGGCCGATCAACCCGCTCGCGCTGGAGGAGTTCAACGAGCTCCAGACGCGTCACACGTTCCTCGAGGAGCAACTGGAAGACGTGCGCTCGACGCGCCGCGAGCTGTCGCGGGTGATCGCCGCCGTCGACGCCGAGATCCAGAACGTCTTCGCATCGGCCTACCACGACGTCGCCGAGAACTTCACCCAGCTCTTCGGCCTGCTCTTCCCCGGCGGTGTCGGCAAGCTCAAGCTCACGGCACCGGACGACATGCTCAACACCGGCATCGAGGTCGAGGCGAAGCCGAGCGGCAAGAACGTGAAGAAGCTGTCGCTGCTGTCGGGTGGCGAGCGCAGCCTCACGGCGCTGGCGTACCTGTTCGCCGTGTTCCGGTCGCGGCCGTCGCCGTTCTACGTGATGGACGAGGTCGAGGCCGCGCTCGACGACGTCAACCTGCACCGGTTCCTCGGGCTGATCCAGGAGTTCCGCAAGGACGCGCAGCTGATCGTCGTGTCGCACCAGAAGCGGACGATGGAGGCCGGCGACTGCCTGCTGGGCGTCAGCATGCAGCCGGGTGGTTCGAGCAAGGTCGTCACCGAACGCGTGTCGACCGCCCCGTCGCCCAACTGAGCGGGCCCCCGGTGCTCGACCCTCAGCGTCAGCGACAACCTCCGAATTCGATGCAGTAGCCGACGCAGAACGTCCGAGTTCGCCGGCCCCGGGCTCTGCGTCAGCGACAACGTCCGATCGAACTGTCTGCGCTGACGCTGAAGCCGGATCGGTCGGGGCCGGTAGCGTCGGCGGGCGATGGGTATCGAGATCCTGTTCCTGATCCTGGCGATCGCCGTCGTTGCCTTCGGCATCGGCGTCATCGTCGTCAGTCGCCGCAACGCGGGCACGACCGCGGCACCGCCGGCTCGTCCGGCCCGCCCGGCGACCCCTCCGCCCGAGCCCGCCGGCGAGGCGGGTGGCGAGGCCGGTGGCGCGGTGCTGGTGGCGGAGCCGCCGGTCGTCGTCGAGCCGGAGCCCGTCGCGCCGCCATCGCTGCGCGAACGCCTCGCCAAGGCTCGACTGGCCTTCACCGGTGCGTTCACCGGGGTGCTCGGCCGGCCCGGGATCACCGAGGAGAGCTTCGAGGACCTCGAGGAGGCGCTGCTGCGCGCCGACGTCGGCATCGGCGTCACGACGGCGCTGCTCGACGACCTCCGGGCGAGGGTCGCGGCCAAGGAGATCACCGAACCACAGGCCCTGATCGATGCGCTCGAAGCGGACATGGTGTCGCGCCTCGAAGGCTCCGACCGCACACTCGCATTCGACCCGACCGCGGACGGTCCGAACGTCTGGATGTTCGTCGGCGTCAACGGCGTCGGCAAGACCACGACGATCGGCAAGCTCGCCAACCAGCAGATCCGAGACGGTCGAACCGTGCTGCTGGCCGCCGGCGACACGTTCCGGGCGGCCGCGGCCGAGCAACTGACGACCTGGGCGGAGCGCTCCGGTGCGGAGATCGTTCGAGGCGCCGAGGGCGGTGACCCGAGTTCGGTGATCTACGACGGCGTCGAGCGTGCGGCGGCTCGTGGCACGCAGCTCGTGATGGCCGACACGGCCGGGCGGCTGCACACCAAGTCCAACCTGATGGAGGAGCTGAAGAAGGTCCGGCGTGTCGCGGAGAAGGGCGCCGGTCGGGTGACCGAGACCCTGCTCGTGATCGATGCCACGACGGGCCAGAACGGCCTGACCCAGGCCCGAGAGTTCGGTGACGCCACCGACGTCACCGGGGTCGTGCTGACGAAGCTCGACGGTTCGGCCAAGGGTGGCATCGTGTTCGCCATCGAGACCGAACTGGGCATCCCGGTCAAACTGGTCGGCATCGGCGAGACCATCGACGACCTGATCCCGTTCGATCCCGCCGAGTTCGTCACCGCCCTCACCGCCCCCTGACCGAACAGCCACCCCACCCCGAAATCCTGCGGTATCGGGACGCTCAGCGACCGGATCGCGCGACGTTTCGGGGAGGGGTGGTCGTTTCGGCGGGGGATGGGGGCGCCTGTCAGACTGGTGCGATGACGATCACCGAGACGCGCCCCGATGCCGACACGATCCTGGTCACCGAGGCGCTCGACGCGCTGCTCGCCCAACACGATCCGGCGACGACCGACAACATCGAGTTCCGCGGCGCCCGCTACGACGCCGGCCTGGCGTGGGTGCACTTCCCGAAGGGCTACGGCGGCCTCGGTGTGCGCCCCGAACTCAACAAGCTCGTCGAGAGCCGCCTGCGCGAGGCCGGCGCGAAGCCGACCGACCCCAGCACGTTCTTCATGGCCTTGGCCGGTCCGACGATCGTCACCCACGGCAGCGACGAGGCGAAGGAGCGCTTCCTGCGTCCGATGTTCACCGGCGAGGAACGCTGGTGCCAGCTGTTCTCCGAACCCGGCGCCGGCTCCGACTTCGCCGGCCTGGCCACGAAGGCCGAGCGCGACGGCGACGAGTGGATCGTCAACGGCCAGAAGGTCTGGAACACGATGGCGCACATCGCGGACTTCGGCATGCTCGTGACGCGCACGGATCCCGAGGCGCCGAAGCACAAGGGCATGACCTACTTCGCGCTCGACATGCGCGCCCCGGGCGTCGAGGTGCGCCCGCTGCGCCAGATCACCGGTGAGGCCGAGTTCAACGAGGTCTACATGACCGACGCCCGGGTTCCCGACGCGCACCGCATCGGCGACGTCGGCGAGGGCTGGCGTGCCAGCCTCACCACGCTGATGAACGAGCGCAACGCGATCGGCACCGGCAGTGGCGCCGGCAGCGGTTCGGTGGCGCGCCGCGGCGCGGCTGCGAACGACGCGGTCGAGATCTGGAAGACGCTCGATCCGTCGGAGCAGGACGGCGCCCGCAAGGACCGTCTCATGCAGCTGTGGTGTCAGGCCGAGGTCAACCGGCTCACCAACCGGCGTGCGGGCGAGAACGCCAAGGCCGGCAACCCCGGCCCGGAGATGACGATCGCCAAGCTCGCGTTCTCCGAGCTGAACAAGCCGCTGTACGAGTTCTGCATCGACCTGATGGGCGCCGATGCGCTCATCGGATACGACTACACGTTCCGTCGGCCCGGCGACCTCGACGTCACCGGCACGATGCACGGGACGCGCTACTCGTTCCTGCGGGTGCGGGCGAACTCGATCGAGGGCGGCACGTCGGAGATCCTCCGCAACATCATCGGTGAGCAGGTCCTCGGCCTGCCCGGCGAGCCCCGCGTCGACAAGAACGTCCCCTGGAACGAGGTCCCCCGCAACTGACATGAGACGGGGGGTCTGACCCCGCGTCTCATCTTCGTCGTCGCACCTGGGTTCGGACCCCTCCGGTAACCTCGGGGTCCTGATGTTCGACAATCTGTCCACACGACTCGAAGGCATCGTCAAGAAGATCCGTGGCAAGGGTCGCTTGACGGAGGCCGACGTCGACGAGGTGATGAAGGAGATCCGCACGGCGCTCCTCGAGGCCGACGTCAACGTCACCGTCGTCCGCTCGATCTGCAACCGGATACGCGAGACCGCCATCGGCGCGACACGCTCCTCGGCCCTCGACCCCGCCCAGCAGGTGGTCAAGGCGGTCAACGACGAGTTGACCCGGGCGCTCGGCGGCGAGACACTCGCCATCACCTACGCGTCCAAACCGCCGACCGTGGTGCTCATGGCCGGCCTGCAGGGTTCCGGCAAGACGACCAACTCGGCCAAGCTCGCCACCTGGTTCAAGGGCCAGGGTCGCCAGCCGCTGCTGGTCGGAGCCGACCTCCAGCGCCCCGCCGCCGTCGAGCAGCTCCGCACACTCGGACGTCAGATCGACGTGCCGGTGTTCTCCGATCCGTCCGACCCGGTGCGGGCCTCCGCGGCCGGCCTCGAAGAGGCGAAGCGCCTCGGACGCGACGTCGTGATCGTCGACACCGCCGGTCGTCTGTCGATCGACGCCGAGATGATGGAGCAGGTCCGGCAGATCTCCGCCGCGGTCGACCCCGACTACACGTTCCTCGTCGTCGACGCGATGACCGGTCAGGACGCGGTCCAGACCGCCGAGGCGTTCCACGAGACCCTGCAGATCGACGCCGTGATCATGTCGAAGATGGACGGCGACGCCCGCGGTGGCGCCGCGCTGTCGGTCAAGGAGGTCATCGGCCGCCCGATCGCGTTCGCGTCCACCGGCGAGAAGCTCACCGAGTTCGAACAGTTCCACCCGGATCGCATGGCAGGTCGGATCCTCGGCATGGGCGACATGCTCACGCTGATCGAACAGGCCGAGCGCGCCTTCGAGGCCGACCAGGCCGAACAGGCGGCAGCCAAGCTGATGGAGGGCCAGTTCACGCTGGACGACTTCCTCGAACAGATGCAGCAGATCAAGAAGATGGGCTCACTCGGCAGCCTGATGGGCATGATGCCGGGCGTTCCGAAGGAACTCAAGGGCGCCAAGATCGACGACGACGACCTCAAGCCGATCGAGGCCATCATCCGGGCGATGACCCCGGAGGAGCGCGCACAACCCGTGATCATCAACGGCAGCCGGCGTCAGCGGATCGCCAACGGCTCCGGAACACAGGTCGGCGACGTCAACCGCCTCGTCAAGCAGTTCGGCGAGATGCAGAAGATGATGAAGAAGATGGGCATGGCCGGCCAGAAGCCCGGCAAGAAGGGCAAGAAGGGCCGCAAGGGCGGGGGCCCGAAGGGGCGTGGGCTCCCTCCGGGCCTGCTCGATCCGAACGCCACCGGCGGCATGGATCTCCCCGGCCTGCCCGGCATGCCGAACATGCCAGGTCTGCCCGGTCTGCCGCGCTGAACCCGCTTCGACCCGCCCGTCGCCCCGGCGAGGGGATCCTTCCCGGCGCCGCTAGCCTTGCGACGTTCTCATTTGCACCCAGGAGTATCGATTTCAGATGGCAGTCAAGCTG
Source organism: Ilumatobacteraceae bacterium (assembly GCA_963712775.1). Classification (GTDB taxonomy): domain Bacteria; phylum Actinomycetota; class Acidimicrobiia; order Acidimicrobiales; family Ilumatobacteraceae; genus Sva-07. Next base: position 309,416 of record CAVQJG010000005.1, on the reverse strand, counting down.
CGCCTCACCCGCATCGGCAAGAAGAAGCAACCGCAGTACCGCATCGTGGTTGCGGACTCCCGCTCGCCCCGAGACGGGCGGTTCATCGAGATCCTCGGGCACTACGACCCGCGCCAGGATCCGTCGGTGCTCACCGTCGACAACGACAAGGCCGTGAAGTGGCTCTCCGAGGGCGCCCAGCCCACCGAGCGCGTCGCCAAGCTCCTGCAGATCTCGGGCGCCATCGAGCAGTTCGAGGCCGCCAAGGCATCGAAGTGAGCGACGTCGACACCGACTCGACCGTCGAGGGCGACGAAGCCGTCCCGACGGCCGTTGCGGTCCTCACGCACATCGTGAAGTCGATCGTCGACGATCCCGATGCCGTCACCGTCGAGGTCGACGACTCCGGTCGACGCACGACGCTGAACGTCCGCTGCGGCGAGGGCGACCTCGGTCGGGTGATCGGCCGCCGCGGCCGCACCGCCGCCAGCATCCGCACGGTGACACGTGCGGCGGCGAGCAAAGACGGTGTCGAGGTCGACATCGAATTCCTCGACGACTGAGTCGACTTGTCCGCCGACGGCCTGCTCGAAGTCGGTCACATCCGGCGAGCTCACGGTCTGCGCGGCGAGGTCTTCGTCCAGCTGATCTCCGATTCGGACGCGCGTGTCGCCCCTGGTGCCGAACTGATCGCCGGCGACGAGACGCTCGTCGTCGAGTCCTCCCGCGTCGCATCGAACGGCCGCCGGGTCGTGAAGTTCGCCCAGATCGGCGACCGGACGACCGCGGAGTCGTACGCGAACCGGCTGCTGCACGGCCGACCGATCGACGACCCCGATGCGCTGTGGGTTCACGAACTGATCGGCCGACGTGTGGTCGAGATCGACGGCACCCAGCACGGTGAATGTGTGGCGGTGATCGCCAATCCCGCCGCCGACCTCCTGGAACTCGACTCCGGCGCGCTCGTGCCGTCGAACTTCGTGGTCTCCAACGCGGACGGTGTCATCGTCGTCGACACGCCCGAGGGGCTCTTCGATCTCGGCCCGTCATGACCGGCACGCTGCGCATCGACGTCTTCTCGCTGTTCCCCTCCCTGGTCGACGACTTCTGCTCCGAGAGCCTGCTCGGCAGGGCCCGTGGACTGGGCCTGCTCGATCTGCGGTGTCACGACATCCGTGAGCAGACGACCGACGTCCACCGCACGGTCGACGACGCGCCGTTCGGTGGCGGGGCCGGCATGGTGATGCGAGCGCAGCCGATCTTCGAGTCGGTCGAGGCCGTCGACCCACCCCGACCGTTGTTCCTCCTCGGCCCCGGCGGTCGCCGGTTCGATCAGGCACTGGCCGACGAACTCGCGTCGGTCGACGGGTTCAGCCTCCTGTGCGGGCGGTACGAGGGCGTCGACCATCGGGTGCGGGAGCATCTCGTCGACAGCGAGATCAGTGTCGGTGACGTGGTGCTCAGCGGGGGAGAGGTGGCTGCGTGCCTGGTCATCGAGGCCGTGACCCGGTTGCGCGAGGGGGCGATGGGGAATTCGGCCAGCCCGGTGACCGAGAGTTTCGGCGAGTCCGGCCTCCTGGAGGAGCCGCAGTACACGCGGCCCGCGGAGTTCCGCGGCTGGTCGGTGCCCGAGGTGTTGCGCAGCGGCGACCACGCGCGGATCGAACGGTGGCGGCGTGCCCAACGTCTGCACCGCACGCTTCGTGACCGGCCGGACCTCATCGAGCGTCTCGGCGGTCTTTCGACAGATGACGCGCGCCTGTTGGAAGAGTTCCCTGCCGTCCCGTATCATTGACGGGCCCCATCGGCGCGAGCGTGCGTCCGTGATCAGCGCACAGAATTCGCATCGGCCATCCGGCTCGCATCCAGACTCGCAGCCCCGACAACGCAGGTAGACGCCATGAAAGCCACTGACCTCATCGACCACGACTCGCTCCGCGACGACATCCCCGACTTCCAGGCGGGTGACGAGCTCAAGGTGCACGTCCGCGTCGTCGAGGGCGGCAAGGAGCGCATCCAGGTGTTCCAGGGCGACGTGATCGGACGCCAGGGTGGCGGGCTGCAGGAGACCTACACGGTCCGCAAGCTCAGCTACGGCGTCGGCGTCGAGCGCACGTTCCCGCTGCACACCCCGACCGTGCAGAAGATCGAGGTCGTCAAGCGTGGCGACGTCCGCCGGGCGAAGCTGTACTACCTGCGCGATCGCAAGGGCAAGGCCGCGAAGATCCGCGAGAAGCGCGACTTCTGAGCCGCCGGCTCTGATCGGACGCGTCATCAGCGTCCCCCTCGGGCATCCGGCCCCTCCCATCGTCCCGACGGAGGTTGCCATGGCGCCACGTGTCCCACCCACACCCGACCTCTCCAACCGCGCCCGTGGTCGGTGGGGCGAGGAACTCGCTGCTGCGCACTATCGGCGCCTCGGCTGCGAGGTGCTCGACCGCAACTGGCGTTCACCGACCGGAGAACTCGATCTGGTGGTGCGCGACGGCACGACGATCGTCTTCAGCGAGGTCAAGGCCCGTCGCACCGACCGGTTCGGACCCGCAGCATCCGCGGTCACGTTCGAGAAGCAGCGCCGCATCCGCCAACTGGCCGTCGAGTGGCTCCGAGCCAACGAGTTGGGGGCCGATTCGATCCGGTTCGACGTCGTCGCGATCACCGGCGGTCGGCTCGAACTCATCGTCGCCGCCTTCTGACCCGCAGAGCAAGTGGGACATCCGGGGTCTGACCCCAGTTGTCTGACCCGCCGGACGACTGTTACATCTGGGGTCAGACCCCAGATGTAACGGTCAGCCGGCGAATGCCCAGACCAACAGGCCCAGCGACACCACGAGGGCGGCCGCGACGAGGACGTAGTCGGCGGGCTTCGCCTTGAACTTCCGGTACGGGTTGTATCCCACGGCGGTCAGTATCGTCGGCCGGCATGGCCACCGACACTCGCGAGCTCGAATCGATCACCGTCGAACGCACCGACGGGGTCGTCACGATCACCCTGCGCCGGCCGGAGAAGAAGAACGCTGCGGATGGGGCGATGTGGAACGAACTCCTCGACGAATTCCGCGCGATCGCGGGCAACCCGACCGATCGCGCCGTCGTCCTCACCGGCGCCGGCGGGAACTTCTGCTCCGGTGCCGACCTCTGGCAGGGCGGGTCCGGCGAGGTCCCGATGCACCAACTGTCGGCGATGCGGCACATCACCGACGTCTGCCTGGCGCTGCACCGCATCCCGCAGCCGACGATCGCCAAGGTCCGCGGCGTCGCCGTCGGTGCGGGCCTGAACATGGCGCTGGCGTGTGACCTGATCGTCGCCTCGGAGAACGCCCGCTTCTCGGAGATCTTCGCCAGGCGTGGACTGAGCCTCGACTTCGGTGGTTCCTGGCTCCTCCCGCGACTCGTGGGCATGCACCGTGCGAAGGAGTTGGCGTTGCTGGCCGACATCATCGACGCGGAACGTGCTGCCGAGATGGGCCTCGTCAATCGGGTGCTGCCCGATGGCGAACTCGATGCCTTCGTCGACGACTGGGCCGGTCGCCTCGCCGCGGGGCCGCCGATCGCCCTGGCGATGTCCAAGCGGCTGCTCAACAACTCCCTCGCGGTCACGATGGAGGAGGCGCTCGACGACGAGGGCCTCTCCCAGACGGTCAACTTCGGCACCCGCGACACCGTCGAGGCGATCAAGGCGTTCATGGAGAAGCGCGACCCGGTCTTCGAGGGTCGGTAGCCCCTGACGGCGTCGGTGCCGGCGGGTCCGATGTCCCTGGTCGGTTCCCGCGGATTGTGCTCGAGTGGAGTCTGAGACCCCTGTCGTTCGACGAGGAGGTGCAACATGGCACATTCCACCGTGTTCCGGGACCGCATCGATGCCGGACAGCAACTGGCGGGCATCCTCGGTCACCTCCGAGGCCCCAGCACCGTGGTCGTCGGGCTCCCGAGAGGTGGGGTACCCGTTGCCGCGTGCGTCGCCGAAGCGCTGGAGGCGCCGCTCGACGTCATCCTGGTCCGCAAGCTCGGCGTGCCGTTCCAACCCGAACTGGCCATGGGCGCCATCGGCGAGGACGACGTGCGAGTCGTCGACGCCCACATCGTGCGGATGGTCGGTGTCGGCGCCGCTGACCTGGCGGCGGTCGAGGCCCGCGAACGGGCCGAGCTCGAGCGTCGCGGCGAACGGTATCGACGGGGTCGTCAGCGGACGTCGCTGGTCGGGCGCACGGTCGTCGTCGTCGACGATGGTGTCGCCACCGGCTCGACGGCACGCGCCGCGTGCCAGGTCGCCCGAGCGGAAGGAGCGCGTCGGGTGGTGCTGGCCGTTCCGGTCGCCCCATCGGACTGGACCCACCGGCTCGGCGATGCGGCCGACGAGTACGTGGCGGTCGAGACACCGGACGACTTCTCCGGCGTCGGCCAGTTCTACCGCGATTTCACCCAGACGAGCGACGCCACCGTGGTCGCGTTGCTCGACGACGCAGCCCGGCCGCGTCTCGTCCGCGACGAGGACATCCGGATCCCACTCGGCGCCGTCACCCTCGATGGCCACCTCTCCGTGCCTCGCGATGCCAGCGGAGTCGTCGTGTTCGCGCACGGGAGCGGGAGCAGCCGGCACAGCCCGCGCAACCAGCGGGTCGCGTCGGTCCTCGTCCGGGCAGGACTCGCGACGCTGTTGTTCGACCTCCTGACGTCGGAGGAGGAACGCGATCGCAGCAACGTCTTCGACATCGATCTGCTCGGGCACCGGTTGCACGACGTGATCCGCAGCGTGGTCGCCGAGCCCGGCCTGATCGGGCTGCCGGTGGGGTGCTTCGGTGCGAGCACGGGAGCGGCGGCGGCGTTGGCGGCAGCGGCGCAGCCGGACTCACCCGTGGCCGCGGTGGTCTCGCGTGGCGGTCGACCCGACCTGGCGGGACCGCACCTGCGGAAGGTGACCGCCCCGACGCTGTTGATCGTCGGCGGCGAGGACCGGGCGGTGCTCGAACTCAACCGCCGAGCGCTCGAGCAGTTGGGCACCATCGGCGATCTGGTCGTCGTACCGGGTGCGACGCATCTGTTCGAGGAGCCCGGAACGCTGGACGCGGCGGCAGGTCTGGCACGGGACTGGTTCCTCACACACCTGGAACGGGCGGGTCAGCGATAGCGTGAGAGCTTCGAGCGCCTGAGTTGCAGTTGGCGTTGACCGCCGATTCCCGAGGTGCCATGAGTTCACAACTTGCTGCGTTGTCGCGCGCTGCCCGCCTGCCCGGCCGTCGAAGCGACTGGCTGACCGATCCGAAGACCAACCTGCTGTCCGGTCTCGTCGTCGCGCTGGCGCTGATTCCCGAGGCGATCTCGTTCTCGATCATCGCCGGCGTCGACCCGAAGGTCGGGCTGTACGCCTCCTTCTCGATCGCGATCATCATCTCGGTCGCGGGCGGCCGGCCCGGCATGATCTCGGCAGCCACCGGTGCGATGGCCCTCGTGATCGTGCCGCTCGTCGACGAATACGGCGTGGGGTACCTGTTCGCGGCCACCGTGCTCGCGGGCATCTTCCAGATCGGGTTCGGGTACCTCGGCGTCGGCAGCCTCATGCGGTTCATTCCCCGCACCGTGATGATCGGGTTCGTCAATGCGCTCGCGATCCTCATCTTCCTGGCCCAGGTGCCCCACATCCTGCTCAGCGGCGACGACGCCGATCAGAGCCAGTTCTGGATGAACCTGGCGTTCATCGCCGCCGGCCTCGTGATCATCTACGGCTTGCCCCGACTGACCAGGGCGGTGCCCTCGCCGCTCGTCGCGATCGTGCTGCTCGCCGTCGCTGCGATCGCGTTCGACCTCCGCCTGCCGACCGTCGGCGACATGGGCGACCTGCCGACTTCGCTCCCGATCCCCGGGCTCCCCGATGTCCCCTTCAGCTTCGACACCCTGCGGATCGTGCTGCCGTTCGCAATCACGCTCGCCCTCGTCGGCCTGCTCGAATCGCTGCTCACCGCCCAGCTGCTCGACGATCTGACCGACACCGACTCCGACAAGAACGTCGAGTCGCGCGGCCAGGGCATCGCAAACGTCGCGACCGGCTTCCTCGGCGGGATGGCGGGCTGCGCGATGATCGGCCAGTCGATGATCAACCATCGCACCGGCGGACGCACCCGCCTGTCGACGCTGGCCTCGGGTGTGTTCCTCCTCGTGCTCGTGATGGTGCTCGGTGACTTCGTCGCCCAGATCCCGATGGGCGCACTGGTCGCGGTGATGATCATGGTGTCGGTCGGCACCTTCAACTGGGCGAGCATCCGCCCCAGCACGCTGCGCGTCGAGCCGCGCCCCGAGATCGTCGTGATGCTCGCAACGGTGGGCATCACGGTGCTGACCCACAACCTCGCGTACGGCGTCGGTGCGGGCGTGGTGCTGTCGGCGGTGTTCTTCGTCCGGCACGTGTCGCACGTCGTCAATGTCACGAGCGTGGTCGATCCCGATCACGTCGAGCGTCTCTACGACGTGAGTGGCGAGTTGTTCTTCGCCTCCAGCAACGACTTCGTGCACTCGTTCGACTACGACGCCGTCGACGCCCGTCGCGTCGAGATCGACCTGAGCAACGCACGCGTCTGGGACACGTCCGCCGTGGTCGCACTCGACACGGTCGTCGACAAGTTCGCGCAGCGCGGCATCGACGCCCAGCTCGTCGGCGTCGACCCACGCGGCGAGCGGCTGCTCCGGGAGACCGGGGGACGGGCCACTCCTGGCCATTGACGGTCCCCACCGCCGTGTGCCGGCTGACGTTCGCCGGCACGACCGGCTCGTTAGCCTGGCCCGGTGACCCGGCGACTGCTCCGCATCGGCCTGATCGGCCTGACGTGCGCGGTGTCGTTCGCAGCCCCGACAGGCCTCGCCGGTGCGGCACCCCTCCCGGACCCCTCCGATGGGCAACAGACCCAACCGTTGATCCCGGTGCCGGTCGGCTGCCCGCGCCCCGATCCGGCCGCCGTCGCCTTCGTCGGCACGATGATCGGCAAGGACGACGTCGTCCAGGTCGTGCGCTTCCGGATCGACCAGATCCGGGCCGGGTCGGCGAGCCCGTGGGCGGTCGACGGGTTGATCGACATCCGCTACGGCGACGACTATCGCTTCCTCGTCGAAGGTGAGCAGTACCTGGTCGGAGCCGGCTACGACCCCGTCTACGGCACGTTGTCGTCCGCGGTTCGACCGCCGGAGCCCACCTTCGGCGGCAACGACGTGGTCGGTGTCGACGACACCGCGCTGGTCTGCCCGACCATCGACGATCCGGTGAGGACGCTCAACGTCGACGGCACGAGCGTCGATTCCGGCGTCCTGAGCCTGCTGACCGACGACCGGCGCCTCCTGCTCGCCACCCTGGCCGTGCCCGCCGCGCTGGTCTTCGCGGCGCTGCTCGCGCTCGTCGTGCTCAAGATGTTCGGGCGTCTCGCGATGTCCGGGATGTGGCAACTCGGCCGCGCGGCCGTCACGCCGGTGCCGGACCATCGAGCCGTGCGGGTTCGTACACACCGCCCCAAGGACCTCGACGCCGCAGAGCGAGCGCCCACCGACGCGCACTGATCGCAGGCCGTTCGCCCCTGGCGCGGCCGCCAGTCGGGTCGGACACTGGTGCCATGGGTTCCCGTCGTCGCGCCGTGACGGGCCCCGCATCGGTGCTGTGCGTCGGGCAGGCCACGCTCGACCACGTCCTGACGATCGCCGACGACCTCATCGTCGGTCGCAAGCACGCGGCGCAGCGCCACGACGTCATCGGCGGCGGATTGGCGGCGAACGCGGCGGTCACCGTGTCGCGTCTGGGGGGCACCGCCGCACTCGCGAGCGTCATCGGCGACGACGGGACCGGCGACAGCGTGCTCGCCGGGCTGCGCGCCGAACACGTCGACACCGGCCTGGTCCAGCAGGCGCGCGACGTGCACACGTCGTTCTCGTCCGTGATCGTGTCGGCGGACGGCAGCCGGACGATCGTCAACCACAGCCCGGCCGAACTGCTCACCCAACCGTGTCCTGATCTCGACGACGTCGCCTGTGACGCGGTGCTCGTCGACGGGCGCTGGCCTGCCGGCACGGCCGGCGCCCTGTCGCTCGCCCGTCGCCGCGACCTTCCCGGCGTGGTCGACGTCGACCGTTCTGCCGTCGACGCAGCCGTGATCGCCACCTGCTTCGAGCTGGCGTCGCACCTGGTGTTCAGCGAGGACGCGCTCCGCGAACTCACCGGGGCGCTCTCGCCGTCCGATGGGCTCCGTCGCATCGCGCGGGACACCGGTGCCCACGTGTCGGTCACGCTCGGTGCCCGGGGCGTGGTGTGGCTCGACGGCGACGACGTGTGTTCGCTCGGAGCGTTTCCCGTCGACGCCCTCGACACCACCGGGGCCGGTGACGTCTTCCACGGCGCCGCGGCGCTCGCGCTCGCCGAAGGTGCCGACGAGCGTGGCGCGTTCACGTTCGCGTCGGCGGCCGCTGCCCTCAAGTGCACTCGACCCGGAGCGCGAGCAGGCATTCCCAACCGCAGCGAGGTCGACCGCCTGATCGACCGCTCGCCGATCGCCCGAGAGGTGGCAGCAACATGACCAGCACGATCGACCGACACCGGATCCTCGTGGTCCCGATCGGACGGCCCACGTTCGACCTCGAACTCGGCACCCAGCAGGTGGGGGCCGCCACGGCCGTGCTCGCCGGGCTGGGTCCGGTGCACCTGGACGACCAGCGGATCCTGACCGACATCGGCGAGGTCGACGCGGTCCTCGACGGCGCACTGGACAGCATCGCCGGCGCCCCGGACGTGGTGGTGGTCCTGCAGGCGACCTTCAGCGATTCCTCCCTGGTCGGACGGGTCGCCACCCGGCTGGGCGTACCGATCGTCGTCTGGTCGTTCCCGGAGGCCCGCACCGGTGACCGCCTCCGTCTCAACTCGCTCTGTGGTGCGAATCTGGCGGCCTACCTGCTGCGGCGGCGTCCCCATCGCGTCGAGTTCGTCCACGTGGACCCGTCGGTCGAGTCCGCCGCCGACACGATCGCCCGCGCCATCGGGCGCGTGACCGCGACCGGTTCGACCGCCGCCCACCACGAGGTGCCCCCACGCGTGGCGGCAGAGGTCGCGGAGGGACGTTCGATCGCGGCCCGGCTGAGCAGCCGTCGCATCGGCGTGGTCGGTGAGCCGCCGACCGGGTTCGAGCCGTGCGCGGGCGACGTCGACGAGATGCGCGACGTCACGGGAATCGAGGTCGACCGGATTCCGCTCCCGACGCTGTTCGCCGAGGCCGATGCCGCGCCCGCTCCGACACGCGCCGCCACGATCGAGCGGGTGCGTTCGGCGATGGATCTCGATGTCGACACCGCGAGCGCCGGTCTCGACGAGAGCGTTGCCCTCCACGCCGGCCTGAGCGCGCTCGCAGACCGCCACGGATGGTCAGCGCTCGCGACACGATGCTGGCCGGAGTGCATGACCGAGTACGGGGGCGCGGTCTGCACGCCGATGGCGATGCTCACCGAGGACGGTGTGCCGGGGGTGTGCGAGGCCGACCTGTACGGCGCTGCCACCGCGCTCCTCCTGCGCGAGATCGGCGGATCCGACCCGTTCGTCGCCGACCTGGTCGACGCCGACGAGACCGACGACACCTCGGTGGTGTGGCACTGCGGTGTGGCGTCGGTGACCCTCGCCGACCCGGACGTGCGCCCGGTCGCCATCACCCATCCCAACCGTCACCGTGCACTCGCCAACCAGTTCGCGCTCCGACCGGGCCGTGTGACGATCGCCCGGCTGAGCCAGGCCGGTGGCGACCTGTCGATGGTGATCGGGGGCGGCGAGATCCTCCGGCGGCCCCGACCGTTCCAGGGGACGTGCGCGGTGCTGCGATGGGACCAGCCGGTGGCGTCGGTGTTGGCGACGGTGTTCGGTCGCGGGCTCGAACACCACGTGGGGCTCGTGTACGGCGAACACCGAGCTGCCCTCGATTCGCTCGCCGCAGCCTGGGACATCCCGGTGATCCGTCTCGGCGTGGACTGAGCGGTTCAGGCAATGGCGGTCGCGCCGACCGCCCGTGCGATCTCTGCGAGCGCGCCGTCCCAGTCGTCGATGTCGATCTGCTCGGCGTCACCGTCGGCGACGCATCGCACGAGGATGCCGCCGCGGATCTGCTCGCCGAGTGTGGTCGCGAGCGCCGCCCCGTAGGCCGCGAGTTGCATTCGGTAGCGGCCGACGCGCTCCGCGGTCTGCACCGGACCCGACCACTGGTCGGTCTTGTAGTCGACGATCACGAGACCGTCCGGCGTCCGCACGAGGAGGTCGACGTAGCCCTCGAGGATCCGGTCGCCGATGGGCGCGGCGACGAACAATTCGCGCCAGTGCGGTGCTCCCGCGACGACCTGGCGGACGATCGGGGTCGTCAGCACCGAACGAGCGAGCGCGGCAACGTGGGTGTCGAGACCGATCACGCCCTCGGCGGCGCACTGGGCTCGGGCGAGGTTCTCGATGTCGGCTCCGGACGCGAGGTCGCAGAACTGCAGCACCCCGTGGACGGCGCGCCCGATGCTCGTGCCGTACCGTCCGCGCTGCCACGGCGGCAGATCGACGTTGACCGGGCGCTTGTCGAGACCGGGGTCGTCGATCGCGTCGCGGTCACCGACGGCCGCGAGTTCCTCGGAGAGGCGGGTCGCGGCGATGCCCGTGCGCCGCGAAGCCCGCTGCAGGACCTCGTTTCGCTCGGCGGCCCAACGGGTCGGCTCGCTCCACTCGAGGTCGCTGACGGCCGGGGCGGGTGTCTCGATCGCCTGGATGTCGAAGGCGACCGGCTGCGCCCCCGAGCCGGGATCGCACGCCCCTGCTGCGAACATCAGCTCGGCAGAGGTCAGCGGACCCCAGTCGTCGTAGGTCTCGTTCGCCTTGGTGGGTGCGCCGCGGTGCAGTGAGACGACGAGGTGATCCGACGCCCGGGTGCACGCCACGTAGAGCAGTCGCCGCCGCTCGGCGTCCCCCATCTGTTCGTCGATCGGCTGGTGGGCGACGAACACCCCGTCGTCGCCGCGCCCGGCGAGCATCCACGTGTCGTTGGCCCAGACGACGCCATTGGTGGTGACGCGGCGGGGCTTGGTGGTGAGCCCGGCGACGATCGTGATCGGGAACTCGAGCCCCTTCGCCGCGTGGATGGTCATCACCCGGACGGCATCGTGGTCGTGTTCGGGCAGGATCGTGTCGGCGATCCGGCTCTCCGACGCCTGGAGCGCCGCCCACTGCAGGTACCGGCGGACTCCGTGGCCGCCCGCGTCGGCCCAGGCCCGCGCCTGTTCGATGACGTACCGCAGCCGGCGCCACACGTCGCGGGCGTCGGCGCCGGCCAGCGCCAGGTCGAACGAGCGGCGCTCGTCGGCGACCGCCGCCAGCAGATCGGCGGGCGAGATCCAGCCGATGCGTTCGGCGATCGACCGGATGTGTCCGATCGCGTCGTGGACCGGGTGGTCGACCAGGTGTTCGGGCGGCGTCGCCCACGGGTTCCAGGAACCGCCGAGACGTTTCCAGTCCCAGAGTTCGGTGTCGCTGCACCCGTAGAGCGGGCTGCGCAGGGCCTCGACGAGCGCGAGCTCGTCGGTCGGGTCGTCGGCGGCGCGGAGCACCAGCATCAGGTGGCGGATCTCGGTGGTCGCGTACACGACCGAGGAGTTCTCGGCCCGGTACGCGAGACCTGCCCGGCTGAGTTCGGCTTCCAGCGAGGGCAGCGAGATGCGCGTGGGCAGGAGCACGCAGATGTCGCCGGGACGGCACGGTCGCAGGCCCCCGTCGACGTCGTCGTGGACCGGCCAGCCCTCCGCGAGTGCGGTCGACACGGTGGCTGCCACGTCGCGCGCCTCGCGCTCGCGCAACGCGTCGGCAGCACCCATCTCGCCCGTCCGGCTCCGCGCCGTGAGATCGTCGTGACGCTCGACGCCGAGCACCGACACCGTGCCGTGCCCGAGCAGGTCGTCGGCTCGGCACGCGTCGAGTGGCTGGAACGCCGGCTGGGCGTCGGCCTCGAAGGTGATCAGACGGCCGAAGACGTCGTTGGCGAAGTCGATCACCGCCCGGGTCGAGCGGAAGTTGGCCGACAGGGCGACCCGCTCTGCACCGACCTGCTCGGCGGCACGGAGGTACTGGGAGATGTCGGCTCGCCGGAACCGGTAGATCGACTGCTTCGGATCGCCCACGATGAAGAGACGTCCGGGGAGCGGGGTGAGCTGTCGCCACGGCGACGGGCCGGCCGCGTCGGCGGTGACGACATCCTGGGCAGGGTCGTCCGGATCGGCGGTGAGGCGGACCGCGATCTCGAGCTGGATCGGATCGGTGTCCTGGAACTCGTCGAGCAGGAGCCGCTGGTACCGCTCGTGCAGCAGCCTGCGGATGGGTGGACGTTCGGCGAGCAGCCGCCGGGCGAGCACCAGCAGGTCGTGGAACTCGAGCAGGCCGGCACCGGAGCGCTCCGCCGCCGCGTCGAGCACGAACCTGCCGAGCACCGCGCCGAGGAGGAGCCGGCGATGGCGTCGAACATGTTCGAGGACACCTCGCGCGGCGGTGCCGAGATCGATCTCGAGCGACTGGAGCGCCTCGAGGTCGGCCGGGCCGTCGACGCCGAACGCCGCCTTCCACTTGCCCTTCGCACCGGGGCGTTGCTTGAGGTCTCCCCAGTGGCCGAACCGCCGATCGAGTTCGGCGACGAGCTCGAGACGGGTCCGAACGCTGTCGGTGGACGCGAGCTGGTCGACGATCGCGCCGATGTCGGTGACGAGCCCCGCCTGGGTGTCGTCGCCGGGAATCGGTGTTGCGGCGATCAGCCGACCGGTCGCGATGACCGGATCGAGATCGACGCGCAGGGGCCCCGGATCGGCGAGGTCGACGCGATCGTGCACGAGGTCCCAGTTGGCCCGGAAGTCTTCGGCCATCCGGCGCGCACCCCGGTCGAGCCCGAAGCCGTCGAACTCGCACAGCTCCACGAGCGCACGGCCGCCCTCGACGAGGCCACCCGGAGGATCGGGGTCGTCGAGCAGCCGGTCGAGCAGGTCGTCCCACTGCTCCTCGAACGCCAACCCGCTCTCGAGCTCGTCGAGCACGGAGAATCCCGGGGGCAGGCCGGCGTCGATCGGGAAGTCGAACAGGATGCGTCGGGCGAACGAGTGGAGCGTGCCGATCGGGGCGTGGTCGAGCCGTTCGAGGGCGGCGAGCGCCTCGGGGCCTCCGTCGTCGACCAGCCGACCGCGGGTCCGGCTGCGCAGCTCCGCCGCCGCCTTCTCGGTGAACGTGATCGCGGCGATCGCCGTGATGGGCACACCGGACTTCACGAGGTTGACGATTCGGGCGACGAGCGAGCTGGTCTTGCCGGCGCCGGCGCCGGCCTCGACGAACAAGGTGGCATCGAGGTCGTCGCTGATGCGCACCCGTGCGCTGTCGTCGGGCGGCTTCATGCGTCGTCCCCGGCGGGCCCGAACCACGCGGCGAGCCGCGGGTCGTGGCGTTTGCGTTCCCATTCCGGCCATCGCTCGGCGGTGCCGAGATGGTCCGGTTCGCAGTACTCGCACGAGACGTAGAACCGGAACCCGGGCCGTTCGGGACGGTTCGGGAAGAATCCGGTCTCGATCCCGGCCACCACGGTGGCGAGGGACGCGGCGACGCGCGCGTCGACCTCTGCGGTGATCAGGTAGCCCGGCCGCTCGTAGCCGCCCTTGCGCATCAGGCCGTACTCGGCGTGGACCACGGTGTCGTCGCTGCCGAAGTGCGCTCGGGCGGCGGCGGCGTAGCTCGGCAGCTGGAACAGGGTGCCGCCCGCGGTGGGGTCGTCGGCCGACAGGTCCCGGTACTTCGACCGGCCGCCGGTCTTGTGGTCGGTGACGACGAGCGCTCCGTCGCGAGTGCGGTCGACGCGGTCGATCGAACCCTGCAGCTCGATCGGCCTGCCGTCGGGGAGCCGGATCACCACCGCGCCGTCGCCGCCGAAGCGCAGCTCGGAGGCCAACACCGTCGATCCACGCTCGCGGACGAACCGGCTGTCGTGATCGAGCCAGTCGAGCAGGTCGGCGCACATCCGCGTGCGTTCGTCGGCCCAGAACGCGGGGCGGCCCGTCCGCCCGCGTCGCTCGGTGGTCTCGCACACCTCGTCGAAGGCGGCGACGAGGGCCGCGCGGTGCTCGCCGTTCCAGCCCTCGGCCGACGGCTGCGGCAGGGTGCCGTCGACCACCTGTGCGTGGAAGAGGTCGAGCGCCCGGTGATGGGCCGAACCGCGGTCGCGCGCCGTGATGCTGATCTCGGCGCCGGGTTCCTCGATCGGGTCGACCTCGAGCAGATAGTGGGCGAGGTAGGCGTGTGGACATGCGACCCAGGTCTCGAGGCGGCTCGGGGACACCGGACCGTCGAGCATCGGGAGGTCGGCGCCGCTGAGGTCGCCGTCGAACACGGTGAGGTCGTCGCTGCCGCGGGCGGCACGCAGGGCGAGACCTCGGGCGAGCACCGCGTCGGTCGTCGGCTCGATGAACCGTTCGAGCGGCGTTCCGCTGCGGACTCGGTGGTAGCGGGTGCGCAGCCGGTGCTCGGTGGGCGTGGCGGGGAACTCGGTGGTCTCGATGCCCGCGTGGTGCGAGGCGATCGCCCGCACTCCGACCGCGTCGATCCAGCCGCCGATCCACCGTGACGGTTGCAGCTGCGCCGTGGCGCGGAGGTCGCCGCGGGGGTGGGTGAGGGTGACGGTGCTCGTGGCGAGCGTTGCGAGGAGGAGGCGGTGAATCCTCGTCGCCAGGGCGTCGGCAGTGGGAAGGCCTGCCAGTGAGCGGTCGGCCTCCGACAGCAGCGGGTCGCTCCGTGGTGTCGGGGGGAGCAGACCGTCGGCGGCGCCGACCACGACGACCACGTCGACGTCGAGACCGACGGCACCGGCGAGGGGCCCGACGGTGACGCCGTTGCCGACCCGGCCCTCGCGCGCCGGGCTGGCCTCGAGTTCGGCCTCGAGGGTGCTCCGGAACTGGTGGCGGGTGACCGGATCGCCGACCGGATCGAGGTGGCCGAGGCGATCGAGGGCGAGCGTCAGCGCCTCCCAGGCCCGGTACTCGGCCTCCGGCAGGCGCTCGATCGTGTGTCGGCCGAGCCATCGCTCGACCTGGTCGCCGCACCAGGTCGACCAGTCCGCCCACGATCGACGGGCGGCGGGCCGGCCGAGCTCGTTGCGGAGTTCGGTGACGAACGAGCGCAGCGACGTCGCCGACGCCGCCCATCGTTCGCTGGTGGCGATGGCGCCGAGACGGCGGTCCCAGTCGTCGTCACGCGCGATGCCGGCGGCCCGGCTCACTCGTTCCCAGCTCGCCGTTGGCAGGTAGGCGCCATCGGCGTCACGGGCGGGGACGTCGGCGAGCAGGTCGAACAGGTTGTGCCGTCGCAGTCCGCGGCGGTCGACGTCGAGCAGGTCGAGCACGAGGCGGGGGGCGAGACGTTCGACGACGGTGGTGCCGGGGCGGCCGTTCCAGGGGATCTCGGCGGCGTCGAGGTGGTGTTGGACCAGCCGTGCGTACGGGCGTTGCGAGGGCCACAGGACGGCGATGCGCTCGAACGGGGTGCCGGCTCGTGCGGCGTCGAGGACGACGCGGACGGCAGCGCGGGTCTCGTCGTCGGCGTCG
Source organism: Ilumatobacteraceae bacterium (assembly GCA_963712775.1). GTDB lineage: Bacteria > Actinomycetota > Acidimicrobiia > Acidimicrobiales > Ilumatobacteraceae > Sva-07. The sequence goes on along the minus strand of CAVQJG010000005.1, from coordinate 293,837 downwards.
GTGCTGGAGATGATCGCCGAGGGACGCGTCGAGGCCGCGGGCAGGTCGATCGGCTCGCCGATGGGGACGATCGCGCCGAGGTCGGCGACGATCGCTCGGGCGTCCGCATCGGCGGACGGTTCGCCGGTGAGTTGCAGCACCAGGTGGACGCGCACGTGACGACCGAGCGCGCCGACGAAGGCGAGGGCGAGACCCGACAGCTCGCTCGGCAGGTACAGCACGAGAGTGCGCAGGCCGTCGGGGAACTCGTGCTCGACGATCGAGGCGGCGAGCGAGAACAGGTCGGCTTCGTCGTACCAGTCGCCTTCGAGCGCGGCGGTGACCGCGTCGCTCACCCGAAGCACCTGCCGTCCCCGCTGGGACTCGTCACCGAGCCGGCGGCGCGCCGCCGCACCTGCGAGGCGGAGCTCGCCGTGGAGCTCTCGCAGCGCGACGACCGTCGACGGGTGTGTGGCCACCGGACCGAACGGACCGGGATCGACGGCCAGGACCGTGCCGATCGCCAGGTCGACGACCGGGGTGGACATCGGCGAGCGGCCCGCAGCAGCGAGCGTGGGGCCGGCGACGAGTTCGGCGAGCCGGTTCAGCGTGACCATGTCGACGCCGACGAGCCCGCCGGCGCGCCCCAGCGCCCGTCGCGTCATCACCCCGCAGGTGTTGGTCGGCACCGCGACGGTGACCGGCGCGAGCGGGTCGGGACCCTTCGCCTCGGCGATCGCCGCGGCGAGGGCGCCCAGCGCGTCGGGAGGTGCGACCAGAGCCGCCGAGATCGTCACATCCCCGATGGTAGGGAAGGGGTGTCACAGCCCCGCGCTCTACGATCGCGGTCGTGCTGATCAGACGGGCTCTCCCCGAGGACACCGGACGTGCGTGTGTCACGGCGATGCGCTCGTTCGTCGACGATCCCGTGATGCGGTGGCTCTATCCGGAGGACGAGGTGTTCCTCGCTCCCGGGGGCGCCGTCTTCCGCCCGGCGATGTCGGGCTGGATCGGGCTGGGCGAGGTGTGGTGCAGCGACGACGTGGCCGCAGTCGCCGTGTGGATCCCGCCGGGCCGTCCGGAGATCGAGTTCGCCGACGACCTCGACGCACCACCGCCGCCGCCCGACCGGCTCGAACGGTTCGGGATCATCCGCGAGGCGATGGCGGCGCACACGCCCGACGAACCCCACTGGTACCTCCAGCTGCTCGGCACCCACCCCGACTGGCAGCGCCAGGGGCTCGGTGCCGCACTGATGAACGTGGTGTTCGAGCGAGCGGAGGCGGAGGGTCTCGCGTGCTACCTGGAGACCGAGACCGTCGAGAACGTCGCCTACTACCGGCGCCACGGCTTCGACGTCCGTTCCGAATGGGACCTCGCCGACGGCCCGCACATGTGGGGCATGCACCGCCCCGCCGACTGATCGTTCTCGTGAACAAGGTGCGCCCCTGGGCCGCACCTTGTTCACGAGAAGCGGGGTCGTCAGGCGGTGCGGGCGGCCTCGGCGCGGGCGCGCAGGTCGGTGACGGCGTGTTCGAGCCCCTCGGGGTCCTTGTAGAGCGCGCTCCCGGCGATCAGGACGTTGGCGCCGGCGGCCGCGGCGCCGGCGATCGTCGACGGACCGATCCCACCGTCGACCTCGAGATCGACGGTGTCCGCGAGGCCGGCATCGTCGATCATCGAGCGGATCTCGGCGATCTTCGGCTCCATCGTGGGGATGTAGGCCTGGCCACCGAAGCCGGGGTTGACGGTCATCACGAGCACGAGGTCGACGAGATCGAGGACGTGAGAGATCGCGGAGGCGGGCGTCGCCGGGTTCAGCGCGACGGCGGCGTTGGCCCCGAGGTCGTTGATGTTGCCGAGCGTGCGGTGCAGATGCGTGCACGCTTCGGCGTGCACGATCAGACGGGAGCAGCCGGCCTCGACGTACTGCGCCGCCAACAGATCGGGCGTGTACACCATCAGGTGCGCCTCGAACGGCACGCCGGTGTGCCGCCGGGCCGACGCGATCACGTCGGGCCCGAACGTGAGGTTCGGGACGAACTGGCCGTCCATCACGTCCCACTGGATCAGGTCGACGCCGGCGGCCTCGAGGGCGGCCACTTCCTCGCCGAGTCGGGAGAAGTCGGCGGGCAGGACGGACGGTGCGATCTGGATCGGTCGGCTCATCGGGGGCGAAGCTAGCTGGCCGCTCCCTCGTCGTCGGACTCGCCGGCGTGTTCCCATGCCTCGTCGTCGTGTTCCCAGCCCTCGTTGCGCTCTTCCACCTTCGCCTTCCAGTTCTCGGCGTCGTGGCGCGAGGGGTAGGGGCCGAGGACCTGGTCGCCGGGGCCACGTTCGGACGCCGGCACGGCCACGTTGCGCTGCAGATCCCAGTACCACTCGGTGTCGTCGTTCATGGACCCAGTGTCGCGCGGCGACCGATCGATCGAGCACCCACCCCGTACGCTGGCCCTGTGCAGCTGACCCCTGATCGTCTCGTCGCGGGCGGCGATGCCATGGCTCGAGCCGACGATGGGCGGGTGGTCTTCATCGACGGCGCGCTCCCGGGCGAACTGGTCGAGGTGGAGATCGTGTCCACGAAGAAGGACTTCGCCACGGCCACCGTCGTCGAGATCATCGAGCGGTCGCCGGTACGCGACTCGCCGTCGTGCGCGCACCGTCGTGCCGGATGTGGCGGCTGCGACTGGATGCACCTGCAGCCGACGGCCCAACTCGACGCCAAGGTGGGGATCGTGATCGAGTCGCTGCGTCGGGTCGGTCGGCTCGACCAGGCGACCGCCGAGGGCATCGTGCGGCGCGGGGGAGCGGTGTCGCCGTTCGGCTATCGCACCACGATCCGCGTGGTCGGTGGGCCCCACGCCTCGGTGGGATTCCGCGAGCAGGCGTCCGATCGGGTGGTCCCGGTCACGAGCTGTCCGGTGGCCGAGTCGAAGCTGTCGCGTCTGCTCTCCGTGATCGAGGCCGATGAGGGCGCCGAGCTGACGCTGCGGACCTCCGTGGCGACCGGCGCCGTGACGGCGATGTGGGACAAGCGGTTCCGCAAGGCGATCCGCGGCATCCCGTCCGAGGTCCACATCGGCGAGCGGGCCTGGCTGGTCGAGCGTGTCGCCGGTCACGACCTCCGAGTGTCGGCCGGGTCGTTCTTCCAGTCCGGCCAGCAGGCCGCAGAGCTGCTGGTCGCCGCGGTGTCGGCGGCTGCGCCGGAACTCGCCACCGCACGTCACGCGGTCGATGCCTACGGCGGGGTCGGGCTGTTCGCTGCCACCGCGATGGCGGCGTGCGAGCACGTGACGGTCATCGAGTCGAGCGCGTCGGCGTGTCGCGACGCCGAACACAACCTGCAGGGGCGCGAGGCGAGCGTGGTTCGAGCGGAGATCACCGGATGGACGCCTCCCGACGGGTCCGGCCCGACGCCGCGCGTCGACGTGATCGTCGCCGATCCTGCCCGACCCGGCCTCGGTCGGCCGGGCGTGGCAGCGCTGACGGCGGCGCAAGCACCCGTGGTCGTGCTGGTGAGTTGTGACCCCGTCTCGCTGGCCCGCGACGTGGCGCTGATGGCCGATGCCGGCTACCGACCCGAACGGGTCGAGGTGCTCGATCTGTTCCCGAACACCCACCATGTCGAGACCGTGACCAGGTTCGTTCCGAGGGTCGTCTGAAATAGTGTGAACGAATCTTCATCCGGGAGGATGCCGTGCAACGTACAGACGATGTGAGACGGGAGTACACCGAGGCATCCGATGCGGCACTGGTCGTGTCGATCGGCCGCTATCAGCAGGCTGCGCTCGCCGAGGCGTACCGTCGTCACGCCGGAGCCTGTTTCGGATTGGCGAAACGCCTGCTCAGCGACCACTCGCGTGCCGAGGAGATCGTGCAGGAGGTCTTCGTCCGGCTCTGGAACGAACCGAATCGGTACGACCCGGAGCGAGGGACGTTGCGCAGTTTCCTGTTGGCGCACACCCACGGCCGATCGGTCGATCTGATCCGTGCCGACGCGTCTCGGCGCAATCGTGAGGAGAAGGAAGCCCGACAGCAGGCCGTCGGCGGCTACGACATCTCCCACGAGGTGTGGGATCTCGCGCTCGCCGGTCACGTCCGCGAAGCGATGGAAACCTTGCAGCAGGGCGAGCGTGAGGCGATCGAACTCGCATATTTTGGTGGTTTGACATACAAGGAAGCCGCAGAGCGGTTGGGCGAGCCCGAAGGGACGGTGAAGAGCCGGATCAGGTCGGGGCTCAAACGCCTCCGAGTCGAGCTCGTACAAGCCGGCGTGAGCATCGGGGCTGATTGACGATGAGTGAAGAGATGGACGACATGGCGGGAACCCCCGGAGACATCTACGACATCGACGAACTGCTGGGCGCGTACGCCCTCGACGCCGTCGACGACGACGAGCGCGACCGGGTCGACGACTACCTGGCCGTGAACCCCCGTGCGCAGGCAGAGGTGCAGGCCCATCGCGAGGTTGCGACGATGCTGGCGTTCACCGGTATGGACGCTCCCGACGACCTGTGGGGACGCATCGCCGACGAGATCGGCGAACAGGCGCCTCCCCCGGGACCCGAGCTCGCGAAGGTCATGTCGTTCGACGAGCACCCCCGTCGCCGTGGCATCGCCGCAGCGACCCCCTGGATCGTCTCGGCGGCAGCTGCGGCCGTGATCGGTTTCGTGGCGATCGGCCTGGTCGCCGACCGTGCCGATGCCCCCAACGAACCGATCGCGAGTGCGTTCGAGACCGCGGTCGCCGATCGCGATTCGGTGACGACCGTGCTGGTCTCCGATGCGTCGGAGGCATCGGCCGAGGCGGTCATCGACCAGGACGGCCACGGATTCGTCGTGGCGCAGGACCTTCCGACGCTGCCCGACGGCCAGACGTACCAGCTCTGGGGCGTGGTCGACGACGGCCAGGTGATCTCGCTCGGCATCTTCGGTCCGAATCCGGAGTTGGAGACCTTCACGGTCGAAGGGCCGGTCTCCGCGCTCGCGATCACGATCGAGGAGTTCCCGGGCGTGGTCAGCGACGGCAACCCCGAGGGTGCCTTCGTCGGCACCTTCTGACACTCCGCTCGAGCCCTGCGGGCGATGAGCGAACCCACCGGATACGGGTACTTCGCTCATCGGCGGAAGGTCGAATCGGTCGGCGATGAGCGGATGCACCGGATGGGCGTCGTTCGCTCATCGCTCGGGATGTTCGGGTCGTAGCCTGGCGGCGTGCTGACACCAGTGTGCTCCGAGGAAGTCCGTGCAGCGATCGACGGGCGACGCCCGGTCGTGGCGCTCGAGTCGACGATCTTCTCGCACCTCGGGCTGCCCTCGCCCCACAATCGCGACGCGCTCCAGCGGTGTCTGGCCGCAGTGCGGGAAGGTGGGGCCGTCCCGGCGGTGACGGCGGTGCTCGACGGTGTGGTTCGTCTCGGGCTCACCGATGTCGAGCACGAACGGATCCTCGGCCCGGCTCGCAAGGCCGCCGAACGCGACGTCGCCGTCGCGGTGGGTCAACGGTGGGAACTCGGTGCGACCACCGTCTCGGCGTCGGTTGCGATCGCCGCCGCAGCCGGCGTGCCGGTGTTCGCAACCGGTGGCATCGGTGGGGTGCACCGTGGCGCCGAGGTCACCGGCGACATCTCGGCGGACCTCGACGCGATCGCCTCGCATCCGGTCGTCACCGTCTCGGCGGGCGCCAAGGCGTTCCTCGACCTGCCCCGCACGCTCGAGTTCCTGGAGACGGCCGGCGCTGCCGTGCTCGGTTGGCAGCACGACTGGTTCCCGGCCTTCTACACCCGCTCGTCGGGGCTCCCCGTCCCGCACCGGGTCGAGTCGGCCGACGAGGTCGCTCGCATCTTCGCGGCCCGCAGCCGCCCCGAGTCGGGGATGCTGCTCACGGTGCCGATCCCCGAGGACGCCGAACTCGACGCGGCCGAACTCGACGCCGTGCTCCGTGAGGCGCTGGAGGAGTGCGAGCGCGCCGGCGTCACCGGGGCCGCGGTGACGCCCTTCGTGCTCGGTCGCATCGGGGCCGCCACCGAGGGTCGCAGCATCCCGGCGAACCTCGCGCTGGCCGAGAACAACGCCGCCGTTGCCGCCCGGGTCGCCGTGGCGATCGCAACGCCCTGACGTGCCCATCCGCCTCCGAGGAGGGTCAGGCGAGACGGCGCATCCGTCGTTCGACGTGGTCGAGGAACACCGCCCGGTCCCGATCCGATGCCGAGTCGATGCCGTACATGGCCAACCAGGTGGTCCTCGCGGCCGGGTGGCACATCGTGCGCAGACTCCGCGTGAGGGTTCGCTTGCCCGCCTCACCCTCGATCATGTTGATCCACTTCGACGACCCGTGGGTGGTGACCGCGACCAGCCGCCGGATGTTGCGCAAGCCGGGGCGGAGGCGGTTGGCTCCGTCGGGCAGCGTCCAGGCCACGCCGTTGACCCACACGCGGTCGATCCAGCCCTTCAGCATCGCCGGCTGGGCCGACCACCAGGTGGGGTAGACGAGCACGAGCGTGTCGCACCAGCGCAGATCGTCGGCGTGGCCCGTGAGCGAGGGATCGGTACCGGGTTCGAGATGGCGCGCGTGGTCGAGTGCGGTGAACTCCGGGTCGAAGCCCTCGGCGTAGAGGTCGGTGCACCGGACCTCGGCTCCACCGGCGACCAGGCCTGCGAGCGTGCGGTCCCGTACCGCGGCGACGAACGACTCCTCGAGCGGGTGACAGTGGACGACCAGTGCCCTCGTCATCGCAGCCCCGCCATCTCGCGTTCGACCCTCGCCGCGAACTCGTCGCGCTGTGTCCGCGTCGACGTGTCGATCGCGTAGAGGCCGAGCCACCGGCTCCTGACCCGGAAACCGCATGACATCCGCAGTGCCCGGGTGATGACCCGGCGGCCGTTGTCGTTCACGAACCGCACGTACGACCGTGGCGAGCCGTAGGTGGAGATTCCGACGAGATGACGCATCTGACCGAGCCCGGGACGGACCTTGCCGGTTCGTTCGTCGAACCGGAAGCCGACACCGGGCACCATCACCCGCTCGAGCCAGCCCTTGAGGATCGCCGGCAGACCGCTCCACCAGGTCGGGTACACGAAGACCAGTGCCTCCGCCGCCGTCACGATCGCGGCATGACGGGCGACCATCGGGTCGAGCACCGGCTCGTCGCCGTGGTAGGCGTGTCGTTCGGCCGGGGTCATCGCGGCGACGAAGCGCTCGGCGCTGAGGTCGAGGACCTCGACGTCGTGGCCTGCGGCGCGCAGCCCGGCGACGGCCCGCGATGCGAGCGCATGGCAGTAGCTGTCGGCCGACGGGTGGGCGACGACGACGGCGACGAGCATCGTCAGTCGTTGGTGGGCAGCACCGGAACCGCCTCGCGATCCGACGGCCTGGAGCGGAGCGAGAGCAACTGGGTGATCGCCACGAACAGCAGCAGCGCGGCGAACATGATGTTCGACAGCGAGTCGCTCATCCGGTCCGAGATCGTTGCGCCGATCACGGCGGTGACCGCGCCGCAGGCACCGACGACGGCGGCGACGGGGATGTCGGCGTTGGCCTTCTTGCGGTTGCGGATCGTTCCCATGATCGAGGTGGGCACGATCACCGCGACCGACGTGCCCTTGGCCAGTGCGGGGACCATCCCGAGACCGACGACCATCGCGGGCACCATGATCACGCCGCCGCCGATGCCGAGCAGACCGGCGAGCGTGCCCGTGAAGAAGCCGACGAGTACCAGCAGCAACGCAGAGACGATGGTCAGTTCCGCACGGCCCGTGGAGTCCGAACTGATCAGGAGCCTGGTTGCGGTGGCGAGCACCGTGATGACGAAGACCATCACCAGCACGTTCTTCGGGATCACGTGGAGCAGCTGGGTGCCGACGATCGCGCCGGCGATCGCGCCGATCGCGAGGAACAGCGCGACCGGCCAGTCGACGTTGCCGTGGGCGAGGTAGGTGACGAGGCTCGCGAGCGCGATCGGCAACGTGGCGGCGAGCGAGGTGCCGTGGGCGAGGCGACGCTCCATGTGGGCGAAACCGACGAGACCGGGCACGATGATCAGCCCGCCGCCGACGCCGAACAGGCCTCCCAGCAGCCCGGCCGCCACGCCGACGAGCGCCGCGTGGCTGAGTTTGACGGAACTGTTCGAGAGCGGCACCGACTCCGACGATAGGTGCCCGACCCGGACTCGGCGCATTCCTCGGTCGTCCCCGGCGGACGGCGAGCGGTCGATCAGCGGTGGAGGAGTCCCCGCAGGCGTCCCGTGACCCGGGGCCAGTCGTCGATCGTGACCGAGTACGAGGCGGTGTCGCGGAGCCGGTCGCCGTCACCGGCGTGGGTCGATCGTCGATGGCGTCGCAGGACACCCTCGAACTCGGCGCCGATGCGCTCGATCGCACGCCGGCTCTGCGCATTGCGGGCATCGGTGCAGATCGCGACCCGTTGCACCTGCCACACCTCGAACGCGTGGGTCAGGAGGAGCAGTTTGGCCTCGGTGTTGATCGGGCTCCGCTGGGCGGCAACGGCGAGCCACGTGCCGCCGATCTCGACCTCGTCGGGATGTGGGCGCGAGAGCGGCCATTGCGGGTTGAGGAAGCGGGTGCAGCCGACGATCGTCCGGTCGGTGACACGCCGCTGGACGAACGGTGCGGCCCGGCCGTTGGCGGCGTCGTCGAGGAGCCAGTCGACGTACGCAGCAGCGTCGGCGGTGCCGTCGGGGACCTGGGTGTAGGCGAACGTCGAGCGGTCGCCGGCGCCTGCCGCCGCGAGGTCGTCGACGTGCTCGACCTGCAGCGGTTCGAGCGACACGTGCTGTCCGGTCAATGCAGCGACGTCGAGCTGGTTCACCGCACCAGTGTGGCGCACCGGCACCACTGCGACGTCGGTCGGATTCTGCGGGGGCGCTCGCGGTACCGTGCTCCGATGGCTGCCCCGACCGTCGACGACCTGTTCGACGACTCCACGATCCTGCCCCCCACGCCGTTGGCCGACGACGGCGAACCGCTCGAGGTGCTCCACGACCGCGAGTACCGCGTGCGGGCGTTCCGCAAGGCTGACGACCTGCTGTTGATCCGTGGCGCGGTGCGCGACCAGAAGCCTCCGGGGCTGTACATCGACATCGATCCGAACCCGATGACGATCCATCACATGCAGGTCGATCTCGAGATCGCCTTCCCGACGCTCGAGATCGTCGGTGCAACGGTGGGCATCGAGATCCACCCGGGGCCGTCGTGTCCGAGCATCGAGGGGCACTACTCGAAGCTCGTCGGGCTCTCGATCGCACGAGGCTTCACCCACAAGGTGCGCGAGTTGTTCGGCGGCCCGCGTGGGTGCACCCACACCACGGCGCTGCTCCAGGCGATGGCGCCGGTGGCGATCCAGTGCATGTGGTCGATGCGGGCCTCCCAGGCTCGTCGCTCCGGCGCATCGGGAGGCGACGGCCAGGAGCCGACACCGGAACAGCGCAGGATGATGTGGCAGACCAACCTCAACACCTGCCACGTCTGGGCGGAGGACGGCGAACAGGTACGGCGCCTGGAGGCGGGAGGCGACTTCGAACCACCGATCTGGGCACAGGAGCGCATGGTGGAGCTCGGGCTCAAACCCGATGCGTGGCGCCAGCGGATGCAGTCCTGATCCCTGCGTCGACTCGTTGGTGGCGAAATCGGTCCGGCCTGGCAGACTGTGCGACCACATGGTGGTCATAGCTCAACAGGTAGAGCACCAGGTTGTGATCCTGGCGGTTGGGGGTTCAAGTCCCCTTGGCCACCCCAAACGCAGGCCCTGACGGGGTGCAGAAACGAGGTGCGGAGCGGCACTTCGCTCGGTACCCTGTCAGGCCGCTTGCTTCTCTAGCTCAATGGCAGAGCAGTGGACTCTTAATCCATTGGTTCTGGGTTCGAATCCCAGGGGAAGCACTGATTGCACCGGGGGTCTGACCCCTGCTGCAATCGGTCACGCTCGCAGCAGGTCCTTGGCGATGGCGACGATCTGGATCTCGTCGGTGCCTGCGTAGATCTGGAGCACCTTGGCGTCGCGAGCGAGCTGCTCCACCCGGAACTCGCTCATGTAGCCGTTGCCACCGAACAGCTGCACCGCCTCGAGCGCCACCTCGGTGGCGGCGCGCGCAGAGTACAGCTTCATGGCGGACGCCTCGGCGAGCGTCATCGTCTCGCCGGCGGCGCCCATCTCCATCGTCCGGAACACGAGGTTCTGCACGTTGAGGCGGGCGACCTCCATGCGTGCGAGCTTGTCCTGGATCAGTTGGAACTCGCCGATCGGCTTGCCGAACTGCACCCGGTCCTTGGCGTACTGCACGCTGAGCTGGAGGCACTCCTCGATGATGCCGAGGGCCATCGCAGCGACGCCGGAGCGCTCCTGCTGGAACGTCGCCTTCGCACCGTCGCGCCCGCCGGCGGGAAGGTCCTCGGTCTCGCCGATCAGACGGTCGCGGCCGACACGGACATCGTCGAGGAACAGCTCACCGGTGGGGGAGGAGTGCATCCCCATCTTGCGCAGCGGTTTCGACTGCTCGAAGCCCGGCATGCCCCGATCGAGCACGAACGACAGCACCTTGCGCTGCTCGGCCGGTGTCGTTCCGTCGTCGAGTTTGCAGATGAACACCGTCGTGTCGGCGTAGGGGCCATTGGTGATGAAGGTCTTGGACCCGTTGAGGATGTAGTCGTCACCGTCGCGGCGGGCGGTCGAACGCATCGAGCCGAACGCGTCGGAGCCACTGCCGGGTTCCGTGATCGCCCAGGCGCCGACCTTGTCCATCGTGAGCAGGTCGAGCGCCCAGCGCTCCTTCTGCGCGATCGTGCCCTTCGACATGATCGCGGCCGACGTGAGCCCCATCGACACACCCATCGCCGTCACCATGCCCGGACACACCCGACACAGCTCGATGATCGGGATCAGCGACATGCCGCCTCCGTCGCCGCCGCCGGACCCGCCGCTGGTGTCGACGTCCTCTCCGGCCGCGATCGCACGTTCGCGTTCGATGCGTCGCTTGAAGCCGTCGCGGGCCATCGTGTCCATGCCGAAGGTCGCGAACATCTTGCGCAGGATGTCGTACGGCGGCAGGTCGCCGTGTTCGAGTTCGTCCACGTGTGGGCGGATCTCGTCGTCGACGAAGCGCTTCACGGCCTCGCGGATCATCTCGTGTTCATCGCTCCATCGGAACATCGCATGCCCTCCTCGGGTCTCGAACCGTCGAACCGATCGTACGCAACGGTTCTCGTGAACAAGATGCGCCCCTGGTGCGCACCTCGTTCACGAGAACGACCGGGATGGACGGAGGTCTGCTCAGCGGCTCCAGCTGCGGTCGTCGCGGTAGCGGCCGACGTTGAGCGGGGTCGAGTGTTGGCGGCGTTGGCGCCGGCTGCTGGTCGCGAACACGATCAGCGCTGCGATCACGAGCGACACGACCGCCAGGAGCAGCGTCAGGTTGCGATGGTGGTTCGCGAGCCTCGGCATCAGGCCCATCCACGGATCGTCGGAGAAGGCCGGCAGCACGGCCAGCGGCACGAGGTACCCGAACAGCACCAGTGAACCGGCCAGGCTCGCCAACCCGACGCCCAGCGCGAAGGTGCCTTCGCCGCGTTCGGGCCGCAGGACGACGCCGACGAGGACCACGAGCAGCCCGAACCCGCCGGCGCCGAGCGCGAACCACCCCAGCCAGTCGTTCAGGAACGCCATCGAGCCGACGCGTTGCACCGGGAGCGTGAGCGAGTCGGCCTCGCCGACGCGTTCGTCACGGACGATCGTCACCTGCTCCTCGGCGGTGATCAGGACCAGCTCGTCGGTCTCACCGAGCAGACGGGCGTGGCCCTCGGCGATGAATCGGCTCATCAGCGCAGCGCCGTCGGGAATGCGGGCGATCTCCTCGATGAACTCCTTGAGCTGCGGGGGTGACTGTTGGAGGGTCGGAGCATCGGCGCTCGCGACGATCGTGGCGATCTGGCCCCGGATGTCCTCGTCGCCGAGGATCGACAACGCGACGCCGGAGTCGTCGGCAGGCGTGAATGCCACCCGCTGGAGCCACCAGGCGCCGATCGCGAGCGCGATCATCACGGCGCCGACGATCAACAGGAGGCCTCCGATGGAACGGCGCATTTTGAGAGTCTGACAAATCCAGCGCATAACCTTGAATCGTGAAGCGACCCGGCTTGTTCCACATGTTGATCCGAGGGGCCTTCCGGCGCTGTCCGTGGTGCGGCGGGCGGGGGGCGTTCTTCGTCGGCTGGTTCAAGAAGGCCGACTGTTGCCAGACCTGCGGTCTCGACTGGCGCCGCAACGACGTGGGCTACGAACTCGGGGCGGCGGCGATCACGGCAATCATCACCTTCGGCCCGTTGATGCTGGTGCTGGGCGGCATGGTCGCCTACACCTGGCCCGACGTGGCGGTCGGGCCGATGTTCGCCGTGCTCGTCGTGCTCGCATTCGTCCTCCCGCTGCTCCTGTACGGATCGGCGTACCTGATGTGGCAGGCGATCGACATCATGATGCGTGCCCCGACGCCGCTCGACTTCCAGATCGTCGGCGACCACGACGCCGACGGGGCGACGACCACACCGACAACCACACCGACAACCACACCGACGACCACACCGACGTCCGATCCCGCCTCCGCTCCCGAGCGCGACTAGCGGATCAGCTCGCCGCGTACGGCCGGCGCCCGATCCCGCCGTCGCGCAACCAGAAACCCGTGAGGTTCCGGTCGAGGTGTTCCTGGCGCCAGGTGATCATCGCCTGCGCGAGCGGGAGCACCACAGCGGGATCGCGCACTTCGGTCCGCCACGTCGGGTCCTCGGCGAGGTCGTAGCAGCGCCAGCTGCCGTTGCCGAACTGGACGTAGGCATGCGTGGCGGTGCGGACCACCGCGAGGTTGTTGCGATCGCTGCGTCGGTCCCAGGGATCGTCGGCCTGGCCGGCGGACACCAGCGCATCGCGCCAGTCCCACTCCCAGTGGGCTCCGTCGCGCCACACGCTGGGGGCCACGCCGTCGAGGAAGGGCGTGAGCGGGTGCCCGTCGCACTGTGCCGGCACGTCCTCGCCGAGGAGGTGGCAGATCGTCGGGAAGATGTCGACGTTCTCGGTGTACTGCTCGACAACGGCTCCGGCGCTGCCGGGGCGGCGCGGATCGCGCATGATGCCGATGATGTGGTAGCTGGCCTCGAAGAAGCCGGCCTTCTGGATCAGGCCCTGGTCGCCGAGCTGTTCGCCGTGGTCGGCGGTCACCACGATGATCGTGTCGTTCCACTGGCCGGACCGGCGCAGCGACTCCCACACGCGGCCCAGCTGGTCGTCGACCTCGCTGCACATGCCGTAGTACTGCGCCCGGAGTCGGGCGAGTTCGACCGGATCGGCCGGCGCCGCAGCGTCAGGGTGCTGCAGCAGCGACCGGTGGAGGCCGTGCAGCTCGTCGCCGACCGGAACCGGTGCGGGCAGCTCGTCGGGGTCGTAGGCCCGCGACCAGTGACCGGCAGCGGCGTACGGAGGATGTGGTCGCAGGTACGAGGCGTGGGCGAACCAGGGCTCGTCCTGGCGGTCGATCCAGTCGAGGAGTCGATCGGTGAGGAACGCGGAGTGCGACAGCTCGGCCGGTCGCAGCGGCTCGGTCCGGAGTGCCTGGGTGCCGTCGGTGACGTCGTGGCCCTGTTCGGCGAGCCACCGCGCCCACAGCTCACCGTTGCCCCGCAGGTCGAGGCCGACGTCGAAGCCGGGCAGGATCTCCTCGTAGTCGGACAGGCGGGGATCGTCCGGATCGGTCACCGTTCTCGGGTCGACGCCCTGGTCGGTGTATCCGAACAGCGTCGGAGCCCATCCTGCTCGCCGAGCCGCTCGGGCGATGTTGTCGAATCGATCGTCGAGCGGCGTGCCGTTGGCCACGACCCGATTGGTCATCTGGTACGTGCCGGTGTAGAGCGCCGCCCGGCCCGGCGAGCAAGGTGCAGCCTGCGCGTAGTGGTTGGCGAGACGAACTCCGTCGGCCGCGAGCGCGTCGAGGTTCGGGGTGCGGACGACCGGGTGGCCGGCGCAGCTCAGGCTGTCGCCGCGGTACTGATCGAGCGTGATCAGCAGGACGTTGGGCCGGTTCACGACGGGCGAGCCGCCACGGCGTCGATCGCCGCGAGCCAGTGATCGAGTGCGGGAACGTCGGCACCGGGCACCTTGGCGCCGTCGTCGGCTCGCCGGAGCGCGACCGCCGCGGTCCAGTGGGCGGTGGCGTCGGCGGCCCGCACCTCGTCGGGCGACATCGGACCGCCCTGCGCGGCGAGGGTCTCCACGCTGCCGGGTGAGAGGGCGTCGCGGTAGGCGGGATCGGTCGCGACGAGGTATCGCTTCGCGCCGACGTGCGCTTCGACGAGGAAGGCCACGCGCTCGCCCAGCAGGTCCTGTATGGCGCGGGCGCCGAGCCGGTGGTGCTCGGGCTGGCCGGGGCCGTCCCACGGGTGGGCGAGGTCGTGGACGAGACCGGCGACCTGCAGCTCGAGGTCGTCGGGATGCGTCGCTTCCAGGAGCGCGGCGGTCTGCAGGCCGTGGTCGAGCTCGGAGAACGCAAGGCCCTCGTCGGAGCCGAGTGTGGCCAGTTCCCGGAGGTGTTCGACGAGTTCGGCCGTCGTGTCGAACTCGCGAGTGCCGCGGTGCATGTCCGAAACCTAGGCGGCGCGGGCAGGGGAACCGTGACCGGTGGGTGCCGTGACGCCGGTCGCCGCACCGAACACCGCGCACGTTCGTTCGAACGATGCTTGTACGAACCTGTGTTCGTCAACTACACTCGTGTCATTCGGTCGTGCCGAGCGGCCACATCCCGGAACGCCTCCCGCACCTCGACCGCCCACCCGATCAACCCTGTGACACCCCTTCTCTACGGTGCACACCACCAACCGCAACGGGTTCGCCCACCGCACGACGAAAGTGAGAACCACATGAGCAACGACCGTGACAAGGCGCTCGACATGGCGCTGGCCCAGATCGACAAGCAGTTCGGCAAGGGCGCCATCATGAAGATGGGCGAACGCACCAACATGGCCATCGAGGTCATCCCGACCGGGGCGTTGTCGCTCGACCTCGCCCTGGGTGTCGGCGGTCTGCCGCGGGGTCGTGTCGTCGAGATCTACGGCCCGGAGTCGTCGGGCAAGTCCACGCTGGCGATGCATGTCGTGGCCGAGGCGCAGCGCAACGGTGGTGTGTGCGCCTACATCGACGCCGAGCACGCGATGGATCCGGTGTACGCCCGGGCGATCGGCGTCGACGTCGACCAGTTGTTGATCTCCCAGCCCGACACGGGCGAGCAGGCGCTCGAGATCGCCGACATGCTCACCCGCTCCGGCGCCATCGATGTCCTCGTGATCGACTCGGTCGCCGCCCTCACGCCTCGTGCCGAGATCGAGGGCGAGATGGGCGACACGCACGTCGGCCTGCAGGCCCGTCTGATGAGCCAGGCCCTGCGCAAGCTCACGGGCAACCTCAGCAAGACCGGCACGATCTGCATCTTCATCAACCAGTTGCGCGAGAAGATCGGCGTCATGTTCGGTTCGCCGGAGACCACGCCTGGTGGTCGGGCGCTGAAGTTCTACTCGTCGGTGCGTCTCGACATCCGCCGGATCGAGTCGTTGAAGGACGGTGCCGAAGTGGTCGGCAACCGCACGCGGGTCAAGGTCGTGAAGAACAAGGTGTCGCCCCCGTTCCGCCAGGCCGAGTTCGACATCATGTACGGCCAGGGCATCAGCCGTGAGGGCTCGCTGATCGACATGTCGGTCGATCTCGGCATCGTGAAGAAGTCCGGGGCGTGGTTCACCTACGAAGGTGAGCAGCTCGGCCAGGGTCGCGAGAAGGCCAAGGATTATCTCAAGCAGAACCCCGAGGTGATGATGGAGATCAGCGACAAGGTGCTCACCATCTCGGGCCTGAAGAAGTCCGACGAGCCCGAGATCGCCGACGTCGCCGATCTGGCCGACGAGTTCACCGAGGCCGACGAGGCACCGATCGACCTCGGCTGACCGTGACAGCGGGGGAGCGGTCATGATGGACGTCCGACGAAGGAGGCTGTCATGACCGTTCCCAACCGCATCTCGATCGTCACGTTCGGGGTCGCCGATCTCGCCCGGGCCACTGCGTTCTACGAGTCGCTCGGCTGGACGAAGTCGCCGGCGTCGATGCCGACCATCACGTTGTTCGACACCGTCGGCCCCGTGTTCGGCCTCTACGAGTGGTCGGCGCTCGCCGACGACGCGAAGGTGCCGGCGGACGGATCAGGGTTCCGGGGTGTCACCCTCGCGATGAACCTGGCCTCGCCCGCCGAGGTCGACGAGGTGTACGCCGAGTGGATCGCGGCAGGGGCCGCGCCGGTCGTCGAGCCGCACACTGCGTTCTGGGGCGGGTACTCGTCCTACGTCGCCGACCTCGACGGCCACCTGTGGGAGTTGGTACACAACCCGTACGCCACGCTCGACCACGACGGCCGGCTGGTGATGGGCGGCTGAACCTGCCGGTTGGTCAGCTGTTGAACTCGTAGCCGCCCGGCTTGAAGATCATCAGGTACAGCGACACCACCAGGATCACGTGCGTGATGCCGATCCCGGCGGCCATGATCTTGCGGGCGTCGTCGCCCGTCTCGGTCAGCGCCGGCCGGATCATGAACCAGCTCACGGCGAGGGCAGCCAGCCACAGCACGATCGTCGCCGTCACGAAGGGGGTGCCGACGAGGCTGATCTTGCCCACTCCGGCCATCCCCATCCCGGCGACCCACAACACCACGAGGGCCGGGAAGACCAACACCATGTGCAGACGAGCGACGTCGGCGGTGGCGCCTGCCCGCTGCAGGCGCGGGTAGAGGAAGAGCGGGCCGAATGCAGCGATCGCTGCGAGCAGGTGGACGAAGTAGAGGATCCGGTACAGATCGTTGTTGTCGACGACGAGGATGGCGAGCACGGCGGCGACGATAGCGGCGTCGGCTCTGCCTCGGCCCATGACCGGCGGCACGCAGGCGATCGTCATCGATAGCCTGGGCGGCCATGTCCCGCAGCTATGTCGTGCGCACCTACGGGTGCCAGATGAACGAGCACGACTCCGAGCGCATCTCGGGGCTCCTCGAGGCCGACGGGCTCGTTCGCGCCGAGTCGGAGGCCGACGCCGACGTGGTCGTGCTCAACACGTGCTGCATCCGCGAGAACGCCGACAACAAGCTCTACGGAAACCTCGGCCACCTCAAGACCTGGAAGGGCGAGCGCGAGGGTCGGCAGATCGTCGTGTCCGGATGCCTCGCACAGAAGGACCAGGAACTCGTCGCCCAGCGAGCGCGACACGTCGACGTGGTCATGGGTACGCACAACGTGCACCGCGCGGCGGAACTCCTCGCCGAGGCGCGCGGTGCCGACCGTCCGATCACCGAGATCCTCACCGAGGCCGTGATCGACGACCAGGCGCTCTTCCCGTCGGCCCTGCCCGCCCGGCGCGACACGTCGTACAACGCGTGGGTCACGATCCAGATCGGCTGCGACAACAATTGTGCGTTCTGCATCGTGCCGTCCGTGCGCGGCGTGGAGATGAGCCGCCCGTACGACGAGATCCTCGGCGAAGTGCGTCAGTTGGTCGCCGAGGGCGTCACCGAGGTGACGCTGCTCGGCCAGAACGTCAACAGCTACGGGCGTGACCTGCAGTTGACCGCACGCCAGGCCGGCGACGACACGGTTCGGCTGCGTCCGTTGTTCGCCGACCTGCTGCGCGACGTCGGTGCGATCGAGGGCATCCGACGGGTGCGGTACACCAGCCCGCACCCGAAGGACATGCGGACCGAGACGTTCGCCGCGATGGCGGAGACGCCGGCGGTGTGCGAGCACCTCCACTACCCGCTGCAGTCGGGCAGCGACCGTGTCCTGGCCCTGATGCACCGCGGGTACACCTCCGAGCGATATCTGGCCCGACTCGACGAGGCCCGGTCGGCGATCGACGACCTCGCCGTGTCGACCGACATCATCGTCGGCTTCCCCGGCGAGACCGAGGCCGACTTCGAGCAGACCCTCGAGGTGGCTGCCGCCGCCGAGTACGACTACGCCTACACCTTCCTGTTCTCGCCCCGTGAGGGCACCGAGGCAGCGTCGATGCAGGCCGACTTCGTCGATCCCGGCGTTGTCGGTGAGCGTTTCGAGCGACTTCGACTGGTGGTCGAGCGGTCTGCGCTGCGCCGTCACGAGGCACGTGTCGGCCGCATCGAGGAGGTCCTGGTCGAGGGGCCGAGCAAACGCGACCCGTCGGTGCTGAGCGGCCGGACCAGGCAGAACAAGTTGGTGCACTTCGCGCCCCCACGGCCCATGCGCACCGGGAGCTACGCCACGGTCGAGATCACCCGCGGCGCGCCGCACTTCCTCGAGGGTCGCTTCGTCGAGTTCCTCTCCGAGCCGACCCACCGACTCCGCATCCCCGTCGCCGCCCTCTGACGCCCGACCCACCACGCCCCGATCCCGAAATCCTGCGGAACTCGGACGCTGGGCGACCCGTTTCCGCGATTTTTCGGGGTTGGGGGGGCGGATGTTGGGGGCGGTCGGGGTCGGCAGGAGGAAGTAGCGTCGGCGGGATGAGCGAGGTCGATCCGCAGCTGGCCGAGTACCGCGCCAGCATCGACAACATCGACGCGGCCCTGGTCCATCTGCTCGCCGAACGGTTCAAGATCACCAAGGCGGTCGGCCGCTACAAGGCGACGGTGGATCTGCCGCCCGCCGATCCCGACCGGGAGCGGATCCAGATCGATCGGCTGCGCGCGCTCGCCGAGGAATCGGGTCTCGACCCGGTCTTCACCGAGCAGTTCCTCCGGTTCATCGTCGCGGAGGTCATCCACCACCACCAGCGCATCGCCGAGGGCGAGCACCTCTGAGTCCCCGGCTGCCACCCCGGGTCGCGCTCGTCGGCTCGACGGCGTCCGGGAAGTCCGCCGTCGCCATGGCGGTCGCACGCCGGCGCGGCGACGTCGACCTGGTCTCGATCGACAGCATGCAGGTGTACCGCGGGATGGACATCGGCACCGCGAAACCGTCCGCAGCGGAGCGAGCCGAGATTCCCCACCATCTGCTCGATCTCGTCGAGCCGACCGAGGACTTCACCGTTGCCGAGTTCCGTCTCGCCTATGGCACCGCGATCGAGGCGATCGGAGTGCGCGGCCGGCGGGCGCTGCTGGTCGGTGGCACGGGCCTCTACCACCGCGTCGTGATCGACGACTTCGATCTGCCGGGACAGTGGCCCGACGTGCACGCCGAACTGGATTCCGAGAACGACACGGCTCGGCTCCACGCCCGCCTCGCCGAGCTCGACCCGACTGCAGCGGCGAAGATGGAGCCGACGAACCGGCGACGCATCGTGCGGGCGCTGGAGGTGACGATCGGCAGCGGCCGGCCGTTCAGCTCGTTCGGACCCGGCGTCGACGACTACCCGCACTCCGATGTCGCTCAGATCGGGCTGCGGTGGCCACGTCCGGTGATCGCCGAACGCATCGCCGCTCGCGTGCGGCGGATGATCGACGATGGTCTCGTCGCCGAGGTCGAGGCGCTGGCCGTGCGCGGGCTGTCCCGAACCGCGGCCCAGGCGCTCGGCTACAAGGAAATCCTGGAGCTGCTGGGGGGCCGGATCGGTCAGGATGAGGCCATCGACACGATCATCACCCGCACCCGACAGTTCGCCGTCCGCCAGGAGCGATGGTTCCGTCGCGATCCCCGCGTACGCTGGATCGACGTCGAGCACGATCCGGTGGCCGAGGCCGAAGCGGTCGTGGTCGACGCCCTCGAGACATGACCTCACTGACACTCACGAAACACCACGGACTCGGCAACGACTTCCTCGTCGTGTTCCATCCCGACGTCGATGACCTCGCCGCGCTGGCCCGGCGGCTGTGCGACCGGCGCCGTGGGGTCGGAGCCGACGGCTTGCTGGTGGCCGAATCGGCCGAGGGTCACGCCGCTCGCATGACCCTCTTCAACGCGGACGGATCGCGCGCGGAGATGAGCGGCAACGGGATCCGCTGTTTCGCGCAGGCACTGGCTGCTCGACGCGGCGACATGAGCGACCAACTGATCCTCACCGATGCCGGTGACCGGCTCGTCGTCCTCACCGCCACCGACGACCCCTCCACGATCGAGGCACGCGTCGAGATGGGGGAGGTGTCCACGATCGCCGAACCCGACGGCTGGGGCGCGCTCGGATGTCACCCCGACCGGCCGGTTGCCCACCTGAGCCTCGGCAACCCGCACAGCGTCGTCGGTGTCGACGACGTCGGCGCCGTGGATCTCGCGTTGCTGGGCGGCCAGGTGCCCCAGGTCAATCTCGAGATCATCGAGCCGGGCCCGGAACCGAATGCGATCACGATGCGCGTCCACGAGCGCGGTGCGGGGATCACCGAGGCGTGCGGGACCGGTGCGTGTGCGGCGGCCTTCGCCGCCCGATCGTGGGGGCTCGTGGCTCGGGGCGACGGCAACGTGGTGGTCCACATGGACGGCGGAACGGCCACCGTGAGTTTCGCTCCCGACGCGCCGACACGCGCGGTGTTGAGCGGCCCCGCCTCCCACATTGCGACGATCGAGATCGAGGTGCCATGAGCAACACCCCCTACAACGAGGCGCTCGCCGGCACGCTCATCGACCGGACGATCCGGGAGAAGATCGTGCTCGTGGCCGTGGCGCTCCCGGGCCAGGACGACGACGACGTCGACGCGAGCCTCGACGAACTCGCGCTGCTGGTCGACACCGCTGGTGCCGATGCCGTGGCGCGCATGGTGCAGCGCCGTGACGCCCCCGATCACACCTGGTGCGTCGGCAAGGGCAAGGCCGAGGAGCTGAAGCAGCTCTGCCTCGCCGTCGATGCCGACACCGTCGTGTTCGACAACGAGCTCTCGCCCGGACAGCAGTACAACCTGGAGAAGCTCCTCGGCCGCACGGCCCTCGACCGCACGGCGGTGATCCTCGACATCTTCGGCCAGAACGCCCACACGCTGGAGGGCAAGGCCCAGGTCGAACTCGCGCTGTTGCGCTACCGCCTCCCGCGCCTGCGTCGCGGCGCCGACGCCAAGCTGTCGCAGCAGCGCGGTGGTGTGGGCGCTCGGTTCGGTGGCGGCGAGACGAAGATCGAAGTCGACCGTCGTCGCATCATGCGGCGCATCAACAAGCTCGAACGCGACCTCGACTCGCTCGCCGACACCCGTTCGCTGCAGCGCAAGGGCCGATCGCGGAGCGGGCTCGCGTCGGTCGCGATCGTCGGGTACACGAACGCCGGGAAGTCGTCGCTGCTGAACCGGCTCACCGACTCGGGCGTGCTGGCCGAGGACCGGCTGTTCGCCACGCTCGATCCCACCACTCGGCGCCTCTCGCTGCCGGGCGGTGAGCCGGTGTTGCTGTCCGACACGGTCGGGTTCATCAACCGGCTCCCGCACGGCCTGGTCGAGTCCTTCAAGGGCACGCTCGAGGTCGCCGCGATGGCCGAGTACCTGGTCCACGTCGTCGATGCCAGCGCACCGGATCCGATCGGCCAGATCGACGCCGTCCACGAGGTGCTCGGCGAGATCGACGCGGCGGCCGTCCCGGAGCTGCTCGTGTTCAACAAGTGCGACCTCGCACCGGGTGTGGCCAAGGAGCTCGTGGCGGATCATCCGGGGTCGGTCGCGATCTCCGCCGTCACGGGCGAGGGAATCGACGAGTTCCTGCGAACGTTGGCCGATCGACTGCGGGCACTGACGGTCGTCCACGAACTCGTGATCCCGTACGACCGTGGCGACATCCTCGCTGCGGTGCACCGCGAAGGTGAGGTCGTGTCGGTCGGCGACGGCGAAAACGCCTGGACCGTGCGGGCCCGACTGTCCGATGCGTCGGCCGGCCGACTCTCGGAGTTCGCGACGCCGGAAGCGACCGGGTCGTGAGCGGTTTCGTCCCGCCGCCCTACCCGTACGACCGCCTCGACCGACTCCGGCCGCTGACGGAGGCCCACGCCGGCGGCACCGTCGACCTCTCGATCGGTACGCCCTTCGACCCGCCTCCGCCGAGCGTGATCGAGGCCCTGGCCTCGAGTGGCTCGGAACGGTCGTACCCGCCCAGTATCGGCACGGCGTCGTTCCGTGACGCGGCTCGGCGGTGGATCGAGCGTCGCTTCGGCGTCGACGTTCCTGCTGCCCAGATCGGCGCCTCGATCGGGACGAAGGAGTTCGTCGGCACGCTCCCGCAGTGGCTGCAGCTGCGCGATCCGTCGCGCGACACCGTGCTGTACCCCGCGATCGCCTACCCGACCTACGAGATGGGTGCGATCCTCGCCGGCTGCCGGGCTGTTCCGGTTCCGGCCGGACCCGACGGACGGCTCGACCTCGGCTCGATCGACGCTGCCGACGCGGAGCGCGCCCTCGTGCTGTGGGTGAACAGCCCGAGCAACCCGACGGGTGCGCTCGACGACCTCGATGCAGCAGCAGCGTGGGGGAGGGAACACGGCGTGCCGGTCTTCTCCGACGAGTGCTACGTCGAGTTCACGTGGTCCGGTCGGGGTCGAACGATCCTCGAGTCCGGCCTCGACGGCGTCGTCGCCGTGCATTCGCTGTCGAAGCGGTCGAACCTCGCCGGTGTTCGCGTGGGGTTCTACGCCGGTGATGCCGAGCTGGTCGGCTACCTCCAGGAGATCCGCAAGCACGTCGGGATGATGGTGCCGGGCCCGGCGCAGGCGGCCGGCATCGCGGCACTCGACGACGACGACCACGTCGAGCAGCAACGCGCCCGGTACCGCAGTCGCCTCGAGTTGCTGGCATCCGTGCTGTCGGACTGGTCGGGAGAGCCGGTCGGCTTGCCCGATGGTGCCTTCTACCTCTGGATTCCGGTGACCGACGGATGGGAGTACACGGAGCGGCTCGCCCGTGACGGTGGTGCGCTCGTGAGCCCGGGCGAGTTCTACGGCGCGGATGGGACACCGTTCGTGCGCGTCGCCGTGGTACAACCAGACGACAGGATCCGACTGGTCGCCGAACGGTTGACCGCAGTCGGCTGACCCCCCACGATGCTGCACCGCCGCCTTTCATCCGACTCACCATCCGGGCCGCCACCACCAGACCCGTCGATCGGCCCGGACCGACGATGAGCGGCCCGTCTCCGAAGCGCGGGTGGATGCTCGTCGTCGGCGTGTTGGTGGTGGTGGCCGGCCTCGTCGCGGCCGGGGCGCTGTGGTACGCAGCAGGCCAACGACGCGACGACAACGTGGCGAGCTTCGCCAGGGCTCCGTCGGGGTGTGCCACCACGCTCGACTTCGATCGCACCGGTGTCTTCACCCTCTACATCGAGACCACCGGGAGCATCGACGACCTCGCGGGAGACTGTGCGGCACCGGGCGAGTACGAGCGCGACGGCGTCCCCGTGATCGACGTGTCGCTCGTCGACGCCGCGGGCGACCCGGTGACGATCGAGGCGAGCAGCGGGGTCGACTACGACACCGGCACCTTCGTCGGCACCTCCACGGGCGCCGTCGAGATCGCCGAGCCCGGCGATCACGTGTTGACCGTCGCCGCCGACGGTGACGCGTTCGCCATCGCCGTCGGCGGGGATCCCGACGACGGCGTCGGTCTCCTACGCTGGTCGGCGGTGTTCGCCGCGATCGTCGCGTTCGTGGTCGGCGGGGTGTTGCTCGTGCTCGGGAGCCGACGTCCGACTCCGCCGAGTGCGACCGATGCGCCCTGGCAGCCGGCAGCGGAATGGCCCACGAGTCCGCCCGGGTTCCCGGCCCCGCCACCGACGACCGGCGCGACCGGCCCTGCCGGTCCGCCGATGTCGGCCCCGTCGCCACCACCGACGAGTCCGCCGACCGATCCGTCGCCCCCGGTATGGGGGCCGCCGTCGCTCAGTAGCGACGCATGACGGTGACGACCTTGCCGTAGATCTCCACCTCGTCGGCGCTGAACTCCATCGGGGCCATCGTCGAGTTGGCCGGCGTCAGCGTGACCTGAGCGCCCGAGCGGCTGTAGGTCTTGATCGTCGCCTCGCCCCCCGGGATGCCGGCGACCACGATGTCGCCGTTGTTGGGGTTGGTGATCTGGGTGGCCACCACGAAGTCGCCGTCGAGGATCCCGAGTTCGATCATCGACTCGCCGCGCACTCGCAGCATGAACAGCTCGCCGTCGCCGGTGAAGTCGACGGGAACGGGCAGCAGTTCCTCGACGTTCTCCTCCGCGAGGACATCGGTGCCGGCTGCGACGTCGCCGACGAGGGGGACGTGGCGAACCGGGCGGCGTTCCATCATCGCGCCGCTGTTGGTGTCGTAGCGCACCTCGATCGCTCGGGGCTTGGTGGGGTCGCGTCGAAGGTAGCCGAGCCGCTGGAGGGTGTTGAGGTGGGTGTGCACCGTCGACGGCGAGGTCAGCCCCACCGCGTCACCGATCTCGCGGACCGATGGCGGATAACCACGCTCGCGGATCTGTTGTTCGATGAACTCGAGAATGTCTCGCTGCCGCGTGCTGATCGTGGGTGCCATACGAACAGTGTACGGATCGGCAGGCAGAGGGTCAAACATCTGTTTGGCAAACAATTGTTCGATCGAGGGTTGACATCGAGGCACGACGCCTGGTTGACTACGAACAGTCGTTCTACGAACACCTGTTGGTACTGAACCCGAGAACAGAACACGGCATCGAACAGCGCCGCCAGCAGCAGAACGCAGCAGATCTCACCATCAGCACCCACCGGAGCGAGCAGCGATGACGGCCACCTTCCACCCAGCGACCAACTTCCAGCGCACGATCGGCGTGCCGTCCCGCGTCAGGAGCCGTCCCGTGGCCGATCGGGGCGAGGTGGTGCGTCAACCGGGTCCTGCGGCGCCGAACTACGCAGCGCGTCGCATGCTGGTCGCCGCCGTCGCACTCGCCGTGCTCGCCGCCGCCGCCGTCGCTGTCGTGGAGACGGCCGGCGCGCTCGTCGACCTCGGGGGCCGTCCTGCCGCGGCCTCCGAGGTCACGACGACCGCATCGGGCGCCCAGCCGGTGCGGTCGATCCATGTCGCCGCAGCCGGCGACAGCCTCTGGTCGATCGCCGACCTGTACCGGGGCCCGGTCGGCCGCGATCGTTACGTCGACGCCCTGATCAGCCTCAACGGTGGCACGGACGTCCTCGTGGGGCAGGCGATCCGGCTGCCCTGACGGTCGCCCCGTCGCACACGGGCCAGCGTCGACGACCGGAGTCCGCACAGGGAGCGGGGTAACCTCCGGGACGTGTTCTGCCCGTCCTGCCGCCATGACGACACCAAGGTCGTCGACTCGCGCGTGGCCGAGGAGGGCACGGCGATCCGGCGCCGCCGGGAGTGCCTGGCCTGCTCGCATCGCTTCACGACCTTCGAGCGCGTCGACCATGCTCCGCTCACCGTGGTGAAGTCGCACGGGGGGACCGAACCGTTCGATCGGACGAAGCTGATCGGTGGCCTCACGGCCGCCACCAAGGGTCGCAACGTGTCGGACCTCCAGCTCGCCGAGATCGCCGCACGGGTCGAGGACACGGTGCGCCTGCACGGCTCGACCGTCACCAGCGCGACGGTCGGCGTTGCGGTCCTCGATCAGCTGCGGTCGGTCGACGAGGTCGCGTACCTCCGATTCGCCAGCGTCTACAAGGACTTCGACGGTGCCTCCGACTTCCATCGGGAGCTCGCGCTGCTCGAGAAGTCAGCCACGCCGACGTAACCACCGCGCGTACAGGAGCGACTCCTCGTCGATCGCCAGTTGACGCAGTTCGAAGCGATGTCGGTGATCGGCTGCGCCACTCGCCAGCCGTGGCCCGCCCCCGCCGACCGCCGCAGCGGACGTCGTGACGTTGATCTCGTCGATCACGTCGGCGTCGAGGAGGGCGCCGTTCAGACGGGCGCCGCCCTCGGCCTGCACCACGCTGCACACCGGAACGACCTGCCCGAGGCGACGTACCGCCTCGCCGAGGTCGACCGATTCCACCCCGGCCCGGATCACGTCGACACCCGTCGATTCGAACGCCGCGTCCTCGGTGGTGATCAGGAAACCGGCACCGGACGCGAACAGCTCACCGGCGAGATCGACGTCGCCCGTGCGCGTCACCACGCCGATGCGCTGACCCTCCTTGCGCGGTGCCCCGTACCCTTCGTCGCGCACCGTGCCGGCGCCCACGAGGATCACATCGGCGAGGTGCCGCAACTGCCAGAGCACCGCGGTGTCGGTCGGGCTCGACAGCCCCGCGGAGACGCCATCGACCGCCGTCGAGCCGTCGATCGACGACACCATGCACAGCGCGACCCAGGGTCGATCGGGGTGGCTTCCGAGCGGACCCGAGTAGGCGGCATCCACGGTGACGTCGGCGGCAGGCTCGGGGAGCAGTCGGCGCATCTCGCCATCATGGTCGCTGCGGACCGCTGCGTCCGCGTTCGGCGCGGTCTGCGACGATGGGGGATGCCCGATGTCGCTTCCACGACCCGCACCGCGTTCCGTACCTGCCCGCTCTGCGAGGCCAGTTGCGGGCTCGAGATCACCTTGCGCCCCGACGGTTCGGGTGGCGAGGAGGTGCAGCGCATTCGCGGTGACCGCCTCGACGTGTTCTCGAAGGGCTACCTCTGCCCGAAGGGATCGACGCTCAAGCAACTCCACGAGGACCCCGATCGACTTCGCTCGCCGATGGTGAAGCGCGACGGCGTCCACGTGCCGGTCACCTGGGACGAGGCGTGGAGGGTGATCGACGAAGGCCTCGGCGGTGTGATCTCCGCACACGGTCGGGGAGCGCTCGCCGCGTACGTGGGGAATCCCACCGCCCACAGCCTCTCCGCGATGACCTTCTCGAGGGTCTTGCTCACCGGACTCGGGACGAAGCACCGGTTCAGCGCGTCGACGGTCGATCAGATGCCGCGGCACGTCGCGTCGGGCCACGTCTTCGGTTCTCCCGTGGCCATCCCGGTGCCCGACCTCGACCGCACCGACTACCTGATGATCCTCGGGGCCAACCCGTACGCATCGAATGGCAGCGTCTGCACCGCAGCGGACTTCCCGGGACGCATCGAGGCCATGCGCGCCCGAGGTGGCAAGCTCGTCGTGGTCGACCCACGTCTGTCGCGGACCGCCGAGGAGGCCGACGAGTGGGTGTCGATCCGGCCCGGCACCGACGCGCTGCTCCTCGCTGCGATCGCCCACACGATGTTCGACGAGGGCCTCGCAGGCCCGGGGGAACACATCGCCGCCCACCTGGCCGGCCTCGACGACCTCCGCGAGGCATTGATGCCGTTCACCCCCGAGTTCGCGGAAGCGCCCACCGGAATCCCCGCGGGGTCCATCCGCCGGCTCGCCCGGGAACTGGCGGCGGCGCCCACGGCTGCCGTCTACGGCAGGATCGGCACGACCACCACCGAGTTCGGGTCGACGGCGTCGTGGCTCATCGACGTGGTCAACATCCTCAGCGGCAACCTCGACCGGCCAGGGGGCTCGATGTTCCCGCTCCCGGTCGCCGGCGGCGCAACCACCCGGGGCAAGCCCGGATCGGGCCGAGGCTTCGCCGTCGGGCGCGGGCACAGCCGGGTGAGCGGGCATCCCGAGGTGATGGGGGAGTACCCGGTGAGCGTGCTGGCCGAGGAGATCCTGACACCCGGCGAGGGTCAGATCAGGGCGTTGGTCACCGTCGCCGGGAACCCGGTGCTGTCGACGCCGAACAGCGAACAGCTCGCCCGCAGCCTCGACGAACTCGAGTTCATGGTGAGCATCGATCTCTACCTCAACGAGACGACCTGTCACGCCGACGTGGTCCTGCCGCCTCCCTCGCAGCTCCAACGCAGCCACTACGACCTGTTGCTGCTCCAGTTCGCCGTCCGCAACGTCGCCAACTACTCGCCGCCGGTGCTGCCGCTCGACGACGGCCAGCCGGACGAATGGGAGATCATCGCCAAGCTCACGGCGATCGCGCAGGGCCTCGGAACCGACGTCGACGCCTCGGTTCTGGACGACGCAGCGATCGAGGCGCTCGTCCGCGGCGCCGTGGCCAACGACCACTCGATCGTGTCCGGCCGGGACCCCGACGAACTGCTCGCGGAGTTGTCTGCGTCCGGCCGACGCGGGCCCGAGCGGATGCTCGACTTCATGTTGCGCACGGGGCCGTTCGGTGACGGCTTCGGCGCCGACCCCGACGGCACGTCACTCGACGACCTGATTGCGCGGCCGCACGGCCGTGACTTCGGCGCGCTCGAACCGCGGATCCCCGAGATCCTCCGCACACCCAGCGGACGGATCGAGTTGTCCCCCGAGCCGTTCGTCGCCGACCTCGATCGGCTCGCGACAGCCGCCGAGGAACTGGCGACCCGCGGGTTGGTGCTGGTCGGCCGTCGCCACCTGCGCAGCAACAACTCGTGGATGCACAACGTGAAGGTGCTCGTGAAGGGCCGCCCCCGATGCACCCTGCAGGTGCATCCCGACGACGCCACGTCGCTCGGCCTCGCCGACGGTGCGGCGGCCACGGTCACCTCACGGGTCGGTGAGGTGACCGTGCCGGTCGAGGTGACCGAGTCGATTCGACCCGGGGTGGTCAGCCTGCCGCACGGCTGGGGACACGACGTGCCCGGCGCGCAGCTCCGGGTGGCCGCCGAACACGCCGGGGTCAACTCCAACGTGCTGTCCGACGACGAGGCGATCGACCCGCTGTCGGGCACCTCGGTGCTCAACGGGATCCCGGTCGGGGTCTCGCCTGCCGGCTGATTTGCGTCAGCGGGGGTCGGTGTGACCATGTGGACAACCCGGTGTTGTTCACCTCGTGTCCACACGCTGTCCGCACACATGTCACCGAAATTCACATGGTTGTCCCTCTTTCCCCCCACAGGCTGTGCTCCGTAGAGTGCCCTCCCAGTGCCGACCACGGCGCGACGCACGGATGAGACGGCGAGCGCCGGCATCTCTCGGGATGCCCAGGATGGCGTTCGCTTAGGGATTGCCCTCGACCTGTGACGCCGCGCTGTGGTCGGCGGTTCGCGTCCGATCGGTGTGCCCCGTCGACTCGGTGGTCCGTGTCCGACACGGCTGTAGTTTGGAATCACTCGACCCTCGGAGGAACGCCCATGACGCTCGAAGCTGACCGGACCGCAGACGGCACCATCGGGCTGGGGCGCCTGTTCACGTCGGCGGGCGTCGACCCGTATGACGAGGTCGTGTGGGAGCACCGCGACGCCCGGCTGACCAACTGGATCGACGGGTCGGTCGCGTTCGAACAGCTCGCCGTCGAGTTCCCGATCAGCTGGTCGCAGAACGCCACCAACATCGTGGCCCAGAAGTATTTCCGTGGTGCGCTCGGATCGCCGGAGCGGGAGTGGTCGCTCAAGCAGGTCGTCGACCGCATCGTCGACACGATCGCCGACTGGGGCGTCGCCGACGGCTACTTCGAGGGTGCTGAAGCCGATGCGTTCCGGGCCGAGTTGAAGTACATCCTCGTCACGCAGCGCGCCGCCTTCAACAGTCCGGTGTGGTTCAACATCGGCGTGGCCGGCGTGCCGCAGCAGGCGAGCGCCTGCTTCATCCTCGCGGTCGAGGACGAGATGAGTTCGATCCTCAACTGGTACCGCGAAGAGGGGATCATCTTCAAGGGCGGCTCCGGGGCGGGGGTCAACCTGTCGCGGATCCGGTCGTCCCTGGAACCCCTCGAAGGGGGCGGCACGGCGTCGGGCCCGGTGAGCTTCATGCGCGGCGCGGACGCATCGGCGGGCACGATCAAGTCCGGTGGCAAGACACGTCGCGCCGCCAAGATGGTGATCCTCGACGCCGACCATCCCGACGTCGAACAGTTCGTGTGGGCCAAGGCCAAGGAGGAGCGCAAGGCCCGGGCGCTGAGCGACGCCGGCTTCGACATGGGGCTCGACGGTGCCGACTCGTTCTCGGTGCAGTACCAGAACGCCAACAACTCGGTGCGGGTCACCGACGAGTTCATGCAGGCCGTCGTCGACGATGCCGACTGGGACCTCATCGCAGTGACCACGGGTGAGGTGCTGCGCACGGTGAAGGCCCGCACGCTGTGGCGCGAGATCGCCGAAGCGGCATGGGAGTGCGCCGACCCCGGTCTCCAGTTCGACACCACGATCAACCGCTGGCACACCGCCCCGAACCACGGCCGGATCACCGCCAGCAATCCCTGCTCCGAGTACTTCCACGTCGACAACAGCGCGTGCAATCTCGCGTCGATCAACCTGCTGAAGTACCTGCAGGACGACGGCGGGTTCGACGTCGGGGCGTTCGTGCACACGGTGCAGACGCTGATCACCGCGCAGGAGATCCTGGTGGGACGCGCCGACTACCCGACCGAGAAGATCGGCGAAACGACGCGGGCATTGCGCCAGCTCGGGCTCGGTTACGCCAACCTCGGTGCGCTGCTGATGGCCCTCGGGCTGCCCTACGACTCCGACGAGGGGCGGGCGTGGGCGGGCGCCATCACCTCGCTGATGGCCGGTTCGGCCTACGCCACCAGCGCGCGCACGGCCGCTCGCGTCGGGCCGTTCGACGGGTTTGCACAGGAGTCCGAGGCGATGCTCGGCGTGCTCGAGATGCATCGCCGTGCAGCGGAGGCACTCGCCGACGAAGGCGTGGTTCCCGACGATCTCCTTGCAGCCGGCCGCGACGCGTGGGACGACGCGCTGCGTGACGGTGCGGTCCACGGCGTGCGCAACAGCCAGGCCGTCGTGATCGCGCCGACCGGCACCATCGGGCTGGCGATGGACTGCGACACCACCGGCATCGAGCCCGACCTCGCGCTGGTGAAGACGAAGAAGCTCGTCGGCGGCGGCACGATGTCGATCGTCAACCAGACGATCCCGCGTGCGCTGCGTCGACTCGGCTACACACCCGCTCAGGTCGACGACATCGTGGCGTACATCGACGAGCACATGTCGGTGATCGGCGCGCCCCACCTCGCCGCCGAACACCTGCCCGTGTTCGCCTGCTCGATGGGTGACAACACGATCCACTACGAGGGCCACGTCCGCATGATGGGCGCCGTCCAGCCGTTCGTCAGCGGCGGCATCAGCAAGACCGTGAACATGCCCGAGGACGTCACCGTCGAGGACGTCGAAGGGCTGCACATGCTGGCCTGGGAGCTGGGTCTCAAGTCGGTCGCGATCTACCGGGACAACTGCAAGCTCGGCCAGCCGCTGTCGACGTCGAAGACGAAGGGAGACCGTGTCGAGACCCCCGAGGTCGAGATCGTCGAACGCGTCGTCCACCATCCCGTGCGTCAGAAGATGCCGCGCACGCGCCGCGGCCGGACATTCGAGTTCCGGGTCGCCGACTGCAAGGGGTTTGCCACCATCGGCGAGTACGAGGACGGCCAACCGGGCGAGATCTTCCTCACCGTGTCGAAGCAGGGCTCGACGATGGCCGGCGTCATGGACGCCTTCGCCAAGTCGGTGAGCTACGGCCTCCAGTACGGCGTGCCGCTGCGGGCCTTCGTCGAGGCGTTCACCAACATGCGGTTCGAACCCGCCGGGATGACCGACGATCCCGACATCCGCTTCGCCTCGTCGATCATGGACTACCTGTTCCGCCGCCTGGCGATCGAGTACATGACCTACGACGAGCGCGCCGAACTGGGCATCTTCTCGGTCGACGAGCGACTGCAGCCCACCCTGCCCGGCGTCGAGGAGCAGGTGACCCCCACGACCCAGGGTTCCGACCTTGCGCCCGATCCGAAGTCGATGACGCTGTTCGACGACGAGCCGGAGCCGACCCCCGCGGTGGGGAGCCACCCGCGACCGGTCAACGATGCCCCGATGTGCATGACCTGCGGGATCTCGATGATCCGCGCCGGCAGCTGCTACGTCTGTACGAGCTGCGGCAGCACCAGCGGCTGCTCCTGACGTCACTCGACAGCTGGAGATCGGGCGCCCGCGATCAGCGGTCGGTCGACGCTTCCACCTTGCTCGCGGCGAGCTCGACCAGCTGTTGCCATTCGGTGTCGGTCAGGCGAGGCTCGCTGCCGGAACGCTGGACGTCCAGTTCCTGTAGCACCATCGCCGTCGCGCCGAAACGGGCCGCGATCGTGCGGCCCCGCCACTCGTAGTCACCGTCAGGTCCGGGCGTCACGTAGGTCACGAGCGCCATCGTCGAGTCGTCACCGACCGGCTCGCCGACGAGTTCGACCACACTGGCGGTCGCGTCCTGATCGACGTCCCACGTCTGGCCGACACATGCGTCGAACCCCGCGGTTGCCGTGTCGACGAACCCAGCAGCGTCGGGGGTGCTCCAGAGTCGCTCCGTCACCCCGTGGTACGTCCTCGCATCCGACTCGTCCGATTGGAGTTCGACGAACGCTCCGCCGCCACCAACGAGCACGTCGAGGTCATCGGCAACGCTTCCGGCCTGCGGGCACCACATGCCGGGATCCAGGGCCGGCATCCCCTCCGGCCAGGTGTCGAACACCTCCTGTTGTTGCTGTGTCCACCCGGTCCCGAGGTCGGCCGCGGTCAGCAGCGCCGTGTCGAGATCTTCGGGTGTCGTGACCGTCTCGTCGCTCCCGCACCCCATGGGTACGAACATCACCAGCGCGGCAACCAGCAGCCATCTTCGAACAGCCATGACGACCTCCTCGACCAGCGACTGTCTGGTCCCTTTCCATCGCGCCGCTGCGGGGTCATCAGCGATAGAGCCGAACGTCCACCGCCGTTCGATCCGCGATGTCTGAACCGTTTTCCGCCCTGGGCTGTGCTGACGATGTCAGGGTTGGCCTGCGAGCGACACGATTCGGTCGGCCATCAGCGCCAGATCGATCTCGGAGAGCACTGCGTGTCCGCTGTCGAGGTCGGCGAGTGTGAGGATGCTCGCGGAGAGACCCCGCTCGTTCATGGCTGCGGCCAACAGGTCGGCCTGTTCGCCGATGTCGACGCAGCCGTCGGCGAGCGCTCCGGATGCCTCGAGTTCGCTGCGCAACGACCCGGTCGGGTCCCGATCGATGAGCCAATCGAACCCTTCGGACTCGGGGCACCGCTTCAGTTCCTGCCGACTCGTCGCGCTGACGGCGAGTTCCACGTCGATGGCTGGAGCAGCGTCGAGCGCGTCCCAGGGCGTGAAGACGGCCGCGAGGGCCGGTAGGTCCTGTCCGAAGACATCCCAGGAGGGGTCTTCGAGGAGCCAGTCGCCCTCCCACAGCAACAGGCCGTCGGGTGCCCACTCGGTGGGCGGGACGGCACAGCCGGGGAAGGGAGATGTGTCGGCGAGGGCGACCATGCTCGCCTGGTTGGCGCCGGCGGAGTTCCCGACCAGGACGATCCGGTCCGGGTCGGCGCCGTACTCGGCGGCATGCGACACGGCGAACGAGACCGCACACGCGCCCTGGTCGCGGACCGGGAGCAGGAAGTCGATGCTCTGCGACGCTGTCGAGCCTGACGCGAGCATGTCCATCGGGGACGCATCGGCTCCCCAGTTGGGTACGACGACGACCGCTCCACGCTGTGCGATGGCTCTCGCCAAGGTGGGGTACACCAGCGAAGCCTTGTCGGTCGTGAACTCGAGCGACGAGCCGCCGTGGAAGAGCACGACCAGCGGAAGATCGGTTGCCCCCTCTGGTGCGTACACGTCCAACAACGGTGGCTTCCACTCCTCGCTCGGCACCGTCGCGAAGGCCACGTCGGCCACCCTCACGACCGAGTCGGTCGCGCTCGTGGTCGTCGGTGCCGTCGCGGTGGGCGGGGGAGCACTCTCGTCGTCCGGTTCGCTCGAACACGACGCCAGCACCAAGCCGACCATCGCGAGCAGCGCGACACCGCGTGCTCGGCGAGGCCGCTGACGGCTCACGAACGGTGATCGTCCCCTCGGAGCACCCTCCCAGGAGGAACACGGACCAACACCATCTCGATGCAGCGTCTGTCGCACGGGCCACCTCCGTTCCGCGATCAGCATCCGCCCACCGACCAGCACGCTGACAGATCCAAAGGTCCTCGCAGACGCATGGCGAAGACCAGCTCGCAAGGCGGATCGATCATGATCGGAGATCGGAGCGATGCTCGGTGGGTCGAAACAGGCCGCCCAGGGCAAGTACGCCGCCGGGACCGCGGCGTAGCGCCGGCTGAGTTCGACGGAGCAGGTGCACACTTCGCACAGACCGGGCCGCCGGGCACCGCCCGGATCGATCGTGCGTGGCGGGGGTGGATACGGTCACGCCATGGGTGACGAGCTGATCCGGTATCACGTCGAGGGCAAGGTCGGAGTGATCACGATCGACCGTCCCGAGAAGCGCAACGCGATGACCTACGCGATGCTCGGCGAGTTCATCGAGACGGTCGGGCGCGCGGACGACGATCCGGACACGACGGTGCTGGTGATCACCGGTGTGCCCGGCGCGTTCTGCGCCGGTACCGATCTCGCCGACCTGGCAACGGTTCCCGGTGAGGTCCGCGGGCTGCGGGGCGAGGCCGAGGAGCGGCACAAGTGGTGGCCGATCGCCCAGGCGCGCAAGCCGACGATCGGGGTGATCGACGGTCCGGCGGTCGGGATGGGGGCGGAGTTCTCGTCGCAGTGCGACCTCCGGCTGGCGAGCACGCAGGCCCGTTTCGCCTGGAACTTCGTGCATCGGGGCCTCGTGCCCGACACCGGTGCAGGGACGTGGCTGCTCCCGCGTATCGTCGGGGTCCAGCAGGCCCTCCGCCTCCTCTACACCGGCGAGATGATCGATGCCGCAGAAGCACTCCGGCTCGGATACGTCCTCGACGTCGTCGACAGCGACGACGTTCTGCCCCGTGCGATGGATCTGGCGAACGCGATCGCGGCCGGATCGCCCCACAGCCTCGGCCTGGTCAAGTCGCTGGTCCACGAGGGCCTGACGGCCCCGGTGGGCGATCACATGGCCCGCCACACGGCGGCGCTGGCGGCCTGCTTCAAGAGTGACGACCATCGTGAAGGTGTCGCGGCGTTTCTCGAGCGTCGACCCGCCGAGTTCACCGGCACCTGAGCTCGGCAGGATGGTGGGATCCATGGGTGCAACCGTTGCCGGTCGCTTCTGACCAGTCCGCCGGAGCGTGCCGCCGTGGGAGTGGATACCGACCCAGGTCAGCGTCGTGGCCACCTGGCCTCGCAAGTGCCATCCAGGACGGTTCCGAACCGCTCGCGCAACCGCGGTCGTGCGCTGCCGAGTCCCAGTTCGACGTCCCACGCTTCGCCGGTTCTCGCGCAGTTCGCGCAGTGATCCGGCCCGGGGTCATCGGCCGGCGACGACGGCAGGTTCAGCCGATCCGTACGTGGCTTCGTCATTTGTGGCTGCTCATGCCGCCTTCAGTCGTGACGAGCGGGCCGTCCTACATAGGAGACGCTGAGGAACTTCCACATCCCGTCTTGTTTGACGAGGGTGAAGTAGTCGATGTTGTGGCGTTCGGGTCGACCATCGATGTGCAACACGGCGTCGGCTCTGACGAAGGCAAGATGCCCGCCGTCGACATGAATGGTCCAGTCGTCGACCGGTTCGGTGTAGGGGATCGGATCGACCTCTGATCTCGCTTCGGTAATCCAATCCTCAGCGGTCATGGTCGACGTGGTCCACGCGCCGTCTCGGAGGGACGCCCAGCCGATGTTGGCGTGGGCGGCCAACATCCCCTCGAACGTGTCGAAGTCGAGGGTGCCAGCCGCGGTGATCAGTTGTTCCACGAGAAGCCTGACGGTCTGCTCATCGGATGTTCGATCGGTCATGAGGCCCTCCCGAGCGCAGTCGAGCGAGCGTAGTCGAGGCTCCCCGAGCCGGAGGTGTGAGCGCGCCGTCTGGGAGAATGGCGCGATGCACGAGACGGTCTTCTCCTTCACCGCCGACGATGGTCAGGAGGTTGCCGCGTACCGCTGGGCCGGCGGCGGCGAGCCACGTGGAATCGTGCAGATCGCCCACGGCATGGGCGAGCATGCCGGCCGCTACCGGCGGTTGGCCGGCGCACTCACCGACGCCGGCTACGTCGT
Source organism: Ilumatobacteraceae bacterium (assembly GCA_963712775.1). Classification (GTDB taxonomy): domain Bacteria; phylum Actinomycetota; class Acidimicrobiia; order Acidimicrobiales; family Ilumatobacteraceae; genus Sva-07. The sequence continues at coordinate 257,982 of CAVQJG010000005.1, read as the reverse complement.
GTACGCCGCAGATCACCGCGGGCACGGTCGCACGGCTGGCTCTGTCGAGCGCCTCGGCGACTTCGGTCCGGGCGGCTGGCCCGGTCTGATGGCCGACATCGGACAGCTCGCCGGCATTGCGCGGAGCGAGTTCCCCGGACTGCCACTGGTGATGATCGGTCACAGCATGGGCTCGTTCGCACTCCAGCAGTATCTCCTGGATCACAGCATCGAGTTGGCTGGCGCGGTGCTCTCGGGCACGAGCGCGATCGACGTGATCGCGGCCGGGATCGATCCAACGCAGGAGGTCGATCTTTCGGCATTCAACGCCCCGTTCGAGCCGGCCCGCACCGAGTCCGACTGGCTGACCCGCGATCCCGACGAGGTCGATCTGTACATCGCTGATGACTACTGCGGTTTCGGTGTCGACGCTGCCGCCGCGGCGAGCATGTTGGACTCGCTGGCGGTCTGCTCCGACGCGGATCGTCTGGCCGCGATCCGATCCGACCTTCCGATCTACCTCGTGTCGGGATCCGCCGATCCGCTGGCCGGTGGCGGCGAACTGATCGAGCTCGTCGCCGGCCGCTATCGGGACGCCGGCGTCGACGACGTGACGGTGGCCGTCTCTCCCGACGCTCGTCACGAGGTCTTCAACGAGACCAATCGCGACGAGATCACCTCCGCCCTGATCGCGTGGGTCGATCGCGTGACCGAGGGCTCCTGACGATCGGGACGCGTCGCCGGACGTGTCAGGCGGCGTTCCTCGACCGGACACCCGCTGGTCCAGGCAACCCATTGATCACTCGGCGGGTCGATCGGCCTCCGACGTCCCACCGTTCGCCGGAACTGATCAGCGAAGGACGCGGCCGGAGACCATGGTGGGCTCGATGCGCACCCAGATCGGTCGCCACTCGTCCTTGGCCCAGGGGACCAGTCCGATCTGGTCGAGGCGGGCGTCTTCGGCCCAGTTCGTGACCTCGCGGGCGACGCCCTGCACGACCACGCTCCACCCGGTGCGGGTGCCGGCATCCCACTGATCGACCTCGAAGCAGACATGCTGGTGCTCAGCTGCAGCGGCGAGCTTCTGGCCCTCGATGGTGCGGAACACGACGCTGTTCTCGTACCACTTGAAGTTGACGGGGAGAACGAGCAATTCGCCATCCGTCGTGAACCCGATGCGGCCGATCGGTGTGGACTCCAGCAACTGGACACACGTCGCCTCATCGAGGACGCCCGTCTTCGACGTGACGTCGATTGCCACGGGGTCGGGATCGTTCGATCTGGGCATCGTCACCTCCGGTGTGCGCGCCGTGGCGGTCGAGCAGCTGGGCGCGTGGCTTCCAGCCCACCGTACCGCCCATCAGGGTTCTCGCCGCCAACCCGTCCGTGATTGCGATTCCGAGCGGGTCGCTGCGCCGGCGACCAGCGCGACTCCGAGCGCCGACTCGCTCAGGCGACTCATGGCACCACGTCGAGGGATGACAGGTCGAGTTCAGCGGGTTCGACCTCGTTTCCGGTGTTGGTGCTGCTGTGTTTCCCGGCCTTGTACCCGGGCCTCGAAGCCGTGAGGACGCCGGTGCGCAACCTCAGCCGACGCGTCACCAGACGGCCGGCGATCTCCTGACCGACTCGAGTCGGGGACGTCGCGGAACGGTCGGGCTCGCGTTCGTCACCGGCGATACGGTGGACGACGTGGATGACGTGGATGCGTTCACCGACGACGAACTCGCCGAACTGGCCCTGGCGGCCGACCCGAACGCGCCGATCGCGGAGGATGCCGTGCCGTTCGGTGCGCCCTCGTCGGATGCGGCGCTGCTCCCGGAGTGGTACATGCCCGTGTCCGGACCGGTCCGTCGCACGCGGCCACGGGTGGTCGCGGTGTCGGCGATCATCGCCTCGCTGATCATCGTCAACGGAGCCGGCCTCTGCGTCACGTACGGGTTCCCCGAGATCGCCTGGTGAGCAACCGGACGGATCAGCCCCAACCGCACGGGTCGTTCCATCGGCGGATCACCCGGTTCTCCCGCTCCCACCCGAGGATCGAGATGGTGGCGGTGTCGAGCGTGAACCGGCGGCCCTCGACGGCGGCGAGGTCGAGCCATCGAGCACCGAGGATCCGCAGCAGATGGGCGTGCGCGACGAGCGCGATCGGACCCTCGACGCCGACCAGGCGCTCCAGGAAGCGGTCGACCCTCGCTGCGACGTCCTCGATCGCCTCGCCGCCGAGTATCGGATGGGTCCACACGGACCAGCCGGGCTCCGTGACACGGATCTCGGCGGTGGTGAGCCCCTCGTATCGACCGTAGTCCCACTCGAGCAGGGCGGGCTCGATCTGCGGGTCGAGGCCGACCAGGCGAGCGGTTTCGAGGGCGCGTGACAGCGGACTGGAGAACTCGTGGGCGAAGTCGAACGACTCCACGGCAGCTGCGATGTGTCGAGCCTGCGCCCGACCGTGTTCGGTGAGCCCGACGTCGGTGCGTCCCGTGTGTTTGCGTTCCCGGCTCCATTCGGTCTCGCCGTGGCGGATGAGCACGAGTTCGGGACGATGCGGCTCCGCCATGGCGCCAGTCTGCCCCCTGAGGGACCGAACATGTGTGCGGTCGATCGCCGGGTTCGGTAGGGTCGAACCGATGGCGATTGCGTGTGCCTACTGCAGCGGAGAGCACGATTCCCCGGCCGAGGTCCGACAGTGCTGGCAGGACAACGGACGCCAGGAGGTTCCGGTCTCGGGCGACGATCCGCTCCCGTTCGACGACCCAGGCATCGTCGAGGAGCCGTTCGGCGAGGGGCGGGCGGCGCCGACACGGCCCACGCGCCCCTCGCGGTCCGGCCGGCCCACCGGAAGCCGCCGGCCGTCCGCCGCAGTCGCGTCGACGCCCGACATCCCGCGCGGTGTCGCGGCGGCGGGCGCTGGCCCCGACGCGCTCGGTCGGCACCTCGTCATCGAGCCCGGAGGTGCGGTGCCGCCACCATGGGTCGGCGCCCAACGCCTGGTCGTCGACGAGTCGTCGCTGGCTCGGCCCGACCGTTCCCTCGTTGCGCTGCGGGCGTCCCACCACGCTCGCGAGCGGCTGGTCATCGAACTCGCCGCCCCGTTCGAGCGCGAGCCGATGCTGATGACCGAGGCGGCTCCGTACGAACTCGGCCCCACGTTCGCGTTCGACCTCGAGGAACTCCATCACCTCGTGTGGTCCAACAGCGTCGACCATCGAGTCGCCGACCGGCCGGTGTGGGGTGTGCTCGACCGGGCGGTCGCCGCCGGCGCCAGGCCGACCGAGGGGATCGGTGACGTCGAGCTGGCGGACGGCACGGCGGTGTGGCTCGACGGCGGTCCGGTCCGCCACACCGAGCCCGTCGACGGTCTCGCGGTCGTTCACGCCGTGGCGATCGAGCACGGGTCGTTGCAGCCCTTCGGTGACAATCAGAGCGCGGCCGACCTGGCTCCCGATCAGCTCGCGGCGGTGACCCACCGTGGCGGTGGGGCCCGTATCATCGCACCGGCGGGCTCCGGCAAGACCCGGGTGCTGACCGAGCGGGCGCGGCACCTGCTCACCCACTGGCGCATGCCGCCGAGCGCGGTGAGCCTGGTCGCGTTCAACAAGCGCGCGCAGGAGGAGATGGTCGAGCGCACCGACGACCTTCCCGGACTCCAGGTGCGCACGCTCAACGCGATCGCTCTCGCGATCGTCAACGGCACGGCGCCGTTCGCGCCGCAGCCCACCACGTGGCGCACGATCGACGAACCCGATGTCCGGCGCATCATCGGCGATCTCGTCTCGTTCCCCCGACGGCGCAACAGCGATCCCATCGGCCCCTGGATCGAGGCGCTGACGGTCATCCGGCTCGGGCTCGTCGACCCCGACGAGGTCGAGGGTCGCTACGCGGGCGACGTCGACGGTCTCGCCGAGACGTGGCCGAGCTATCGGGCGGCGCTCGAACGGCGCGGTGCCGTCGACTTCGACGACCAGATCTACCGGGCGTTGCTCGTCCTGCTGCGGGACCCCGCCGCACGCCGGGTGGCGCAACGGGCGTGCCGGATCATGCTCGTCGACGAGTTCCAGGACCTGACGCCGGCGCACCTCCTCCTGATCCGGTTGCTGTCGTCGCCGGGCGGAGCGGTGTTCGGCGTCGGCGACGACGACCAGACGATCTACGGCTACAACGGGGCCGACCCGGCGTGGTTGATCGACTTCGCCGAGTTGTTCCCCGGATCGGGATCGCACCCGCTCGAGGTCAACTACCGGTGCCCCGCGGGCATCGTCGAGGCCGTCGACCGGCTGCTGCGTCACAACGACCGGCGCGTCCCGAAGTCCATCCGTGCGTCGTCCGACGATCCGGGAGGCTGGACGATCGAGGGCGGCGTCGACGCGGTGGATGCCTCCCGTCGTACCGTGCGCGAGGCGATCGCCGGCGGAGCGCGGCCCGACGAGGTGGCGGTGCTCGCCCGGGTCAACGCGTTGCTCGCGCCCGTGCAGGTGGCGCTCGTGTCCGAGGGCATCCCCATCGCCGGCGGCGTCGGCCTCGAGTTCGCCGACCGCACCGCCGTTCGTACCGTGCTCGCCTGGCTCCGTCTGGCGGTCGCCGGGCGTGGGGGGTCGTTCGCACCCGACGACATCCGCGAGGCGCTCCGCCGGCCGTCGCGTTCGTTCCACCCGCGGATCACCGACTGGGTGTCGGAACAGGGCAACGTGGTCGACCTCAACCGGCTCGCCGGACGCCTCACCAACGAGCGTGATGCAGAGCGGGTGATCGACTTCGCCGCCGACATCCAGACGATGCAGAAGGCGGTCCAGGCCGGCGCCACCACGTCCGACGTGGTGCTGATGCTGATCGACGACATCGGGCTCGCCGGGTCGGTGGCGACGCTCGACGCGAACCGCCGCGGCACGAACCGCTCGGCCCAGGGCGACGACCTCACGGCGGTCACGCACCTGGCCGCCCTGCACGACGACCCGTCCACGTTCGAACGGTGGCTGCGGTCCCAGCTCGCGGCGAAGCGCGCTCCGGGCGGTGTGCTGCTCTCCACGGTGCATCGCGTGAAGGGGCAGGAGTGGCCGCATGTCGTGGTCCATCTCGCCGACGTCGATCAGTACCCCCATCGGCTCGCCGAGGACGTCGAGGAGGAACGCAGGCTGTTCCACGTGGCGATCACCCGCGCGAGCAGCCACGCCACCATCGCCACCGGGGCGCATCCGAGTCCGTTCGTGGCCGAGCTGACGACCGAGCCGGCCGCCGACCCGCGGCAGCGTCGCATCGTGTCGTCGCACCGCCCCGCATCGGCTGCGGTGCCCACGCGTTCGTCGCCGAAGCCGGGTGACCCGGCCGCCGACCTCGACGCCGCCGGCCAGCAACGCTTCGCTGCACTGCGCGATCTGCGCAACGACCTGCGTGACGGCAAGCCCGCCTACGTGGTGTTCGACAACAAGACCCTCGCCGCGATCGCCGACGCTGCACCGACCTCGCTGCGCGACCTCGGTCGGATCTCCGGTGTGGGGCCGGCGAAGCTGGAGCGATACGGGGACGCCGTCGTGGCGCTCATGTGCCGCATGACCACCGGCTGAAGCTCCCGTCACGGGCTACCGATCCCCGGTGGCCCCGCCGACCCGGTACGGTGATCGACGTGAGTGTCGCGTCGGTTCCTGTTCCTGCTCTGGATCGTCCGGTCTGGCGCGGAAAGATGCACTCCTGGACGTTCTTCGCTGCGATTCCGGCCGGTGCGGTGCTCGTGGCCGTTGCCAACGGCACCGCAGCCCGCGTCGGCGCTGCGATCTACGCGATGTCGTTGCTGCTGCTCTTCGGCACGTCGGCCGCCTACCACCGCCTCGCCCACTCGGTGAAGGCTCGCCAGATCATGCAGCGCCTCGATCACTCGATGATCTACCTGCTGATCGCCGGCACCTACGTGCCGCTGTGCCTGGTGGCGTTACCCAAGGCGTGGGGCATCCCGCTGCTCGCGGTCATCGGCGGTCTCGCGGTGCTCGGCATGGTGCTCAAGCTCGCCTGGTTCCACGGTGCGCGCTACGTGTCGTACGCGCTCTACCTCGTGATGGGCTGGGTGGCGATCATCGCCGCTCCCGTACTGGTCGACAGCCTCACCTCGTTACAGCTCGGGCTGATCGTGGCCGGCGGGTTGGCGTACACCGTCGGGTTCCCGGTGCTGGTGCGCCGGCGCCCCGACCCGTGGCCGACCACGTTCGGGTACCACGAGGTGTGGCACCTGCTCGTCGTGGTGGCGGCGGTGTTGCACTTCGCCGCAGTGAGCAACGTCGTCGTCGCCTGACCGGGTCGGTGCCGTGTTCGACCGTTGCGTGGTGGTCGACTGGAGCGCCAGTTCGACGCCCAGACGGGGTCGCGATTCCATCTGGATCGCTACACGCGACGCGGTCGGGCTCTCCTTGGAGAACCCGCCGACGCGCCGTGCGGCGGAGGAGATGCTCGTCGAGTCGCTGAGCGGGGACGGGACCACGCTGCTCGCCCTCGATTTCTCGCTCGGTTTTCCTGCAGGGACGTCGGATGCCCTGGGGCTCGAGGGCGGTTCGTGGACGGCGACGACGACACTGCTCGCGGAGCTGATCGTCGATTGCGCCGACAACACCAACAACCGCTTCGAGGTCGCCAGCGCGCTCAACGAACGGATCACCGGCTCGGCCGCACCGTTCTGGGGCTGTCCACCCTCGCGCCGAACGGCGACGCTCGGGTCGACGAAGCCGCTCGGCTCGCCGTCGTTGCCCGAGTGGCGAAGCGTGGAGCGTCTGCTGCGCGAACGGGGACACCGGCCGTTCTCGTCGTGGCAGCTGCTCGGCGCAGGCGCCGTCGGCAGCCAGAGCCTGCTCGGCATCCCGATGATCCTCCGGCTGGCCGCCGGTCTCGGCGAGCGGGTGCGGGTGTGGCCGTTCGCCGACGGCTTCCGGGTGCCCGAGCTCGACGCCGACTCGGTGGTCGTCGCCGAGGTCTGGCCGTCGATGCACCCGCTCGCGGAGGACGGGTCCGAGGTGCGCGACGCCCAGCAGGTGGTCGCCGTCGCCGACTGGCTGACCTCGCTCGACCGGCGTGACGAGATCGGTGTGTTGTTCACCCCCGAGGTGTCCGACGACGTGCGGCGCGGTGTGGTCGACGAGGAGGGGTGGGTGCTGGGGGTGGCGGGCTGATGGCACGGATCGAACTGGAGCGGGCAACGGTGATCTCGGGGCGCACGCGCCGTCTCGACGATGTCTCCCTGGCGGTGGCGCAGGGCGACTTCGTCGGCATCGTCGGACCGTCGGGCAGCGGCAAGAGCACGCTGTTGCGAACGGTCGCGGGTCTCGAGCGCCTCGCGTCAGGTGCGATCCGTTTCGACGGGCTCGACGTGACCACCTCGAGCCCCGGTGAGCGTGACGTCGGGCTGGTGTTCCAGGAACCGGCGCTGCTCGGTCACCTCAGCGTCCGGCGGAACGTGTCGTTCCCGCTCGACGTGCGTCGCCGGGACCCCGAGGAGATCCGCAAACGGGTGGACGCCGAGGTGCGGGCACTGCGGATCGAGGAGCTGATGCGCCGTCGGCCTGCGCACCTGTCGCACGGCGAGCAGCAGATGGTGCAGATCGGGCGCGCACTCGTCCGCACGTGTCGGGTGCTGTTGTTGGACGAACCGTTCGCCGCGCTCGACGAACCGCTGAGGTATCGCATGCGCGCCGAGATCGGCATGCTGCAGGAGGGATACGGCGTCACGACACTGATGTCCACCAACGATCCCCTGGACGTGGCGACGCTGGCCAGGTCGGTGGTGGTGCTGCACGACGGCCGGGTCGTCCAGGCAGGACCCACCGCCGTCGTTCGGCGCACACCGGCGTCGTTGGGGGCTGCGGCGGCGACGGGCTCGCTGTCGGTCATCGAGATGACGGTCGTCGCCGACCGGGAGGGGTTCTGGTTGATGCGTGAGGACCCACGGGGCGGCGAGCTGGTGAGGATCCGTTCATGGACCCCGGGCCTGGCGGCCCACGTCGGCTCGACCGTGGTCGTGGGCGTGCGCCCCGAGCACCTGGTGGTGGCCGCGGCGGGCTCGATCCCGGCCACGATCGAGCGGCGCATTCCCGTCCCCACCGACAGCGTGCAGTGTTCGGTCGCAGGACGGCTGGTCACCGCGATGGTGGAGCCAGGGGCGGCGGTGTCACGCGGCGACCAGGTTCGCCTGCGACTCGATCACCTGACGGTGTTCGATCCCGCCACCGACCTCGCGATCATCTGACGTGGGGCGCGTCAGGTGACCGTCCACGTGCCGTTGGAGCGCAGGAGTGCGTCGAGGTCGCCGGGCCCCTTGCGTTCGCTGGCCGCCATCACCTGATCGGCGACGGCATGGCTGTACTCGGGACGCTCGATGTTGCGGAACACCCCGAACGGTGTGGGGGAGTGGTCGTCGTGGCTGAGCCGGGCGAGGGCGAACGCCAGCGATGGATCGTGGCGGTACTCGTCGTGGACGAGGATCTCGTCGGCGTCGACGTCGGCACGCTGGACGAGGCGCAGTTGCCCGTCGACGCCCATCGCGACGGCTCGCTGCTGCTCGGCGCCGAAGGTGATCGGCTCGCCGTGCACGAGGTTGATCATCATCTCGTCGCGTGCCTGCTTCTTGGTGACCTCGTCGAACTGGCCGTCGTTGAACACGTTGCAGTTCTGGTAGATCTCGACGAACGAGGCTCCCCGGTGGGCGTGAGCGGCCCGGAAGGTCTCGATCATGTGCTGGCGGTCGAGGTCGTGGGTGCGGGCCACGAAACTCGCCTCCGCGCCGAGCGCGACCGAGAGCGGGTTGAACGGCGGGTCGATCGAGCCCATCGGCGTCGACTTGGTGACCTTGCCGACGGGCGACGTCGGTGAGAACTGGCCCTTGGTGAGGCCGTAGATCCGGTTGTTGAACAGCAGGATGTTGAGGTTGACGTTGCGGCGCAGTGCATGGATCAGGTGGTTGCCGCCGATCGACAGGCCGTCGCCGTCACCGGTGATCACCCACACGTCGAGGTCGGGCCGGGCGACCGCTACACCGGTGGCGATCGCCGGGGCGCGGCCGTGGATCGAGTGCATCCCGTAGGTGTTCATGTAGTACGGGAACCGGCTCGAGCAGCCGATGCCCGAGATGAACACGGTGTTCTCCGGGGCGATGCCGAGCTCCGGCATCAGGGTCTGGACGGCGAGGAGGATGCCGTAGTCGCCGCATCCCGGGCACCAGCGGACCTCCTGGTCGCTCGACCAGTCCTTCTTCGTGGTGACCGCAACCTGGGCGGTGCTCATGACGCTGCTCCGTTCGAGTCGGTGATCGAGGCGAGTGCCTCGTCGATGGCGGCTTCGATCTCGCGTGACTTGAACGGCATGCCCTGCACCTTGCTGAGGCACCGGGCATCGACCAGGTACTTGCCCCGGATGAGCGCGGTGAGCTGGCCCATGTTCAGTTCGGGCACGATCACACGCTGGAACCGTTTCAGGATGTCACCGAGATCGGGTGGGAGTGGATTGAGGTGCATGATGTGCGCCGACGCGACGCTCTTGCCGGCTCGACGGCTGCGCTGGATCGCCGCGTCGATGGCCGCCCACGTCGACCCCCAGCCGAGCACGAGCACGTCGGCGTCGGGGTCGCCGTTGATCTCGGTCGGCGGGATGTCGGCGGCGATCGCGGCGATCTTGTCGGCCCGGAGGTGGACCATCCGCTCGTGGTTGTCGGGCGTGTAGTCGATGTTGCCCGTGCCGTCCTTCTTCTCGAGGCCGCCGACACGGTGCATCAACCCCGGCGTGCCGGGGATCGCCCACGGCCGGGCGAGCGTGGTGTCGTCGCGCAGGTACGGCCAGAAGACCTCGTTGCCGTCGTCGTCGACGTGGTTCGGCTCGGTCGTGAACGGCACCGAGATGTCGGGCAACGAGTCGACCGAAGGGAGATTCCACGGCTCGGAGCCGTTGGCGAGGTAGCCGTCGGACAACAGGATCACGGGTGTCCGGTACTTGAGGGCGATGCGGATCGCTTCGATCGCAGCGTGGAAACACTGCGCCGGCGTGTACGCGGCGACAACGGGAAGCGGTGCCTCGCCGTGGCGGCCGTAGAGCGCGATGTTGAGGTCGGACGCCTCGGTCTTGGTCGGCAGCCCGGTCGACGGCCCGCCGCGTTGGATGTCGACGAGCAGCAGCGGCAGCTCGATCGAAACGGCCAACGACGTGGTCTCGCTCTTGAGGGCGACGCCGGGTCCGCTGGTGGTGGTGACCCCGAGGTGGCCGGCGAACGCCGCGCCGAGCGCCATGCCGATGGCCGCGATCTCGTCCTCGGCCTGCACGGTGCGGATGCCGAAGTGCTTGTGCTTCGAGAGCTCGTGGAGGATGTCGCTGGCCGGCGTGATCGGGTATGACCCGAGTGTGATCGGCAGCTTCGCGAGTTGGCCTGCGGCCACGATGCCCCACGCGAGCGCAGTGTTGCCGGTGATGCTCGTGTACTCGCCCGCCGGCAGCTTGGCCGGCTTGACCTCGTAGCGGTGACCGACTGCTTCGGTGGTCTCGCCGAAGTTGAAACCGGCGAGGAACGCCGCCTTGTTCGCGGCCTCCACCTGTTCGTTTCCTCCGAACTTCTCGGCGATCCAGTCGAGGGTGGGGTCGACCGGGCGGGTGTACATGAACGAGACGAGTCCGAGTGCGAAGAAGTTCTTGGAGCGCTCGGCGTCGCGGGGTTTCACCCCGAGCGGAGCGCAGATCTCCTTGGTGAGGCTGGTCATCGGGACGCGCAGCACGCGATAGTTCGACAGCGTGTCGTCGTCGAGCGGGTTGACCGTGTAGCCGGCCTTGTCGAGGTTGCGTTCCTCGAAGGCGTCCTCGTTGACGATCACGGTGCCGCCCGGCTCCAAGCGGTGCAGGTCGGCCATCAACGCGGCGGGGTTCATCGCCACCAGGACATTCGGTTCGTCGCCGGGCGTGGTGATCTTGTGGTCGGCGATGTTGACCTGGAACGCCGACACCCCGTTCACGGTGCCGGCCGGTGCGCGGATCTCGGCGGGGAAGTCCGGGAGCGTCGAGAGGTCGTTGCCGAACGAGGCGCTCACCGAGGTGAAGCGGTCGCCGGTGAGCTGCATCCCGTCACCGGAGTCGCCCGCGAAGCGGATGATCAGGTGGTCGAGGACGTGGTCGTCGTCGGCCGCCGGCCGGTCGATCGTGTCCGTCATGTTCTCCCCCTCAGGAGTGTCGCTGCCCTGGCGCCGTTGCCGGGCCTGTCCGGGTGCCACCGTAGCGTTCAGGTGCCGGTGACACCGGGACGGCAGCCCGAATGTGACCTTGTTCCTGTTGCACCAGGGGTCAGACCCCTGGTGCAACACCCGGTGCGCGATGATCGGGCCATGTACGCCGTCGCCACGTTCCTGGTCGTCGCCGTGATCACCGTCGCATTCACGAAGCTGGCGACGGGCGCGCTGATCGCCACCGGGGTCCCCCCGGCGGCGGCGGCGTTCCAGGCCCGCTCGGCGTTCAGCGGCGCCGGGTTCACCACCACCGAGGCGGAGAACGTCGTCAATCAGCCGGTGCGGCGGCGGATCATCGGCACCACGATGCTCGTCGGGAGTCTCGGGACCCCGACGCTGGTGGTCACGGTGCTCCTCGGGATCGTGGCTCCCGGTCCCGGTTCGACCACGATGCGCGTGCTGGTGACGGTGTCGGGGCTGTTCATCCTCGTGATGGCGTTGACCAACAAGCCGGTGACGCGTTGGCTGGTCGGCGTCGGGCAGCGCTACGTCCGGCGCCATCTGGTTCCGGCCCTGTCGGAGCAGCGGGAGAACCTGTTGGTGCTCTCCGACGAGTTCGCGATCCAATCGGTGCGACTCGAGGCGTCGGTCGAGGAGGCCCGGAGCCTGCGGGGGATGGCCCACGCACTGCCGGGCCTCACGGTGCTCGGTGTCCGTCGGGGCCGTGAGTTCTTCGGTGAGCCGCCCGTCGACATCGATCTCCTGGAGGGCGACGAGCTGATCCTGTACGGACGGACCGCCGACGACGCGGTGGCGTCGTGAGCCGGATGGTCGGTGTGGTCGTCGCCGCGGCGGCGCTCGCGGTGGTCGTGGCATCCTGCAGCGATTCGTCGGGGGACACGCCACCGGTCCTCGATCGCATCGACGGCCCGGCCCAGGTCGACCCGTCGTTCGATCCGTTCGCCACCAGCACGAGCAGTCCGGCACCGACAGCGGACGACGGAGGCTGAGACGCACGCGGTAGGGTCGTCGACCGACATGGCGTCCCTCCGATTCAGCTTCGGCACCATGGGCTCCGGCAAGAGCACCGTGGCGCTGCAGATCCACCACAACCTGTCGAACCGCCAGCTCTACGGGCTGCTGCTCACGACGCTCGACCGGGAAGGGCGGCAGGTGACGAGCCGCCTCGGGGTCGCCGCACCTGCGATCGAGGTCGCCCCTGATCTCGACCTGCACGCGCTCGCGGTCAAGTACTGGCCGATCCACTACATCGTCTGCGACGAAGCCCAGTTCTACACGCCGGAGCAGTGCGATCAACTGGCCCGCGTGGTCGACGAACTCGACGTGGACGTCTATGCGTTCGGGCTGCTCACCGACTTCCGGGGCCGGCTGTTCGAGGGCACGCGACGGATGTTGGAGATCGCCGACGAGCACACACCGCTGCAGGTGGAGGCGCGGTGCTGGTGCGGCGCCCGTGCGACACACAACGCCCGCGTGGTCAACGGCGACGTGGTGTACGAGGGCGACACGGTCGTGGTGGGCGACACGAACGCTCACGAGGCCCCGCTGTTCGGCGATTCGGTGCGCTACGAACTGCTCTGCCGGGCCCACTTCCGCACCGGCGATCTCGGCGCCTGAGGGGCGCCTCAGCGGGGGTCGCGGTAGGCCTCGGTGAGGAGGTCGCAGAGGGCGTCGTCGACCTGGTCGGGGGTCGCGACGTTGGCGGTGTGCCAGTACTTGGCGCCGTAGCGGTTGACCTTCCGGGTGATCGTCGGGTGACGGGCTTCGCGTCGCAGCCCGAACGACACCGCCACCCAGTGCTGCATCGGGCGCAGTTCGGCGAACTTGCGCGGGTTCTTCAGGAAGATGCCGACCGACACGATGTCCGCATGTACCGGCCCGAGCGTCTCGACGTGGGCCATCACCGCGTCGAACACCGGGCGTTCGTGGGCGGGGCCGGTCTCGAAGTACTCGTCGAGCGTGAGCCCGGGTGCGCAGTCGTGACCTTGACCCGTTCGGCCGAAGACCCGGCCGCACTCCGGGCAGGTCCAGCCGATCGTGTTCATCTGAGCGCGGTGATCTCGTGGATCGGCACCGGTCGGCTCAACCCCTTGAATTCGACGTCGCCCATCGGCATCGCGTCCACGCGATCGGCGATCTCGTGCAGCAGTGTTGGGAGCTCGCCGCCCCGGGCGACAGCGGACAACACGCCGGCCAGGGCGGCCTCGCGCCGACGTGATGCCCCGAGTTGTGCTTCGACATCATCCGACACGGTCCCCCTTCCGTCCCCTCCGATGACTGTAGACGAGGGTCATCGGGTCAGCGGTTGCCCTCCGAAACGCTCGGAACCGGTCGTTCGTCACAACCGCGATCATGGGCACGAAAGGACACAGAGGAACGCGGAACGGGATCTGCGGCGAGTCGATCAGGAGGAGAGGCGATCGGCCGTGCGGCAGATCACGGCGAGGCCGGCGGCGAGGCAGATGCCGCCGAGTCGGAGCATCACACCTTCGATGTCGCTCGGGCCGGTCTCGTCTCGGGTCAGGATGCTCAGGATCGACACGACCCCGATCGCTCCCATCGTGATGGCGATCGCCGCGACCAGCCGCAAGAGCGTGTTGATCCAGGGCTCGCGATCGCGGCCGGCGAGCCACGTCGCGATCGCTGCCACGAAGACCGCAGGTGCCAGCACCACGAGGTTCGGTGGCAGCATCAGGAAGCTGAGGACCTCGATGCGCTGATCCCACACGCTGGCGAACGGCTGCTCGCCGACGCCGCGGACGCGTTCCAGTTGGAAGGCGATGAACCCGAACGAGCCGCCGAGCATGAGCCAGCCGGCGATGGTGAGATTGCGGACGAGGTCGACCCGGCGTTCGGGTGTCAGGTCAGTCCCAGGCACACTGCATCCGCTTGATGCCGTTGATGAAGCCGCTCTGGAGGTAGTCGGGCTCGCCGGTGATCCGCAACGAGGGAACCCGCTGACGGATGACGTCGAACATCACGGTGATCTCGCGCCGGGCGAGGTTGGCCCCGAGGCAGAAGTGCGGCCCGCCCGCTCCGAAGCCGATCTGTGCCGGGTTCGGCGGGCGGAGAACGTCGAACGTGTACGGGTTCTCGAAGACACGCTCGTCCCGGTTGCCCGAGTTGTACCACATGACCACCTTCTCGCCGGCCTTGATCGCCTGGCCGGCCAACTCGGTGTCCTCGGTGGCGGTGCGACGGAAGTGGATCACCGGGGTGCCCCAGCGGACGATCTCCTCGACGGCCGTCTTGGAGTGCGCGTCGAAGTCGCCGAACCAGATCGCCTTCTGGTCCGGGAAGTCGGTGAACGCCTTCATCCCGTGGCTGATCGCATTGCGCGTGGTCTCGTTGCCGGCGACCACGAGGAGGATGAAGAACGAACCGAACTCCTGGGCGGTCAGCTGCTCACCGTCGACTTCTGCGGCCATCATCACGCTGGTGATGTCGTCCTGAGGGTCGGCCTTGCGGGCCTCGCCCAGGGTCTGGGCGTACATGAACATCTCGAGCACCTGCGCCATGAAGTCCTCGTACGACGTGGCCATGTCGGGGTCGCCGCCGCCGAGGATCGTGTTCGTCCACTTGAAGACGCGTGCGTAGTCCTCCGGCGGGATGCCCATCATGTCGCAGATGATCTCGAGCGGCAGGGCCGCGGCGACGTGCTCGACGAAGTCGCAGGTCTTGTCGGGGAAGTCGGCGAGCAGCCGGTCGACGATCTCGTTGGCCTTGGCCTTGACGACGTCCTCGACCGCGGTGATCTCCTTCGGGGTGAATCCCCTGGACACGATCGATCGAAGCCGGAAGTGCTTCGGGTCGTCCATGCTGATCATCGACCCGAAGAACTCGGCCATCTCCTGTGGGAGGTCGCCGATGCTGGACCCGCCCTGGCCCGAACAGAAGAGCTTCGGGTTCCGGCTGACGTGCCAGATGTCGTCGTGCCGGGTGACGGCCCAGTAGCCGGGGCCGGGTGGGAACGGGAGATCCGGGATCTCGCGCTCGTCGTAGTGGACGAGGCGCGGCGTGTCACGCAGCGTCTTGAAGGCGCCCTCGCGGAAGCTTCGCGGGGCGAGCCAGAACTCCGGGTCGGAGAGGTCGAAGTCGTCGAGTGCGACCTGGTCGAACGGCGCGAGCATCGTCATGGTCCGCGACTGTACGGGACCGCCGTCGGGGCCTCGCAGTCGACCGCTCGGCCACGATCCCGTGTCCGGGTTGAGAACGGCGACGATCCGGCGTTGACTGTGCGGATGCTGGAGTTCTCCGAGATCGAACGTGTCCTCGTCGTCACCGCACATCCCGACGACGTCGACTTCGGCTCGGCGGGCACCGTGGCAGCTCTCACCGACGCGGGCGTGGAGGTCGTCTACTGCCTCGTCACCGACGGTCAGGCCGGCGGGTTCGACCACTCGATCCCGCGCAGCGAGATGGCGGCGATCCGGCGCGAGGAGCAGACGAAGGCGGCGGCCGAGGTCGGGGTCACCGACCTGCGGTTCCTCGGGTTCATGGACGGCACCGTCGAGGTGACGATGGAGTTGCGTCACGACATCAGCCTCGTGATCCGCCAGGTCCGCCCGCAGGTGGTCATCGCCCAGTCGCCGATCCGCAACCTGGCGTCGACCTACGGATCGCATCCCGACCACACCGCCACCGGCGAGGCGACGATGTGTGCGGTGTATCCCGACGCCCGCAACCCCTTCGCGTTCCCGGGCACACCGTGTGCCGAACTCGAGGACTGGAAGGTGCAGGAGGTGTGGGTCCAGGCGGGCCCGATGGGCGGGCCCGAGGGGCTCGAGCACGTCGACGTCACCGAGCAGATGGACCGCAAGATGCGGGCGTTGCGCTGCCACGTCAGCCAGCTCACCGATCCCGACGGGATGGAGCAGCGCATCCGCGAGCGTTTCCAGCAGATCGCCGGCGAACGCGGCCTCCCCGAGGGCCGCAGCGCCGAACTCTTCCGCGTCCTCGACACCCGCTGACGAGGTCCGACCATCCGTGCGATGAGCCAGACCCCCGCAGTCGGGGCTCTCGCTCCTCGCGGGATCAGGAGAACGTCACGTGGACCGCGCCGAGGAGCGGGCCGGCGGCGCCGAGGGCGATCGGACGCACGGGGATGTCGAGATGCGCCTGGATCGCCGGGCCGACCCGGTCGAACGCCGCCGACAGTCCGCCGCCGATCACGACGAGCTGGACGTCGAACTCCACGGTCACCGGGGCGAGGAACTCGCCGAGTCGATGACCGTGGTCGTAGACGACCTCGGCGTTGAGGGGGTCATCGACCGCTGCCTGGAGGTCGGCCATGGCGACGCCGAGCCGATCGGCGAGGCCCCGAGCGGACAGCACGTCGTCTGACCGCCCGTCCCACGGTGTCGGGCGCATGCCGAGGTGCTCGACACCGAAGCCGTCGATGAACTCCACCGGCCATGCGTGGTCGGTGACGCACGTTCCCATGCCCGTCCCGAGGGTGATGGTCAGCACTCGATCGACGCCGCGACCGGCGCCGGTCAGTGCCTCCCCGGTGCCTGCAGATTCGGCATCGCGGGCGAACCTGATCGGTCGGTCGCCGATCTCGGTGCGCTCGCGCAACACCGATCGCAGATCGATGCCGTAGATGTCCTCGAACTTGGCAACGCCTCGCATTCGTGACTCGCCGGCCTCGAGGTCGAACGGGCCGCAGATCGCGATCGCCAGTCCGATCGCCGCATCGTCCAGGGCGAGCGCATCGTCGGCCATCTCGGCGAGTCGAGCCAGAATGGTCTCGGCGTCGGACTGCGCCAGCGTCGGCAGTGCCGGCCCGAGTTCCACCACGGGATCAGCCGCCGTGTCGCCGCGCACCACGCCAGACTTGATCGACGTCCCACCGACGTCGAGTGCCGCCACCACCGGTTCCATCGCCGCCGAACCTACCGCGCCATACCCACGCGATGAGCGAGCCCCCCACATCCGGTGCTCTCGCTCATCGCCGGCCCGGGTCGACGCCTCCACGCCAGGGCGATGAGCCGGATCCCCGCATCCGGTGCTTTCGCTCATCGCACTCGTCGTCGGTACGCTCGATCGCATGACCGAAGCAGTGATCGTTGCCACCTCCCGCAGCCCGATCGGACGTGCCGTCAAGGGGTCGCTCGTCGATCTGCGGCCCGACGACATGGCCGCGCAGATCGTCCGCGCGCTGATGGCCAAGATGCCGCAGGTGTCGCCGGCGGACGTCGAGGACCTGATCATGGGCTGTGGTCAGCCGGCGGGAGAGGCCGGGTTCAACATCGGCCGGATGGTCGCCGGCATGGCCGGGCTCGACGACGTGCCGGGCGTGACCGTCAACCGCTACTGCTCCTCCAGCCTCCAGACGATCCGGATGGCGGCCCACGCGATCAAGGCCGGCGAAGGCGATTGCTTCATCGCCGCGGGCGTCGAGGCCGTCAGCCGGTACGGCAACGGCGCCAGCGACACCGCCCCCAACCCGATCTTCGCCGGCCCCGGTGAGCGCACCGCTCTGCGCGCCCAGGGCGGCCAGCCGACCTGGACGCCGCCCGAGGGGCTGCCCGACTTCTACATCGCGATGGGCCAGACCGCCGAGAACGTCCGCGAGATCGAGGGCGTCACCCGTGAGGAGATGGACGAGTTCGGCGCCCGCAGCCAGCAGCGCGCCGTCGCCGCCGTGCAGCGGGGTCACTTCGAGAACGAGATCACGCCGTTGACGCTCCCGGACGGCACCGTCGTGTCGACCGACGATGGGCCGCGCGACGGCACCACCGTCGAGAAGCTCGCTCAGCTCAAGCCGGTGTTCCGCCCCGACGGTGAGATCACCGCCGGCAACGCCTGCCCGCTCAACGACGGCGCCGCCGCCGTGATGGTGATGAGCGACACCAAGGCCGCCCAGCTCGGCCTGACGCCGCTCGCGCGGATCATCTCGTCCGGCGTCACCGGCCTCAACCCGGAGATCATGGGTCTCGGGCCGATCGGTGCGAGCCGGATGGCGATGGAGCGCGCCGGCATGAGCGCCGACGACATCGACCTCGTCGAGATCAACGAAGCGTTCGCCGCGCAGGTGATCCCGTCGGCCAAACACCTCGGGTTCGAACTCGACAAGGTCAACGTCAACGGGGGAGCGATCGCACTCGGCCACCCGTTCGGCATGACCGGCGCCCGCATCATGACGAGCCTGATCAACAACCTCCAGGCCGAGGACAAGACGATCGGCCTCGAGACGATGTGCGTCGGCGGTGGCCAGGGCATGGCCATGATCATCGAACGCCTCAGCTGAACGGGGTGTTACGCCGGGGGTCTGACCCCTGGCGTAACAGTCAGAGGACTTCCCAGCGGTTGGGGCGGTCGGCGTGGACGACGATCGCGTCGTACTGCTTGAGGCAGAGCGTGGCACGCAGCACGTACTGCTCGCCGCCGCTCGACAGTTCAGCGAGGGCGTATCCCTCGCTCGAGTCGCGTACGCCGGTGCCGATGCAGTGCAGCGAGGCGATCTGCAGGCCCGCACTCTCTGCCTCGGCGGCCCAGAGGTTGACGAGACCCTGTCGGAGCGACGGGTCGTCGAGCAGGTCGGAGCCCGCCAGGGTGAGGGTGACGTTGCAGATGTGCACGGGTTCGACGTGTTCGGGCTCGACCACGTCGCCGCCGAGTTCCCCGTCGAGCATCACGACGATCGGGCCGTCGGGGCTGGTCACCCCGCCGATGAACCCGTAGCGCACGAGCGGCAGGCCGTCTTCGCCGGTGGTGGCGTAGCGGATCCGGTCGCCGTGGCTGAACGTCGTCACCGGATGGCCCCCGATGGGTCGGCGTACTCGTCGATGACCGCGTCGGACAGTTCCGGCCACGCCTCCAACGCGACCGCCGCCCACTCGTCGAAGTCGCGGTCGGTCAGAGCGACCACGGCGAGGTCACGCTCGGGGTCGATCCAGAACATCGTGCCCGATCCGCCGAAGTGGCCGAAGGTGCGCGGCGAATTGGCCGTTCCGGTCCAGTGCGGCTCCTTGGTGCCGCGAACCTCGAATCCCAGTCCCCAGGGGCACTGCGCATAGCGACCCACGCCGGGAACGATACCTGCGAGCGTGGGGTAGTGCGTGCGTTCGGCGTCGTCAGCGGTCGAGGTGTGGATCAGCGTGGGGCGCATCACCTCGGCGACGAATCGACAGGTGTCGGCGAGATTCGACCGAACCCCGACGGCGGCGGACCCGCGCAGGACGCTCGACGTCATGGCGAGCGGGGAGAACACTGCCTCGTCGAGATAGTCCGCGAACGCGATGCCGGCCGCCTGCTCTACCGCTTGCGCGGCGAGGCTGAACCCGCTGTTCGAGTAGATGCGCGTGGTCTCCGGTCGGGCGATCGGTTCGGCACCCTCGAACGGGTAGCCGCCGGCGTGGGCGAGGAGGTGGCGAAGGGTGCAGTCGGGCTGGCCCACCTGTTGGTCGAGCGAGACGACACCCTCTTCGACCGCGACCAGGATCGCCCACGCACTCACCGGCTTGGAGATCGAGGCCAACCGTTGGACACGATCGAGATCACCGATCGTGTCGACGACGTCGCCGGCGCAGAGCACGGCCGCGGACACGTGGGGGACGGGCCAGGCGGCGGTGAGCTCGAGCGCCGTCACCGTCGCCCGCCGATCAGGTGAACTGGCGGAGGAGTTCGGCGACCCGGAACGACAGGTCGACGCTCTGGCGGGCGTTGAGCCGCGGGTCGCACACCGTTTCGTAGCGGTGATCGAGGTCGGCGTCGGACAGGTCGTCGCCGCCGCCGAGACACTCGGTGACGTTCTCGCCGGTGAGTTCGATGTGGATGCCGCCGGGCCAGGTGCCCTCGGCACGGTGTGCTCGGACGAACCCGCCGATCTCCGCGACGACGTCGTCGAAGTGGCGCGTCTTGCGTCCGTTGCCGGTGGTGTAGGTGTTGCCGTGCATCGGGTCGCACGCCCACACCACGGGATGACCGGCGTCGGTGACTGCACGGAGCAGCGGCCGGAGCCCACTCTCGATCTTGTCCGCGCCCATGCGGGTGATCAGCGTGAGGCGACCGGGGATGCGCGACGGGTTGAGGACCTCGCACAGCTCCAGCACGAAGTCGGCGCTGGTGGTGGGGCCGATCTTGCACCCGATCGGGTTGCCGACGCCGCGGAGGAACTCGATGTGGGCGCCGTCGAGGTCACGGGTGCGTTCGCCGATCCAGAGCATGTGCGCCGAACAGTCGAACCAGGCGCCGGTCAGCGAGTCCTGGCGGGTGAGGGCCTCCTCGTAGCCGAGGATCAGTGCCTCGTGCGACGTGTAGACGTCGACCTGCGACAGGTTCGGGTTGGACTCGGTGTCGATGCCGCACGCCTGCATGAACGCGAGCGCCCGTTCGATCTCGGCCGCGACGGTCTCGTAGCGCTCGCCCTCGGGACTCGACGCCACGAACTCCTGCGTCCAGGCGTGCACCCGTGACAGGTCGGCGAAGCCACCCTTGGTGAAGGCGCGCAACAGGTTGAGTGTGGAGGCTGACTGGTGGTACGCCTGCACCAACCGTTCCGGGTTCGGCATGCGGGCGGCTTCGGAGGCGTTGGGGTCGTTGACGATGTGACCGCGGAACGATGGCAGCTCGAGCTCGCCGACCATCTCGGTGGGAGAGGAGCGAGGCTTCGCGAACTGGCCGGCGATCCGGCCGACCTTCACGATCGGGACGCCGACCGAGTAGGTGAGCACGACCGCCATCTGGAGGATGACGCGCAGCTTCTCCCGGATGTTGTCGGCGGAGAACTCCTCGAAGCTCTCGGCGCAATCGCCCGCCTGGAGGAGGAAGGCGCGTCCGCTGGCAACGCGGGCGAGTTCGGCCTGCAACGAGCGGGCCTCGCCGGCGAACACCAGCGGGGGCATCGACGCGATGTGCTTCAGCGACTGCTCCAGCGCGGCGGCGTCGGGCCAGTTGGGCTGCTGACCGACGGGCATGTCGTGCCAGGACGTCGGCGACCAGGTGGCTCGGCTCTCGGGCATCCGCTCAGGCTATCGGCGCGGAAAACGACCGGAGCGGTCGGATTGCTCCGACCGCTCCAGCACGGTTGTTCTCACGATTGCAGCTGGGGTCTGACCCCTGCTGCAATTCCTCAGACGGCGAGGATTCGTTCGGCGTCGTCGCGGAGGCCGGCAACCGCACGGCTCACCAGGCGGCGGGCGGCTTCGGCGGTGACACCGAGCTGCTCACCGACTTCGCGGAAGCTCTTGCGCTCGCCGTCGACGAGCCCGAATCGGGACTCGACGGCGAACCGGGCCCGTGCGTCGAGCGTTCCGAGCAGCTCGTCGAGCAGCTCGCTGTCGACCAGCGTCATCACGTGATCCTCGGGGGTGCCGTCGCCGTTGGCCATCAGGTCGCCGAGCGTGGCGTCGCCGTCGTCGCCGACGGTCTTGTCGAGGCTGACCGGCGTGGTGAGCCGGTGCAACTCGGCGTTCGTCTGGTCGAGGGTCTCGCCGTCACCGGAGGCCTGACGCAGCGCGGCGCGGAGGCTGGCGGAGCGGTCACCGGGGATGCGGATGAGGCTGGCCTTCTGGTCGAGCGCACGACCGATGGCCTGACGGATCCAGAACGTGGCGTAGGTGGAGAACTTGAAGCCACGGCGCCAGTCGAACTTGTCGACGGCGTGCTCGAGGCCGAGGTTGCCTTCCTGGATCAGGTCGAGCAGATCCATGCCCTGGGGGAGTGGATAACGGCGGGCGATCGAGACCACCAGGCGCAGGTTGGAGCGGATGAACCGGTCCTTGGCATCGGCAGCGGCGGCGACCTTGGCCTTGAGTGCGGCGCTGCGCTTTCCGGCGTCGAGCTGCTCCTGGGCCTCGCGGCCCGCTTCGATGACGCGGGAGAGTTCGCGCTCGTCCTCGGCGGTCAACAGGGGGACCTTGCCGATGTCATTCAAGTAGAGACCAATGGAGTCGTTCATGATGTTTCCTACAACCGTTCGTGTTCGTGATGATTCCGGGCCAAGGCTGTGTCATCGGACACACTGCATCGGCCATGCGGATCGAAGGAACGTCGTGCACGCACGTGATTCGTGCGTGACCGGCGATGTGATCGAAGAGCGGCAGACGCCGACTACGAAGGGATTCCCTGGGGGGAACCGTCGTAAACCGTGTACTCGGGGGTATATGGGGGAGCGATTTACAGTAACAGACCTGTCAACCCCTGGCATGGTCAGCTGGGCGGGAAATCGTGGCGGCGGCAATAAAGTGGGGAGATCGTGCCCGGATCCGCCCAACAGCTGCGCCGTATCGGGCTCTTCGGGGGGACGTTCGATCCGCCCCACGTCGGCCATCTGGTGACAGCCGTGAACGTGCGTCACGCCCTCGACCTCGATCTCGTGGTCTTGATGGTGGCCAATGTGCCGTGGCAGAAGGAGGGCACTCGGCAGATCACGCCGGCGCTCGATCGCTTGGCGATGGTCGAGGCGGCAGTCCGAGACGTTCCGGGCCTGCTCGCGGGACGACAGGAGATCGATCTCGGTGGGCCGAGCTACACCGCCGACACGTTGGCGGTTCTGGCGTCGGAGCATCCCGGTGCCGAGTTCTACACGATCATCGGAGACGACGCTGCCGCCGGCCTGCAGACGTGGACGCGTTGGGACGAGGTGTTGGAACGATCGCATCTCGTGGTCGTCGACCGTCCGGGTGAGCCGGTGAAGCTCGCCGACGACGTCGGCTGGATCCGCGTCGAGGTGCCCCGCCTCGAGGTGTCGAGCACCGACCTGCGGGCGCGTTTCACCGATGGTCGACCGCTCGATTATCTGCTGACCCAACCGGTGCTCGACG
This sequence comes from Ilumatobacteraceae bacterium, assembly GCA_963712775.1. GTDB lineage: Bacteria > Actinomycetota > Acidimicrobiia > Acidimicrobiales > Ilumatobacteraceae > Sva-07. Next base: position 235,043 of record CAVQJG010000005.1, on the reverse strand, counting down.
TGATCCGCGCGCGCGGACTCTACGGGGCCACGTCATGACTGCGATCGCCAAGCGGCGGACGCGTCGCACGATCGCGGCGGTCACCGCGGCGGTCGGCTTGGTGATCGTGGCCGCGGTGTTGTTCACCGTTGGTGTCGTGACGTTGTCGAACTCGCAGGAGGGCGAGGCGGTCGGCGTCGACGCTCGGCCGCGTGTGACGTTTCCGTCGACCCCCAACGCCCTGCTGGCGGTGACCGACGACGACGGCCGACTCGCGTCGGTCGTGGTGATGACCCTGCTCCCGGAGGGTCAGGGTGGCAGCATCGTCACGGTCCCGGTGAACGCCGATGCGACGGCAGGGTTCGGGCAGCAGCGCCGTCCACTCGACGAGTTCTTCGACCCCGACTCGCCGGACGAGTTCGTCGTCGCCGTCGAGGACATGCTGTCGATCGGTATCGAACTGTCCGCGGTGGTCGACCCTGCCGGGCTGGAAGCGATCCTCCGGCCGTTCGAGTCCGTGCAGGTCGTGCTTCCGGATGCGGTGGTGGACTCCGACGCGACCGACGGCAGTCGTCCGACGTCGACCGTCCCCGACGATTCCCTTCCTGGCGATCCGGTCCCCGAGGAGTCGGTGCCCGACGACACGCTCGTCGACGTTCCCGGGGGTTCGGTGCCCGACGGCTCCGAGGCGGGCGATGGGTCGTCGAGCGATCCCGTGGTCGAAGAGGCGGTCGGCGTCGACGGGATCGTGTTCACCGCTGGTCCGCAGATTCTCGGCCCGGCGGAGGTGGTCGAGGTCTTGACGGCGATCGACGAGTCCGTTCCCGCCTACCAGCAGCACCCGCTCGACGTCGAGATGTGGTCGGCGATCGCCGGTCTCGCGCCGTTGCAGATCCCGCCGGAACCGATGACGACCGATGGCGAGGGTCGCCCCGTGGCTCCGACGTCGGTCGAGGAACTCGCATCGTCGTTGTTCGCCGGCGAGGTCGGGGTGCGCGACCTGGCAGCGACCCCGCCGATTTCCGGCACGAATCCGACCGACGCCGACGTCGTCGTGCTCGATCGCAGCGATGTCGTGCTGGTGTTCGCGCAGATCTCCCCGTCGCTGGTGTCCACCCCCAACACTGGCCTGAAGATGCGGATCGAGAGTCAGTTCGACGAGGCCCAACTCGCCGCGACCGATGGGCTGACCGAGAGCAATTCCGATGTCGCCCGCGAGTTGATCGGGCGGCTCCTCTTCCTGCAGGCGAACATCGTGTCGATCGACACCACTCCGTCGGGCGCTCCGGACCTGACGATCGTGGAGGTGGCCGATCCGCGTCTGCTCGAGGAATCGATCAGGGCCAGCGAGATCCTGTTCGGACCGTCGGAGGTGCGCCTGGCCACGACCGTGCTGGAAGGCGTCGACATCGTCGTCACGCTCGGCACTCCGTATCTCGAGCGTGAGGTCGATCACGACGATGGCGCTGCCGGGCTCGTGCCCGATGACACCGCTCCCGCCAGTACCGTCGACGGCGATGGATGAACCGCATGACTGACCACCGGGACGACTCGACCGACGGCGGGCTCGATCTCGCCGTTCTCGCCGCCAGGACGGCGTCCGACATGAAGGCGACCGACGTCGTCATCCTCGACGTGGGTCCGGTCCTGTCGATCGCGGGGTATTTCGTGATCGCCGCTGCGTCCAACCCGCGGCAGGTTCGAGCGGTCGTCGACGAGGTCGAGTCACGGGTCAAGTCCGAACTCAGTCGCCCCCCGGTACGCACCGAGGGCGTGCGCGAGCAGCAGTGGACGTTGATCGACTACGGCGATGTCGTCGTGCACGTGTTCCTGGAGTCGGTGCGCGAGTTCTACGAGATCGAGCGCCTCTACATGGACGCCCCACGCATCGAATGGGAACAGCCCCACGCGGACTGACCGGCGATGTGCGGTCGTGACGTTGGAGCCGTCCGCCGGAGGGGCTAGATTCGCACGGCGATCAATTCGCCGGTGACCCGGGCGTTTCCGGGCCCGGCGGTCCGAGATCCACGCAATCTCGGGGCTATAGCTCAGTTGGTAGAGCGCTTCCATGGCATGGAAGAGGTCAGGAGTTCGATTCTCCTTAGCTCCACGGAAAACCCCAGGTCACAGCGCCTGGGGTTTCGCCGTTTTTCGGGTCGGGTGGTCCAGGTGGGCTACTGGGTGGGCAACGGCTGAGACGAGTTGCCGGCGAGGTGCCGAGTTCCCGAGCGCTGCGCGATTGACATGGCCCAAACGACACACAACGCGGACGGTGTCTCGGTTCGGGCGACTGGAGCTGATCCGCCCTCGGCCGTCCGGCGAGTTCGCACGGTTGGTGAGAGTGCACGTCGAACGTGACTGGTGTCAGCCCCTAGCTTCGAGCTGGGCCACGAAGTCCTCGAGTTCCTGTCGTCGGAACCGAACACACCGTCCGATGCGGAGCGGGTGGAGCTCGCCTCGATAGGTGAGCTTGTAGATCATGGTTCTGCTGACCCAAGCAATGTTGCGGCCTGCTTCACGCTCACGAGCAACGGGCGCAGGTCAGCGTCGTCGTCCTCGAACGTGCAAGCCAGAGGAGTCGGTCGATCGCTCACGACACTCGACGGGTGATTGCCGACCCCTCACGGGTAATCAAGCTGTGGCCACACGCACCGGCGACTGGGCGAGCACACGGCCGGGATGCGGACGGACGCTGCGGGCTGCATCAGCCTTGGTCCTCAACCGGACGTTCTCGATGCATCGACGGCCCGGCCTTAGATCCTTGACGAGACCGTCTCTCTAGACGTTCCTCGACCGGACAGGGTGTCCTCGACCCGGCGGTAGGTGACGCTCCGGTGCGTCGCGAGCGACCCGGCTCGAACCGGTCAGTTCAGCTCGCCCACCGGTCGCAGAAGTTCCGCTGGCACCCATTCGCGCTCCCAGTCGTCGAAGTGGGCCGGCTCGGCGTCGTCTCGCAGGAGGTGACCGATCCACAGTTCCCCACGATCGTTCCGGATCGGAGTGAGAGCATCAGAACCGCGGTTGGCGAATGTCACGACACACCGGCGTCCATTCGGCATCTCGTAGATCGTCCGCACCGAACCCAGAGGGCCGTACGGGACCGATGAGGGCAACTCCTGACGAGCGAACACGACGCCTGGTCTACTACGAGTCGGCGACGCGGCCAGTCGCCATTCACATCGGGTTTGGCTGACGCCCGTCGCGGCGGTCGGTGACATTCCGGATCGGTCGGACTGTGGTCGATCCGGCAGGCTCGACTGGGACTCGGCTCAGCTGATCGTCAGACGACGGACGAAGTACGTCGTCATCTCGCCTCGCACGGTGATGGTCCGCTGGGCCACCGTGGTGCTCAGGAGTCCGTTGGCGCTGATGCGCTCGTCGAGGTACTCGACGTCACCGCTCGTGCCGAAGAACAGCAGCACCGCACCGCCCGGTCGCAGCCGGGCCGGCACGTCATGAAGGAACGCGGTGAGGCTTTCATAGTTCTCGTCCGTGAAGGCACGTTCGAGCATCGTGCGCGGTGCGAACCAACGAAATGGCGGGTCGATCACCACGAGGTCGAAGTCGCCCTCGACAGTGTCGAACAGGTCGCTGACGGCGAAGTCCGTGCGATCAGCGACGCCGTTGCGAGCGGCGTTTGCCCGCGATGCTTCTACGGCGGCGGGGTTCACGTCGACCCCGAGCACGGTGGCGCCGGTGCGGGCAGCGAGGATGGCGTTGGCCCCAGCCCCGCAGCCCATGTCGAGCACCCGCAGGCCAGAGGTCGCATGATCGGTCACGAGGTTGCCGAGGAGGTCGGATGTGGGCGCCGGAGCGAACACGCCTTGTGGGACGCGTAGCTGTAGGCCGAGATACTCGATGTCAACAGTGGGGCGTGCGTGGAGTTCTGAGGACACGTCCTCATGCCAGCGACGCAACTGCTCGACGCGTTCAGCCGAGCCTCGCGGAACATACTGCGGCATCACTCCACCGTACGCGGTCCGTGCGTGCGGGGTGCCCGGCGACGACATCGACAGCAACCCGGCGTTTCGGGACAGCGCGGGCGCGCCCCGTCGCGCCTCGAGTTTGCCCGGCTGAGTGGTGAGTCAGGGTCGCGTTGGCTGAGCTGGAGTGCGTCCCGGGTCGTGGACCGTGCGAATCCTCGGTCGGGGCCGTGACCGGTCCGTTGTAGCATCGGCCACCGACCGAACGGGATCAGATGAAGCTGTTTGTCAGCTATCGACGCGAAGACACGGGTGGGCGGGCCGGTCGTCTTTGCGATGCACTCGTGGCTCGATTCGGGGCTGCCAACGTGTTCCAGGACGTGGATGCTGTGGCACCTGGTCATGACTTCCGCGCGCAGGTGGAGGCTGCGATTGCGACCAGCGATGCGGTGCTGATCGTGATCGGTGCGGATTGGCTGCGCGTTGCTGACACGGACGGCGGGCGGCGGATCGATCACGAGAACGATTTCGTTCGCTTGGAGGTATCGGTCGCGCTGAGTTCGGGTGTTCCGGTGGTTCCTGTGCTCGTCGACGAAGCGGTATTGCCGTCGCACGACGAACTGCCGGTCGAGATGTCGGGGATGCTCGGCCGCCATGCCGTCACCATTCGCGACACGTCTTGGCACCAGGACGTCGGCGACCTCATTCGTCGTCTCAAGGGTGAGGAGCGTCTCGCCTCTCCCGCCCGTCGATGGCCGATCGTCGTCGGGGTGGGTTTGCTGATCGTGCTCGTCGTGTTTGCGGTGACAGCGCTCGTCCGAAACGCGGAGAATGCGTCGACGGTTGATCTGCCGGAATGTGAGCAGCCAGATGACAGCTGGGCGCAGGTCGAACTCGCGGCTGACCCGACCGCTGAGATCATCAATGATGACGGGGACACGGTCGAGTTCGAGGTACTACGGGCGGCGATCCTGGCCGACACCTCGGACGCCGCGCGAGTTGCGGTCCGGGTCAAGGCGACCAACGGAAACGAGTCGCAGGAAGGTGACGCCGACATCTTTTTCTACGGGAGCGGAGACAGCGACAGCTTGTTGATTGATGGCGTCCAGTTCAACGCAGACTGCTTCGGGCCGGTTGTCGGAAGACAGTCGCTCGAGCCCGACCAGAGCGCGATCGCTTGGACGGGCTTCGCCACGACGAGTGTTCAGACGGGCGCAACCCTGCAAATCGAGCTGGAAAGCGACGGGATTGTCCACATCGGCACCTCGCCGTGACCACAACTGCCTCCCGGCAAATCTGCGCACACGCGGCCAACCCTGGCGATCGCTACGCGTCGTATCCACCGAACGTCCCCGATGTGCCGGTCGGGGACACCCATCTGGGCTCGGATCGCTCCGTGCAGTCGGTGCCCGTGAGGGTGATGGCGTGCGGTCGGTTCAGAGTGCTTCCGTAGGCCCCCGAACGGTCGCCCATGCACGTCTCAGATGCCGGTCCTCAACCGGACGCTTCCGGCCGATGGGTCATCATGCGGTGGGCCGCGCGCGCTCCCAGCTCCGACATACTGCCGGAGCCGAGTGTGGACGGGCGTGCTGCGGATCGGGATTACGAGCGGACTCGGACGGGTGATCCAGCGTGAGGCAATCGAGCGGATCGGGTCACCAAGCGACCAGAGGCTGATCAATCTCGCTGGCAGCGCAACCGACACGCGATGGGTCATCCGGCACTACCGCGGCGGTGTCCCGGGCGGAATGCTGTGGCCGAGGGAGGTGTGTCGTGTCTTGGAGCTTCGTCCCAGTTTCACTCCTCGCGGTGTGCTCGCTCGTTGCCACGGGATGCGGGTCCGCCGATGACTCGACTCCTGCCAAGTCGATCACCACTTCCTCGATGGCGTCGACGAGTGTTGTGCCTCGATCGACTGAACCAACGGCCATCCCGACGACCCCGAGCAGCGCTGCAACTCCACGACCGACCGCATCTTGCACAGCAGCGGCAATCGAAGCCGGGTTGCCCTACCCAGGAGTGATGGATTCGTCGATGATCGTGCGATACGCGTGCGCCGGCGAGTACGCCACCCTGCTCGCCAAGCCACCGACCGACGCGCCGTCCTTCGTGCTCGTGCTGACGTGGACCGGCACGGACTGGATCGCCAACCGCGAGTGCCACAACGACGTGCTCGGCGTTGCGGACTGTCTCGCCGACCTCACTCCCACACTTGTGGATGAGCTCGCGCTGGTCGGCGAGACGTACCCGCGTGATGTGTCGGAGATCGAGCCGAGCACCTGGGCGGCGGAGTGCTCGGCGCCATTGCTGACACTGGGTGACACCGGCGTGTGCGTCGCAAAGCTTCAGACCCTGCTGGCGATCACGGGCGCCGACCTCGACGTCGACGGATCGTTCGGCCGCGAGACTGAGGTTTCATTGCTTGCGTTCCAGGACGCGTCACAGCTGGAAGCCGACGGGCTCGCTGGCCCCGTCACGTGGGCCACGCTGGTCGATGCGATCGCCCCCCTCCGCTGACCACCGCTGCGGCGAAGACATTCACCGACGGCATGAAGCCAGCCGTTCCGTAACGATCGACGACTGACTGTCGCAGCAGGCGCGAATTGGCCACTGGCGGCCCCGTCTCAGATGCCGGTCGTCAACCGGACCGGTCCCGCGTCCGGTAGAGGTCCCCCTATCGGACAGCCACAGAGAGTCGCCGCTCCTTGTCGATCGCCAGTGCCGCACGGGCGTGGCGGCCGGCGTCATCGGGCGGCGAGTACGGCGGCCTCGACGGGCTCGTAGAGCTGAGCAGCGAGGCTTCTGCCGACTTCCGTGGTCTTCTCGACCACGAGGTAGGCGCCGAAGCCATCGTCGAGGTCGAGCCAGGGCACGGTGCCGTATGCGCCTTCGTCGCTGATGCGGCCACTCTCACGGTCCACCCACCAGCCCATGCCATAGCCGAAGGTGGAGGCCCCCGAGTCACCCCCGTACACCTCGGCGACCCGGTCGGCGTGCATTCGATTGATCGCCTCACTCGAGACGACTCGTTCGTCGCCGCACATCCCGCCGCGGAGTTGCATCAGCATCAACTGCGCGTAGTCGGGCGCGGTCACGTAAGCGCCACCCTCGGGGTTGGGGTTGGCGGTCGGCGGGAGCGTCGATGGATCACCGTTGAAGTCGGCGGGATACTCGAACCCGGTCGGGAGGTAGTACCCCAACGACTCCAGTCCACACGGTGCGGCGATCAACTCGTCCACCAACTGTGCCCAGGTCCGACCGGACGCCGCCTCGGCTACTGCGCCGGCGATCGTCCACTGGGCCCCGCCGTAGCGGAACTCGGTGTCAGGCGGGATCACCTCGGCATCGTCGTCGGGCGTCGTGAAGATCTGCTCGGCACAGCCCTGCAACGTGTCGGCCGGGTTGAACTGGCACAGATAGGACCCGTACCCGAAACCGTCTTGCAGCCCGATCAGTCCCGAGCTGTTCGAAATGAGCTGCGCCGGAGTGACCGTGGGGTTGCCAGCACCCCACTCGACAACGTCGGCGACCGGAGCATCCACATCGAGCACTCCGTCATCGTCGAGACGCATCAGCACGCTTGCCGAGATCATCTTGCTCGACGACGCGATCAGCGAGATCCGGTCAGCATCAAACTCACCCCAGTACTCCTCGTGCACGACTCCATCTTCTTGATCCACCACGATCAACCCAGCACCGTTCAACCCCTGCTCGGCCACGAAGGCATCGACGATCGGCCCGATCGCAGAGAAGTCATAGGGTGCCCGCTCAGCAGCGGCGGTAACTTCCGGTTCCGGATCCGGGGGTGGATTGGTCTCAACGGGTGCAGTGACCAAGGGATCGGTGGTATCCGGCTCGGTTGCTGGCGGATCCATCTCCGCCGCTTGAGGTGTCGAAGTCGTCGGTGCCCCCGATGCAGCGGCTGCGTCGTCGGTGCTCTCGCTCTCTGTACAACCTGCCGCCAAGACGGCCGCCACCGTGAGAATCGGAAGTGCGTACCGAGCGCTCATCGCTTCAACGTAGACGAGAGCGCCAACTCCGACGAACAAGGCCGCCGCACTGGTCCGCCCGGACCCGAAGGTGTCCGGTTGAGGAATCTCCTCAGAGACGACTCTCGGCGAACCGCACCAGGCCTTCGAAGGGCCATGAACGTCCGCCGTCCGATTGTGGTCCGTCATCTGAGACGGCTGACGTCAGTGACTACCGAGCTGTGAGTCTGGGCTGGCCGGTTGAAGGTGGCTGATGACCTTCGGCGGTGTCGTCTTGGACGCCATTGATGGAGCAGGGGCTCCCAGGGATTCCACTGGTGGAGTCCGCATGAACCGAGGAGCAGGGCGTCATGGGTGCAGGCGACCGAACCGACTCCTTCTCCTGACTTCACCGATGAATGAACGGAGGAACCGATGGATCCCACCAGCGTGAGAGACGCCGCGACCTGGACCGGCCCGACGGGAGGGTCGCCTCGAACGGCCCGACGATCGACCGAGCGGCGGTCGCCATCGTCAGCTGCGACATCGACCGTTGTCGCTGACGCTGAGCGCCGCAATACAGGTCGGGGCAAGGCCGTTGGCCTCTTGTCGTGCGGCCACCGGCGGCGGACGGTGACCATGTAGCTCGAACCGAGGAGGGGTGATCACCATGCGCCGCGAGCTGATGGCAACAGCGGCAGCCGCTGTGCTCCTGGTCGCAGCGTGCAGCGACGACGACGAGCCGACGTCGACCGAACGGACGTCGACCGAGGCCACGTCGCCGACCTCCGCGCCCGCGAACACCGAGGCACCCGCAACGACGGAACCGGCTGCGACCACCGAGGCGCCGGCGAGCACGGGGACGACCACCGCCGCCGAGCCGGAGGACGCCGGGAACGGATCCACCCAGTTCGAATCGCTGTCGACCCGGCCGTGGGCCGACCCCGACGACGCCCACGAGACCCCCGAGGCGGCGGTCGCAGCGTTCCTCGAGTTCGCCACGAGCGGCGCTGCGGGCGGACTGTTCGACATCGACGACGTCGCGGTGGGGGGCTACAGCGCGGGCGATTCACGTTCCGGCGAGGTGTCCGTCCAGTTCGTCGAACTGTTCTTCGACACGACCAGTGGCACGTCGGTCCTGCCCGTGATCACGGTGCCGGTGCGCCAGTCAGGCCCTCAGGACACCTGGTGGGTCGTCGCCGCAACGACCGACGGGCTGACCGTCGACGCCCCCGTCGCCGATGCCTTCATCGGGCCGGCGTTCGACTTCGACGTCACGAACGACAGGATGGTCAACGAGGTCCAGCAGCGGCTCTTCGAGCCCGGTGACGACGAGTCCTTCTACGAGGCACGCCTTGCGGGCAGCGGAGTCTTCACCACCGGACGGCACGCCGCCACCCTCGACACCACATCCTGCGACGACGTCGACGTGCCGGAGACACCCGCCATCGACTTCTTCGTCGACGTCTGTGACGGGCCGGGGACCGCTGGTGCCGAGGGAACGCTCGTGGTGGTCTCCAACGCCGGCATCACCACGGCCGCCGTCGCCTTCGCCGAGTAGCGCCCGTCAGTCGGTGAGCCTTCCGTCAAGACACCGTCACGCCCTTGACTCCCGCCGGGACGTGCGTACCGTGGGCCGGGTCCGTGATGCGGGGCGACGAGACGAATCATCCAGTCCCGCCCGTGCTTCGAGTGTGACTCGAACCGGGAGGAATGAGCAGTACCACCGTCAATCCGGCCGTCGTCGCCCGAGATCCCATAGCCCGGCTGCCCCGATCGTGTGTTGCAGGAGTCTGCTTCGATGTCCACCATGCTTCAGACGCACAAGCATCACCAGGGTCGATGGTCGCAACCGCCGGTCCGACTGCTGCGACCAGCAAGAAGATCATCACCCTCGGCCGGTTCAGTGAACCCGCCCGGAAGGCAGCCACGACGGCAACACCGACCGTCGACCGGATCAACCGGGAGCGTCTCGTCGACCTGATGTTCGATCAGCAGATCGGGCTCCGGGTCCAGCCGATCGTGGGCGAGTCCTGGTTGGACCGCAGTGGAGGTGCACCCGCACCCCTCGGCCCGCCGACATGCGCCCACGATCATCCAGGCGCCCCGTGCCAGCACCGGTCCGACCAGATCGCCGACGTCAGCCGCCTCGCGCTCGGTCCTGACCCCACTGCTCCCGTCGCTGCCGTGGTGGGTCGGCGGGACGTTTACCACTGGTCGTCGGGGGTCGGCGGCGAGACGATGATGGCATGGTGGCCGATGGGAGACCGGAGGCGACAGTGCCGCTCGACCGGGTCGACGACAAGCCGACCGGGGCCGATGTTGCGCGACTGGTGTACCTGGACAACTTGAAGATCGTGTTGACCGCGGGCGTGATCGTTGCTCACGCGGCCATGACGTATGGGGCGGTTGGCACGTGGGTGTACGAGGAGCCGTCGTTGTCCGATGTCGCAGAAGGAGTGCTGGGCGCGTTGGTGGGCGTGGGCGTCATGTTCGGTCTCGGGCTGTTCTTCCTGATCGCAGGGATGTTGACCACTGCGCCGTTGATTCGACGCGGTCCTCGCCGTTTCCTGGCGTCACGCTGGTGGCGGTTGGGTGTGCCATTGGCGGCGTACGCGTTGATCGTGTGGCCGGTCTTGCGGTGGCTGACGGATCGAGCCGACGGCGATCGGCAGTCGCTGGTCGAGTTCTACCGGTTCGAGTTCACGGGGACCCGTTGGCAATCGTTGGGGACCGGGCCGCTGTGGTTCGTTGCGATCTTGTTGGTGGTGACCACCGGGTGGACGTTGTGGCGATGGGCGAGTCCCGCGCTGGTGACCGCGGTGTCGGGCCTGCTGACGGTGCGACATCTGGCCGTCACGGCCTTGGCGATCGCGGTTGCCACGTTCTTCGTGCGTGTCTGGTTCCCGGTCGACTCCGAACAGTTCCTCGACCTGCACGTGTGGTTGTGGCCGCAGTCGGCAGCATTGTTCGTGCTCGGTGCGATCAGCAGTGAGCGCGGGTGGCTGACCGAACTCCCCGACGCGCTCCGTCACACGTGCCACCGCGCCGCGGCCGCTGCGGTCGTCACCCTCGTCGTGCTGGTCGTGTTTTCGAACGGGCCAGAACCCTTCAAGGGTGGCTGGTATTGGGAGGCCGCCGGGTATGCCACGGTCGAGGGCGTGTTCTCGGTGAGTGTCGCGTTGATCGTGCTCGATCGGTTCCGACGCCGTCACGCCGACCAGGGCCGCCTCGCACGACGCCTCGGACGCTCGGCGTACGGAGCGTTCGTGGCCCAAGGCCCCGTGCTCGTCTTGATCGCGCTGGCGCTCCGCCCAGCCAACCTGCCGGGTGACATCAAGTTCTTGGTGCTTGCACCCACTGCGGTGATCGTCTCGTTCAGTCTCGCCGCGGCAACCATCGCCCTCAGCGCCAACAAGCGACGGCCGTCGACGTAATCGGCGGTTCGCCGCAACGGGTCGGACAATCGCTGCGCGTGCGGGCAAGCAGACACCAACCGACGGGGCCGGGTGCTTCGACCAGAAGGTGTCCGGTTGAGGAACACCTATTGATACATCCAGCGGCCAGCTTGGTGCACGAACTGGGTCAGCTCACTGCGCCGCCGGTGAACCGTGCGAACGCCTTGGGGGCGAAGCACCTTCGAGTGGATCCGCAGTGAGTCGCACCCGACCACGTTCGCTGGCCGCGGCGGTGTCAGGTGTGGCAGCTCCTCTCAAGTCTGAAGCCTCTGGTCCGACCGCCGAGTGCACCCTCCCGTCGCGATTACTGCGCGCCGACTTGGCGGCTCGCAGGATCGTTCAGCAACGGGAGTCCCTCTACGTCCATCGTCTGGCCCGGGAGCTCGTGGAAACGCGAGGCCAGGTCAAGCGTGGACACCTTCAGGACGCCTTTCGGGCTCGCCCGATGTCACCGGCCACGGCAACGATCTCAACCATCAGAGAGTCAGGCCGGTACCCAGCCGAGGTCGCCGAGAACACTGTCTGACATCGCCATCAGGGCTGCTTCGTACCCCGCCTCGGCGGCCTCGGCGGCATCAGTCCAGAACATCACATTCAGTACGTCGTCTCGCCCTGGCGTGTGGAAGGTGAACCGGCCGAACGCAGTGTTCTCGACCACGACGCCGTCGCTGAGCGCCGGATGCCCAGACACTGTCGCGCCGGGCTCCATGATCTGTCCGGGACCCTCATACTCGGCGATCAGTTCTCGCTCTTGCAGCCCGTCGAAGCTCCCTGGACGGGCCCTCACCCCAACTTGAAGTTCTTCGCCGGACGCGAACGTCCAAGCGCAATCCCAGCCGGTGGTGTCATCCGTCGCGGGTCGACTGGCTGTTGCTGGTCCCTCCACGGCGAACCCTGCGGCGATCACGAACTCGGCAACTTCGTCTCCGGTCACCCACTCGCACAGATCGTCGCGCTCAGAGCTGAACCCCGCCAGTTGCGCCTCAGCCGACGTGGCAGGCAGCTCCTCTGTAGTCGAGGGCGCCGGCGCTTCGGTGGTCGCCGGTGTCGAGTCCGACGTACCGTCGTCCTCGTCGCAACCCACCAGGCTCATCAGCGCCACGGCCACGATCATCGGGACTACTCGTGCCGATCTCATGTCAGTCCTCACTCGCTAGCTCTACCCAAATCGTCCGCACGGACGACGGCCACAGGCCACCGTCCAAAGTCAAGATCCGCCGAAGACACCCACATGTCATGCGAAGTCGATCGGGTCGAGCACTCGACGAGGTAGCCCGTCATCACGCACTTCCGGATCGGTGGTCCTGACTCTCCGTCGGCTGTCCGAAAGGGGGACCTCTAGGAGACAGGCCTGGGCGATCGTCGGTTGCGTCACCGACGAGTGTGAGTTCAGCTTCTCCGATGCGACCTGAACCTTCCGGACGATTTCGGTGAACCGGGCGGTGCATTCAGTGGCACAGTTGGGCATGTCACGGGGGTGTCCGGACGGACGCAGCGACGTCGAGCTGGTTGCAGCTGTCGTCGATCGTGACCGTGGGGCACTCCAGGAGTTGTACGTGCGTCACGAGCCGTGGCTGTCGATCCGGCTCGCGTATCGATGTTCCGATCGGTCGTTGGTCGAGGAGGCGGTACAGGACACCTTCGTGGCGGTGTGGGGATCGGCCGACAGTTACCGCGCAACGGGCCCGGTGGCGGCGTGGATCTGGGGCATCGGGATCAGGCGGCTCCTGCATGTGATGCGACCGCGTAAGTCACTGCGAGAGCGCCTCCTGGCGCAACGGTCGCAAGAGTTGTTGTCGGCCGAGGACCAGCTGCTCGTGGGCGTCGAGCATGGCGATGTCGGCGTGGCCCTCGGGCGGCTGTCGCCCGAGCTGAGGATGGTGGTGCAGGCAACGGTGCTCGACGGGCTCAGCTGCCAGGAGGCAGGCCGGCTCCTCGGCATCCCGTCCGGCACGGTCAAGACGCGGATGATGCGGGCGAAACGAGAGATGCGGGAGGCATTGACATGACGGCGCTCGACCAGTGGCACGTGAGCGACCACGAACTCGAACGGTATTCGAACCACGCAATCCCGACGTTCGCTCGGGCGTCGGTGGAGGCGCATCTTCTCGACTGCGATCAATGCCGATCGGCGGTGACGCTGAAGTCTGCATCTCCGGAACGCATGGCCGATGTCGATCAGATGTGGTCGCGCATCGCCGACCGCATCGATGTCACCAAGCGCCCCCTGCGTTCGTCGACCACGGCACTGCAGGTGTCGACGTCCAGCCCATTGCTGCTGCTCGCCACATTCGCAGTCGCCTTCGGGGTGATCGTCAGCGTTGCGATCGCTTCAGCCGTCGCGCCGAGAGCATCGTTGCCGCTGTTCGTGATGCTCGCTCCGCTGGCACCCGTGCTCGGCGCCGTGCTGGCGTTCCAGACGGGGATCGACCCCGCCGGCCAACTCGCCAGGGCCACGCCGCTTGCGTCGGGCCGACTTCCGTTCCTTCGGGCGATGCTGTCGTGCGGCGCGGCGCTGGTCGCAGTGGCGGTCTCGAGCGTCTTCGTGCCCGTCGGTCTCGGCGACGTCGCCGTGTGGCTGCTGCCGGGACTCGCATTGACCTCACTGGTCGTCGCCATATCCACCTGGTTCGATCCGAGCCGGGTCGCGCTGCTGCTCATCGGTGGGTGGGCGGTGGCCGTGTCGGCCTGGTCGTGGGGGTCGAGACCGCGAGGTGTCCCACTCGATCTGGCCGACTTCGGCGCTGAACAACCCTCGGTGCAGATCTGTCTGATCGCCGTCACCGTGTGTTCGGCTGCGGTCGCCCTGGTGCGCCGCAACGAACTTCCCGTGTGGAGGTCGCGATGAGCAACGGGGCCGTGATCGAGTTGCAGGCGTTGTCGAAGCGCTACGGGTCGACCCCGGCGGTCGACGATCTCGACTGGTCGGGCGGCCGCGGCGTGATCGGTCTGCTCGGCCCGAACGGCGCCGGCAAGAGCACATTGCTGCGCATGCTCGCCACCGTCCTGGGTCAGGACAGCGGCACGATCCGGGTGTTCGGCCTCGATCCGGCCGTGGCCGACGAGCGGCTCGCGATCCGGCGGCGCCTCGGCTACCTCCCGCAGGAAGCCGGCCTGTACCGCAACTTCTCGGCCTACGACCTCGTCGACTACGTCGCTGTGCTCAAGGAGATCACCGATCGCCCGACGCGGCGTGACGAGGTCCGGCGAGTGTTGAACGACGTCGGGCTCACCGACGACATGCACCGTCGGATCCGGACGCTGTCGGGCGGGATGCAGCGGCGAGTCGCGCTCGCAGCAGCGCTCCTCGGCCGCCCCGATCTGCTCGTACTCGACGAGCCATCGGCCGGCCTCGACCCCGACCAGCGACTCCGCATGCGGACCGTGCTCTCCGAGGTCGGTCAGCGCGCGACCGTGTTGTTGTCGACCCATCAGACCGACGAGGTCGCCGCATTCTGTCAACGTGTGCTCGTGCTCGACCGTGGCCGATTGCTGTTCGACGGTGCACCGCGAGACCTCGCTCGTCGCGCGACCGACCGGGTCTGGATCAGTAACACCCCCGATGCGGGAGCGCTCAGATCGTGGGTGACCGGCGACGGCGACATCCGCAACATCGGCACGCCGCCGCCGGGAGCGGCCGTCGTCGAGCCAACGCTGGACGACGGCTACTTGCTCGTCGCGACCGAGGACGGAGTTCGGGCGTGACGATCGCCTTCGAACCACTGAGCCCCACCGCTCCGAGGTCAGCACGCACTGCGGTGATCGCTCTGATCCGGCTCGAGTCACTTTGCATGCTGCGACGCGCGTCGATCTGGATCGGCTTCGCGCTGTCGGTAGCGCTGGCGGTCATCTATGCCCGAGAGCAGCAGAACTGGTCGGCGCAGAAGTACGAATCAATGGTCCCGCTTTCGATCTACCCGTTGACGATGGGTGTGTATGTCGCCGGGGTGCGGTCGGGCAATCGCGACCGGTCGCACCGTCACCCACCGCTCGCCGAAGAGGCACCTTTGGCCGGCGACGCCCGTGCATGCGCCCGCTTGGCGAGCCTCTGCGTCCCGGTTGCGATGGCGGCGCTGTTGATGGCGGTGATCGGAGTCGTCAGCCGAATCGAGGGCGGATTCCAGCTCGGCGAGGGTCGCTACCGAACGGATGCGGCCGCGCACTCGGTGTTCGAGCTGGTGCAACCGGCGCTCACCGTCGCCGTGGTCGGTGCCGCGGCTGTCGCTCTCGGTCGGGCCGTGCGGCGGTCGGGTCCCGCGATCGTCGTCGGGATGGTGGCGTTGTTCTTCGCCGGCGGCGTCTACTGGCTGTGGCAAGGCCGTGGTGCGCACGCGACTGCGCTGCTGCAGGTACAGCCGCTGGGGTTCGCTGATCGTGAAGCGGTGCACGCACCGACCGTCGTCCTCCACGATCTGTATCTCCTCGGCATGATTGCGGTGTTCTGCGGCCTGGCGCTGCGTGCCCGTCCTCGGACCCGACTCGTCGGCGGCGGTGGCGCCGTCGCCATCGCCGGGGTCGTCGCTCAACTCGTCGTCTCGCCGCTCTGAGACGTCGTGATTCGTGCCGAGGTGGTGATCGAGTCATGGCGTCCAGCGTTCAGAGCGACTCCGCTACGTCCGATGGTGGTGGTCACTGCCGGCCTGATGGTGATCGGCGTCGTTGCGAGTTGGCGAAGCGCTCGCGCCCCCGACCTGCTCGACGTCGGCGTCGGGGCACTTGCAGCGGCACTTGTGTTGGGGTCTGGACGACGAAGCGAACACGATGCTCCGGTCGTCGCCGACAACCGCGCTGGTCCGTCTCGCTCATCGACTCGCGATCCTCGTGCCGGCCCTGCTGGCGGCGACTGCGACGCTCCTCGTCGTGGATCGGGTCCTGTTCGCCGAGCGGTCGACGTTGCCCGCCGCGTCGGCATTTGCGGCGCTGGTGGCTGCCGGGATCGCGGTCGAGGTGTGGTGGGGCCGACGTCGTCCCGAGACGGCGGCGGAAGGGGCCGCGACGTTCGTGATGGCCTGGGTGCTCGCCTCGTCACTCGTCCCCGACGTCTGGATCATGGAACGAGTTGCCCGGGCGTGGGAGCTCGACGCCGCCTGGGTGCTCGGGGGGTCGATTGTGCTCGCCCTCTGCGGCACGCTCGGCCGAGGCGCCTGATCCGCCCAACTCGATGAAGATGCACTCGCCCGGGCAGGCGAGAGCGGCGTCGACGACCTGTTGCTCGACTTTGCCGGGTACGGCCACCGTGCTGCCGCTGCCGCCTGGGTCGTTGCCGACGAGCGTCGACACGGGATCGCGGACGTAGGAGATGCCGTCCTCGAGCAGGACGAAGACGTCGGGACAGTGGTCGGTGCACAGCCCGTCGCCGGTGCACAAGTCCTGATCGATCCACACCTGGTACATCACGACACCTCGGCTCTCGGGATCTGAGTTCCGTCGAGGATGCCCTGCGGTTCATGCACCCTCGTGAACCGCTCGGAGGTCCAGGTGGAACAGTTCGATCACACATCGACGCCCGATCGAGCGAGGATTGCCTGATGAAGACCGGTTTCTCCGTGACGACGCTGATCCGGGCCACGCCGCGTCAGGTGTTCTCGTTCATCGCCGACCCCTCCACCGCTCCTGTCATCGATCCGGCTGTCATCAGTTACGAACCGGTCGGCGGAACGATGGGCGTCGGGGTCCGGAACCGCATCCGACTGAGGATGCTCGGTCTCCCGATGACGCTGACGAGCGAGACGGTCGAGTGGTCGCCTCCCGGGCGCATGTCATTCCGCTCGATCGAGCCAGGACGTCCCGCCATCGGAGTCGCCGCGCATCGATTCGAAGCCTGTCCCGACGGCACGCTCTACACCTGGTCGATGGAGTTCGTTCCCACCGGCGTCGGCGGTCGCATCGCTGCCGTCGTGAGTGCAGCGTTGTTCGAGCGCAACGCGATCGCGCAGCAGGAGCGGGTACGCCGGGTCCTCGAGGCCGCTGTTCGGCAACCGCCAGCCGGGCCGGCATGAGGCGCCTCGGCCGCGCGTTCAACGCACCGTTCGGATGAACAGCGTCCGTGCCTCGGCGTCGAAACGTTGATGGGTCGGCTCGACGATGATCGTGGAGGTCTGGGGGCGGAGCGTGCACGTGACCCAGAAGTTGTGGTGTGCGCGGGTGCGGTAGGCGATTGCTGCGATCATGACCAGGAGCCCGAACACCGTGAGTCCGGTCGTGCCGGTCAGCACACCGATGCCGGCGAAGGTGGCACCGGCGGTCAGCGTCGACATCGCCGCAAGATCGCGAACCCGCCACATCTTCCAGATGCGTTCGCTGACAGGCAGCGCAACCGAGCAGTGTCCGTGGCGCGGCAGGCGGCCGGCGACGAGCGCGAATCCCGGCACGCCGAGCAACCATCTCGCTCCGCCCCATCGGGTCGCGGTCAGCCGGACAGCTCGCGTGGTCTCGACGCCCGACAGCACACAGCGTTCCGGGTAGATCCCGGCGAGCTGATCAGCGACCCGCAGGACCGACCGCGCCATCACCGCTCCGGGCAGGGGCGGCAGTACCGGCGCCACGCCGAGGTTCGACGTACATCGGTGCACCGCCCGTCGGGCGATTGACGACCATGCCCACCGGGTCCGGGACTTCCCTCGACACCGGTGCGAGGTCGAGACGCTGCGCGAGTCGCGAGATGATCAGGGTGAGTTCCATCTGCGCCAGCGCGAATCCGATGCAGTTGCGAGCGCCCCGACCGAACGGCACCCACGCGATGTCGGCCAGCGCTCGCCGTTCGTCGTCCATGTCGACGAAGCGACCGGGATCGAACGCCAGAGGGTTCGGCCAGGCCTCGGCGTTGCGTCCCGCGAGGTGCGCTGACCACAGGATCAGCGTCCCCTTCGGGATGGCATACCCGCCGACGGCCACATCGACGGCCGCCTCGCGGGGGCTCAACACGCCCGCTGGGTGCAACCGAACGGTCTCTCTCATCACCCGGTTGGCCAGGTCGAGCTCGGCGAGCGTGCTCGCGTCCGGGATCGTCGCCGTGTCGGTCGGCGGACCCAGCACACGGTCCGCCTCGGCGCGGAGACGATCCCAGAGTCCCGGCACGAGCGTGGCCCGGATCAGCATCCACGCGAGGGAGGCCGACGTCGTGTCGTAGCCGGCGCCGATCAGCGTGGCGACCTGATCGCGGATCTCGGCATCGTTGAGTGTTCCGTCGGCGACGAGTGTCTCGAGGATGTCGAGCGGGTCGCCCGTCGGGTTCGCCCGCCGATATGCGATCTCCGCGTCGACGATCGCATCGAGCGCCTCGCGGTCGGCGCGCACACGGGCCCGGGCCGTGCCGGGGAACGGATGAGGAAGTTGACGGATCGCCGGTGACTCGAGATAGTCCTGCGGGCGTTGGAAGAGATCCCCGATCTCGTCGCAGCGCCGGCTCATGCGCTCGCCGAACAGGGATCGCACCACGATGCGCAGGACGAGTGCTCGGCCGACCGGGTACATGTCGACGACCGCGCCCGGCTCGGTGCTACTCGTCAGACGTTCGATCGCCGCGTCTGTCTGCTCGACGATCATCGGGATCCAGCCGTTGAGTCGGCGTCGACTGAAGGCCGACTGGACCGACGAGCGTCGCCGGCGGTGGTCGTCGCCGTCGGACACGATCATCGACTGCTTCCCGACGATGAAGCCCAGCACGTTGAACTTGTGGTTCCACCGGAACGAACTGTTGGGCATCGCGAAGAGTTCCCGCAACGCCTCGGGATCGCCGACGATCGCCATGCGGGCCGGGCCCGCACCGAGGCCGCAGACAGGCCCGCACCGCTCGCTGAGGTCGTCGAGGACCATGTGCGGGGTCCGGAAGATGCGCCGGAGGTGGCCCGGCTGCTCACGCCACGGCGGGCGGGGGAGTGGTCGGGGCTCGTCCATGTTGGTCACACGATGTCGGTCAGCGCAGCGTAGACGGCTCCCGCGGCAGCGATCGCGCCGACAGCGGCGACCGCGTACCCGGCGAGGCGCAGTGGAGGACTGTCGACGGCCGGCGCGAGTCGCCCGTGCAGGACGGACCGACCGACGACGTACGCGGTTGCGGGGACCGCGAGCGGCAACGCGATCACCAGCCACACGAGCGAGAGATTGGCGAGCTTCCGGTGGCGCGGCGCATCGGAGCGAAGCTGGTCGAGCGGAACGAGAGTGGCGTCCAGCCGGGCCACGATTGCGCTGAACGTCACGCCGAAGAGCAACGCCGTGAGGCACACCAACGCGACCGCAAGCCAGGTCGGGGAGAGGATCAGGAAGTCGACGTTGTCCGGCGACAGCGGATCGCTCACACCGAATGTCGCCAACAGCAGCAGACCGAACAACAGACCCGCGATCCAGGCGCGCCGCGGAAGGATCCGGCGCAGTGGGATGAACACGAGCGACGAGGCGAGCGGGATGAGCAGGCCCGCGAAGATGAAGAAGCCGATGGAACCTCCGAGCGTGATCTCGCCGACCCGCTCACCGGCATCGGTGAACCGCCCCTGAGCGCCAGCGCCGGACGTGGCCGCCAACGCACGCATCGCGAGTCGTCCGCCGAACCCGACGACCAGCAGACCGGCGACGAACCCCGCCGTCAACATGCACGCCAGCGTGCGCACGGCGTCGAACGCGGCCGACGAGGGGCCGGTCGCTGTGTCCCGCGGAGCCACCACGGCAAGGCTGCGCCCGCGCCATGCGATCGCCGCTGCAGCAGCGACCGCGGCCGTGCAGATCACCACCAGGAGGACGTTGTCGGCGCGCATTCTCGATCCTCAGCTCGCCATCCGGGGGCGCAGCCCTGCCCACAGCGACAGCGCGGCCAGGATGGGGACCGATACGAGCGAACCGACCAGTCCCACCTGGTCGACGGTGTCGAGCCCGTCCAGATGCCCGATGTGGTAGCCGAAGTGGAACACGCCCTGGATCAACCACGCCACGGCGACGATCGTCATCGCCTCGCCGCTCCACACGGACCACGCCGTCACGACGATCAGTGCGAGGAAGAGCACGCCGACATCACGGACCAGGTGCTCGTCGTAGGCGCCGCCCTCCGCCGCGACCCAACCGCGGCCGAGCGGGAAGTCGTCGAACCACGATTCGGGAGCGAAGGTGGCCTGGATCGCCGTGGGCAGCATGAACAGCCCGATCAAGGCCAGAGACCATCGTTGGAGGCGTTCGCGACTCATACCGTGACCTCCTGTTGCCTCGAACCCGAAGATCGGTTCACACCACGACGTGTCCACCGTCCAACCCGTCGAGGTCCACTCCGAGGTCTCCAAGCGAATGGCACGCCGGCATGAACCATTGCCGATCTCGATGGCAACAGATCATCGGCACCCAGGAGTCGCGCACCTCGGCACCAGGCCGGCAGGTCACGAGTCGACAACAACGAGGAGAACCGCCATGCAGGCAACGACATCGATCAGGGGTACATGCCGGTCGGGACGGCAACAGATCTGGACACTGGCGGGGGTCGCCTGCGTCCTGGCGATCAGCGCGTCCTGCAGTAGCGACGAGGTTGAAGGTGCCGCGATCGCCGACCAGGAAGAATGGTGCGCCGCCGTCACCGAGGTCGATCTGCTCCTCACCGGTGGGGAGATCAACAGCGATGACTTCAACGCAGCGCGCAGCGCCGCCGAAGACATCCACCAGCTCTTCATCCAACTGCGCGCAGGCGTCGACCAGGTCGACCCCGAGGTTCGCCGTTCCGTCAACGCCGAAATCGACTACGGACTCGCGTTCACGAGGGCGTACGCCGAAGCAAACGACTTCGAGTCGGCGATGACCGAGCTCCAGAAACTCCGGTCAGCCGATGCTTCGGACGGAGCCGCAGGACGGGCCTGGATCCTCGACAACTGTGGCATCGACATCGCCGATTGACGTGGCGCGCGGGAGCTGCTGCCATCGCCCGTGGCCGGAGCTCACCAACGGCAACACCCGGCCGGTCTGGCTGGGCAGCTGACGGCGATCTGCGGGGCGGCGGACGTGGTGCTCATCGCTCGATGGTGGCTTGGGCGCTCTCGGGCGCCGTAGGCGAATCAGTGGACCGGGCTCCGGCGACCTGAACATCGGCCACGGGACTTCCTCTACCGAGCCCGGGGCGATTCGTACTAGAACTACGTCGTTGCGTTGCTGAGTGAACCTCGCCGGTGGGAGGCATTTCGTGTCGGTTGTGGGCGCCGAATTCCTGGAGGGTCCTCCTTGGCAGCCATGATCACGGTGGATCACCTGCGCAAGTCGTACGGTCGCAAGGTGGCCGTCCACGACGTCTCGTTGAGCGTGGAGCGAGGCGAGATCTTCGGCATTCTCGGCCCGAACGGGGCCGGCAAGACGACGACGGTGGAGTGCATGCAGGGCCTGCGCAGTAGTGACGGCGGGACGATTCGCGTTCTGGGACTCGACCCGACGACCGAGGGCGCGGAGCTTCGCCAGCGGATCGGCTCACAGCTGCAGGATTCTGCGCTGCCCGGTCGACTCAAGGTCGCCGAGTCGATAGAACTTTTTGCAGCGTTTGCTCGCAGCCCGGTCGATTGCGATGAGCTCCTCGCTCGATGGCGACTGGAGGGGCAGCGGGATCAGTCCTTCGACAGCCTGTCGGGCGGTCAGCGCCAGCGGCTCTTCATCGCGCTGGCGTTCGTCAACTCCCCCGAGTTGGTCTTCCTCGACGAGCTCACTCAGGGGTTGGATCCACAGGCGCGACGTGCGACATGGGATCTGATCCGGGAGATCCGGGAGGATGGCACGACGGTCGTGCTCGTGACGCACTTCATGGACGAGGCGGAGCACCTCTGTGATCGCGTTGCCGTCGTCGACGACGGCAAGGTCATTGCGCTCGACACGCCGCAGGGATTGATCGACGGGCTGGGGTTGCCGTCCGTGGTGCGCTTCACGACACCAGAGCCGGACTTGGGTTGGGTCGAGCGCCTCGATGTGGTCGAGTCGTTGACTCGTCGTGGCGACGCAGTGGAGATTCGCGGTACCGGGCCGGTGTTGGCACTCGTCGCGTCCGAGCTCGTTGCTCACGGGATCGTCCCGCTCGACCTGCGGGTCGACCGGCCCTCGGTCGAAGATGCCTTCCTCGCCCTGACCGGACGAAGGACACGGGACTGATCAGATGCGCGGCTACCTCGCGATGGCCCGAGCCGAGTTCCGACTGTTCCGCAGGGAGCCCTTCTCGATCGTCTTCGTGCTCGCCTTCCCGCTCATGATGATGGCACTCCTCTCGGCGGTGTTCGGCAACGACCAAGCCGACGCACGGGATGTCGAGAACGGCATGCTCATCTGGCGCGGCGTGACACCGGCCGACTACTACACGGCGGCATCGGTCGCCGTCATCGTCGCCGCGCTCGGCCTGATGACGATTCCGATCAACCTCGCCGGATACCGCGAACGCGGCATTCTGCGGCGCTTTCGAGCCTCATCTGTGTCGGCTTCGACTCTGGTGAGCGCACAGCTCACGCTCGCGCTGCTGACCTTCGTCGCCGGAGCGATGCTGATGGGCTTCGTGGCGTGGATCGCGTACTGACGCGATGCTGCCCGAGGACGTGGTCGGGGTCGTGGTCGCCCTCCTGTTCGGTACTGCCGCTTTCGGTGCGATCGGACTCCTGCTCGCGACGGTGATCCGGAGCAGCCGTTCGGCCCAAGGCATCGGACTGATGCTGTTCTTCGCGATGTGGCTCATCTCAGGAACGGCCCCACCGCGAGCGGTGCTGCCCGCGGGACTGCGCGACTTCGGCGGGGCGCTGCCGCTCGCTCACCTCGTCACCGCCATTCAGGATCCGTGGTTCGGGTTCGGATGGAACGCAGCCGACCTCGCCGTCCTGGCGGGCTACGCCCTCGCCGCCGGCCTTCCGGCGCTGTGGTTCTTCCGCTGGGACTGAGGAGGGACGACTCCTCGGCTGAATCCGCCGGCTGATCCACGTCGAGTGCTCGGGAATCACGACGGCGATTCGGCGGTGGACGCGCTCGCGTGTCGGTTCCGATCGCGGCCTGCGGCTGCTCGCTAGGGTCACCCGCATGGGCGTGTGCGGCGTGGTTCTCTCGGCCGGACGAGGAACCCGGTTGGCGCCCTTCTCGGACAGTCGTCCGAAGGCGTCGTTTCCGATCGGGTCGCGGAGCCTGCTCGATCGGGCGGTCGATGTGTTGCGTCCCTTCGTCGACGAGATCGCGTTGAACGTCAGCGGGCACACCGACTGGTTCGCCGGGCACGTGCCGCCCGGTGTTCAGGTGTTCGAGGAGGGGTCGGAGCCACTCGGTACGGCGGGCGGGCTGTACAACATGCGTGAGTGGATCGGCAGCCGCGACATCGTGGTGCTCAACGCGGATTCGGTCATCTTCGGCGATGTCGCCGACTTCATCGGCAGGCGTGACGAGGCGCCGACGCGGCTTCTCGTCACGCTCGATCGTGCATCGCCTGATTTCGACAGCCTGTGGCGGTTCGTCGGACTGTCGACGATGGGCCGGGCCACCCTTGCCCGGATCGGACCCGACACCGAGGATCTCTATCGCGACGTGTGGAAGGGGCAACTGGCTGACGGTGAGGTCGTCCTCGTGCCGTTCACCGGTCTGGCGATCGACGCGGGGACGCCGGCCAACCTGTTGGCGGCGAATCTCGTCGAGAGCGGAGGCAGAACGGTTGTCGAGCCGGGTGCGACCGTCGACGGCACTGCGGAGCAGTGCCTCGTGCTGGCCGGCGGCGAGGTACCGGCGGGCACGCATCTGCAGCGCTGCATCGTCGACGGCAACGCACGGTTCGACCTGCTGAGCAACTCGATCGTGCCGACGGAGCGAAGCTGAGACGCGAGTGGGGCGCGAGTCGTGCCGCGACCAAGCGGAAGTGTCGATCTCGGGCGTGGCGGGACGATTCGACCGGTCGTGATTGACGCACTGCACTCGCCGTGACATCGTGGCCTCGACCCGACCGGGCCTGATGGGGGTGACCGGGGGGCCACCGAGATGAATCGCAAGGGGACTGATCATGGATCTCGTCGAGGAATGCGTGCTGCACGCCGAACTGCCCGGACCGAACTTGGAGGTGGGTGCAGGACCGTACGGTTCGCGCCTCGTTGCCACCGTGACGGGTGGCTGGGTGAGGGGCGACCGGATCAACGGAACGATCGTCGGCGCAGGAGCCGATTGGCTGCTGATCGGCCCCGACGGGTGGGGGCGCCTGGATGTCCGTGCGCAGATCCAGACCGATGACGGTGCGGTGATCTATGCCCAGTACGGCGGGTTGCTCGAACTGAACGAGGCGGTGATCGGCGCAATGGCGCCAGGCGGTGCCACGGGATTCGACGACCAGTACTTCAGGACGACCCCACGCCTCGAGACGGGCGATGAGCGCTACGCGTGGGTCAACACGACCCTGTTCGTCGGTGAGGGCCGACTGCATGAGAACGGCGTCGAATACAGGATCTACCGCTTGACCTGAGCCGGGCGCATCGCGCGTCCCGCGGGCGCCGTCGTCCGATGAGCGGGATCCCCCTTGGCACGGGTTCGGCTCATCGCTTGGAGGTGCCACCGGGGAAGCGGCGCACCGACGCCGGCTCGTCGGCGGCCGACGACCGCACGTCGTCGGCGCCGGCGATCTCGGCGACCCGGTTCCAGAGTCGCTCGCGCCGTTCGCGGGTGTCGGTCATCTTCGTGGTCGGAAGCTTGTGGATCGGGCGGGGTGCGCGATCGAGCCAGAAGCGTCCGTTCGAGGTGAGCGGCGTGGCGTCGGCGGCAAGCCAGACGAGGGTGTCGGCGCCCTGCTCGGGGGTCCGCAGGAAGGGACCCATCACCTTGGCGAAGGTGGGGAGCCCTGCGTCGACACCGGGTGTGTCGGCCCAGCCGGGGTGCAGCGCATGGAACGTGACGCCCCGGTCGCCGTCGCGTTCTGCCCACATCTCGTTGAGGGTGACCTGTGCGCGTTTGGCCCGCGCGTACTGCTCGGTGCCGTCGTAGTCCCCGGGCGGCATCTCGAGCCCGGACACCGTCAGCCCGGTGGCGTACATCCCGCCCGACGACATCGTGAGCACGCGGGACGGGGCCGACGCCTCGAGGCGATCGAGCAGGAGACTCGTCAGGAGGAACGGTCCGACGACCTGGCTGGCGACGGTGGCCTCGGTGCCATCGGGAGCGACGTGTCGCTCGGGGTCGAGCGCACCGGCGTTGTGGATCAGCACGTCGAGCCGGTCGTGGTCGGCGAGCACCCGTGCTGCGAGTCCGCGGACCTGGAGGAGGTCGCCCATGTCGGCGGCGACCTGGGTGATGAACGGGTTGCCGGTCGTGGCCGTCAGTTCGGCGACGGCCCGCTCGTTCCGCTCGTCGGTACGGCCCACGAGGACGAGCGTTGCGCCGCAGCGGGCGAGCTGTTCGGCGGCGGCGTAGCCGAGCCCGGAGGTCGCGCCGGTGATGACGATGACCCGACCGGTCAGGTCGTAGCCGTCGAGGGGCGTCCAGCCGGCCAGCCGGCGACGGGCCTCGTAGCCGAAGCGGGTGAAGCTGGTGACGATCGGCGCCTCGATGATCGCGTCGGCGATGGTGCGGACGTTCATGCAGCCGGCGCGGCGATGCGTTCGCCGGAGAGCGCCTCGACGAGCCCCGCCGCGGCGCGCCCGCCGATCTGGTTGAACGTGACCCCGAGCAGCGGGTCGGACAGGCCGAGTGGGCCCTTCAACCGCAGCACGGCGTCGTACGTCACGATCGAGCCGTCACCGTCCGGCTCGACGGTGATCGTGTCCTCCGACGTCAACAGCGCGTTCTCGGCGAAGGCCGTCATCGTGGTCGACTCGTCGTCGAAGCGGATCGTGTCGTAGCGCAACGTCATCGTCCCGACCGGCAACTTGACGGCGACGTCGAATGCCGCGCCCGGGCCGGCGCCGGCGCCCTCGACCTGTCGGACCGATGCGACGCCCGGATCCCAGGCGGCGAAGTTCGTGAGGTCGGCCATGTACGCGAACGCCTCGGCAGGTGTCATCTCGGTGCGGACGTGGACGACGTAATGTGCCATGCGTACTTGAGCACGAAACCGGCCCCGAGTATTCCGGTCCTGGTACCTCGCCGGTCGTAGCTGACAGCCCGCTGACAGTTGACAGCCGGCTGAGTCCCCGAGAGTGCCCGGCAGGTCCCCGATTCCGACTCGTCACCCTTGGAGGTTTCATGAGCGCACGCATCCTCGACCAACTTCGATCCATCGCCCACGACGCTGGGAAGGCGGCTGGCGACGTTGTGACCGAGGTGTCCGATACCGCGATCGCTGCCCAACAGTCGGTCGACGTCGACCGCTGCGCTCGTTGAGGCTGACGGGTTCGGTCTCGACGCGTTCCGGATCGCGGGAGCCGAAGCGCAACTGCCGAGCGGAGCGACGACGGCTGTCGCGTCACCGTCAGGGGTCGATCCGCGGCGAATCGGTCGGGGGGTCCCACGACGCCGCGTCGGCTGCGCGGTACGGCTGTTCGCGGCACCACTGCGTGACGATCCACTTCTCTCCCGCGTGCACCGGGGAGCCACCGTGCAGCGACCTGCGGTCGACCACACCGTCCGCGTCGAGGTAGGTGAAGTACACCGCCCGACCCGGCAGGGGCCGTACCTCGAGCCCGATCTCCGGGAACACCGTGGCCCCGCCCGACTCGACCGCCGAGAGGTAGCAGATCATGGTCGCGACACGCTGCCCGAAGCGTGACACGGTCGTCGCGTCACCGCCTGCGGAGCTGTCGTCCACGTCGAAGAAGTCGAAGTGGGGCACGTACTCCTCCCCGGGGCCGTATCGGAGCACCTGGAGCGGCTCGGCTCGATCGAGCGGAAGCCCGATGATGGACATGATCCGACGCTGGATCTCGTCGGCGACCGGCGACGTGCCGAGGGGGAAGTGCATGCCCGAACTCGTCCGCGAGTCGTCGACGGTGTTGCCGACGTTGCGTTCGTCGATGACCAACGACGGAGCGATGACCGCACGCGCCGCGGCGATCAGTGCCTCGCACTCAGCAGCGGACAGCAGGCCGGACAGCACGGTGAGCCTCGGCGAGGCGACCACTGCGTCGACTCCGATGACGCGACCGTCGTGGACGAACTGATTGTCGACGAAGGCCGTGGGGTCACGCGGAGACTCACCCACGGCAGCGAGTGTCGTCCGTCGAATCCATTGGCACCCCACGAACTCTACGCGGAGGCCGTTCGCCGGGATCCTCCGCTCGCAACGTGATCGACGGCGTCAGCGGGCGAACTTGAGGCCGATGGCCTCGTTGACACGGTCGGCGAACAATCGAAGGAAGACGCGCAGCTCGGACACCGGCTGTTCGGCCTCGGGCGGCGGCAGAGCGATACGAACCGAGGCAACACCCGGTTCGCTCGGCCGGACGTCGGCGCCGAGCTCGCGCAACCCGTCGAGCAGCTCGCGGTTCTCCCACATGACGCTGGCGGTGAACGTCGAGATGCCGTGTTCGCGTGCCTCGTCGGCCAGCCGGGTGAGCAGCACCGTCGCGATCCCGCGGCTCTGATGGCTGTCCATCACCGTCACCGCGGCCTCGGCGGTGTCCGGCTCCTCTCGGCTCCGGGCGTACCGTGCGATCCCCACCCCCGGAGCACCGTCGTCGTCGAGCGCGAATGCGACGAGCGCCGAGCGGTTCGGGACGTCGACGTCCATCAGGTAGTCGAGCAGGCGCTCGGAGAGGTGGCCAGGGGCGTTGAAGAACCGGAGGCGTCGTGATTCGGGCGACAGCTCCAGGTAGCGCTGCGCGAGTTCGGCGCGGTCGGACGGTTGGAGGTGACGTACGAGGACGCGGCCACCGTCCGCGAGCGTGACCACTTCTCCATCGTTCGCGGACCGGCCATCCATGTCCTCGGCGAGGATACTCCGTCGGGGGGAGTGACTCGGCCGGCCGTCGCGGTCGGAACCTCGGACAACCAGGCGGCTCCACGGACCGTGCAACACTTGCCGGATGCGGCCGTCGACACCTTCTGCTGGCCCGACGGGTGACGTCCCGCAGTCGGCGACTCCGGCAACGATCGGCTGACGGCATGGGATCTTCACCCGTGACGAACATCCCGGGCGACGAACGCGCGGCCGAGAACATCACGGTTTCGGGCGTGGTGCAGGGCGTCGGGTTCCGGCCCTTCGTCCACCGGCTCGCCCGCGAGCACGGTCTGGTGGGCCACGTCGGCAACGACTCGACCCGGGTGTTCATCGAGGTGTGTGGCCCCGCTCACGAGGTCGAGGCCTTCGCGACCCGCCTGTTGGTGGAAGCACCGCCGCTGGCCGTCGTCGAGCACGTGGAGCGCCGGCGCAGCACGCCGTCGCCGACCGACGAGTTCGTGATCGTCGAGAGCCGATCGGCAATCGGCGCCCGCACGCTGGTGGCACCGGACACCGCCGTGTGCGACGACTGCCTCGCCGAACTCGGGAGCCCGGGCAACCGCCGCTACCGGCACCCGTTCATCACCTGTACGAACTGTGGTCCCCGGTTCACGATCATCCGATCCCTGCCGTACGACCGGCCCGGCACCACGATGGCATCGTTCCCGATGTGTCCGGCGTGCACCGCCGAGTACACCGATCCGGGCGACCGTCGATACCACGCCCAGCCGATCTCCTGCCACGACTGCGGACCGGTGTTGAGCTACGTCGACGAGCACGTGGTCGAAGGAGCCGCGTCGATCGACCGGGCTCGCACGGCGCTCCAGCGTGGGATCACCGTCGCCGTCAAGGGGCTCGGCGGATTCCACCTCGCCTGCGACGCCACGAGCGACGAGGCGATCGGCCGGCTGAGGGTCCGGAAGCATCGACCCGACAAGCCGTTCGCGATCATGGTCCGCGATCTCACCCAGGCGGAGGAGTTCGCGTCGATCAGTGGCGCCGAAGCTTCGCTGCTCCGGTCGCCGGCCCGACCGATCGTGCTGCTGCCGGCGCGTCGTGGGACGCCACTCTCGGCGCGGGTCGCCCCGGGCAACCCGCTGATCGGGATCATGCTGCCGTACACGCCGGTCCAGCACCTCCTGCTCGACGGGTCGATGCCTCCGCTCGTGATGACCAGCGCGAACCAGGGCGGCACGCCGATCGCGTATCGCGACGACGACGTCGACCGGCTGAAGGCGCTGAGCGACGCCCTGCTCACGCACGATCGACCGATCCACGTGCCGTGCGACGACTCGGTGGTGCGGCTGGTCGGCAATCGTCTCCTGCCGATCCGCCGTGCCCGCGGCTACGCCCCGATTCCCGTGGCGATGCCGGCTGGTCGCCGGGCGGTGCTCGCCGTCGGGGGCGAACTGAAGAACACCTTCTGCCTCGCGTCGGGGGACCACGCATGGGTGAGCCAGCACATCGGTGACATGGAGAACCTCGAGACCCTGGACGCGTTCGCCGCCACCGTCGAACGCTTCGAGGCGATGTACGCCGTCACCCCCGACCTCGTCGCCGCCGACGCCCACCCCGGATACCTGTCGTCGAAGTGGGCGCGCACGAGCGGACAGGGCGACCTGCTGGAGGTGCAGCACCACCACGCACACGTCGCCGCCGTGATGGCCGAACACCAACTCGACCCCAGAGCGCCGGTGATCGGCATCGCCTTCGACGGCACGGGGTACGGCGATGACGGCACGATCTGGGGCGGCGAAGTGCTGATCGCCGACGCCGAGGGGTACGAGCGGGTGGCGCACCTGTCGTACGTGCCGTTGCCCGGTGGCGACGCCGCGATCCGCAACCCGTGCCGTGTCGCGCTCGCGCACCTGTGGTCGGCCGATGTCGACTGGGATCTCGAACTCGCTCCGGTTGCGGCCCTCGACGAGACCGAACGCACCCTCCTGCGACAGCAGCTCGCACGCAACGTCGCCTGTGTGCCGACCTCGAGCATGGGGCGGCTGTTCGATGCCGTCGCCTCGTTGCTCGGCCTGCGTCACCACATCACCTACGAGGCGCAGGCCGCAATCGATCTCGAGGTCGCCGCCACGGCCGGGACCCCGCTCGATCCCTACCACTTCGCACTCCGCTCGACCGCCGACGGCCACGACGTCGATCCGCGCCCGGTGGTTCGCTCCATCGTCGAGGACCTCCGGCTGGGCAAACCGGTCGCCGACATCGCCCTGACCTTCCACCTCGCGGTCGTGGAGTCGGTCGTCGCCGTCGCCGAGCGGCTCCGATCGGACCGGGCGCTGGCCACCGTGGCGTTGACAGGCGGCGTCTTCCAGAACAGCCTGTTGACCGTGGCCTGCGTCGAACGGCTGGAGAACGCCGGATTCGTCGTCCTCACGCATCATCTCGTCCCCCCCAACGACGGTGGCCTGGCGCTCGGCCAGGCGTACATCGCTGCCCATCGAACGGAGCCCTAGATGTGCCTCGCCGTACCCGGCCGGATCATCGACATCAGCGAGGATCGCGGCACCCGGATGGCGACCGTCGACTTCGACGGCATCCGCAAGGAGATCTGTCTCGCCTACCTTCCCGACATCGATGTGGGCGACTACGCGATCGTCCACGTCGGATTCGCGATCTCGAGGATCGACGAGGCATCGGCGCTCGAGACGTTGGCGATGTTCCGGGAACTCGGTGTCCTCGACGACGAACTGAGCGCGTCGGTCGACGCGGACGACGACATCGGTGAGCAGGGGTGAAGTACCTCGACGAGTTCAACGACCCCGTCGTCGCCCGGCGGCTGTTCGCGGAGATCGAGCGCATCACCACGCGACCGTGGGCGATCATGGAGGTCTGCGGTGGCCAGACCCACAGCATCATCCGCAACGGCATCGACCAGCTGCTGCCCGACGACATCGAGCTGATCCACGGGCCCGGGTGCCCCGTGTGCGTGACACCGGTCGGCATGATCGACAAGGCGCTCGACATTGCGTCGCAGCCCGGTGTGATCTTCTGTTCGTTCGGCGACATGCTTCGCGTGCCGGGGACCAGCCGTGATCTCTTCCAGGTCAGGAGCGAGGGCGGCGACGTCAGGGTCGTCTACTCGCCCCTCGACGCGGTGAAGTTGGCCGAGGACCACCCGGACCGCGAGGTGGTGTTCTTCGCGATCGGGTTCGAGACCACGGCGCCGGCCAACGCGATGGCGGTCCACCAGGCCCACCGACGCGGCCTCACCAACTTCTCGGTCCTGGTCAGCCACGTGCTCGTGCCGCCGGCCATCGAGGCGATCGTCAGCTCACCGACCAACCGTGTCGACGGGTTCCTCGCCGCCGGCCACGTGTGCTCGATCATGGGCACCCGGCAGTACGGCCCCCTGGTCGAACGGCATCGGGTGCCGATCGTCGTCACCGGGTTCGAACCTCTCGACGTCCTCGAGGGGATTCGCCGCGTCGTCACCCAGCTCGAGGCCGGGACGGCGGCGCTCGAGAACGCGTACGCCCGGGTCGTGACCGAGGCGGGCAACGTGCCCGCGCAGCAGATGGTCGAAGACGTGTTCGAGGTGTGCGACCGCCAGTGGCGAGGCATCGGCGAGCTCCCGCTCAGCGGCTGGCGACTGTCCGCTCGGTACGCGGACTTCGACGCCGAGGCACGGTTCGACGTGGCCACCATCGATTCACCCGAGTCGTCGCGGTGCCGCAGCGGCGAGGTCCTGCAAGGGCTGATCAAGCCGAACGAGTGCGAGGCGTTCGGCGTCGAGTGCACGCCGCGTCGGCCGTTGGGCGCCACGATGGTGTCGGGAGAGGGCGCCTGCGCTGCCTACCACCAGTACCGTCGCCTGGACGTTCCAGCCGATCCGGTCACGATCACGCCGAGCGGTGTGGACCGTGGCTGACCCGATCGACCTCGAGGGGTGGTCCTGCCCGCTCCCACTGCGCGGCCAGGACCGGGTCGTGATCGGGCACGGTGGTGGCGGCAGGCTCTCGGCGGAGCTGATCGAGCACGTCTTCCTCCCGGCGTTCGGCGCGTCCGCCGAGATGGAGCTGCTCGACGCCGCCACGCTCGACGTGCGCACCGCGGACCGGCTGGCGTTCTCCACCGACTCCTACGTGGTGCGACCGCTCTTCTTCCCGGGTGGCTGCATCGGCGATCTCGCGATCAACGGCACCGTGAACGACATCGCCATGAGCGGGGCCCGACCGATCGCGCTGTCGGCCGGGTTCATCCTCGAGGAAGGACTGCCGATGAACGTCCTCGGCCGCATCGCCGAGGAGATGGGCGCCGCGGCGCGGAGAGCCGGCGTGCGTGTCGTCACGGGCGACACGAAGGTGGTCGATGTGGGCCTCGCCGACGGGCTCTACGTCAACACCGCCGGCGTCGGGGTGATCCCCGAGGGCGTCGACATCCGACCCAGCCGCGCTCGCGCCGGTGACGTGGTGGTCGTCAGCGGTCCGATCGGGCTGCACGGGATCGCCGTGATGTCGCAGCGCGAGGGCCTCGAGTTCGGCACGGAGATCCTGACCGATTCGGCCCCGCTCAACGGGCTGGTCGCGGCCATGCTCGAGGCGAGCACCGATCTGCACGTCCTGCGCGAT
This sequence comes from Ilumatobacteraceae bacterium, assembly GCA_963712775.1. Taxonomy (GTDB): domain Bacteria; phylum Actinomycetota; class Acidimicrobiia; order Acidimicrobiales; family Ilumatobacteraceae; genus Sva-07. The sequence continues at coordinate 202,310 of CAVQJG010000005.1, read as the reverse complement.
CCGACCCGTGGGGGAGTGGCAGCGTCGCTCTGCGAGATCGCCGCGGCGGCCCACCTCGGGATCGAGTTCGAGGAGACCCGGATGCCCGTGCCGCCCGAGGTGGCGGCGGCGTGTTCGTTCCTCGGTCTCGATGCGATCAGCATCGCCAACGAGGGGAAGCTCGTCGCCGTCGTCCCACCGCCGGTGGTCGACGAGGTGATCACGGCGATGCACGGCCACGAGTACGGCCGGGAGGCCTGTGTCGTCGGCCGCGTGGTCGAGGAGCATCCGGGTGTCGTGGTGGCGCGCACGGCGTTCGGTGCCTCGCGGGTCGTCGATCTGCCGCTCGGCGAGCAGTTGCCGCGGATCTGCTGAACTCGGCTGCAACCGGATCTCACGCGGCGTCGAGCGTCTCGACGAAGAACTCGAGTGCCGCCCTCGTGAAGGCGACCATGTTCTCCGCTCGGTCGTCGAGGCCGGTCAACACGTTGCGGGTGGTCGAAACCGGCCCGTCGACCGCCAGCCAACTGTGGCCCGCCGGATCGCCGTACGGATTCGCCGGACCAGCCGCACCGGCCTCGCCGAGACCCCAGGTCGCTGCGACCTTGAGGCGGACCGACGCTGCCAGATACCTCGCGAAGGCCTCGGTGGCCCCGCGCATTCCCGCCGGAACCTCGACTTCTCCCGCCATCCACGCCCGTCCGGCTGCCGCGGTGTAGATCACCGTGCCACCGAGGTAGTACGCGGAGGCACCGGGCGTGGCGAGGAGCGTCGCCGAGATCAGGCCGCCGGCCGATCCTTCGGCGACCGCGACGGTCTCGCCACGCTCGCGCAGCAGGGCGCCGATGCGCCGAGAGAGGTCGGTGAGCTCGGGTGAGAACATCGAGTCAGCCGCCGAGCACGCGTTCGGGCGGGTTGGTGCCGGCGAGCAGCGCTTCGTAGTCGCCGGCGAGTGACTGCACCATCTGGTCGTCGGTGAAGATCCAGAACCGGTCGGCCACGATCGCATCGTGGACGAGGTCGGCGACCGCGTCCGGCTGCATGCCCGAGCGCAACTGCTCGGACACGAATGCTCGGATGGCCTCCTCCTCGGCGGTGGCCTCCACCCCCAGACCCGGTGCAGCCCACTCGGGCCGGTTGCGTTCCGACCGGTCGATCTCGGTGTTCACCCAGCCGGGGCAGAGGCACGACACGCCGACCCCGGTGCCTCGCATCCGCATCTGCTGGAACAGGCCCTCGGTGATGCCGACGACCGCCCACTTGCTGGCGCTGTATGCCGAGTGGCCCGGGAACAGCCCGGCCATCGACGCCGTGTTGACGATGTGTCCCTCGCCGCCCTCGACGAGGTGTGGCAGGAACGCCCGGTGTCCGTGGATCACGCCCCACAGGTTGACCTCGAGCACCCACCGCCACTCGTTCTCGAGCACCCACTCACCCCCCGACGCAGGTCCGCCGGCGACGCCGGCGTTGTTGCAGAGAACGTGCACCTGCCCGAACGCCTCGATGGCGGCATCGCGGAGCCGGTCGACCGCGTCGCCGTCGGTGACGTCGGTCGGAACGCCGATCGCCCGTGCCCCGGTTGCGTTGATCGCCGCGACCGTGTCGTCGAGCTTGGGTTCCTCGACGTCGGCGAGGACGACGTTCATGCCGGCGCGGGCGAATCGCTCGGCGAAGGCCCTGCCCATGCCCGAGCCCGCTCCGGTGACCACCGCTGTCTTCCCTGTCAGGTTCTCCATGCGGCGACGGTAGTTCGGAGCACCCGTCCGGTCGCGTGGTGGACGACCGGGCGCTCCGCTGACGTCGCGGACCTCTGGCCCTGGCTCCGGCCCCGCACTCCGCGGAGACTGAGGCCGGACCGGCTGCGAAAGGAACTCCGTGCAGAATCGACCAGCAACGATCATGGTGCCACTCGACATGTCCGAACTCGCGACGAGAGCGATCGACACGGCGTCGATGCTCGCAGTCGCACTCGGGTCGCGGCTCATCGTCTTCAGCGCACTGGGCACCGCGGAGCACGAAGCGCTGCAGCGCTTCGCGACCAGCGAACACATCGCTCTCGACGAAGCGGCAGACGCGTACCTCACTCGCGCGATCACGTCGGTTCCTGCGGAGGTCGACACCGAGGTGCATCATCGGATCGGCAGTCACGCCGCGGAGGCCATCTTGGACTTCGCCAACCAGGAGAACGTCTCGATGATCGTGATGGCCAGCCACGGCCAGTCAGGCGTCAGGCGCTGGGCCCTCGGGAGCACGTCGGAGAAGGTCCTTCGTTCCTCACCCGTGCCGGTGCTCGTCGTCCCCGTTCGCGAGTGAGTCGGCTCGTCGCCGAAGGTGGTGGGATGGATCTCCCTCATGGCCTGGAGCTGGTGCGCACCACCGGCGAATTCGACGAGACATCGGTGCCCGGCGGACTGCTGTCCTCGCATCGGATCGCGAGTGGGGTGTGGGGGAGACTCGTCGTTCGCTCGGGTGCACTCGTCTTCGTCGTCGAGGACGATCCCACTCGCTCGACGGGAGCACCGACCGATCTCGAGGAGCGGCGAACGGTCGGTGCGGGCGAGAACGTGGTGATCCCTCCGGCGTTGGTGCACCACGTGGAGTTGGTCGGTCCGGTGGCGTTCCGGATCGAGTTCCATCGGCCGATCGAGCGCTGAGCCACACCCGGCGATGCCCGACCCGGCGATACTGGTGCGATGACCCGCGAACCTGCCCGGCCCGACGAACGATCGCCGGCGGCCTGACGAATGGCCCGCTTGAGCGAGATCGGCGAACAGGACGCCTGGCGGTGTTGGCTCTGCGACCAACCGGTCGATCCGGACATGTCGGTGAACGACCCTCGCGGACCGAGCATCGACAGCCGCACCACCGAGCGCAAGGCGAAGTCGAAGGGCACCGGCAAGGGCAAGGGAAAGGGGACCGGTCAGGAACGGCTCGCCCACCGGGCGTGCAACACGGGCAAGGGAAGCACCAAACCGGTGGTCGACTGGCCCGACGACCTGCTCGTCGCCGATCCCGCGGTCATCCTCGCCGCCGTCGACCGCGCGGGCCGCAAGGGTGGACGCGAGATCATGGGACACTGCGCCGCGGAGGACGACGCTCTCGCCGCGGCGGCATGGCTCGTCGACCGGATCTCCCGCCTCGAGCCCGACCTGGAGGTGACTGCCGACGTCGAGCCCGGCGGCGGTCAGTACATGGTCGTGATGCACTCCGAGCGGTAGCGCCCGCTCGGCCGGAAGGGTCCGCGGCGGCGCTCGCCGAGCGAGGAGTAGCATCGGCGAGCCGCTCGATCCGGGCGCACCAACCGCTCGGAGGAGTGCCATGAACCCGAACCAGGGTCAGGTCGAGGCGTGGAACGGCGGTGAGTCGGTCCACTACGTCACCCACGCCGACCGATACGACCGTCAACTGGCATCGTTCACGTCGACGCTGCTCGAACAGGTGGCCGTGACGTCGGACGACGTGGTGCTCGACATCGGCTGCGGGTGCGGTGTCACGACGCTCCTGGCGGCCGCCGACGCACACCGCGTGGTCGGGCTCGACATCTCCAACCCGCTGATCGAGATCGCCGCCAACCGAGCCGCAGCAGCAGGTGCGGGGAATGCCGAGTTCGTCGTCGCCGACGCCCAGACACATCCGTTCGCCGACGGCGAGTTCACGCTGGTGATGAGCCAGTTCGGGCTGATGTTCTTCGACGATCCCGAGGGGGCGTTCGACAACATCCGGCGGTCACTCGCGTCGGGAGGCCGGCTCTCGTTCGTCTGCTGGCAGGATCTCCAGGCCAACGAGTGGTTGCGGATCGTCAGCGACGCGGTGGCCGAGCACGCCGACGTTCCCGAGTTCGGCGGGCGGGCTGCGGGTCCGGGAATGTTCGCCCTCAAGCGGCCCGACGAGACGATCGCCCTGCTGACGGCTGCGGGCTTCACGCAGGCCGCCGTGGCGCCGATCGACACGACGCTGGTGCTCGGAGGCGGTGGCAACGTCGACGACTCCCTCGACTTCCTGCTCGGCATGGGGATGGTGCGCGGATTGCTCGGCCGCCTCGACGGCGAAGCCCGCGAGCAGGCGATCGCCGAGGTGAGGGCCGCGCTCGCGGAACGCCATGTGCCCGGCGTCGGCGTCACGCTCGGCGCAGCCGGGTGGCTCGCCTCCGCCCGCAACTGAGCCGGGTGCCGCAACGCCTCAGCGGCGGCCGGCGAAGTACTTCTTGTACTGCTCCGCCGACGCGAGCAGCTCGGGATCGGCCGCGAACTTGGGTTGGAACTTCTCCCACGCCTCCTCGCGCTTGTACGGGATGTACTCGCGGGGGAAGTAGCCCTCGTGCGGGCGGTACTCCTTGAGCACGCGCCGGGCGACCGTCGACTTGTGCACCTCGTCGGCACCGTCGGCGAGGCCCATCGTGGGTGCTCCGGCGTACATGTCCTGCAACGGCGTGAGATCGGTGGTGCCGAGCGAACCGTGGATGTGCAGCGCGTTGAACGAGATCTCCCGCAGCACCTTGGCCATCGTGAACTTCACCGCGGCGATGTCGGTGCGGGCCTCCTGGGTGGAGGTGTTGTCGATCTTCCAGGCGGTCTCCAGCACGAAGAGTCGCAGCATGCGCAGCTGGGCGTAGCTGTCGGCGATCTTCTCCTGCACCATCTGGTGCTCGCCGATGATCTTGCCGTGTGATTCGCGCGACAGCGCGCGCTCGCACATCATGTCGAAGGCCAACTTGCACTGGGCGATCGTGCGCATCGCATGGTGGATGCGACCACCGCCGAGGCGGCGTTGGGCGAGCACCTTCGCGCCGTCCTCGGGGCCGAGCAGGTGATCGAGCGGGATGCGCACGTCGACGTACTTGATGTGGTTGTGGTTGCGCGGCTCCGGCATGATCTCGACGCCCGGCGTGGTGCGCGGCACCACGTACATGCCGTTGGTGCACATCACGAACAGGATGTCGGCGACGCGGCCGGCGCTCGTGAACCACTTCTCGCCGTTGATCACCCACTCGTCACCGTCGCGGACCGCGGTCGTCTTGAACAGGTTCGGGTCGGAGCCACCCTGCGGCTCGGTCATCGAGTACGCGGAGAACATCTCCTGGTTCAACAGCGGCGTCAGCCAGCGTTCCTTCTGTTCCTCGGTGCCGTAGGCGGCGAGCATCTCCATGTTTCCCGTGTCGGGGGCCGCAGCGCCGAACAGTTGTGGCGCAGCGGGGTAGCGGCCGAGGATCTCGTTGAGCAGACCGAGCTTGAGCTGACCGAAACCGGGGCCACCGAGCTCCTCGTCGAGGAAGATCGCCCACAGCCCCTGGTCCTTCACCTGCTGTTGCAGGTCACGGACCAGCTGTTTGACCTTCGGATCAGGTGAGCGAACCGCGTACGGGAACACGTAGTGCAGGGGCTCCACCTCGTCCTTGCAGAACTGCTCGACCCAGTCGAGCTTCTCCTGGAATTCCGGTTCGGTCGAGAAGTCCCACGCCATCAGCGTCTCCTTGTTCGTCGGGTTGTACTCCGATGCATGTTGGCCGCTCGGTGGGCCGCGTCCGTCATCGAAGGCGATGATCGCGGTCGCAGCGGTCACGGACGACGGCGATCCACGGCTCGTTTCCGACGAGTCGGTACGCTCGATGTTCCCGAGGACGATCCGTTCTCCGGGCACGAGGAACCGAGGAGCGCAGACGATGACCGACAGCTACACCCCGCCGGGCTGGTACGTCGATCCGACCGGACAGGGCAACGCCCGCTACTGGAACGGTGCCAGCTGGACCCAGACCGTCAACCGCGGCGGTGTCGTCCTCAACGTCTACATCGACCCGAACCAGGCGCAGGTCCCGCCGACCCCCGGCACCCAGGTCGCTCCGCCGGTGGCGCCACCGCCCCGGCCGCCCGCCTCGCCCGTGTCGTCGCCCGACAACTCGGCCGTCGGCGTCGTCCTCGGTGTCGTGGCGGTGCTGTTCTTCGTGCTGATGATGTTCGCCATCATCTCGAACGACGGCTCCAGTGAGGAGACACCGGATGTCACGATCGTCCAACCGGAACCCGAGCAGCCGGCGCCGGAGGTGACGACACCCGCCGTCGAGGCGCCCACCGACACCGCCGGCGGCTGATCGTCAGGCGATCGCGCGGCGCCGGGGCTTCGACTTCTCGAGCAGGTCGAACTCGACCGGGATCCGAGCGGCCAGTTCGGCCAGGTCCGGGATCTGTTCGCGATCGGACACGAGGCTCAGGCACAAGCGGTCGCCGACCGAGATCGCGCCGAAGTGCAACCCCATGCCGTCGACCACGCCGAGGATCGGGTAGATCGCCGTCACCTCGGCCCCGAGGGCGTACTGGGCATCCTTCGATCCCGGAACCGACGTGATCGTGGTGTTGAACGGCGGCATCAGGCGCTCGGCCAACGGGCTGCGCTCGAGGAGTCGGGAGGCCACGATGCCGAGCAGCGGGGTGCCGCCGCCGATGCCGCGGATCTCGGCTGCCGTCATCGCGCCGTGACGGTCGACCGCCTCGCCGATCTGCTCGTGGACGACCTCGAGGCGCTCGGGGATGCGGTGCAGGTTCGTGCTCAGGCTGACCACCGCACCGGCGATCCCCTCGATGGCCTCGGGGTCGGTGACCGACAGCGGCACGAGCGCCTTCAGCGTCTCGCGAGGCAGTTCGTCGTGCTGGAGGAGCCACCACCGCAACGCTCCACCGCACACGGTGGTGAGCACGTCGACGGTGCTCACGCTGAAGCGTGACCGGACGTCGGCGATACGGCGGAGGTCGAGTTCGGTGTGTGCCCAGCGACGATGCGGGCCGATGCGGGCGTTGAACGAAGTGCGCGGCGTGATGCCCGACTGTTCGGCGATCACGATCGACCGTTGGGCTCGCTGGTTCATCAGCGCCAACGCCGGGTTGAGCACGCTGCGCAACCCGGGAATCGAGTTCAAGGTGCGCGGCACCGTCGTGAGCGTGCGCATCGGGTCGACGAGCGCGTTCATCCACGCTCTCGTGCCGATGTCGTGCAGCGACGGCCCCGGTTGCGGCCGCCACTGGCGGGCTCCGTCATCGGGGTCGCCGATCAGGTCGGGCGAGTCGCCGATCAACCCGGCACACAACGAGTTGCCCGTCGATGCGGCGAGCGCGGCGAGGTGCATCTTGAACAGCAGCGCGGCCTGGCCGTCGGCGAGTCCCGAGACCAGGTACAGCTCCCAGAGCGGGCGGCCGCGGTCGAGCGGGCGGCTGTGGATGCGCGCCACCAGTTCGGCCAGCGAGTTCGGGTCGTCGGGATCCGGCACCGCGATGTGGCGAAGGTGGTAGTTGAGGTCGAAGCCGGGATGGTCCCGCCACCACGGCCGGTCGAGTCCGAACGGGACGTCGACGAGCGACTGGCGCAGCATCGGAAGGTCGTCGAGGCGGGCGCTCACCTCCTGGCGGAGCAGGGCGGCGTCGAGCCGATGCGGAGCGTTGGCGGCGTCGACGATCGTGAGGGTCGACGTGTGGCCGAGCGCCGTCGGCGTCTCGATCGCCAGCAACCGTGAGTGTCCGCGAGCGATCTGCGACGTGGGCACGGCGATCAGAACCCTGCAACTCGGGGCGTGGGAGCGATCGCGTCGCCATGCACAGCCGGCTCCGGATAGCACCACGCCAGGGTCGATGGCGGCACGAACGGGGTCCATTCGCCGGTGCGCTGCGCCAGGCGGTCGGCGACCGCCCAGACGACCGCAGGATTGTGGCCGAGGCCGATGTGGGCGCCGCGCACCTCGATGTTCTCCGACGTCGGCCCGACCGGTTGCAGACACGAGGCTGCCGCGACGACACCGTCCTGGCGCGAGTAGATGACCGTCGAGGGCACCGGGACCTCGGTGAGGTCGTGTCCCCGACGACCCCGCTGGAGACCGGCGAGCTGCGAGAGCCGTCGCACGCTCTCGCTGAGGTTCGCCTGGGGGTCCTCGACACGGATCGGGCTGCCGAGCGAGATCGCCTGACGCACGCGGTCCGGATGGTGCAGCGCGAGCAACCGCGCCATGATGCCGCCGAGGCTCCATCCGACGATGTCGATCGGACCGCCGTTCTGGTGCACGAGCTGGTCGAGCAGCCGGAGCAACTGGCGCACGGTCTCGTCGTCCGGACCCACGTTGAGGCCGAGCCCCCACGGCGACGGCTTGTGGCCGAGGGCGCGCAGTGCGAGGCGCAGCGGAGCCGTCGACACGTCGCCCGCGGTGAATCCCGGGAGGACCAGGACGCGCCGTCCGTTCCCGCGTGGTGCGGTGGCCAGCCAGGGCGCCGACAGGAGGAACGCGCCGAACTCGGGGATCGCCGACAACTCGTAGATCGCGGGCGCTGGTCGTTCCACACGTGCAGTCTTACGCCATTGGACCCTCTCGGTGAAGCCAGCCGTCGAGATCGTGACCAAGGGCCCTGGCCTCCCGGTTGCCCCCGGTCAGCCCCACTCGCCCGCCGCGGGGCGGATCAACACCCAGTCCGGGCACTCGCCGTAGCCCTTCCAGGCGTACGGATCCGGGCCGATCGGAACGACGTTGCGGTAGTCCTCGACGGCGATGGCCGTGGTCGCGACGTCGTGGGGGACCGGCGACCAGGGAAGCAGTGACCAGGCATTGCAATAGTGGTTGACGAGGGCTCGTCGGTACCTGTCACTGCGATTGCGTTGGGATCGATGGAGGAGATAGCCGTTGAAGAAGACCACGCTGCCGGCGCTCACCTCGACGGTGACGGTACGGGACGTGTCGAAACCGTAGGCCTCGTCGGTCGGGTCGAACTCCTCGGGGCGTCCGTGCGGGCGGAACGGATGGATGTAGCCGGAGCGATGCGAGCCCGGGATCACCTCCAGGCAGCCGTTGGCTGCGGTCGCGTCGTCCAAGGCGATCCACACCCCGATCAGCGAACGATCGCGGGTGGGGATGAACCGCTCGTCCTGGTGCCATGCCTGACCCGGCATGCCCGGTCCCTTGACGAACAACATCGACTGCATGCACTTCACGCTGCCGTCCCAGTCGGGCACGTGCGCAGCGGTGATCCGCTGGAGGATCTCGGCGATCGGCTCGACGTCGATCATCGACCGGACCACGGGACTCACCCAGTGCGGGAAGTGCACCGCGAGGAGTTGTTGCATCGCTTCGGCGTCGGAACGCCCGGCCGGCAGGTCGGGTGCGTTGATCGACCGGAACTCGCCTCGGGCGAACCGGACCGCTTCCGCGTTGACGGCGTCGATCGAATCCCCCGAAATCAGGTCGGGCACCACGAGGAAGCCGTCGTCGAGATACCGGCTGACCTGCTCGTCGGGCGTCATCACATCGGTGGCGCGTACACGCCCTGGATGCTCACGGCGAGGTCGAAGCTCGACCCGCCGATCGGTGTGGTCACGTCGGCGATGCCCAACCAGGCGAGCAACGCGTCCTGGTGCTCGAGGCGCAGACGAGCGCACCCCTTGCTCTGCGGGCTGGTCGGCACGTTGTTCGCGCCGTGGATCGCCTGACCGCCGTCGAAGTACAGCGGCTTGTACATGTTGCCGTTGAGCGGGTTGTCCTCGGGCACCGGGAAGTCGGTGCTGTCGTGCCACCCGCCGTTGTCGAACGCCGGGTCGTAGCGGTACACCATCGACCGGTCCTGGAGGCGGGTCTCGTGGCCCGGTTCGCCGGTGGAGGTGGGGAAGACGAACTGGAGCTGCTGGTTCGATGCCCCGACGAACATGATCTGGCAGGTCTGGTCGATGAGCACCCAACGTTCCTTGTCGACCGGGGCCGACAGTGGGATGTTGATCTGCGTCGCCGCCATCAGCACCTGCTCCTCCTCGCTGCCCGCGGCCATGTCGGCCGTGCTGACCGGCAGGCCGAGCCCGAGGCGGGCGGCGCACAGCCGCTGACGGGTCGCCGAACCCGAGACGCCGTCGATCACGAGTTCGTTGATGCCGTACCCGGCGAACAACTCGTTGAGCTTGGCCTGCTGGATCTCCACGTTGGCGCGTGTCGCTTCGGCCACGAGCGCCTGGTTGGGCTCACGGGCTGCTCCGGTGCGGTCGTCGAGACCGTTGTCGACGCAGACGTCGAGCAGTTGTGCGGGGAAGATCGTGTTGCCCTCGAGGTCGTTCTCGGCGGCGATCGTGTCGACGCGAACCGTGTCGTCGTCGAAGCGGTCGGCGATCAGACTGAGCGATTCGCCCGGCTGCACCTCGACGACGCACAGCGGATCGTAGACATCGAGTGGCGGCACCGTCGTGGAGGTCGTCGTCGTCGCCTCGGTGGTGGGCGTGGTGTCGGCGGGCTCCGTGGACGGGGCCTCGAGCGTTTCGCCGCTGCTCTGCGCGGTGGCGCTGCACGCGCTCAGGACCAGCAGGGCAGCGCCGAGCAGGAGGGATCCGGCGCGGGGGGTCACGAAGCGCAGGCTACCGAGAACGGTGCAGCCGGTCGCGGCATCCACTCGGGGGACGAAGTGCCCTGTCGCGTCGGTCTCGCGTCGTCCAGGATCGAACCCCAGGGGTGGCAGTTCGCGACAGCAGGAGGGCCCGATGGACAGGATGAGCCCGCTCGATGCGATGTTCCTCCACGTCGAGGACGGCATCAGTCACATGCACATCGCATCGTGTGCGATCTTCGATGGTCCGGCCCCGGACTACGACGAGGTGGTCGCGTTGATTCGCAGCAAGCTGCCGCTGGTGCCGCGGTACCGCCAGCGTGTCCGGTTCGTGCCCGGCGGACTCGGGCGCCCCGTGTGGGTCGACGATCCGCACTTCCGCCTCGAGTACCACGTCCGTCACACCGCGCTCGCCTCGCCCGGCTCCGACGACGACCTGCGCACGCTGATGGGCCGCCTCATGTCGCAGGAACTCGACCGCAACCGACCGTTGTGGGAGACCTGGATAGTGGAGGGCCTGGCCGACGGCACGTGGGCCATGATCTCGAAGGTCCACCACTGCATGGTCGACGGCGTGTCGGGGACCGATCTGATGGCGGTGGTCCTCGATCCGTCGCCGGAGGGATCGGCGCCGATCGACGACGACTGGGAACCGGAGACCGCGCCCACCGACGTCGACCTCGTGCGCGATGCGCTCGCCCAGACGATCGCCAGTCCGAACGAGATGGCACGCTGGGTGCGGTCGACGTTGCGCACACCGCGCCGGCTCGCGGCGAACGCGCGTGAGGTCGTCTCCGGGGCCGTTGCCCTGGGCCAACGGCTCCAACCGAACGTCGCGCTGTCGATCGAAGGATCGATCGGTCCGCATCGGCGATGGACCTGGGCGAGTACCACCCTCGCCGACGTGAAGCGCATCCGCCTCGCCCTCGGGGGCACGGTCAACGACATCGTGCTGACCGCGATCACCCGGGGGTTTCGCGACCTGCTGGCTCACCGTGGCGACGACGTCGACGGCGTGGTGGTGCGCACGCTGGTGCCGGTGTCGGTGCGCACGTCGGGCGATCACACCTACAACAACCAGGTGTCGGCCATGATCGCGGAACTCCCGGTCGGCATCGCTGACCCACTCGCCCGGCTCAGCGCCGTGCGAACGCAGATGGCGGAGCTGAAGGAGTCGCACCAGGCCGACGCAGGGGGCGCGGTCTCCGAGATGGCCGCGTTCGCTCCACCGCTGCTGTTGGCGATCGGATTCCGGACGGCGGTGACGGTGTTGCGCCGTGCGCCCCAGCGCAGCGTCAACACCGTGACGACCAACGTCCCGGGTCCACAGATCCCGCTCTACGCATGCGGTCGGGAGATGCTCGACTACCGCCCGTTCGTGCCGTTGTCGTACGGCGTACGCACCGGGGTGGCGATCCTCTCCTACAACGGCAAGATCTCGTTCGGGGTGACGGGCGACTGGGACAGCATGCCCGACATCCAGGTGCTCGCCATGGGGATCGAGGAGGGCATCGCCGAACTGCTGGCGCTCAGCGCGAAGCGGCGTCGGTGATCGTGCGCACCTCGGGTTACGACGCGACGTCGAACCCCGGTTGCAGCAGGGTCGGCACCTCCGTCACACGTCCTCGTCGTCGACGGGCACCTCGAGGTGTTGATCGAGGACGTCGGCGTCGGAGCCCTCGCCGGGGTGACCCAGTCGCTGCGGTACCTCCGGCTCCTCGGCGGGATCCACGAACCGTTCGGCGTCGGCGTCGACGTCGCGTGCGGACAGGAGATCGTCGTGGTCGGTCATGGGTCCAGGATCGCGCCGATCGATCGTGCTCGCCAGGGCCCGTGTGCCCTGATCGGTGGCCGTGTGCCGTGAACGACGGCCCGTGCGCGCGGATCGGAGGTCAGGTGTTCAGTCGACGCGGACCGGGATCGACCGGGGGCCGCGGACCTGGCCGCCTGCCCAGGTGACGAGTGCCGGGTCGACGAGCTCGAACTCGGGCATCGCCGCCAACCACTCCTCGACGGCGACACGCAGCTCCATGCGTGCCAGGTTGGACCCGGCGCAGCGGTGGATGCCGGCGCCGAACGCGAGGTGCCGGTTCTGCGTCCGGTCGAGGATCACCTCGTCGGGGTTCTCGAAGACCTCGGGATCGCGGTTCGCCGCTGGGAAGTTCATCAGGATGCGCTCCTCGGCCTTGATCGGACAGCCCTTGTACTCGACGTCCTCGATCAACCGGCGGGCCATCGTGACGGGCGCGTAGGCGCGGAGGAACTCCTCGATCGCCGTGGGCATCAGCTCGGGCTCGGCGACCAGTCGCCGCCGGTCGTCGGGATGGGTGGCGAGGTGCCACATCGTGGAGCCGATCGACGACCAGGTGGTGTCGATCCCGGCGATCAACAGCAGTGCACACATCCCCATCACCACGTCACGCGTGATCGGTTCGCCGTCATGCTCCGACTGGATCAGCTCGCTGATGAAGTCGTCGGTCGGATCGGCCTCGCGCTCGTCGATCGCCTGCTGCAGGTACTCGATGATGCCCGTGATGCCCCGTCGCCGCCGCTCGGGATCGTGGGCGAACTCGAGGACGTCGCGCACCCATTCGGTGAACGTGCTCGCCATCTCCTCGGGCACGCCGAGAATGTGGCCGATCACCCGCACGGGGATCTGCTGGGCGTACCCCGACGCGGCGTCGCCCTCGCCACGTTCGGCGATCTCGGTCGCGAGGCGTCGGCAGAGCTCGCGGGTGAAGACCTCGTACTCCGCGACGCGGGCAGGGCTCATCGTGGGGAGCACGAGGCGCCGCGTCCACGTGTGCAGCGGCGGATCGGCGCTGATCGGAGGGACCCCTGACGTCAGGACCGGTGCAGGAACGTGGCCGGGGTCGTTCGCATCGCCGATCGGGATCATCGGAACGACGCTGATGCCGTTGCCGGACGGAAACGTCGCAATGTCGTGTGCGATCGCGTAGACGTCCTCGTACCGGGTCGGCAGCCACGACCCTCCCCAGCGCTCGGTGTGCGCCATCGGACAGCTCTCGCGCAGCTCCGCCCAGATCGGGTACGGGTCCGCGACGTACTGCGGGTCGAAGATGTCGTAATCGGTGCCCCAGTCGGTGACGGGCTCGGTGACCGGCCCCTGTGTGGGGGCGATCGGCGAAGTGTCGTTGCTCACGGTCAACCTCCAACTCGGGCTCGTCCCGGACGGACGGACCACTACGAATTGGAACGATGTTACAGAACGCGGCCGCGCGAGTGAACCCGAGCTCGCTCGGAGCGCCCGTTCAGAAGACGACCGGCACCTGACGCGGGCCTCGCACCTGGCCACCGGCCCAGGTGACCTCGGCATCGTCGGCGAGGCGGAACTCGGGGATCCGATCGAGCCAGACCTCGACGGCCACGCGCATCTCCATGCGGGCAAGGTTCGATCCCGCGCAGCGGTGGATGCCCGCGCCGAACGCGACGTGGCGGTTCTGCGCGCGATCGAGGATCACCTCGTCCGGGTTCTCGAAGATCTCGGGGTCGCGGTTGGCGCCCGGGAAGTTCATCAGCACCTTGTCGCCGGCCTTGATCGGGCAGCCGGCCACCTCGACGTCGTCGGTGGCGATGCGCGCCATCGTGACGGGGGAGTAGGCCCGCAGGAGTTCCTCGATCGCCAGCGGCATGATCTCCGGCTCGTCGACGAGGCGCTTCGCGTCCTGCGGATGAGTTGCCAGGTGGAGCATCGCCGAGCCGATGCCGGACCACGTGGTGTCGACGCCGGCGATCAGCGTGAGCGCAGCCATGCCCATGATCGTGAGGTCGTCGACCGGTTTGCCCTCGACCTCGGTGTGCAGCAGCGCGCTCATCAGGTCGTCGCCGGGATTGCTTCGGCGGTACTCCAGCTGTTCGAGGAGGTAGAGCGTCATCGCGTCGCGACCGCGAGTGGCGCGGGCCTCCTCGTGGGCGAACTCGAGGAAGTCCTGCACCCAGCCGGTGAACGTGTCGGCCATCTCGTCGGGCACGCCGAGCACGAGTGAGATCACCCGCACCGGGATCTGGCGGGCGTAGTCGCCGGCCGCGTCGGCCGATCCGTTCTCGATGAAGCCGTCGATCAGCCGGTTGCACAACTCCCGCGTGAAGGGCTCGTACTGCGCGACGCGGGAATGCGAGAACCAGGGGAGCATCAGGCGCCGCGTCCAGGTGTGGTCCGGCTGATCCTGGTCGATCGGTGGGAGCGGGATCTCCACCGGAGGAGGCGGCCGCTCCTCGTCGTCGAAGGTCAGGACGCCGACGTCGCTCGAGCTGAACCCGTGGTGGTCCTGTGCGAACCGCTGCACGTCGGTGTAGCGCGTGGGCAACCATGATCCGCCCCAACGTTCGGTGTGGGCGATCGGACACTGCTCGCGCAGGTCGTCCCACACGGGGTACGGATCGGCGACGTAGTCCGGATCGAGCACGTCGTAGTCGGTGGTCCAGTCGGCGACCGGTGCCCGCCGGTCGGCCGGCTCCTGTGTCGTGTCGTTGCTCATGCAACCCCCCTCGCTCGGATGTTCGGCGTGGAGCGAACGATAGTCGGGCCGCTCGAACCGGCTCCGGCCGGGAGCTCGACCCGGACCGATGGGATCCCGCCGGTGCCGTCCGCCGTGGACCGGCACCCGAAGCGGGGCGCGAAAACGGGCCCGCGAGGTGCACTCCCGTTTGCGGGGAAAGGCTCGGATCAGTCAGTGGAACCGGTGAACCGGTCTCACTCCTGGATCCCTGTTTGGCACCTCGTCGGGCCCACTGACATCGTCGCGCCGTCGCCGTCGAAAAGCAATGGGTCGGTCCGTCCCGTGTCAGACGACGATGTTGACCATGCGCCCGGGAACGACGATCACCTTCTTCGGGGTCGCGCCGTCGAGCAGCGCCTTGATCTTGTCGTCGGCGAGGGCCGTCGCCTCGATCGCGTCGGGCGTCGCGTCGGCGGCGACGTCGACGCGACCGCGCACCTTGCCGTTGATCTGGATCGGCACCTCGATCATGTCGTCGACGAGCAGTGCCGGATCGGCCTCGGGGAACGACACGTAGGTGATCGTGTCGGGGTGGCCCAGCCGTCGCCACAGCTCCTCGGCGACGTGGGGAACGAGCGGCGACAACATGATCACCATCGGCTCGGCCACCTCGCGAGGAGTGGCGTCGAGCTTCGTGACCGCGTTGTTCAGCTCGATCAGCTTCGCGATCGCCGTGTTGAACCGCAGCGCGTCCATCTCGGTTCGTACCGTGTCGATCGTCCGGTGCAGCAGTTTGCGCGTCTCGTCGTCGGCGGCCGACTCGACCACCGTGCACTCCGCGGTGCTCTCGTCGATCATGTTTCGCCAGAGCCGCTGGAGGAACCGGTACATGCCCACGACGTCGCGGGTCTCCCACGGACGCGATGCGTCGAGCGGGCCGGTCGCCATCTCGTACAGACGCAGCGTGTCGGCGCCGTACTGCTCGTACATGTCGTCGGGTGAGACGGCGTTCTTGAGGCTCTTGCCCATCTTGCCCCACTCACGGGTGACCGGCTTGCCCTCGTAGGTGAAGCCGACCTTGTCGTCGCCCTCGATCTTCGTGGCGTCGACGTAGATCTCGCGTTCGTCCTTGTAGGCGGCAGCCTGCACGTACCCCTGGTTGAACAGGCGTGCGTACGGCTCCTTCGAGCTCACCTCGCCGAGGTCGTACAGCACCTTGTGCCAGAAACGCGAGTAGAGCAGGTGGAGGACGGCGTGTTCGACACCGCCGACGTACAGGTCGACGCCCCCCGGATGGTCGGGACGGATGTCGGTGCGCGGACCCATCCAGTACTCCTCGACCGCGCGGTCGACGAAGCGTTGGTCGTTGGTGGGGTCGAGGTAGCGCATCTCGTACCAGCACGAGCCCGCCCACTGCGGCATCACGTTGGTGTCGCGCCGGTACACCTTCGGACCGTCGCCCAGATCGAGCTCGACCTCGACCCAGTCGCTCAACCGATCGAGCGGACTCTCCGGGTTGGAGAACTCGTCGTCGGCATCGAACGTACGCGGCGAGAACGACTCGGTCTCGGGCAACACCACCGGCAACATCTCGTCGGGCAGCGTGTGTGGGCGGCCATCGGCGTCGTACACGATCGGGAACGGTTCGCCCCAGTAGCGCTGGCGGCTGAACAGCCAGTCGCGCAACTTGTAGTTGACCGTCGCCGTGCCCGCACCGTGCGCTTCGAGCCAGGCGTTCGTCTTCGCGATGCCCTCGGCCTTGTTGTCGATGCCGTTCAGGTCGAGGCCATCCGGCTGGGACGTGTTGGCCGACTGCACGTACGGCGCATCGCCGACGTACGCGATCGGCCACTGCGACGTGTCGAGCGTCGGTTCGACGCCCTGCGCCTCGAACCACGAGGCGGGCGGCCGCTGGATCGCCGGGATCGGCAGCCCGAACTTCTCGGCGAACTCGAAGTCGCGCTGGTCGCCGCACGGGACCGCCATGATCGCGCCGGTGCCGTAGCCCATCAGGACGTAGTCGGCGATCCACACCGGGATCAGTTCGCCGTTGACCGGGTTGGTGGCGTACGAGCCGGTGAAGACGCCGGTCTTCTCCCGGGTCTCGTCCTGGCGTTCGAAGTCCTTCTTCTTCGCCGCCTGCTCGCGGTAGGCGGCAACGGCGTCGGCCTGCTCGGCCACGGTGAGCGCATCGACGAACGGATGCTCGGGCGACAGCACCATGAACGACGCGCCGAACAGCGTGTCCGGGCGCGTCGTGAAGACCGTGATCTCCCCGGCCGGGCTCGGGAAGTGCACTTCGGCGCCGTGGCTGCGGCCGATCCAGTTGCGCTGCATCGTCTTGATCGCGTCGGTCCAGTCGAGCAGTTCCAGGTCGTCGATCAGCCGATCGGCGTAGGTGGTGATGCGCATCATCCACTGGCGCATGTTGCGCTTGAACACGGGGAAGTTGCCGCGGTCGCTGCGTCCGTCGGCGGTGACCTCCTCGTTGGCGACGACCGTGCCGAGACCAGGGCACCAGTTGACCGGTGCCTCGCTCACGTACGCGAGACGGTGATCGTCGACGATGTCGGCGCGTTCGCCGTCGGTGAGCTCCGTCCAGGGACGGCCGTCGGGGGTCGGCCGCCGACCCGACTCGAACGCGGCGATCAGGTCGGTGATCGGCCGCGCCCGACCGAGAGCGTGGTCGTACCAGGCGTTGAACACCTGGCTGAAGATCCACTGGGTCCAGCGATAGAACTCGGGGTCGGTGGTCGACACGCTGCGACGCGGGTCGTGGGCGAGCCCGAGACGTCGGAGTTGGCGGCGATAGGTGGCGACGTTCTCCGCCGTGGTGATGGCGGGATGCTGGCCGGTCTCGACGGCGAACTGCTCGGCGGGCAGACCGAACGCGTCGAACCCCATCGCGTGCAGCACGTTGTGGCCGGTCATCCGCTTGAACCGGGCGTACACGTCGGTGCCGATGAACCCGAGCGGGTGGCCGACGTGCAGCCCCGTGCCCGACGGGTAGGGGAACATGTCGAGCACGAACAGCTTCTCGCCCCGTTCGGCGGCCAGGTCGGCGTCGGCGAGCGGGCCGGCGGTGTTCGGCGTCTCGAACGTGTGGTGCTCGTCCCACCAGTCCTGCCAGCGCAACTCGATCTCACGCGCGAGCGCGGCGTCGTAGCGGTTCGGGGGCGTGTCGCTGCCGGCGATGGGGGGATTGGTCACGTCGCTCATACCGGCAGACCAGCCTAGGCAAGCCGCAGATGAGTACCGTCCTGCGAATGACGCAGATCAACGGCACGGTGGGAGACGGCTTCGGCGCGGTCGCCGACGCCTTCGAGCGGAACTTCGCCGAGTACGACGAACTCGGTGCGGCGTTCTCGCTGTACGTCGACGGTGAGCTCGAGGTCGACATCTGGGGCGGTGTCGCCGACAAGCAGGCCGGTCGGCTCTGGGACGAGCGCACGCTGCAACTCGTGTTCTCCACCACCAAGGGCGCAGCGGCGATCTGCGTTGCGCGCCTGGTCGAAGCGGGCTCGATCTCCTACGACGACCCCGTCGCCGCGTATTGGCCCGAGTTCGCCGCCAACGGCAAGGAAACCGTCACGATCGGCCAGGTGATGAGCCATCAGGCCGGCCTGCCCTACGTGGACGCACCGTTGTCGTTCGACGATCTGATGGCGATCACGCCCGTCGTCGACGCCCTCGGCGCGCAGACCCCGATGTGGGAACCCGGTTCTGCACACGGCTACCACGCTCTCACCTACGGCTGGCTCGCCGGCGAGCTGGTACGCCGCGTCGACGGCCGCCGGATCGGCCAGTACTTCGCCGAGGAGGTCGCAGCCCCACTCGGCCTCGACTTCTGGATCGGCCTGCCCGAGGCGGAGGAGCCCCGGGTGTCGCGGTTGGAGCAGGCGCCTCCGCCCACCGATCCCGAAGCGTTGGCGATGATGATGCAGATCGCCGGCCCCGGCACGATGGGGTTCAACGCGCTGTTCATGAGCGGGGTGATGATGGCCGGTCCCGCCGACCCGTTCAACAGTCGTGCCGTTCACGCCACCGAGATGCCCGCCGCCAACGGGATCACCACCGCGCGGAGCTTGGCGAGGATGTACGCAGCGACCGTCACCGAGGTCGACGGCGTTCGCCTGATCTCCGATGACACGGCGATGGCGGCGCGCTCCGAGGCGGTCAACGGACCCGACACCTGTCTGGTGCTGCCCACCCGGTTCGGCATGGGCTTCATGCTCGACGGCGAGTTCGCACCGATGCTGTCGCCCACCTCGTTCGGGCACGCCGGTGCGGGAGGCTCGCTCGGTTACGGCGACCTCGAGGCGAAGGTCGGCTACGGCTACGTGATGAACCAGATGGCCGGTGGCATCGCCGGCGACCCGCGAACGGTCGCGCTCAACGACGCCGTGCGTAGCCTGCCTCTGATCAGCGCTGCCAGGCGGTGACGCCGCCGATCACCGTGGCGACGAGTTCGGCATCGCGATCGAGGATCGTGAGATCGGCGCGTGACCCGACGGTCAGACGACCCCGGTCGGTCGATCCGAGTAGATCGGCGGGCGTCGACGTGACGCACGCGAGTGCCTCGGGGAGGCCGCATCCCGTGAACTCCATCAGGTTGTGCACCGCCTGATCGAGTGCGAGTGCGCTGCCCGCGAGGACGCCGTCGCGCGTGCGCACCCCGCTGGCGTCGTGGATCACCTCCAGGCCGCCGAGGTGCAACGGTCCGAACGGCGCACCCAACGCACCGACGGCATCCGATACCAGCAACACACGGGTCGGACCCAACGCCCGCCACGCCATGCGCACCGCGGCCGGATCGACGTGGAGGCCGTCACAGATGAGACCGGCGACCACGCTGTCGTCGGCGAGGACGGCACCGATCGGGCCGGGCGCCCGATGACCGAAGGGCGCCATCGCGTTGAACAGGTGCGTCGCTCCGGACAGCCCGGCTGCCTTCGCCGCCGCGAGATCCACAGGGGTCATCGCCGTGTGACCGGCCGACACGGTGATCCCGGCGCCGGACAGGCGCTCGATCACGGCGGGTGCCCCGGGAAGCTCCGGTGCGAGGGTGACCAGGCGGACCGCCTGCGACCGCACCCACTCGTCGAGTTCGGCTGCGTCGAGGGTCGCCACGTGTTCGGCCACGTGGGCGCCGAGATACTCGCGCGAGATCATCGGGCCCTCGAGGTGCAGCCCGATCGGGTCGGCGCCCACAGGTTCCGCCGGTTCCGGCTCGGCGCCGCGGAGGGCGGTCAGCGCCTCGATCGCGTTCCGTCGGTTGCTCGCCGGGCTCGTCACCACCGTCGGCAGGAACGAGGTGACACCGAAGCGCGGGAGCGCCCGAGCGACCGCAGCGATGCCCTCGGGCTCGGTCGTGATGTCGATGCCGACCGCACCGTTGCACTGCAGATCGACGAAGCCCGGTGAGATCACGCAGCCGGCGACGTCGACGCTTTCCGCGTCGGGGTCGAGCGCGGCGAGGGCGGGCCCCGACGCCGGTTCGACGGCGACGATCCGGGCGCGTTCGACGACGAGATCGCCGCGGCGCAGTTCGCCGTCGATCAGCAGGTCGGCGCCGCGGAACACCCGTCTCATCGCGGGTGAGCATGCCAGGTTCAGCGACCGTCCTTCTGCACCGGTCTCCGTGCCGACCGTCGCGGCGCGATCGCGTCGCGAGTTGCCATCGGGCGAGGGTGCGGTATGGTCGGGGCCGCGCCAACGAGGTCGCCGGCACCAGCCCGCGCCCGTCTCAGCAATCGAGGCCTCCCAAGACGGCCGCGAGAGGAACCCATCGTTCGAACGACATCATCGCTCCTGAATTCGCCTCCGACGCCCATCGAACAGCGGTGCGTCGCACGATGAGCGACGTCGTCGAACCACCAACCGCACGGGGTGCCTTCCCGACACGCGCGGTCGCCGGCGGGGTGCTCGCAGCGGTGTTGATCTGGTGGCTGTTCATCGCCGACACGGCGGCCAACAACGACGTTGTCGAGGGCATCGGCGTGATGGTCGACGGCATCGTGGAGCTCCCGAAGCTCGTCTTCGACTTCGACGCCTACGAGAGCTGGTGGACGTGGATGTCCGATGCCGAGGGATGGTCGCCGATCTTCGAGCGGACGGTCGAGACGCTCCAGATCGTCCTCATGACGATGCTCCTCGCCGTTCCGATCTCGATCGTGCTCGGCGTCGTGGTGCACCGCGTCCAGGCGCTGCGGGGGCCGATCCTCGGCATCGCGGCGATCATGCTGACGATCCCGTCGCTCGCGCTGTTCGCCATCTTCATCTCGATCCCGTCGATCGGCGTCGGTGACCGCGGCCCGATCATCGCGCTGACGATGTACTCGATCCTGCCCATCCTGCGTAACACGGTGACCGGTCTCGAAGAGGTCGACCAGGCCGTCATCGAGTCGGCGAAGGGCATGGGGTTGAACAAGTCCCAGCGTCTGCTGCGAGTCGAGTTGCCGCTCGCGTGGCCGGTGATCCTCACCGGCGTGCGGGTGGCGACGCTGCTCGTGATCGGCATCTCGGCGATCGCCCCGCTCGTCGGCGGCACCGGGCTCGGCCGGTACATCAACGACGGGCTCCAGCGCTTCCCCGATGTCACCTCGGTCGAACGCATGTGGACCGGCGTCGTCTTCACGATCCTGCTCGCCCTCGTCGCCGACCTGTTCTTCACGCTGCTCCGTCGACTGACGACATCGAAAGGCCTCCGCTCATGACCGATCTCCGAACCTCCGCCTCTCCCGAGGCGGCCGGCGTCGAACCGCCGGCGATGATCGAGCTGCAGGGCGTCGGCAAGACCTATCCCGGCTCGACCGTGCCGGCGGTCGCCGACCTCGACCTGCACATCCCGGTCGGGGAGATCCTGGTCCTGGTCGGGCCGTCGGGCTGCGGCAAGAGCACCACGCTGCGCCTGATCAACCGCATGATCGAGCCGACGTCGGGTCGCATCATCTTCGACGGCGAGGACGTCACCACCGTCAACGCCGACCAACTCCGCCGTCGCATCGGCTACGTCATCCAGCAGATCGGGTTGTTCCCGCACCAGACGATCGCCCAGAACATCGCCACCGTGCCGAAGCTGCTCGGTTGGGACAAGAAGCGCATCGCCACCCGCGTCGACGAGTTGCTCGAACTCACCGGTCTCGATCCGAACCAGTTCCGGGACCGCTACCCGAAGGAGCTGTCCGGTGGACAGGCGCAGCGCGTGGGTGTGGCCCGTGCGCTCGGTGGTGACCCCGAAGTGCTGCTGATGGACGAGCCGTTCGGTGCGATCGACCCGATCACTCGTGACCGCCTCCAGAACGAGTTCCTCCGGCTCCAGGCCGACCTGAAGAAGACGATCGTGTTCGTCACCCACGACATCGACGAAGCGATCAAGATGGGCGACCGCATCGCCATCCTCGGTGAGCAGTCGGTGATCCGACAGTTCGACACGCCGGAGCGCATCCTCGCGTACCCCGTCGACGACTTCGTGAGCGACTTCATCGGGTCCGGGTCGACGCTGAAGGGCCTGAACTTCGAGCGGGTGCGCGACCTGCAGTTGTCCACCGACTGGCCGATCGTCGACGTCGACACCGATCGGGACGAAGCCCGTCGGCGCTACGACGCATCACCGGAGAAGTGGATGCTCGTGCTCGACCGTGAGCAGCGGCCGATCCGTTGGATCAACGACCATCACCTGGCCAACACCGCCGTGCCGCTCGATCAGGCCGGCGCAGCGGTCAACGCCAGGATCGAACCGAACGCCACGTTGCACGACGCGCTCGAGGAGATGCTGCTGTCCAACGCCGGTCAAGCGGTCGTGGTCGACCAGAAGGGCCGCTGCCAGGGGATCCTGGACATCGAACGGTTGGCCGACGTGCTCAAGCGGCTGCGCAGCCAGGCCAAGAAGCACTACGAGGAGCTCGCTGTTCGCGACGCTGCCGCGAACGGTGCGAACGGCGCCTCCAACGGATCGGGGGCGGGTCACCCATGACGACACCTCTCGCCGAATCGAGCGTGCACGACCTCGACGACGTCCGCGGCGTCGATGATGCGTACCCCGACCACGAGCTGTCCGACGAGCTCTCCGAGTACCGGCTCCCGCCGGGTTTCCGGCTGATCAAGACGAACGTCGGCTTGATCATCACGCCGGTGATCGTGATCCTCGGGGCGCTGGCGCTGTACTTCTACGTGCAGGGCGCCGACAAGATCTTCCAGGACGAGCGGGCGCTCGACTGGGATCGCAACCTGCGACCGCAACTCGAACAGCACCTCTCGCTGACGCTGTGGTCGACCGTGTTCACGCTGGTGATGGCGGTGCCGCTCGGCATCCTGCTCACCCGGCCCCGTTACAAGCGCATCGGGTCGCCGATCCTCGGCGTCGCCACCTCCGCGCAGGCGATCCCCGCGTTCGGCCTGCTCGTGCTGGCCTTCGCCTGGCTCGGTCGAGGCCCGTGGACCACGATCTGGGCGCTGTCGCTGTTCACGCTGCTCCCCGTGCTCCGCAACACGATGGTCGGCCTCGAGCAGGTCGACCGCAGCGTGATCGAGGCCGGCCGGGGCATGGGCCTCACCAAGCGTCAGGCCCTTCGACAGATCGAACTCCCGTTGGCCGTCCCCGTGATCCTCGCCGGTGTGCGCACCGCGCTCGTGATCACCGTGGGGATGGCCGCCCTCGCCTACCTGATCGGTGGGGGAGGGCTGGGAGCCACGATCAGCGCCGGGCTGAAGCTCAGCCGAGACCTGGTGCTGATCACCGGCGCGGTGATGACCGCGCTCGTTGCGTTGTCGGTCGACTGGATCGCCGCGCTGATCGAGAAGACGCTCCGGCCCAGCGGCCTGTGAATCCGGCAATCCGCCGGGTCTGCTTCGGCGCGTCCCCGATCGAACACCCCGAACACCCCGTGAACACCGATGAAGGAGAAGGACAACATGAGAAGCACACGTGGAACGATGCGGCTCGCCGCCGCAGTCGCTGCGATCTCGCTCGTCGCCGCTGCCTGCGGCAGTGACGACGACAGCAGCAGCGACGGTGGAGAGACCGCCACGACCGAGTCAGCCACCGAGGGCGCCGACAGCACCGACGGTGGCGACGACATGTCGTCGGCCGAGTGCGAGACGGCGAACGACGGGGACGACTCGGTGGAATCGCTCACCGAACTCGACTTCAGCGGCATCGACATCAACGTCGGCTCGAAGGACTTCGTCGAGCAGTTCGTACTCGGCGAACTCGCAATCGTCGGGCTCGAGGCCGGTGGCGCCACGGTCACCGACTCGACCAACCTCGGTGGCACGGTCGTCAACCGCGACGCCCTGCTCGCCGGTGAGATCGACACGTACTGGGAGTACAACGGCACCGGCTGGACGGTGCATCTCGCACAGGAGGATCCCAGCTTCGACCCGGTCGAGCTCACCAACAGCGTGTGTGCCATGGACCTCGCCGAGAACGACATCCGCTGGCTCGGCGTGTCGCCGTTCAACAACACCTACGGTTTCGCGACCGCCGGCGATTCGCCGGCCGCGGGTCTCGACCTGCAGGGCATGATGGAGTACGTCAACGAGAACCCGGACGCCACGGTCTGCATGGAGACCGAGTTCCCGAACCGTCCCGACGGACTGGTGCTGCTCGAGGAGGCGACGGGCCTCACGATCCCCGAGGGCCAGGACCAGATCCTCGACACCGGCGTGATCTACGACGAGACCGCCAACGGCAACTGCACCTTCGGTGAGATCTTCACCACCGACGGCCGCATCGCCGCCCTGGGCCTCGATGTCGTCGACGATCCGGGCATCAACATCCTCTACAACGTGTCGCTGACGATGCCCGACAGCGTGTACCAGCAGGCCCCCGAGGCCTTCGAGGCGCTGGCCGACACCATCCTCGCCGGACTCGACAACGAGACGATGGCCGAACTGAACCGCCGGGTCTCGGCCGACGGCGAGGACCCCCGCGCCGTCGCCGAGGACTACCTCACCCAGCAGGGCCTCATCTGACAAGCGTTGCACCTGGGGTCAGACCCCAGGTGCAACGCCGCACCGAGGGGGCGGTCGACCGAGGTCGACCGCCCCCTCGTCGCGTCCCGGATCGCCTCCGATGGCGTCGTAGGGTGAACCGATGGCCCTGGAGATCGTCTGTCCGTCGTGCGGCGGCGACGACGACCTGTCGGGCACGCCGCTCGACGACGGCCGGATCGAGCTGACCTGCGCAATCTGCGACGTCACGTGGACCCGAGACCCGCGGCCGCGGTGTCCGACGTGTGGGAGCGACGATCTGTACCACCGGCCACAGGTCATCCTGGAGAAGTCCAGGGGCAGCCAGATGTCGATCCAGGGGATCCACGTCGAGTACGGCTGTCACGTGTGCGATCCGCCGGACGTGCGAATTCGGGGAGGTCGGACCACGCATCTGCCCGACCGACTCGACGGCAGCCAGTAGCGGGGCCCGCCGACTAGCGTCGAGGGGATGACCGACAACCGAACGTCGTCGACCGTCGAGCGGCTCGAACTCGCTGCCGACTCGGGTACGGGGGTCACCTTCGTCGGCGCATCGATGACCAGCGAGGCGGGTCCGGTCCAGGTGAGCTGGAGCGAGATCCACGACGACGCGCGGGCCGTCGGCGCGGCGCTGCAGGCGCGTGGGCTGGTGCCGGGCGACCACGTCGCGATCCTCGGACCCACGAGCCGTGAGCTGATCACGATCGTTCGTGGCTGCTGGATGGCCGGCCTGGCGTCGATGGTGCTTCCGTTGCCGATGCGGATGGGCTCGCTCGACGTGTTCATCGACAGCACCCGCGGGCGGATCCTCCACGGCGACGCGAAGCTGCTGCTGATCGACGACCTCCTGGCGGACTTCTACGTCGCTGCGGAGGGCGATCCGCCGATCATGGCGATGAAGGCGATCATGCCCGGAGCACCGAACGTGCCGACCGGTGACGCGTTGGAGCTCCCGGCGCACGATCCCGAGCGGCTCGTGATCCTGCAGTACACGAGCGGGTCGACGAGCGAACCCAAGGGTGTGATGATCCCCGATCGCGTGTTGAGCGCGAACATCGACGCCTGTGCGGAAGCCGCCGAACTCGACCGTGACGACGCGATGGTGTCCTGGCTGCCGCTGTACCACGACATGGGGCTCGTCGGGTTCCTCGCGCTGCCGATGACGAAGGGTGTCGATCTGGTGCAGGCTGCGCCACAGGACTTCCTCGCCCACCCCGGCAACTGGATGCAGTGGTTGTCCGACTACCGGGCCACGGCGACGGCGGGCCCGAACTTCTCGTGGGTGCTCGCCACCCGCGCGCTCAAGCGGATGAAGGACCTGGACCTGTCACGTCTGACCGTGGCGTTGTCGGGAGCCGAGCCCGTCGATCCGAAGGCGGTCGATGCGTTCGTCGCCGAGGCGTCGCGATTCGGGTTCACCGCCGGTGGGATGTTCCCGGCATTCGGGATGGCCGAAGTGGCCATCGGTGGCACCTTTCCGCCACGTCGACGCGGTCTGGTCACCGACACCGTCGATCGCATCGTGCTCGAGACACAGCGGGTCGCCAAGCCGGTCGTGATCCACGACGAGGACGAACTCGGCCTCACCGCTCGCCAACTCCCGCTGCTCGGCAAGCCGGTTCCCGGCCTCGAGATGAAGGTCGTCGATCCCGAGACGTTCGAGGAGCTCCCGGAGCGTCACGTCGGCGAGCTGCTGCTGCGCGGCACCTCGGTCACCCCGGGCTACTACAAACGGCCCGATGCCACCGCTGCGCTCTTCCACGAGGGGTGGCTGTGCACTGGCGACCTCGCCTACATCCTCGACGGTGAACTCGTGCTGTGCGGTCGGATCAAGGACGTGATCATCGTCGGTGGCCGCAACGTCTTCCCGGAGGACATCGAACGCGCGGTCGGGCCGCTCGACGGCGTACGCGCCGGGAACGTCATCGCGTTCGGCATGGAGGGCTACAAGGGCAAGGAGAGCGTGGTCGTGGTGGCCGAGGTGCGCGTGAGCGACACGTCCGGTGGGCTCGGCGAGATTCGCGAACGGATCCATCACCGCACGCTCGAAGTGTGCGGCCTCCCGCCGCGTGACGTGATGCTCGTGACGCCGGGAACGCTGCCGAAGACGTCGAGCGGCAAGCTCCAGCGCGCGAAGTGCCGCGACGAGTACCTCAACGAAGAACTCGCCCTCGCCTGACGATTGCACCAGGGGTCAGACCCCTGCTGCAATCGTCAGGCGATGAGGGGTGCGAGGGTCCGGCCGAGCAGGGCGACGCGTCCTTCGACGTGGCCATTGGCGGGCATGTTGACGGTGAAGCCGTCGATGCCCGGCACGAGCATCTCGGCGAACCTCTCGCCGACGGTGTCCGGGTCGCCCCAGACGAAGTTGCCGAGCCACACGGCCTGTTCGTCATCGGACATCGATGCGAGGTCGAGCCCGCGCCGGCCGAAATAGGCGACCAGGTCGGCCTTCGCCTCCTCCGCCGTCGGGGCCACACAGGCGGTCTTCTGCCACGACACGGTGATCTCCGACCGGTCGCGCCCGAGACGGTCGCAGTGCTCGGCGAGGGCGTCGAGCTTGCGCTGCACGTCGGCGGGCGGGCAGATGATGTTCGACTCGTCGGCGTACTGCGCCACCATGCGCAGTGTCTTGCGCTCGCCGCCGCCACCGATCATCACCGGGATCCGAGCGACCGCGGGCGGCTCGTTCATTGCGTCTCGGGCGGTGTACCGCTCGCCGTCGAGCGTCGGTCGTTCACCTCGCAGCATCGGGATGATGATCTGCAGGGCCTCCTCGAGCTTCTCGAAACGGTCGGTGAACGTGCCGAACTCGATGCCGAACGCATCGTGCTCCAACTCGAACCATCCCGCGCCGATGCCGAGCTGGGCCCGACCGCCCGACACGATGTCGAGGGTGGTGACGGTCTTCGCCAGCACCGCCGGGTTGCGGTACGTGTTGCCGGTCACCAGTGCGCTCAAGCGGACCGTCGAGGTCTCCCTGGCGAGTGCGGACAGCAACGAGTAGCACTCGAGCATGTACTGGTCGGGCTCGCCGAGCATCGGGAGCTGGTAGAAGTGATCCATCACCAGCACGGTGTCGAAACCCGAGGTGTCGGCCTCGCGGGCCTGTGCAGCCACCGCGTCGAACAGCTCGGCCGGCCCGACGCCGGGATAGGTGAAGTTCGGGATCTGGTAGCCGAGGCGGGTCATGCACGGATGAGACCACCCGCCCGGCGCGCTGTCAAGCGCCGTCGCGTCATAAGCTCGGCGACACCATGAGCCAGGGGAGACGATGAGCCAGGGATGGGAGACGCGCCAGCAACGAACGCGTTCGGAGATCCTGCAGGCGGTCGGTGACATCATCGCCGCCGACGGTCTCGACGGGCTCACGATGCGCAAGCTCGCCGAGCGTGCCAACGTCGCCGTCGCCACGCTCTACAACCAGTTCGACGATCGCAGCGGCGTCCTCGTGGCATTCGTCGGCCATGGCCTCGACGAACTGGAACTGTCCCTCGACGAGCAACCCGCAGCCGAGCCAGTCGACGGCACCCGGGTGTTGCTCGGCGCGCTCGACGACACGATCGGATCGGCCGACCACGTCTGGCGTCCGGTGCTGGCCACGATCGGTGCGAGTCCTCGCTCGCAGCGCATGGGTGCGGTCGGCGACCGCATCATCGCGGCGATCGAGATCGACCTGGCCAAGGCCCGGGCGGCGGGCATGTTCTTCGTCGACTGCGACACCGATCGCCTCGCACGGCACGTGTTCGTGCAGTGGATGCGCGGACTGGAGCGGTGGGCGCACGGGACGATCGACTGGGACACACATCGGGCGAACGCCGAACTCGGCCTCGAGCTGGCACTCGCGGCAGTGTTGGTCGAACCGCACCGCACCGACGCACTCCGTCGGGCCGGGCTCCTCGGCTGACCGATGTCGTCACCGATGCTCGTCGTCGCATCGGATCGTCACCGCGGGCACTCACCGCTGGCCGAGATCGAGTCGTCGGGATTCCAGCCGCCGTTCGAGCATCCCGGCCGGGCGGACGCGATCCACGCCACGCTGGCCGGCGACGACCGGTTCGAGTTGGCCGAGCCGTCGACGTGGGGTATCGAGCCGATCGAGGCCGTTCACGAACCCGGCCTCGTGCGGTTCCTCGAACGGGCCTGGGCCGACTACCAGGTCGCTCATCCAGGCACGCACGACGTCGTCCCCGACGTGTTCTCGATGCCCGGCCTCCTCGACGGCATCGGACCGTTCCCGGACCGCACGCCGGTCGACCACGAGCTCGGGCGCTGGTGTTTCGAGACGACCACACCGATCACCGAGGGCACCTACGGCGCCGCTCGGTCCGCGGTCGACATCGCGCTGTCCGCCACCACCGCCGTACTCGACGGCGAACCGACCGCCTACGGCCTCTGCCGGCCGCCCGGCCACCACGCCCCGAGCGGGCTCTACGGCGGATACTGCTTCTTCAACAACGCTGCCGTCGCCGCCCATCACGCCGCCGACACGACGGGGAGCCGGGTGACGATCCTCGACGTCGACTACCACCACGGCAACGGCACGCAGCAGATCTTCTACCGGCGCGACGACGTGCAGTACGTGTCGCTCCACGGCGATCCTGCTCGCGCCTACCCGTACGTCACGGGCTTCGCGAGTGAGCGCGGTTCCGGACGAGGCGCAGGGGCCAACCTCAACGTGCCCCTCGCCGCGGGCACCGACGACGATGCCTACCTCGGTGCCCTCTCGGCCGCACTGGAGGCCATCTCGTCGTTCGGACCGGGCCTCGTGATCGTGTCGCTCGGTGTCGACACGTTCCACAACGACCCGATCTCCGACCTCGCGATCACCGCCGAGGGATTCCGCGCGCAGGGCGAGCTGGTCGCCCAGCTCGCCCTGCCCACGATCGTGCTCCAGGAGGGCGGCTACGACGTCGACGCCATCGGCGACAACGTCCGCCAGTTCCTCCTCGGTGTTACGCCCGGGGTCTGACCCCTGCTGCAATCGCTCAGAGGAGGCCCTTCGATTGCAGCCATTCGGTGGCGACCGCGTCGGACTCGCGGAGTTCGATGTCGGTCTCGGTGTTCCAGGCGAGCAGGTCGTCGGTCGTGATCATCGCGCTGAGTTCATCGAGGTCGGCGGCCAGCTGGTCGCCGTAGGCCGCGAGCACCTCGGTCGTGACGATCGGTGCGATGTTCTGCGCCGGGAACAAGCCCTGGTCGTCCTCGAGCACCTTGAAGCCCTGTTCGGTGATCTGTGGGGCGGTCGTGTTCCAGATGACGGCGTCGACCTCGTTGCTGGCGAGCGCCTCTCCGAGCAGTGGGCCGAACTCGAGTGTCACGAAGTCGGCGAACGTGATGCCGTAGATCTCGGGATCCTCGAGCCCGATCAGGCACTGTGGACGCTCCGGGCACTGTGACGACGCTCCGAGCACGTAGTCGAGCCCGGCGACGTCGGAGATCGTGGTCGCCTCGGAGTCGCCACGAACGACGAACGCGTCGCCGTCGACGGCGGGGGAGTAGTCGAGCAGGGTGGCGCCGATCTCCTCGACGGCGGGACCGATCACCGCGACGATCTCGTCGGGGTCGGCGCTCGGGGGTGCATCCGGGGCCAAGGCCGCCTGGGTGCCACCGATGTAGTCGATGATCAGGTCGAGATCGCCGTTCTCGATGCCGTCCAGCGCTTCCGTTCGGAAACCGGCAGGCGTCAGGATGTCGACGTCGTAGCCCTTGGCCTCCAGGTACTGGCCGTACACCTCGGCGATCGTGATCGCCTCGCTGAAGTCCTGGCCGCGCAGCCGGATGGTCGGGCCGTCGGGGGCGGGGGCGTCGGTCGACTCCGTACCGGCGGCCTCGGTCGTGTCGGAGCCGCTGTCGGCACCGCTGTCACCGGAGTCGTCGTCGCTGCCGCAGGCGGCGGCGACCAGGCCGAACACCACGAGCGGCGCCAGCAGCTTCGCAACGGTGCGTCGTTTCGAATGGGTGGTCATGGTTGTCTCTCTCCTTGATGTCGAACGAGTCGGCGTACGCCGGTCGGCAGCACGAGTCTTTCCAGGAACACGAACAGCAATCCCGTGATCGCGGCGAGTCCTCCGATCAGGACGATTCCCCCGACCACGAGCGTGGTGTTGTTCTGCCCGAACCCATCTCGAACATAGCGTCCGAGACCGTCGCCGCCGAGAAAAGCCCGGATCGGCTCGGTCGCGACCACCTGGATCGCCGCGACGCGGACGCCCGCGAGGATCAGCGATGCACCCATCGCGAACTCGATGCGGCCGAGTACGGCCGACTCGCCGTACCCGAGCGCCCGGGCGGCATCGACCGACTCCTCCGGCACCTCTCGGATCGCGACGTAGGTGTTGAGGTAGATGGGCACGACGGCGAGGAGGAACAGGGCGATGAAGATCGGCCAGGGCTCGAACCCCCAGCCGCGCCGCAGCGACCACGGCACGAGCAGTGCGGCGATTGCGAACGTCGGCACGGCCCGGCTGAGGCTCACCAGCCAGGTACTCGCGACCTGTGCCTTGCGGTAGTGGGCCAGCACGGCGGCGATCGGCACGGCGAACAGCGCGGCCACGGCAGTGGCGGCTGCGCAGAGGAGCACCGTGTCGATCAGCGATTCGATGATGCCGCCGCTGCCGGTCCACGTGTCCGCATCGAAGAACCACTCGAAGAACCCGATGTCGCGCGGCACCGCAGTCTGCTCGGGAAGCGCAACGGCCATCACGACTCCGGCGTCCGTTTGCGGCGTTGCCACGGCGTGAGCCACGCCGCGATCAGCAGGAGCACGGCGTCGATCGTCAGGGCGAGGAGGATCGAGAGCGAGGCGCCGACGGTCATCGGGGTCCAGAACGCACGTCGAAGCCCACTGAAGATCAACCGACCGAGTCCACCCTGGCCGATGATCGCGGCGACGGTGACGAGCCCGACCGTCGACACGGCCGCGATCCGGATGCCCGTCATCATGTACGGCACGGCGAGTGGCAGCTCCACGGTCCACACCCGCCGGATCGGAGACATCCCCATGCCATCGGCGGCGTCGCGGACGGGTTGGGGTATCGAGAGGAACCCGGCCACCGTGTTGGTCACCAGGATCAGCAGCGTGTACGCCGCGAGCGGCAGCACGGCGGTCCAGCGCGACAGGTTGCCGAAGACCGGGGCGAGCAGCGCGAACAGCGCGACGCTCGGCAGCGTGTAGATCAGGCTCGTCGTCGCGGTGATCGGTGTGCTCATCCACCGGAAGCGCAGGATCAACGCGGTCAGGATCGCCGACACCACGATGCCGAGTGCGAGCGCGAGGACGGTCAGCGTGAGGTGCTCCACGATCGCCGCGCGGATCTGGTCCGACTCCTCGACCACCCACTCCCACCGGATGATCGGGTTGGTCGCCTCGGCGACCAGTCCGGCCGGGCTCACGAGTCGGTCGCCGCCAGACTCCGCCGGATGTCCTCGAGGGTCACGACGCCCCCGAAACGGCCGCCGTCGTCGATCACCGCCACCGATGAGTTCGACACCATGATCAGCTCCATCGCTGCCCGCAGGGTGTCCGACGGCTCCACGTGCGCGACCGGGGGGCGGGGTTCGAGGTCGTCGAGCGTGCCGCCCTTCGCCATCGTGGCCCGCGCCTCGTCGGCCGTCACCCAGCCGGCGAAGCGCTCGCCGTTCGTCACCCCGAGCCAGTCGCTCGACTCGATCGCGAGCACGTGTTCGATCTCGGGGAGGTGCGCGGTGTGGGCAACGATCGGTCCCTGGTGGAAGGGCAGGTTCCCGACCGTGCTGAGGGCGAGCCTGCGCAGACCCCGGTCGTCGCCGACGAAGCGCTCGACGAACTCGTTCGCGGGTGACCGCATCAGCTCGTCCGGCGTCGCGAGTTGTTCGACGACGCCGCCGACGTTCATCAGCGCGATGCGGTCGGCGAGCCGGAGGGCCTCGTCGACGTCGTGGGTCACGAGCACGATGGTCTTGCGGACCTTGGTCTGCAGGTCGAGCAACTCGTCCTGGAGACGTGTCCGCACGATCGGATCGACCGCGCCGAACGGTTCGTCCATCAGCAGCACCGGCGGGTCGGCGGCCAACGCTCGGGCGACCCCCACACGTTGCTGCTGACCACCCGACAGCTCGTCGGGGTAGCGATCGAGGAGTTCGTGCTCGAGCCCGACCAACGTCGTCAGCTCCTCGACGCGGTCGCTGATGCGCCCCTTGTCCCACCCGAGCATGTCGGGCACGGTGGCGATGTTGCCGCGGATGGTCCGGTGCGGGAACAAGCCGACCTGTTGGATCACGTAGCCGATCCCTCGCCGGAGCTCCTGGGGCGACCGGCTCATCACGTCGACCCCGTTGATCTCGATGCGCCCCGACGTGGGCTCGATCAGCCGGTTGATCATCCGCAGTGTCGTCGTCTTGCCACAGCCCGAGGGGCCGAGCAGCGCCATGATCGACCCGTCCTCGATGTCGAGCGACAGTTGCTCGACCGCCGCGCCGGACGAGCCGTCGAACGTCTTGGTGACGTCGGTCAGCCGGATGGCGACATCGTTCACCCAGCGACCAGCCATTCGACCCCGTCGGGCGTGTCTCGTACCTCGATGCCTGCCTTGACCAGCTCGTCGCGGATCGAGTCGGACACGGCGAACGCCTTCTCCGAGCGCGCGACGACGCGGGCGGCGAGCGCTGCTTCGACCACCGGGCCGAGCACCTCACGGACGTCTCGCACCCCCTCGGTGGCCGCGGCGCCGAGGCGGACGATCATCGACCGCAGCGCGGCCCGAGCGCGGTCGACGTCGTCGGACTGCAGGGTGTCGCGGGACCACTCGACGATCGCGGACTCGAGCTGGAGGATCGCTGCCACGGCACCGTCGGCGTCGCGGGCGCCGAGGGCGGTCTCGAACGCTGCCTCGTGGACCGCGGTGGCGGCGGCGAGCGAGTCGATGTCGCGCGTCTCGGCGGCGTCTGCTTCGTCGTCCCCGTCCGTCGCGCCCTGGTCGGTGGCCGGACCGAGGTCCGACCGCCTTGCTGCAGCACCGGTGGCGCGGCCCGGACCGAGGTCCGACCCCGCGGCGCGGAGGGTGTCGACCGGAACGGTCTGGCCGGACTCGAGGCGGACGGACTCGCCATGGCGGCGCAGGGTGACCGCGCCCTTGCCGACGATCTCGGCGGTGTCGGCGTCGAGATCGATCACCACGCCGGTGTGCTCGTCGATGCCCAGCACGAACGTGCCGTCGGGGAGTTCCGGTTCGAGCATCGCCAGCCGGCGCTCGCCGAGATAGCAGAACCGCGTGTCGTGGTTGCCGCCCTCCTGGTTGTCGTAGTGCGGGATCACCGCCACGTGGAGCCCGATCTCGCTCAACACGTCGAGCCCGTGCGCCCAGTAGGGGTCGAGGCCGACCTTGTAGATCTCGTACACCGGCACCGTGGCGACACCGAGCGTGAGGGCGGCCGCCGACGAGAACACGACGGCACCGCCGGACCGCAGCTTCTCGGCGAGCACGTCGGGGACCGCGGTCGCTCGCCACTGCTCCAACGCGAACGTCGGGCTTCCCGGGCCCGCGAACACCCAGTCGGCCTCGCGGACCTTCGCCACACCGCGCTCGAGGGCGACGATGTCGCCGGTGTCCGTCCGACCCAGTCCGGCAGCGGTGACCTCGCGTCCGACAGCGTCATGGAAGTACTCGATGGCCTTCGCGGCCAGGATCGGTGCGTTCTCCTGGAAGCCGAACGGCGTGTCGAGGAGCACCGCGTCGACGTCGGTGCCGAGCCGGTCGAAGATTGCGCGGTGCGGGGCCTTCATCGTCGGCGCGGTCTCGCCCGAACCCATGATCGCGAGCAAGCGGGGGGTGGTCATCGGGTGGCCTCCGGCGGGGGGAAGAAGTCGGGCTCGGTGACGGCGCGGTGCAGGAGGTCGCCCACCTCGACGGGGCGCTGGGCGTGGACGTCGTGGTGAGCGGGGCGGAACCACTCCGCCCGCCCGCTCGGGAGCGCGGCCATCGCCGCATCGACGGCGTCGTGCTTCGAGTCGCTCCACGCGACGTCACCCGTGTCGGCGGCGATCAGCAGCGCCGGCACGGCCAGGCCGGGGTAGCGGCTCGACGGTTGGTGCTCCCAGAGTCCGCGCAGTACCAGCAGGTGCCGGTCGAAGGTGAGCCACGGAGCGATCGTTCCGTCGTCACGCACCTCGAAGTTGGCCAGGGTGCCCTGGCGGCCCTCCTCCGGCCAGTCCGCAGCCGATTCCGCGAGCCAGCCGGTGATCCGCTCGAGCGGGGTTCCGGCGAGGCGCGGCGGCGCGAGCACGGTCGCGGCGTCGTCCCACTCCGGGAACCGCCTGCCGAGGTCGATGAATCCACCGTCGACGCAGGCGATCGTCGTGACCGCATCGGGGTGACGGTGGGCGAGTTCGAGCACGACGTTGCCGCCCCACGACTGTCCGGCCACACCCGGTCGTTGCCAACCGAGCGCATCGATCAGGAGCATCAGATCGTCGGCGACCGTGGTCATGTCGTAGCCGTCGTCGGGCTTGGACGATCGTCCGTGACCGCGCTGGTCGACGGCGACCACGCGATGGCCGAGATTCGCGAGGTGCCGAGCGACACCGTCCCACAGCCGGGCATTCGATGCGAGCCCGTGCACGAGCAGCCAGGGCGCCAGGTCGCCGTCGGCCCCGTCCGATCGGTCGACCGGATCCCAGTGCACGGCGTGCAGCTCGACGCCGGACGGGAGCGCATGCCACTCGTGGTGGGGCTGTTCGTTGCGGGTGCCGGTCATCGGCTCGCCTGGGCGATGCGGTCGAGGAGCGTGAGGAGATCGGTGGAGGCAGACATGGGTCGGGGCCAGGCGGTGTCGCCGCGTGCGGCGTCGGCGAAGGCATCGACCATACCCAGATACGGATCGGTCGGGGTCACGCGCACCCGATCGACCGTCCCGTCGCCGCCCGCGACGACGATCGTGTCGGCGCGTGCACCGCCGGTGTGTGCATCGGTCGCCAGGACGAGCGACGCGTCGGTCCCGATGATCTCGATGCGTTGTTCCTCGGGGTCGACGAACGAGCAGCGGATGCGGGCCTGTCGGCCGTCGATCCACTCGAGGGTGGCTTCCGTGCGGGCGTCGACGCCCGTCGGGTGCCAGAGCGCGGTCGCCTCGACGAGGTCGGGCTCGACCCCCCAGAGCTCGACGATCGGGCCGAGGCAGTAGATGCCGACATCGAGGAGCGCTCCGCCTCCCTGTTCGGTGGACCATCGGTAGTTGTGCTCTGCCTCGGGGCCGATCGTGAACGTGAACGAGGCATCGATGTCGATCACGTCGCCGAGACCACCGGTCGCGGCCATCGACATCGCCGTCCGCCAGCGGGCGTCGAACGGCGTCATCCAGGCTTCGGCGAGGAGCACCCCTGCAGCGCCGGCGGCCGCGGTCATCCGCCGGGTCTCGGCGACCGACAGCGCGATCGGCTTCTCGCAGAGCACGTGTTTGCCGGCGCCCACGGCACGTTCGACCCATTCGAGATGCATGCCGTTCGGGAGCGGGATGTAGACGACCTCCACATCGGGATGGTCGATCACGTCCTCGTAGAGGCCAGCGCCGAGGTGGGCCCACGGTTCGGGAACCGGACCGCCGAGCGACGAGACCGCAACGAGGCGGGCGCGCTCGGAGGCATCGATCGCCGGCATCACGGCCCGCGTCGCCACCATCGAGCGGGCGCCGATCACACCGAACCCGATGGTGTCGGTGGAGGGCACGGTCGTCACCCGAGTTCGATCAGCTCGCCGCCGTTGGCGCCCGAGCGGTGGCCGGCCTCGAGCACGGCCACCACGTCGCGGGACTGCTCGGGCCGCACCGCGAGCGGCTCACCCAGGAGCAGGTGATCCGCGAGATTGCGGTGGAACCCCCAACCCGGCGCCGGCGCCGGGGGCACGGTCGACTCGCGGAGACCCATCGTGCCGTCGTAGGTGGCGACGGTGAGGTCGACCGGTGCCTCCGCGTGGTGCGAGACGCGTTCGACGTGCCCGCGTCCCGGCTCGACCGCGTCGGTGCGCAGTGGCCGGTAGTGGCCCTCGATCGTGCCCCGGGTGCCCTCGATGTGGAACTTCGGCCGGCGGATGGCGCAGACGTCGCTCTGGCGGAACGTCGCCTCGCGCCCGTCGGCCCACTGCATCCAGAGGCTGAGCTGGTCGGCGTTGGTCGTGTCGTGCCACACCCGGGTGTGGGCACTGCACAACACCCGGCTGGGCGCCGAACCGTAGAGCTGGATGATCCAGTCGATGTGGTGCGAGCCCCAGTCGTAGATCGCCCCGCCGGAGACCGACTCCTCCGAG
Organism: Ilumatobacteraceae bacterium; assembly: GCA_963712775.1. GTDB lineage: Bacteria > Actinomycetota > Acidimicrobiia > Acidimicrobiales > Ilumatobacteraceae > Sva-07. The sequence goes on along the minus strand of CAVQJG010000005.1, from coordinate 165,290 downwards.
TGCCAGGCACGGCAGGGATGTTCGAAGCCGCCCACGAAGGTCTCGATGTTGAAGACCTCGCCGATGTCGCCGCGTCCGGTGACGTTGCGCACCGCGAGCCAGTCGCGGTCCCACCGGCGGCTCTGGTGCACGGTGACCGTGCGATCGTGCTCGCGTGCCGTCTCGATGATGGCGTCGGCGTCGTCGCGTCGCAGGCACATCGGCTTCTCGATCACCACGTGCTTGCCGGCGCGCAGTAGTTCCAGGGCGAGCTCGGCGTGGAAGACCGGCGGGGTGGCGATGATCGCGATGTCGACGGCGGGATCGGCCGCGAGCGATCCAGCGGAGGCGTGGCCGGCGAGGTCGGGGAAGTCGGCGCGTGCGGCGACGAGGCGCTCGGGCGCGGAATCGGCGGCGGCCACGAGCGCGAGTCCGTCGGTTTCCGTCGCCGCGAGCCCGTGCAGGTAGCCCATCCCCCCGAACGGCCCGTAGCCCACGACGCCGACACCCAGGTCGCCGGTGCGGGTCGACGCGACCGGATGCAGCAGCCGACGGACGAACGGGCCGAGCGTCGGGTGCGCGACCAACGCCCGGAGGTCGGTGATCCCGCTCACGACGATTCGTCCCTGGCCGAGCGTGTGGACGGCGATCGTCGGCTGATGCTCGAAGCGGACGCTGGTGGTCGCGGCGATCGTGATCCCGTCGTCGTTCGGGCGCAAGGTCCGCAGCTGTGAGGTCACCGCGGTCTCTCCGTCGAGTCGGGCGGCGGCGGGCGAGTCGGCGAGGGTGACGAACCACTCCGTGCGCGGCAGGTCGGCGACCACGCCGACACCGGTGAATGCCTCACCGCACCGGTCGCCGGGCTCCGCGGCCACGAGGACCGCACCGCCTGCGCGGACGAACCGCTCGAGTTCGGCCACCCGGTCCTGATCGAGCGACCCCGTGACCAGTTGCACGTCGTCCCAGCAGTCCGATGCCATCACGTGGACCATACCCAAGGTGCTGTGACGATGCTCGCTGGGCTCGAATCGCCCCACGACTCGTCGCGCATGGAAAAGTCGCGGAGGATTCCGGGCACGACGTCGTGTTGCGACCAGGTCGCAACTAACATCTCCTTCCGTGATTCAGACAACTGGACCCCGCCACCCCTCCGCCGCTCGTCTCGGTGCTGCGATCGCCGCGGTCGCCCTCGTTGCCGTCGCCGCTGCGTGCGGCAGCGATGACACGAGCGGTGACGCAGGATCGGATGCCGACGACCAGCTCCAGGTCGTCACCACGGTCGCTCCGATCACCTCGATCGCTGCGAACATCATCGGCGACCGTGCCGAGATCGTCGGCATCGTTCCCGAGGGCACCAACTCCCACACCTTCGAGCCGCCCCCGTCGGCCGCCGAGGTGATGACCACCGCTGACGTCGTGTTCATCAACGGGCTGCAGCTCGAGGAACCCACCAAGGAACTCGCCGAGGCGAACGTCGCCGATGGCGTGAAGATCGTGCAGCTGGGCGACGAGACGATCTCGCCCGAGCAGTACAAGTACGACTTCTCGTTCCCGGAGGACGGCGGCAAGCCCAATCCGCACCTGTGGACCGATCCGACGCTCGTGAAGGTGTACGCCGACATCATCCGCGACAACATGGTCGCGCTCGACCCCGAGGGCACCGACTACTACAACGCGAACTTCGACGAGTTCGTCGTGCTGGTCGACGATTTCGATGCGGCGATCCGGGAGTCGTTCGACACGGTCCCCGAGGACCAGCGCAAGCTCGTGACGTATCACGACGCGTACGCGTACTTCGCCGACACCTACGGTTGGAACGTGATCGGTGCCGTGCAGCCCGCCGACTTCGGTGATCCCACGCCGGGCGACGTCGTGAACCTGATCGACCAGATCGAGGCCGAACAGGTCCCCGCGATCTTCGGGTCGGAGGTGTTCCCGTCGCCGATCCTCGAACAGATCGCTCAGGAGACCGGCGCCACCTACGTCGACGACCTGCGCGACGACGACCTTCCCGGCGTGCCCGGCGAAGAGGACCATTCGTGGCTCGGGCTGATGAAGTTCAACTTCATCACGATGACCGAGGCGCTCGGTGGCGACGCCGGTGCGCTCGAGGGCTTCACGGTGCGCAACGTGACCGTCGACAACGCCGAGTACCCCCAGTGACGGCGCGAACGTGATCGGTCCGGGATCGTGAGGTCGCCGGGCGACATCGCCGGTGGGTTGATCGTCGTCGACGGGGTGACGGTCAACTACGACGGCGGCGCGCCCGTGCTGATCGACGTCGACCTCACCATCGAACCGGGTGATCTCGTCGGGATCGTCGGGCCGTCGGGATCGGGCAAGTCGACGCTGCTGAAGGCGATGCTGGGCACCGTGTCGCCCGTGTCGGGGAGCGTCCGGCGCGCGTCGGGGCTCGCCGTCGGGCTCGTCCCGCAGGTCGAGACGATCGACTGGGACTTCCCGGTCACCGTGGCCGAGTGCGTGGGCATGGCACGTGCGCGAGGTCTGCGCACACCATGGATCACCAAGCGTGAGCGCGCCGAGATCGGGTCGGTCCTCGATCGTCTCGGCATGGCCGGTCTCGGTGGTCGACACATCCGCGAACTCTCCGGCGGTCAGCAACAGCGCGTGTTCCTCGCCCGGGCACTGTTCACGAACGCCCAGGTGATCTTCCTCGACGAGCCGACGTCGGGTCTCGACGTCCGGACGCGTCACGACGTGCTCCACCTGCTCGACGACCTCAACGCCGACGGGCTCACGATCGTGCTCACGACACACGATCTCAACGGCATCGCCGCGCACCTGCCGACCGTGGTGTGCCTCAACCGGTCGGTGATCGGTGCCGGGACCCCGGAGGAGGTGCTCGTGCCCGACGTGCTGGAGCGCACGTACGGCTCGCCGATGGAGGTGCTCGAGCACGGCGGCATGCGGGTGGTGGTCGACGCGCCGATCGACGCCACGGTCACGCCACTGCGCCGACGAAACACGGGGGAGTCGGCATGAGTTGGGCTGAGCTGATCCGGCCGTACGAGTTCGAGTTCTTCCGCAACGGGCTCTACGTCGCCACGATCGCCGGGGCGCTGTGCGGCGTCGTGGGGTGCTACGTGGTGCTGCGCAACATGAGCTACATCGGTCACGGACTGTCGCACTCGATCTTCGGGGGCTACGCGGTCGCCGGGCTCGCCGGCGTCAACCTGTTCCTCGGCGCCGGCATCTGGGGTGTGATCACCGCGCTCGCCGTCGGTGGCATCGTGCGGCGACGGCCGATCGGTTCCGATGCGGCGATCGGCGTGGTCACCACCGCCTCGTTCGCGCTCGGGCTCGCACTCGTGCAGATCTACGGCTCACCGGGTCGGAACGCCGACGCGTTGCTGTTCGGCAACGTCCTCGGCGTGACGAGTTCCGACGTGCTGCTGATCCTCGGCGTCGCACTGGCGACCGCGGCGATCGTGTTCTTCTTCTACCGACCGTTGCTGTTCACGACGTTCGATTCACAGGTGGCGGCGGCGACCGGCGTGCGTACGGCATGGATCGACGCGCTGCTCATGGTCGTGCTGTCGGCGACGGTGCTGGCCACGATGAACGTGATGGGGGTGACGCTGATCGCCGCCACCCTGGTGGTCCCGGCCGTCGTCGCCCGCATGCTGACCGACAGCTTCGGCAGGATGCTCGCACTGTCGGCCGTGATCGGTGCGGTCAGCGGATTCGTCGGGATGAACGCCAGCTATCACCTCGACGTCGCCTCCGGCCCCACGATCGTGCTGACATCGGCGTGTTTCTTCATCGTCGCCTACGTGTTCGGCGGCCGCTTCCGCCGCCGGGCCGGTTCGGTCGCCCACGCCCACTGACCTGGGGTCCGACCCCTGGAGCAATCCCTCAGGCGGCTCTGAGGGCGGCCATCACGGCCGACCAGCGGTCGGGATCGCTGGCGTACGGCGCATAGAAGCTGATGCGCTGGATCACGTCGCCGTAACGCTTCGTCAGCTCGGGCGCGATGCTCTCGGGTTCGCCGACGACGGCGAACGTGTTGAGGATCTCGTCGTCGATCAGCGTGCCCATCTTCGCCCACTCGCCCTGCTTCGACAGGGTGTTCAGCTCGTCCTGCAGACCGCCCCAGCCGTGGATGTCCAGCACCCCCCGGTAGGCCGGGGTCGAGCCGTAGAACGCGATCTGCTGACGGGTCGCGGTGGCGGCCGCTTCGAGTTCGGCGTCGTCGTTGCCGGTCACGACGAACGACGGGCCGATGATCTCGAAGCCCTCCATCGTCCTGCCGGCCTTGGCACGACCGCGCTCGAGGGCGGGAATCGTGACCTCGCGGAGGTAACGCTCGGTGGTGAAGCCGTGGCAGATGAACCCGTCGCACACCTCGCCGGCGACCTCGGTCATCAACTCGCCGACGCCGGCGAGGAACACCTTGGGTGGGCCGAACCCGTCGAGTTCCTTCGCATTCGGCGTGAAGAACGGCGTCATCAGCGTGTGCGTGTAGAACTCGCCGCGGAAGTCGAGCTTCTCGCCGGTCAGCCACGTGTTCCAGATCGCCCGCATCGCCAGCACCATCTCGCGCATGCGGGCCGCAGGATGGCTCCACTCCATCGAGAACCGCTTCGTGATGTGCGGCTTGATCTGGCTGCCGAGACCCAGGATGAAGCGCCCTTGCGAATACGCCTGCAGATCCCACGCCGTGTTGGCGAGCGTCATCGGGTTGCGGGCGAACGCGACCGCGATCGACGTGCCGAGTTCCAGCGTCTCGGTGTGCTCGGCTGCCAGCAACAGCGGGAGGAAGGGGTCGTGCGACGTCTCGGCCGTCCACGCTCCCGAGTATCCCGCCGCCTCGACCTCCCGTGCCTGCCGGGGCACGCTGCGCAGGTCGGTTCCGATTCCCCCGTCGATCTTCATCCGCTCGACGTTAGACGTTCGCCGGTCGCGGTTGCCGAGCGAACGCGGGCGAAGAGATAGGCGAATGCGGGTTCGGTGTACGCAACCCCGCGCCCGGTCCGGTGAATCCGCTCGGCCGACACCTCCTGCGTCTGCTTCGGGACGAGGAAGTCGTCGAGGTCCGTGGTGCGGACCCGGTACTCGCCGTCACGGGAGATCACCACCCCGGCCAGCTCGTAGCGGTCGTCGATCGATGCGAGCGCAGCGTCGCCGTGACTCGGGTTGGCGAGCAGCGTTCCGCCGATGCGCAGGTGACGGGTGCAGTGCTCCGACACGAACCCGGCGTGCAGGGAGATCAGCAGACGAAGTGGTCCTCGGGGAGGTCGAGTTCGGTGGTGTAGTCCGCATGGACGAAGCTGATCTCTGCAGGAATCGGGCCACGGTGACGTTCGACGATCTCGGCGACCCCGTCGACGTCCGCGAAGAAGCGAGGGGTTCGCTTGTCGATGTCGACGTAGCTGCCGGGGTACAGCACGGTGCTGGGCTGCATGTCGACCCGCCGATCAGTCCTGGTCGCGGAGGAACTGCTGGATCTCGTCGGCGAGCTCGTCGCCCGAGCGCATCTCGAACGCAGGTCCCGGTGTCACCTCACCGTCGGTCGAGGCGTCGTACATCTCCTCGAGCTGGCGCAGCATGGTGACGTGCTCGGAGTTGTCGGCGATCGACGCGTCGATGCGCTGACGTTGAGGGATGACGGCCGAGCGGAGATCGGCAGCGGCGACCTCGATGCCGGTCACCTCGGTCAGCCCGTCGAGCAGGGCCACCGACGCCGCCGGGTACGGCAGTGCGCTGACGTAGTGCGGTACCTGCACCCAGATGCCGAGCGCCGGGATCTTGCGGGCGTGGAGCGCGTGCTCGAGCACCGCTGCCATCCCGGCGGGGACGTCGACCGAACTGCGGGCGAACGTCACGTGCGCGAGCACCTCGGTCGACGGCGACGAACACGACAGGCGTGGCGTGCGCGTGTGCGGGGCCGCGAACGGATAGGCCCCGAAGGCGATCATCTTCGTCACGCCGAGTTCGACGCAGATGTCACCGATCGCGGCGGCGAAGCGATGCCAGGCCATGTCGGGTTCGGGGCCGGTGAGCACGAGCACATCGCGTCCCGAGCTCGATCGGCCCGAACGCAGCTCGATCGTCGACCACACGAGATCGGTGTTGACGCCGTCGCGCAGTTCCATGATCGGGCGCCGGGCGCGATAGTCGATGTACGTGTCGTCGTCGAACCGCACGAGTGGACTCGTCTCGCACTCGCGTGAGAAGGCGTCGGCGGCAGCGGCAGCGGCGCCGGCGGCGTCGATCCATCCGGTCAGCATCACCACCAGGACCGGTTCGTGCACGTTCGGCTCGTCGACCAACCACTCGTAGGAGCCGTCGGCGCTCCGTCGGTTCACGGCAGCGCCTCCAGGTACCGCTCCGCGCTCGCGGCGGCCTGTTCGACCTGGAGCTTGAACGGAGCGAGCTCCTCGGGCGGTCGATCACCGAGTGCGCCCCCGAGGTATCGGGAATACACGCCCTCGATGATGCAGGCGAGTTTCCAGAACGCGAAGGCGACGTAGAAGTCGAGCTGCGACAGGTCGCGTCCGGACACCTCGGCGTAGCGGGCGGCGAGGTCGCTGCGGTCCCAGAAACCAGGCGCGGACGTGGCGGTGCCGCTCCACGCTCCTTCGGTGTCGTTCGGGCCGTTCCAGTACACCTGCAGCAGGCCGACGTCGGCGAGCGGATCGCCGAGCGTGCAGATCTCCCAGTCGAGCACCGCCACCACCGTGCCGTCGTCGCCGACCATGCAGTTGTCGAGCCGGTAGTCGCCGTGGACGATCGTCGCGGGACCCTGCTCGGGGATCCGGGCGAGCAGGCCCTCGTAGACCCGGTCGACGGTCGCGAGTTCACGGGTCTTGCCCTGGTTCCACTGGCCGTACCAGCGCTTCAGCTGGCGCTCGATGTACCCCTCGTGGCGGCCGAGGTCTGCCAGACCCGCAGCGTCGAGATCGACGGCGTGGATCGCCGCCATCGTGTCGACGAGCGAGCGGCTGGCGTTGCTGCGTGCTGCCTCGTCGACGAGCGCACGTTCGGCGGTGTCGCGGTCGCGCAACACGTGGCCGTCGACGAAACCCATCACGTAGAACGGTGCGCCGTTGACATCGACGTCGTCGCAGAATCCCTTCACGGGTGGGACCGGGACCGCGGAGGTCTGCAGGCCGGACAGGATGCGGTGCTCGCGGCCCATGTCGTGGGCGCTCGCGAGGACGTGGCCGAGCGGCGGGCGACGCAGCACGAACCGTGCGCCGTCGCTGCCGGTGACGCGGAACGTGAGGTTCGAGTGGCCGCCGGCGATCACGTCGAACGAGAACGGCCCGACCGCCCCGTCCACGTGCTCCTGGAGCCACGCGGTGACCGCTTCGACATCGATTCCCGGCACGTCGTTCATGTCATCCCGCTTCGTCTCGTCTCCACATGGCTCGCCGCTCGCACGTCACCGAGCGTGTGTCCGAGGGTAGCCATCGCTCACCGGTAGCGTTGAGTCCATGGCAGCCATCGACGTCACCGACGCCAACTTCCAGACCGAAGTCATCGACAAGTCGAAGGAGGTGCCGGTGGTCGTCGACCTCTGGGCGCCCTGGTGCGGTCCGTGCAAGACCCTCGGCCCGATCATCGAGAAGGTGGTCGACGACACCGGCGGCAAGGTCGTGCTCGTCAAGGTCAACGTCGACGAGAACCCCGGGCTCAGCCAGGCGTTCAAGGTTCAGTCGATCCCGGCGGTGTACGCCCTCAAGGACGGCGCCGTCGTCGACGGATTCATGGGTGCGTACCCGGAGCATGCCGTCAAGGAGTTCGTCGATGCGCTGCTGCCGAGCGATGAACAGCTCGCCGTCGCCGAGTTGATCGAGGCGGGCGACGAGGGCAGCCTTCGGATCGCCCTGTCGATGGAACCCGCGAACGAGGACGTGATCGTGGCGCTCGCGGAGCTGTTGATCGCCGACGGCAACAACGACGAGGCGCTCACTCTGCTGGCCCGCATTCCGGAGTCCGATCGCACTCGACACGTCGCGGCGCTCGCCCGCGTCGGCGCGCCGGTCGACGACGACTACGACGAGCAGCTCTCGGCACTGCTCGACTCCGTGAAGACCGACGACGAGGCGCGCCAGAAGTTCGTCGACCTCCTCGAACTGATGGGGCCGAACGATCCTCGTACCGCGGAGTACCGCCGCCAGCTCACCTCGCGGCTGTACTGACCGCCGCTCCGAGGAACTCGGCGAGCCGGCGCTGGAACCGGTTGACGGCGGCGCCGTATCGCGCTCGGAGTTCTCTGGCGGCGGGTCCGGGCGAGAGCGATTCGGGCAGCTGTGGTTCGGTGCGCAGGAACCGCTGGGCACCGGCGAGTGCGACGAACGAGTCGACGAGCGCTCCGTCGCCGTCGTCGGTGGCGAGCAGATCGCTCACCGCTGCGAGACGTTCGGCGTGCCGACGTGCTTCCCGGTCGAGTTCGTGGAGCGGCCACAGGCTCGCGACGAGTGCGGCCGCATCGCCGGTCAGGATCGGTCCGCGTGTGAGGACCACGTCGGGGAGATCGAGCGGCACGGCGATGTTGGCGGGACGCAGCCACGTGTCGGGGCGCAACTCCCCGAACCGGGCCCCGATCACCCGCGTGCGGAAGTCGCGGCGCGCAGCCACCGATCGTCGGTCGGTGGTGATCGCCGCGAACCACCACGTCCCGTCCCAGGCTCCTGCTGGTTCGACCCGTCCCGCGTCCTGCTGGATCTGACGTTCGAGCAGACGACCGCTCAAGCGGTACGTCCCGTCGGCGTTCACCAGTTCGCCGCTCGCCACCATGCGCGACAGCGCGGTGCGAGCGGAGCCGTCGCTGATGCCGAACAGCGAGGTGAACGCCAGCAGCCGTCCGACCGGCATCGACGGCGGGTGGGATCCCAGCAGCACGGACAGCACGATCGAGCGGGGACTGAGGGGTCGGAGCTCCGAACCGTCGGGCGGGTCGACGGACCGGTCGACGGACGGGATCGTACGTAGATTGATCACAGCGATCATGGAGTGTAACATCATCGCATGACGCAGATGTCGACTCCCGCGGCTCCGCGGGCAACCAGGAGCATGGTTCCGCCCGCCGAGGCGCTGCCCGACGTCCTGCCGACCGATCGACTGAACGAGCGCGGCAAGCCGTTGCCGCCGCTGCGGAACGAACTGCGGCGGATCTCGAACCCTCGCAACGTCCTCGCGGTCTCGAGCACGCTCCTGCAGTCGTTCGGTGTCGTGATCGCGGCGGCCTGGATCAACACCTGGTGGTCGTACCTCGTGGCCTTCGTGCTGATGGTTCGTGGCCACGTGTGCCTCAACATCCTCGCCCACGAGGCGGCTCACCGACTGCTGTTCACCAACCGTCGCGCCAACGACACCGTCGGCCGCTGGCTGCTCGCGTACCCCACGTACCAGGCGATGCTCGCCTATCGACGGGCGCACTTCGCCCATCATCGCGACGAGATGGGCCCCGAGGAGCCCGACCTCGCGCTCTACTCGGGGTACCCCGTGCCGCCCGACTCGTGGCGCAGGAAGTTGACGCGCGATGCGCTCGGCATCAGTGGCTACAAGAACTTCCGTTCGCTGTACCACGCACTGCGTCGCGGTCAGACCGAGGCCAAGCAGATCCTCGCGGTGCAGGTCGTGATGTTGGGTGCGTCGATCCTGTTCATGCGCCCGCTGGCGTACGTCGTGTGGATCGTGTCGTGGGCGACGCTGTGGAAGGTGTCGAACCGCCTGCGCGCGATCGCCGAGCACGGCGGCATGGTCCGGTCCCGGGATCGCCGCCTGACCACCCACGTGATCCGCCAGAGCCGCCTCGCCCGTTACTGGATGGTGCCCTACAACACCGGTTGGCACCTCGCCCACCACGTCGACATGGGCGTGCCGTGGCGCAACCTTCCCCGGCTGCACGACGAACTGGTGCGTTCGGGTTGGGTGACCGAGGCCATCGAGTACCCCAGCTACCGCGCCTTCTGGCGAGCCGCGTCCTCCGGCCCGCCGACCTGAATCGCCTGAACGAATCGCGGCAGCGCCGGTAGCGTTGCTCGCACCGACTCCCTCCTGTCGACGTTGCGCGTGACGCACCGAACGGTCGAGGAGGTCGATCGTGGAATCCCTGTCGAGACCAGACGCTCCGGCGTCGCCGGCTGAACGGGCGCGTGCCTGGATCACGTGGTTCGGCGTGTCGAGGCTCGTGGCATCGTCGGTTGCGGTCGCCGTCGTGTGCGCCGGCGCGTACTGGCTGCTGCGGACGCCACCGCCTCCGACGGAGGCCTCGCTCGCGATGGCCGTGGCGACCACGACCGAGGCCGGCACCACCGGTGGGCAGTCGGCGACCACGACTCCCGGCGCCGGCGCGGACTCGCCCGTGATGGTGCACGTCGCCGGGTCGGTGGTCGCTCCCGGGGTCTACGTCCTCGCTCCGGGTGCCCGCGTGCGCGACGCCGTCGTCGCCGCCGGCGGACCCGCGCCCGACGCCGACTCGAACGCACTGAACCTCGCGGCGGTCGTCGCCGACGGCACCCGGGTGTACGTCCCCGCCGTGGGCGAGGAGGTGGCCCCGGTTGCCGCCGGCGGCGCCGCTGACGGGGCGCAACCCGCCGGTCCGATCGACGTCAATCGAGCGACCGTCGAGCAACTCGAGACCCTTCCCGGCGTCGGGCCGGCGACGGCCACGGCGATCGTGACCGAGCGTGAACGCAACGGTCCGTTCGTGGCCGTGGACGATCTCGACCGGGTGCCCGGCATCGGTCCCGCCAAACTCGCTGCCCTGCGCGACCTGGTCACGACGTGATCGCCGTGACGGTCAGGACCGTGGAGCAGCGGTGGGTCAGATCAGCGAGTCGGAGATCGCGAAGGCGGCGATGCCCAGTGCCAGGCCACAGCCGACCCAGATGCCGCCGCACATCCAGGCGAAGTGGCGCCAGTAGTCCGACCACGTCGCCATCGGGTTGCGGGTCGCCCGGCGCGACGCGAGCAGACCCACCAGCACCCACAGGACGACCGAGGCGACGATCGCGACCGGATACAGGCTGCGTTCGCCGAACGGTGCGCCCACGAGCAGCAGGACGGGCGCTGCGAACACGCCACCGATCAGGCCGACAGCACCACTCCACGGGGCATCCGACAAACGCAGCGACAGGTAGGCGATGGCGCCGGCGATGCCGGGCACGAGCAGGCCGAGCAACGGCCCCCATCGACGGATGCGGGTGCGGTACCAGCGGGGCCCCTCGGTGAGGGGCGCGCCGGACGGGACGTCGTACGGCGAGGGGCGGGCGCCGGGCGGAACTGGGGTGAACGACGTCACAACCCCGTCAGGGTACGACGATTCGGGGGCGTCCGCCGTTCATCCCCCGGTGGAGGTCGGCATCGTCACCGATGCAGCGGTCGTGGCACTCTCGGTGATCACCGCGCTCGGCGTCGGGTTCGTTCATCCGGCGCCGGCGATCGGTGCGGCGCTCGTGATGGCGGCGACGGTTCGATCGATTCGGCGGATCGTCCTGGTGTGGTTGTCGCTCGCCGTGCTGTTGGCGACGGCCGGATCGCTGCGCTCCCAGCAGAGCTGGGCCGACCTCGCACCGGACCAGCTCGGCGCGTTCGTCGGGTGGGCGCGCATCGTCGACGATCCCCAGCCGTATCCGTCGAGCACGCGGGTGATCGTCGAGATCGAGGGTGAGCGGTTCGAGACGTGGGCGCGTGGCCGAGCGCGACAGCAGCGCGTGATGCGCTGGCGCGGCGGCGAATGGGTCCAGATGAGTGGCGAACGGCGAGCGCTCGACCACGAGCGGGCGCACCGGGTGGCCTGGCAGCACGTCGTGGGCACCTTCGAGCTGGAGGTCGCCGCCGATGGCGACCCGGGCGGTCCGATTGCCCGCGCCTCCAACCGAGTGCGATCGACGGTCGAGCGAGCGGCCGCCACGATTCCCGAACCGTACGGAGCGCTCTACCGGGGCCTCGTCATCGGCGACGACCGCGATCAGCCCCGCGAGATGATCGATCGGTTCCGGGCCAGCGGGCTGTCCCACCTCACCGCGGTGTCCGGGCAGAACGTCGCGTTCGTCCTCGCCGCGTGCGGGCCGTTGCTGGTGCGGCTGCGCCCCTGGCCGCGGCTGGTGGCAACGCTCGCGGTGATCGCCTGGTTCGTGGTGCTCACCCGGGTCGAACCGTCGATCCTGCGTGCGGGCGTGATGGCCGGGTTGTCGGCGCTCGCGTTCACCACGGGCCGCGAGCGTTCGCCCGTGAGGATCCTGGCGGTCGCCGTGATCGGCCTGTTGCTCGTCGATCCGCTGCTCGGGTGGTCGGTCGGGTTCTGGCTCTCGGTCGGGGCCACGGCCGGCGTGTGCACGCTCGGGCCGTGGCTCGCCGATCGCCTTCGGTTTCTCGGCATCCTCGCGCTGCCGTTGGGGATCACGCTCGGGGCGCAGTTCGGGGTGGCGCTGCCGAGCGTGCTGGTGTTCGGACGTCTGCCGTTGGTGAGCATCGTCGCCAACCTGCTCGCCGTGCCGGTGGCCGGTCTGGTCATGCTGTACGGGCTGCCGGCGGGCCTGGTGGCCGGTGTGGTCCCGGGGGTCGCTCCGGTGGTGATGTTCCCGGCGTGGGTCGGCAGCCGCTGGGTGGACACCGTGGCCATCCTCGGGGCTCGCCTCGAACCCGAACCGCCGTGGTCGTGGGTGGGGTGGGGGGTCGTGTCGTCGATCGTCGGGGTCCTGGTCGGTTGGAACAGGTTCCGTCGGGCGTGAGGCGGTGCGGCGAGTGATGCGGTAAGAATCGAGGTCTCCATGGCGACCCACCTCCTCAGTGGCAACGACGAGTCGATCCTGCGATCGGCGGTGCACGAACTCGTCGACGACCTCGTCGGCGACGGCGATCGATCGATGATGGTCGACGAGTTCGACAGCGACGACTACGAGCTTCGCCTGGTCGTCGACGCCGCGCAGACACCGTCGTTCCTCACCGACAAGCGGGTCGTGGTGGCCCGCGACGTCGGCCGGTTCACCGCCGAGGAGTTGACACCGCTGCTCGCCTACCTCGCGAACCCGCTCGACTCGACCGATCTCGTGCTGGTCGTCTCTGGAGGGTCGGTGCCGAAGAAGCTGGCCGATGCCGTCAAGGCGATCGGCACGGTCACCAACACCTCGCCGCCGTCGCGGCCGAAGGATCGGCAGGGCTGGATCTCCGACCACATCGCGGCGGCCGGGCTGCGGATCAAGCCCGACGCCGCGGCACAGCTGGGGCAGTGGCTGGGGGAGGACGCAGGACGCCTCGACGGGATCCTCGCAACGCTCACCAGCACCTACGGCGGCGATCACGTGCTCACGTTCGCCGACGTCGAGCCGTTCCTCGGCGAGGCCGGCGGTGTGCCGCCATGGGACTTCACCGACGCCATCGACGCCGGCGACACGACCAAGGCGCTGACGTTGCTCGGCCGGATGATGCACGCCGGTGGTCGCCATCCCCTGCAGATCATGGCGATCGTGCACAACCACTACGCGAACCTCGCGAAGCTCGACGGCGCCGGAGCGCGGTCGGAGGCCGACGCGATGGCGGCGACCGGCATCAAGTCGGCGTTCCCGGCCAAGAAGGCGATGCAGACCTACAACCGTCTCGGTCCGGCGTCGACGAAACGGGCGATCGAGCTGCTGGCGCAGGCCGACCTCGACCTGCGCGGAGCGAAGGACCTGGAGCCCGAGCTCGTGATGGAGGTGCTCGTCGCCCGCCTCTCCAAACTCCGCCGCTGACACCCCGCCCGAGGCCCCGAAAACGGAAAAATGCCGGAAATCGGTCGCTCAGCGACCAGATTCCGGCATTTTCGGGTCGTCGGGTGGTCAGCCGGCGGCGTTGACCTTCTTCATCAGGCGGCTCTTCTTGCGGGCCGCGGCGTTCTTGTGCAGGATGCCCTTCGAGGCGGCGCTGTCGATGCGCTTGACGGCGAGACGGACGGCCTCGGCGTTGTCGTCGGTGCCGATGGTCTCCGTCGCACGCTTGGTGCGCGTCTTCACCTCGGCGTTGACGGCCTTGTTGCGCTCGTGGCGCTTCTCGTTCGTGAGAATCCGCTTCTTCTGGCTCTTGATGTTGGCCATGGCCTCGAAACCTGTGCTTTCCGTCGATCGTCGTGTCCGGGAGCCCGATGCCCCTCTGAACAGCCCTGGGACTCTATCGGCGGGCCCCGTTGAGCGGCAACGTGCCGTCATGAGCGGCAACGGGCCCAGATAGCGTGGGGTCGGTCATGGATCTGGCCCGAATCCGCAACTTCTCGATCATCGCACACATCGACCACGGCAAGTCGACGCTGTCGGATCGGATCCTCGAGATCACCGGTGCGGTCGATGCGCGCGACATGCGTTCGCAGTACCTCGACTCGATGGACCTCGAACGCGAGCGGGGGATCACGATCAAGGCCCAGAACGTCCGTGTCGACTGGAAGGGCCACGTCTTCCACCTGATCGACACACCCGGTCACGTCGACTTCGGCTACGAGGTCAGCCGGAGCCTCGCGGCGTGCGAGGGCGTGGTGCTCGTCGTCGACGCCGCCCAGGGCATCGAGGCCCAGACGCTCGCCAACTGTTACCTGGCACTCGAGAACGATCTGGAGATCGTCGCCGCGCTCAACAAGATCGACCTGCCGGCGGCCGACCCCGATCGCTACGCCGGCGAGATCGAGAAGATCCTCGGCATCCCCGCCGACGAGATCATCCGCATGTCGGCCAAGACCGGCGAGGGCGTTCCCGACCTGCTCGACGCCGTCATCGAGCGCATTCCGGCACCCACGGGCGACCCCGACGCGCCACTGCAGGGTCTGATCTTCGACTCGCAGTTCGACCAGTACCGCGGTGTGGTGTCGAGCATCCGGATCATGCAGGGAACGATGCACTCGGGCTCCAAGCTCACGTTCATCCAGGCCGGTGCGAACCACGAGGCGATCGAGATCGGCGTCCGCAAGCCCGTTCCCACCCCCGTGAAGGAGCTCGGCCCCGGCGAGGTCGGCTACCTGATCGCCGGCATCAAGGACGTCGGCGATGCCCGCTCGGGTGAGACGGTCACCTCGGCATCGGGCGGTTCGACCGACGCGCTGCCCGGCTACCGCGACCCCAAGCCGATGGTGTTCTCGGGCCTGTTCCCGATCGACGGCGACGACTTCGAGAACCTTCGCGAGTCGCTGGAGAAGCTCAAGCTCAACGACGCGTCGATCACCTACACGCCCGAGTCCTCCGGCGCGTTGGGATTCGGGTTCCGCTGTGGCTTCCTCGGGTTGCTGCACATGGAGATCGTCAAGGAGCGACTCGAGCGAGAGTTCGGTCTCGCGCTGATCGCCACTGCACCGAGCGTCGAGTACCGACTGACGCGCACCGACGGCACGGTGATGTTGGTCGACAACCCCGCCGACATGCCCGAGGCGCAGCGCATCGCCACGATCGAGGAGCCGTTCTTCAAGATCTCGATCATCAGCCCGACCGAGTACACGGGTGCATTGATGGACCTGTGTCAGACCCGGCGGGGCGAGATGAAGCGGATGGACTACCTGTCGCCCGAGCGGGTCGAGCTGGTCTACGAGGTGCCGCTCGCCGAGGTCGTGATCGACTTCTTCGACCAGATGAAGTCGCGCACGAAGGGTTACGCCAGCCTCGACTACGAGCTGTCGGGCTATCGGCCGTCGAACCTCGTCAAGGTCGACCTGCTCCTCAATGGCCTCCCGGCCGACGCGTTCAGCACGATCGTGCACCGTGACTCGGCCTACCAGTACGGCGCCCGCATGTGCGAGAAGCTCAAGGAGCTGATCCCGCGACAGATGTTCGACGTGCCGATCCAGGCCGCGATCGGCGGCAAGGTCATTGCGCGTGAGACGGTGAAGGCCCGGCGCAAGGACGTCACCGCCAAGTGCTACGGCGGCGACATCACGCGCAAGCGCAAGCTGCTCGAGAAGCAGAAGGAAGGCAAGAAGAAGATGAAGTCGATCGGCCGAGTCGAAGTGCCCGGCGACGTCTTCATCAACGCCCTCAAGCTCGACGACTGACGAGTTGAGACAGGGGGTCTGACCCCTCGTCTCAACTCGTCGCGATCGTCGCTCGGTCGGGGATCGGGCGGGCGAACCGACAACGATGGGCGCTGGTGTCGACCACGTTCCGCTCGCTGCAGTACCACAACGCCAGACTCTTCTTCTCGGGATTGGCGATCTCGAACGTGGGCACCTGGCTGCAGATGACCGCGATGTCGCTGCTGGTGTACCGCCTCACGGGCGAGGCGACGTCGGTCGGCATCAGCGTGGCTGCGCAGTTCCTGCCGATGCTGCTGCTCGGAGCGTGGGCCGGCGTGATCGCCGACACCTACGACAAGCGGACGATGGCGATCATCACCCAGAGCGGTCTTGCCGCGCAGGCGTTGCTCCTCGGTGCCCTCGACCTCGCCGGGCTGGTGACCCTGCCGTTGGTGTACGGCCTGTCGCTCGTGCTCGGGATCGTGGCCGCGTTCGACAACCCGGCCCGCCGCGGTCTGGTCACGGAACTCGTCCCCACGCCGGACATCCCGAACGCGACGTCGCTGAACACGGCGGTGATGACCGGCTCGCGGATCTTCGGCCCGGCGATGGCCGCCGGCCTCGTGGCCACGATCGGCACGGCGTGGTGCTTCATCTTCAACGGGCTGACCTTCTTCGCGATCATCTTCTCGCTCGTCGCGATCCGGCGCGAGGAGATGTTCCCGATGCCGCGGCGCCCGAAGGGGGGCAAGCCGATCCGTGAGGCGTTGCACTTCGTGGTGGGACGACGCGACATGGCGATCATCTACTCGTTGCTCGTGATCGTCAGCGCCGTGGCGTTCAACCAGGCGGTCGTCCTCCCGAAACTGGCAGACGAACGCTGGGGTGGCGAGGCCGTGTTCGGGCTCGTGCTGGCGGTGATGTCGTTCGGCTCGCTGACGGGCTCGTTGCTGACCGCTCGACACCATCAGGTCACGATGCGCTGGTTCTTCGGATCGTTGGTCGCCATGGCGCTCGCCGGATTCGGGCTCGCGTGGGCGCCGAGCCTGGCGCTCGCCTTCGTGTGGTCGGTGCCCTTCGGGTTGGGCAGCGCCGGGTTCATCGCGGGAGCGAATGCCATCGTCCAACAGGAGTGTCCGCCGGACATGCGCAGCCGACTGCTGGCGCTCCAGGCCGTCGCCTTCCTGGGGTCGACGCCGATCGGTGGGCCGCTGACGGGAGTGATCGCCGACAACGTCAGCGCCGAATGGGCACTGGCGTACAGCAGCGTGATCAGCCTGATGTGCGTCGCGATCGCCGCTCCGCTCTGGCGAGCCCGCGCCCAGCCGGTCGCCGAACTCACGCCGGCGACCTGAATCGGGTCTGTCAGAATCGGGTCATGTTCGCCACGACCGCCGACCTCGATGCCGCCATCGACCACGTCGCCGATGCGCCCTCCGAGATCGGGACGGTCGAGCTGATCGTCGCCCGGCCGGCCAAGGGTGAACGGACGGTCCTGTCCCGTGGAGAGCTGCGGCCGGGCATCGGCCTCGTCGGGGACAACTACCTCGAGCGGGGGAGTTCGCGGCCGGAAGGTGGTCCCGCCGACCCACTCGGCGAACTGAACCTGATGTCGGCGCGGGCGCTCGCCGCCGTGGCCGGCCCCGAGCGGGGCAACTGGCCGCCGGCCGGCGACCAACTGATCGTCGACTTCGACCTGTCGGAGTCGAACTGCCCCGTCGGCACTCGGCTCGCCGTCGGCACCGCGGTGATCGAGGTCACCTCCAAGCCGCACAACGGGTGTGCGAAGTTCGCCGACCGGTACGGCATCGACGCCGCCCGCTGGATCAACTCCCGCAAGGATCTCCGCCTCCGCGGCATCTGTGCGGTCGTCGTCGAACCCGGTGCGGTGCGAACGGGCGACAGGATCCGCGGCTGCTGATCCGCGGTGCCCTGGCGGGGTCGCCCGCGTCATGCTGGTGGAGTGGATCGACGTGGCCGCATCCTGGTGACCGCCATTGTCGCCGCGGCCCTCGTCGCGCCGGTCGTGCTCGATCGCGACGGGTTCCCGTTGTCGACCTACCCGATGTACTCCAGTGCTCGCGGCGAGGAGGTGACGCTCGCGACGGCGCAGGCGGTCGACTCCGAGGGGGCCCCCTCGACCCTGACGCTCGCGGTGATCGGCGAGAGCGACGACCCGCTCGTCGTCGCCGGTGAACTCCGCGACGCGATCCGCGACGGCCGAGCCTCGCAGCGGTGCATCGCCATTGCCGAGCGAGCGGTCGAATGGGGCGGGCTCGCGCCCGCGACCGTTGCGATCGAGGTCGTCACGGAACGCCACGACGTGGTCGCGCAGGTCGAGGGCGGCGACAGTCTCGTCGACCGCACCGTCCACGCCCGCTGCGAGGTCGCACGATGACCGTCGCCGGGTCGGTGACGACGCCGACCCGCCCGGTTCCGCTCTGGCGGGTGGTCGATGCGACGGCCCCGCCAGAACGCCTGGCGATGCTGCGGATCCTGACGGGGCTCTTCACGCTCGTGTACCTGGTCGTGCGGCTGCCGGTCTTCGTGCAGCTGACCGAGCGGGACTCCGGGTTCGAGGGCGTCGGCCTCGCGAGGCTGCTCGGTGGACCGGTTGCGGACCCTGTCGTGCTCGTCACGATGGCCGCCACGGTCGCGTCCGGTGTGGCGTACACGCTGGGTTGGCGGTTCCGATCGCTCGGCCCGGTGTTCGCCCTCGGCTTCCTGGCACTCGGCAGCTATCGCAGCTCGTGGGGTCAGCTCCTGCACTTCGAGAACCTGGCGGCGCTGCACCTCATCGTCGTCTCGCTGGCACCCGCCGCCGACCGCTGGTCGTTCGACGCCCGGGCGCAGCGGCAGCGCGCCGACCGCGACGCGACCGCCTACGGATGGCCGATTGCGCTCGCCGCGCTGATCGTGGTGATCACCTACGTGATCACCGGGCTCGCCAAGCTCCGCTACGGCGGCGTGGACTGGATCATCGGCGACACGCTGCGGAACCACGTCGCGTACTCGGCGGCGCGACTCGACCTGCTCGGTGGCGACGCGTCGCCGATCGCCGGCTGGGCGGTACGCGCCTCGTGGGCGTGGACGCCTGCGGCCGCGTTCGCCGTGCTGGTCGAACTGGCGGCGCCGCTCGCGCTGCTGGGCGGACGGATCAGGACGACCTGGGTGGTCGCAGCCTGGCTGCTCCACGCCGGTATCGCCGCGACGATGCTGATCGTCTTCCCGTACCCGCTGTTCCTGGTCGCGTTCGCGCCGTTCTTCCGCGTCGAGCGGCTCTGGACCGATCGGCCGACTTGGCTGCGATCGGGTGCCGCTCAGTCCGCCTGAAGTGACTCGGCGAGGCGCCGACCCCAGGCCGACGCCCGATCGGCCTCGTCGGCTTCGAGGTGGTTCTCCTTGTCGACGAAGAAGCTCTCGGGATCGGCGACGAGTTCGAAGCCGTGGCGGTGGAGGCGCTTGACGATGCCCTTGGACGCCTGCCCGGTCAACAGTGTGGTGGCGTGCACCCGGGTGTCGAACGCGGCGGCCCGGCCCGACTGCGGGGACGGCAGTTCGTCGAACCACTCGCGCAGGCCCGGCCCCTCGGCGTCGGGGTCGAGGTCGAGGTCGTCGTCCTTGGCGGCCATGTCCTTCGCTCCCTCGCGGCTGCGGTGGCTCGACATGCCGTGGACGTGGGTGGGACCTCCGACGACCACCAGGTCGGCGGCGCCGACGAGCTCGGTGGTGGCGTCGTGTACCGGCACGACGGTCACGTCCTGCAGCCGGTCGCTCAGCCCGGTCGCGATGTGGTCGGCGATCACGTGGGTGTTGCCGAACATGGATTCGTAGACGACGACGGCGGTGGGCATGGCTCTCTCCCTCGGTGGGCGGGCGGACTCGTTGGTTGTGATCATGCGCGCCGGTACTGCCGTTCGACACGGGCCGTTCGGCCCGATCGGGAGAAACTCGCCTGCCGATCGAGTGCACGACCGGCTGGTGGGGTACAACCGGAGCCGTGGCACGTCGTTCGATCATGTGGTTCCGGCGTGATCTCCGACTCGGTGACCACCCTGCGCTGCTCGCCGCGGGCGTCGACGGATGCGAGGTCGTCCCGGTGTTCGTGGTCGATCCCGCCTTCGCGGCGGCGGGTGCACCGCGGCTGGCCTACCTCCACGATTGCCTGACAGCGCTCGACGCCGACCTGCGGGGCCGGTCGGGCACCGGGCTCGTCGTCCGCCACGGTGACCCGGTCACCGTGATCCCTCGGTTGGCCGCCGAGCTCGGCGTCGACGAGGTGTTCGTCAGTCGCGACTACGCGCCGTACGGACGCCGTCGCGACGCGGCCGTTGCGGATGCACTCCGCCGCGACGAGCGGTCGCTGCGCGGCGTCGGCTCGCCGTACGCGGTCGCCCCGGGCGGTGTCCGCAAGGGTGACGGCGACCCGTACGCCGTCTTCACCCCGTTCTCCAAGGTGTGGCGACAGGTCGGATGGGATCGACCCGCGGATCCGCCCGGCGACGACTTCCGATGGGTGGGGTCGGATGCGGTTGCCTCCGAACCGATGCCCGAGCGCCCCGATCCCACCGTCGGTCAGCTGGGCGGTGTGCTCCCGCCGGCGGGGGAGGCCGCAGCACACGAACGATGGTCGGAGTTCCTCCACGATGCGCTCGACCGGTACGACGAGCACCGCGACCAGGCGGCCCTCGACGGAACGAGCCGCCTGTCACCGGCGCTGAAGTGGGGCACGATCCATCCCCGGCAGCTGCTCGCCGACCTCGATGCGTCGGGCGCAGGCCCGCGGGCCCACACGGTCTACTCGAGCGAGCTCGCGTGGAGGGACTTCTATGCCGACGTGCTGTTCCAGCGGCCCGAGACCGCGTGGGAGAACCTGAACCGCAAGATGGACGCGATGCCGGTCGACACCGATGCAGCCGCTCGCAGTCGCTTCGACCGCTGGGCAGCGGGCGAGACCGGTTTCGGCATCGTCGATGCCGGGATGAAGCAGCTGCTCGCGACCGGCTGGATGCACAACCGGGTCCGGATGATCGTGGCGAGCTTCCTGGTGAAGGACCTCCACCTGCCCTGGCAGTGGGGTGCCCACTGGTTCATGCAGCATCTCGTCGACGGTGATCTGGCCTCGAACAACCACGGGTGGCAGTGGGCGGCCGGCACCGGCACCGATGCGGCGCCGTACTTCCGGGTGTTCAACCCGGCGCTGCAGGAAGAGCGCTACGACCCCGACGGGGCGTACGTCGAGCGCTGGGCCCCGACCCGTGTCGATCCGATGGTCGACCACCGGGCCGAACGTGACGAAGCGCTCCGACGCCTGAAGTCGATCGGCTGACGCCGATGGGGCGCGCCCCGGTTCGACCGGTTGGCAGTCGATAGGCTGGAGTGCCAGATGTTGGACGACCGCAAGACCGCGATCCTGAGTGCCGTGGTGCAGGAGTACATCGCCACGGCCCAGCCCGTGGGGTCCAGCCACATCGCCGAGGCGCCGACGATCAAGGTGTCGTCGGCCACGGTGCGAAACGAGATGGCCCAGCTCGAGAACGAGGGGTACCTCGTCCAGCCGCACACCTCTGCCGGCCGGATCCCCACCGACAAGGGGTACCGCTACTTCGTCGATCACCTCACCGCACCCGGTCGCCTCGACCAGGCGACCACCAAACAGGTCGGCGAGTTCTTCTCCGCAGCGCACGGCCGCCTCGAGGAGATGCTCCACCAGACCTCCAACCTCCTCGCGTCGTTGACCAACAACGCCGGCGTCGTCGTCGGCCCCCGTGCCGAGGCGGTCCCGGTGCGCCGGGTGCAGATCGTCTCGCTGTCGGCGACCGTCGCGACCGTGATCGTGGTGTTCGCCAACGGCACCGTCGAGAACGCGCAGTTGGATCTCGTCGAGGGTGACGACGACCTCAAGCTCGCCGCCGCCGGCGTGCACCTGTCGGCGGAGCTCGACGGCCGTGTGCTCGGCTCGATCAGCGAGCCCAGCCCCACCGGAGACGACACCGTCGACCGCATCTGCACAGCTGCACTGCGGGAGTTGCGGGCGACGGCTGCACCGGAGCAGGTGTTCACCGGAGGTGCAGCGGCGGTCGCGAACGCGTTCGATGCGGTCGAGATCGTTCGGACCGTCCTGGCGACGTTGGAGCAGCAGTTCGTCGTCGTCACGCTCGTCAGCGACATCGTCAGCCGCGGCATGTCGGTCGCGATCGGTGTGGAACACGGTGTCGAACCGCTCTCGGCGTGCTCCGTGGTGGTGGCGCCGGTCGTGGTCGACGGCGAGCACCTCGGCTCGGTCGGGGTGCTCGGCCCCACCCGAATGAACTATCCGCAGGCACTCGCCACCGTCGAGGTGGTCAGCGAGCAGCTCGGCCACCGCATCGAAGAAGGCTGAGTCCTCATGCGCAACTCACGGCATGATGGGAGCGATCATGGGTGACTACTACGAACTCCTCGGCGTGTCGCGCACCGCCACCGCCGACGAGATCAAGAAGGCGTATCGACAGCGGGCACGGGAGTTCCATCCCGATGCGAACCCGAACGACGCGGCCGCCGCCGAGCAGTTCAAGAAGATCGCGATGGCCTACCAGGTGCTCTCCGACGACGACCAGCGGGCTCGCTACGACCGCTACGGCGAGGCCGGTGTCCGCGGCAACGGTGGCGGCGGCGGCCCGAGCGCCGAGGACCTCTTCGGCGGCGGTCTCGGCGACATCTTCGAGACGTTCTTCGGCGGCGGTGGCAGCCCGTTCGGTGGGGGCCGTCAGCGCGGGCCCAGCGGCCCGCCTCGGGGTCAGGACATGGAAGTGATCGCCGACATCTCGTTCGAGCAGTCGGTGTTCGGCGACCAGATCGACGTGAGCCTCAAGCTCCCCGTCGCGTGCGACGACTGCGGCGGTTCGGGCGCCGGCGAAGGCACGTCTCCGGTGACCTGCAGCGACTGCGGTGGCAGTGGACAGGTCCAACGGGTCCGCCAGAGCCTGCTCGGCCAGATGGTGACGGCGAGCCCGTGCAGTCGCTGCGGCGGTCTCGGCCAGGTGATCACCACGCCGTGTGCGACGTGCCGTGGGGAAGGCCGCGTCACCGTCGACAAGCACTACCAGGTCGACGTTCCCGCCGGCGTCGACTCGGGGTCGACGCTCCGGCTGACCGGGCGTGGTGCGGCGGGCCCACGCGGCGGTCGTTCCGGCGATCTCTACGTCCACCTCCGGGTGGCGCCTCACGAGCTGTTCGTGCGCGAGGACCACGATCTCGTCACCGAGGTCCCGATCTCGATCGCGCAAGCGGCGCTCGGCACGGCGATCGAGCTCGAGACGCTCGACGGCACCGAGCACCTCGTCGTGCCGCCCGGAACGCAGCCGGGCCGGGAGTTCGTGTTGCGCCAACGTGGCGTCCCGCACCTTCGCGGTCGGGGCCGGGGTGACCTGCGAGCACGTGTGCGTGTCGAGGTCCCCCAGAAGCTCTCCGACAAGGAGATCGAGCTGCTCACGGCCTATGCCGAAGGGCGCGGCGAGGTCGTCGGCCACGCCAAGGAAGGGCTGTTCACCCGTATCAAGTCGGCGTTCACCTGACGTCGCCGTGGGATCGAGAGCACCGCTGCGCACGACCAGCGCTCATGTCCTGCTGTCGGCCGAGATGTTCGACACCGGCGGGCAGATCGCGCTCGACGACGCCACCGAGCACCATCTCCGACGTGTGCTGCGGCTCCGCGACGGCGAGGTGGTCAGTGCAACCGACGGTGCCGGTCGGTGGCGACTCGCCGCCGTCGTCCACGACGGGTCGTCGCTGCGCCTCGCCCCCGACGGTGTGATCCACGAGGAGGCCGCTCCAGGTGCGCCGCTGACGATCGCGGTGGCGATGCCGAAGGGCGACCGGCTCGACTGGTTGGTGCAGAAATCGACCGAGCTGGGGGTCGACCGGCTCCTGCTCCTGCACGCCGACCGGTCGGTGGTCCGCTGGAAGCCCGACCGGGCCGAGACGCAGCGCGAACGGCTGCAGCGCATCTCCGACGAGGCGTGCCGCCAGAGCCGTCGCGTCCGGCGGGTGGCGATCGACGGTCCGGTCGACGCTGCGCAGGTGCTCGACCGGTTCGTGGTGGCCGAGCCGGGTGGCCGACCGGTGGGCCCGACCGACCGATCGGTGGCGATCGGGCCCGAGGGTGGGTGGTCGCCCGACGAGCTCGAACTCGCGGCGGATCGGGTGTCGCTCGGCCCCAACATCCTCCGCACGGAGACCGCCGTAGTGGCCACTTCGGCACTCTGCGTGACATTCGAACGCTGACGGTCTATGCTGCAACAGTTACCCCTGGGTAACGTGCCGGGCGGTCGGCAGGCGGGCGCCACCGACGCATGAGACAAACAACGAAGGCGGGATCACGACATGTCCATCACCGACGAAGAAGCACCATCGGTCTACAGCCGTCAAGTGGGTGAGCGCCTGCGCGTCATCCGCAAACAGAAGCGGTTGTCACTCCAGGAGGTGGAGGCCCAGTCGAACCAGGAGTTCAAGGCCTCCGTCCTCGGTGCGTACGAACGCGGCGAGCGGGCGCTGTCGGTGCCGCGACTCGACCGGCTCTCGCAGTTCTACGCCGTTCCCGTGGAGCAGTTGCTGCCACGCGAGGTCACCGGGAGCGAGGCGGCAGCGGCCCTCCAGTCGCCGGTCAACAAGAAACTGGCGATCGACGTGGCCAAACTCGTCCAGCTGAGCGGTGCGCCGTTCGAGATGCTCGCTCGCTACCTGCGGCTCATCCAGGTGCAGCGCCAGGACTTCAACGGCCGGGTGATCACGGTGCGCGGCGACGACACCCGGTCGATCGCCGCGATGCTCGACGTCCCCGTCGACCAGGTCGCCGAGCGGCTCGCCGCCCTCGACCTGCTCTTCGTCCCCAGCGCCTGAGCGTTCGACCCCGGCGGTTGACTGGGGCGATGACCGCAGCGACGTTCGGGGTGTACGTACACATCCCGTTCTGCGTGTCGAAGTGCGAGTACTGCGCGTTCGCCACGTGGACCGACCGCCATCATCTCGTCGACGAGTACCTCGGCGCCCTCCATGCCGAGATCGACCGGGCGATCGCATCGGGCCTCCCGACCTCGGACACGGTGTTCGTCGGTGGCGGCACGCCGACGCTCGTGCCGGCCGATGCGCTGGCATCGGTGATCGCATCGATCCCGGTCAGCGACGCCGCCGAGATCACCGTCGAATGCAACCCCGACGACGTCACCGTCGAGATGCTGGAGACGTATCGCCGCGCCGGCGTCAACCGCGTGAGTCTCGGCGTGCAGTCGATGTCCGCGCACGTCCTCGCCGCGCTCGGCCGCACCCACGATCAGGAGAACGTGGCCCGCGCCGTCGACGCGATCCGAGCAGCCGAGATGCCGTCGTTCAACCTCGACCTGATCTACGGGGCGGTGGGGGAGACGATCGACGACTGGCGCACGACCGTCGAGGCTGCCCTGGCGTTCGATCCGCCGCACATCTCCGCCTACGGCCTCACGGTCGAGGCCGGTACGCCGCTCGCGGCGCAGCCCGATCGCCATCCCGACGACGACGACCAGGCCGACAAGTACGAACTGGTCGACGACCTGCTCGCCGCGGCCGGGCTGCAGAACTACGAGGTGTCGAACTGGGCCCGCCCCGGTCACGAGTCGCGCCACAACCACCTGTACTGGGACCAGGCCGACTATCGGGGAATCGGGTGTGCCGCGCACTCCCACGAGTCGGGGCGCCGGTGGTGGAACCTGCGCACGCCCGACCGTTACATCGAGGCGATCAACCGGCACGAGACGGTCGTCGCGTCGTCGGAGACCCTCGACGGCGACACCCGTCGATTCGAGGGGCTGCAGCTCGCCCTGCGGACGCGCGACGGCGTCGAGCGGTCGGCGTTCAGCGAGGACACACTGGAGTTGCTCGAGGGCATGGTGGTCCCGCATCCGGGTGACCCGAGCCGCGTGGTGCTCACCCGCCGTGGTCGTTTGATGGCCAACGAGGTGTCATTGCGGATGCGATGAAGCGTCGGTCGTCACCGCATCGAACAGCTGGGGGAACACCTTGGCCACCTTCGACGTGAGGTAGTCGCCGTAGGTGCCCTCCCACGCCAGCACGTCGGCCCCGTCCCATCGGTCGTGCGCCGGCAGGTCCGAGGTGTCTGGCAGCGTCGGCACGGTCGCATCCCACGAGGGATCGAAGAAGTAGGGGAAGGACAACCGCGACTCGCCTGAGGTGTTGCGCACCCGGTGGGGCGTCGAGCGATACCGACCGCGGGTGAGTCGCTCGAGCATGTCGCCCAGGTTGCACACGAGCACGCCCGGTGTCGGATCGACGTCGATCCAGGACCCGTCGAGCGCCTTGACCTGCAGCCCGCCGTGGCGGTCCTGCGCGAGGAGGGTGAGCAGGCCGTAGTCCGTGTGCTCGCCGACGCCCCACGAATCGTCGGCGTCGTCACAGACGGGCGGGTAGTGGAAGATGCGGAAGAGCACCGTCGGATCCGACGTGATGCCGTCCTCGAACCAGGTGTCCGGCAGGCCGAGTCCGAGCGCGATGGCGCGCATCACCGCGTCGGCAACCGGTCGCAGCGCCGCCAGCCAGTCGAGGACTGCGGAACGCAGTTCGCTCGGGCGGTCCGGGAACTGGTTCGGGCCGTGCAGCGGCGTGCGACTCTCGACCCGCGGGTGGTCCGCCCCGTGTTCGTCGCCGAAGTAGATGCCTTCCTTACGGTCGGGGACACCGGACGTGAGTTCGCCACCCACCGGGAACCAGCCCCGCCACGCAGGACCGGCCCTGGCCATTGCGATCGCCGACTTCTCGTCGTCGCTGCGCTCGAAGAACGCGTGGGCGGAGGCCTCCAATCGGCCCTGCAGCGCAGGATCGACACCGTGGCCGGTGATGGCGAAGAACCCGACCTCCCGACACGCCCGATCGATCGCGGCTGCCGTCGACTCGACGGCCGAACGCCGGGGGGTCGCATCCACGAGTGGAGCGATGTCGACGAGCGGAAGGTGTGGGGCCGGGCTCACGAGTTGGTAACGTACTGCTCCGCTACGGGCGCGTAGCTCAGTTGGTTAGAGCGCTACCATGACACGGTAGAGGTCCCGGGTTCGAGTCCCGTCGTGCCCACCACTGAAGCCCTGGTCAGGAGCAATCCGCCGGGGCTTCGTCGCGACTGGCAGCGGTTGGCGGCCTGCGTTCGGCGGTTGCTCCGAGCCGGTCGGGCCGTTCTCTCTTCGTCCCGCCAGCGATATCGACGGCCTCGTCTGACAGCGCTCGATGCGTCATCCGCAACCGGAACGCACGCGGGCTGACAGTTATGGTCGCGTCGATGGACACACCCAAGACGCTCTATGCGGACGCCGGCGATGTCAGCATTGCCTATCAGGTGTTGGGTGAGGGGCCGATCGACATCGTGTACGTGCCCGGCTGGGTCTCCAACATCGAAGTGATGTGGGAGGACCCGTCATTCGCTCGGATGCTGCGACACATCGCGTCGTTCTCGCGGCTGATCTTGTTCGACAAGCGCGGGACCGGGCTGTCGGATCAGGTGTCGCTCCATGACCTTCCGACCATCGAGACGCGTATGGACGACGTTCGCGCCGTCATGGACACCGCGGGATCCGAGTCGGCGACGCTGCTCGGCCACTCCGAGGGCGGCAGCATGTCCATGGTGTTCGCGGCGACGCACCCGGATCGCACGGACGGACTGGTGCTCGTGGGCAGCTACGCCACGCGGATCCCCTCGTCTGACTACCCGTGGGCGCCGGATCCTGCTGACCGAGAGGCCGAAGTCGCCCTGGTCGAAAGGACGTGGGGCGACCCAGATCACATCCCACCGTGGGTTGCCCCGAGTCGGATGTCCGATCCGGCATTTGTCGAATGGATGGCGCGCTACATGCGGTTGTCCGCGAGTCCCCGTGCTGCAGCGGCGTTACTCCGCATGAATACACAGGTCGATACGCGTCACGTCCTGCCGACGATCTCGGTGCCGACGTTGTGCCTCTACCGCACGGGTGACCAGGACGTGAAGGTCGAGGAGGGGCGCTGGATCGCCGATCAGATCGAGGGCGCGAAGTTCGTGGAGATCGACGGGTCCGATCACTTCTTCAGCGGTGATGGATCGGATGCCATCCTCGCCGAGCTGGAGGAGTTCGTCACTGGTTCGCGTGGTGCTCGTTCGCCCGAGCGGGTCCTGGCAACCGTGCTGTTCACCGACATCGTGGGGTCGACGGAGCGCGCCGCGCAGCTCGGCGACCGCGCCTGGACCGAGTTGCTCGAACGTCACAACGACGCGGTGCGCAGTCAGGTGGCGCGATTCCGCGGTCGCGAGGTCGATACCCAGGGCGATGGGTTCCTGGCAACGTTCGATGGGCCGGGCCGCGCAATCGCCGCTGCTCAGGCGATCGGTCGGGCACTCTCCCCGATCGGTGTCGAGGTGCGCGCCGGCCTGCACACCGGCGAGATCGAACTCCTGGGTGACGACGTCGCCGGGCTCGCAGTCCACATCGGGGCTCGGGTCGCCTCGCTCGCCGGTCCCGGTGAGGTGTTGGTGTCGCGCACCGTCAAGGATCTCGTGACCGGCTCGGGCATCGAGTTCGAGTCGCGCGGCCTCCACGTGCTCAAGGGCGTGCCCGACGAATGGCAGATCTACGCAGTGGTCTGACCCGGCGGGGGCGTGAGGGCCAGAATGGCTCCGCTGGGATGAGTACGACTACGCGGCTCGCCGCCCGGGGGCGACGTCACGGCGACGTCATTGCGGCAACAGGAGTAGTGTCTGTCCCGCACCAGGAGGTGACGAGATGGCTGCCAAGACGGCTGAGATATCGCAGGCGGAAACGTCCAGGATGCTCGGCGAAGTGCCGATATTCGGCGGGCTGAGCAAGCGGCAACTGAGCGGCGTCGCCAAGCTGGTGGACCATGCGAGATTCGAGCCTGGCGATGCGCTCGTCAAGCAGGCGCAGTCCGGCATCCGACTGGTCATCATCCGCACCGGGACCGCGGCGGTCATCCAGCAGGATGGCGCAGAGGGACGGGGCCGGCGCCTGTCAACGGTCGGTCCCGGCGACATCGTGGGGGAGTTGTCGCTCATCGACGGCTGGCCGACCTCGGCGACCGTCGTCGCCGAGACGCCGGTGGATGCACTCGTGCTCTACCGGACGAGATTCACCAAGTTGCTGCAATCGACGCCTCAGCTCTACCCGCCTCTCCTCGCGTCGATGGCCGAGCGACTTCGGGCGATGAATCAACGCGGCGGCGATATCGCCTGAGGTCGCGTCGGACCTCCAGTTGTTCGGCCGGTGGCGCGAACGACGCCCCCACACCGGCACATCACCAACGGACCGCCTGCGAGGTGGACTGTCTGCGAGGTGTCGTCTACGTCCATCGACGCTGCCGGGAACGGCCTTCGGGATCGCCGATGAGTCTCCGCCCGATCGCCCCGGATGACGCCCACGCAATCGGAAGTTCCAGCTGAGTTGCTCCGTCGCGTTCGATGTCCGCCTGGCCGACTGTGCATCCGCACGCGCCAACATGTTCGCTGCGCTCGAGGAGTTCCCAGTCCCTGTGCACGAGGTGCTCGATCGTTCGGCGATGGATGTCGGTGGGTCGCGACGATGTGGGGGTTGCATGCTCGGTTGACCGAGGTGGGTACTCCGACCACGAAACCCCAGGTCACGGGCCTCGGGCTTCGGCGTTCTCATCTCCGGACGCCCAGGAGCCCGGCGCGGGCTCAGCTCAGCACGGCTGCACACTGTTCCGACAACCCCACGAACCCATGGGCCGTGGCGATGGCGGAGGCCTCGGCGATCATTGCGCCATCGCCGAGCGCGGACCCGCGAGCGAGCTTGGTCATCGCGCTGAAGTACGGGAACCCGAGCCGATCGTTGATCTCCTCGGCGGTGGCGTACCAACGGTCCGCCTCGTCGGCCTCGTCGAGCACTCCGTACAAACCGGCAATCCAGTGCGCGTAGGAGCCTCGGCAGTTGGTGGGACCGCAGACCACGAGGTCCCGATGGGGGGCGAGTTTCGGGATCAGCGCTTCTGCTGCACGGTCGTGCCCGAAGTGGATCGCGAGTTCGGCGCAGAAACTCAGCGCAATCCCCGCGAAGAGATCGTCGCCGAAGTCCCCGAACTCCGATGCGAGGACGTCCTCGAGGACCGCGAGTGGCTGTTCGACGGCTCCGGCCGCAGCCATCGCTCCGGCATGGATCACTCGATACGAGCTGATCGCGGGATAGTCGCGGACTGCGCTTTCGAGTGCATCGACCATCGTCGCCAGTCGACCTCGATGCATCAAGATGCTTCCAGCGACGCCGGCGTAGTTGATGAAGGCATCGCGTTGCTCGAGCGACAGCCCGAGCTGGAGCGAATTCCTGGCCACCTCGTCCGCTTGATCGAGGTGGCCGAGGTTCATGACTCGCACGGCGTCGTTCCAGAGGAAGATCCATCGCAGCATCGGCTGGCGGAGGTCGTCGGCGATCACTCCCATCGTGTCGAGGCGTCGGCAGTAGTCGGCCCCGTCGCCACACTCGAGCGACGCCAACGATCCGCCCAGTGCTGCGAAGAACTCGGCAACCGGATCGTCGATCTGTTCGGCGATCGACTCCGCCTCGACCGCGTGCGCCAGTCGCTCCCGAGCGGTGCTCGGCGCGGCGATCGTGAGGAAGCGCTCATTGAGGACATGGACGAGCGTTGCGGGGTTGCCGAGCCGACGAGCGATCGCCAACGCCTCGTCGCTGATGGCCCGCCGCGTCTCGAAATCGCCGTTGTAGAGGAGTTCAGCGCCCTGGAGCGCCAGCAGTCGCGCACGTGACTCGCTGTCTGCGGTGCCGACGGCGTCGAGTGCTCGGTCGATGACGTCCATCTTGACGGCGTCCACTTCGCCGGCCGACGTGACCATTCCGCGGTTGATGGCGAGCACGGCCCGGGTCAAGCGCTCGGTGTCGCCGAGTTCGTCGGCGAGGTCGGCCGCAGCGATCAACGCGTCGATCGAGTCCGGCAGGCCGAGCTGGCGGCGGGCCTCGCCGATACCGGTGAGGACGTCGCAGCGCGTGGTCGAGTCCGACTGGTCGAGCAGTTCGAGCGCACTGGAGTAGTGGTCGAGCGCCGCTTGGGGGGCTCGCTGTGCCATTGCGCGGTCGGCAGCCATGAGGGTGTAGTGCACGACCTTCGGCCGATCGCCGATGGCGCCACCGCGTTCCCAGTGACGTGCCAGCTCGGCCGCAGACGCGGCGTGGTTCGGTCCGACCTCTGCTTCGAGCTGGGTGGCGACCCGTCGGTGCAGCCGAGCGCGGCGGGTGTTGGACAGCCCGTCGTACAGCACCTGCCGGACGAGCCCGTGTGCGAACTGGAACCGCTCGACCGTCGAGGTCTCGACGACGAGGTGTGCATGCTGCATCTCCTCCAGCAGGTCGAGCGTCTGATCTTCCGACAGCTCGGCGAGTCGTGCGACCATCCCGGCGTCGAACGTCGATCCACACACTGCGGCGATCGTCAACAGTTGCCTCGCTGTCTCGCCGTGCCGCGAGACGCGTTGCTCGACCACGTGTGCGACGCTGTCGGGGAGATCTCGAAGGCCGATCGCCCCGCCCTGGAAGCCCGACGCGTGGGTGTCGCTGAGTTGCCGGATGATCTCACCGGCGAAGAACGGATTGCCGTTCGTGTTCGTCCTGACCTCTTCGGCGAGCGCGTGCAGTTCCCCGCCGGTACCTGCAGACTCCTCGGACATGAAGCGCGCACGGAGCAGTTCGATGATCTCGCTGGTGCTCAAGCCCGCCAGTTCGACTTCGACGACAGTGGGCTCCCGATGCAGATCTCCCAGCAACGCACGCATCGGGTGGGCGTCGTCGAGATCCGTGTTGCGATAGGTGACCAGCACTGCGAGCCGGATGTCGTCGGCGGTCTGGACGAGGTGGCGGAGCATCTGCAGGCTCGCCTGGTCTGCCCAGTGTGCGTCGTCGACGACCAGGACGACTGCCGCATTCGCCGCAGCGACCGACAACGTCTTCACGATGGCATTCATCAGAATGAACCGGTCGACATCGGTCTCGGCTCGCACAGCCATCGTGACGCTCGGCCGTCGCGCGGCGACGTCGGGCACGATCCTCGACAGCTCGCGCAACGCCTCGGGCCCGATCGCGGTCAGTGCATCGTCGTCGCACTCCCTGATGAAGTGGCCGAGCGCCTCCACGAACGGCCTGAACGGCGTCGGGAGGTCCGGTTCGCACCGGCCGAAGAGCACGGTCATCCCGTCGTCGTGGGCCTCGGCCGCCACCCGACAGCACAGCGCCGACTTGCCGAGGCCTGCCTCCCCTTGGACGAGCACCACCGGGCGGCCTCGGTCGGAAGCCGTGCGGATGAGTTTGCCGAGCAACGTCCGCTCGTGCTCGCGCCCCACCAGCCGCCGCTCGCTGGCACGAACGACGGTCGACTGCAGGCGCACGGTCGTCGGTGCAGGGGCGACGTCCTCGTCCGGACGCGTCACGTGCTGGCCGTCGAACCGGACCGCGAAGATCTCCTCAGGCGCCCGGATGTCCTTGAGTTGCAGCAACCCGAGCGAGGTGATGTCGACACCCGCCGGCGCTCGCTCGGCGACCAGTTGACGTGTCGCATGGCTGATGAGCACCTCCCCGGCGCCAGCGAGCGAACGCACCCGAGCCGCCCGATTGACGGTGCGACCGTAGTAGTCCCCCGAGCGTTCCTCCGCCTCGCCGCTGTGTATCGCCACGCGCATCGTGATCGGGCGTTCGGTGGGCCACCGTTCGGCAGCGATCCTGCGCTGGGCGGCAACGGCGGCGTGGAGCGCATCTGATGCGTACTGGAAGACGCTGAAGGTGGAATCCCCCTCGCCTCGGATCTTGATGAGCACGCCGTCGTGCTCGGCGACCGTCTCGGTCATGATCGCGTCGAGCATCTTCAGCGCGGTCGACATTGCCTCGGGTTCGGCTTCCCAGGTTCTCGTCGATCCGACGACGTCGGTGAAGAGGAAGGTGACGACTCCTGACGGCAGTCCAGTCGGCGTGGACATGGCCCGTGTGCTCAATGTGCGGCGGCGTCGAAGACCACCGAGCCCGCCTCCTGGACGAAATCCGCATCGATCTGGAGCACGGTCGACACGGTCTGCTCGGGTGCGATGCCGAGCAGGTCGGCGAACGGGTGGCTGTCGAGGTGCTGCATCACGAAGTTGTCGTCGTGATGAACTCGCTGCACCGCGATCGTGGCGAACTTCGAGGCCGCCTCGATGATCTGCTGTTGCGAGGCCTGGAGGCCGTTGGCGACGTCTCGGAACTGTTTGAGGAACACGTTGACCATCGTACGGTCCCGGAGCTGATGGTAGATCGACTCGGCCATGTGCAGCCCGGGCACGATCAACTCCCCGTCACCGGGGAGCACGTCGCCTACCAGGGTCTCGATCGCGTGGTCGAGATCGGCGATCGGTGAGCGTTTCCCCGGTGTGGTGTCGGCTCGGGTGCGCGTCAGCAGCGGATGACGGCCAGCGTAGGTTCCGACGGCGAAGT
This sequence comes from Ilumatobacteraceae bacterium, assembly GCA_963712775.1. Lineage (GTDB taxonomy): Bacteria > Actinomycetota > Acidimicrobiia > Acidimicrobiales > Ilumatobacteraceae > Sva-07. The sequence continues at coordinate 131,885 of CAVQJG010000005.1, read as the reverse complement.
CGCCGCCGAACACGTCGAGATGGAACCGGTCGAGCACGTCCGGGTCGGGCAGTTCGGCCCAGCCCCACGCCTTGTTGAATCCGAAGATCTCTCGTCCGCCGGCGAGCGAGATCGCATTGTCGACGAAGATCGTGGGGATGACGAGGCGAGGTGCTGGGCGACGAGTACCGGGCCCTCCTTCTTGACTGCGACCGTGTACACCCAGAACGCTGCGTGCAGTTCGACGACCATGCCCATGGTGTCGTACGGCTTCGGCATCGATGTCACGTTCATGGTTCCGAGGGTCATCATGACGTGGCGGGTCAGCGGGGCATAGTGCACCTCCCCGCCGGACGGCGTGTTGAGCACGCGGTCGCACATCGCCACCAGCTTGTCGTGGTCGGCCTCGATGAAGAACGCCCACATGCGCGCGTCAGCGCAGTGGAACGGTGGTGGTCCGGTCGTGACGGCGCCGTAGTCGACGTAGGGGTTCATGTGTGGCCGAGGAGCTGGACGCGTTGATCTCTGACCAGTGGTGACCGGGGCTTCGTCGCGTCTGGCAACCGCGGGCACCTCGATCAGGATGCCCCCGGGCGCCGGTTCGTCCGGGGCCGGTCGGCGCGACGACGTGGTCGCGACCGTGGCCTCCGGGCGAACCGGCGAGGTCCGACGTCGGCCGAGGCTCAGGCCACCCGTGTCACGAGTGAACGCTGGCCCGACCCGGGCACGAAGAGGTCGCCCGCAGCCGACAGCATCTTGATGTACTCGGCATCGCCATTGGTGGCCGCCGCCGACGCGTCGACCGCGGCGGCGTCGGCGCCGATTCCGATCCAGGTCAACTGACCGAAGGTGCCGTACTCCTGCATCATCAAGCCGATCGGCATGCCGGTCAGTGACGTGACGTGCTGGGCCACCTCGATGCCCCAGCCGACGGCCTCGGCGTACTGGCCGTTGGCGATGACGACGTTCGTGACGACGGCCATCGATCCGACGGGTGGCGGATCGCCGAGGTCGCCGTGGAGCGGCGTGGCCAACGAGTCCTGCGGTGGGCCAACCATGATCGCGGCGCCGTTCGCGAGCTTCGCTTGGTACTCGGCGTCGTCGGCGAGCGGAGCAGCCTTCGCCATCAGATCGGCGATGCCCTCGACCCGGGCGGTGAAGGCCATCGCCCCGATCGGTGCGCCGAAGCCGGCGGCCCAGACTGCGACCTGGGTCCCCATCTTGGCGGTGGCGGCGGCAGCAATGTCGGTGGCCCAGGCCGCGGCATCCGGTCCGGCCGTCATCACCTGGCGTGTGAAGAGTTGCATGTTGTTCCCCATTCCTCGTTGTGATCCGTCGGTGACGAATCCCCCATCGCCGTGCCGGGTCGACACGGCTCAGTCACAATCGCGCGAACGCGGGGAACCGTCGAGTGCCATGGGTCACAGCAGGCTCGAGTGCTCCGCCCTGAGGCCCGGGTGGGCGCAATCCGGCCGAGGCGTCGTCACGACACGGTGAGATCGGGCGTCACCTCCCGGGGTGCGCGTTAGCGTGGCCCGATGTTCCGGCAGGTGGTCGCGTTCCGGTGGATCGAGGGCACCTCTCCCGAGTCGAAGCAGGCCCTGCGGGATGCGATCGAGCGGTTGCGCGAGATCCCCGAACTCCTCGCGATGACGTGGGGAGACGACGCGGGCCACTTCGACGGGAACTTCGACTTCGTCGTCGTGATGGACTTCGCCGACTTCTCGGCGGCTCGGCGGTACGTCGATCATCCGCTGCACCGGCGATATGTCGAGGATCACGCAACCGAGGTCGTCGGTGAGCGGGTCGTCGTCCAGCACGACTGGACGCCCGGGCCGACATGACGTCTCGGGACTGAGTCGCCGGCGGGCCGTCGACGGCCCGGTCGAGGGTCATCGCCGGCGCGCCGCGCTCAGGGGTGGCGGAGATCGGCGACGAACCGCGCCACCGTGTCGGTGACCTGGCGGGGGAGCAGGGGGTTCGCCACGGCGATGCCCAACGCATCGGCACCCACCAGGTAGCGCTGCCGTGGGTACCGGGACTCGACCGCTCCCACGATGGTCCGCGCGACGAGGCCCGGTGGCGGCGCCACCGATGAGATCAGGTCGGTGGTCGACTGCACCCGGCCGTACGCGCGTCGGTACGGGGAGTCGTCGACCGACGCGCGCGAGGCCGCTCGATCCTTGGCGCGCTGCTCGATTCCCGTCTTGAAGAAGCCGGGTTGTACGACCGAGACGCGCACCCCGAATGCGGCCACTTCCATCCGGAGGACGTCGGAGAGCGCCTCCAGCCCGAACTTCGACGCGTGGTACCACGCATTCAGCGGCAGGATTGCGGCTCGACCGGCGATCGAGGAGACCATCACGATGCGCCCGGTGCCACGCTCGCGCATCGCCGGGAGCGCGCACGACGACACCACCGCGGGAGCGATCAGGTTGACGTCGAGCTGGCGCCGGGCTTCCGCCGCCGTGACCTCCTCGACCGCGCCGAGTTCGCTGTACCCGGCGTTGTTCACGACCGCGTGGAACGCAGGCAGCTCGGGCCAGCGCGCGACGACCTCATCGTGATCGCTGACGTCGAGTACCAGCGGGTGCACGCGTGCCGCGACCCCTGCTGCTCGTGCGGCTTCCGCGAGCACATCCGCCTTCGCCGCCGAACGTACGGTGCCCCACGTGTCCCATCCGCGTTCGGCGAACCGCAGGGTCGCTGCGAGGCCGATGCCCGAGTTGGCGCCGGTCACCAGTACCGGTCCCGGTCGATCACCCATGCTGGACCTCCTCTCGCCCCGAGGCTAGAACGACGTCGTCGTCCCGGCGTCGTCGGACGATCGGTTCGTAGTGCGTCGTAGTGCGAATCAGGGGTGGGCGCCGGTGAGCCGGGAGCGCTCGGGCTGGACCCCGAAGCGTTCGCAGAACGCAGCGACGACCGGTCGGGCGAGGACGTCGTCGTGCGTCAGGCCGGGTTCGGGCAGTGTTGCGGGAGGTTGCGCTCGGGCTCCGCTGCGCTGGGCATCGAGGAACCGGTGGACCTTCGAACTGAGGTCCGGATCCTCCGGGAGCCCGAGTTCGGCGTACGACGCGCAGGCGGTCGCGGCCGGGTCGTCGACCAGGTGCGGGTACGGGATCGTCGTCATCAACTCCGGTGCGGTGGCGTGGAAGTCGAGCAACGACTGCAGGACCCGCTCGATCGAGTCGATCGGCAGCGGGTCGGGCGGCTGGAAGTCGTCGGTGATGAACGCATCGACGATGCCGCCGACCATGGCGCGTCCGGAGGCGAAGACGCGATACGGGTCGCGGACGGTCACCAGGAAGCGGGCCTCGGGGAACACCGACGAGAACGCCTGGAGGTGCGTCGCGACCTGGGGTGCCTTGAGCACCAGGAAGCCGCCATCCGGCGGCGGGTTCCTCCACAGCAGCAGTTTGACGAGGCGTCGGTAGTTCTCGAAGACGCGTGTGTGGTCGGCCGTGTTCGAGAACTCGCCCCACTGCAACATGCATCCGCCGGCGGCGCCCGCGAGCAACGACACGAAGTCGACGAAACCCCACTGGCACTCCTCGGGCTCGTCTGCGTTCACCCAGTGCATCGCCTCGAGCGGCGTTCCCCGCCGCTTGTCGATCGACGCCTGGACCCTCGCGATCCGTGGGTCGGTCCGAGCCGTCGTCGCCTCGGGCGGGGGGATCGGCTCCATCAGCTCCCATCGCAGCAACGCCCGTGCCCGCTCGTGGAGCGACATCGTGTTGTGGAACAACGTCGTGCCACTGCGGATCGTGCCCGTGATGTACACGATCGGCGGAACGACCACGTCGTCGATCTCGGGATGGCGTCGCAACGTGTCGAACACCTCGAGCCGACGCGACAAGTCACGAACCGCCAGCGCCGTGAAGAACGAGCGGCCGGCGTCGTTGAGATGATCGCTGTTGAGATCGGCGACCCATGCTGCCAACGGCTGTCGGAACCAGTCGTCGCCCCACTCGGACAGGCCAGTCCGTGCCTCCGCGGCCTCCAGCAGTTCCTCGGTGCTCGTCGCCGTCCCCATGCGCGCAGCCTCCCACAACCGGCAACGGTCGCGTCGAACTACTGTGGCGGTTCCACGAGCGAACGGAGTGCAGCCATGGGAATCCGACGTGTGGTCACCGGCCACGACGCTGAAGGAAACGCTGTTTTTGCGAGCGACGAGGTCGTCGAGCCGGTGACGGTCGACCTGCTCCCGCAGACCGAGTTCTATCGGATCTGGGGAGCCGACGCGCCGCTGCGCTTCCCCGATGCCGGCGAACCGCCGTCGTCGCCGCTCTACTTCCCTCCGGTCGGCGGGGTCCGCTTCGGGCTCTTCAGCGTCGCGCCGGATTCCGCCACGATGTTGGAGGATCTCGACATCGAAGCTGCGCTTGCCGAGTTCGCCGAGAAGCTTCCCGGTCTCGGCGAACATCTCGAACCCGACCATCCGGGCATGCACACCACCGCGACGATCGACTACGAGTTCGTGGTCTCGGGCCGATGCGTCCTCGAGCTCGACAACGGGGCGACACGGGAGCTCGGCCCCGGCGACACCGTGATCCAGAACGGCACGCGCCACGCGTGGCGCAATCCGTTCGACGAGCCGTGTCTGATGGTCGTGGCTCTGGTCGGCGCTCATCACGACGTCCTCGACGCCGACGACTAGCGTTCGTGGTCGTGGCTCTCGGGTGATCGAGACCGGTGCCCCCGTCAGGAGGTCGGATGACGCGTGACATCATCGGCGAAACCCCGGAGCTGTGGGGCACGGGGTACTCCACCGACCGTTCGACGGTGGAGCGTGACCACGACACTCGGCTGGCAGCACCGGAGCGCGACGGACTGTGGAAGCGGATCTTGGGGACCGAACCGATGCCGTGTCTGCCGAACCATCCCGTCTACGGCGATCAGGTCAAGGTCCGGTACTTCGTGTACGAGGTGGTCTCCGGCCGCGTTCGGCTCGATCGCCGACTCTTCGACGGTCGCGAGTTCGCTCGAGAAACTGGTCGCGGAACGTTCCGACGACGAACTCGCCCGACGGGCCCGGGCACAGGCTCGGCGCGCTCTCGAAGGCGGAGTGACGACGCTGCGTGATCTCGGGCCGGACGACGAGTTCTCGCTTGATCGTCGTTCGTCGACGGCGGTTCCGGAGACGGCTCCTCGTGTGGTGAGGCTATGACCAGCGGACGCGACAGCCGGTATGCCACAGATCCAGCAGGCTGGCGTCGCCGTCGAGGTGCACGGTCGAGTCGGGAGTGCGGTTCCACATCGAGAGATAGAGCTCGGCGGCGGTCCCGGCGACGGTGAGTTCGGCACCGTTCCCCTGTCGGGAGGTCTCGAAGCCCGACGGGCTGATGGTCAGGTACCAGTGTTCGTCGACGTCCGAGGCGTGGACGTGGAGGACCCGCTCGCCGTCGACGGCGATGCCATCGCCAGGTCGTGGGGCGAACCCTGACAACAGTTCGTCGAGCATGTCGGTGGCGAACGGGGGGTCGAAGTGGGAGGTGATGCCGCCGCGTGCTCGGCGTCGAATCGGTGGATCGCGATCTCGCTGGCCTGCCGGCGCGCCCACATGCTCAGTGGCGACGGTGCCGGGAGGAACGTGAAGGCGGCGACGTCGGCCGGTGCCGACTTCAGCACCTCGATCAGGTTGGCAAGGGTGTCGCGGTACCAGTCGACGAGCTCGGCGTCATCCGGATACTCCCCGGATTCGCCGGTGAGTTCGGGCCAGTACCGGACCAGGTCGGGCAGGTCGCTGACGTCGAGCCAGTCCGACTCCGGAAACGCCACGTTTGCCGCTGCCCACAGGTGGATCATGCCGAGGTGACGGACGAGCTCGCGCATGTCCCAGCCCGGGCATGGTGCGATCTCGACGTTCAGGTCGCCCTGTTCGGCGGCCGAGGCGAACAACTCACCCTCCGAGGCAACGAATCCGATGTAGTCCGACACGTCCATGTCACTTCCCCCATCCCCGAGCTCGAACCGATCGAACTCATGTAAGTGCTGCAGATTGCAGGGTGTACCTTACTGCACAACGCAGTAAAGTCAAGTGGGTGACCGCACGTCTGACGACTTCTTCGTATGCGGTCCTGGGACTGCTCGCGATCCGGCCGTGGACCGGCTACGAGCTCACCCAACAGGCGACGCGCAGCCTGCGCTTCGCCTGGCCCAAGTCCGAGCGCCTGCTGTATTCCGAGCCGAAGAAGCTCGTCGACCGCGGGCTCGCCACGGCGTTCACCGAGTCGGTCGGCCAGCGCAGCCGCACGGTCTACACGATCACCGACGAGGGGCGTGACGCGCTCACCGAGTGGATGTCGAGCGTGCCCCAGCCTCCGGCGCTCGAAGCCGAAGCCCTGCTCCGGCTGCTGTTCGCAGAGAACGGCACGATCGACGATCTGCTGGCAGCGCTCGACGAGATGGCCGAAGATGCCGCCCGCATGTACGAGCAGGTCGCCACGATCAACACGGGCTACCTCGACGGCCAGCACCCGTTCCCGCAGCGGACCCACCTGTCCGTGCTCTTCGCGACCTTCCAACTGGAGCTCTTCGACCTGATGATCAGGTGGGTGGACTTCGCCAAGGCCGAGATCGCCACCTGGCCCACCACGGAGGGCCTCGGCATGACCGACGGCACCGTCGCCATCCTCAACAGCATCAAGGACCGTCGTTCCGTGCTCGGAACACCGTCGGCACCTCCGCAGTAGTGGGCCGTGGAACGGCCCCGCTGGGATTCAGCCGCGCGGTGTCGTGTCGGTGACGAAGGTCCTGAGGGCCGCCGTGAAGGCGTCGGGCTGTTCGATGAACGGGTAGTGCCCGCTGTCGGGGATCACGACGAGCTGTGCGTCGGCGATCAGATCGCACACCAGGTTCGGTGCCTCGCGCACGATGAAGTCGTGGTCGCCGTGCACGACCAGGGTCGGGCAGTCGATGGCACCCAACTCGTGTTGGATGGCGATGTTCATCTTCATGGCCTGTGCGGGCCCGGCGATCTGCACCATGTTGCGCGCCGTGACCTCGTCGAAGGCGACGATGCGGAAGTACTCCTCGCGTGCGTCGTCGATGTGGAACGTCGGTCCCTCCGATATCCGCATCGCTTCGTTGAACAGCGCCGGATCGCCGGCACCGAACCCGTCGCTCGAGTAGAGCTCCTCGAGACGGGAACGATCATGCCGGGTGAACCGTTCGGTCAGCACGTCATAGGACTGCACCAACAGCTCGGTGTTGACCGGGGCGGCGTCGACCAGCACCAGACGCTGAACCCTGCCGGGGTACCGGGCGGCGTAATGCATCGCCAACAGCCCGCCCCACGAGTGTCCGACGATGTTGATCCGGTCGAATCCCCAGGTCGCGCGCAATTCGTCGAGGTCCGACACCAGGAGGTCGGTCGTGAAGTTGTCGGCGGTGACCTCGTCCATGAGGGACTTCCCGTTCCCGCGTTGGTCGTAGAAGACCACCTGGTGATCGGTCGCGAGGTCGCCGAAGAAGGGGAACAGCTCGTCGTGCCACATACCCGGGCCGCCATGGAGGACCACGAAGGGTTCCCCCTGCCCGATCATCCGGAAGAAGTGCGCAACGCCGTTGACGGTGACGTATCCCGTTCGTTCCGCCTCGTCGACGTCACTCCCCGTTCCGACCATTCCGCAAGTATCCCCCGATCCCCGGGTGAGCATGAGAGGCCTTGGGCCCATTGGACCTGGGCCACAACAGCGAGATCTCGGCTACGAGTCCGCCCGAGAAGTGCAGGGCCAGCTTGGCGCTTGAGGGCCGGGGAGGGAGTCGAACCCTCCGTCGTCGACCAACCCGGTCGGCCCTCAACCGCCAACCGATCTGCTTCTGTGTTCAGTATCTGCCCACAGGATCCCGATGGCAACGGCCGAACGTCACGCAGCGGTCCGACCGTCGCCGCACGCCGCGCACGTCCTGATCCCCATCGCTGCCGATGTGCGAGGATGACGGCGTGGGCGCGGCAGTCGGTCAGATCCTCGGTCTCGCGGTCGCGGTCGCCATCAGCCCGGTTCCGATCATCGCGGTGATCCTGATGCTGTTCTCGAAGAAGGCGACGCGCAACAGCGTGGCGTTCCTCGTGGGGTGGGTTGGCGGCCTGCTGTGCGTCGGGTCGGTCGTGCTCTGGCTCGGTCTCGAGGCGTCTGACGGTGGCCCGTCGACGGCGAGCGGGTGGGTCAAGATCGTGATCGGGCTGCTGTTCCTCGTGCTCGCCGTCAAGCAGTGGAGGGGTCGCCCGGAGCACGGCGAACAGGCGACGATGCCGGCGTGGATGGCGGCGATCGACGACTTCACCGCGGTCAAGTCGTTCGGTATCGCGGTGCTGCTGGCGGCGGTCAACCCGAAGAACCTGGGGCTCACGATCGCGGCCGCTGCGAGCATCGGTGCGTCGGGTCTGAGTGGTGGCGACGAGATCATCGTCCTCCTCGTGTTCGTCCTCGTTGCCTCGCTCAGCGTCGCTGCCCCGGTGGTGCTCAACCTGGTCCTCGGGTCGAGGGCCGAGCACGCCCTCACCGACATGAAGGAATGGCTGACCGGGAACAACGACACGATCATGGCAGTGCTGCTTCTCGTCCTCGGAGCCAAGCTGCTCGGCGACGGCATCTCCATCGTCGCCTGACGATCGCTGCCGACTGCCTGCGGCGGGTCTTCCGACTCTGGCCGCCGGTGGACCATCGGTCGCACCTGGAGTCATGACGATTGATTCCGTCCCTGTGATCGCTGTGGCCACGCCTCCCGGGTGGGGTGGGCATGCACGGGCCGGCCCGCACGTCGCGGCAGGCCCCGGCTGACCTCGACGGTGGATGCATGACCGGCGACCCGACCGTGGATGCCCCCGTCGACGTGCTGCGTCCCAGGTCGGGACGTCGTGGCGCCATCGACGCCGCTCGCGTCGGCGCGCTCGTCCTGGTGGTGATCGGCCACCTCGGACTCGCCGTGATCGATCGCGGTCCCGACGGGGCGCTGCGAGGGGCCAACCTGCTGGCGCTGCATCCGGGTCTTTCATGGTTGGCGATGTTGGCGCCCATGCCGGTGTTCTTCGCGGCGGCCGGTTGGGCGAACGCAACCGCGACGCCACGATCGGCGGCACCCCGTCTGGGCAGGCTCGTCGGTCTCGGCGCAGTCGTCGTGGTGCTGTGGTCGGTGTCCAGTGTGGGTGAGCTCCTGGTGCGAGGCGGCGGGGGCGTCGTCGCCGATGGTGGGCGCGTGGCGACCCAGCCACTGTGGTTCCTCGCCGTGTACGTGCCATTTGCCGCCCTCGGTTCCACGATCGCCGGAGTGGCGGAGCGACCGGCCCTGGCGGTCGGGGGTTGCCTTGCCGGGCTGATCGTGCTCGACGTCGTGCGGTTCGGATTCGGGGCGCCGACGGTGGTCGGTTGGCCCGGCTTCTTCCTCGCATGGGGAGTGGCCTGGTTGCTCGGGGCGTGGTGGCGGCTGCGCTGGCAGGCCGGGTGGACTCACGAGCAGCGGACGGGCGCACTCCTCGCCGTGTCCGGCTCCGTCGTTGCGTGCGGTCTCGTGGTCTTCGCCGGCTACGACCCGTCCCTGATCGATGCCGTCGAAGGCCGGCGGTCGAACACGACTCCGCCGGGGCTCTTCACCGCCGTGGCCGGAGTGGCGCAGGTCGGAGTGCTGATGATGGTCGCGGACGGGCTCGATCGTCTCGCCGCACGCGCACGGAGGTTCTTCGACCGGGCGGGCGAGGCAGCGGTTGCGGTGTACGTGTGGCACCTCACGGCGCTGGCGCTCTGCGCTGCGGTCATCGCGGCCGGCCTGTGGGCGCCGGACCGGTTCTCGGCCGGATGGTGGCTCACGCGGCCGCTGTGGTTCGCCGCGGTTCTCGGTGTCACCGCTCTGTTCGCCGGGGCGACCGCGCTCGGACGCCGGCGATCACACGACGAGATCGCGTCGCGCCCGCCGTCGTCCGCACGTCTCGCCGTCGGTCTGGTCGCTGCGACCGTCGGCGCCGGAGTCGTCGGCCTTCTCGGCCCGCGCACCCTGCCGTCCGCGACGCTCGCCGCCACGGCGTTCCTGGCCGGTTGGTGGTGCCTGCGGACTCCGACCGCTCAGCGGGGGAGTGCGTCGGCGACCTGTCGGGCACGTGCCCGACTGCCTGCAGCATCGACGTGGACCGCGTCGAAGAACCACTCGAGGTGAGCTTCCGCGAGCGAATACCAGTCGATGACAGTGAGGTCCGGATCGATGGCGGCACGTTGGGTCAGCGTGGCGTTGAACCTCGACGTCGCCCCCACGAAGTCGAACGCGACCGCGGGGTCCCGGTGATAGTCCAGGTTCACCCACCACACGCGGGCGCTCGGGGTCGTGGCGGCGAGCATCGACTCGATCAGCTGCGCAGCCACCCCCGGATCACCCGCGCCGAAGATCAGGTCGTTCGAACCGAGTGCGATCACCCAGCAGTCCGCCTCACCCCAGGTCGACCGGACCTGCTGCGCCGCGATCACGCCGCTGAACGGGGCGCTCACCGAGGCCGGGACCCGCCGGCTGTGCTGTGCATCGATCAGGTGGACGAACCCTGCTCCATCGAGCGCCTCTTGGAGGTACCACCGTCCGTTGTCCGTCAGCGAGTCGCCGATCACGACCACGCGGCGGCAGCCGGCCTCGTTCGGCGTCGGACCGATGCGGACCTGTTGGCCCCGTGTCGCCGAGGCAGTGGCGCGAGCGGGCGAGACGATGCCGACGTCCGAGGCCCGTGCGGGTTCCCTCGACGTGATGCCCGCCACCGCCACGAACAAGACCGCGACGAGAACGAGACCGACCGCCGTCCACCGGCCTGACCCTCGTCGGAGCGTCGCCACGATGCTGATGTTATTGGCGGGACGCGTCTCGGCTGATCGGTGGGGAAGCACCCGAGCGAATAGAATCGCCGGCACATGGTCGGCCTCAGTGACGTGCAGCGGACGCGTGTCCGGGGCCACCCGGTCTCCCACGCGATCGTCGCGGTCGTGGTGTCGGTCGCGCTGGCACTCGGTCTGTCGGTCGGACGGCCGGACGGCCACGCCGAGGGCATGGTCATCGGCAAGGACATCGACCTGTCCACACCCGGCCCGCTCGGACCGGTGACCGTCTTCGGCGATTCCGTCCTCCTGGGTGCGGGACTGTGGGGTCCGACCCTGCCCGACCGCCTCCAGGCCCTCGGCTGGGGTCCGATCCGTTTCCGGGCCGGAGTCGGATACAAGGCCGGTCCGACCACCGACAGCACCTCGGCGGGCTGGTGGATCGACACCTGGAGGCGTCAGGGCTGGGACGCGCCGAACGTCATCGTGAACCTCGGAGCCAACGACTCGGGGATCTGTCTCACCGACGTCACGTGCGCGCGGAGGCGGATCCTCGACGTCGTGGCCACGATCGGTCCCGGCCACCGGATCTGGTGGCCGATGATCACGCAACGCAGCGGAAGCGAAGCAACGGCTGACGCCTGGAACGCTGCGCTGACACAGATCGCCGGCGAGCGCTCCGACTTCTTCACCTGGAACTGGCCGGCGGAGATGGCGAGTGGCGGTTACCGCAGTACCGACAACATCCATCTCGACGTGGACGGCTACCGCCGGCGTTCGCAGCGGATGGCCACCGATTTCACCGAGCAACTCGCCCGCGCCGACCGGGTCGGTGGCGACGTGGCCCTCCCGGCGCCGACAGCGGAGCCGAGCACGTTCGTGCCGATCGCACCGGTTCGAGTCCTCGACACCCGGCTGGAGGCGCCCGGCCGGCGCACGAACGACTCGACGTTCGCCGTGTCGTTCGGCGGCCGACTGCCCCCGGGTGCGACGGCGGTGGCGTTCAACCTCACGGCTGCCGGACCGACCGATGACGGCTACCTGGCAGTCGGTCCGTGTGGGACGTCGACGAACGGTTCGACCGTCAACTTCACCGCGGGTGTCTCGAGGGCGGCGATGACGGTGACCCCGGTCGACGCGAACGGTTCGGTGTGCGTGTCGAATCGAGGCGACACCGACGTGATCGTGGACCTCCAGGGAGCGTTCGTCGGCGGCGCGGACGGCGCCGGATTCGCCCCGCTCGCGCTGAACCAGCGGCTCCTCGACACCCGCGCAACCGGTCGGTCGACAGAACTGGTCGTGTCGATGCCGCCCGGGGCGGCCGCCGTCGCGCTGAACCTCACGGTGGTGAACGCCACCGAACCCGGGTGGCTGCGGGCCGCACCCTGCGGAGCGACCACGGGCGTCTCCAACGTCAACTACGGCGTCGACGAAGCGGTTGCCGGCTCCGCGTTCGTGACGACGTCGGACCGCGGCACCGTGTGCGTGGAGACGAGCAGTTCGGCCGACGTCATCGTCGACCTCACCGGCACGTTCGGCGACCGAGGGCTGTCGCTGGTTCCCGTCGTGCCCACGCGGCTGCTCGACACGCGCAACGCGGTCGGCGGGTGGGCCCCGGTCCACGGATCCGAGCAGACGCTCGACGTGCGTGCGGCTCCCGATGGCGCTGCAGCGGTGACGGGAACGATCACGACGGTCGGGCCCGTCAGCGGCGGGTACCTGGTCGCGTTCGGGTGTGGTCCGATGCCGCCCACCTCGTCGGTGAATGCGGTCGCCGGACAGACCCTCGCGAACTCGGTCACCACCGGTGTCTCGGCAGCGGGGAGGTTGTGCGTGCATGCGGATCGGACCACGCAGACGTTGTTCGACGTGACGGGATGGTGGGTGGGATGAACGGCCGGCCGGTCACGGGTCGTCGCGTCGGCCTCACCGTCGTCGCTGCGCTGCTCGTCGCGGTCGCGACCGTGGCCCCGCGTGTGGCGGAGACCGCGGTTGCGGCGCCGCCCGAACACCGGGTGACGCTGTTCAGCGACTCGGTCGGTCTCGGTGCCGCGGGTGCGCTCCCGAGGGCCTTTCCGGCCGACTGGCAGGTGACCACGATCGGGACGCCGGCCTACATGGTCGAGCAACTCCGGGACCGCCACGTCATCCAGACGTTGGCGACGAACCGCTCCGTCATCGGCGATCACGTCGTGATCGGCAGCGGGTACAACTATCCGCACTGGGATCCGGCCCGCTTCGACCGGTCGATCGACTCGATGGTCGAGACCCTGACGGCCGCGGGTGTGAAGCACATCTACTGGGTGACGCTGCGCGAGGTCAAGCCGCAATACGTGTCGGCCTCGGCGTGGCAGGGCGGCCTGAAGTACCTGTGGTACTTCCCGACCGTCAACCAGCACCTGGAGCGGGCGGTCCAACGACACCCCAATCTGACCCTGGTCGACTGGGCGGCCGCCGCCGACCAACCAGGTCTGACGTACGATGCCATCCACCTGAACCCGACCGGCGCGGCGCTCTACAGCAGCCTGATTGCGAACGCCGTCATGAACAACGAGACCCGCCTCGACAACGGGACGGTCACCCGGGTCCACGTCGCAGACGGCACATCGACACGCGCCGTCGCGGTGAACCTGACGGCGACCGGGACGCGTGCGGTCGGCTGGTTCGCGGCCTTTCCGTGCGACCGTCCACGCCCGCAGGTGAGCAACCTGAACCACGTTCGTGATCACACCGTGGCCGCGGCAGCGATCGTTCCGGTCGGACCCAGCGGAGACATCTGCGTCTACAACGACACCTCCGCCCAGGTCGTCGTCGACCTGTTCGGGCAGTTCGACGATTCGGTGGACGTCGTCGACGCCGAGCCGTTGCGGCTCCACGACAGCAGACCGTCGGGCGTCCGGCAGCCGGCATTCACCGAACTCCGTCTTCGCATCGGCGCGCCCGGGGCGGGCGCCGTGGCGCTCAACGTGACCGCGCTCGGGGCCGACGCCCAGGGGTTCGTCACGGTCCAGGCCTGTGGCGCCGGCGGGCTCGAGACCTCGAACGTGAACGTTGCCGCCGGATCCGTCACGCCGAACCTGGTGATCGCGTCGCCCGATCCGCAGGGTGACGTCTGCATCACCGCCTCGACCGCCGTGCATCTCATCGTGGACCGGTTCGTGTCGTTCGGTGTCGACGCATCGATCGACGCCCCACCCGCGAGACGAGCCGTCGACACCCGGTCCGATGGCTCGGTCCGCGCGGCCGGCCGGGTGGTCCGCTTCGACGCCGTGCCTGCAGGGTCGGAAGCACCGAGCGACGGTGTCTTCATGAACGTCACACTCGTCGACGCCGCCGCCGCGGGTTACGCCACGGTGTATCCCTGCGCCGAGGGTCGACCAGACACCTCCAACGTCAACGTCGCGTCGGGCCAGACGATCGCCAACTTCGCCGTCGTGCGTCCCGACGCCAACGGTGAGATCTGCGTGTACTCATCGATGGCGGCGGACGTCCTCGTCGATGTTCTCGGCTCGGCCGGCCCCGGCTTCCAGGGAATCAGACCCGCACGGCTGGTCGATTCGAGGAGTCGGCTCGGTACCCCGTGACCGCCCGCCGGCGCGGCTCTCCGGGACTTCGTCGCGCCACGTACGGTCGTGTCATGCGAATCTGGCGACTCCAGCAACTCGGCGAACCCACCGACCAGCTCCGGCTGGTCGAGGAGGACGCCCCGGAGCCGCGAGCCGGCGAGGTGCTGGTGGACGTCGAGGCCGTCGGTCTCGCGTTCCCGGACGTCCTCCAATGCCGCGGCAAGTACCAGGTGAGGACCGGTCCGGGATTCACGCCGGGTGGTGAGCTCGCCGGAACGATCCGGGAACTCGGCGATGGCGTGAGCGGTCTCGACGTCGGTCAGCGCGTCGTGTTCCTCGGCGGCGGAGGCCTCGCCGAGCAGGTGACCCATCCCGCCCAGGCCGTCTTCCCCGTCCCCGACGGCGTGTCGGCGGCCACCGCGGCCGCCATCCCCATCAACTACTGCACCACCCTGTACGCGTTGCACGATCGCGGCAACCTGCAAGCAGGGGAATCGGTGTTGATCACCGGCGCCGCGGGCGGAACGGGGACGGCCGCCATCCAGCTCGCGAATGCCGCCGGTGCCCGAACGATCGCGATCGCCGGCGGCGAGGAGAAGTGCGCACTCGCTCGCGAGGTCGGCGCCGATGTCGTGATCGATCACCAGGAGCATCCCGACTGGGTGGACCTCGTGCGCGAGGCCAGCGGTGGCGGTGTCGACGTCGCGTACGACCCGGTCGGTGGCGACACCTTCCACCAGGTGCGTCGCTGCATGGGGTGGGACGGTCGACTGCTGGTGATCGGTTTCGTCGCCGGGATCCCCGAGGTGGCCACCAACCACGCGCTGCTCAAGAGCTACTCGATCGTCGGCGTCCACTGGGGCGCGTCACTCGCTCGGTTCCCCGAGTCGCTCCGCGAACAGATGACGACGCTGCTCGACATGGCCACCGCGGGCGCCGTCGACCCGCCCCTGTATCCGCCGTACCCCTTCGAGGACGCAGCCGCCGCGCTCCAGGATCTCGCCGAACGACGCACCTACGGCAAGGTCGTCGTCACGCTCTGACCGGCTCCGTCGGCGTCACGAGGTCGACCACGACGGCGGCGTGGTCGCTCGCCCACACGGCGGTGCCGTCGACGTCGACGGGGTCGGCCCCCACGATCTGCGCACTGATCGGGTTGCCGGTCGGCTTCGGACGTGGCCACGAGACCATCACGTAGTCGATTCGTCGCTCGGGCCACGCGCTCTCGGCCGTGTACGGGTTGGCGCGCTGCCAGGTCGATCCCGCCCCGACCCCGCACTGCTCCCACGCGTCCGACATCACGATTCCCGGATGTCCGTCGCGGCGGCCGGTCAGGAGCCTGATCTCGTCGCTGTCCGGCAGTGCGTTCAGGTCGCCGCCCAGCACGAGCGGAAGGTCGGTGGTCGCGTCGCCGCGCCACTCCGCGGCCAGCTCGAGGAGTCGCGCCGCCTGTCGTTGGCGGGTGAGCGACTCGTCGAAGCGGTGATCGAGATGCGTCGAGGCGAACGGCCACGGGCCCCATGGCGTGTCGACCGAGGCGGCGACGACCCGACGGTGACCGCGGGTTCCGTCGCGTCGTGGGAGGGCTTCGTCGGCGATCGTCGTCGATGGCCAGCGCGACAGCACCGCGTTGGCGAATCCGACCGACTCGCGCCCGATCGGGTCGCTGCGCACCGAGTGGTAGTCCAGTTGTCCCGCGATGATCGTCGCGAGGTCGCGGTCGGTCTCGACCCAGACCTCCTGCAGGCACACGACATCGGGCGAGACGGCGCGGATCGTGTCGACGATCACCCGCTGGCGTTGCTCCCACGGCCCGAATCTCCACCACAGGTTCCACGTCATCACACGCATGTCGCCCCGTGTCGTCAGCCGTGGATCGAGGGCGTCCGCCCGGCCCAGGGTGCGGCCACCTCGAGCTGGCCCGCGACGCGCAGCAGGAGCGCCTCGTCGTCGATCGGGCCGACGAACTGCACGCCGATCGGCAGCCCGCCGGCACTCCAGCCGAGTGGCAACGAGATCGCCGGTTGTCCGCTCACGTTGAACTGTGCCGTGAACTGCAGGATGCTCCTGAGGCGCTCGGTGCCGAGTTCAGGGTCGCTCAGCCAGCCGATCGGTGGGGGTGGCACCGCGATCACCGGAGTGACGAGCAGGTCGAAGTCGTCCCACCAGGCCTGCAGCCGGCGCGACCAGTCGTGCACCCAGTTGATCGACCGGACGTAGTCGGTCGCCGAGATCGCCCGACCGATCGAAGCCATCTTCCAGTTGTCGGGCTCGACATCGGATTCCTCGACCGGCCGACCGATCGTGTCGCTGATCGTCTCGAAATCGATCGCGGTCGCGACGGCGACGATCGTGACGAAGTGGCGTGAGAAGCGGTCGTCGAAGAAGCACTCGGGTTGGGCGATCTCGACGTGGTGCCCCAGACCCTCGAGCAGCGCGCCGGCGTGCTCGACCGCAGCGGCGCACTCGGGGTCGGTGGTGACGCCTGCGTGGGCCGGGGCCAGGCCGATCCGCAGCCGTCCGGGGTCGGTGCCGACCTCGGCGGTGAACGGGCGTGGAGGCGCCTGCGCGCAGTACGGGTCGCCGGTGTGGCGGCCGCTCATCACGTCGAGCATCGCCGCGGTGTCGCGGACCGATCGTGACACCACCCCGTCGGTGGTCGCGCCCGCCCATCCCTCCCCGAGCGACGGGCCGTGCGTGATCCGGCCGCGGCTGGGCTTGAGACCGACGAGTCCGCACTCGCTCGCCGGGATCCGAATCGAACCACCGCCGTCTCCGGCATGGGCCATCGGCACCATCCCGGCTGCCACCGCCGCAGCCGAGCCCCCTGACGACCCGCCTGTCGAATGGTCGGGGTTCCACGGATTCCTGGTCGGCCCGAAGGCCACCGGTTCGGTGGTGATCGTGCTGCCGAGCTCCGGGGTGTTCGTGCGGCCGAGGGTGATCAGGCCCGCCCCGCGGATCGCCTCGTACAGGTACGAATCGACCTGGGCCCGGGCGCCCGCCTCCTTCATCGCCAGGTTGCCGAGCGTGTGCGGTTCGCCGGCGATCTCGCAACCCAGGTCCTTGACGAGGAACGGGACACCGCGGAATGGCCCGTCGGGGATCGGTCCGGCGGCCTCGCGGCGTGCCGCCTCGAACCGCTCGTGGATCACGGCGTTGACCGTCGGGTCGAGGCGCTGGATGCGTTCGATGGCCTCGTCGACGAGTTCGACCGGCGAGGTCTGCCCGTCCCGGACGAGCGCCGCGAGTTCGGTGGCGTCCGGAAGTGGAGAACTCGGCGGTGAGGCGTTCGACGTCACGTCGTCTGGACGATCAGCACCGAACAGTCCGCGTGATGGGCACAGCGGCTCGACACGCTGCCGAGCAGGAAACGGCGAGCGCCGTGCATGCCCCGGTTTCCGATCACCAGCAGGTCGGCATGCACCTCCTCGCACAGCGACAGCAATGCGTCGGCCGGGTCGCCGCCGAGCGCGTGCGGGGTCGCGTCTGCGCCGAGATCCGTGGCGATCGCGATCGCCGACTCGAGTGCGGTTCGTGTCGTCTGTTCGCTGGCCTCACCCCACTCGTTGGAGGCGACGACCATGTCCGGAGCGACGAGGACCGGGATGCGCGGAGCGACCATCGCCACGTGCAGATGAGCACCCGACAGCGCAGCCAGCTGTGCAGCGTGCGTCACCGCCTTCTCGGCGCTGGCCGAGCCGTCGGTGCCGACCACGATCGTTGTGTACATGCGACCTCCCCATCGAGAACTCGTCGAACCGTAGCAAGCCCGTGCCGCTCGGTCAGGGGTCGGCGGTCGGTCGCTGGGTCAGGACCTCTCGGACCACGTCGGCCACGAGGCCCGCCCCGGCCGCGCTGTTGACGACCGAGTAGTGGTTCAGACCCTCGCCCTCGATCCAGCGGTGCTGCGGGTAGCGGTCTCGCTCGGCGTCGGTGATCGACGGGGGAGGCGAGCCCAGCATCCCGAACTCGGCGCGGACGATCGTGACCGGCGAGTCGTGTCGATCGAGCAGTGTCCTGACCTCGTCGTCGTCGAGGAGCTCGCGACCGTCCTGACGCACGGCCTCCTCGCTGACGGCGACACGGAACCCGTCCTCGGTCTCGACGAGTTCGGTGAGCAGATTTCGTTCGAGGTCGGGGCTGATGCCGCCGCCGAACGCCGGGTGGGCGGCCCACATCGCGTGATACGACACCCGATCGGCCCAGATCCTGCCGATCCGTTGGATCTCCGGACCGAGGAGGGCATCGAGCACCTCGTCGAGGTCGACGTCGGGCCCCCTCGGGCGGGGGAGGGGCGGTCCACCGTCGACGAGCACGATGCCGCGGACGAGATGGGGATGGCGATGGGCGACCATCAGCGCCACCGCAGCTCCCATCGAGTGGCCGATCACGAACGCGGGGTCGTCGAGTTGCTCGATCACCGCGGCGACGTCGTCCGCGTGGCGGCGGATTCCGTACGGTCCGGGGGTCTCCAGGCTCTGCCCCCGGCCACGGAGGTCGAGGGCCACGACTTGGGCACCGCCGGCGAGGTGGTGGGCGAACGGGTCCCACGTCCACGCGTTCGACGCGATCCCGGGAACGGCGACGACGGTGGGCGCGCCGAGCAGCCCGGGCCACCGCAGTGCCGCGAGCCTGCCGGCGTCGACGGCGTAGTCGAGGAACTCAGGTCGCCTGGCCATCGCCCCCCACGTCGGTACGCACCGTGGTCGCTGCGCGCTCAGCGTGACCGTTCATCTGGTGATCGTACCGCGCCGCGGCGGCCGGCCGCCGCGGCGTGCCATCAGGGTGCCATCAGCGTGGTTCGCGGGGGAGCCCGAGGACCCGTTCGCCGAGGATGTTGCGCATGATGTCGGACGTGCCGCCCATGATCGTGTAGCCCGGTGCGTAGACCAGTCCACGGGTGACGTCGTCCCAGACCATCGCCTCGGCGCCGAAGGTCCGCGCGACGAACTCGGCGACGTCGATCTCGTGCTCGGTGCAGAAGCACTTGGTCGCAGCGGAGAATCCGGCCGGCGCCTGGCGCAACACCTCTCGTGTCACGAGGATCCGGCCGATCCGATACCCGGTCTCGAGCCGGGCGATTTCCTCGCGCACCCTGGGATCGGTACGGTCGGCCCGTTCGACGGCGAGTTCGTACAGGGCCCGGTTCGACACGAGCCGGTCGATCCCGCCGCGCTCGTGTTCGAGCTGGGCCATCGTCTGCTTGAAGGCGTTGCCCTCGACGCCGACGAGGTTGGCGACCGGAACTCGGACGTCGGTGAAGAACACCTCGCAGAAGTGCCGGTTGGTCGTCATGTCGGTGATCGGACGGACCTCGATGCCGGGGGTGTCCATCGGCACGATGATCTCGCTGATCCCGCGGTGCGGGGGGCCGTCGGCGTCGGTCCGGCAGATCAGGTAGCAGTAGTCGGCGAGTTCACCGAAGCTCGTCCAGATCTTCTGGCCGTTGATCACGAAGTCGTCGCCGTCGCGCACCGCGCTCGTGACCAGTGACGCCAGGTCGGATCCCGAGTTCGGCTCGGACATGCCGATGCACCACGTGGTCTCGCCGGAGAGGATCCCGGGGAGGAACTCGGCCTGCTGGTCGGCGGTGCCGTAGTTGATGAGCGTGGGACCCATCTGACGATCGGCGAACCACATCGCGGCGATCGGGGCCCCTGCGGCGATCAGTTCCTCACCGATGATCAGCCGGTTGATGGCCGGTTGACCGCCGCCGCCGAACTCGACCGGCCAGGTCATGCCGATCCATCCGTGCGCCGCCATCTCCTTGGCGAAGTCCTTGGAGAAGCCGTTGATCCACGAGTCGTTGTGGCGGCCGTAACGCTCCACCGCCTCGGCGGCGACCTTGCGGGCCTGGTCGCGGAGGGCCGTCTGCTCGGGGGTCCAGTCGAAGTCCATCGCCGTCGATCGTAGAGCGTCGGGCGGTCGACGTTCCTGTGGAGCGGTGGGCACGCGGTTGCTACAGTGCAGACAAGTTGTAGACAAGTCGACCCCCAGAGCGAGCAGGAACCCCATGAGCGAGATCACCCCTTCCACCATCATCTACACCTTCACCGACGAGGCCCCGGCGCTGGCGACGTACTCCCTGCTGCCGGTCATCGAAGCGTTCGCCGGGTCCGCAGGGATCGACGTCGAGACCCGCGACATCTCACTCGCCGGGCGGATCCTCGCGAACTTCCCGGAGCGTCTCACGCCCGAGCAGCACGTCGCCGACGCGCTCGCCGAACTCGGCGACCTGGCACTCACACCCGCGGCGAACATCATCAAGCTGCCGAACATCAGTGCGTCGGTGCCGCAGATGAAGGCGGCGATCGCCGAACTCCAGGCGAAGGGGTACGACATCCCGGAGTACCCGGACGAGCCGTCCACACCCGAGGAGGTCGAGATCAAGGAGCGCTACGGCAAGGTGATGGGGTCCGCCGTCAACCCGGTGCTGCGCCAGGGCAACTCCGACCGGCGCGCTCCGAAGGCCGTGAAGGACTACGCCAGGTCGCATCCGCACTCGATGGGGGCGTGGTCGCCGGAGTCGAAGACCCACGTCGCCACGATGGGCGCCGGCGACTTCCGCTCCAACGAGCAGTCGATCACCGCCGCATCGGACACCACGTTCCGCATCGAGTACGTCGCCGAGGACGGTGGAGTCACCGTCCTGAAGGAGTCGGTTCCGGTGTTGGCCGGCGAGGTCGTCGACTCGACGGTGATGAACGTCGCTGCGTTGCGGACGTTCCTCGCCGAGCAGATCGCCGACGCCAAGGACCTGGGGGTGCTCTTCTCGCTGCACCTCAAGGCGACCATGATGAAGGTGTCCGACCCGATCATGTTCGGTCACGCCGTGGAGGTGTTCTTCGGTGACGTCTTCGCGAAGCACGGCGATGCGATCGCCGCTGCTGGCGGCGACCCGAACAACGGGTGGGCGAGCGTGCTCGACGCCGTCGATTCGATGCCGGAGGATCAGCGCGCCGACATCGAGGCCGACATCGCCGCGGCGTTCGCCGCCGGCCCCGATCTGGCCATGGTCGACTCCGACAGGGGCATCACCAACCTGCACGTGCCGAGTGACGTGATCGTCGACGCATCGATGCCGGCGATGATCCGCACGTCGGGGCAGATGTGGAACAAGGACGGCGAGCAGCAGGACACGAAGGCGGTGATCCCGGACAGCAGTTACGCCGGCGTGTACCAGGCCGTGATCGACGATTGTCGTCTCAACGGAGCCTACGACCCGGCCACGATGGGCACCGTCCCCAACGTCGGCCTGATGGCGCAGAAGGCCGAGGAGTACGGCAGCCACGACAAGACGTTCGAGGCACCCGGCAACGGCACGATCCGGGTCGTCGATGTCGCCTCGGGCGAGGCCGTCATGACCCAGACGGTCGCGACCGGTGACATCTTCCGGGCGTGCCAGGTCAAGGACGAGCCGATCCGCGACTGGGTGCGTCTCGCCGTCGAGCGGGCGCGTGCGATGGGCGCCCCCGCCGTGTTCTGGCTCGATGCCGATCGGGCGCATGATGCGCAGCTGATCGCGAAGGTGAACCGGTACCTCGGCGACCACGACATCAGCGGGCTCGAGATCGAGATCATCGCCCCGGAGGCGGCGACACAGTTCTCGATCGAGCGGATCCGCCGTGGCGAGGACACGATCTCGGTCACCGGCAACGTGCTGCGCGATTACCTGACCGACCTGTTCCCGATCCTCGAGCTCGGCACGAGCGCCAAGATGCTCTCGATCGTTCCGCTGCTCAACGGCGGTGGCCTCTTCGAGACCGGTGCCGGCGGCTCGGCACCGAAGCACGTGCAGCAGCTCGTCAAGGAGAACTACCTCCGTTGGGACTCGCTCGGCGAGTTCCTCGCGCTCGCGGTGTCGTTCGAGCACCTCGCCAACGTGACCGGCAACGGGCGGGCACGGATCCTCGGCGAGACGCTCGACACGGCGACGGGACAGCTGCTGGAGAACGGCAAGTCACCGGCGCGCCGGCTCGGCCAGATCGACAACCGCGGCAGTCATTTCTACCTCGCGCTCTACTGGGCGCAGGCACTCGCCGCCCAGACCGCCGACGCCGAGCTCGCAGCGATCTTCGCCCCGATCGCCGCCGAGCTGTCGGCCAACGAGGAGACGATCGTCGAGGAGTTGCTCGGTGTGCAGGGACAGCCGGCCGACATCGGCGGCTATTACGCACCCGACGCCGCCAAGGCGACGGCGGTGATGCGTCCCAGCGCCACGTTCAACGCGGCCATCGATCCGCTCCGCTGACGATTGCACCAGGGGTCAGACCCCCGGCGTAACAGACCCACGGATCATCCCGGGCCACTGTTCGACGTGACGTGGTTACGCCGGGGGTCTGACCCCTGGCGTAACGCAGTCAGCGGTTGATGATCGGGACGTAGTTGCGCTCGTCGGGGCCGTCGTACCACTGGCGCGGCCGCGAGATCTTCTGAGCGGGGTCGTTCAGGAGCTCCTGCCAGTGCGCCAGCCAGCCGGACATGCGCGGGATGGCGAACAGCACGGTGAACATGTCGACCGGGAAGCCCATCGCCTGGTAGATCAGGCCGGAGTAGAAGTCGACGTTCGGGTAGAGCTTGCGGTCGACGAAGTACGGGTCCGACAGCGCCGTCTCCTCCAGTGCGAGCGCGATGTCGAGCAGCGGGTTCTTGCCGGTCACCTCGAACACGTCGTACGCGGCTTCCTTGATGATCCGCGCACGCGGGTCGTAGTTCTTGTAGACGCGGTGGCCGAAGCCCATCAGGCGAGCGTCGCCGGCCTTGACCGAGTCGACGAACGCTGGCACGTTCTCGATCGAGCCGATCTCGCTGAGCATCCGCACGACCGCCTCGTTGGCGCCACCGTGCAACGGTCCGTAGAGCGCAGCGGCGGCACCGGCTGCCGAGGAGTACGGATCGGCATGGCTGGAACCGATCACCCGCATCGCCGTGGTGCCGCAGTTCTGCTCGTGGTCGGCGTGCAGGATGAACAGCACCTCCATCGCCCGCTCGAGCACCGGGTCGACCTCGTAGTCGCCGATCTTCCACATCATGTTCAGGAAGTTGGCCGGATACGACAGGTCGTTGTTCGGGTAGTTGAACGGCAATCCGGCCGAGAAGCGGTAGGCCATCGACGCCAGGGTCGGGGCCTTGGCGATCAGGCGCAGGATCTGCCGATTGCGCTGCGCCGGGTCGTGGATCTCCTTGGATCCGTCGTAGAACGTGCCCAGGGCCGCCACCGACGAGACGAACATGCCCATCGGGTGCGCGTTGTAGTGGAACCCGTCGACGAACCGCTTGCGCATGTTCTCGTGGATGAACGTGTGGTGGGTCACGTCGTCGACCCACGTGTCGAGCTGCTCCTTGTCGGGCAGTTCGCCGTTCAGCAGCAGGTATGCCACCTCGAGATAGGTCGAGTGCTCCGCCAGCTGCTCGATCGGGTAGCCACCGTAGCGCAGGATGCCGGCCTCACCGTCGAGGTAGGTGATCGCCGACTTGCACGACGCGGTCGAGAGAAACGCCGGGTCGTAGCAGTACAGCGCCGGGTCGAGTTCACGCAGCGCCGAGGAGGGAAACACCCCACCCTCGATGGGGACCGTGACGGTCTTGCCGGTTCGGTCGTCGGTGATGGTGATGGTGTCGGGCACGTGGCTTCCTCTCGTGGCGCGAACTCGTTGGTGATGCGGTCGGGGGTTCCTCCCCGCCGCGGCGCCACGTTAGTGCCGACGGCCCGGTTCGGACCCAACCGACAGGTCGTTCACCGTGCGCTCACGCCGCGTCAGAGCGGGCTGTTGCCGTGCTTCCGGCCGCCCAGCACCTCTCGCTTGTCCCGCAGGACCTCGAGGGCGGAGGCGATCTCGATCCTGGTGTCGGCGGGGTCGATGACGGCGTCCACCAGACCTCGCTCGGCGGCCACGTAGGGGTTGAGGAGGCGTTCCGCGTAGTCGGCTTCGAAGGCTGCCCGTTCCTCGGGTGTCGCCCGGCGCTGCAGGATCGCAGCGGCCTGACCGGCGCCCATCACGGCGAGCTCGGCCCACGGCCACGCCAGGCACAGGTCGTTGCCCATGGTCTTGGAGTCCATGACGATGTACGCCCCGCCGTAGCTCTTGCGCAGGATGACGCAGATGCGCGGCACCGTCGCGCGGGCATACGCGTACACGAGCTGCGCACCGTGACGGATCATCCCACGCCACTCGAGATCCTTCCCGGGGTAGAACCCGGGTGTGTCGACGAGTGTGACGATCGGCAGGTTGAAGGCATCGCACAGTGCGACGAACCGGGCCGCCTTCTGCGACGCCGGGATGTCGAGGGTGCCGGCGAGGGTGATCGGCTGGTTCGCCACGATGCCGACCGGGGCGCCGCCGATGGTGGCGAAGGCGGTGACGACGTTGCTGGCCCACCGTGCTCGCAGCTCGGTCATCGAACCGTCGTCGACGATCGCTGCTGCAACCGCACGAACGTCGTAGCTGCCCGTCGACGTCGGCGGGATCAGCGCGCCCGCCTCCGGGCATCGACGGTCGATCGGATCGTCGGTGGGGGAGTGCGGAGGTTCTGCGTCGACGTGGTCGGGCAGGTACGAGAGCAGCTCGATCACCGCATCGACGGCGCTGGCACGGTCGGCGACCACCGAGGTCGCCACGCCCGTGTACCGACCGTGATTCGCGGCGCCCCCGAGTTCGTCGATGCTGATCCCGATACCCGTGAACTCCTCGACCATCGTCGGGCCGTTGACGAAGGCGTAGCTGTCGGCGGTCATGACGGTGAGGTCGGCGATCCCCAGCAACAGCGCCGGCCCCGACACGGCGGGACCGTCGACGATCGCGATCGTCGGGACGACACCCGAGCAGGCCACCATCGCGCCGGCCACCAGGCCCCACGCATGGAGCGCCGATACTCCCTCGTCGATCGCCGCGCCCGACGTCGACAGCACCATCACCAGCGGGAGTCGTTGGGCGAGCGCGATCTCGGCGCCTCGCGCGAGCTGCAGCGACGATTCCGTCGTGAGCCGGGTCACCGGATCCTCGGACGTGAACTCGGCCCACACCACCTGACGATCGTCGAGCGCCCGGATCGTGACGGCGATGTCGCTCGGGGTGTGCGCTGCGATCGGAAAGCCGGTCTCGATCGTCGACGCGTCACTCATCGTCGGCGACAGTACCGGGCCGCGCGGTGCGTGGGTGTACGAGCGGGTCCGAGGGCGGCCGGATCACCCGGTCCGGCCGAACGGAATTGCTGCCGCATCGGGGTGGACGCCGTGCTGCAGGCTCCCCTGTTCGCGCGTCACCTCACGCAGCGTTTCGAGGGCGGCCATCGTGGGGGCGCTGGCGCTCGGTCGCCGGCGCCGCGCGAACGCAACGACGCGGCGGGGGAGTTCGGGGACCGTGATGCGGTGGAACGATCCCTCGAGCCATGTGGGCACGGCCGTGGCCGGAACGATGGCTGCGCCGAAGCCGTCGAAGGCGAGGGAGGCGAGCAGCCGCACGCCGTCGACCTCGGCCTGTGCCCGCAGCGTGATGTCGGCGCTGGCCGCAGCCCGTTCGAGGACCCGGCGCAGTGCGGCGCCGGGCGGCGGCAGCAGCAGGGGGACCTCGTCGAGATCGGCGAGCGGGATCGAGTCGCGCGTCGCGAGGGGATGGCCGTCGGCGGCGAGCAGCAGGAGGTCCTCGGCGAAGAGCGGTTCGATGACGAGTTCGGGTTCGTCGACGGGCAGGTGCACGATCGCGGCGTTGAGCTGGCCGGTGAGGACGTTGGGGATCAACGAGGACGTGGCACCTTCCTGCACGATGACGCGCACCTGCGGGTGCTGGTCGCTCAGGCGCGTGAGGAACTTCGGGATCAACCAGCGCGCCGTGGTGCCGATGACGCCGATGCGGGTCTGGCCGGAGACCGTGGCGTGCCGGCTCGACATGTCGGCGGTGATGTCGTCGAGTTCGTTGAGGATCCGCCGTGCTCGCTCGACGACGCGGGCGCCGTCCTCGGTGAGGCCGCCCTGGGCACGGTCGACGAGCGTGACGCCGAGTTCCTTCTCGAGGCGGGCGATGTGGCTCGAGACGTTGGACTGGACGGTGTAGAGGGAGCGGGCGGCCGCGGAGAAGGTGCCGTGGTCGGCGATTGCGACCAGGGTGGCGAGCTGCCGGACATCCATCGCTCGGAACGATAACGGATATCTCTTTGTTCTACTTGCGTGATCATTTGCTCACGTGCATACTTTCACAAGCAGATCGCAGTGCGAACACCCCCCATGTTCCACTCGAAGGGAAGTCCACCATCCGGTTCCCCCAACCGGAGGACATTCCCAGGTTGAGAGACCCGGATCCCCCATCCGGGTCTTTCCCGTTTTCGGGGTCCGGTTCGCGCAGCGACGTAGCCTGACCCCGTGACCGCTCCTCCGCCCACCCCGCCACCGGCATCGGGCAGCACGTCCGGCGCCGCCTTCTTCGACCTCGACCGCACGCTGCTGCGTGGCGCCTCCGGCGAGGTGTTCGCCGGAGCGATGCGGCTCGCCGGCCTCATCGGTGCGGACCCCGTGCCGGGTGAGCAGCTCGTCTACCGGCTGTTCAACGCCATCGGGGAGACGTTGCCGTCGATGGCGCTGGCCCGCCAGGCGGTCAGCCTCGCCAAGGGACGCTCCCAGGCGTCGGTGCGAGCGGCAGCAGAGACGGTCGCCGACGATCTCTGTGCAATGGTGCAGCCGTTCGCCGAGACCGCGTTCGCAGCCCATCGAGCTGCCGGTCGACCGATCGTGCTCGCCACCACCACGCCGTACGACCTGGTGAAGCCGTTCGCCGATCGCCTCGGCCTCGACGACGTCGTCGCCACCAGGTACGGGGTCGCTGCCGATGGCACGTACGACGGAACGCTCGACGGACCGTTCGTGTGGTCGGCGGGCAAGCTCGCAGCGATCACCGACTGGGCCGACCGTCACGGCGTCGACCTCCGCGAGAGCTACGCGTACTCCGACAGCGTGTACGACACCCCGATGCTCGCCGCCGTCGGTCATCCCGTCGTCGTCAACCCGGACCCGCGAATGGTGCTCGTCGCCGCCGCCCGCCGCTGGCCGACGCTCAACCTCGATGTCTCACCCGGGGTGCTGAAGGTTCCGGTGATCGGCCTCGAAGTGCAGGAGCTGGCGTTGCGATTCGCCCGCCCGGCTGCGTACCCCTATGCGAGGTTCGACATCGCCGGGGTCGAGCACGTTCCGGGCGTCGGCGCCGCCATCCTGTGCGCCAACCACCGGAGCTACTTCGACGTCGCAGCGATGTCGTTGACGATCGCGAAGGCGGGTCGTCCGGCGCGGTTCCTGGGCAAGAAGGAGGTCTTCGATGCCCCGATCGTCGGTCCGATCGCGGCCGCGATGGGTGGGATCCGGGTCGATCGCGGGACCGGATCCGACGAGCCGCTCGACGCAGCCGCCAACGCACTCGCCGGCGGTGAGATGGTGACGATGATGCCCGAAGGCACCATCCCGCGCGGGCCAGCGTTCTTCCGCAAGCCCGTCGGGAGATGGGGCGCGGCGCGCCTCGCCCAGCTCAGCGGGGCACCCGTCGTGCCCGTGGGGCTCTGGGGAACCGAGAAGGTCTGGCCACGGTCGAGCCGCGTGCCGAACGTGCTCAATCTCACCTCGCCGCCCACCGTGCAGGTCCGTGTCGGCGAACCCGTCGAGTTGAAGGGCCGCTCGCTCGAGGCCGACACCAAGCGGATCATGGCGGCGATCGTCTCGCTCCTGCCCCCCGACGCCTACCGCCGACGGACTCCGACCACCGCCGAACTCGCGTCGACCTATCCGCCCGGATATCGCGGGGATCCCGCACGGGAAGTGGGCCGGAGGCCCGGCAGCGACATCGAGTAGGAAAAACTTCGCCTCGTCGTCATCCGGATGAGGGTGTGGGTTCGTAGAGATCACATGCCGCTTCGCTGCGGCGTGAACAACACAGCGAATCCACTCCCTACGAAAAGGACATCCACATGAAGCGCACCTCCACCCGCCTGATCGCACTCGGCGCCATCGCCGGTCTGGTCACCCTCAGCGCCTGCGGCTCCGACTCGAACGACTCGAGCTCCGACACGACCACCGCCGCCGAAGAAGCCGAGACCGTCGTCACCGAGGCGATGGCCGAGGAAGAGACCGCAACGTCGGAAGTCGCCGCTGCGGCGGGCGACATCGTCGAGACGGCCATCAACGCCGGTTCGTTCGGCACGCTCGTCGCCGCCGTCGAGGCCGCCGGCCTGGTCGAGACGCTCCAGAGCCCCGGTCCGTTCACCGTCCTCGCCCCGACCGACGATGCGTTCGCTGCACTGCCCGACGGCCTCGTCGACTGCCTGCTCCTCCCGGACAGCAAGGATGCACTCACGTCCATTCTCACCTACCACGTGATCTCCGGTGAAGTGATGTCGGGCGACCTGACCGACGGCGACGTGCCGACCGTCCAGGGCGAGAACGTCACGGTCGACCTGACCGACGGCGTCAAGTTCAACAACGCCACGGTGATCCAGGCCGACGTGACCGCCAGCAACGGTGTCATCCACGCCATCGACGCCGTGCTCGTCCCGCCGAGCATCGACGTCGAGGCCTTCCTCGCCGCTGCCCCGCCTGATCTGATCGGGAACAACTGAGTCGAGCTCCGCAGTGGGGCCGGTCGCCGTCGTGGCGATCGGCCCCACTGTCGCGTACGGTGACCGGCGTGGTGGCTCCGGACCCGGATTGCGAACTCTGCGAGGCGACGCCGTTCACCGAGTGGTTCCACAGCGACGAGTTGTGCTGGATCGCCGACTGCGACTCGTGTGGCGTGCCGATGGTGGTGTGGCGTTCCCACGATCCGGCCCCGCCCGACGAGATCCGTGCCGCTCTCCACGAACGACTCACCCTGGTCGTCACGGCGCGATCGGACGATCCGTTCTGGATCGACGACACGCTGCGCTCGATTCCCGACCACTACCACGCTCACGCCCGCCGACGACCCGATTGGACCCGATGATGTCTGCCGACCTTCCCCGCCCCGAGTCGCTGCTGCCGCACCGGCCGCCGTTCCTGTTCGTCGACGAGATGCTGTCGATCGTGCCGGGCGTGTCGGCCTCGGGTGTGTGGCGGCTGACCGGCGACGAGTTCTTCTTCGCCGGTCACTTCCCCGGTCGGCCGACGCTGCCCGGCGTGCTGATGTGCGAGGCGATCGCACAGGTCGGTGCTGCTGCGGTGCTCGCCGACGAGCGCTTCGCCGGCAAGCTGCCGCTCTTCGGCGGGCTGGACAAGGCCAGGTTCCGACGACAGGTGGTTCCGGGGGACGACCTGATCCTCGAGGTCGAACTCGGACGCATGTCGGCGCGTGCGGGCAAGGGCTCCGGACGGGCCAGGGTCGGTGACGAGGTCGCCTGCCAGTGCGACCTCCTCTTCGTCCTCGCCGACGCGTAGCGATGTCAGCGACAGCTGAGAGCGTTACGCCGGGGGTCTGACCCCTGGCGTAACACCTCAGGTGGGTGGGGCGAGGACCACCGAGCCGTTGTGGCCGCCGAAACCGAAGTTGTTCGAGATCACCGGGCCCGGCTCCCACGGGCGGGCATCGCCCATGACCAGGTCGATGTCCATGTCGTCGCCGAGGACCGTGGTGTTGGCCGTCGGTGGGATCAGGCGGTGTTCGATCGACAGCAGCGCGGCCGCCGCCTCGAGCGCGCCGGCGGCGCCGAGGGCGTGACCGGTCACGCCCTTGGTCGACACGACCGGGACGTTGCCGGGCCCGAAGACCTCGGTGATCGCCGCGGCTTCGGCGGCGTCGTTGAGCGGGGTCGAGGTGCCGTGCGCGTTCACCTGCTTCACATCGGCCGGTTCGAGACCCGACTCGGCGAGCGCCAGACGCATGCAGGCGATCGCGCCGACACCACCCGGCGACGGGGCCGTGATGTGGTGGGCGTCGGCGTTGCTCGCCCCACCGAGGATCTCGCCGAGGATGGCGGCGCCGCGCTCGACGGCGTGCGACCACTCCTCGAGCACGAGGACGGCGGCGCCCTCGCCGAGGACGAACCCGTCGCGTTCGGCGTCGAAGGGACGGCTGATCCCGGCGTTGGTCAACGCGGTCATGTTGCCGAAGCCGGCGAGCGCCGTCGCGGTGGCTGCGGCTTCGCTCCCACCGGTGGCGACGGCGTCGACGACACCCCAGCGGATCAGGCGTGCCGCGTACGCGATCGCATGCGATCCCGCGGCGCACGCGGTGCAGATCGTCTCGTTCGGGCCCTGCAGCCCGTAGCGCATCGAGATCGACGCCCCGGACGCATTCGCCATCATCATCGGGACGAGGAACGGTGAGACACGGCGCTCGCCCTTCTCCAACCGGACCTCGACCTGCTCCTCGATCGTGTGGAGCCCTCCGACGCCGGTCGCGAAGATCGTGCCGAAGCGATCGGGTTCGACCCCGATGGCATCGACACCACCGGATTGTTCGAAGGCTTCCGCTGCCGCAGCGACGGCGAACTGCTCGACGCGGTCGGTGCGGCGGGACTGCTTGGGATTGTCGAAGTACGGGGAGGGGTCCCAGTCGTCGATCGTGATCGACTGACCGCTGGTGACACCGGGACCGAGCAGGCCGTTCCAGAAGGCCGTGCGTCCGATGCCGGTCGGCGCGACGACGCCGAGACCTGTGACCGCGACCCGTCGGCCGCCGTTCATCAGACCTTGGCGACGACGATGTCGTACGCCTGCTGCACCGTCTCGACGCCTTCCAGCTCCTCTTCCGGAACGGAGATGTCGAACTCCTCCTCGAGCGCCATGACGAGCTCGACGAGATCGAGGCTGTCGGCGTCGAGGTCGTCACCGAAGTTGGCCTCGGGCACGACGGCGCTCTCCTCGACGGAAAGCACCTCGACGGCGCACTTGCGGAAACGGGCGAACAGTTCTTGATCCACGGTCTTCTCCTGGTTTGCGAGTGTGTCGAGAGTGTAGGCACACCGGGTCCGGTGCGCCGATGATCGGCGCAGCCGACCGGTCGGTCAGTGTCCCATGCCGAGGCCGCCGTCGACCGGGACCACGGCACCGGTGACGTACGCGGCGTCCGGTGACGCGAGAAAGGCCACCACACCGGCGATCTCGTCGGTTGTCGCCATGCGCTGCAACGGCACCATCGCCGTGAGCTCCGCCAGTCGATCGTCGCCGAGTGCCGCGGTCATGTCGGTGGCCACCGGGCCCGGCGCCACCACGTTGACGGTGATCGAACGGGAACCGAGTTCTCGCGCGATGGAACGGGCGAATCCGACCAGGCCGGCCTTGGACGCGGCGTAGTTCGCCTGTCCCGCTGATCCGAGGAGCCCGACGACCGAGGACACGAGCACGATGCGCCCGGACCGCGCCTTGAGCATGCCCCGCGCCGCCCGCTTGACGACCCGGTACGCGGCGGTGAGGTTGGCGTCGATCACCGAGGTGAAGTCGTCCTCGCTCATGCGCAGGAGCAGCCCGTCGTGGGTGATCCCCGCGTTCGACACCAGGACCTCGACCGGGCCGCCGAAGTGTTCCTCGACCGCCGTGAACGCGGCGTCGACGTCGTCGTTCGACGTGACGTCGCAACGAACCCCGAACAGGCCGTCGGGTGGCGGTGACGAATGGTAGGTGACCGCGACCCGATCGCCCATCGACTCGAAGCGACGTGCCACCGCCAGGCCGATGCCACGCGACCCGCCGGTGACGAGGACGATGCGTCCCGTGTCGGCGTCGGGCTCGTGGGTGTCGTCGGTCATGCTTGGGTGCTCCCTGGTTGCTCGTGAGGCCGGTGTTCGTGCGCTCGTTGGTTCCACCGCACCACGGCACTCGCCGAGGTCATGCCGGCGCCGAATCCGACGAACAGGATGAGATCGCCGTCGGTGACGCGGCCGGCGTCGAGCGCGGCGGCGAGCGCGAGCGGAATCGACGCCGCCGAGGTGTTGCCGGTGTGGTCGAGGACGACCGACGCCCGGTCGAGGCCGATGCCGAGGCGATCGCACGAGGCCGAGATGATCCGGATGTTGGCCTGGTGCGGCACGACCAGCGCGATGTCGTCGGCGTTGACGCCCGCCTGCGCCATCGACGCGGTGGCGGACTCCACCATGATTCGCACGGCGCGGCGGAACACCTCCTTGCCCTCCATCTGGAGGAATCCGCCGACCTCGCAGTACAGGGCGTCCTCGGCCGACCCATCGGAATCGAGGTCCCACCCCAGCAGCTGACCCGGCCCGTCGACGGCCTCGATCACAGCGGCCCCGGAGCCGTCGGCGAACAGGATCGCGGTGTTGCGGTCGGTCCAGTCGGTGATCCGAGCGAGCGTGTCCGTGCCGATCAGGAGGATCTTCTCGGCGCCGAGACCGATGAAGCCGTGCGCGGCGACCAGTCCGTAGACCCATCCGGAGCACGCCGCGTTCAGGTCGAACGCCCCGCAGCTCAAACCGAGTTCGCGTTGGACGCTCGACGCGCTCGCCGGGACCGCCCGGTCGGGCGTGGTGGTCGCCAGCACGAGGATGTCGATGTCGGCGGGATCGACACCCGACATCTCGAGCGCCCGGCGGCCCGACTCGACCGAGAGCCCGACCGTGCTGCCACCGACGTGGCGCTCACTGATCCCGGTGCGCTCGACGATCCAGGAGTCGC
The DNA here is from genome assembly GCA_963712775.1 of Ilumatobacteraceae bacterium. Lineage (GTDB taxonomy): Bacteria > Actinomycetota > Acidimicrobiia > Acidimicrobiales > Ilumatobacteraceae > Sva-07. Next base: position 98,970 of record CAVQJG010000005.1, on the reverse strand, counting down.
TGGTGTCCATCGTCTGTTCGAGGTCGTGGTTGGTGACGACGCGCTCGGGGAGCGCGGTTCCCCACCCCGAGATCACGGCGCCGCACACGCCGGTGGGAACGGCGGGCATCAGGTCGCCTCACTCCGCAACCACGCGATCGGTTGGCGGGTGGTGACGCGCTCGGTGTCGAGAGCGATGTAGCTCTGCAGGATGCCCGCGAACGGGGAGCGCACCTCGATGTCGGCGACGTGGCCGAGCACGGTGCCGACGTCGATCGCCGACCCCTCGCGCAGCGCGCCGGTCGGGGTGAAGATGCCGGCACCCGGACTCACCACCAACCGTTCGACCGCGAACAGGTGCTCCCCCTCGAGGTGTGCTGGCGACGACGTGCTGCCCGCACCGACCCACTCGAGCAGCTTGTCGAGATCCTCGGGGGTCGACACCGAGATCGTGCGGCAGTTCGTGACCGTGCGTTTGGCCATCCCCGTCAACACCGCGCCCGGCCCGAGTTCGGCGAAGTCGGTCACCCCGGCATCGGCGAGGGCGAGCAGGCACTGTTTCCACCGAACCGGGCTCGACAGCTGCGCCGACAGCAGGCTCGGCCAGTCGGCGGCCCGGTCGTGGGCGAGGCCGTCGACGTTGGCCACCACCGGCACGTCGGTGTCACGCGGGTCGGCCTCCGCCAGTGCCGCTCGGAGCCGATCTCGCGCCGCGGTCATGAAGGGCGTGTGGAACGCGCCGGACACCTGCAGCGGCATCACCTTCTTCGCGCCGAGGTCCTTCGCGTGGATCGCCGCGGCGTCGACCCCGGCAGGCGATCCCGCGATCACCACCTGGCCCGGAGCATTGAAGTTGGCGACCCAGACGTCGGCGTCGGCGCGTCGGCAGGCGACGTCGACCTGGTCGTCGTCGAGCCCCAGGACGGCGGCCATCGTGCCGGGTTGGGCGAGGCCGGCATCGTGCATCGCCGCGCTGCGCTCGAGGACCAGGCGGATCCCGTCGTCGAAGCCCAGTGCGCCCGTGGCGGTCAGCGCGGTGTACTCGCCGAGGCTGTGGCCGGCACAGAAGCTGGGCTCGATGCCGAGCCGCTCGACCGCGTCGAGCACCATCAGGCTCGAGACGAAGGTGGTCAATTGGGCGTTGCGCGTGTCCTTGAGTTCGTCGGCGTCGGCGTCGCAGAGCAGCACGCCGACGTCGCGGCCCGCGATCTCGCTGGCCTCGTCGACGAGTTCCCAGCTCTCGTGGTCACGCCAGGGCAGTCCCATACCGGGGCGCTGCGAGCCCTGGCCGGGGAAGGTGAATGCGAGCATTGTGCGCAGGCTAGACCTCCGCTCCGTGCCGTACGAGCTACCGTCCGGTAAGCCCGCTAACCTCGATCGGCGCACCCGCCCCGGTAGCCCAATTGGCAGAGGCAACGGTCTCAAACACCGTCAAGTGTCGGTTCGAGTCCGACCCGGGGCACCGACCCGGTCCGAGTAGATTGGCGGCGGCATGGGCAACTGGTTGGTCGAGCGGCGCCTCTCACAGGTGGCGGTGCGCCTCAAGTCGCTGCGCAGCGAGCTGTCGGTGATCGACGAACAGCTGATCCACCTCGGCGACGACGCCGAGGACCAGGCGATACGTGCCCTGGTCTCGGAGACGGCCGGCGCATCGTACGACGCCCGCGACGCCCGGCGACACGTCGATGCGCTCGCCAAGCACCGCGCCAAGGTCGTCGAGGAGATCGCCGCGCTCGAGGTCCGTCAGGACGAACTGCTCGACCGCATGTGACGGCCGGGTCCGCCGAGGTCCAGCCGTGAGCGCCCCGGGTGCCATGCTCGGCCGATGGATCCCACGACTGCACGCAAGACCTGGCGCACGCTCGAACCCGTGCACGGGGCGATCTACTTCGTGCCCGAGGCCCGTGAGGAGTACGCCGCCCTCGGCATCGACGACCGGATGCGCGGCTACTTCGCATCCCGATCGGCACCGATGGGCGCCGTTCCGGCCACGGTGGTCATGGCCACGTTCTTCAACTTCGACCCCGAACTGGTCCGCACCAGCATGGACGGAGTGTGGTCCGAGGTCACCCCGGATGCGATCCTCGCGGCGCGACTCCGGGCCGCGGATCGGATGCTCCGACGCTTCGCCCCCGAGGCGGTCGACTCGCCCGAGATGATCGAGGCGGCCGACCTGGCCCGGGCCGCCGCGCTGTCGGCCTGCCAGCGCCCCGAGGGGCGTCCGCTGTTCGCCGGGCACGCATCGTTGGCGTGGCCGGAGGAACCGCACCTCGTGCTGTGGCACGCGCAGACCCTGCTGCGGGAGTTCCGGGGCGACGGTCACATCACGGCCCTGGCCGTCGAGGGGCTCAACGGTTGCGAGGCGCTCGTCACCCACGCGGCCGCCGGCGACGTCTCGGCCGACATCCTGCGCGCGACGCGCCAGCGCAGTGGCGACGACTGGCTCGCCGCGGAGGAACGACTCCGGTCGATCGGATGGCTCGATCCCGATCTCGCGTTCACCGACCTCGGGCGCGAGCGTCGTGCGTGGATCGAGCAGCGCACCGACGAACTCGCCGCAGCGCCGTACGACGCGATCGGCGTCGACGGGTGCGCGCGGCTGCGCGAGTTGATCCGGCCGGTCAGCGTCGCCGTGAGCGCCGCGTTCGGGTGATGTCGGCGCCGGACGAGTACACGGTCGCCGCGATCGGCCGGGTGGTGTCGGCCAGGGCCGGACGAGAGGACGACGACTGGGGCGGCGTCGAGAGCCTCATCCGCCTCGACGCCGCCCGCTTCACCCCCGACGCGCTCTCCGGGCTCGACGAGTTCTCGCACGTCGACGTGATCTTCCTGTTCGACCGCTTCGACGAGGCGCAGGTCACGACCGGTTCCCGACACCCTCGGGGCAACGAGGCCTGGCCCCGCGTGGGGATCTTCGCGCAGCGCGCGAGTTCACGCCCGAACCGGCTCGGCGTCACCACGTGTGAGCTGATCGCTCTCGACGGGCTCGACGTCCGTGTACGCGGTCTCGATGCGATCGACGGCACGCCCGTGCTCGACGTCAAGCCGCACGTCCGAGAGTTCGAACCCCGCTCGGCGGTCCACCAACCGGCGTGGATCACCGAGCTGATGTCCGACTACTGGTGATCCGGCTCGGGCCGCACGGGAGCGGATCCCGTCGGTCACCTGCTAGATAAGAGCCATGCCATTGCGTGTCGTGATCGCCGAGGACGAGGCCATCATCCGCATGGACCTCCGCGAAACCCTGGAAGAGGAGGGCTACGAGGTCATCGGGGAGACCGGTCGTGGGGACCAGGCGATCGAACTCGTCCGTGGGCTGCAGCCGGACCTCGCGATCCTCGACATCAAGATGCCCGGCATGGACGGCCTCGAGGCCGCTCGCATCATCAACGGCGAGAAGATCTGCGGTGTGCTGATGCTCACTGCGTTCAGCCAGCGTGAGGTCGTCGAGCAGGCCCGCGATGCCGGCGCGCTCGCGTTCCTCGTCAAGCCGTTCCAGAAGAGCGACCTGATCCCGGCGATCGAGGTCGCGATGGGCCGGTTCCGGGAACTGCGGTCGCTCACCGGCGAGATCGACGCGCTGGGCGAGCAGCTGGAGTCGCGCAAGGTCGTCGAACGTGCCAAGGGTGTGCTGATCGACGACGCAGGCATGTCCGAGGCCGATGCCTTCTCGTTCATCCAGCGGACGGCGATGACCGAGCGCACCAGGATGCGCGACGTCGCCGACCGGATCCTCGACGGCTCGTTGCGGCCGGGCGCAGACTGATCGGACCCCATGGGCCGCTATCTCGTCGTCGACGGCAACTCGCTGACCTATCGCGCGTTCTTCGCGCTCCCGACCGACATGGCCACGGCGAGCGGGCAGGTCACCAACGCCGTGTTCGGGTTCACGTCGATGCTGATCAACGTGCTCAAGGACCACACTCCCGACGGCGTGCTCGTCGCCTTCGACCGTCCCGAGCCCACGTTCCGCCACGAGGCCGAGCCGCTGTACAAGGCGCAACGCGACGCCGCCCCCGACATCCTCCGCCAGCAGATGGGACTCGTCCGTGAGGTGCTCGACGCCGTCGGCATCACCGCGATCGACCTGGCCGGGTGGGAAGCCGACGACCTCATCGCCACCGTCACCGACAAGCTCGTCGAGGCCGGCAACGACGTGATCATCGTCACCGGCGACCGCGACAGCTACCAGCTCGTGAGCGATCCCGCCGTCAAGGTGCTCTACAACAAGCGCGGCGTCAGTGATTACGCCCTCTACGACGAAGCCGGGATCGCGGAACGAACCGGGGTCACTCCGGCGCTGTACCCGCAGTACGCAGCACTGCGCGGCGACAACAGCGACAATCTGCCGGGCGTCCCCGGCGTGGGCGAGAAGACGGCGGCCAAGCTGATCAACACCTACGGGGGCCTCGACGGCATCTTCGCCCACGTCGACGAGCAGACGCCGAAGCTGCGTTCGAACCTCGCCGAACACGAGGAGCGCGCCCGCAAGAATCTCGATCTGATGCTGTTGCGTCACGATGCACCGATCGAGTTCGAGATCGATGCGCTCGAGGTGACGCCGAACGCCGAGGAACTGAAGCGGCTGTTCGACTTCCTCGAGTTCCGCACGTTGGCCGGACGCCTCGACGAAGCACTGTCCGCGATGGGCACGTCCGTCGATCTCGGACCGGTCGAGGAGCGCGCCGAGATCGTTGCCGAGGTGACGACCGCGGCGTCGGCCGCCGACGCCGCGCGTGCGATCTCCACGCTGCCGACACTCGACGTCGCGGCCACCTGGGCCGGGGAACCGGGCCGCAGTCCGCTGGCCGGGATCGCCGTGGTGACCGACGCATCGGTCGCCGACGTGTTGTGGATCCCCGCCGACGTGCTCGCCGACGATGCCGTGCGCTCGGCGCTCGGTGGGCACACCGATCTGCGCGGACACAACGTCAAGCCGCTGATGCGATCGCTGTTGGAGTTCGACGTCGAGGTGCGTGGCCTGACGCTCGACACGGCGATCGCGGCCTACCTGATCGACCCGGCCGAGGCCCGCTACACGTTGCCCGACCTGATCGAGAAGTACACGAAGTTCGCCAGACCGTCCGACGATGCCGCCGGGAGCGGCCAGCTCGACCTCGACGGGACGTCGCTCGGCGATGCCGAGTTGGCGGCTCGCGATGCGCTCGCGGTGCACGCCCTCGCCGAGCCGATCGTGGCCAGCATGGAAGCCCAGGGAATGGCCGAGCTCTACCACACGATCGAGAACCCGCTGGTGCTGGTGCTGGCCAAGATGGAGCACGTCGGCATCGGGGTCGACGTCGACGAGCTGCGGGCGCTCGGCAAGCGGCTGTCCGACGAGGTGGCGACCCTGCAGGCGCAGCTACGCGAGGTCGCCGGGCGCGACGATCTCAACCTCAACTCGCCCAAGCAGCTGCGTGAGATCCTCTACGACGAGCGCGGATTGGCGCCGGGGAAGAAGACCAAGACCGGTTACTCCACCGACGCCGCGACGCTCGAGAAGATCAAGGACCAGTGGCCCGAGTTCCTCGAACCGCTGATGCGTTACCGCGAGGTCGAGAAGCTGCGCAGCACGTACGGCGAAGGCCTGCTCGCGGAGGTCGCCGACGACGGGCGGATCCACGCGACGTTCAACCAGACCGTGGCACGAACCGGCCGACTCTCCTCCGACCAGCCGAACCTGCACAACATCCCGGTGCGCACCGACGAGGGCCGTCAGTTCCGCACGGCATTCGTTCCAGCCCCCGGCACGACGCTGCTGGTCGCCGACTACAACCAGATCGAGTTGCGCTGCATCGCCCACCTCGCGAAGGATCCCGGTCTGATCGAGGCGTTCACGAGCGGCCAGGACATCCACAACGCCACGGCCGCGCGGGTGTTCGGGGTCGATCCGGCTTCGGTCACGGTCGAGCAGCGGTCGAAGGCGAAGATGGTGTCCTACGGGCTCGCCTACGGCATGGAGGCGTACGGGCTCGGGCAACGCCTGAACATCTCGACCGAGGAGGCGGCCGTGATCCTCGACGCGTACTTCGTGGCGTTCCCGAACGTGAAGGACTACATGGACCGCACGGTGATCGAGGCTCGTGAACGCGGCTACACCGAGACCCTGTTCGGGCGCCGTCGCCCGATCCCCGAGCTGATGAACTCCAACTTCCGGGTCCGCCAGGCCGGCGAGCGTCAGGCGATGAACGCGGGGATCCAAGGGCTCGCTGCCGACATCTTCAAGGTCGCGTTGGTCCACATCGATGCGGCGTTGGTGGCCGGCGGGTACGACAGCCGCATCGTGCTCCAGGTGCACGACGAGGTCATCGTCGAGGTGCCCGAGGACGAGCACGATGCGGTCGGCGACCTCGTCGTCGACCTGATGTGTGGCGCCGCCGAACTCGATGTTCCGCTCGAGGTGAACGTCTCGTGGGGCGACACGTGGGCGTCGGCGAAGGGATGAATCACCGCAGGGGTCCGACCTCAGCCGGGACGGGCCGGGGAGACGGAATGACCAGGAGGCAGACATGACCGATCAACCGCCGATCGGATCGATCGTCGACAGCGAGGAGCGCCTCGCCGAGTTGTATCGATCTCCGAGCCGGCTCGTCGCTGCGAAGAAGATGTCGACCCTCGACGACGCGAGCGCCGGGCTGATCGCCATGTCGCCGTTCGCGCTCATCGGAACCGTCGGCGCCGACGGCGGTCTCGACGTGTCGCCCCGGGGCGGGCCACCCGGGTTCGTCAGGTTGCTCGACGAGCGTCACCTGGCGATTCCCGATTTGAACGGGAACAACCTGATCGACAGCCTGCGAGCGATCGTGGCGACCGGGCGCGCCGGGCTGCTGGTGATCGTGCCGGGCAAGGACGAGACGCTCCGGGTCAACGGTGCGGCCTGGCTGACGACCGACGATCGCGTCCTCGACCTGTGGAGCGGAGAGCTGCGCCGCCCGACCACGGCGATCGTCGTGCGGGCCGACGAGGTGTTCATGCACTGTGCGAAGGCCTTCCGCCGCGGCAGGGTGTGGGATCCCGACAGCTGGGACGACCTCGCCGAGGCCCCCGACGGGATCGACATGCTCAGTGCGCAGGGCCTCATCGACGCCGACGCCGACACCGCCCGTGCGTTCATCGAGCAGAGCTACGCGTCGGACCTCGCGGGCGACCAGCCCGACGGCTGATCGCCCGATGACGGTGCGCGACCACTGGTTCGAGGACCTCGCCGACCACATGGGTTCGGCGTACGACCGGTACGCGCACACCAAGGGCACGGTGCAGGAGGTCGATCACGTCGTCGGGGCCCTCGGGCTGGAACCGGGGGAGCGGGTGCTCGACGTCGGCTGCGGCACCGGTCGTCACGCGCTCGAACTCGCCCGACGGGGAATCGCCGTCCACGGCATCGACATCAGCGAGCGGTTCATCGAGATCGCCCGATCAGCCACTTCGAGCGATGAGCCGAACCACCAGATCCGGGGGACTCGCTCATGGCTCGCGAGTTTCGAGCGCGGTGATGCTCGGTCGATGCGATTCGACGGCGAGTTCGACGCGGTGATCTGTCTGTGCCAGGGCGCGTTCGGGATGATGACCGCCGACGGCGATGACGGCGCGGTGGTCGCCGGCATGGCACGGGCGCTGCGGCCGGGCGGGCGGCTCGCCCTCAGCGCGTTCAACGCCTACTTCGCGGTGAAGTACCACGACGACGCCGAGTTCGACGCCGACACCGGGGTGTCCCACGAGATCACCGAGATCCGCTCCGAGACCGGCGAGGCCCGTGCTGTCGATCTCTGGACCGGTTGTTACACGCCGCGCGAGCTGCGGCTGCTGCTCGGTGCCCACGGGTTCGTCGTCGAGTCGATCGCGGGCGTCGAACCCGGCGCGTACGGCTCGCACCCTGCGACGACCGAGTCCCCCGAGTTCCTCGTCATCGCCCACCGCCCCTGATCGCCCCAGACCTTCCGACCGCCCGGCCTTCCGACCACCCGAAATCTCGCGGCATTCGGTCGCGCAGCGACCGAATCGCGTGATTTTTCGGGGGTTTCGGGTTGTGGGGGCACATTTCGGATCGGGTCCGGGGCTGGTACCATGGCTCGCTGCGTCGTTCAGGCGACGCGCCTGTCCATCCACTCACACACCCGTTTTCGAAAGCAGTCCGTCCCTTGTCCGACACCGCAACCACCTCCGAGTCTCCCACCAACCAGATGGGAACCTTCGACGACGAGGGCGTCTACACCCCCCGTGAGATCGTGTCCGACGATCTCGGCATGTCGTTCGCCGATGCGATCGACGGCACGATGGTCACCGTCGAAGACGGTCAGATGGTCAACGGCACCGTCGTCAAGATCGACAAGGACGAGGTCCTGCTCGACATCGGCTACAAGAGCGAGGGTGTCATCCCGTCGCGTGAGCTGAGCATCCGCAACGACGTCGATCCGTCCGAGGTCGTCTCGCTCGGAGAGCGCGTCGAGGCGCTCGTCCTCACCAAGGAGGACAAGGAAGGCCGCCTGCTCCTGTCGAAGAAGCGGGCGCAGTACGAGCGGGCGTGGGGCGACATCGAAGCCAAGAAGGAAGCCGACGCCGTCGTCTCCGGCCCGGTCATCGAGGTCGTCAAGGGCGGCCTGATCGTCGACATCGGCCTGCGCGGCTTCCTGCCCGCATCGCTCGTGGAACTGCGTCGTGTCCGCGACCTCGCCCCGTACATCGGCGAGACCGTGCACTGCAAGATCATCGAACTCGACAAGAACCGCAACAACGTGGTCCTGTCCCGCCGTGCCTACCTGGAGGAGAACCAGAAGGAGACGCGCGACCAGTTCCTCAACAATCTCAAGGTGGGCGAGGTCCGCGAGGGCACGATCTCCTCGGTCGTGTCCTTCGGTGCGTTCGTCGACCTCGGTGGTATGGACGGCCTCATCCACGTCAGCGAGCTGTCGTGGAAGCACGTCGACCACCCGGGTTCGGTCGTCGCCGTCGGCGACCCGGTCAAGGTCCAGGTGCTCGACGTCGACTTCAGCCGCGAGCGCATCAGCCTCTCGCTGAAGGCCACCCAGCAGGATCCGTGGCAGGAGTTCGCCGAGAGCCACCAGGTCGACCAGCTCGTGTACGGCCGGGTCACCAAACTGGTGCAGTTCGGCGCGTTCGTGCAGGTCGGCGAGGGCATCGAGGGTCTCGTGCACATCTCGGAGATGTCGGCGCACCACGTCGACTCGCCCGAGCAGGTCGTCACCCCCGGTGAGGAGCTGTGGGTCAAGATCATCGATCTCGACCTCGCCCGTCGCCGGATCAGCCTGTCGATCAAGCAGGCCGCAGAGGGTGGCGAACTCGCCGCCGAGTACCGCGAGCACTTCGAGGTCGACTCCGCCGGCAACTGGGTCCAGGGCGAAGCGTCAGCCGAGGCCGAGGCCGCATGGTCCGAGTACTACGGCGAAGGTGGCGAGGGTGCAGCCGACGCCGCAACCGAGACCGCCGAAACCGAGGCCGTCGAAACCGAGACCGTCGAGGTCGTCGAATCGACCGATGACGCCGGCGACGAAGTCGTCGAGGTCGTCGAGGACGTCGTCACGGAGGAAGCTCCCAGCGAGTGATCCTGGTCGGTCTGACCGGAGGCATCGGAGCGGGCAAGTCGACCGTGTCGGCCATGTTGGCCGACCGCGGTGCCGCAATCGTCGACGCCGATCAGATCGCCCGCGATCTCCAGTCGCCGGGCAGCCCCGTGCTCGCGGCGATGGCCGAGCGATTCGGCTCGCACATCATCCGTGACGACGGGTCGCTCGACCGGGCCGCCGTCGCCGCGATCGTGTTCAACGACGAGGCCGCGCTGAAGGATCTCAACGGCATCGTGCACCCTGCGATGCAGGACGAGATCCAACGCCAGATCGATGCCCATCGCGGCACCGATCGGGTCGTGGTGCTCGACTTCCCCCTGCTCGGCGAGAATCCGCGAACGGGCCTGTCCGCGACGATCGTCGTCGACATTCCCGTCGACGTCGCGATCCAGCGTCTGGTGGAGCAGCGGGGGATGGACGAGGCCGATGCGCGGGCCCGGATCGGGAGCCAGATCAGCCGCGAGGAACGGAACAGTTCCGCCACTCACGTGATCGACAACGGCGGCGACCGAGACGCACTGATCGAACAGGTCGATGCACTGTGGGCGGAACTGGTCGCGCGGCCGGCGTCAACCGATCATCCTGAGTGACATGTCCACCACCGGGACGTCCGGCGGGGGCGTGCGGTGGTACACCTCCACGTGATCCTGGCCGAGCGCAGCGAACGCTGCGGCGACGAGATCCCAGTACGAGCGCCTGACGCCGGCTCGCTGCTGGTCGCGGGCCTGCTCGTAACGCTCGATCGCGCTCGGCCTCGGCACGTAGGTCACGATCCGGTCGCGGGAGGTGAGCCCGTCCGCCTCGATGCGGTCGGTGACATCGGTGCGCTCATAGTCGCGTTCGCGCCAGTCGAGCGACGCGAGTTCGGCATCGGTGACCCGAACGGCCACCCCGTTGCACGACTCGGCGTCGGCGCTGACCAGCCCGAGCGACACGACGAGCCCCTCGCGCACGTCGGTTCCTTCGTGGACCCAATCACCGCGCAGGTGCATCGACCCGTAGTTCCACCGGCGGCCGTACCCCGCGAGATGGGCGACCACGAGATCGGTCGCGGCGACCGGACGACCGATCGTCGACTCGAGCGAACTCGGCGAGACGAGCGAGCCGTAGCCGAACACCCACATCCGGTCGGTCACGAGCGGTGTGCGTCGCCGTGGAACTCGTGCACCGTCTCGACGAGGAGCCTCACCCCGAGCGGGATCGCCCGCTCGTCGACGTCGAAGTGCCCGGCGTGCAGGTCGAGGGTCCGGCCGGCAGGGTCGCGCACGCCGAGGCGGACGTAGGTGCCCGGTACCTCACGGGTGAACCAGGCGAAGTCGTCGCCGCCCCAGCTCTGCTCGACCGTGACGACCGACGCGGTGCCGACGACCGTCTCGCCGGCGCGCCGTACCGTGTCGGTGACGGTGGCGTCGTTCACCACCGGGGGCACCCCGTGGGTGTAGTCGACGCGCACGCCGGCGCCGGACGGCTCGACGATCGAGTGGATCTCCTCGTCGACGAGCCGGGGGAGGAGCTCCCAGACCGGGAGCGACGGCGTGCGGATCGACGCCCGGAGTTCGACCTGGGTGGGGATGACGTTGGCGGCGTCACCGCCGTGGATCGACCCGAAGACGAGCTTGATGGCGCCGGCGCCGACACTGCCGTCGGCGTGGCTGCCGAGCTCGTCGAGTCGACCGGCAACCCTCGTCGGCAGCTCGGCGATGACACGGGCGGCGAGTGCGACCAGATCGACCGTGAGCTCGGGGCGAGCGGTGTGGCCCCCGGGCCCGCTGAGTGTGATGCTGGCCATGTCGGCCGCCGACGAGATCGCGCCCACACGGAGCCCGATCGTGCCGACGTCGAGCTTCGGTTCGCAGTGCACACCGACGATCGCGTCGAGATCGTCGATTCCGCCGTCGTCGATCACGTCGAGCGCCCCGCCCGGCACCCGCTCCTCGGCCGGTTGGAACACGAAACGCACGGGGCCGGCGAGGTCGTCGAGATGGTGTGCGAAGTAGAGGGCGGCACCGAGCACGACGGCGGTGTGGACATCGTGTCCGCAGGCGTGGGCCACTCCGGGCGTCTGACTCGCATAGGGCACCGACTTCTCGTCGGCCATGGCGAGCGCGTCGAGATCGGCGCGCAGCGCGATCACACGGCGGCTGCCGATCGCCGGTGGTTCCAGATCACACACGAGGCCGGTACCGACCGCGAGGCGGCGCGGTTTCAGACCGGCGAGTTCGAGCCGTTCGGCGACGAGTTCGGTCGTCGCATACTCCTCGCCGCTGAGTTCCGGGTGCGCATGCATGTTGCGCCTCAGCGCGACGAGACCCTCGCCGTGCTCGGAGAGCCACGAGTCGAGCGGGGTCGGCGCAGCCGCGGCCGGGCGGTCGATGGCGGTCATGCGATGGTGCCGGTCATGCGATCGTGTCGTTGGCGAGGCTGTCGACGAGGTGGTGCACCACGTCGACGAGCGTACCGCCACCCTCGACGACCCTCCGCTGGCGGATCGCCCCGGAGCCGCGCTCCAACACCAGGAACAGGTCGTCGAGCTCGGCCCGACTGCCGAGTTCCTCGGCGATCGGGGAGAGCTCCGCGTGCAGGTCGGTGACGAGGTCGCGCACCGGGCGGCGTTCCGGGTGGCCCCGCTCCGGATGCTCGACGATCAGCTCGGCATCGACCCCGAACCGCGCCGCCAGCCATCGGTTCTCGCGCACCGTCCACTCACGCGCGGCGGGTGGGAGGCCGCCCTCGTCGATGCGGCGGTCGCACCACACCACGAGCGCCTGGGCGAGCGCGGCCAGCGCGACGGATTCGCGCACGGTCGGGGTCGCGTCGCACATCCGGAACTCGATCGTGCCGAAGTCGGGATGCGGACGGATGTCCCACCACACCTCTCGGATCGAACTGATGCACCGGGAATCCAACAGCGTGGACATGAACGCCTCGAAGTCGTCCCAGTCCGCCAACGGCGGCGGGAGCCCGGCGGTGGGCAGCGACTCGAACACCTTCGAGCGAGCCGACGCGAGCCCGGAGTCCTCGCCTTCGAAGTACGGGCTCGACGAGGAGAGTGCGAGGAACAGCGGGAGGTGTCGACGCAACTCGTTGATGATGGCGATCGCCCGAGCGCCGTCGCGGACACCGACGTGCACGTGGAGGCCGCAGATCAGCAGGCGTCGTGCCGGCCACTGCATGGCGTCGATCAGGTCGTGGTAGCGCTGGGCGGGACTGACCTGTTGCTCACGGGCGAGCGAGAACGGATGCGTGCCGGCGGACATCAGCGTCAGTCCGCGGTTGTCACAGGCCGAGCGGAGTTCCGCGATGCTGCACTGCAGGTCGCGGCGGGCGTCGGCCGGCGTCTCGCAGACCCCGGTGATGACCTCGATCGTGCTCTGGAACAGCTCGTGCTTCGCCTTCGGATGTTCGCCACCCGGGTGCCCTGCGCCGAGGTCGGCGAGCAGCTCGTTCGCGGCCGACACGAGGGCCCCCGAGGCCGGGTCGACGACGTTGAGTTCCATCTCGACGCCCACCGTGGGCCGTTCGTTGTGGGTGAACCGGATCGTCACGTCGCTGTCCTTCGACGTCGGCCCGCCGTGTCAGCGGTAGGTGTCGAGTACCTCGGCGACCTGTTCAGGCGTGGTCTGGGGACCGAAACGCTCGACGACGTTGCCCTCGCCGTCGACGAGGAACTTCTCGAAGTTCCAGGTGATCTCGGCGCTGTCGCCATCACCGGGCCGCTCGGACTTCAGCCATTGGTACAGGGGTGCAGCATCGGGGCCGTTGACCTCGATCTTGTGGAACATCGGGAAGCTCACGCCGTACTTCGACGTCGCGAACTCGAGGATCTCGGCGTCGGTCCCGGGCTCCTGGCCCGCGAACTGGTTGCAGGGGAAGGCAAGGACGGTCACGTCGTCGTTGTCGTCGTGGAGCGCACGCAGACCTGCGTACTGAGGCGTGAGGCCTCAAGCGCTCGCGACGTTGACGATCAGGCAGATCTGGCCCCGGAACTGATCGAAGGAGACCTGCTCCCCGGTGATCGAGGTCATTTCGAACTCGTGGAAGGCTGACATGGGGCGAGACCCTAGCCGTTGGCGGGTCGCCGGTACTGCTGTGCCACGGCGAGCGCCTCTCGGTGGCTCGAGGCGGTTCGTTCCACGGCATCGAGGAAGTGGTGCTGGTCGATCACGGCCAACTCGCACGGCGTGGTGGCGGTCACGGACGCGCTTCGCACGTCGTCGTGCAGCAGCGCCACCTCGCCGAACGACGCGGGCGCCACCATCGTCCCGACGACCGAACCGTCGACGGTCACCTCGACCGTCCCGTCGAGCAGGACGAAGAAGTCCCGGCCGGGATCCCCCTGCACGACGAGCCGGTCCGCCGGGTCGGCCGTTCGACGTTCGAGCCCGGCGGCGAGACGCTCGAGCGTCGGCAACGGCAACGGATCCAGGAACGAGACGGTGCGGAGCTGGTCGACCAGAGCGGGATCGACCGACTGGGCCCGGCGCTCGGTGGAACGCAACGCGAGCGACCCGGCGAGGAGGACGGCAGCCGAGACGCATCCGATCGTCACCACCCCCACGGTGAGGTCGTTGTCGCTGAGGACGGCACCAGCGACCGCGGCACCGATCGCGGCGGCGGCGAGCGACGACGAGTCGAGCACGCCGAACGATCGGCTCGTCATCCGCTCCGAGCTGGTTCGCTGCAGCAGGGTGTGGGCGCCGATCTCCACCAGGGCGTGGCCCGCGCCGAGCAGTCCGACGACCACCATGACGGTGCCGATCCCGGTCAGCTCGCCCAGCACCGTCAACGGCAGCGTCGCCAGGGCCACACCGCCGGAGACGAACGAGGTCAGTCTCCATCGCGTGCGGCGGCTCACCGATGCCGAACCCGCCAGAGCGCCGGCGGCGAACGCGGCGGCGATGAGTGCGGTGGCGCTCCCGCCGAGGCCGAGCTGATCGAAGGCCACGGCGACGAACACGACATCGAGGGCGCCCATCAACGCCTCGGTCGCCGCGATGAAGGCGATCGTGCGCCGTGGCCCCGGCGTCGATGCGACGTACCGCAGTCCGTCGACCGAATCGTCCAGGATCGCCCGCATCCGGAGGGTCGAGGGCAGACGATCGTCGGGAGGGAGCCGCAGTGCGATCGTGGCGGCCGCGGCGGCGCAGATGATGCACAGACCGACGAACACCGCCGACGGGGTGGCGACAGCGAGCACGACCGCGGTGAGGAGCGGTCCGAGCAGGCTGCCGGCGGCCCGGACGAAGGACTGAGCGACGTTCCAGTGCATCAGTTCCATCGGGGTGCGGGCGTGGTGCACCAACAGGCTCGCCACGGTGCCAGGCGTCGAGCAGAGCGCCACGGTGAAGGCGGCTGCGAGGGCGTAGACCACGATCAGGGCCGCATCGGCCGCGAGGACGGCGGCCAGGCCGGCCGCCGACACGGCCAGAGCCGTGAACGCGGTGACCAGCACGAGGTGCCGCGGGAAGCGGTCGCCCGCCGCGGTCACGATCGGAGCGAGCACGGCGGCAGGGATCAGCTGGACCGCGACCGCGAGTCCGGTCGCGCCCGCACCACCGCGGTCGAACGCCACGACGAGCACCGCGATCCAGGCGGAGAACTCCGCAACCGCGTGGACGAAGGTGATGCCGAACAAGCTGCGCCCGCCGGGGAGCGACCCGCCCGCTCGGGTGGAGAGTTCGTCGTGGGGTGCCGTGCCGGTCACGTTCTCGACGTCTCCTCTCCCCGCTGTGAACCCCGCAGCCCCGGAGCGTAGGCGGCGGCGGTGGCGGTCGACGACACGTTGCGTCACCGCACGGGCGGGCGGCCTGGATAACATCGGGTCACCCATGTCCGCCGACCGAAAACGAAGTTGACGCCGTGCTGACTGCTCTCGGGCTGATCGGTGTCGTCGCCTTGATCGCCGCGAACGGGTACTTCGTGGCCGTCGAGTTCGCCTTCGTGGCGGCACGCCGGAGCCGGTTCGTCGAGCAGGCCGAGGAGGGTGATCGCCGTGCGAAGCGAGCGATCCAGGTCCACAAACGTCTGAGCTTCATGCTCTCCGGGGCGCAGCTGGGCATCACGGTGACGTCGCTGGTGCTCGGTTTCATCGCCGAACCGGCGATCGCCTCGGTGCTCGCACCCGTCTTCGAGGCCACCGGGGTGCCCGAACAGGCTTCGCTCGCGATCGCGCTCGTGACCGCCCTCGTCTTCGCCACGATGGCGCAGATGGTCTTCGGTGAGCTCGCGCCGAAGAACCTGGCGATCGCCCGCCCCGAGCCCGTCGCCCGTCGGCTCGCGCCGTCCACGTGGCTGTTCATGCGCCTCGCCGGCCCGCTGATCCGGCTGTTCGACGGTGCCGCCAACCGTCTGCTCCGGCTCGTCGGCGTCGAACCGGTCGAGGAGCTGATCGGCGCCGTCTCGACCGAGGAACTCGACCTGATCGTCGATTCGTCCGCCGAGAGCGGACATCTCACGGTCCTGCAGGCGCAGCTGCTCGAACGGGCCATCGACTTCGGCGATCTCGAAGCGTCCGACGCGATGGTCCCCTGGAACCGGGTGGTCACGATCGATGTCGAAGCGACCGCCGCCGACCTGCGCGAGCTGATGTCGTCGAGCCACTCCCGGTTCCCCGTCGTCGACGACGACGACCAGGTGTTCGGCATCGTGCACGCCAAGGACCTGCTCGGCGTGCCACGCAGCGACTACGACACCACCAGCGTCGGCACGTTGGTCCACGAGATCCTCGCGGTGCCCGAGGCGGCCGGCCTCAGCGTCGTGCTCGCCGAGCTGCGCGAGCACGCCACCGAGATGGCGATCGTGATCGACGAGTACGGCGGGCCGGCGGGCGTCGTCACCCTGGAGGACATCGTCGAGGAACTGGTCGGCGACATCGAGGACGAGTACGACCCGAGCGCCCCCGGCGAACACGTCGAGGTCGAACCCGGGGTGTGGTCGATCGCGGCGAGCTCGCGGCCCGACGAGATCGAGCGGATCACCGGATTCGATCTCCCCGACGGCGAGTACGACACGGTCGCCGGGCTCGTCCTCGAACGGCTCGAGCACATTCCGTCGGTCGGCGAGTCGTTCGTGGTCGACGGCATTCTCATCGAGGTGCTCGGCGTCGACGGGTTCGCGATCCAGCGACTGCAGCTGCGGGTCGACCCCGACGCCGAACTCCACGACGACGAGGGCGGCCGCCCCCGCCAACGCAACGGCGGCGACTCGTGATCGCCGCCACCGAGGGCATCGTGGTCAGTTGGCCGAGCCTGGCGCTGGCCGTCGTCCTGCTCGCCTTCAACGGGTTCTTCGTCGCCGCCGAGTTCGCGCTGCTCGCCTCGCGCCGCTCGCGCATCGAGCAGCTGGCGGCCGAGGGCGACAAACGGGCGAAACACGCGCTCGCAGGACTACGCGAGCTGACGCTGATGCTCGCCGGAGCTCAGCTCGGGATCACGATGTGCTCGCTGGGCCTCGGTGCGGTCGCCGAGCCGGCGGTCGCGAGCATCATCGAGGGGGCGCTCGGCGAGTTCTTCACGCTCTCCGACACCGCGCGCCATCTGATCGCGTTCACGATCGCCCTGTCGATCGTCGTCTTCCTCCACATGGTCGTGGGCGAGATGGCGCCGAAGTCGTGGGCGATCGCCCACCCCGAACGGTCGTCGCTGCTGCTGGCCCGCCCCTTCCGGCTCTTCGCCCGGGTGTTCCGTCCGATCATCCGGTTGATGAACTGGCTCGCCAACGTCGTGGTCCGGCTCGTCGGCGTCGAGCCGCAGGACGAGCGGGCGATGGCGCACTCGCCGAGTGATCTGCTGTTGCTGATCGAGGAGTCGGCAGGCCAGGGCGGCATCGCCGCCGACGAGCACGAACTGCTCGCCCGGTCGCTGGAACTGTCCGGGCTGACCGCTGCCGATGCCATGACGGTGCGTCGCGACATCATCGCCGTCAGTGCCGATGCCACCGCCGCGGTGGTCGCCGCCGAGGCCCATCGGACCGGACGTACGCGCATCGTGGTGCACGAGGGCGATCTCGACCACGTGCGCGGCTTCGTCCACGCGAAGGACGTCATCCGGCTCGAGCACGGGACGTGGCCGACCACACCGGCAGGCAGCATCGCGCGGCCGATCATGGTGACGCCCGAGCATCACGGCCTCGAGGACCTGTTGCTCGAGATGCGAACGCAGCGGCACCACATCGCGCTGGTGGTCGACGAGCACGGGCTGGTGCTCGGGCTCGTGACGCTCGAGGACGTGATCGAGGAGTTGATCGGCGACTTCGACGACGAGTCCGACCGTCGCCTGGACGACTGCGAGCGGCTCGCCGACGGCAGCTATCGGATGAACGGCACCACCCGTGTCGAGATCTTCGAGGAGTGCACCGGGGTGGCGCTCCCGGAGGGGGAGTGGCAGACCGTCGCCGGCTACGTGATCGACGCACTGGACGAGATTCCCACTGCCGGCGACCGGATCAGCACCGACATCGGCGAGTTCGAGGTGCTGTCCATGGACGGCTATGCCATCGACACGCTGAGGATCCGGGTGACCGTGTCGGGTCACCGCGGCGACTGATCGCGATGGCGTACCCACGGCGCCTGCTCGACGACCAGGAGTCGGTGACCGTCGACCTGCACCCGCACTGGTGGTTCCTGGCCGCGCCGGTCGCCGCACTGGTCGTGGCACTCGCCGCCGCCGTGGCGACCCTGCTGTTCACCGACGCGGACACGACAACGCGGACGACGGCGAGCTGGGCGGCGATCGTGGCGCTCGCGGCCACCTCGCTCTGGCTCGTGGTCCGCTACTCGAAGTGGTTGACGACACACTTCGTGATCACCAGCCGAAGGATCATCTTCCGGACCGGGCTGCTCTCCAAGCGGGGGGTGGAAGTGCCACTCGACCGCGTCAACACGGTGCACTTCAGTCAGGGGCTGCTGGAGCGACTGGTCGGCGCGGGCGATCTGCTGATCGAGTCGGGCGGAGAGTCCGGCCAGCAGCACTTCACCGACATCCGCCAGCCCGACCGGGTGCAACGGGTGATCCACGCGGAGATGGAGGCCCGGCGCGCCCGCCTCGGCACGGACACCGTCGTCGACGTCGCCGGCCAGTTGGAGAAGCTCGAATCGATGCTGCTGCGGGGCACGCTGACCGCCGACGAGTTCGAACGACAGAAACAACGGTTGCTCGGAGGAAGGTGACGTCGGTGCGTGTCGTCAGCCTGGTGCCGTCGTCGACCGAGACGCTGCTCGCGCTCGGGGCCGATGTGGTCGCCTGCACCCGGTTCTGCGAGCAACCGACGATCCCTCACGTCGGCGGGACGAAGAACCCGGACCTGGATGCGATCGTGTCGCTCGCTCCCGATGTCGTCGTGATGGACCGCGAGGAGAACCGGCTCGAGGATCACGACGCGCTGGTCGCACGGGGCGTCCCCGTCCACGTGAGCGACGTGACCTCGATCGTCGATGCGCTCGAACTCGTCGACGACCTGCGCGCGCTCACCGGATCGTCGGGCAGCCGGGTGACGATGCCGGAGCCCGCCGTCGGTCCGCGGCGGTCGGCGTTCGTCCCGATCTGGCGTCGCCCGTGGATGGCGATCGGCGCCGGGACCTACGGCGCGTCCGTGCTCGCTCACGTCGGTGTCGACCTCGTGACTGCGGAGGGGGGCCGCTACCCGGTCGTCGAACTCGACGACGTGGCGTCCGCGGCGCCTGATCTGGCGTTGATTCCGAGCGAGCCGTACGACTTCGGCGAGCACCATCTCGAGGAGATCCGCGCTGCGATGCCGGAGGCCCGCATCGTCCGCGTGGACGGACGTGATCTGTTCTGGTGGGGCATCAGGACGCCGCAGGCGGTCGCCAGGCTCCTCGCTGCGACCGCTGGGTGGTGACACACCCGGTACGGGCTCAGAGGTGGCGGGCGCCGGGGGAGGGGCGGACGCGCCAGCCGGTCGTCAGGGCCCCCGGTTCGCTGAGCACCACGACACACCCGCCGAACCCACCGCCGGTCATTCGCGCCCCGTACACGCCGGGCGAGCCGGCGAGACGTTCGACGGCGGCATCCATCTCGGGTGTCGACGTGTCGAAGTCGTCGCGGAGGCTGCGATGGCTGTCGATCATCACCGCACCCGCCGCGGCATGGTCGCCGGTGGCCAGCGCGGCGGCGAAGTCGCGCACGCGCTGATTCTCCGTGACGACGTGTCGAGCGCGCCGGAACGACACCTCGTCGAGCTCCGGCCGTGCGGCATCGACGTCGACGGCATCGGCGAGCCGGAGCGGGCCGAGCGTCGACTCCGCTCGCGCGCACTCCGCCACTCGATCGGCATAGGGCGAGCCGACGAGCCGGCGATGCATCACGAACTCGACGACGACGTCCACGTCGTCGGGGATCGGCACGTGGGTGATGTCGAGGTGATGGCAGTCGATCATCGTCGCGTGCCCGGCGGTGGCGGCGGCGATGCACAGCTGGTCCATGATCCCCGTGGGCACGCCGGTGGCGGCGTGCTCGGCGCGCTGCGCAGCGAGCGCCAGCTCGGTCGGTGTCCCGTCGAAGCCCAGTGCGAGCCCGACCGCGCACTCGAGTGCCGCGCTCGACGAGAGTCCGGCGCCCGCGGGGATGTCGGAGGTGACGGTACCGGCGATGCCGCGGGTGGAACCGAGTTCTCGGGCCATCGCGGCGACGTAGGCGCCCCATGTCGGCTCGACCAGCGACGGGTCGAGGCGAACGGGGAGATCGACGACGACCGCTTCCGGGTCCGCGTCGGAGCGGAGTTCGATCCGGTCCGCCTGCGGCACGTACTCGATCGTCGTGCCTCGATCGATCGCCATCGGGAAGACCAGCCCGCCGGTGTAGTCGGTGTGGTCGCCGATCAGGTTCACCCGCCCCGGGGCGTGTGCGCGGCGGATGTCGGCCATCCCGTCACGATACGACCGCGGGCCGGGGTCGCTCCGTTTGACGGGCGGAGTGAGCCTTCTGCAACACTCGCCGACATGTCACGCGCCGCGCTGTCGACGGGAATCGAGCTCGAATACCGCACCACGGGCGATCCCGGAGACCCGGCACTGCTCGCCGTGTGCGGCTACACCTCACAGATGATCTCCTGGCGGCAGGGGTACATCGACCAGCTCGCCGCGCAGGGCCTGTTCGTGATCCAGTTCGACAACCGCGACGTCGGACTGTCGACGAAGCTCGACGGTCAGCACGTGTCCCCCGGTGCCGTCCTGAAGGCGGGGTTGGCGGGCGAGACGCTCCCGGCCGTGCCGTACACCTTGTCCGACATGGCCGCCGACGGCATCGGGCTGCTCGACCATCTCGGCATCGAACGGGCCCACATCGCCGGGAACTCGATGGGAGGCATGATCGTGCAGACCATGGCGATCGAGCACCCGACCCGTATCGCGAGCGTCACCTCGATCATGAGCAGCACCGGCGACCCCCGTGTCGGTGCGCCCACGCCCGAAGCGCGCGAGGCGCTGCTGGCACCGCAGCCACCCGATCGTGACGACTACATCGAGGCCTCCCTGAACTCCAAGGTGTGGGCGTCGAAGAAGTACTACGACGCCAACGCGCTCCAGGAGATCGCCGCCGCCCAGTACGACCGCTGCTTCTATCCGGAGGGCGCCACCCGGCAGCTGGCAGCGATCTACGCCACCGGCGACCGCAGTGCCGGACTGGCTGCACTCGACGTGCCGATGCTCGTGATCCACGGTCGCGACGACACCCTGATCACGCCGCAGGGTGGCGAGCGGACCGCCGAACTGGTCGCCGGGTCCAAGTATCTGCTGCTGTCCGACATGGGCCACGACATGCCCGAACCGTTGTGGCCGACACTCGCCGAGGCGATCGGCGGCCACATCCGCGCCGCCATCGCCTCCGACCGCTGACCGCGCCCGACCCGCCCACCCGCCTCACCGCCTTTCCCGAAGGAGCCACCATGGCTGGACCACTCACCGGATACCGCATCATCGAGATCGCCGGCATCGGCCCGGGCCCGTTCGCAGCGATGCTGCTCGCTGACATGGGCGCCGAGGTGATCCGTGTCGAACGCGCCGGTGCGGTGCGTGGCCCGCTGCCGGAGGGGGCTCATTTCGACGTGCTGCTGCGTGGGCGCCGCAACATCGCCATCGATCTCAAGCATCCCGATGGGGTCGAGGCGCTCCTGAGCCTCGTCGAATCGGCCGATGCGCTGATCGAGGGATTCCGCCCCGGTGTGATGGAGCGTCTCGGGGTCGGCCCCGACGAGTGCCTGGCGCGCAATCCCAAGCTCGTGTTCGGGCGGATGACCGGGTGGGGCCAGGACGGGCCGTATGCCCAGGCAGCCGGCCACGACATCAACTACATCGCGCTCGCCGGTGCGCTCGCGCACTTCGGTCGTGCGGGGGAGGCGCCGGTGCCGCCGTTGAACATGGTCGGCGACTTCGGCGGGGGTGGAATGTTCCTCGCCTACGGGGTGGTGTGCGCGCTGCTCGAGGCGCAGCGCAGCGGCGAGGGCCAGGTGGTCGACACCGCCATGGTCGACGGCGCGGCAGTCCTGATGTCGATGTTCTGGGCCTTCAAGGCGATCGGGATGCACGACGAGAACGCCCGTGGCACCAACCTGCTCGACACCGGTGCCCATTTCTACGACGTCTACCGGTGCGCCGACGGCAACTACATCTCGCTCGGTTCGATCGAGCCGCAGTTCTACGCCGAACTGCTCCGGCTCACCGGCCTCGAAGGCGACGAGCAGTTCTCCAAGCAGATGGACAGGGCCGAGTGGCCGGCGCTGAAGGCGCGTCTCACCGAGCTGTTCGCCACGAAGACCCGAGCCGAGTGGTGCGAGCTCATGGAGGCGACCGACGTGTGCTTCGCCCCCGTGCTCACGATGAGCGAGGCGGCGGAGCACCCGCACAACGTCGAACGAGGCACCTTCATCGAGGTGGCCGGCACCCGGCAGCCGGCGCCGGCCCCACGCTTCAGCCGGACCGTCCCGGAGGTGGCCAGCCCACCCGCCTTCGCCGGGGCGCACACCCGCGAGGTGCTCGCGGCGTGGGGCGTCCCCGCCGATCGCGTCGCCGACTGGGAGTCGTCGGGCGCAGTCAAACAGGCCGACCCGGCGACCGCCTGATGGCGACGCTCGTCTGCTTCCACGCTCATCCCGACGACGAGGTGATCAGCACGGGCGGCACGATCGCCCGCGCCGCCGCCGACGGCCACCGGGTGGTGTTGGTGGTTGCCACCAACGGCGACCATGGCGAGGCGCCCGACGATCTCGGTGACGACGAGACCCTCGTCGATCGCCGGCGCCTCGAGACCGAGGCGTCGGCGGCTGCGCTCGGCATCAGCCGGATCGTGTGGCTGGGCTACACCGACTCCGGCATGACCGGTTGGGAGCAGAACTCGGATCCGGCGAGTTTCCACCGAGCCGACCCGGAGGAGGCCGGTGCCCGACTCGCGGAGATCCTCCGCGAGGAGTCGGCCGACGTCCTGACGATCTACGACTGGCACGGCAACTACGGTCACCCCGACCACGTCGCCGTGCACCGGGTGGGTCTGGTCGCCAAGCGGCTCGTGCCGTCGGCCCGGGTGCTCGAAGCGACGATGAACCGCGACGCGTTCGTCCGCATGATCGAAGCGGTGCGGGAGTCCGGTGCACTCACTCAGACCCATGGGGGCGACGTCGACGACTTCGATCCCGACGGTCCGGCCGACGACGGCAACCCGATGGGAATGCCCGAAGCCGAGATCACGCTCGCCGTCGACGTCAGTGCTCATGTCGACGTCAAACGAGCGGCGATGCGCTGTCATCGCAGCCAGATCCAGGACACCTCGTTCTTCCTCGAGATGCCCGACGAGGCGTTCGTGCAGGCGTTCGGCGTCGAGTGGTTCATCGAGCACGACGGCACGCCGCCGCACCGCGTCGGCTGGGTGTTCGACCCACCGAACCGGCGTCCTGAGTGACCTGCACGCAAGATCCCCGCACCACGGGCAAGACTGGACCATGATGTCCGGCATGAATCGGCGACTCCTCCCGACCCTCGTGGTGCTCGGCCTGGCGGCAGCTGCATGCGGAGGCTCGGACGACTCGGCGAGCACGTCGAGCACCCAGTTCACGCTGCTTCCCACGACCACGACGCCACCGAGCACCTCGACCACGACCACGACGTCCACGACGGTTCCCCCCACGACCACCAGCACCACGACGACCTCCACGATCAGCCAGCCGTCGACGACCGTCGCCGATCCGGCGGTCGACGCGCTCGTGCTCACGGGCGACGGCATCGGCACCGCCGGCTTCGGCGCCGAACCCGACGGGGTGATCGCCTACATCGGCTCCTATCTCGGTGCGCCGACCAACGACACCGGTTGGGTCGACCCGTTCACCATCGGGCTGTGCCCGGGAACCGAACTCCGCCTCGTGTCCTGGGGCGTGCTGACGCTGCTGTTCGGTGACGCCTCCACGGTGGTCGAGGGTCGTCGCCACTTCTTCGGCTACACCTATGGTGACCAGGCCGAGATCGGTGCCGAGCCGGCCGGGCTGGTCACGAGCAGGGGCGTCTCGATCGGGTCGCGGGTGGTCGACGTCCGGGCGGCCTACCCCGCGGTCCAGATCTTCCCGGAGGACGACTTCACCCCGCCGTACTTCGTCGTGAACGACACCTTGCGCGGCTACCTCACGGGCGTCGACGACGACGCCACCGTCACCGCCGTCATCGGCGGCGACGACTGCGGCATCTAGCCCGGACACCGTGACCCTCTACGACCTCCACGACACCCTCGCGTGGTTCCTCGTGCTGTCCAATGCAGCGGTCGGCGTGTGGGCGCTCGCGGCGCAGTGGCTGCCGCCGTTGCGTGTGAAGGTGATGTGGTGGGCGATCATCGCTGCCGAACTCTCCACGTTCGCGATCGCGATCGTCGGCGTGCTGATCGTCAACCGCTACGAGATCGAGCTCGACTCGTTCCACGCCCTCTACGGGTTCAGCACGATCGTCGCCGTCGGGATCCTCTACAGCTACCGAGGAAGCCCGTTCGTGAAGGACAAGCTCTACATGATGTACGGGCTCGGCAGCCTGTTCATCATGGGCCTCGGCATCAGAGCGATGTACCTCGGAACGCACTGACGCCGATTCCGCGAGGCAGCTTGGCCGGATCCCACGACAGCTGTGCGAGTCCCTCGAGGCAGGCGAAGCGATCGGTCATCCCCGCGACGTAGGCGACCGCTGCACGCAACGCGTCGGCGCTCCCGGCATCGATGTGGTCGGCCGCATCGCCGAGGGCCGCTCGGCTCGTCTGGCTCGGGATCGCGTGGGGCCGGTCGGCGTAGTGCTCGACCAGGGCGCGCAGCAGCGACACCACCGCGGCGGCCTGCTGTTGGCTCGCCGGGCGCAGATACACGTGCTCGTAGTTGAAACGGCGGAACTCGGCGAGCGCCTCGGCGATGTCGGGCGACATCCCGATCCGGCCGGTGGCGATCGTGGCCGACACCATCGCTCGGACGAACGTGCCGAGCTGACCCGAACGGTCACGGCCGCAGCGCTCGGCAACGACGCCGGGGAGCATGTCGGAAGTGACGATGCCGGCGGCGACGGCGTCTTCGAAGTCGTGGCACACGTAGGCGATTCGGTCGGCCCACGACACCACCTCGCCCTCGGGCGTGCTCGGGGCGGGAAGGCTCCAGGAGTGGTTGCGGATGCCGTCGAGGGTCTCGGCGCAGAGGTTCAGCGGCTGCAGCGTCACGTCGGCGCCCCACGGCGCGTGATCGAACCCGCCGTCGAGGTACGGCGACAGGGCGTCCTCGCTGGCGTGGCCGCCGGGGCCGTGTCCGCAGTCGTGGCCGAGCGCCATCGCCTCCGCGAGCGGCACGTTGAGGCTCAGCGCCTCGGCGACCGACCGGGCGACCTGGGCCACCTCGAGGGCATGGGTCATGCGGGTGCGCTGGTGGTCGTCGGGGAACACGAACACCTGCGTCTTGCCGGCGAGACGACGGAACGACGAGTCGTGCAGGATGCGATCTCGGTCGCGTTCGAAGCAGGTGCGGAACGGATCGGGCTCCTCGTCGATCGCCCGGTTGCCCGCACCCCTCGCCCGGGTGGCGTTCGTGGCGAGCGCGGCGTCGTCGATCTCCTCGCGGTGTTGCCGGGTGCGAACCCGCGCCTGGCCGACGTCGGCACGGGAGTCGGCATGGGCCACCACGATGTCGTCGGTTCCGTGCCCGGTCATCGTGGCTGCCCACCGGTCGGCCCGGTGGGCAGCGACGTCCGGGTAGGGAAGATCAGCCATGCTGCCGACGATACGAGATGCCGTTCGTCCGACGGCGTTAGCCTTCGGGAAATGTCGCAGTTCGTCGACGAGTGCCAACTGAACGTCCGAGGTGGTGACGGCGGCGCGGGCTGCGTCAGCTTCCGCCGGGAGGGGCCCGTGGTCATGGGCGGGCCCAACGGTGGCGACGGCGGCAACGGTGGCGACGTCTGGCTCGTTGCCGACCACAACGTGTCGTCGCTGTTGGCGTTCCGTGACCATCCGCACCGGCGGGCGTCCGACGGCGTGCACGGCAAGGGCAAGGACCTCCACGGACGGCGGGGGGAATCGCTCGAGATCACGGTTCCGATGGGCACCGTGGTGCACGACATGTACACCGGCGACATGCTCGCCGAGCTCGTGAACCACGGCGATCGTTGGCTGGCGGCCGCCGGCGGGCGCGGCGGGCGGGGCAACGCCAAGTTCCTGTCCAACAAACGACGGGCGCCCAGCTTCGCCGAACAGGGCGAGCACGGGGAGGAACGCTGGCTGCGACTCGAACTGCGCCTGATGGCCGACGTGGCACTCGTCGGGTTCCCGAACGCCGGGAAGTCGACCTTCATCAGCGTGATCTCGGCTGCCAAACCGAAGATCGCGAACTACCCGTTCACGACGCTGGAACCCAACCTCGGCGTGGTGCGCCTCGACGAGGACACCGACTTCGTCGTCGCCGACATCCCGGGGCTGATCGAGGGAGCGAGCGAAGGGCGCGGGTTGGGCCACCAGTTCCTTCGTCACGTCGAGCGGGCCCGGGTGCTGTGCCTGTTGCTCGACCTCGCCTCGATGGACGGCGTCAGCCCGCAGGAGCAGGAGCGGATCCTGCTGCACGAACTGGGAGCGTACGAACCCGAACTGCTCGAGCGCCCTCGTGTCGTCGTGGGGACCAAGGCCGACGCGGTGCAGGTCGACGAGTTGGCCGCACTGGGCTGGGACGGCCCGATCATGTCGTCGGTGACCGGTCAGGGCGTGTCCGAGGTGGTCGGGCAGTTGGCCCGGCTGGTGCACGACGTTCGCCAGGCGACCGAGTGGCGAGAGGGCGTCGTGGTGTTGCGTCCCGAGGCCAGTGGTGCGGCGGTCGAGCGGATCGCCGACGGCGAGTTCCGGTTGCTCGGCCGTGACGTCGAGCGCGTCGTGGCACTCAACGACGTGACCACACCCGAGGCGTTGTCGTACATCGACTATCGACTCGAGCGGTTGGGCGTGCCGAAGATGCTCGCCAAGGCGGGCGCCCGCGAGGGCGACGTCATCTGGATCGGCGAGTTCAGCTTCTCCTACTCACCGGACCTCTGAGGGCTCGCGATGCGTGTGGTGGCGAAGATCGGGACCGCGTCGATCACCGACGACCGCGGCGCCGTCGACCTGGTGGCACTCGCCAAGCTGGCCGACGAGGTGGCAGGCCTCCGTCGTGCCGGCCACGAGGTGATCGTCGTGTCGTCGGGGGCCGTGGCAGCCGGGGTGGCGGCGCTCGGCCTCTCCGCCCGACCCTCCGACATGCAGACGGTGCAGGCGCTCTCGGCCGTCGGGCAGAGCCGCCTCGTCGAGGCGTACAACCAGGAGTTCGCCCGTCACGGCCTCGTCGGAGCCCAGGTACTGCTCGACCCGCACGACTTCGTCGATCGCGTGCAGTACCTGCACGCTCGCCGAACCATCGAGCGCCTGCTGGAGCTCGGCTGCGTGCCGGTCGTCAACGAGAACGATGCGATCGCCAACGACGAGCTCCGCTACGGCGACAACGATCGTCTGGCCGCGCTCGTCGCGAACAGCATCGCTGCCGACGTGCTCGTGCTGCTCACCGACATGGACGGCGTGTACACCGCCGACCCTCGCCGTGATCCGGCTGCCACGCTGATTCCGCTCGTCCGCTCGGGAGATCCGCTACTGGCCATCCGCGCCGACGCCGGCGGCAGCGGGCGCGGGAGCGGCGGCATGGCATCGAAGCTCACCGCGGCGCGAATGGCGTCCTGGTCGGGGATTCGCAGCGTGATCGCCCGAGCCTCCCGATCGGACGTACTGGCCGGTGCGGCATCGGCGGAGCTCGTCGGAACCACGTTCGAGGCCCATGACCGGACGCTCTCGGCGCGCAAGCTGTGGATCGCCTTCGCTTCCGAGGTCACCGGTGTCCTGCAGGTCGACGAGGGTGCCGAGCGGGCGCTGACCGAACGTCCGAGCAGTCTGTTGCCGGCCGGCATCGTCGCCGCCGACGGTGTCTTCGTCGTCGGCGACACCGTCGACATCGCCGGGCTGTCGGGGCGGGTGTTCGCTCGCGGCCTCGTCGCCGTCGACGCGCCGGTGGTCCGATCGGTACTCGGGCGTCGAACCGGCGAACTCCCCGCCGGCGTGAACCACGAGGTGGTCCATCGCGACGACCTCGTCGTCCTCCCCACCTGATAACGCCGTTTGCGTGCGGATTCGGGTGGCACGCCCCACGCGGAACGCAGCGGAGACGACGGCGGTGGGCGGGATCAGGAGCGGCGGAGGCGTCGGCGGACGGCGTCGAGCTCGGGGACGCCGAGCGCGAACAACACGCCGAGGTAGATCGCGATGCCGACGACCGCTCCGGTCACGAGCCGGACGACGGCATCGGTGCCGCTGTTGCCGCCGACCTGCTGGGTGACCAGCCACACCGCTTCGGCCATCAGGATCGCCGCGAGGATCATCGGTGCGATGCTGACGAGAATCGAGCGGACGGAGAACCCCGGCACCTTGTAGCCGAGCACCTGCATGCCCCACAGCGACGAGATGACGTAGGCGAGAGCGAACGCGAGGCCGAGGCCGAGCACGCCGTACCGACCGACGAGGACGAACGCGAGGACGATGTTGATCAGGTTCTCGACGACGTTGATCTTGAACGGCGTCTTGGTGTCCTTGTGTGCGTAGAAGCCGCGCAGCACGAACATGTAGATCGAGAACGCCCCGAGGCCGAGCGCGAACCCGGCGAGCGCCCGTTGAGCCGCGTCGGCATCCTCGGCGCTGAACTCGCCTCGCTGCAGGAGTGCGCCGATGATCGGCTGGCGCAGCACGAAGATACCGACCCCGGCGGGAATCGTGAAGAGCGCGGTCATCCGCAGCCCCAACGATGCCTGGTCGACGAACCCGGTCCGGTCCCGTCGGGCCACCGACCTGGACATCTCGGGTTGGAAGGTCGTGGCGATCGACACGGCGAGGAGCCCGTGGGGCAGCACGAAGAACGTGAACGCGTTGATGTACGCGCTCGCATCGCTGGAGCCCGGCGCGGCGAGATTGCGGACGACCAGGAGCGCGACCTGGTTCGCGACCACGAACCCGATCGTCCAGAACGACAACGACAGCAGCTTGCGCACCGCCGGGTGCTTCAGGTCGAAGTTCGGGCGGAAGCGGAAGCCGGTGGCGAACATCGCCGGGACGAGCACCGCCGCCATCGAGGCGATGCCGACCGTGGCACCGAGTCCGAGCGTCCAGCGCAGACGGTCGTTCGTCAGCACCTCCGCGAGCTGCCAGTCGGCGGAACCCGGATTCGGGAGCGACAGCAGGAAGGC
Organism: Ilumatobacteraceae bacterium; assembly: GCA_963712775.1. Lineage (GTDB taxonomy): Bacteria > Actinomycetota > Acidimicrobiia > Acidimicrobiales > Ilumatobacteraceae > Sva-07. Next base: position 69,654 of record CAVQJG010000005.1, on the reverse strand, counting down.
GATGATGATGAGGTTCGGCAGGATCGGTGCCCACGCCGCGGCGAAGAACCGGCGGCGGCTGTTGAGGAACGCGTTCGCGAGTCCGACGAGTCCGTAGAACAGGATCTGGATCAGGAAGATCCGCGCGAGCGTCGTGCCGACCTCCCGGTACACGTCGGCGTCGACGCCGTCGGCGACGTTGACCGAGTAGAGCCCGAAGATCAACGGCGCCGCGAGAACGGCGACGGCGGTCAACGCCATCATCAGGGCAACCGACACGGTGAGGACGACGTTGGTCGACTCGTCGTCGTCGGTCTCGACGAACGTGGAGAACAGCGGGACCAACGTTGCCGAGAGCAACCCGCCGAGCAGGAGCTCGTAGACGATGTTCGGGGTCTCGTTGGCGATCAGGTAGGCATCGGACAGCGCGGTCTGCCCGAGCACGTAGCCGAGCACGACCAGGCGGAGGAGCCCGGTGACCCTCGACAGCGCCGTGCCGCTGGCAACGACGACGTTGCTCCGCAGCAGCCCACTCATCCGAGCGAACGCTAGTGCTGGCGTCCGATCACCCCGCGGCACCGATAGCAGCAGGGGTCAGACCCCTGCTGCAATCGTCCACACGAGGAGGGGGTGGCGGTTGCGGCGACGGCGGGGGCGATCGGGCTCGGGGAGGGCTCGAAGTGCGTCGACGACCGGAGCGACCACCCGCTGCCACGTGTCGTCGTCGACGTCGAAGAGCGACGAGTACTTGCGCTGCTCGATGTTGTCGGCCTCCTCGGAGGGCGACTGGGAGAACTCGTCCCATGCCGTGAAACCCTCGTGGACGAGCCGAAGTCGAGCGACGTCGAGCGCGCCGACACGGGAGGCAGGGAGCCGATGTGCCTGGAGTGGCCGGAGCCGGCCGATGATCTCGGACATCTCGTCGTCGGGGTCGTACTCGGCGGTCGACGGCAGCGCGATCACCCGTCCGTCGGGCCGGAGCACCCGAGAAGCTTCACGGAGGGTGATCGCAGGATCCGCGACGAGTTGGAGCACCCAGACGAACAACACCGTGTCGATCGACCCGTCCGCGAACGGGAGCCGATCGACGTCCGCCCGCGCCACCCGCGGCCCGAGCCGTTCGAGGGCAGCGTCGAGCATCGCCGCGCTCAGGTCCACCCCGGTCGGATCGATGCCGTGGCGTTGCAAGCCCTTCGCGATGACACCGGTTCCGATGCCCAACTCGACGACACGGGTTCCGGTCACGAACGGAGCGATCGAGTCGGCGAGAGCACCGCCGCGGCGCTCGCCGCCGCGGGTGGCGTCGTAGACGTCCGCGACACGGTCGAAGTTGACGCCTGGCACGGGTCACCACGCTAATGCATCCCAATTGACCCGTGGGTCAAGGCGCCGGGTAGCGTGCCACGCATGACCACCACGGATGCCGGGGCGCCCGGTAGCACCACCAACCGCTTCGAGAGTGTGCAGTCGGTGCGCGACGCCCTGCGCGACGTCAACTACCTCGCCGACGAGGGCATCGCCGGCGTGGCCTACCTCGCCGACCGCCTCTCCAAGCCGGTGCTGGTCGAGGGCCCGGCCGGCACCGGCAAGACCCAGCTGGCGAAGTCGATCGCGGAGATCACCGACGCCCGCCTGATCCGCCTGCAGTGCTACGAGGGTCTCGACGAGAGCAAAGCCCTCTACGAGTGGAACTACAAGAAGCAGTTGCTGCGCATCCAGACCGAGCGCGGCGACAACTCCGAGGACTGGACCGAGATCAAGGACGACATCTTCTCCGACGAGTTCCTGCTCACCCGTCCGCTGCTCGAAGCGATCACCGCCACCGATCCGGTGGTGCTGTTGATCGACGAGGTCGACCGCGTCGAGGTCGAGACCGAGGCCCTGCTGCTCGAGATCCTCTCCGACTACCAGGTGTCGATCCCCGAGCTCGGCACGATCACCGCAACGCAGATCCCGCTGGTGTTCCTGACCTCGAACAACACCCGGGAGCTCTCCGAGGCCCTCAAGCGCCGCTGTCTGTACCTGCACGTCGACTACCCGCAGCTCGAACGTGAGAAGGAGATCGTCCTCGCGAAGGTGCCCGACATCACCGAGCACCTCGCCGACCAGGTCGCCCGCATCGTCCGCTCGATCCGTCAGCTCGACCTGAAGAAGGCCCCGAGCGTGTCGGAGACCCTCGACTGGGCCCGCACACTGATGTTGCTCAACATCGACAGCATCGACGAGCAGACCGCCAAGGACACGCTCAACGTGCTGCTCAAGTACCAGACCGACATCGCCAAGGCGGCCAAAGAGCTCTCCGTGGAGAGCGACTGATCATGGTGCTGTCCGTCGACGGGACACTGGACTGAGGTCGGATCGATGCTGGATCTGCTCAACGGCTTCGTCGTCGAACTCCGCAACGCCGGGCTGCCCGTCAGCCTGACGGAGAACCTCGACGCCATGGAGGCGGTGCAGCACATCCCGATCGAGGACCGCGAGGCGTTCAAGTACGCGCTCGGCGCGACCCTCATCAAGAACCACGCGCACTGGCGCAGCTTCGAGACGGTCTTCGAGGTGTACTTCAGCCTCCGCGGCCCCGAATACAAGCTCGTCCAGGACGCCGACACCGACACCGATCTCGACGAACTCTGGCGAGAGCTGCAGGAGCAGCAGAAGCAGGAGGGCTCCGGTGGCGCCGGGGGCCTCGACAGCCTGACACCCGAAGAGATCGCCCAGATGTTGATGTCGGCGCTGATGAACGGCGACCAGGGCGTGATGCGGGCGATGGCCAAGCAGGCGGTCCAGCGCTTCGCGGGAATGGAACCCGGTCGGCCGGTCGGCGGGACGTACTACCTGTACCGGACCCTGCGGAACCTCGATCTCGACGGCATGCTCGAGAAGATGATGGACCAGGCCCGTCAGGACGCCGACGGCGACCTGACGCCGCTGGAGGAACGCCTCGAGAAGGAGGAGTTCGAGGACCGCATCGAGAAGTTCAAGGGCGAGATCGAAGCCGAGATCCGTCGTCGCCTGGTCGCTGACCGTGGCGCGGAGGCGATGGCCAAGACGCTTCGCAAGCCGCTGCCCGAGGACGTCGAGTTCATGCACGCGTCGCGCGACGAGATGCAGGCGCTGAAGAAGTCGCTCTACCCGCTCACCCGCAAGCTCGCCGCCCGGCTCGCCCGCAAGCGCCGCCACGGTCGCAAGGGGCCACTCGACTTCCGCAACACGGTGCGTCACTCGCTCAGCTACGGCGGCGTCCCGGCCGAACCCAAGTTCAAGTACCCGCGTCCGGCCAAGCCCGAACTGGTCGTCGTCGCCGACATCTCCGGGTCGGTCGCTGCGTTCGCCCGGTTCACCCTGATGCTGGTGTACGCGATCCAGAACCAGTTCTCGAAGGTGCGCTCGTTCGTGTTCATCGACGGCATCGACGAGGTCACCGACTACTTCCGGGCCACCGAGGACATCACCGAGGCGATCCACCGGGTGAACACCGAGGCCGACGTGGTGTGGGTCGACGGTCACTCCGACTACGGCCACACGTTCGAGGTGTTCTGGGAGCGCTACGGCAAGGACATCGGTCCGAAGTCGACCGTGTTGCTGCTCGGCGACGCCCGCAACAACTACCACGCGAGCCAGGCGTGGGTGGTCAAGGAGATCGCCCAGAAGGCGCGTCACGTCTACTGGTTGAACCCCGAGCCGCGCAGCTACTGGAACACTGGCGACTCGATCGTCGGTGAGTACGGCACGCACACCGACGGCGTCTACGAGTGTCGCAACCTGCGTCAGCTCGAGGCGTTCGTCGAGAAGCTCGCCTGAACACGGTCAGGGCGTGGTGACCACGAGGTCGTCGAACGCCGAGGTGATCGGTCCGTTGCTCGCCGAACTCGACAAGTAGGCGTACAGACCGACGGTGCCAGGTGCCTGGAGCGCCGGTGTGCTGTCGGTGGCCTGTACGAGCCATGCGGTTGGCTCGACGGACCCTGCGGGCCAGAGCTTCGCTCGCAGAGTGGTCGGTGTGGTGCCGACGGCCTGGATGCGCACGCGCAGTTCCTGGCCGGGTTCGACCTGGAGACCCGGCACGATGACCTCGCTGGCGATCGTCGGCGAGGTGCCGCGGTCGATTCGGAGCGAGACACGACCGTCGGGGCGCATGCGAACCACGGTGCGATAGTCGGTTGCGCCCGGAACCGCTCGCGCGATGACCGAGAGATAGAGCCCGCTCCCTGTTGCCGGTTTGTCGTTCGAGACGGTGACCCGCAGGTCGCTGTCGATGGCACCGGTGGTCGTGAGCAGTGCCAGACGCGATGTTCCTGCCGAGGTGGCGAACCGGCCGACCGAGCCGTTGACGGAGAACGACCCCGACGGCGATGTCGACCAGACTCCACCCGAGTCGGAGACTCCCCAACCGGTGGCCACGTTGCGGTCGAAGGTGTCGCTGTCGCGGATGGTCGTGGTCGGCGTCGTGGTGCTGGTGGTGGTGCTGGTCGTGGCGGCCGGCGCGGTGGTGCTCGGGCTCGTCGACGGCGCGCTGGTGGTGGTGCTGGTGGTCGTGGTGGCCGGGACCGGAGTGGGGGGCCCCGTGGTGATGGTGAACGAATCGGTGAAACCGGCCCCGGAAGTGGGAACGAAGCTCGCGGTGAGGTGGGCATCGGTCGCGCGGATGTCGAGGAACCCGTTCGATGGCTGTGAGTTGCTGCCCGACCAGGCTGCGAAGTAGCCGGCTTCGGGGTCGGCGCTGTCGATCGGTCGCAACGCGATTCCACCGGTGCCGACCGTTGCGAACACGGTGCCTGCTCCGGCGATGAAGTCACTGTCGCTGTCGACCACGCAGTCGGGGTCGAACGTGAAGGCGGGGACCCGGGCGCATCCGGGCATGCCGGATCGGAGCTGGTGCGTGCGGGCGTAGTTGTGGTCGTGTCCGTGGAGCACGAGATCGACCCGCTTGGCGACCAGCAGGTCGTAGAAGTCCGCTGATGCGTTCGGGCATCCGTTCGCGCCGACGGTCAGACACGGGTGGTGAGCGGTCACCACGATCCACCGGGCCCCGCGGGCCCGTCCGTCGTCGATCGAGGCGGACAACCAGTTGTAGTGGGCGTCGCCCTTTCGGTACTCCCAGCGGACGCCCTCGAAGGTGAGGTTCGGGCTCGCCTGGATCACGCGGACGAGCGGTGAGGTCCTGGGGAAGTCCATCACGTACTCGCGGCCGTAGATGCCGGTGATGCCAGGGATCTGGTTCGGCAGGCAGGCGCCGAAGTTGTTGATGGCGCCGTCTGGCACGTCCTCGCTCTCGTGGTTGCCCGAGATCAACTGGAACGGGAACCCGTCGCCGACGCGGCCCTTGACGAAATTGCACCACTCCGACTCGGTGGCGACGTTGCCGTACGACAGGTCGCCGAGTGCGAGGTGGGCGTCGGGAGCGCGCCGGGCCACCTCGTCGAGCACGGTCCTCGTCGCCGGTTGGACCCCGTAGTCACCAGCCGCGGTGAGGTGCACCTCGTTGGCCGCGTCGCCCTGGGATGTGAGGGCGACCGCGCCGATGGCGCAGACTCCCGCCACGATCATCGTGAGCCGTCTGGATGCTTGCCGCATGTCCCGCCTTCTCCGCTCGTCCCACGCCGAACGTATCAAGAAGTCATCAGGAGCGGAAGAGGTGATCGCTCGGAGGTCACAACCGGTGATCCGGTCGATCGGTTCCCGAGCCCTTCGGAGTTTCGGGTCTGGTCACTGGCGGCCACCGTCTCGCCGCCCGCGAATTCCCTACTGTTCACGCATGGCCCAACCATCCGACATGTCCGGGCTCGTCGACATCTTGGTCGCCCGGCTCGCGGTCGCTGACGCAGCGACGGCACTGGTTGTCGGTCGCGGATCCGGACCCGTGGCGGCGTGGCTGGCTCAGCGTGGCGTCGAGATCGAGGTGGTGCACGGTGACTGGCCATCAATCCAGTTGTCGCGGCGTTTCGCTGTCGTGGTCGTCGAATCGCCGGTGGCATCGGTGTCGCACGCCGCCGAGGTGCACTGCGCCGTGCAGCACACGGTTCGGGGTGGCTACGTGGTCGTCCTGGCCGACCACGGGGATGCCGGCGTCGACCAGCGGCGTTTCGAGCTGACGTCGGTGGCGATCGCGGCGGTCGAAGGGACGAGTGTGGCCCTGTTGCGGCGGTCCGATCGACGAACGGTTCACGACGTCGTGTTCGATGCTCGCTCGCGGATCGCTCGGATCACCGCCACGGAGTTGGCCGGTTGCCTCGACGGCCGGCGACCGCCGCTCGTCGTCGACACTCGTACTGCGACCGACCGTCATCGGTTCGGCGTGATCCCCGGAGCCGTGCACGTCCCTCGGACCGTGGTCGAGTGGCATCTCGACCCTGCGAACGGGTACCGCCATCCTGCCGTCGAGTCGTTCGACCATCCGTTGGTCCTGGTGTGCAACGGTGGCTACAGCTCGTCGCTGGCCGCGGCGAATCTGCTCGATCTCGGATTCACCGATGTCGCCGACCTCGTCGGTGGCCACCGTGCATGGGTTGCCGCCGGCCTGCCCGTCGTCGCTCCCGACCACTCCCATCTCGACCTCTGACCTCCCGCCGTTCGGCGTGGGGTTCGTGGTGCCGGCGGCGGCGATGGGGTCGGGGCTCAGGAGCGTTGGTAGTTGGGGGCTTCCTTGGTGATCGTGACGTCGTGCGGATGCGATTCCTCGCGGCCGGCGGTGGTGACGCGCATCAGGCGGGCGCCGCGGAGGCCCTCGAGGGTGGCCGCACCGGCGTAGCCCATCCCGGATCGCAGGCCACCGACGAGTTGGTACGCGACGTCGCCGAGCGGGCCGGCGTACGGCACGCGCCCCTCGATCCCCTCGGGCACGAGCTTGTTCGATCCGCTTCCCACGGCCGTCGACCCGCCGGACGACTGGCCGGTGGCGTAGCGGTCCTGGCTGTCGCCGGTCATTGCTCCCATCGAGCCCATGCCTCGATAGCTCTTGTAGCGGCGGCCCTCGAACAACTCCATCTCGCCGGGGCTCTCCTCGGTGCCGGCCAGCAACGAACCGAGCATCACGGTGGAGGCGCCCGCGACGATCGCCTTGACGATGTCGCCGGAGAACGTGATGCCGCCGTCGGCGATCACGGGGATGCCGAGTTCGCGGCCACGCTTCGCCGCGAACCAGATCGCGGACAGCTGCGGCATGCCCGCGCCGGACACGACACGGGTGGTGCAGATCGATCCGGCTCCGACGCCGACCTTGACCGCGTCGGCCCCCGCGACCACGAGCGCCTCGACGCCCTCCTCGGTGACGACGTTGCCGGCGGTGACGGCCAGGTCGGGCCACGATCCCTTGATCCGTTGGATCGCCTTGACGACGTTGGCCGAGTGCCCGTGGGCGGTGTCGATCGACACGGCATCGACACCCATCGCAACGAGTGCCTCCACCCGTTCCTCGACGTCGGCGCCGACGCCGATCGCGGCGGCGCAGCGCAGGCGGCCACGCGAGTCGCGTGAGGCGTTCGGGAAGTCGAGCCGCTTCTGGATGTCCTTCACCGTGATCAGCCCGGCGAGGCGGCCGTCACCGTCGACGAGCGGCAACTTCTCGATGCGGTGCTGCTGGAGGACGGCCTTGGCCTGGTCGAGCGACGTGCCGACCTCGGCGGTGACCAGTCCGTCGGCGGTCATGAAGTCGGTGACCGGTCGCTCGAAGTCGGCGCCTTCGCAGAAGCGGATGTCGCGGTTCGTGAGGATGCCCACGAGGCGACCGTCGGGATCGGTGATCGGCACCCCGGAGAACTTGAACCGGTGCATCAGGTCCTCGGCCTCGTGGAGGAGCGCGGTCGGCGGCAGCGTGACCGGGTCGGTGATCATGCCCGACTGGGAGCGCTTCACCTTCTGCACCTCGGCCGCCTGGTCGGCGATCGACATGTTCCGGTGGATCACGCCGATGCCGCCGTGGCGGGCCATCGCGACCGCCATGCGGCCCTCGGTGACCTTGTCCATCGCGGCCGACACCAGCGGCACCGCCAACTCGATCTCGGCGGCGAAGGTCGCGGAGGTGTCGACGGCGTCAGGGAGGGTTTCGGAGTAGCCGGGCACGACGACGACGTCGTCGAACGTGAGCGCCTCGAACCGGTCGAAGAGCTCGTCGTTGGGGTTGGTGCGGTCGTTCATGTGGAGGCCTCCGTCAGATCGGGCGTTCGGTCGGGTGTCGCGTTGCACAGTTCGGAGAGCGTGTCGACGAGCAGCCGGTGTTCGGTGTCGTGGAGCAGCGTGGCGAAGGCGTCGAAGCCGGCGCCGACGTCGATGTCGACGGTGGCGGTGCCGAGCACGGGTCCGTCGTCGACGCCCTCGTCGGGAACGAGGTGGACCATCACACCGGTCCGGGTGCGTTTGCCGTCCACCGCCTCGTCCCAGGCACGTTCGATGGCGCCGACGCCGGGCAGGTCGCCGGGCAACGCCGGATGCAGGTTGACGACCCGGTTCGGGAACCAGCCGAGGAAGCTCATCGTGAGGATGCGCATCCACCCCGCGAGCACGACCAGGTCCGGGTCGAAGCCGGCGACGACGTCGGCCAGACGGGCGTCGTAGTCGCCGCGCTCCTCACCGGGATGGACCCCGACGTGCACCGCAGGGACGCCGGCCTCGTCGGCTCGCTGCAGTGCGAACACGTCGGCACGGTTCGACACGACCGCCACCACCTCGGCGGGCAGCTGCTCGTCGGCACAGGCATCGATGATCGCCTGCAGGTTGGAACCGGACCCCGACACGAGCACGACCAGCCGTGTCGGTCGGACCGGTCGGTCGGCCTCGTCGGCGAGGGTGCCCATGGGTCGAACCTAGCGACGCGGACGCCGGCCACTCCGCCGGCTGAACGAAAATTCAACGCGCCGGAGGCGACCAGTCGTCGGCGAGCAACTCCATCAGGAGTCCGTCGGCCCAGGTCCTGTCGGCCTGTCGTTCGTACTGGCGCATCCGTCCGACCGGCCGGAACCCGACCTTGGTGTACACACCGATCGCCGCGGTGTTGTCGGCTGCCGGGTCGATCGTGAGGCGGTGGTGGCCTCGGTCGACGAACAGGTGCTCGACCACCGCTCGAATCGCGTCGCTCGCGTAGCCCCGTCGATGCACCGCGGGGTCGATGTAGATGTCGATCCCGGCGTGCCGGTACTGGGGATCGTTCTCCTCGTGGTACTGGATCATCCCGACGATGTCGCCCGACGAGTCCTCGATCGTCAGGCGTACGACCGCCGCCGAACACTGGCTCCTCGCAGTACCAGAGGTTCACCCATCGCCTCGATTGTTGCAGCAGGGGTCTGACCCCTGCTGCAAGCAGCCGCTGCGGGGAGTCGTGCTCAGGTGAGGTGGACGCGGCCGGTGCCGGGCGTGAGCTCACCGATCACCCAGGTGGGTTCGGCGATCGTGCGTTGCAGCTCGTCGACGTCCTGCGGCGCACACACGATCACCATGCCGACACCCATGTTGAGGGTGCGGTAGAGCTCGTCGGTCGACATCAGCGGGGTCAGCTCGCGGACCAGCCGGAACAGCGGTGGCACCGGCCACGAACCGAGCTCGACCGCGGCGTCGACGTCGTCGGGCAGGACCCGGGGCAGGTTCTCGGGAAGGCCGCCGCCGGTGATGTGCGCGAGCGCCTTGACCGTTCCCGAGTCGAGCGCCGGTCGCAGCACGTCGAGGTACGAACGGTGCGGCTCGAGGAGGGTCTCGCCGAGCGGACGGTCGAAGCCGTCCGGGACGACATCCATCGGAATCCAGTCGAACACCTTGCGCAGCAGGGAGTAGCCGTTGGTGTGCGGCCCGCTCGACGCGACGCCCACCAGCACGTCGCCGACTGCCACGTCGGGTCGGGGGAGGAGCTGTGACCGCTCGGCCACACCGACCAGCGTGCCGGCGATGTCGAACGCACCCGGTTGGTACACCCCCGGCATCTCGGCGGTCTCGCCGCCCAGAAGGGCGCAGCCCGCCGCCCGGCAGGCGTCGGCCATACCGCCGACCACCTCGGCGACCAGGTCGGCGTCGAGCACGCTGGCCGCGATGTAGTCGAGGAAGAACAGCGGACGCGCCGACTGCACGAGCACGTCGTCGATGCAGTGGTTGACGATGTCCGTCCCGACGCCCCGCACCGTGCCGAGGCGAGCGGCCAACTCGACCTTGGTGCCGACACCGTCGGTCGACGCCACCAGCACCGGGTCGTCGAGCTCGAGAATCGCGTTGGCCGAGAACACGCCACCGAACGACCCGACCCCCTTGAGCACGCCGTTGTCGTGGGTCGCCTCGACCGCCGCCTTCATCTCGGCGACCGCCCGGCTGCCTTCGTCGATGTCGACGCCCGCTGCCGCGTACGACGCCAGACCGGCCCCGAGTGCCCGCCATCCGATGTCGCGCCGCACCTGCATGCCGTCGAAGTGGATCCGGGCGATGTGCTCGTAGGCGGCCGCTCGGGCCTCGGCGAGATCGAAGCCGACCCCGGTCACGGCGAGCACCCGGCCCCCGGCCACCCGGCCGTCGGCGTCGACACCCGCGTCGAACCGGATCGTCGTCGTGCCGTCGGGTCCGATGACACCGCTCACCATGTCGTCGGTGATCGGGGCGCCGAGCACCGGTGCCGAGGGGTAACCGGGCGCCGCGGCGACGACCGTGAGAGCCGCCTGAGCCCGTACGACCACGGGGAACTCGTCGACGGCACCGCGAGTGCAGGCGAGTGCGAGCTCCGCGAGATCGGTCTCCACGAGCGGCAACACCGCCTGGGCCTCGGGATCGCCGAACCGCACGTTGTACTCGATCAGCTTCGGGCCGTCGGCGGTGAGCATCAGCCCGGCGAAGATCACACCGACGTAGGGCGTCCCGGCTGCAGCGAGGTGGTCGAGCACCGGCTGGACGAAGGTCGCCACCAGATCGTCCGGCGAATACGGCACCGGCGCGGGGGCGTACGCACCCATGCCGCCGGTGTTGGCGCCGGTGTCACCCTCGCCGATGCGCTTGTGGTCCTGGGCGAGGGGCAGGGCGGCGGCGCGTGTGCCGTCACACAGTGCCAGCAGCGAACACTCGGGACCGCGCAGGCGCTCCTCGAGCAGGAAGACGCCGGTGGCGGCGGCGGTCTCGATCGCCTCGACGGTCGCGGCCTCCCCGTCGGGCACCGTGACTCCCTTGCCCCCCGCCAGCCCGTCGAGTTTGACGACGACGGGGCGGTCGAGTTCGCGCCACCAGGTGAGCGCTGCGCCGGCATCGTCGAACCGGGCGAACGCCGGCCCGGGCACGTCGAGCGATGTCGCGAGTTCCCGGGCGTACGACTTCGACGACTCGAGCCGGGCCAGCTCCGCCGTCGGCCCGAAGCACGGGATCCCGCGCCGGGCGCACTCGTCGGCGACCCCGGCGACGAGTGCCGCCTCCGGACCGGGTATCACCAGGTCGGTGTCGCCGGCGGACGCAGGGCCCAGGTCGGCGGCGATCCGTACGTCGTGGCCGTGGTGTCGGCACGCCCAGGCGATCGCCTGTTCGCGCCCACCGCCACCGATCACCAGGACCCGCATCAGGCCCCCGCCCCGCGCCGTCCCCGCCGATCTCGTGAACGAGTTGCGGTGCAGGTGCGCGCCCTGTTCACGAGAAGGGGTGGGGTGGTCACGCGAGGACGCCTTCGAAGGAGAGCTTGGCCTGGGCGTCGCCGACGTGGATCGGGTAGTTGCCGGTGAAGCAGCCGTTGCAGTACCCGTCGTCGTCGCCGGCGGCGGTGTCGGCGACCGCCAGCATCATGCCGTCGAGCGACAGGAACGCGAGGCTGTCGGCGCCGATGTGGTCGCGTATCTCATCCACCCGGAGCCGAGCGGCGATCAGGTCGCCGTCATGGCCCATGTCGACGCCGAAGTGGCACGCATGGGTGATCGGCGGGCAGGTGATGCGGACGTGCACCTCGGTGGCGCCGGCGTCGCGCACCAGCTTCACGAGCGGTCCTGCCGTCGTGCCGCGTACGAGCGAGTCGTCGATCATCACGACCCGCTTGCCCTCGAGGTTCTCGCTCAGGGCGTTGAACTTCAGGGCCACGCCGCGCTCGCGGATGTCCTGGGTGGGCTCGATGAACGTCCGGCCGATGTAGCGGTTCTTGATCAGCCCGTCGTTGAACGGGATGCCGCTCTCGTTGGAATAGCCGATCGCCGCGGGGATCGAGGAGTCGGGCACCGGGATCACGACGTCGGCGTCGGCAGGCGCCTCCTGGGCGAGTTGGAGCCCGAGACGCTGGCGGACGTGGTGGACGTTGTGTCCGTCCCACACCGAGTCGGGCCGGGAGAAGTAGACGAACTCGAACGTGCAGCGAGCACTGCGGGGTTGTGGTGCGAGCACCTGCGATCGGCGAACCTCGGCGCCCATCAGCGTCACCATCTCGCCGGGCCCCACCTCGTCGATGTCGACGCAGCCCAGCGTCGACAGTGCGCAGGTCTCGCTCGCCACCGCATGGCCGCCGTGCGGCAGGCGACCGATCGAGAGCGGGCGGAAGCCCCACGGGTCGCGGACGGCGATCACGCGATCGGCGGCCAGCAGCACGAGCGAGAACGCGCCCTTCCACGCGGGCAGGGTGCGCTCGATCCGTTCCTCCCAGGTCTGGCCGCCGGCCGCGGCGAGCATCAGGGTCATGACCTCGGAGTCGCTGGTGGCCGTCAGCCCGAAGCCACGCTTGAGGAGTTCGTCGCGCAGCGCCGGAGCGTTGACGATGTTGCCGTTGTGGGCGAGCGCGAGCGGTCCGTGCATCGTCTCGACGAGGAACGGTTGGATGTTGCGTTCGGCGTTGGAACCGGTGGTGGAGTACCGGGTGTGGCCGATGGCGTGGTAGCCGGTGAGCGGGGCGAGTGTCTCGGGGGTGAACACGTTGGCGACGAGCCCGGCCTCCTTGTGCACGCGAGCCCTCGTGCCGTCGCTGACCGCGATGCCTGCCGCTTCCTGGCCGCGGTGTTGCAGCGCGAACAGCCCGAAGAAGGCGAGCTGCGCCACCCCTTCGCCGTGTGGCGTGGAGATGCCGAGGACTCCGCATTCGTCCTTCGGTGTGTCGTCGGCGGTCAGCGCCGTCACCGGGATGCGCCGTTGTGGTCCGGTCGTCATGTCAGTCGATCTCCAGTCCCGCCACTGCGGCGAGGATCCGTGGTTCGGCAGGGTAGACCCCCGGGACGAAGCGTTCACCCGTCAGGCGTTCGTAGGCGTCGACGTAGCGTTCGGATGTGGCGGTCCAGACCTCGGCGGGCAGATCCGGCACCGGGCCGTCGCCGGTGTAGCCGACGTCGGCGAGCGCCCGTCGGACCACTTCCTTGTCGAGGCTCTCGGGTTCGGCGCCGGCGGCGAGCCGTTCGTCGTAGCTGGCAGCGACCCACCACCGCGACGAGTCCGGCGTCAGTGCTTCGTCGATCAGGAGCAGTTCGCCGCCCGCGGCGACGCCGAATTCGAACTTGGTGTCAGCGAGGATCAGGCCGACCTCCGCGCCCCGCTGCGCCCCCCGACGGAACAGCTCGACGGCGGCCGACTCGACCCGGGCCCAGAGTCCGGGTTCGACGAAACCGCGCGACACGACGTCCGCCGGCGAGAGCGGCACGTCGTGGGTTCCGGCCTCGCCCTTGGTGGTGGGCGTGACGATGGGGTCCGGCAGCGGAGTGTTCTTGCGCAGGCCGTCGGGGAAGCGGTGGCCATAGATCGTGCGGGCGCCAGCGGCGTACTGGGTCCACAGCGCGGTGTCGGTGACACCGGTGATGTAGCCGCGCACGACGACCTCGACGGTGAGCGGCGTCGCCTCGCGGGCGATCAGCACATTCGGGTCGGGCATGGCGAGCGCGTGGTTGGCCACGATGTCGCTCGTACGGCCGAACCACCACATCGACAGTTGGTTGAGGACCTGGCCCTTGTACGGGACGCAGGCGATGATCCGGTCGAAGGCGGACAGCCGATCGGTGGTGACGAACAGACGACGGGCGTCGGGGAGGGCGTACGACACGCGGACCTTGCCGACGCGACGATCGTCGAGCGGGAGGTGGATGTCGTCGAGTGGCGTCGTGACGGGTGGCAGCATCGGATCAGAGTTCCTTGGCGTGGCGCACGCCGTTGTCGAACAGCCTCAGCCCGAGGTGTCGGGGCCCGCCGCCGCCCCGTCGGTGGCTGGGATGTTGGCGGGCGACGATGTGGTTCTCCGGATGCGGCATCAGGCCGAGCACGACCCCCGAGCGATCGCACACACCCGCGATGTCGGCGACCGATCCGTTCGGGTTCGTGCTGCGGTAGCGCAGCGCCACCTGCCCGGCCGCGGCCAGCGAGTCCGGGTCGGGGTGCACGTAGCGCCCTTCGCCATGGGCGATCGGGCAGTGGATCGGGTCGGTGATGCCCTTGGTCCACAGCGAGGCGCTGTTGGGAACGGTGTCGAGCACGACCCACCGGCAGTCGAAGCGCCCTTGGGCGTTGTGCCCGAGCGCTCCGGGCAGCAGCCGTGTCCGCGTGAGGACCTGGAACCCGTTGCAGATCCCGATCACGGGGCGACCCCGATCGACGAAGTCCCGCAAGCGGTCGCCGACGCCGACGACCAGGTCGAGCGCGAGCATGCGGCCGGCCCCGAGTGAATCGGCGTAGCTGAACCCTCCCGCCACGACGGCGAGGCGCGCCTCGTCGAGCAGTTCGGGCCGGCGCACGAGCTCCGACGCCAGCACGATCCTCGGAGTTGCGCCGGCGAGTTCGAGCGCGGCCTCGACGTCGCGGTCGCGGTTGGTGCCGGGGCCGGCAATGATGATGGCGGGGAGTCGGCTCACGAGTGGCCCTCCGGCTGGGCGTGGGAGTTGAACGCTTCCGCGAGTTGCTGGACCGGGATCGGTTCGACACCGACGATCTGGAGGATCGACGTGTCGTCCACCGTGCCCAGCACCATGGCCTGGCCGTCCATCACCTGGACGAACGCGTCGACCCGGCGTGGTTGCACCTCCACGATCAGCCGCCCGCTCGACTCGGCGAACAGTGCGGTCGTGCGATCGTCGTGGGGCAGCTGGTCGATCGTGGCGCCGAGACGCCCGGCGATGCACATCTCGGCGATCGCCACTGCGAGGCCGCCCTCGCTCACGTCGTGGCAGGACTCGACGAGCCCGGCGCGGATCGCCGCGTGCAGCCTCCGGTAGGTGGCGGGCGCGTCGGGCACCGGTGCCGGCGCCACCCCGGGCTGCATCGGTTCGCCTCGCACCTTGTCGAGGTGGGAGCCGGCGAACTCGACGTCGGTGTCGCCCACGATCAGCAAGGTGTTGCCGGCCTCGGCGAGGTCGGGTGTGATGGTGAGGTCGGCGTCGGGTACGTGCGCCACGGCCGTGATCACCAGGGTGGGCGGCACGGCGTGGCGCTGACCGTCGGCGCCGACGTACTCGTTGTTGAGGGAGTCCTTGCCGGACACGAATGGCGCGTTGTACATCCGGGAGGCGCCGCAGCACCCCTCGACCGCGGCGACGAGCTCGCCGAGCGTCGACGGCCGCCGGGGATCGCCCCACGAGAAGTTGTCGAGGAGTGCGACGCGGTCGGGATCCGCGCCGACGGCGACCACGTTGCGGATCGCCTCGTCGACCACGGCGTACGCCATCGCCTCGGGGTCGTGGAGGCCGTACCACGGGTTGACGCCGATGCCGATCGCCAGCCCGGCGGTCGCGGCGGGATCGGCGAGCACCACACCGTCGGCGGGGCCGTCGGCAGCGGCACCGACGAGCGGGCGCACCACGGTGGAACCCAGGATCTCGTGGTCGTAGCGGTGGATCGTGGCGGCCTTGGACGCGATGTTCGGATGGGCGAGCAGCTCGAGCAGCGCCGCCGCCGGGTCGCCGACGGTGCGGCCGGACCGTTCGGTGCGGTTCGGGTCGGGCAGCTCGGCGGACATGCGTCGTCGGGGGCGCCCGTCGTGGAGGAACGCGGTGTCGATGTCGGCCACGACGGTGCCACCGTGACGTACCACGAGTCGGCCGTCGCCGGTGAACGCCCCGATGTCGGCGAGTTCGACCCCGACGCGCTCGCACCGCGCTCGGAGGCTGAACAGGTTGCCCGGCGCGACGGCGACGACCATTCGCTCCTGGGCCTCCGACAGCCAGACCTCCCACGGCTCGAGTCCCGGGTACTTGCGAGGGACGAGGTCGAGTTCGATCTCCGCGCCGACGCCCTCGGCCATCTCGCCGACCGCCGAGGACAGGCCGCCGGCGCCGCAGTCGGTGATCGCCGTGTAGAGGTCCTCGGCGCCGACGAGTGCGTCGATCAACAGCTTCTCGACGATCGGGTCGCCGATCTGCACGCTGGCGCCGGCGACCTCGCCGGTCGTCGCATCCATCGTCGCCGACGAGAACGTGGCGCCCCGGATGCCGTCACGTCCGGTCGCTCCGCCGAGCACCACGACCCGGTCGCCGGGGAAGGGACCGTCGTGCAGGGGACGGGAGCTGGCGGTGCCGATGCACCCTGCGAAGACGAGCGGGTTCGTGGTGTAGGCGGGGTCGTAGAGGATCGCGCCCGCAACGGTGGGCAGCCCGATCTTGTTGCCGTAGTCGGCGACGCCGTCGATCACGCCTTCGCGGATCCGGCGGGGGTGCAGCGCGCCGGCGGGCAGCTCGGCGAGCGGCAGGTCGGCGGGACCGAAGCAGAGCACGTCGGTGACGGCGATCGGGCGGTGCGCGATGCCGAGCACGTCGCGGATCACGCCGCCGACGCCGGTGTTCGCTCCGCCGAAGGGCTCGACCGCGGAGGGGTGGTTGTGGGTCTCGGCCTTGAGCGCCACGGTGGTGCCCTCGCTGAACTCGATCACACCGGCATTGCCGACGAACGCCGAACGCACGAACGGGGCGTCGATCGACTCGGTGCACTCGCGCAGCTGGCCGAGCAGCGGGGGCACCTCGGCGCCCCCGTCGGGCCCGCCCTCGGCGTCGATCACTGCGCGGAACGTCTTGTGGGAGCAGTGTTCGCTCCAGGTCTGTGCGAGGGTCTCGATCTCGACGTCGGTGATGTCGCGGTCGAGACGGGCGTACTCGTCGCGGATGACGCGCAGCTCCTCGATGTCGAGCGACAGGGCTCGTTCGTCGTTCAACGCGAGCAGTCCCGCGTCGTCGAGTCCGCGTATCGGGATCAGCTCGGCTGCGCCGGGGGAGGGGTGTACGTCGACGTGGGGCGCTTCGATCGTTCCGGCACACCACCGCTCGATCACCGGGTTCGCGATCAGACGACGGACGACGTCGTCGGCGACGTCGTCGTCGAGGGCCGGGACGAACTCGACCCGGCGTCCGGTGGCGGCGCCCGTGAGATCCACGCCCAGTTGCGTCGCGGCGTGACGGACGGCGTCGGCGGCGGTGTCGGTGACACCCGGCAGGAGCGTGATCTCGACGCCCGGCCCCGTCGGGGTGTCCCAGGTTCCCCGTTGGAGCAGCGGGTCGACGAGCACGGCGTGCAGGCGCTGGCGGGCGTCGGAGTCGATCTCCCCGTCGATGAACACGATGTCGGCGACATCCACGTGGCCGCCGAAGCCGAGGCCGAGGTGTTCGATGGCAGCCACGATCGCCCCACCGCGTGGGTCCGGATCGAGGGTGCGAATGGTCAGACGATGCCGGGTGGCCACCACTGCGACCCTACGGATCGCGTCGGCCACCCAGGGCCCGCTTGTACGAAATGTTTCAGCCCTGTGGTCGGGCCGGAGTCAGAGTCCGAGATTGAACAGCGCTGATGCCGTGAGCGGCTGCACCATGTCCTCGGTGGGGAACACCGGCTGCCACTCGTCCGGTGACAGCGACGTGATCGTGATCGTCTCGCCGCCGAGCTCGGCGGGCATGATCGACTTGCGGACGACGCCCGTGTCGTCGACCCATGCTTCGATCACCAGCGATTCGACCGGGTCGGTGCCCACCTGCAGCGTCACGCCGGCGGGCAGGACGGGAGCGGCGGGGGGCGGCGTGACCGCCGCGGCGGCGGGGTCGACCGGCGCTGGGGCCACGGCCGGCTGCGTGGCCTGCACGATGGTGGTGGGATCGACCGACATCAGGAGTCGGCGAGCCGAGACGGTTCCGACGGTCGACTCGGTCGCCCGATCGATGGTGACCGAGCCGCGGATCGACGGGGGGATCAGCTGGTCGAGCGTGCGGATCCAGCGAGCCTGGCCGAGTTCGGAGTCGACGGGGAAGCTCCCCCGGTCGAGGCGGTACCACGTCGGTTCGTCGACGCGGCGGATCACGGCCTGGTCGAACACCGTCAGCACCTCCAGGTCGGGGGCGTCACCGCGGTCGATGACGACGCGGGAGATGGCGCGGTCGAAATCGCTGGTCACCTCGTAGCGCTCGGGGCCGCGCAACGAGTCCTGCCGTTCGACCGTGAACGTGGCGGTCCGGACGGGGATCGGTGTCGCGGTGGCAGTGGGGAACACCGTCGGTGCTGCTGGTTCGTCGATCGAGTCGTCGCCGGTGGCGAGCTCCATCAGTTGCGACCCGTAGGTGAACCCGGCGTAGGTGATTCCACCGATCACGGCGAGCACGATCAACCACGTGACGCCGCGCCGGCCACGACCCTTGCGCGCCGGCGGCCGTTGGGGCGTCGGATTCGGCGACCACTGCTCGCTCATCGTCGCGAACGGGTTCGCCGTCGGCGCCGTCGCCGGACGTGGAACTGCAGCGACCACCTGGGGCAACATCGGAGCCTGGTCGACCTGGTTCGGCGGGGTCGGAACCGCTCGCGCCGGGGCCGGTGGCGGCGGTGGCGGGGGCGGGGGAAAGCCCGAGTCCGCACGGGCGCCGGCCGGTACCGCATGGAGTTCGGTCGTGTTCTGCATGCACCGATGTCATCGGCATCGCGGCCGGTCGTCTTGAGCAGCGGTTTCCCGGCCGGGCCTAGGCTCGGGCGATGGTCCGCACGTCGACTCGAACGGTGGTGGTCGGTGCGGGTTCGGCCGGCTGTGTGGTGGCATCGCGTCTGACCGAGCGCGACGACCACGAGGTGGTGTTGTTGGAGTCGGGCCCCGATCTCGCGCCCGGTGACGTTCCCGAGGCGATCGCCGGGCCCGACTTCCTCCGAGCGCTCGAGCTTCCCGACCGGACGATCACCGGCCTCGTCGCGAGCAGGGTGACGGGTGGCCCGCGGGCTCCGTACCGGCGCGGGAGCGGTCTCGGTGGCTCGTCGGCGGTCAACGCGCTCGTCGCGCTCCGAGGTGACCCGGAGACCTACCGGCGCTGGGGGTGGGACGAGGCCGGTGCCGCCTGGTCGAGGGTCGCGCTCCCGGAGGAGCCGCCGCACGACGACGAACTCGGCGCCGTCGATCGAGCGCTCCTCGCCGCCGCGCCCGATGCGCATCCGGCGCCGCTCACGCGCCGTGCCGGCCGACGGATCACCTCCGCCGAGGCCTATCTGTGGCCCGCCCAGGCGCGTTCGAACCTGGCCGTGCGTGCCCGCGCACCCGTCGCACGGGTCGTGTTCCGGGGGCGGACCGCCGTCGGCGTCGAACTCGCCGACGGTGAACATGTCGAAGCCGATCGAGTCGTCCTCGCGGCGGGTGCGCTCCACAGCCCGGCGCTGCTGTTGCGCTCCGGCGTCGACACGGCCGGCGTCGGTCAGGGTCTCCAGGACCATCCGTCGGTTGCGTTGACCCTCCGACTCCGTGACGACGTGCCGACATCCCCGGTCGGGCTCGTCATCGGCTCGCTGTGTCGTCGCGGGGGGATCCAGTTCCTCCCGATGAACCACGTCGGAGCGGATGCTCCCGGACTCGGCGTGCTGTTGGTGGCGTTGATGACGCCGCGCAGCCGGGGTGGCACCGTGGTCCTCGACCCCGATGACCCCGCGGGGCAGCCGGTCGTCGATCTCGCTCTGCTCGGCGACCGCGCCGATACCGACGCGCTCGTCGCCGGCATCGCCGAGGCGCGGCGGCTGCTCGCGGCGCCCTCGTTCACCGAGATCTCCGAGCGCGTCCTGATCGACGCCTGGGGGACGCCGATCGACGCGTTGGGCGACGAGGAGGCGGTCCGCCGATGGCTGCCGACGGTGGTCGGCGACTACGTCCATGCGTCGAGCACCTGCGCGATGGGCACCGTCGTCGACCGCGACGGCGCAGTCCACGGCTACGAGCGACTCCACGTGTGCGACGCATCGGTGTTCCCGACGATCCCGGACGCCAACACCCACCTCCCCACGACGATGCTCGCGGAGCTGCTGGTCGGCCGCTGGTCGGAGCGGCTCTGACGCCGTCGCCGGAACAGGCCGACGTGGCAAGATGACTGCCATGCCCGCCCCCGCCGACTACACCCTGGGACTCCACGAACTGGGCGACGGCTGCCACGCCTACCTGCAGCCCGACGGCGGTTGGGGATGGAGCAATGCCGGTCTGATCGTCGGTGACGGGCAGTCGCTGCTCGTCGACACGCTGTTCGATCTCGACCTCACCGCGGCGATGCTCGACGCGATGGCCGTCGTCACGGCCGGCGCCCCCGTCGACACCGTCGTGAACACGCACGCGAACGGTGACCACTGCTACGGCAACGGCGAAGTCACACGTCGCCGGCCCGACGTGGAGATCGTGGCGTCGTCGGCGACCGCGCACGAGATGTCGGAGGTCCCGCCGGCGATGCTCGCCGCGCTCAACCAGGCGCCCGGTGACGTCGGCGAGCTGTTCCGGTCGTTCTTCGGCGAGTTCCACTTCGACGGCATCGAGCTCGTTCCACCCACCCGGACCTTCGACGGCCGACTCGAGCTCGACGTCGCCGGACGACGCGTCGAACTGATCGAGGTGGGCCCTGCCCACACCGCCGGTGACACGATCGTCCACGTGCCCGATGCCCGGACCGTGTACACCGGTGACATCCTCTTCATCGGGGGCACACCGATCGTCTGGGCCGGTCCGCTGTCGAACTGGATCACGGCGTGCGACCTGATGCTCGGCCTCGGGGTCGACACGGTGGTGCCGGGTCACGGACCGCTCACCGACACCGCCGGCATCGTCGCGGTGCGCGACTACCTCAGCGTCGTCGACGAACAAGCGGCCGCGGCGCACGACGCAGGCGTCGACGCCTTCGATGCCGCCCGCGACATCGGGCGGATGCTCGCCGCCGATGATCGGTTCGCCGGATGGGGCGAGCAGGGTCGGATCGCAGTGAACGTCGAGACCGTGTACCGCACGCTCGATCCGGCGCATCACACTCCCGATGTCGTCGAGCAGTTCCGCCGGATGGCCGAACTCGAACGCGCATGAACCGCCGACACCGATGAGCGCCGGCGAACCGATCCGTCTCGTCGACGTGGTCGTGATCGGCGACGGCCCGGCCGGCAGCGCGCTGGCCGCTGCGTGCGGGCGACGAGGAGTCGACGTCGTCCTGGTCGGACCCGACCTCGCCTGGGAGCAGACCTACGGCACCTGGGTGGACGACCTGGCCGGCGTCGAGGGCCTGGCCGACGTCGCCGGCGTGCTCGGCGTCACGATCGAGTCGATCGCCGTGCACACCGACAGATCGCGCGAGCTCCGGCGGGCGTACGGCCTCTTCGACAACCAGGCGCTCCGCCGGGTCGTGCGCGGCGACGTCGAACACGTCTGCGGACGCGTCGACACCGTGACGTCCTCGCCGGACGGGGCCACGCGTCACCGCGTCCACGTGACGCCGACCGGGTCCGACCAGGCGGCGTCGGGCGAGGCGATGGAGTTCCGCGCTCGCCTGGTGGTCGACACCGCTGGCTGGCCGTCGTCGTTCGCTCGCCGATCGAGTACCACCGCACCCGCGTGGCAGACCGCGATGGGCGTCGTCCTGGCGGAGCCGCCCGACGGCGACCTCGGCCACGCCACCTGGATGGACTTCCGGGCGGTGGGGGCTGGCGCGGTCCCGGCCCGGCGCTCGTCGATCGGTCCGCACGGCGTCACCACGTTCTGCTATTCGCTGCCGGTCCGCGACGGCTGGATGGTGGAGGAGACCGTGCTGGCCGCGCGTCCCGCCGTCGAGCCGATCGCACTGCTTCCTCGCCTGGCCGCCCGGCTCGGCCGCCACCCCGACGACGTGCTCGCCGCCGCGGTGCGTACCGAGTACGTCCGGATTCCGATGGGTGGCCCACGACCCGACGGCGACCAGCCCGTCGTGGCGTTCGGCGCGGCGGCCGGGTACGTCCATCCCGCCACCGGGTTCAGCGTCACCGCGTCGCTGCGAGCGGCGCCACGGGTCGGTGACGCCGTGGTGGAGGCATTGGCGGCCACGAGTTCGTCGTCGTCGGCCGACTCGTCGCTGGTGAGCGACGCGGTGTGGACCCCCGCGATGCGCCGCACCCGGGTGCTCCACGACTACGGACTCGAGGTCCTGCTGCGTCAGGAGGACGACGAGGTCCGAGCGTTCTTCGGGGAATTCTTCGACCTCCCCGTCGAGCAGTGGAGCAGCTACCTGCGGATCGACACGCCGCCGGGTGAACTCGCCGCCGTGATGATGCGGTTGTTCAGCGCATCGTCGTGGTCGATGCGGCGCCGGCTGATGTCGGGGAATCCGGTGGCGTTCGCTCGTCTGCTGCGTCCGTGACCTCGGCAGCCGCGGCGGCCCTGCGCCGGTTCGTGGCGATCGAACGTCGGATGGCGAGCACCCAGCCGATCAGCACCGCCGTGGCGAAGATGAACCACTGCACGGCGTACGAGAGGTGTGGTCCCTCGTCGAGGGTGGGGGGCGGTACCGGGACCGGGTCGGTCGGCGTGACGTTGGGGACGCTGCCGATCAGATCGACGTAGACGGGAGCGAGTTCACCGGGGAGCTGTGCGTCGAGGAGGTCGAGGTCGACCCGTCGGACCTCGCTGACGGGCCCGTCGGCGGAGTCGGTCAGCTCGCCGAGCTGGCGGCCGGGTGGCACCCTGATGCGGCCGAGGACGTCGATCGATCCGGCCGGGGCGGCCGGCGTCGGCTCGCCGAGTGCGATGAACCCGCGGTTGACCACGACGGTCGTTCCGTCGTCGCCGACCAGCGCCGTGAGCACGTTGTCGCCGGCGATGCCGTCCTGGGTCCGGTTGAACCAGAGGATCTGATCGGCGAGGTAGTCGCCGGACAGGGTGACCTGGCGCCACTCGACCGAGCGGGGGTCGGCGATCGCGTCGTCGAGCAGGGTGTCGAAGGGAACCGGCGGCTGGTCGATCCGCTCGGTGACGGTCGCGTTGAACTCCTGGCGGGCATCGAGGCGGCGGAGCTGCCAGAACCCGAGCCACACCATCAGTGCGACCGAGGCGAAGACGAGAACGTGGAAGGCGAGCCACTTCGGCCGCACGAGAAAGGTGAGATTCGACCCGGACATCTCGGGCACGACGGTAGCGGCGGCGGAGCACTACCGTGCCGCGCCATGACTCCTGACCAGTTGACCCCGGAGTGGCTGTCGAGCGTGCTCGGCGGTGCAGTCGAGTCGGTGACGTCAGCACCGATCGGTGACGGCCACGTCAGCACCACGATCCGGCTGTCGATCGTGAGCGACGACCCTGCGATCCCGTCGTCGATCGTCGCGAAGGTCCCTGCCGAGGACGATCGCAGCCGGCTGTTGGCGGCGTCGGTTCGCAGCTACGAACGCGAGGTGAAGCTGTTCACCGAGCTGGCAGCGACCGTCGACATCCGGATGCCGCACTGCCACTTCGCGGACTGGGATCCGGTGACCAACGACTACGTCGTGCTGCTCGAGGACATGTCGCCGGCCGAACAGGGCGACCAGATCGCCGGATGCTCGCTCGATCGGGCCGAGCTGGCGGTGCGCGAACTCACCCGGCTCCACGGGCCCCGCTGGAACGACCCCACGCTGGCCGACGTGGAGTGGTTGAACGGCAACGATCCCGAGGCGAGCACCGACGGCTACGCCGTGATCTGGTCGATGGTGTTCCCCGGATTCGCTTCCACGTACGAGCGGTACCTCACCGCTGAGATGCTCGACCTGGCCGAGCGGTTCGGTCCGCACCTCGGTGCGTTCATCGGTGGCCGCAGCCGCCCGTACTCGTTGGTCCACACCGACTACCGCCTCGACAACATGCTGTTCGGCACCGACGAGGGCGGACCGCCGATCACCGTCGTCGACTGGGGTTCGCCGGCTCACGGGATGCCGATCACCGACCTGTCGTACTTCTGCGGCGGAGGGCTGCTCGTCGAGGACCGGCGCACGCACGAGCGCGACCTGGTCGCGGCCTACGCCGATGCGCTCGGCGCCTACGACGTCGACGTCGACCGTGACTGGTTGTGGGAGCAGTACCGCCGCGAGGCGTTCCACGGGCTGTTCATCACGGCGATGACTTCGCAGATGGTGACGATGAACGACCGCAGCATGGACATGTTCGGCGCCATGGCGTCCCGCCACCTCCAACACGCCCTCGATCTCGACTCGCTCTCCCTCATCTGATTGCAGCAGGGGTCAGACCCCTGGTGCAATCACCGTTGCCAGCTGGGGTCCGACCGCAGATGTCACACTGGCGCGATGGAGATGCCGGACTTCCACATCCCCCACGCCGAGAAGATCGAGTGGATGATCGAGACGACCGGGTGGGCGTTGGAGCCGGTGGCCGCCGATGTCGAGCACGATCCACCGACCCCTGGCTACGCGTACTCGATCGGTCTGACCGAGGCGGTCGGGTTCCCCGACATCGTCGTGTTCGGGCTCACCCCGGTCGCGGCGAAGGGCCTGATCGAACTCGTCGCCGACGCCTGCCGAGGCGGCACCGAGATCCCGCTCGGGGTCGAACTGGTGGGTCTGCTCGACAACGAACTGCGCTGCATCTTCGTCCCGGTCGATCTCGACGTGTGGGGTCCGTACTTCGCGACGGCGACGTCGTGGTACCGGGGCGCGCCCTTCGAGATCGTGCAGCTGCTCTATCCCGACCGCAACGGCTTCCTGCCGTACGAGGTCGGCTACGAACAGCGCATGGTGCTCGCCCAGCCGGTCATCGGCTCGGTGACCTGAACCCGGTGCGCCCGTCCTCCACTCGGCTCACGGGCATTCGACGGTGTAGCTGACCTCGACCTCGCCATCCTTGTCGTTGCTGAAGTAGGAGGTCGGCGGGCTCGTGTAGGTTCCGCCGTCGATCGTCACCGAGGCGTCCTGGCCAATCGGGAACCACACGACGAAGTCCGGGTCGACGATCTGACTCGACGGCGTGCCGGTCGACGACGACGAGATGAGGACTCGGTACCCGCTCTCCGACACGGTACCGACCTCGAAGTTCTCGCTGTCGCCCGCGCAGACGACACTGTCGATCGCGATCTCCTCGCCGTCGAAGACGATCGTGCCGCCCCCACCGGCGCCGAGCGCGTCGGCCAGGTCGTCGCCCACGTCATCGCCGTCGTCGGTGCCGGAGTCGTCGGATGTGGCCTCGACCGACGACTGGTCATCGGAGTTGTCCTGCGTCGAGGAGTCGTCATCGCTGCTTCCGCAGGCCGCTGCGGATGCGAGCAGCGCGACGAGACCCACTGCTGTCGCCGCGCGGCGCAGTCGGGCAGAACGTTGACCGGACATCGTGTACCTCCGCTGGGTGGTGGCTGGCCCCGACAAACTCGAGTTCGGCTGTGGAGCCGTATTGCTACCATGCGCCGACCGGGTACGGCGTCGTGTGCGTCGACCGGTCTCGATCCGATGACGACACCATCTTCGCTCCCGGTGACCGGCGCCTGGATGCCCGGCGACGAACCGGGTCATCGGCAGTTCTTCACGTTCGCCACCGATCGCCGTTTCGCGCTCGACTGCGGCGTCGCGCTGTCCGATGTGGTGGTCGCCTACGAGACGTGGGGGCGGCTCGATGCCGACGGATCCAATGCGGTCCTGCTGTGCCATGCCTGGACCGGCGACAGCCACGCCGCCGGCCCCGCCGGGCGAGGTCACCCGACGCCGGGCTGGTGGGACGACATGGTCGGTCCGGGAAAGGCGATCGACACGGAGCGGTACTTCGTGGTGTGCGCGAACGTGCTCGGCGGGTGCCAGGGTTCGACCGGCCCGGCATCACCGCACCCCGCCGACGGCCGCCCGTACGGATCGCGGTTCCCGGTGGTCACGATCCGCGACATGGTGCGCTCGCAGGCGCGTCTGATGGAGCATCTCGGCATCGCCCGATGGATGGCGGTGATCGGCGGATCGATGGGCGGCATGCAGGCGCTCGAATGGGCGGTGATGTACCCGCGGCGGGTGCGCTCACTGGTCGCCATCGCCACCTGCATGCAGGCGACCGCGCAGCAGATCGCGTGGGGGGCGATCGGGCGACGAGCGATCCGGCTCGACCCCAAGTGGAGCGGCGGCGACTACTACGACGCGGCACCGGGTGACGGGCCCGGTGAGGGGCTCGAGATCGCTCGCATGGTCGCGCAGGTCACGTTCCGCAGCGACAACGTCTTCACCGATCGGTTCGGACGTGAACTCGCCGACAAGGCGGCGGTCGGCGACACATTGGGGATGTGGCAGCGGTTCGAGGTCGAGCGCTACCTCGAGTACCACGGCCAGAAGCTCGCCCGGCGGTTCGACACGAACAGCTACCTCGCGATCGGCAAGGCGATGGATCTCCACGACGTCGCCCGGGGGCGGGGCTCGCTCGATCGGGCGATGCTGCGTGTCGTCGCCCCCACGATGGCGGTCGGCATCTGGAGCGACATGCTCTACCCCTCGTACCAGCAGCAGCAGATCCACCACACGCTCGAGGGCAACGGCGTGCCGAGCGAGTACGTCGAGATCGATTCGCCTCACGGTCACGATGCCTTCCTGATCAACAGCGACCAGCTCGAGGAGCCGCTCGAACGGTTCCTCGGCGGGATCGCCAAGTCCGTCACCTGACGTCCCGTCGCCGAACGTGCCCGAAGGACTCGAAGCCGAGATCTGGCGCACCGCGTTGGAGGTGACGGTCGGGCGGATCATCACCGACGCCTGGGTCGACGAACGTGTGGCGCCTCCCGACTTCGTCGATGTCGTCGTCGGTCATCGGATCGAAGCGATCCGGCGCGTCGGCAAGGTCGACCTCGTCGACACCGACGGCCCCACGATCGGGTTGCACTTCGGCATGACCGGACGCGTCATCGTCGACGGGTTCGCTCCGATCGATCGGCTCCAGTACGCCTCTGCCCGAGATGCTCCGGAGTGGGATCGGCTCCGGCTGTACACGTCGGATGCCTCGCCGCCGGCGATCAGGCTCAACGATCCGCGACGGTTGGGCCACGTGAGCATCGATGCCGACTTCTCGTCACTGGGCGTCGACATGTTGGCGATCACCCCCGCCCGTCTCCGAGCGGCGATCGGGGCGCGTCGCCCCGCCATCAAGTCGGTCCTCCTCGACCAGTCGGTCGTGGCCGGGCTCGGCAACCTGTGTGCCGACGAGGTGCTGTGGTGGGCCGGCATCGACCCGCATCGATCGGCGGGTGACCTGAGCGACGACGAGGTCCGGGAGCTGGCATCGGTGATCCGACGCCGGTTGCCGATCATGCTGCGCCACGGCGGCAGCCATACGGGGGCGTTGTCGCCGGCCGTCCGAGGTTCGTGTCCCCCGTGCGAGCGCGACGGCGCGCCACTGCGCCGAGACGTCATCGGTGGGCGCACGGCGGTCTGGTGCCCGCACCATCAGCTCTGAACGTCGGGGTGCGCGGCGAAGCGCTCCGGAACTGGCACACTTTCGAGGCCGTGTCCCCCCTCCGTCCATCCACGACTCGACGAGGCCGAGTCGGCTCGATGCCCGCAGCGACGCTGCCGCTCGTCGTCGCTGCCGGCGACCCCGGGTCGAGTCGGCTCGTGTACGCGATGGTGATCGGACTCGTCCTGGTGGGGATCGCGTTCATCGTCCTCGCGGTCTGGCTGATCCGTCAGACCCGGTACGACCTGCCCGTGCTGGCGCCGCTCGAGCGCATGGGTGACAGGGATTGGCGGCGCCAGAGCGATCCGGCCACCCAGCGACGGATTCTCGACGAGGTCCGGCCCGAGGGCGCCGAACCGCTCCGTCTTGAGTCGTCGCCGCCGTCGCTCGACGCCGAGTTCGAACTCGCCGACCGCCCGGTGGCCTCGATGAGCGACCTCGCGCCCCCGGTCGCCGAGGCTCGATCTGCGACTCCGCACGGGCTCGACCGTCCCGACCTGCTCGACCTGGAGCCCGATCCCGAGCCCGAGCCCGATCACACACCCGAGGGCGGCGTCCACGATCCGGCCGAGGGGCTGGTCGGGCCATCGGATGGGACCCCGGAGGCGGAGGAGCCGGACGACAACGAAGATCTGGTGGAGGAGTCGGACGAGATGTCCGAGGCAGCGCCGGAGGATCCGGCCGAAGATGTCGCCGAGGAGTCGCCGGTGGACGATTCGGCAGGAGAGGCACCTCCGGAGCAGGGTGGCCTGCCCGCGGACGGCGAGGTGCAGGGTTCGACGGAGGCCGCCGAGCGGTAAGGTCGCGACGTGGCCACGTTCGACCCCAACGAGATGATCCAGCGATTCCAGGAGCGGGCAGCGGCGGTGAAGAAGCGTCCGATGCCGCCCGTCGAGGGGGAGGGGCGGCGTCATTTCATCGAGCAGTCGAAGCTCGACTTCCAGGACTTCGCCATGCTCGGCGATGCCGATGCGAGCATCGAGGAGGGCATCCTCACGTTGCGCATCGATCTGCGTCCGCCAAACCAGCGCTGACACGAATTCGCCACCATTCTCGTTGTCCGGTCCGTCGACCTGACTGCTAGATTGTGGCTCCCTAGCGGACGTGGCTCAGTTGGTAGAGCGCAACCTTGCCAAGGTTGAGGTCGCCGGTTCGATCCCGGTCGTCCGCTCGAAAGCCCCCTGTTCACCAGGGGGCTTTTTCATTGGGTGTCCCCCGGCCGCGGTGACCCTCGCCCGATGCGTTTCAGACACCTGGACCCAGACAAGAACTCGTTGGTTCCAGGGCGTTGGAAGCGCCGAAAGGTGAGAAAGATGATGTCAGCCGAGGTCGATCTGATCAGGTTGTGGAGGCTCGTCCGTCGGGCGTTCCGCTCGTTCTTCCGCTTCGCAGTGGAAGCGGGAAATGAGTTGTCACCCAAGAATCCCGTTGGACGGTCCTTCGTGTCGCCGAGAGCATCGAGGCTGCCGCGAAGTCTTGTTCCCTCTTGCCATCGCTCCACAACCGCATCAAGGAACGCCCGCACTTTCTGGGGCTCGACCTCGAGTTCGGATCGCGCATCAGCCTCGGCTTCATGACGCTCCACCGAAGCTGCAACAAGCAGGTTCTTCGTTCCAGCAATTGGTCGCGAGTCGGCGCCGGCGCGTCGGGAAGTGTGTCCCGCGCGGTTCGTTCCGAACCAGGACCGACGCCAACTCTGCCAGCCAGAGGACTGTGGTCGAACAACCGCGTTCCGTCACATTTTCGGTTGACTCCCCCGGTTGGTGGTGGTTGAGTGGTCTTCACCGCCAACCAGGGAGGGTTTCGATGAACCCAGGAGACGAGCTTTCCTCGATCGACTTCGAAGCGATGATCGGAGGGCCGCTGTCGGCTGTGATCCGTGCGCAGACGCAGGCCGCCAACACCTCTGTCGACTTCATCAAGGCCGTCGGATTCACAGACGACGGCAACGGTGAGAAGCCGACGATGATCACCTTTGAGTACGATAAGCCGGTCGAGGTGACCGATCCCAACACGGGCGCGGTCAGCGTGGAGGTCAAACCGTTCAAGCTCACGGTTCCCTTTCTCACGATGCTCCCGATACCTTTCATTCGCGTCGAGGAAACGACGATCGACTTCAACGCGAAGATCACCTCGGTCCAGTTCTCCAAGACGATGTCCGAACACGATCTTTCGACGTCGCTATCGGCAAAGGCTGGCTGGGGTCCGTTCTCGGCCAAGCTCAAGGTGAACTACTCCTACAAGCGCAAGAACGAGAGTGGGTCGGAGACCAACCGGACGTACTCGCTCACGGTCCACGTGCGCGCAGTCCAAGACGAGCTTCCCGCCGGCACCGAACGACTGCTGGGCATCCTGGAGAGCACCATCGAGGAAGTTCCGGCCGCGTAAGTCGCGACGACGGACGCATTGGTAGACAACCTCGATGTCTGACCTCGACGAGGTGCTCGGAGCCATCGTCGCATCTGTCGCGCGAGCTCGCGTCCTCGCCGACGAGGAAACGATTGCGATCGCCGAGGAATACAAGGACCACCCTCTGCTGCGTGGGATGTCGGTCCCGCGCGTGCGTCTCCCCGACGTCACGATCGAGCTCCCCGTCGTCGTCGAGGGATACGACGCCCGTGAGGAGGGGCAATCGGAGTCGCCGACGACCGTCAAGGCCGCCGTGTCCGAGGCGCTGAAATCAGCGATGGACGAACTCGGGGTCACCATGCCACGCGGGATGAGCACCGCACTGAACAAGGCCTTCGACGGCCGGCTCCACGGACGCGTCCCGAAGGCCGTCCAGGCGCGAGAGGTCTATGGCGCTGCCGCGGAAAAGGCATTGCTTGAGGTCGTGCGCGACCAACGTTTCGGGAAGGTCTTCACGAAGACCCAGATCGACGTGCTTCAATCGCGGCTCCGCCAGCGTGCGCGCGACTCAGCGGTCAAGGTAGTACCGAAGGAGGGCAAGCTCCAGGTGAACGTCGCCACGTCTGCGGTCAGGAACGAAGCCGACCCCGCCAACGTCACGCGACTCCGGATCTCGTTGCGCGAAGAGGGTCTCGAGTGGGCGCTCTACGAGCGCGAGGACGGAAGCGAAGGTCAATCGTTGACCCCGGAGTGATGATCGACGATGCGAGCGCTTCTCCGCGAGACCATGGCAGGACGGTTGCTCGCCGTCCCCCGACTGACCCAGCGCTACCAGGCTGCTGACGTCGCGTACGTCGACGAAACGCTGGCGTGGCTCGCCGGCACGGCCGAAGTCCTCCAGCAGCTTCGCCATCCGAGCGCGGCGCTCGTCGCCTCGAATCAGGCCAAGCTTCTCGCAGCCCGGGATGGTTACCGCCCCGAGACGGTCACCGAGACGAGCACCCGCAAGTCGGTGCGGGCGACCTCGGCGATCGTCACGGGCGAGGTGACGACGGTCCTGAGAGCACAGATCGACGAAATCGATCGCTACCTCGATGAGATGACTGACCGCATGGCGCAACTCCTCGCCGTGACGTCTGCGGAGAGTCCGATTCCATTGCCACCGACGGAACCGCGCGAGCGATGGCTCGATGACGTGTGGCGTTCGATGCAGAATGGCAACGGCGCAGCTGGCATGTACGGATACCTCAACGCCCGCCTCGCCCGCTCCGATCGTCTCTACGTAATGGAGCAACTGCTGATGAACATGCTGGGCGAGGCTGCCGCTGGGCCAATCGTCGTCGAGCAGCCAGCGGAGCCGCGCAAGCGGCCTGCGAAGAAGACATCCGCCAAGCAGCGGGCGGCGCAGTCGCGCGCACAGAATGGGAACGCATCGTCGAGGGGGCCGACCAGGAGGTCAGCGGCCACACCATCGGCCGCGAACGGGCAACCCGGAAAGAAGCGCCCTGCGAAGTAGCCCACGAGCTCGTGATGTAGCGACCGTTCGGAGTGTTTCCACCAGCACTGCAGGAGCGGACAGGACGCAAGGAGGAGGCCGAAACGACATCCTCGGTATCCGGTGGAGCGTCGAGCAGAGGCTCGTTCGGTTGCGTCGCTACCAGGCCCGGACACCGGTTGGCCTCGCGCCGGCGGGACAGCTGCCGCCGACGGCGCACCTCGCTGGACAACATCTCACCGGTCCGCCACGAAGAGAACCATCACAACCCGGCTGACGCGACGCACCCACCAACTCTCAACAGAACTGAGTCAGCTCCGCTACAGGGTTCGGGCCGCTGTCGCTCGCCGCAGCCACACGGGGAGACCTGCCCCTGAACGCCGGGTCGAGGACACTGTCCGGTTGAGGAACCTCTATCGGGCGCGGGACAGTCGAGTGAACGACCGTCTCCGAGACATCTGGCGGACTGCCCTGATTGGCGTCGAACACGAGACGGTACGTCGTGTTGCGGGTCTCCTCGGGGACAGGACTGCGTCGACCAGACTGTGACCATGAGGCTGCTCCGCAGGTTTCTGGGAGCGATAGCGCTGGGCGTTGGTGTGATCTTCGGTCACAAGGCCGAACGGGAAACCCATTGGAGCGAGCCGCCAAATTGGATAGCCGACACCGAAGCCGACGACAGGGATCGGGTGACCCCTGATCATCTGCGGACGTTGTCGATCGAGCCGCCCATGTGCCAGATCAACGGGGTCCCAACCCACTTTGACCCGGAGCCCCGCTCGAGGTCTTCCCTCAGGCGATCGTTTGAGGACCGCTCACTGAGACATCCGGCGACCAGATCTGATCGGTGTCGAACGCGGCTGGCCCTCGCACGAAGCCGAGGTCGACTCGCAGCAGGTCATCTGCATCAGACGCCTGGACCCAGACGAAGACTCATCGGGCAGCGACGTCGAGCGCCGCGACGACAACGGAAAACGCTTCCGAACCCGGACCAGCGCCTGGTTGGATGACGTTCAGATCGTCAGCGTTCTCGATGGCAGCAACCGCAGCATCGAATCCCCGGTTCGCGAGTTCGACTGCGAAGTCCGTGGTTGCCGCGTCGTCAGTTCCGCCGATCAGGATGAAGCTGGGCCGCACCGAGGTGTGGTCGAGCCACCAGCCAGGGTTGC
The DNA here is from genome assembly GCA_963712775.1 of Ilumatobacteraceae bacterium. Taxonomy (GTDB): domain Bacteria; phylum Actinomycetota; class Acidimicrobiia; order Acidimicrobiales; family Ilumatobacteraceae; genus Sva-07. The sequence goes on along the minus strand of CAVQJG010000005.1, from coordinate 37,157 downwards.
CATGTTGCCATGCCGTCGGATCGTCCTCGGGGGCGGCCCCGAACCAGTCGATCAGGGCAGCAGTGACAACGGGCGGGTCGCCGATCCAGCCGTAGTGGCCCGACAGGCCGAACACCAGATCCGGGCCGTCCGCGGGTGGTTCGGTCAGACAACCCGTCGCCATCGGGGCGAGCTCGGGCCAGCCGAGCGAGATCGTGGCCGCCACGAGCGCACCATCGCCCCAAGCGATCACGGCGACGGACGCATCGGCCTCGTCCGCCAGGCTCCGCGTCCATGAATATGCACAGACGGCGTCGACGTAGGTTGCCGGCCAGCCACCGCCGCCGCGGAACGGGCGCACATCGGAATTGGCGACCGTGACATCGGCGTCTGCCAGTGCACGGCTCAGGTTCGCAAGGTCGCGTCGGTCGCCGCAACACCCGTGCAGCGCAAGAAGAACGATGCTGCCGGACTTCGGCGTTGTCGGGCCGTGAACCTCCAGCTCGAGGCCGTTTCCGTAGTCGAACACCGCCGGACCTTGTGGCTGGGTGGAGCGCTCCTCGGCGCACGCGACCAGGACGGTGACGACGATGAGTGTTGCGGTTGCAGCTCTCAGTCGTCGGCGTCGTCGAAGCATCGCGCTGCCTCCCGGTAACGATCGGCCGGCAGGAACGAGGCCTCCTCGTCAGGCGTAGGGTTCCGTCCCGCCAGTTCACACAGCCGCGTTCGAAGGCCGTCGCGATCAACACGGAACTGAATCGCCGTCGAGTCCCCACCGAGCACGATGGACTTCGCGCCCGAACCGATCGTCACCGAGCTGGCGGCGTCAGCGTCCGGCAGTACGAGTTGGCCGATGAGTCGCATGCGCGGCACGTCCCAGAGTTCGGCCCATCCGCTCGATGTCGCCGCGATCAGGAGTTCACCCGAATCGGAGAGTTCAACCGACTCGATCGAGTCGTGGATGACCGGGGGTGACGCGCTCGGCCATGTCAACGGGTCGCATTGTTCAGCGGTGCTGTCGGCAGCCGTCGAGAAGATGAGTATCTGCCCGTCGGCGGTCGCGACCGCCAGCGCTCCCGTTGGGGCAACGGCGAGATCGTTGACTCGTCGGCCGAGCTGTATCGATCGGGACAGGGAGGGATCAGCCAGTGGCATACAGGTGAGTGAGCCGGCGTCGTCGCCGACGACGAGATGCCCGGAGGGCAGGATGATGATTGCGGTCACTGCCCGCCCGGACGGGGATTCGAGGGTGTGTGTCTCGCCGTCGCCGAGTACCAGGATCTCGTGTTCGTTCATGCCTGCCACCACCATCCGGTCGTCCGTTGCTGCGAGCGACCACAGCCGGCCGAGACCCTTGGTCTGATGACTCCGCATCAGATCGAGGTCATCCCCGTCGTAGACGAGCAACGCGTCCGGCCATCCATCCGCACCGCGTGCGATCGTGATGATCGATTCGCCGTCGGTGGACCACACGACATCTGCGAACCCGTCGGTGTTGGTCGGCGCCTCGATCCGACGACGCGTACCGCCGGGATCGATGATCTGCACAGCGCCATCGGCCGCGACCGCCAACTGCCCCGCGCCGCTCGGTCGGAGCGCCACCGTGATTGCCCGGCCGTCGATGGCGTCGGTGGCCACACGATCACCCCACCGGCTCGGGCGCGCAGCGTCCCACAGCACGACACCGTCGCCGGCGACCGACATGAACGCTGTCGAGGTCGGACATGACACACCGCGCACTGTCGAAACATGTGATGGAAACTCGGTGACACCGGTGATGGCACTGTTCTCGAGGTGCCACCTCCGAACGAGATGATCACGGCCACCGGTCACCACAGACCCGCCGTCCGGGGCAACACACATCGTGACAACGCGGCCGTCGAGGGCGAGCTGGGCCGCGTCGGTGTCGTCTGCAGCGGGAACGATGACATGACCAATCGGGTTCGAACCCTCCAGATCCCACGACCGGATCGTGGAGTCATCCCCGGTTGTGAGCAGCCCTCCTCGACCGGGTACGAACGCAACCGAACGAACCTTGCTGGTGTGCCCAGTGAGAGTGCCCGCCTCACCGAGTGTCACGCGGTCCCACACGACGACGAGGCAGTGATTCGTCCCCGCAACCAGCCACCGACTCTCGTCATCGACGGCAAGCGAGCGCACCTTGCGGTCAGCATCCTCGATGTCGCAATCGGCGTCCGGCGAACGCGCCGGGACCTGGAGTGTCGCCGTGACTTCGGGTTTCGCCGGATTGCTCACGTCGATGACCGCGACGGAGCCGTCCCATGTCCCGACGAACAGCTCGTCGCCGTCGAAGACCGCCGTCGAAACCGGACCCTCACCGTCGAGCATGACAGGGAGTGTCGTGAGCGGCGTCCTCGACGTGTCGATCAAGTCGACCCAACCGTCCGATGCCTCCACTCCCGACGAGGTCGTGAGGACGTTGCCCCCGCCGACAGCGATCGTCGGCGAGTCGTCGTCCGCGGCGATGGTCAACACCCCGTGGCCGACGTCGATCGTGGCCTGCGGTTCGATGTCTCCCTGCGTCCACAACGCAACTTCTCCGTGTCCGTCACCGATCGCGATCCGCCCGTCGGTCAGAAGCGCCGCGGCTTCGAAGCCGACGTTGCGAGTCGTCGCATCGATTCGAGCGACGATGCCGGGGTCTCGCTCGGCCGTGACGAGCATCTCGATCGCCCCGAGCTCGGTTTCGTCGATCACGTCGGCAGCGCGGACGAGGAGCGATTGGAGCGGGAGTCCGCCTTCATATGCCGCCGCCCCCGTCTGTAGCTGTGTTGCCACGCGTCGATCGGCTTCGGCCTCTGCGCGTTCGCGGGCGGCACGAGCGCTGTTCCATTGCCACAGTGCGGCTGCGGCGAGCACGAACATGACGACGGCCAATCCGGTGACCACGCGGAACATCGTCCGCTCTCGGGCCCGCTGTCGCTCGGTGGCGACGCGCTCGGCCTGCTCATGGTCGCTGCTCTGGGCGATGTACTGGACGAGTTCGTCCTCCAGGGACAGGTCGGCTGCCTGGGCCTGCGCGAGCCACCGTACGGCCTCCGCCAGGTCCACGCCCGTGAGTGGTTCACCGCCGATCCGGTCGAGCCAGGCGCGTCGTCGCGTCTCGAGATCGCGGTTCTCGTCGATCCACTCCTGGAGGGTCGGCCAGCCGGTGATGAGCGCATCGTGACTGAGGTCCGCGACCACTGTGTGCACCTCGTGACCGTTGGCATCGGACGTCCGGTCATCGATGGTGACGATTCGTTCCTCGCTCAGCAGACGCAGGACGGCGTCGAATCGTTCGCGGTCCTTGGGCCACGATCTCGCGAGCTGTTCGATCGACGCCTGTTGTCGGGTCGTTCGATCATCGGCGCCGAAGTGCACGAGACGGAGCAGGATGGCCCGCATGATCCGGATGCCATCACCCGGCCACTGGAGGTCAACTTGCTTGCGCACGTCGTCAGCGTGGGTCCGGATGGCCTTGCGGACGCCGAACTCACCGGTGCTCCATTGTTCGGCGGTCAGAGACAGATACCACCACGGCGTTCGGCCCCACAGCCGCCGGAGCGACTCCTGGAGGAATGGCAGCAGACCGGGTTGCCCTTGCATTTCCTCGGCAAGTCGTACGACCAGGGCGCCATCGATCTGGACACCACGCTGGGCTGCGGGCTCGGTGATCGCTGTCTCCAGATTGGTGCCCGACAACGGTGTGATGTAGACGATGTCGAGCACGAGGAGGTGCCAGACCTTCGACACCATGAGATCGTGCTGGAAGTCGGCGCGCATTGTCACGATCAGATAGAGATCGGGTTCGTCGTCGCGGATCTCGACGATGCGATCGAGAAATGGCGAATCGCCGTTCTGTCCCGTGCGGGTCGCGGCTGCCCCGGAGAACGCCTGCTCGAGTTGGTCGACCACGAGCAGACAGGGCCGGTTCGTGGCGCCGGCGGTTCTGAGCCGATCGAGTGCGGCTTCGACGTCCTGCGCTGCATCGGAAGGCCGAACGACTTCCACCTGTGGGAACGATCGTCCCTCGAGCGCTCCTTCGTGGACCCGGGGGAGGACCCCTGCGAGGACCAGCGACGATTTTCCGGAGCCGGAAGGGCCAATGACGGCCGCCGTCCGGCGTCGTCCCAACTGATCCAGGACGGCAGCGATCTCCGGGTCACGACCGAAGAACGGGAAGCGATCGACGGAGAGACCCGATTCGGGCGGCAAGTACTGGTACGGGCGCATGCCCGGGTACGGGCACGCCGGTGGGTTGTCGGGATCGGGAGCGGTCACCCCGAACGCGTCGCAGATCCGTCGTAGCGACTCGTACCACAGCTCCTCCTCGTGCATGTCGACCCACAGGAGCCGGTCGTACTGCGGCGGCACGGTAAACGTGTCGTCGGGGGCGTCGAGAATGACCGGAAGAGCCTTCGTCGTCTTCTTCGAGTGCTCCCAGTGCTGGAGATACAGACCCTCGTCACGTCCGAGGTCATGGAGGTACGTCCGCGACACGACGACGATGACTCGATCGGCCCACTCGATCGCCCGGTCGAGCGCCTCGCCCGGAGGTGTGTCCTCACCGATCAGCTCCGACACGTCGGCGACGTCGACCGCGTCGATGTTTGCCTGTCTCAACGCAGGGAGCAGGAATCCGTCGACGAACTGACGGTCTGCCTCGGATTCCAGGACCAGCGCTCGGTGCACGAGCGAGTGCACCGCATCGATGATCTTGTCGAGATCGTCGCTGTCTGCCGGCGGGACGACCCGAACAGCAGTCGGTATCCGGGCGTCGCCGCCGCGCTGGATCACGAGCAACTGCTCGCCCAGAGCGGCCTCGTAACGGGTGAACCAGCTGTCGTCGTAGAATTCGTCGACCACGGCGATCGTGAGCCGTGCTCGGGCGGCGCTTGCTTCGATTGCGCCGAGCACAGCCTCGCCGGGGACGAAATCGTTCAGGTCGAGGATGGTCGTGAAGCCTGCTGCCGAGAGCGCAGGCTCCAAGGCGCCGGTCACCCAGGTTTGCGTGGGCTCTCGGTGGCGATAGCTGATGAAGACGTCGCGTGTGTCGGTCATGGCGACCCCTGAGGGCTTTGGCAGGGATCGAACGGCGGTGATGCGCCTGTCGCAGGAACGAGACGGTCTGCAGCGCCACGATCGAGAGGAGCGAACGGTGAGCGGCGCTGAGTGGCGCTCCGCTCGGCCACGGTCGGGAACACGTCGAAGGTCAGGTGACTGGGCGTCGTCGCATCCCACGCGAGACCGAGCATCGCGAACGAGTCGATGGTCTCGACGTGTCCATCCCCGAGTGCAGCGCGGAGCACACGAGCGGCGGTGAGCGGGTCAGACGTCCGGATCTGACGGATCGCGCGCTCGACGAAGTCTGTCGTCCTCTCGATCCGTCCGAGATCGGAGTTCTCGCTCGTGACCCAATGGTCACCGCGACGTTCCTCCCAGGTCCGTGACCGGAGATATGCCACCGCATCGGCCCCGACGAGGTCCACTGGACCGGGGCCACCATGAAATCCGGTTCGCCGATCCACGGACTCGCTGCTCAGGTCGACAGTGACGGCACCCATCACCGTGGAGATCCGTTCGACGCCGCGCAGGTCGGTGGTTGCCAGACCGACGATCCGTGTGTCGATGACCTCGGCGACCGCGGCGGCCAGTCCTCTCGTTCCGACGGTGTCGAACATGATCGCCAGTTGTTCTCCGCCCGGCGTCACCACCAGATCCCGCGGGATGAAGGTCAGCGCGACCGTGTCGCAACGTCGGTGCCATGTCGCCAGCACGATCGAGTCAGCACGCGGCGGGCCGGACAGTCCATCTGTGACGACGAAGAGGATGCTCGCGCCGTCGGCACGCTGGCGGACAGTGCGAGCACCGGCGACAGCGACGACAGCCAGGCCTGCGATCGCCGCGACGACCAACAGCCAAACCCGCGAGACCGGCCGGGCTTGCCCCGGTGGGGGGTGGGACCGGTCGGCGTCGTACTTCACGGTGAGGGTTCGATTGTCGGGAGGTTCTCGAGTGAGACCAGCACAGTCCACTCCGGACCGTCGACGACGATCCGTCCATCGGCGGTGCATGTCGCCCGCGGGCACTGGAACTCCTCGAAGGAGATCAGGACTTCCTCGGTTCGGCGCCCGAATGTGCCGTCAACGTCGAGGTCACGGTCGACGCGCGATCGGAGGAGCCGTTGGAGCCGTTCCACCTGCGGTCCGGTGCAACCTCGGTCGAGCAGTTCGACGCAGTGCGAAGGTGCCGTCGTGCCGGTGGGAGGAACCGACGTCGACGGGGTGTCGGCCGTGGTGGTCGCGCTGGTCTCGTCGTCGTTGCCGCACCCGGTGCCCGTCAGCAGGCCGGCCACGATCAGACCGGCGCCGATCCGGCGAGCCAGTCGTGCGTTGGCGATCCTGCTCGTGTCGTCCACAGCCAACTCCTCACCCGACGGGTGACCAACCCTCAGCTCGTCGACGAGTGTGAGTTGGGGCGCGTCGTCGCTGGTCAGGGCACTGAAGAGGCTGGCGGGGTTGCTGAGGATCGATCGGGGTGGGTGCCGACCGTGCCGACTCCCCGATCGAACGGTGTTCTCGGAAGCACGAGCGTGCATGCTGACCCCATTCCCCGAGCACCCAGGCGCCGTCAACCACGGCTTGGCAGAGTGACCAGTTGACAACAGAGAGTAGTCGATTCGACAAGGTCCGTGAAGAGGTCAGCGGTCACAATCGGCGCTCGAGGCCACGTTCGAGGCCCGTTGTCGTTGTCGTCGACGGTCCGTTTCGCCACGGACGCCGGTGACGCCTTCGGGCTCAACCGCAGGAATCGGAGCCGTGCGACGAGCGCTGCGCACTCGCGCGACTCCTGGATGCGGTCCCAGTGAGCGACAGCTTCGCCCCGTCGAACGGTGACGAACCCGTGCGACTCGAGGCGTCCGACCTCGGGCAGGGCAACAGCGTCTTCTCGAAGTGCCGAGCGTCGACCTCGGATGTCATCGCCTGGGTTGACCGCGTGCGCTGTCGGATCGGCTCAGTCGGCGGGCACCGGTTCGTCGAAGAGAGCTGGCGGGTCCGACAACACCGCATCGGCGCCAGCGGCGATCAGCGCGTCGAGCGATGCTCGATCGTTCACCGTCCAGGCGAACAGCGGGAGCCCCTTCCGTCGGGCGAGCCGGATCTGCCGGACGACCGCGTTCGTCGATCCGGCCGAGAACCCGACGCGGAGCAGCAGCCATCTCAGCCGGCCGAGCCCCGGCGCCAAGTCGGGAACGGCGGCCATCGTCTGGACGACATCGCTGCGTCCCCAGAGCCGCCCGAGCGCCCGCGCCGTCGGGCGCGTGTGTGCGGCGTTCGGCGCCACCGCGCACAGTGCGCGGGCGAGCACCGGATCGAAGGTCGACAGGCACGTCCGCTCGGCCAGCTCTTCCTCGGCGAGCAGGGTCCGGATCGCATCGATGGCCCGGGCGTCCTTGACCTCGATGTTGAGCCGATGTTCGGGGAACGTCGATGCGACGTCGATCAGGCGGGGGATCGTGGTGTCCGCCTCGAGTTGCGCCCACTCGGTCGAACTGATCCGGTGCTGAGGATCGATCTCGTCGTCGTGCGCGCAGACCAGGACCTCGTCCTGCGTGAGCCGGACGTCGATGTCGAGGATCTGTGTGCGCGGCGCGGCAAGTCGGAACGCCGCGATCGTGTTCGGTGCGTCGCCCGGCCAGTGGCCTCCCTGGTGCGGGACGACCTGACCGGATCGCAGCCCGGCCATGAACGGATGCGTGGCGCGACGTGGCCCCGTGTGGGCCGCGCCCGAACGGGCGGCGAGCCCGAGGAGGCGGGCCCGACCCTTGATCCAACGAGCGATCGGCATACGCCGAGTCTCGCGCTCGGACACCTCCTACGGAGACGACGCGAGGATGTCGATGATGTCGGACCGTTTCCCGTGCTCGGTCAGGCGGACCGCGAGGAGGCCCGTGGACGCGATCGTGCCGGGTCGCACGACACGGTCGGCGATTCGGGCCACGGCGTCGTCTCGCGTGGCGATGCGCTGCCGGCGCGCGGCGGGCCCCAGCGGCGCGAGTTCCACGGCGAACCGCCATGCCTCCGCGCGGGCCCGCGCGATGCTGAAGTTGACGACAGCGCGGTCGGCGCCGCCACCGATGTCGTCGACGAATCGGTAGAGCGGTGACACCCGGTTCAGTCGATCCTGAACGGATTGCACGAGGCCGGCCAGCACACGGTTGATCTCGAGGAAGTCGGGTTCCAGCTCGCCGATGGCGTCGCCCGGTGCGACCTGCGCGCACGCGACCCCGAGATCGAGATTGATGTGGGCGTTCATGCCGAGCAGCAGGTGTTGGAGCACCGTGGGTCGCCAGGCTCGAGCGGCTGCGAAGGTCACGCCCCACGACTGCGTGGGCGGTTCGCCGCGCACGTGGAGTGACTGCGCGTCGAGATACCGGCCGGCGAACGCGACCGCCAGGGCGCTCAGCCGTTCGGGCGTGGCGAAGAGACCGGTCGACAGGCCCCGCTCGACCGTGGTGGTGACACCGAGGTACATCGCTGCGAAGTACCCGCTGGCGTCGTCGTCGGCCTTCGCCCGATCGACGATCGCGCGCATCTCGCCGACGACATCGGCGATCAGCACGGCATCATCCGGATCGGTCGATCGGCGGCCGACGGGCGCTCGGTCACGGCGAGGTCGGCGTGTTCGGCAGCGAAGTCGGCACGACCCGGCCGGCGGCGTCGCGGAAGTCGGCCTCGAACGAGTAGGCCTCCGCCTCGAGCGGATTGCGGTGGTAGGCGGTCGGCGTGTCGATGTACGCGGGGAGTTCCCCTCCTCCTTCGAGGTAGCCGACGCCGTACGCACAGGCGAAGCCGCGCTCGCTCCCGTGACGACGAACCTGGTCGACGTGGACGATCTCGTGGATGAGATGGACGAGGTCGCCGGGGTCGTCCTCGTCGAGTTCGTCCCGCCAGTAGATCGTGTTGCCGAACGTCATCGCGTAGATCGAGCCGCGCGCGCTGAACCGATTCGACGGGAGCCGGCACCGCGTGCGGACGCGCACCGATCGCAGATCGAGGTCAGGGAACAGCGGTTGCAGCCGGCCGGCGGTCTCGTCGCGGAGCGGACGGGCGCGGCGACCCAGGTTGGCGATCTGGGCCGACCGCTTGGTCTCGCGGAAGATCGTCGTACCGAGTTCGCAGCCGACCGGAACGACGCGGCGGTCCCAGAGCCCGACCGCGTCGCCCACGGACCGAAGGGTCGACCACCACGACACGTCACCATTCTGACACGCCTCGCCGCTCTCTGTGGGTGTATTGTCACTCTTGGTCAACCTGATGGGTCGAAGGGGGCTCGGGTGTCGAGACTGCCGCAGGACAAGTTCAGGGTCTTCGTCAGCCACAAGTCCGACGATGCCGAACTGGCGGAGTTGGTGGCCGACGAGCTGCGCAACCTCGTCCCCGAACACCTGGAGTGCTGGGTCTCCGGCGAGGCACTGACCGCCGGGATGGACTGGGATCGCCAGATCAAGAAGCAGCTCGCACAGAGCCACCTGCTCGTACTGCTGTTCACAACACCCCAGCACACCTGGGACTGGTGCCTCTACGAGGTCGGCCTCTATGTCCGGTTCGATGCCGAGGACGTCACGTCGGTCGCGTGTCTGTTCGACCCGGCCGGCGCGCCCCCTGCACCTCTGAACCAGGTGCAGTGCGTTCGCGCTGCGTCGGCGACCATCGCCCGGCAGTTGCTCTGGCCCCTGTGCACCCAGACCTGGGACATGTCGGACACCTGGCAACGCGGTGCGCTCCTGCCGACGGTGTCCGACGCCGCAGTGACCGCGGCGGCCGAGCGCATCGCCGACGCCTTCGGCCGTCACCTGGCGCCGCCGCCGACGGTGCCGACCGAGGCTCGTCACCGCTACCGGCCGTGCCACCGGATCGTGCTCGACCTGGAACCGTGCGGTCCGACCTCACCGTGGAGCGGAATTCCCCGCCACGCACGCGTCGTCGCCGGCCGCGACGGCACCACGAGTTACACCCTCTCGCTGTTCCGGGCGCACGACGGCGTCGGCGACTGGACCTGGGGAGACCTCGTCGACGAGGTCGACGGTGCCGACTCCCCGTGGTTGCGAGATCTCGATCAGGCCTTCGTCCAGAGCCTCAGCCGCCACCTCTGGTCGCCGTCGATGGAGGTGCTGAAGGTGTGGCAGCCAGACGCCGAGCACCACCGCACCTATCGTCCGATCATCTACGAGGTCGTGCGCCGGGCCAGCGACGCCGAACCGGTCGAGGTCACGATCCTCCTGGTTCCCGACGATCCTGCAGCCGTGTGCTGAGGAGTTACCGAACCGGTCACGTCGCTGTCGCGCCCGCTCCGGTCGCGACGTAGCGCTCCCGGAACGAATCGTCGTCGATCACCATCACCTCGCCGGTGTGCTGCCGCACGATCCAGTCGCCCGGTCGGGCGTTCACCGTCCCCTCGACGTGTCCGTCGATCACGGTCTCGACCAGGCACGGTTCGTCGGTGCGGTATGCGAGCACGGGCGCGCACTTCACCCAGCGATTCGGGCCGACCGCCCGATGGGTCGCTTCGAACTCGCGGCGGGCGGCGCCGTAGGAGGCATCGCCCTCGGCAACGGCGTAGAACGCGCCGAGGAGGCGTTGGCGGCCGAACCGGGTGTCGATCACCGTCTGAGCGTCGGGATCCACCGTCCGGACGAGCACGGCCGTCTTCTCGACGCCTTCACGGGGAACGAATCGCTGGGCGCGGGAGTCGTCGAACCGGTGCGTGCGATCAGTCACCCACCCAACGATACGCCGACCGACTTCGCGGCGAGGCGACGGCAGCGCCGCCCGTCAACGCGCGCCCAAGCTCGACCGGACCTGGAATGCCCGCTTGAGGAGGGCGAACCAGAACGCCGCGCCGACGGACAACGCCGCCGCGGTGATCAGCCAGCCGACGATCGTCCCCGCCGTCGCACGCCCGTCCTCGAAACCGCACAGCCCGCTGCCCTCGCTGCCATCAGGGCACGTCCGCCACAAGACGGGAAGTCCGGTGTCGACGACCTTGCCGATCTCCTCTTCGACGCATGTCCGGTCGGTGCACTCCTGCAGGTTCACCTGAGCGGTCTGGGTGGCGGCCAACTCGACGACGGTCTCGCGTACGATGTCGTTCTCGTAGAGCTCGGCGGTCACGTGCACGGCGCTGACGTTGAACGCCACCGCCACGAGCAACCCGTAGCCGAACATCACGACGCGCGTCCGGCGCCGGTACCACTCCGACACGCGATCCATGCTGCTGGTGAACCATCCCCCGATCGCCTCGCGAAACTCTCTGACGTTGCCGTCCGCCTCCTCGTACAACACGAGGAACTGCGCGCGCAGTGGTCGGGGCAGGGCGCGGATCCCGTCCCCGAGTTGCTCCCACCGCTTGTTCCCGTCGGCGTCCTCGGGGGTCAGGATGTCGACGAGCGCCCGAGCGAACTCGGTCGGTGCGATGTGGGTGATTCGCGTCGGCCGGTTCAACCGCGTGGGGTCGAGCCGACCGATCAACGGGTGGTCGTAGAGCAGCTCGGCCAGCGAGGCACCGTGCGCCCCGGTTCCGTCCGGGTCGGCGTTCGGCTGGTCGCGCGTGGGTGCAACGTCGAGACGTGCGGTGATGCGTTCGGACTGCGCTGCGGCCTCCGACGGGTCGAGCATGCGGCTGATGGCGGTCCACAGCGCCTTGGCTCGTGTGTTGAGGAGCTTGCGGACGAACTCGTTGATGCCCGACACCGCCAGGCTGCACACGAAGAAGACGAAGACCAACCCGATGACGACATCGAGGATGCTGTTCGCGAACACTGTCGGACCCCCTCCCGACCGGTGGCGTCGGCTTCGTGCGGCGCCGGTGGTCGGTGTCCAGTCATGCACGCCGGCGCGGTCTCGTCAAGCGATATGTGACTCCGCGCGCCGATCTGACCGCTCGGTGTGACCGTTGACCGGTGTACCTCGGCGTGTCGTTCAACTACTCTCAGTTGTCGAAGGACCACGCAGGCGAGTCGTTCGTGATCGGGGTCCTCGAAGGGGGGCGCCCAGATGAGCGCAGAAGCAGAGACCATGGGGATCCGGGTCGACCCGGATGTGTTCGTGAGCTATCGACGCACGGACCAGGAGTTCGTCGAGCGGTTCGTCACGGCGCTCGAGGGTTACGGGCCGGAGGTCTGGTGGGACGCCGACATCGGAGCCGGCGACGATTGGCGGGAGTCGATCGTGGACAACCTTGCTGACTCCGACTGCCTGGTCATCGTCTTCTCGAAGCACTGCAACGACTCCACCCAGCTGGTGAAGGAACTCGCCGTCGCCGACCACCTGAAGAAGGTCGTGATCCCCATCAAGATCGACGATGCGGAGCCCACGGGGTCGTTCCTGTACGAGCTCGCCTGGCGGAACTGGATCGACGTCTACCCGGATCCGACGTCCAAGCTGGACGCCGCAGCCGCGCGTATCGTCGAGAGTCTCAAGGACACGGGCTGGATTCCTCCGCCCGCTCGATCGCCGCAGCCGCCGGAACTCCCGTCGGCCCCGTCCGGCGACGCACTCCCGGCGTCGACCGCGTCTGCATCGGGCCTGGCGCCGCCGCGTCCTCCGCAGCCATGGGCAGCACCGGGGCCGGCTCCCTCGCAGCGCCTGGCTCCTGTGGCGTCGATCACTGCGCCGCGGCGATCGGTGGCCGAGTCGGTGCCGGCGCCGTCGAGGTTTCGGCTGCGTGGCGCGTTCCCGTTCCACTGGGCCGACGTCGTGGCGCCGCTGCTGCTGTTCGGGGTGGCCCTCGTCGCTCCCGCCGAGGAGGGCCAGTCCTTCGTGGTCACCCTCGGCGACGCGCTGCTCGTCGGCGTGATGTTGCTCGCGGCCATCGGGCTGATCGCGTTCCCGATCCGCTACTACCGACGTCGTGCCAACCCGTATCGGGTCGCTCGCAACCTGGTCATCTCGAACCTGACGTTCGCCGTGGGCGGGGCACTGGCCGGGCTGCTCACTGCGTCGTCGCTCGTCGAGGAGGGCGAGACGACCGGGTCGGTGCAGATCGATCTGGCGATCGGCTTCTTGATGTTCGGGTTGGTGTTCGCCGTGGTCGCGTTCGTGATCTTCTTCGCGCTCAGCAAGACCCGAGCGACGCGTGAGCTTCGCTCCCACATGGAAACCGTCTGACAGGAAGGCAACGACATGACCGACTACCCGACCTACTGGGACAAGCGCGTGACGCTCGACGCGATCGTCGCATCGAGGACCTTCGGCGGCATGCACCCGACCATGCAGGATCGGGTGCGCAGCCTGGTCGAGGCCTCCGGCGGGCGGGTCGGACTCGGTCAGGGCCTGCGCGACCCGAAGCAGCAGCTGCAGATGTTCCTCGCCCGGCACGTGCTCGACCCCAGCGGTGACATCACCTACGACGGTCAGCGATGGAGTCGACTGGCGGGCAAGGCGCCGGCGGCGCCCCCCGGCCGATCGATGCACGAGATCGGCCTGGCGGCCGACATGACCGGAGACATGGGCTGGGTGCGCGAGAACGTGGCTCGGTTCGGCCTGCAGACCTTCGAGAAGGTCAACAACGAGCCGTGGCACGTCCAGCCGGCCGAGCTCCCGCGTGGCCGTTCCTCGTACCAGCGCAACCCGATCTGGGGGTTGCCGCCGTGGGGCGCCACGCCGCCGGGCGGGACGGTCCCGGGCGACGATGTCGGGTCGGCGACAGTCGTCACGTCGTCGGAGCCGCTGACGCCGGCGCTGCAAGCTCGTCCGGGCGATGCCGGACCCGCCGTCACCGTGCTCACCGAGGCGCTCGTCGCCCGCGGGCTCCTGGCCGACGACCCGGCTCGTCGAGATGGCGTCTACGGTCCCGACGACGTGGCGCTCGTCCAGGAATTCCAGCGCAGCAACGCCCTCGAGGTCGACGGCATCGTCGGGCCTCAGACCTGGGGGTTGCTGCTCAAGGTGGTGAAACCGGGTGACTCGGGGCCCGACGTCCGCGTCCTGCAGGTGACACTGATCGTGCGGGGCCTGATCAGCGACACCGCAGGCAACCACGACGGACGGTACGGGGCCGCAACCCAGCGGGTCGTTCGTCAGTTCCAGTCGCTGGCCGGGCTCGGTGCCGACGGGGAAGTCGGCCCGAGGACATGGACGGCGCTGATCGGCGCCAGGAAGACGATCGCCGTGGCGACCCGCGGCGGTGATCCCGTCGACGAGGACGCCGTCGACCTCGACGACATCGACATGCTCGCCATCTACGACGGATTGCCGGCCGAGTGATGGCCCGGCCGATCGGTGTTGCGTTGTCAGGTGGCGGTCACCGGGCCTCGGTCTGGGGTACGGGCGTCCTCGCCGCGGTCGTCGACGCAGGCCTCGGTGGCGACGTCGTGTCCGTCAGCTCGGTGTCGGGCGGGTCGATCACCAACGGCGTGGTCGCACAGAACCTCGATCTCAGGACGGCGACCCCGGACGAGTTCGACGCGGCGGTCCGGGGCTCGCTCGTCAACTACGCCCGGGTGGGGCTGTTCCCGACGGGTCCATTGACGAAGCGCTACCTGCGTCTGTTGATCGCGGCCCTGGTCGTCGCCGTCGTGCTCGTGGTCGCCCTGCTCGCTGCGTTCGTCGCGGCCGCAGCATCGTGGATCGACGGTGCCACCGCCGCGATCGTGCTCGGCGCGCTCGGGGTCCTGACCGTGATCGCGTGGGCCGGTGCCGCCGCGCTCGTCGCCCGGCGGGGAACGGTGGTGCGCTCCGCGCTCGCCCGCACCCACTTCGGGGGTGATCGCCGATCGCTCGGAACACGCCTCGATGAGGTCGCCCGCGACATCAACCACGTGTTCCTGACGACCGACCTCGAGGCCGGCGATCAGTTCTATCTCGCACCCCGATTCCTCTACGGGTTCCGCGAGGGCATCGCCGATCCGGCCGCAACCGGCACGACGATCGCTGCGGCCGTGCAGGCCTCGGCCGGCCTCCCCGGTGCCTTCCCGCCGATCATCCTCGAGACGGGCGCGTTCCGGCGCCCGTGGAACGTGCCCGGCGACGCACCGGCGGACCCTCCCCGCCGCGTCGTCTTGAGCGACGGTGGCGTCTACGACAACATGGCCGAGCAGTGGGAAGCGGGCCTGGCGGACCGCATCGGGCGATGGCCCGAACTCGGCGCGATCCAACGGCCGGCCGAGGTGCTGATCGTCGCCAACTCCTCCGCCGGCTGGGGCTGGGATCCCTTCGGCAGCACGAGTTGGCCCAAGCGTGAGATCACGGCGCTGATGCGCAATCAGGGGGTTCAATACGATGTGTCGACCAGCCGACGCCGACGAGCGCTGGTGCAGACCTGGATGGACAACGAGCGGCGCGGCTCGGGGCAGCAGGGTGTCATCGTGATGATCGATCGCAGTCCGTACGTCGTGGCTGATGCGTTCGCCGGGGAACAGGGCGAACGCGGGGCCCGGGCGCGGGAGGCGGTCGAGTTCCTCGGCGACGCCACCGAGGCGAGGGACACGTGGGCTCGACGCGCTCGGTCGAACGCGTCGGTGCCGACGGTGCTCGGGGCGCTCGGCGTCCACGAGACCCTCGACCTGCTCGAGCACGCGTACACGAGCACGCTCGTGGGGCTGTACGTCATCGAGGGAGTCGGCGCATTGCGGGGATTCGACCGGGAACGCTTCGCCGGCCTGATCAGCTGATCAGGTACGGTTCCAGGTCCTCGTGGAGGGCGCGGAGCGCGGCAGATTGCTTCGTGTCCGGATGCAGGGCGGCGAGATCGAGCAGGTGGTCGATCGTCGAGGACCGCTGCCCCCATGTCGATCGGCTGTCGAAGGCGGTGGCGTACAGCCATGCCAGCCGCTCGCGTCGGGCGCCGACCTCGTCGTCGAGGAGCGCCTTGGTCAGCTGGCCGTCAGGGCGCGCGACGGCGGCCCAGTAGCTGCTGTCGTCGTGCTCCTCGAGGAGTCGCTCGAAGTCGGCGGCGAGCGGCCCGATCCGCGACTCGCCGCCCGCGATCCGGCGACGGATCTCGTCGAGCTGAACGAAGTTGAACAGTGCGTAGGCGCCTTGGTCCTGCTCGTAGGCGCGGCGGTACGCGTCGGCTGCTTCCTCGAGCGCCGCGCTCCGATCGGAGCCCTCGAGGGTCGTCGCCCGACGCTTGTGGTGGCCACCGAGGAGCGCCGATCGCTCGGCGGACGGGCTGAGGTCACCGAGCAGGGTGATCGTCTGCGTCGACTGCTCGACCAGCGTCGCCGCTCGCGCCCGGCGGGCCTTGGAGGGGCGTCGGTTCCGAACGAGCGACGAGGCGAGGCGGTCGCGGAGGTTGGCGAGCTGCTCAACGCCTGCGAGTGTGATCTGGCCGTCGCCGGCTGCGAGCGCGCGCTCATACCATCCGACGGCTTTCTCGAGATCGCCGACCGCTTTCCATCCCTCCCCGAGGTGACTGCACAGCTGCCCGTCGCCCAGCCAACCGCGTGCTTCAGCCGCCTGCTCGATGGCCGTGAGGTCCTCCTCACTCCGTCGGCGATCGTCGTCGCTCGACGACTCGATGCCCACGCTCTCGACGCGATTGACCAACGCATCGAGCCGGCGGATCGCTTCGCGCTGAGTCCTCGGTCGATCGGCGTGGCCCCGACGTCCGTCCGTGCTCTGCGGGAGGGAGTATCCGCCGTCGCCGTAGCACTGGTAGGCACCCCAGGTGCTGTGGTGGGGTGCCTCTTCCCACGCCGCCCAACGGGCGCTGTGGACTGCCCAGCCGAAGGTCTTTCCGCCGAGCATCTCCTGGTAGAAGGTGGCGGCGAACTCCTCGGCCGCTCCGTCGTGGACCGCCCACCCGGCGACGACGACGGCTCGCACCCCGCAGCGGATGAGTTCACGCGCCAAGCTGGCGCCGAGCCGGTTGAGGTTGCGCCTGGTGAACTCGATGGCGCCGGTCTCCATCCCGAGAGCAACCGCTCCCAGGTGGCAGCAGTTCAAGAAGACGACGTCGGGGATGACGTTCACCTGCCGGAAAATCGTCGCTGTCAGGAAGTCGTCGGGCCCGATGGCGATGCCGGTCCTCGTCGGATCGTCGGGCTGGTAGAACCCGTGCGCGGCGACGTGGATGATCCGATAGTCGTCGGCGAACAGGGCCGTCTCGACGGCGAGCGTCGTCGCGTCGTCGGACCGCTGGGCGGTGTCGAAGGACAGTTCTCTGACGGCGTAGTCGCCGAGCCGGAGCAGTTCCGCGACGGCGGTCGCCTCGCGGAACGCCCCGTCGAGAGAGGGAGCGAGCCCGCCGACCGGTGGGTTGCCGATCACGAGCGCGCTCGGCTTGTCCGACCGGCGCACCGGGGGGACGTCGGGGAGTCGTAACTGGCGTACCAGCGCAGCGCGCAACGCGAGCTGACCGCGTTCGCCCTGTGCCGGGTTGCGGGCCTCGAGCATCTCCCAGGGGATGTCAGCGGTGACGTCGTCGACCTCGAGCTGGATGTCCTGGGCGGCCATCAGGTCCCACTTGAGCTGGTTCGGGAACAGTAGCTCGAACAGCGTGGTGTGGATCCCTGGCGGGGGCTCCTCCTTGGCGACGGAATCTCGGAGGATGCGTTCGAGCCGGCGCCGCTCTACCCGATGGATCACCGTGCCGGTGCGGGCCAGACGGCCGCCAACGGTGAACTCGAGCTCCAAGTGTGGTGGGGGAGCGGGGTCGCTGCCGACCGAGGCCGGTTGGAAGCTGCAGTCTGCCACGCGGACCCGCCACCACTTCGCGTCGCCGCTCTCGACGGGCAGGCTCTGACTCAACGCGCCGTCCGCGACGACGAGTTCACTGGGCGGGAAGAAGTCACCGCGATCACCGGCGGCACCCTCGTCGGGGGACCCGGCGAGGTGCTGGTCGAACGACAGGAACGTCAGCTCGGCTTCTGGGGCGTTGCGCTCCCACAGCTCCAGCTCGGCGAACGACGCGAGCGGTTCCGGCTGCCGCGTGGCGAGGGTCCGGTTGGCCTCGCACACACCGTCGAGCACCGCTCGCGCCGACGACGTGATGCTCAGGCCCTGATCGCCCGTGCCTCCAAGCAGCACACTGCTGATGCTCAGCTCGATCGGTGACACATCGGTACGTCGCTCGGCCTCGTCCAGCGCGTAGCGAACGAGCGCGGCTCGGACCGTCTCCACCAGCCGGTTGGGTGTCAGCTCCCCGTATTCGCCGAGACCGACGACGAGGACCCCTCGATGCGGATGCTTGCGCGCCGGCGCCGCGATCAGGAGCGACTCGCCGATGTCGCCCGGGTACTTGTCGGTGGCGAGACGGTCCGAGAGCCTCCCGTCGAAACGACGGTCGACGAATCCCTCGGCCCCCGACAGCGGCGTTGCCCGGTAGTGGCCGACCAGGACGGGATGCGCCGCGCGTTCGAGACTTCCGTGGAACACCTTGACGGCGACCTTCGGTGCGGGCGGAGCGGTCGACCTCGCCGCGGGTCCGGACTCACCGGCATTCCCGACAGGCGCCTCGACACGGTTCTCCTCGGCGTCGGACGGCGGTGAATCGTGGGCCCAGGCGGGGAGCGCGGGCGCTCCGGCGCTGCTCTCGACGCGTCCAGCGGTCACCGGCGCCGTGCCCGCATACGTCGAGCTGAACGTGTCCGACGGACCGGCCCACGGCTCGGTGAACGGGGTGCGGTAGTTGAACACGAGCTCGGGCCGGTCGGCCGTTCGGACGATCAGGTCGATGCACTCCCGGTCCGGGTGCTTGAAGTACGAACCGTCGGTCGACACGAGGAATCTGGGGCAGTCGATCGCGGCGAGCAGCTCCGGTGTGATGTTCCGAGCGCTGCCGTGGTGGGGGAGCTTGAAGCCGTCCAGACGAACCAGGCGCTCGCCGACCGCATCGCCGTACCGCTGCAGCCCGGCGAGGAGGACGTCGCTGTGGGCGTCGCCGGCGAGCAACCATCGCTCATCCCGGTAGTCGACGATCACTGCGATGCTGCTGCCGTTGGCCTTCGAGCTGTCGGCGCCGAAGACGTCACGGTCGCCGCGCGTGCTGTCAGCCGCTTCGTCACGGGCCCGCTGCTCGGCCTTGCGGGCCGCCTCCTCGATGGTCGCGTCCCACTCGTCGCGCAGGGCGCGCAGCTTCTCCGCTGTCGGCGACAACAGGGTGAGGGCGAGGCCGCCCTCCAACTCGACCCGGGGGAGCGGCCCCTCGTCCGGGACCTGGACGGCCTGCTGCCGGAACGCCGCGTTCCACGGCCGGTGGCCGGAGGTCAGCTGCCCTGCGAGGTACTCGCCCTGGACGGCCCCTCTCGTCGATGCGTCCGCAGGGAGGTGGCGACGATCGTTGAACCAGATGTCATCGAAGCGCAGCCCGAGCGATCGGTCCTCGAGGAGTTCGATGACGCCGGCGATGTGATCGAGATCGATGTGGGTCACGATCAGCAGGTCCAGTTTCCGGTCGCCCGGGTCAAGCTGCTCGATGCGTTGTCTGACGTCACCCACGGCCGACTTCGGACCACCGTCGATGAGCATGCGGTGGAGGTCGTCCGGATCTCCCCACTCGACCCACAACGCGTCGCCATGACGTGCGGGCAACATCTCGATCGTCAGGTTGGCGACCATGGCGGTACCTCCGTTCCCACCCTAGCTCGCGCGGAACGTGGCGGTTTCACCGCGGAGAGACGGCGCCGAGCGCGTCCCGGATGCGAGTCCGCCGGGCGGCGTTCTGTGTGGGTCGGTGTGGGCCGACGAGGCGCGTGGTTCCATGGAGCGCTCCCGCTCTCGTGTTGGGGTTTGCGATGATCCAACGGAGTCGTGGGGAGTCCGGTTGGTGCCCTCCTGAGATGATCAACGTTCTCTCCGACGCAGCGCCGCAGCTCGTTGTGCCTCTCCGGCGCGGACGTACTCGTTCGGACGACCCGGTGCCGCGACGTTCGGGCCGCGGAGGCCTACTCTGGCCACTGTCATGGCTGAGGACGAGCGACACGTGACCTACCGGTCGACAATCTGCGGCGCCGAACTGTTGGCGGTCGTCCACGGTTCGTTCGACGGCCATCTCGCGCCGATCGTCCACGCCGACCTGAGTGCGTCATTCGATCTGGGCGTCGAGCGGGTCGTCTTCGATCTGTGTGACGCCACCCTCGTCGACGAGGGAGCGATGGCGGTGCTCGCAGCAGCCACTGTGGCAGTGCGCAACCGAGGCGGACAGCTGTACGTCGCGCTCGAACCACGACGCGTTGTGGAGATCTCCGATGCCTCACTCGTTCGTGCCGTCTTCGACCACTGACTCGCCCTCAGCGGTCGACAGGAAGACCTCGAAGGCTTGTTCGGGTGCATCGGTCCGCTCCCACGACCGACGCAACTCGAGCGCAATCCGTCCGTGCGTCGGCCCGTGTGCGACGAATCGGAACGTATGCAGTCGCTCGGCGCCGGGGACGAGCACAGTGTCGCCCGCCGTGCTCTCGTCGATCAACTCGACGGAGTCGGGCTGACCGACGACCACCCACTGGTACCCGGTGCCGGCGCTGTCCGGCAGGGACACCTCGAAGATGTCCCCGTCGGCGAGGGTGAGTTCGGACCCCCGGTCGGTGATCTCGACGACCTTCACGGATCGCCCCGGTCACCAGAGGTAGATCGCATCGATCGCGCCCCCGGCTCCTTCGTAGGCGTTGACGATGCCGCCGCTCGCGCGTGCGCCTGCCGTGAGCACTCCCATGCCCCGGGCGGCCACGTCGCCGGCCTGCGTGGATCGCTTCCAACCAACGCCGCCGTCGTAGTACGCCCAGGCGTCCTGAGGTGCGGTCGTCTGCCACAGCATCAGGACATGTTTGTTCGTCATCCAACCCGTCGCGGCGGCCGAAGCCGTCGCGGCGGCCGCGCTCCCGGGGGGCTCGAAGGTGGGTCGATCGAGGTCGGACGTCACGGCGGCTGCGCTCGTCCCCCCTTGTGCGATGGAGAGTTCCTCGGCCGTCGGATCCCGTGGGCGGTTCACCGATTCTGTAGGTGCCTCGGCTGGTGGTGTCTTGGTTGCCATCGTGGTTCCTTTCTCAGTAGACGTGCGAGATCTCGACGGTCCCGCCGTTCTCGAACAGATTGACGGGACGCTTGCCGACCTTGGAGGCGACGAGGTCGGTGAGCATCAGCTCGTGAGCCGAGTCGTTCGCTGCAGTCACTTTCAGCCAACCACGATTCTCCACGTACACCCAGCCGCTGCGAGCTGAGCTGGCGTGATAGCACCCGATGATCTTGGTCTGACCGGTCCACATGCGGAGCGACACGGCGTCGGCCCCGTGGACCTCCCACGTCTCGATGCCGCACTGTCCGTAGCCGATCTTGAAGTGGCCGCCGTCGCCCCAGCCCGTGCTCCAACTGTTCTTCGCGATCCAACACCCCAGGGCATCGTCGTAACCGATCAGCGATACACAGTGCCCGCCGGCGGACGCGCCGGTGAGGTGTCGGTAGACCCCGGTCTTGTAGCTGAAGAAGTCCTGGTACACGACGAAGCAGGCCGATACGGCTCCATGGGTGGAGATGTGCTCCTTGATGGCAGCCGGATTTCCCGTCAGGTTCTTGTAGGACGTGACCCGAGCGAGGCGATTGGGCCAATCGGCATTGAGGCTCGCCCCGCCCGAGTTCCCCGGCGTATACGGGAAGTAGTTCTCGAAGGTGACGCCGACGTTCTGGCAGAACGTGAAGGCACGACTCGGGAGCCACCCGGTGGCGCACGTCGCGCCGTCGGTCTTGCCGTGGACGTAGAACAGATGCGCCTCGGACAGATCGGGGTCGAAGTTCGGAGCGCTTCGCGTGAACGCGGCCGTCGTCTCCATTGTCGCGACCGTTCCGAACGCCACGCACGAACCGCACGAACCCTGGTCCTTGACGGGTGTCGTGTAGTTGGCGCCGCCCACGTTCCGTGCATCGAACGCCGCAGGAGCTCCAACCGAGGAGGCCGCCAACGCATCGGTGGGCGCCGCCAGGTCGCTCGCGGCGGCGATCATCCGCTCGGTCTCCGTCTCCGGGGGCAACGCCACCCCGAGTCGCATTCGGCGATCCACCTCGGTCAGGATCGTCATCGACGTCTGGCCCGTCACCCAGGGGTGGCCCGCGCTCGCAACGCTGGTGGCCACCTCGTCTAGGTCCACTGGTTTCATGGCTGGTTCGGCCATCTCATACCCCCTCCGGTTGATGCCGGTGACCCGATCGGCCACCGTAGGTGTGCTTGCTCGAGGCTGATGGACCGACGTCACCAGACCGTCACGGTCGCGTCACGATGAGTGACCCTGCGGACGCAAACAGTGGTCGAGTCGGGGGACTGCACCTCGTGGCCGTCGTCAGGCGGCGACGACACCGACCAGGGCTGCAATCTCGGACGACGGTTGGAGACCCAGCTCGTCGCGCATGATCGTCTCGTACGCGTGATACTGCCGAAGGGCCTCGGGCCGATTCCCTTCGGACAGGTACGTCTGGATGAGCACGCGGTGGGCGGTTTCGCGTAGGGGGTCGGCGCGCAGCGCGGCGAGGCCGGCCTCCGAAGCGGTCGAACAGTCTCCCGCGGTGCGGAGTACGTCGGCCAACGACTCGAGGGCATGCAGCCTGATCTGCCGCCAACGCTCACGATGCAGCATGATCCAGTCGTCGTACCAATCGGGAAGCAGGTCGTGCTCGAGCTGGCGGATGAGAGACACGGAATCTGGAGGGGCGTTCCCGTGCGTCAGACCTCGTGTGGTTTCGACGACGTGCTCGACATCCACGGCAACGGTGGACGACAGGCGCAGGCTCGACCCCACCGCATCGATTGCGCATCGTGTCGACTCGCTGATTCTCCACAGTGCGGAACGCAACGAGCCACTCGAACGTGCCTCGGAGCTGTCGGGCCACAGCGAACCGGCAACGACGCAACGTCGGACCGGGTTTCCGTGAAGCGCAACGAACGCCACGACCCGTTCACCGGTTGCTGTCAGCGCGATGTCGTCACCGTTGGGTTGCGTCAGCCGAAAGGCCCCGAGCAGTTCGAGCGACAGCCTCGGCCCACCGGCGCCGGGCGTCTCGAGCGCCTGAGTCGACGACTGTGCCACGCGGTGCCTCCAGGTATCGGGCCCGCACGCGTCAGAGTCTCACATCACACCTCCACGGTCAAGGTCGCATCGCCGCCATTGGTGGCCACGCGTCGGGTCGTATCAGAACCTTCAGTCGTTGCTGCTGAAGAGCACGGTCTCCACACACGGCCACTCTTCGTCGTCAGCGACGTTGCGTTGCGTGTTGCTCGGATCGCTCGACGCGTGGACCGACGACGACTCCGGTCGTCAGCAGCTCGGTGAGTCGTGTCGGCGCCTCTCGCAGGAGATGGTTCGCGAGCAGACGGGTCGGCATGCGGACGTGGCGGCGCTCGGCCACGGTGGCGTCGACGGTCCTGCGTGCCACCGACTCCGGTGAGGCCTTCGGGATCAACCGGAGGAGCCGCAGTCGAGCGACGAGCGCGGCGTACTCCTGCGACTCCTCGATCCGGTCCCACATCTCGGTGTCGACCGGCCCCGGAGCGACGATCGTCGTCGAGATCGGCGTGTCCTTGAGTTCCATGCGAAGTGCAGCAACGAAGTTGTTGACCCCGGCCTTGGTGCCTGAATAGACCGTCAAGCCGGGAAATCCCCCGGTCGCGGCAAGTGACGAGAGATAGACGAGATGGCCTCGCCGGCGCTCGAGCATCGACGGGAGCGCGAGTCGGGTGAGCACGATCGGCACCTCGAGGTTGAGCCGCACGACGTCTCGGACGCCGGACGGTTCCGATGCATGGAACGTCTGGATCGTCTCGAGGCCGGCGTTGTTGACCAGCACGTCGACGGGACCGACTTCGGAGGTGACCCGATCGATGAGCTCGTCGACCTGACCGGGATCGAGGAGGTCGCACACGAAGGCATGACCGCCGATGTCCTGTGCCCGCCGTTCCAACACGTCGCCGCTGCGGGCTGCCATCGACACCGTCGCGCCGCGGCGTGCGTACTCGGTGGCGAGGGCGGCGCCGATGCCGCGTGACGCGCCGGTGACCAGGACATGGGCGCCGTCGAGATCCATGTGCGAACGGTAACCGGTGACGTGGGCCGATCGAGCGAGCGAGGCTCGAGCCCGGGCGTCCGGTCAGCCGAGGCGGCTGCGTCGCTGCATGGCGGTGGCGATCGAGGCGCCTGCGGTGCACATCCCGGCGAACGCCAGCAGCGCGATCAACGGCCCGGTCCACGCCCACACGGCGAACGTCAGCGCAATGACCGCGACGATCAGGATCGGCACGATGATGATCAGCCAGATCGTTGCATCGCCTCGGTCGGATCTGGCCGTCATGTGGTCGTCCCTCATCATCGGCTGACGTTACCGCACGCCGTCGTCTCCGATTGCGACATTGGTCTCTGGTCGGGCGGCCCCGGGCACGTCAGGGTGGACACATGGGAGCTCGTGCTCGCGCTGACGCTCCCGGCACCACGACGACCGCGGTGCCGTGGCATGCGCTCGACGTCGACGACGTGTGGGAGCGCCTCGCGACCGATGCCCACGGGCTCGGCCAGCGCGAGGTCGAGGCGCGTCGCGAGCGGTACGGGCCCAACCAGATGGAGGAGGATGCGCCTCCGTCGCCGCTGCGGGTGTTCGCGGAACAGTTCCGCAGCCCGCTGATCTTCATCCTGCTGGTCGCCTTCCTCGTCACCGTCGTGCTGCGTGAGTTCCTCGATGCCGCGGTCATCGCCGCCGTCCTGGTGCTCAACGCCGCGATCGGCTTCACGCAGGAGCGGCGGGCGGAGGGAGCGGTCAGGTCGCTGATGCAACTCGTCGTGCCGCACACCCGGGTACTGCGCGACGGCCACGACCGGGAGATCGACAGCCGTGAACTCGTTCCCGGCGACGTCGTGCTGCTCGAGTCGGGCATGCGGGTCCCCGCCGACCTGCGGATCGTCGTCGTCAACGCCCTGCAGATCGACGAGTCGTTGCTGACCGGCGAGTCGGCCCCGGTCACCAAACACGTCGAACCGGTCGATGCCGCAGCTGGGCTGTCCGATCGACCGTGCATGGCCTACACCGGGGCGACCGTCACCGCGGGGCGGGGGAGCGGTGTGGTCGTGGCGACGGGGGAGGACACCGAACTCGGGGCGATCGCCGGGCTGATGCGGGAGGAGGTGACCAGCTCGACCCCGTTGCAGCTGCGCATGGACCGGTTCGCGCGGGTGATCGGCGTCGCCGTCGGGGGAGCGGCGCTCGTCGCGTTCCTGAGCGGCGTCGTACTCGGCGAGTCGGTGGAGGAGATGTTCCTCGTCTCCGTCGCGCTCGCCGTGTCGGCGGTGCCCGAGGGGCTGCCGGTGGCCGTCACGATCACGCTCGCCGTCGGTGTCCGTCGGATGGCGCAGCGGCACGCGATCGTGCGCCGGCTGCCGGCGGTCGAGACGCTCGGCAGCACCACCGTGATCAGCTCGGACAAGACCGGCACGCTCACCGAGAACCGCATGACCGTCGAGGACCTGCGGACGCCTGGCCACCACTACGCGCTCGCGGGTGGCGCACCCGACGGCGAGTTCCTGGAGGGCAGCGAGCCGGCGGCGGTCGACGACGAACGCGCCTTCCACCTCACCTTGCTCAGTGGGGTGCTGGCGAACGAAGCCGAGCTGTACTGGTCCGACGATCACCTCGTCACCTCGGGTGATCCGACCGAGATCGCGCTGCTGCTCTCGGCGCTGACCGCCGGAATCGAGCCCGCTGATGCCCGTGCCGCCTACCCACTGTTCGCCGAGATCCCCTTCGAGCCCGCCCAGCAGTACTCCGCGTCGGTTCGTTCCCGACACGGCGAGCACATCGTGTTCGTGAAAGGTGCCCCGGAGCGAGTGATCGCGATGTGCTCCGAGATGCTCGGCGACGAGGGCCCGATGCCGTTGGACTCCGACGCGGTGTCGGCAGCGGCGGCGGCCCTGGCCGCGACCGGTCGCCGAGTGCTGGCGTTCGCGTACCGGCCGTTGACGGAACCGCTCGCGGACCCCGAGGATCTCGATGATCCCGAGGGTCTCGTCCTGGTCGGCCTGCAGGGCATGATCGACCCGCCCCGCGCCGGAGTCGGCGATGCGATCGCCGGGTGCCAGGCGGCGGGCATCCGCGTGGTGATGATCACCGGCGACCATGTCGAGACCGCCCGCTCGGTGGCCATCGAACTCGGCCTCGCCGAGCCGGACGACGAGGTCCTGACCGGAACGGATCTCGCGACCCTCACCGACGACGAACTGCGCGAACGCGTGTCGCGATGTGCCGTCTACGCGCGGGTGTCACCCGGAGACAAGCTCCGCATCGTCCGGGCGCTGCAGTCGCACGGGGAGGTCGTCGCCGTGACCGGCGACGGCGTCAACGACGCTCCGGCGCTCAAGGCGGCCCAGATCGGTATCGCGATGGGTGACAAGGGCACCGACGTCGCCCGCGAGGCCAGCGAGATGGTCCTGGCCGACGACAACTTCGTCACGATCGTCGCCGCCGTCGAGGAGGGCCGGGTCACCTTCGACAACATCCGCAAGGTCACCCTGTTCCTGGTGTCGACCGGCGCTGCCGAGGTGGTCGCGATCGTGCTCGCCGTCTGGCTCCAGTGGCCGCTCGTGCTGATCCCGGCCCAGCTGCTCTGGCTGAACCTGGTCACCAACGGGCTCCAGGACGTCGCCCTTGCGTTCGAGCCCGCCGAACCCGGTGTGCTCGCACGACCGCCGCGACGGACGGGGGGCGGAGTGCTCGATCGTGCGCTGTGGGAGCGAGTCGGGATCGCCGGCGTGGTGATGGGGCTCGGCATGCTCGTGATGTTCCGCTGGGAACTCGACGCGACGGGTTCGCTCGAGAGCGCCCGCACGGTCGCGCTCAGCACGATGGTCGTGTTCCAGGTGTTCCAGGCGGGCAACACGAGATCGGAGACCGAGTCGGTCCTGCGTCGCAGTCCGCTCTCGAACCCGTTCCTCCTGATCGCGACCGTCGCCGCACTCAGCGTCCACGTCCTTGCGCTCTACCTCCCGTTCACGCAGTACGTCCTGCGTGTCGAACCGATCGGGCTCGGTGCGTGGGTCGCCATCGTGGCGATGGCCTCGTCGATCCTCGTCGCCATGGAGCTCGACAAGTTCGTGCGCCGACATCGTCGGGCAACCGACCGCCACGACTAGCTTCGGATCATGAGCGACCCGGGAACCGCCAGCCAGTCCAGCACTCCGGAGCCGGGGAGCCAGGCCTGGCTCGACTCGGTCATCGAGGACATCGTCGATCCCGATGCTCCGATCATCGATCCGCACCACCATCTCTGGCCGGTCGGAGGCTCGTTGCCGTACGGTCTCGACGACCTGCTCGCAGACCTGTCGGGCGGCCATCGGGTCGTCGACACCGTGTTCGTCGAGTGCGGTGCCGCATACCGGACCGGCGGGCCGGTCGGGATGCGTCCGGTCGGTGAGACCGAGTTCGTCACCGCCGAGGCCGAACGCGCACCGCGGCAGGTGATGGGTGGCATCGTGGCCCACGCCGACCTCACCGATCTCGTCCACCTCGACGACGTGCTCGATGCCCATGAGGAGGCTGCCCGCGGGCGGTTGCGCGGGATCCGACATGCCGGTTCCCATGCACTGCATCCCGAGGTGTTGACGATCCCCGGGCGAGCGCCGGTCGGCCTCTATGCGGACGCCGAGTTCCGGCGTGGTGTTGCCCGTCTGGGGGAGCGTGGGCTCACCTACGACACCTGGCACTACCACTATCAGAACCGCGAGTTCGCCGAACTGGCCCGCGCCGTGCCCGACACCACGGTCGTGCTCGACCACTTCGGGACGCCACTCGGGGTTGGTCCCTACGAGCCGCAGCGTGAGCACATCTTCTCCCAGTGGACCGCCGACATCACCGAGATCGCTGGCTGCCCGAACGTCGTCGCCAAGATCGGCGGGCTGGCGATGCCCGACAACGGTTTCGGCTGGCACACGGCCGAACGCCCGCCGACGTCCGACGAATTCGTCGAGGCCCAGCGCCGCTACTACCTCCACACGATCGAGCAGTTCGGTCCCGGGCGTTGCATGTTCGAGTCGAACTTCCCGGTCGACCGCTTCTCGCTCTCGTACCGCGTGGTGTGGAACGGCTTCAAGAAGATGGTCGCCGACTTCACGCCCGACGAACGCGACGCGATGCTCCGAGGCACCGCGGCGCGCGTCTACCGCCTCGGATGAATTGCAGCAGGGGTCAGACCCCTGCTGCAATTCATCAGTCGGCAGGTGGGGTCATCGCCGCCATCATCTCGGCGATCATCTGCGAACGCGGGGGCATGCCGGGGAACTCCTCCGGTGGTGAGGGGTTGACCCCTTCGCCGACGCTGTGGAAGCGCTCCATCGCGATCTCCAGCCAGTCGGGGTGCGGGAAGATCCAGAACCGGTCGCTGCGTACGGCGTCGAGCACGAGGTCGGCAACGGCCCCCGGTTGCATGCCCTCGTCGATCGCCCGTTCGAGATACCCGAGGCTCACCTCCTGGCCGGCATCGCGATCGGGAAGGTCGCCCAGCTCTGCGGGCCAGTTGCGATCCGACTGGGCGATCCCGGTCTTGACCCAGCCGGGGCACAGGCAGCTGACGCCGATCGGCATCTGCGCCACCTGCATCCCGTTGTAGAGGTTCTCGGTCAGGGCCACGACGGCGTGCTTCGTCGCGTCGTACGGGCCGGACAAGCCGGGGTACAACCCCGCCATCGATGCGGTGTTGACGATGTGGCCGCCACCCGAGAGTGCGATGAGGGGGAGGAACGACCGAACGCCGTATACGACGCCCCAGAGGTTCACGCCGAAGACCCACTCCCACGACTCGATCGGACCGAGCCACGGGTCGCCGGCGCCGGCGACGCCTGCGTTGTTGCACACCACGTGGACCGCTCCGAACCGCTCCATGGTCGCTGCCGCGAGCGCCTCGACCTGCTCGAGCTTGCTGACGTCGGTGACGACAGCAAGTGTCTCGACCCCGTGAGCCGCGACCTCTGCACGTGCCGCCTCGAGTGCATCTGCCTGCACATCGGCCAGCACGACCGAGCATCCCGCTGCCGCGAACGCGTTCGCCATCGCGAGCCCGATGCCGCTCGCTGCCCCGGTGACGACCGCCACTCTGCCTGGTCCGAGTTCCATCCGTGCCCCCTTGCTCGTTGTTGCGTCGCGGAGAACCTACCCATCAGATCCGTGGTGGGACGACCCCGCCGGTCGGGTATCGATGACGTAGGCTGCCCAGCACCCATGGGAAAGGACCGCCGATGACCGAGAACTCCGTAATGACCCACCGCAATGTCGGGGTCCTGGCCATCGAAGCCGTCGAAGCGCCCGAGGTGGTGACGTCGGCCTGGATCGACGAGCAACTCGCGGAAACGTACGAACGGACCGGCCTCAAGGCGGGCACGCTGTCCGAACTCGCCGGGATCGAGGCGCGCCGTTGGTGGCCGGAGGGGGTCACGTTCGATCAGGCCGCGGCGATGGCCGGACGCAAGGCGCTCGACGTCGCCGGCATCGACCCGAACCGTGTCGGCATGCTCATCTCCACCTCGGTGTGCAAGCACCACCTCGAGCCGTCGGTCGCGTGCGCGGTGCACCACCAGCTCCAGCTCGGTCCCAGCTGTCTGAACTTCGACGTCGGCAATGCCTGTCTGGGCTTCATCAACGGCATGCAGATCGCGGCCGCGGCGATCGACGCCGGCGCCATCGACTACGCGCTGATCGTCGATGGTGAAGGCAGCCGTTACACGCAACAGACCACGATCGCCCGGCTTCAGCAGCCGACGACCGAGGCAGCGGACGTCTTCGCCGAGTTCGCATCGCTCACCCTCGGTTCGGGTGCGGCCGCCGCCGTGCTCTGCCGGCTCGACGAGCATCCCGAAGCTCATCGGCTGGTCGGCGGTATCGCCCGCTCCGGGACGCAGCACCACGAACTCTGTGTCGGCGACCTCGATCGGATGACCACCGACACCCACGGTCTGCTCGTCGCCGGGCTCGATCTCGCCGAGGCGGCGTGGAAGCACTCCGGCCACGACTTCGACTGGGAGGTCGGCATGGACTGGTACATCATCCACCAGGTCAGCCAGGTCCACACCCGCTTGATCACCGAACGCCTCGGGATCGACCCGTCGAAGGCACCGCTCACGTTCCCCGAGTACGGCAACGTCGGTCCGGCGGCGATCCCGATCACCCTTGCCAGCGTCGCCGACCGCGTCGAGGTCGGCGATCGGGTGCTCTGTATGGGCATCGGCTCCGGACTGAACACGAGTTTCACCGAAATCGTCTGGTGACGGAGGGGTCCAGGAGCGCCACGGCGGGGGAGCCCGGCTGGTCGCCGGAACCGCCCTCGGGGACCCACTGGCAGCGCTGGGGGCTCGATCCTGCCTGGTCGCACTTCGTCGACGTGCCGAGCCACGCAGGCGGGAGCCATCGCTGGCACGTGCTCGACACCGGGGTGCCCGAGGGGGCCGATCCCGCCGCCACGCCCACGGTGTTGTGCGTCCACGGCAACCCGACGTGGGCGTACGCCTGGGCGACGTTCCTGCGCCGGTTGCACGGTCGCTACCGCGTGGTCGCGGTCGACCAGCTCGGGATGGGTTTCAGCGAACGCACCACGCGCCGCCGCTACGTCGATCGCATTCGCGACCTCGACGACGTCGTCGTGGCGCTCGGACTTCCCGGATCGGCACCGCTCGTGGTGGCCGCACACGATTGGGGCGGTGCGATCGCGATGGGGTGGGTGGTGCAGGATCCCCGCCAGGTCGACGGCATGATCCTGTGCAACACGGGGATCGCCGTGCCGGAGGGACGCGAGGCGCCGGGGATCATCCGGCTCGCCGCCTGGGCTCCGATCCTCGACCTCGTGTGTCGGGGCACGCCAACGTTCGTCGAGGGAACCGTCCGCCTGTCCGGTCGACGGATCTCGAAGACCGACCGTGAAGCATTCCGGGCCCCGTACCGAACGGCCCCGTCGCGAGCGGCGATCGCCGATTTCGTCGACGACATCCCACTGCGCGCCGGACACCCGTCCGAGGCGGCGATCGCCGATGTCGCCGGACGGCTCGCCGGTGTGCGGGCGCCGGTGCTCCTGGCATGGGGTGCGAAGGATCCGGTGTTCGACGGCGACTTCTGCGCGGACCTCGAAGGACGATTCCCGAACACGACCGTCCACCGCTTCGCCACGGCGAACCATCTCGTGATGGCCGAGGCCGATGTCGCCGATGTCGCCGGTGCCTGGCTGGCCGATCTGTTCGAGGGGCGCCTGCCGGCATCGCCACCCGGCAACACCCCGACGGCGCTCGATGGACCGTCCACGCGAGGCGGGTCCGCGAACCTGTGGTCGGCGCTCGAGAACCGACGCGACGACGACCGTGATGCGTTCGTCGACCTGGCCACGGCCGAATCGATCTCGTTCGCCACCCTCGCCCGCCGCGTCGACGGCGTGGCGGCCGAACTCGTCCGCCGCGGCCTGCAACCCGGTGACCACGTCGCGATGCTCACGCCGCCGGGCGTCGACCTGGCTGCGGCGGTGTACGGCGTGTGGCGCGCGGGCGGCGTCACGGTGATCGCCGATCGGGGGCTCGGCCTGCGAGGGCTCGGTCGGGCGGTGCGGTCCACGCGCCCCCGTTGGGTGATCGGCCCGAAGTCGGCCCTCGCCGCGGTCACCACGATGAGGTGGGCGCCACGGGCCCAACGGCTCGACGTCCACGACCTGATCGCTGCGGCCGACACGACCACGCTCGACCCGCCGCCGGAACCCGGCCCCGACGACCCGGCCGCGGTGCTGTTCACCTCCGGAGCCACCGGCCCGCCCAAGGGCGTGCGTTACCTGCACCGACAGCTGGGCGCGCAGCGAGATGCCCTGGCCCGCACCTACTCGATCACGGCGAACGACCGGCTCGTCGCCGCGTTCGCTCCCTTTGCGCTCTACGGACCCGCCCTCGGGATCACCACGGCACTGCCCGCGTGCGACGTCACCAAACCGGCAGAGCTCACCGCGGCCGTGCTCGACGAGGCGTGCACCCGAATCGACGCGACCCTCGCCTTCGCGTCACCGTCGGCGCTGGCCAATGTCGTCGCGACCAACGCCGGGTCACGACGCCCGGGCTTCCTCGGCCTGCGCCTCGTTCTCTCGGCGGGCGCCCCGGTGCCGTCGGAGACGCTCCGTGCGGTCGGCGAGCTCGCACCTGCCGCTCGGCTCCGTACCCCGTACGGGATGACCGAGGTCCTCCCGGTTGCCGACATCGAGCTGGCCGAGATCACCGAGGCGGAGGCGGACGATCCCGCCGGCGGCGTGTGTGTCGGCCGGCCGGTGGTGGGTGCCGATGTGCGGATCTCCGCTCTCGGATTCGAGCCCGACACCCTGCCCGACGCGCTCGCCCCGATGGCGCTCGGCGAGATCCTCGTGCGAGCCCCGTGGGTGTCCGACGGGTACCTGGGCATGTGGGCCACGCAGCGTGCGGCCCGTCCGGGCGCCGGCCAGTGGCACCGGTCGGGTGACGTCGGCCATGTCGACGCCCTCGGACGGCTGTGGGTCGAAGGCCGTGCGGTGCACGTGATCCACACCGCCGCCGGACCCGTCACGCCCGTCCCGGTCGAGCGGATCGTCGAGCGGGCGCTCGAGGTGTCGCGGGCAGCAGCGGTCGGTGTCGGACCGGTCGGGAGCCAGCAGCTGGTGGTGGTCGTCGAGCAGCCGGGAGTCGACGACGGACCGGCCCCCTCCGGCATCGCCGAACGCGTGCGGGCAGTGGTCGATCGACCGGTCGCCGCCGTTCTCGCCGTCGACACGCTGCCGGTCGACATCCGGCACAACGCCAAGATCGACCGGTCCGCCGTCGCCGCGTGGGCCTCGACCCTGCTGGCCGGCGGTCGCCCGCGGGCGCTGAGCTGAGGGGCCGCCGTGCGGGTGCTGGTCACGGGTGCGTCGAGCATGATCGGTGCGGGCGTCGCACGAAGCCTGAGTGAGCGGGGCGATTCGGTCGTCTGCCTGCAACGTCGATCGTCCGGTGCGCTCGACGGGCTCGATGATGTGACGCAGCGTCTCGGCGACATCCGCGATGCGGAGGTCGTGCGGTCGGTGGCGGCGGGCTGCGACGCGATCGTGCACGTGGCGGCGAAGGTCGGCGTCGTCGGCGTCTGGGAGGACTACCGGGCCGTCAACGTCGGAGGAACCGAGCACGTCGTCGCCGCAGCGCTCGAGCACGACATCGATCGGATCGTGCACGTCTCCTCGCCGTCGGTGGCCCATGGCGGTGAGCCGATCATCGGCGGCGGCGCCGATGCCCCGGTCTTCGGCCGTACACGAGCGTGGTACGCCGAGTCCAAGGCGATGGCCGAGTACGTCGCGCTCGCGATGGCGTCCGATCGACTCGGCGTCGTCGCCGTCCGCCCGCACCTCGTGTGGGGTCCCGGTGACACCCAGCTCGTCGGACGCATCGTCGAACGCGCCGCCGCAGGACGACTCGCCCTGGTGGGTGGGGGGCGGGCCCTCGTCGACACCACCTACATCGACAACGCGGTCGATGCGCTCGTCGCCGCGCTCGACGCCGTCGGCCCCGGCGCCGCGTGTTCGGGACGGGCCTACGTGGTGTCGAATGGCGAACCCAGGATGATCCGCGAGCTGGTCGAGGGGATCTGTCGGGCCGCCGGTGTGCCGTTCGCCCCGCGGGACGTGTCGCTGCGTGTGGGGCGCGCCGGCGGAGCCCTGATCGAACGGATGTGGCCGATGCTCCGGCGTGACGACGAGCCGCCGTTGACGCAGTTCGTCGCGGAGCAGCTGGGAACGGCCCACTGGTTCGACCCGCGCCCGGCGCGCGATGACCTGGGCTGGTCTCCCAGGGTGTCGATCGACGACGGTCTCACCCGTCTCGGCGACTGGTACGCCTCGCTGGCCGATCGACCCGGCGACCCGGTGCCGGTCTGATCAGGGCCGACGAACGTCACTGTGGCCCCGTTTGGGGGAGGGGCCGCTATCCTCGGCACCGCACTGGCGACGTGGCCGAGTGGTTTAGGCAACGGCCTGCAAAGCCGTGTACATGAGTTCGATTCTCATCGTCGCCTCCAACCCCTGAGCAGGGCTCCCTGCTCAGGGGTTCTTCGCGTCCGGGGCCCGTCGTCGCGCGAGCAGGATGACCGCTCCGACCACCGCGAGCGCTCCGGCAGCGACGGCGACTGCGACGAGGGTGTTCGAGTCGTCACCTGCTTGCTCCGGGGGAGGGCTGATGACGGTCGGTGCGGTCGTCGGTTCGGTCGGGGTGACCGCGGTGGTCGTCGGCTCGGGACCGGCGGCCTCGAGAACACCCGCCATCGCCCCGGCGGCCGGTTTCGGCGCGTCGAGGACATCGAACCAGAGCGCTCCACCGAACGCGCCTCCGGTGGTGTCCGGGGTGGGCGGTACGCGGTCGGTGACGCCCCACACGACGAACGTGTTGCACGAGTCGGCCTCGAGGCATGCCGACAGCGAGGTGGCGTATGCATCCGCCTGGAAGGCGAGGGTGTCGGGGTTGGCGATCTCCGTCACGGGGACCGGCACGTCGAACTCGGTGATCGCCCACTCGAGGCCGAGATCGTCCACCCACCCCGAGAACGTCGCGAAGTCGACGGGGTCCGGCGACAACAGGTGCGCCTGGAACCCGATCCCGTCGATCGGAACCCCGGCTGCGACCAACGAGGCGATCATCGACTGCACGCCGACGCACTTCGCGACCAGGGTGCAGTCGGATCGATCGGCGGTGGCTCCGGGGACGATTGCGAGCCCGCTGTCGACGGCATCCTGGGTGACGGAGAGGTCGTCGTAGAAGTCGTCGTAGAAGAGGAGGGCGTCGGGATCGGCCGCTCGGGCGGCCTCGAACGCGATGCGGAGGAAGTCGTCGCCGATCACCTGGCGCCACAGCGAGTTGCGCGGCGTGCCGTCGGGGAGGAAGGCCTCGTCGACGACGTCCCACTGGGTGACGACCCCCGGGTTCCGCTCGGCGTATCGGCTGACGACCTCGGTGACGTGGTCGTTCAGGACGGCGGTCAGCGCCTCGGGCGTCCAGCTGCCGCCGGTGATCCAGTCGGGGAGCCCGTCGGGGCTGATCAGCCCGTGGCCGCGAACGGTCAGTCCGTTCTCGGCGGCGAAGTCGACCAGCGCATCGGCGGCGGCGAAGTCGTACACCCCGGGCTCGGGTTGGACGACTCCGAAATCGACCTCGGAGACGGTGGAGACCATGTTGACGTTGTCGACGAGCAACTGGCGGTAGGCGGTGTCGTCGTCGAGCGCGGTGACGGTGACGGCAGCACCGAAGTTGAGCCCGGCAGCGTCGGCCGCCTGACGCAGCCCTGCGCTCTGCGCGTGGACCGGGGAGGCGGACGAGAGCGCAAGGAGGCCACCGACCACCAGGGTTCGCATGAGGTGCCGCATCGCAGCCGTGACGGTAGTTCGGCGCCGAGCGACGTTCGCGGCACGGCACCGCACCCTTCGCCGCACTCGCCGGAGCTCCCGCACGGATCGAGAACGTCGTTGCGGGTCGACGGTCGCGGACAAGTAGCCTGAGCACGGCAACTCGGCACTCCGTGCTCGTGTCGCTCCCATCCACCGCATGACCACGAGCACCTCCACCACGACCGTCGTCGTTCCCGGCACTCACGTGATGACCGCCCTGGTCGGTCCGCGTGACCGGCATCTGCGGCAGATCGAGCAGCAGTTCCCGACGGTGCAGATCAGCGTTCGGGGCAACGAGGTGCGCATCTCGGGCGACGACGCCGCCGAGGTGGTCGGCGTCGCCGGCCTGTTCGAAGAGCTCTCGACCCTGCTCCAGAGCGGCCAGCAACTCGACGACTCGGTGCTCGACCGTGTGGTCGCGATGGTGCGGGCGAGCGAACGGCCGAGCGAGATCCTCTCCCATCAGGTGTTGCGCGGGGCGAAGGGTCGCCAGGTCAAGCCGAAGACCGCCGGGCAGAAGCGCTACATCGACGCGATCGACCAGAACGTGATCACGTTCGGTCTCGGCCCGGCGGGCACGGGCAAGTCGTGGCTCGCGGTGGCGATGGCGGTCCGGGCGCTCCAGGCCAAGCAGGTGCAGCGGATCATCCTGACCCGCCCTGCGGTCGAGGCGGGGGAGCGGCTCGGGTTCCTTCCCGGCGACCTGATGGCGAAGATCGACCCGTACCTGCGACCGCTGTACGACGCGCTGTACGACATGCTCGATCCCGACGCCGTGCAGCGGCTGTTGGAGCGTCAGGTGGTCGAGGTGGCGCCGCTGGCGTTCATGCGTGGTCGCACCTTGAACGGCAGTTTCATCATCCTCGACGAGGCACAGAACGCCACGCCCGAACAGATGAAGATGTTCCTCACGCGCATCGGGTTCGGATCGCGGGTGGTCGTCACGGGCGACACCACCCAGGTCGACGTTCCGACGGGCAAGAGCGGTCTCGCGGGCCTCGAGCGGACGCTGGCGGGCATCGACGGGTTGACGTTCGTCCGCTTGTCGGGGGCCGATGTCGTACGCCACAAGATCGTCGCCGACATCGTCGCCGCCTACGAACAACAGGACGAGCAACGCCCCGCACCACAGGACGACCAGGCAGCCGGCCGGTGACCCCCGGATCCGGCGGCGACGTGACGGTCGTCGTCGCCGACGAACGCTCGCCCGGCGATTCGCCCGACGTGGCCATCGACCTCGACCGCTGGGAACGGCTGGCCGGGGCGGCACTCGTCGCGGAGGGTGCGGTCGGCGAGTTGACGCTGACCTTCGTCGACGCGGCGGAGATCGCATCGCTCAACGAGGAGTACATGGGCAAGCCCGGCCCCACCGACGTGCTGTCGTTCCCGATGGACGACGAACCCACACCCGGTGTTCCGACGCTGCTCGGCGACGTGGTGGTCAGCCCGGCGGTGGCGGCGCAACAGTGCGCAGACCATGCCGGCACCCTCGACGACGAACTCGCCCTGCTCGTCGTGCACGGCGTGCTGCACGTGCTCGGTCACGATCACGCCGAAGCGGACGAGACGGAGCGGATGCGCCGACGAGAACTCGAACTGCTCGAAGCGCACCACTGGTCCGCGCCGGCCCCTCCCGGGTTCCGTCAGACCCACGACTGAGCCGGATACTGTCGGCCCGTGTCGTACCCGACGTCGCCGCCGTTGATGCCGCCGCCGGGCTGGTACCCCGACCCGGAGTCGGCGTGGACCTGGCGCTGGTGGGACGGGTCCCGCTGGAGCGAGCTCCGCGCGCCGCAGACCCTGCCGCCGGAACGCAATCCCCA
>CAVQJG010000004.1:0-149910 GCA_963712775.1 Ilumatobacteraceae bacterium | reverse complement strand
GGAGGTCCGTGAACCGATCGCCCATCACCTGAACGCCGACGGGCAGGCCGTCGACGACGCCGGCGGGCGTCACCGCTGCCGGCGTGCCGAGGAGGTTCGACGGGATCACCGGGCGGATCGTGTCGGTCATCATCTCGACGCCGGACTCGGAGTCGAGATCGGCGCCGGGCGCGAACGCCCGCTGCGCCCATGTCGGCGAGATCATCACCGGGTACTCCTGATGGAACTCGGCCCATGCCCGCATCAGCCCGTACCGCTCGACGTGGAGGTGTTGGACGTCGGGCACGGTGGTCGGCCCCGACGACGCGTCGAAGTTGTCCAGGAGGGTGAGGGCGTCGGCACCGAGCACCATCCCCAGCAGCTCGCGTTCGGCGCGGACGTCGTCGATCATGAGCCGTCGCCACAGATCGACGGTCTGCTCGTAGCCGGGCGGGGTTGCCTCGACGACGTCGTGGCCGGCGTCGGCCAGCCGGTCGGCGACCGCACGGATCGCACCACCGATCCCGGGATCGGTGGACCCGCCGGGGGGATCGACGAGCACGGCGATGCGCAGCCGCTCACCCGGTGCCGTGTCGGTGAGCGTGGCCGTGACGCTGCGAGGGTCGCGCCAGTGCTGACCGGCGAGGACCTCGAGCCCGGCGCGCACGTCGGCGACCTGCCGCGCCATCGGCCCCTCCACCACCATCAGCTGCGCCGACAGGCCCATGTCCTCGGGCGGCACCACCGTGGCCATCGGGATCACGCCGACCGTCGGCTTCAGCGACGAGATGCCGCAGCAGTGGGCCGGGTTGCGCAACGACCCACCGATGTCGTTGCCGAGACCGATCGGACTCATCCCGGAGGCGATCGAGGACCCTTCGCCACCGCTCGAACCGCCCGCAGTGACGTTCGGATTCCACGGGTTCCGGGTCGGGCCGTGCAACTGGGAATCGGTGTGGACCCGCAGCCCGAAATCGGGGAGGTTGGTGCGGGCGAAGGGGATTGCGCCCGCTGCCCGCATCCGCTCGACGGTGGGCGCATCGATCGACGCGACCGCGTCGGCGAGCGCGGTGACCCCGTTCGTGGTCGGCGTGCCGGCGACGTCGATGTTCTCCTTGACCGTGCACGGCACACCGTGGAGCACGCCGAGCTCGGCGCCACTCGCCACGGCCTCGTCGGCCCGGTCGGCAGCGGCGAGCGCCTCGTCGGTGAGCACCCGCACGATCGCGTTGAGCGACCCGTTGCACGCCTCGACGCGCTCCAGGTGCGCCTCGAGCACCTCCCGGCTCGACACCTCGCGGCCGCGGATCTTTCCGGCCAATTCGAGCGCTCCCAGTTGCCACAGCTCTGTCATGGCCCCATCATGGCGCACACATGAATCCTTGGATCACCGGAGCGCGTCCCCGGACCCTGCCCGCCGCCGTCGTTCCGGTCGCCGTCGGTGCCGCCGTCGCCGTCGGTGAGCCGACCGACGTCGTGTGGTGGCGTGTCGCCGCGGCCCTGCTCGTCAGCCTCGCCCTCCAGGTGGGCGTCAACTACGCCAACGACTACAGCGACGGCGTCCGTGGCACCGACGACGTGCGGGTCGGTCCCACCCGACTGGTCGCCAGTGGTCTCGCCTCGGCGTCGGCGGTCAAGAAGGCGGCGCTGCTGTCGTTCGGGGTCGCCGCGGTGGCCGGCCTCGCGATCGCCCTGTCGACATCGCTCTGGCTGCTCGTCGTCGGCGCGGCGGCGATCGCTGCCGGATGGTTCTACACCGGTGGTCCGAGGCCGTACGGCTACATGGGGCTCGGTGAGGTGTTCGTGTTCGTCTTCTTCGGCCTGGTCGCGACCGCCGGCACGACCTACGCCGCGATCGAATCGGTGACGGCCATGTCGCTCGTGATCGGCTCGGCGGTCGGGTCGCTCGCCTGTGCACTGCTGGTGATCAACAATCTCCGCGACATACCCACCGACCGGGAGGTCGGCAAGCAGACGCTCGCGGTCCGGCTCGGCGACCGGCGCACCCGTTGGTTCTACGTGCTGCTGATCGCAACTGCCTTCCTGCTCAGCGCCGTGGTGGCGGCCTGGCAGGTTCCCGTGTTGCTCGGCTTCCTGGCGCTGCCGCTCGCGATCCGGCCCGCACGGACCGTGCTCGACGGAGCGGTCGGGCCCGCCCTGATCTCCGTGCTCGGAGAGACGGGCCGGTTGCAGCTGGTCTGGGGCGCGCTGGTCACCGTCGGTCTGGTGCTCTGAGCAACCACTCGTCGAGCGCCCGGGCGGTCGCTTCCGGTTGCTCGAGGTGCACCGAGTGCCCGGCGTCGGGGATCACACGGAACGTTGAGTCGGGCAGCGAGTCCGTCATGCGCTCGCCGATCTCGCGGAACTTGGTGTCGTGTTCGCCGGCGAGCACGAGCACCGGGGCGGAGATCTCGTGCAGCCGGTCCCAGAGCGGCTGCTGGGTTCCGGTGCCGGTCGACCGCAGGCTCGAGGCGAGCCCGGCGGCGGTGTTGCGGAGCCGATCGTCGCGCTGCGACGTCTCGGCAGTCAGCCCGGCGAACAGCGGGTTGCGCAGCCACTCGTCGATGAAGGCCTCGACCCCCACCGACTCGATGTGATCGGCGAGACGTTCGTCGGCCCTGCGTCGATCGGCGCGTTCCGCGTCGTCATCGATGCCGGCGGTCGCCCCGACCAACACCAGCGCGAGCACCGAGTCCGGATGGCGGAGCGCCGCATGCAACGACACCCGACCGCCCATCGAGTAGCCGACGTAGCACCCGTGACCACCGGCGGCCACGAGCCGATCGGCGCTCGCCCAGAGGTCGCTGTCGGCCGGCGGGGGAGCGTCGCCGTGGCCCGGGAGGTCGACGGCTCGGATCTCGGCGCCGTGACGGTGTGCTTGCAGCAGTCGACCGAACCGGGACCACGAGCGGGCGGTCTGCGTGAAACCGTGGGCGAACACGAAGCGATCGCCGGGCGTGACGGCGTCGTGACGCATCACGCAGGCTCGGCGACCGCCTGCGCGGCCATCTTGCGCAACACCTGCGCGAACGTCTCGGGTTCCTGGGCGCCCGGCACCGCCCACCGGCCGTTGATCACGTACGTCGGCACCGCCGTGATCCCGTTCTCGTGTGCGAACCGCAGCTCGTCGGCGACCTCGGCCGTCCCCCGGTCCGAGTCGAGGAACGCGACGACGGCCTCGCGTCCGAATCCCACCTCGGCGGCACAGTCGGCGAGCACGTCGGGGTCGCCGATGTCGAGTCCGTCGGTGAAGTACGCCTTGAGCAGCCGTTCCTTCACGACGTCCTGTGCAACCGGCGAGTCGGGCTGGGCAGCCAGCCAGATCACCCGGTGGGCGAGCAACGTGTTCGCCCGCAGCGCCTTGTCCATGTGGAACTCGAGGCCCACCTCCGCCGCCGTCGCCGACACGTTGGCGATGATCGCCTCGGCGCGTTCGATCCCCCCGAACTTCCTGGCGTAGGCGTCGACCACCGGGCCGGACACGCCCGGCGAGGCGGTCGGGTCGAGCTGGTAGGGGTGGTACGACACGTCGATGTCGACGTCGAGGCCGTCGTGGGCGAGCTGCTCGTGCGCCAGGGCGAGTCCCGAGGCGAAGCGCCGCTTGCCGATGTAGCACCAGGGGCACACCACGTCGGACCAGACCTCGACGGTCACGGTCGGTCGGGCGGCGGGAGAGGCGGAAACGTTCGTCGGGTCGACCGTCATGATCGCCACGGTACGCGCCTATCGTCTCGTGTCGATGGTCGGCGCCGCGGTTCCTCCCCCCGAAGACGTCCAGGCGACGTTCTGCGCCACCCTCGTCGACGAGTGGATCCGCCTCGGCGTCACCCAGGCGGTCGTCGCGCCGGGATCCCGTTCCACGCCGATGGCGTTGGCGCTGACGGAGCGGGACGACATTCGGGTGCACGTGGTGCACGACGAGCGATCTGCGGCGTTCGTCGCGCTGGGTCTCGGGCTGGAGGGCGTTCCGGCGTTGCTGCTCTGCACGAGCGGCACGGCGGCGGCCAACTTCGCTCCCGCCGTGGTGGAGGCGGGACTCTCGGAGGTGCCGATCATCGTGTTGACCGCCGACCGCCCCGAGGAACTGCGCGGCGTCGGTGCTCCGCAGACGATCGACCAGGTGGACCTGTACGGACGGCACGCCGTGTGGTCCCGCGACCCCGGTGTGCCCGAGCTGGCCGAGGCGAGCCTCTGGCGCGAGCTGGCGGTCGATGCGTGGTCGCATGCCCAGGGCGGGCCGGTCCAGCTGAACCTCGCGTTCCGGGAACCGCTGGTCGGGATCTCCGGCCCGCTTCCGGAGGTCGTGGAGCGCCCGGTGCCGACCGCTGCGACCCGTCGTCTCGACGCGGTCCCGAGCGGGCTCGACCGCGGGCGCGGCGTGATCCTCGTCGGAGGACGCAGCGGCGTCGACGGCGCCGACATCCTGGCGCTGCAGCAGGCGACCGGCTGGCCGCTGATCGCCGATCCCATCTCCAACGTTCGTCCACTCGGCGGGTCGATCACCACGGCCGACTCGATCCTGCGACACGAGCCGTTCGCGTCCGCGCATCTCCCCGATGCGATTGTGCGGATCGGCCGCCCGGCCGCGTCGAAGGTCCTCGCTCAGTGGACCGCCCGGGCCACGGCGAACGGCGCAGCGCTCGTCCAGGTCGGTGGACCCGGCGTGATCGATCCCGACCACGACGTCGCCGCCGTCTGCTCGCTGGACGCGGTGCGTTCGCGGGTCGGGTCCGGGCGGCTCGAGGGCTGGCTCGAGGCGTGGACCGAGGCGGATCGCCGCGCCGACCGTGCGATCGTGCGGATGCTCGACGAGTTCGACGAACTCACCGAACCGGGGGTCGCACGAACCGTCGCCGACCACCTGCCCGCCGGTGCGGAGCTGACGGTGTCGTCGTCGATGCCGGTACGCGATCTGGAATGGTTCGGCGGCCCGCGGGCGAGCGCGCACGCCAACCGCGGGGCCAACGGGATCGACGGTGTCGTGTCGACCGCGCTGGGTCGGGCGCTCGCCGGCAGGACGTCGTTCGTGCTCATCGGCGATCTCGCCTTCGTGCACGACAGCAGTGCGCTGATCGCGTTGCCGACCCGAGATGTCGATCTCCGCGTCGTCGTGGTCGACAACGACGGCGGCGGCATCTTCTCGTTCCTGCCGCAGGCGACCGCCCTCGACCACGACCGCTTCGAGTTGCTGTTCGGTACGCCCCTCGGCGTCGACGTCGTCGCGCTCGCCACGGCTCACGGCCTGGAGGCCCGCACGGTGCAGGCGGTCGACGAACTCGTCGACCAGCTCTCACAACCGGGACCGTGGGTGTGCGTCGTGCCGACCGATCGTCGCCACAACGTCGAGGTGCACGACCGCCTGCAGGCGGCAGTGGCGGCCGCGCTCGACGCCGACTGACCGCGATCTCGCACGTGCGCTGATCGCACTGTGCGATGAGCCGACCCACCGTATGTGGTGGGTTCGCTCACCGGTGGGGCGGGATCGCCGGCCGCTCGACTGATCAGGGGCGCACGATCGCACCGAGCATCGCCTGGAACTTCGCCTGCGTCTCCGCGAGTTCGGCGAGCGGGTCGCTGTCGGCGACGATTCCGCCGCCGGCCACGAGACGGGCGCTGTGCCGGTCGTCGGAGAGCTCCGCACACCGGATCGCCACGGCCCAGGTGCCGTTGCCGGCGGCGTCGACCCAGCCGACGGCACCGCCGTATCGCCCGCGTTCGAAGCCCTCGACCTCCTGGATCAGTTCGATCGCCGCGTCGCGTGGGTGGCCACCGAGCGCTGGTGTCGGCGAGAGCGCCCGCACCAACTCGACCACGGTGGGCGCGGGCTGCGACAGCATGCCCTCCATCCGCGTGCCGAGGTGCTGGACGTTGGCGACCGTGACGATCGACGGTTCCGGCTCCCAGTCGAGATAGCTCGCCCACGGCAGCAGCGTGTCGTGGACGACGTCGATCACGACGCGGTGCT
Source organism: Ilumatobacteraceae bacterium (assembly GCA_963712775.1). GTDB lineage: Bacteria > Actinomycetota > Acidimicrobiia > Acidimicrobiales > Ilumatobacteraceae > Sva-07. The sequence goes on along the minus strand of CAVQJG010000004.1, from coordinate 143,966 downwards.
CGATCTGGTTCTTCGTGCTCGCGATCAGCGCCGCGGCGGTGCGGGCGTCGTTGTCGACGTCACCCGTGCGCGGTGCGGTGCCCGCGAGCGGATGCGAGCGGACGACCGGCCCGTCGACCTCCACCAGGAGCTCCGGGGAGGCGCCGATGAAGCCGTCGATCGAGAAGCGATAGCTGGACCCGAAGCTCGCCCGGAGACGCTTCAGCACGGCGCCGACGTCGATCGGCACGCTCGATCGCACGACGATCGGTCGCGCGATCACGGCCTTGGTGAGCGCGCCTGCGCGCACGGCGTCGCGAGCGTCCGCGACGGCCCGCAGGTATCGCTGGACGTCGACCCCGGGATCGATCGTCCAGCTCGCAGCGCTCGGCGCGTCGTCCGGTCGTGACCGCAGGGCCGCTCGGACGTCGTCGTCGGACCGATCGGGCAGGGTGTCGCTGCTGACCGTGGTGACCGCTGTCGTGCCGTCCGCGAGCTTGCGGACCACGATGCGGGGGATCACCAGTTCCGCTGGAGCGCCCGGGACGAAGGGAAGCGAGCCGAGCGCCACCGGCCCGGCATCCGGTGCGTCCGAGGTGTTGTCGTGGTCGATCGAAGCCAGCACGTCGACGGCCTCGTCGATCGGTACGCGGGCCGCCACGTCTCGTCCGGCGAGACCGATCGCGTTGCGCACGAACAGGTACCCGTCGCTCCCGGCGACGTCGTTGAGGTCGATCGCTCCGTCGAGGTACGCGGCGAGCGGGCGGGTGACCGCGCGCATCACGACCGTGTCGCGACCATCAACTGGGTGAGGCCACCCGACAGCTGCGCGTGCGTGGCGTCGTGGAATCCGGCGTCGCCGAGCGACGCGAGCATCTCGTCGGGCGTGGGGAGGTAGGCGACGCTCTTGGGGAGGTAGCGGTAGGCCGCACCGTCGGACAGGAGCGCGCCGATGCGTGGGACCACCTTGCCGAAGTAGATGTCGTTGCCCCACCGGACCACCGAGTTGCTCGGCACGCTCACGTCGAGCAGTGCGATACGGCCACCGGGCCGGACCACACGTCCCAGCTCGGCGAAGAACGTCGGCAGGTCGAGCAGGTTGCGCAGCGCGAACCCGCACGTGACGCCGTCGACGGACGAGTCGGGCACCGGGAGGCGCAGGATGTCGGTCTGCACCCGCGGGACGCCGGACCGGTCGGCCGAGAGCATGCCGAAACTGAGATCCATCGAGATCGGTCGGATGCCGCCGGCGGCGAGGTCGATGCAGAGGTCACCGGTCCCGCTCGCGAGGTCGAGCACGACGCTGCCCGGCGGAAGCGCGAGGTCGCGGACCGCCCGCTTTCGCCAGCGCACGTCGAGACGGAAGGAGATGATGCGGTTGAGCCGGTCATACTTCGGTGCGATCGCGTCGAACATCCCCTGCACCGCGGCGACCTTCTCCTCGCCCTGAGGGAGCTCCTCGGTGTCCCACGAGGGGCGCGACGTCGCTGGTTCGTTCACCCGGTCGAGGCTACGGCTGATCGGCGGGTGACGCGGCCACCTGCTTCGCCCAGCGGTAATCGGCCTTGCCGCTCGGTGAGCGGACGATCTCGTCGACGTACCGGATCTCCTTGGGCAGCTTGTACCGGGCGATGTGCTCGGCCGCCGCTGCCCGCAGCGAGGCGTCGTCGACGTCGTGTCCGTCCCTGATTCGCACGATCGCCACCACCTCGTTGCCCCACCGTTCACTCGGCCGACCGGCGACCACACAGTCGTACACGCCGGGATGGGACTTGATCGCCGCCTCGACCTCCTCGGCGAAGATCTTCTCGCCGCCGGAGTTGATCGTCACCGAGTCGCGGCCGTGGAGTTCGACGATGCCACCCTCCAGCAGGCGGGCCCGGTCCCCGGGGATGGCGTACCGGACGCCGTCGACGATCGGGTACGTGCGTGAGGTCTTCTCGGCGTCGCCGAGGTACCCGAGAGCGAGTCGTCCCGTCTTCGCGAGCCAACCGACCTCGGGGTCACCCTCCTCGAGGACCCGGTCGAGGTCGGCGGACAGTACGACGTTGCCGGGGGCGATCTCGAACGTCCCGGTCGTGGCGCCGCCGCCGACCGACACCTTGCTGACCTGGCCGCCGGCCTCGGAGGAGCCGAGCCCGTCGACGATCATCAGCGTCGGTAGGTGTGCGAGGAACTCGTCCTTCAGGTTCGCCGACAGTGGGGCCCCGCCCGACAGGAGCACGTTGAGCGACGACAGATCGTAGGGCCGTCCGCTGCTCGGCTCGTCGAGCTCGTCGAGCAGGGGACGGGCGAACGCGTCGCCGACGATCAGCAGGAAGTTGATCTGCTCGCGCTCGACGAGCGACCAGATGTCGGTCGGATCGAGCCGATCGGTCACCGACTGCACGAACACGGTGCCACCGCCGAGCCACGTGAGGAAGCTCATCCAGTGGCCCGCGCCGTGCATGAACGGCGGAGCGAGGAGGGCCTTGGTGCCCGCGTTCGCGGCGGCGACGAAGTCCTCGATCGAGCCGGCGGTCTTGGAACCGCCGAAACACTCGACCATCGCATCGCCGTTGCGCCACATCACGCCCTTGGGCATGCCGGTGGTGCCGCCGGTGTAGAGCAGGTAGAGATCGTCGGGACTCCAGTCGACGTCGGGACGCTGGGGCGACGCAGCGGCGAGTGCGTCCTCGTACCAGACCGCGCCGGGCAGCAGGGGGTGGCCGGATTCGTCGGGCACCTGCAGGATCACCTGGAGGTTGGGGAGTTGCGGCAGCACCTCCGCCAGGGTGGGCGTGAACACCGAGTGCACGACGACGGCACGGGCGTTGGAGTCGGTCAGCAGATAGAGGAGCTCCTCGGCGACGTACCGGTAGTTGACGTTCAGCGACGCCACACGGGCCTTGAGCGCGCCGAGCATCGCCTCGAGGTACTCGTTGCCGTTGTGGAGGTAGATCGCGAGGTGGTCCTGGCCGCTCTCGTGCCCGGCGAGCTCACTGCGTTCGACGTGGCATCCGAGCCCCTGTGCGATCAGGTGGTTGGCGAGCCGGCGGGTCCGTTCGGTGACGTCGGCCCACGAGAGTCGCCGGTCGCGGAAGACGAGGCACTCGGCGTCGGGACGCATGGCGGCGATCGCTTCGTGGACCTCGGCCAGGCTGAATTCGGCGGGCGCGACCGCCGCGGGCTCGTTCACGCGTGGTGGCGCAGTGTGAGCCGTGCGCGAACGTGCAGGTGGGGACGCATCGGGACAATGTAAGTCAGCAGCACTGCCGGCAGTCCAATCGCCGGGCCGCGCTCGGCGTCGAGGTTCCCGGTCTGTCCGGTGGCGACGTCAGGCGCCGGGCCCGACGTACAGCACCCGCATCATCTCGTGGTCCTCGTGGGAGAGGATGTGACAGTGCCAGACGTATCGGCCGGGCTTGTCGAACGTCGCCCTGATGCGGGTGATCTGTCCGGGCAGCGCCGTCACCATGTCCTTCGGGCGCGTTCTCGACGTATTCCGCCGGCGTCTCGACGATCGCACCCTTGGTCGTGTTCGCCAGACGGAACCCGCTGCCGTACGTGGCCAGATCGCCGGCGACCGAGTTGTGCTGCACCGTTGGCTGGGTGACCAGGTACGTGCCGTCTCCGTTGGGAGCCGGGGCGGTGATCCCGGCCGGGTCGAGCACCCGGTCGTCCTCATTCGTGGCGGAGTCCCAGATGATTTCCTCGCGGCCGAGGATCTCGAAGTGGACGAGATGGAGGTGGACCGGGTGGGCGTCGCCCGTGACGTTCCAGATCTCCCATTCCTCGGTGCTGCCCAACGCCGGGTTCTCCGTGGTCGGGCTGTGCCAGGCGATCGAGCCCTCCATCTGCATGTCAGCCATGAGGCCGACACTGGAGAACTCGGGCATGTTCGGCCAGTAGATCGGGTTGCCGGCGAAGTCCGTTGCCGGTTCCGCGGTGCCCAGCAGCGGTTGGAGACGTCCGAACTCGTCCTTGCCCTCGAACAGAGCGACCTTGCGGAGCCTGGTGGTGGCGGCCGGAACGATCGCGGCCGGAGCCGGCAGGATCGGGCTCACGTCGGACACCGCTGCATTCAGCGGCAGCAGTACGTCGAAGGCCATGATGCGGTCGGTCTCGCCGTAGACCTGTGGGCCGGGGATGTCGCCGCCGAAGGGCTCGTCGCCGCCGATGTTCTTCATGATCACGCGGTTGCCGGGGGTCACGTTCTTGAAGTCGACGATCAGGTCGTACCGCGACCCGGTCTCCATCAGCAGCGTGTCGAGCGTCGTCGGGCTGCTCGCCAGACCCTGGTCCGACCCGATCACTGTGAACGGCAGCGGCCCCGTCGCGATTGCGAAGTCCGTTGCGCCGGGCGGGACCTCGAAGAACTGGATTGCGAGGAATCTGCTGTCGCAGCCATTCAGGAGCCGCAATCGGTAGTTGCGGGGCTCCACGTCCATCTTCGGCCAGATCACGCCGTTGACGACGATGTGGTCGCCGAAGAACTCGGCCAGACCGGTCGGTCCGCCGCCGGGGAACTTGTCGGGCGGAAGCACTGCGCCTTCCCCGGTGATGAAGTCGTCGTAGAACGGGTCGCCGGGGAACGCCGGATAGAAGAGTTCGCCGGTGTCGAGGAACATCCGGTCCTGGATGGCGAACGCTGCTTCGTACGGGAACGCGGGCAGGCCGGCGGCGTTGCCGGGCAGCCCGGTGTCGACGGCGTCGCGGATCAGGAAGAACCCCGCCATGCCGGCGTACACGTTGAGCCGTGTGATCCCGAGCGTGTGGTCGTGGTACCAGACGGTCCCGGCTGGTTGGGACATGTCGTAGAGGTAGGCTCTTGTCGACCCACTGCGGGCCGCGCGTGTTGTAGCCCGGGCCGAAGAAGAACTCCGGGTTGCCGTCGAATGCGAAATCGGTGTGTCCACCGTGGACGTGCGGGACAACCGGGATCCCGTTCGTGGCGATCGAGTACTGCGTGTATCCCTGCAGCGAGTAGGCCCAGTGCAGGCTCGTGTCGACCGGCAGCAGGTGTGGCAGCGGCATGCCGGCGGCGTCGAGGAGCTTGTTCCTCCACTTCACCTCGACCGGATCTCCACTCCGGGCGAAGATGGTCTTGCCCGGCCACGTGTGGACACCGTTCTCGCCGTACCCGAACACCGGTGTCGTCAGCAGCGTGCCGACCGCATCGACGAGACCGACCTGCTGCACGCCGGGCCCGACGTCGACGCGGTACTTGTTCTTCTTGCCCTTGTACGAGAACGCCGGATCGGCAGCGTTCGGGACGGCGTTGAGGAACCCCGCGTGCGCCATCTGGTGGGAGGGATCGCTCAACCCCGCCGCTGCCGGGACCGCCCGAACCTGCCCCGGACTCAGGAACCCCGCGACGTCGAACGTCGTTGCGTACAAGGCGGCACCGACGGCACCGCTCCCTGCGAGATAGAAAAGCTCCCGCCTCGTGAAACCGTCGCCTGCCATGACCCCTCCCGGTGACTCGATGTCCAATGTCCGATGTGTGGGGGGCAACGGGGGGTGGACACGGATGGTAATCCAACCACGCAGGGTGGTCAAGAGTCACTATCGGCGGTCAGTCAGCCGCCCAGTGTGAGGCAGCACGGCGACGCCCGCTCAGACGTAGTAGCGGAAGATCACCTCGGCGACGCACGACGGCTTGTTCGCACCCTCGACCTCGAAGACGAACTCCATGGTCACCTGGGCGCCGCCTGCGATGTCCTCGACCGACTGCAGCGTCGCGCCGAGGCGGAGCTTCGAGCCGACCGGTACCGGAGACGGGAAGCGGATCTTCCCGGCGCCGTAGTTGACCCCCATCGAGATGCCGGAGACCCCGAAGATCTGCGGCGACAACATCGGGCCGAGCGACAGGGTGAGGTACCCGTGGGCGATCGGGCCGCCGAACGGGCCTGCCTTCGCACGTTCGGGGTCGACGTGGATCCACTGGTGGTCGCCGGTCGCGTCGGCGAACGTGTTCACCTGCTCCTGGGTGATCTCGACGTACGGGGAGTAGCCGAGGTGCTCACCGACCAGGGTCTTGAGTTCGTCGATTCCGTTGATCATGCGGGTCATGGCCCTGAGCTTGGCAAACTGAGCCGATGCCCGACGAAACCAGCCGCCCGGACTCCGAGCACCGATCGGGCTTCGTCACGTTCGTGGGCCGGCCCAACGTCGGGAAGTCGTCGTTGGTGAATGCGATCTGCGGTCGCAAGATCAGCATCGTGTCCGACAAGCCGCAGACGACCCGCCACCGGATCATGGGGGTCCTGACCCGGCCGGGAACGCAGCTCGTCTTCGTCGACACCCCCGGTCTCCACAAGCCGGTGACCGCACTCGGTGAACGCGTCAACGCAACCGCCCTCGACAGCGTCGGCGACGTCGACGTCACCTGCCTCGTCCTCGATGCGACGGCGCCGTTCGGCAAGGGCGACCGTTGGGTCGCCGACCGGATCGACATCGCCAACTCGGTGGTGATCGTCAACAAGACCGACATCGCCAGTCGTGAGCAGGTTCTGCGGATGCTCGCTGCGTCGAGTGACCTCGGTGCGCAGGCCTACTTCCCGGTGTCGGCGGTCACCGGAGACGGCATCGCGGCGCTCGTCGCCGACCTGACCGAGCGGGTGCCGCCCGGCCCGAAGTACTTCCCCGACGACGAGGTGTCCGACCTCCCGGAGGAGCGCTGGGTGGCCGAGCTGGTGCGCGAGCAGCTGCTCGCGGTGACCCGTGACGAGTTGCCGTACTCGATCGCCACGCAGGTCGTGGAGTGGGAATGGCCACGGATCCGAGTCGACATCCTCGTGGAACGCGACAGCCAGAAGGGCATGGTGATCGGCAAGGGCGGCCAGATCCTCAAGCAGGTGGGCGAGCGGACACGGGCGCAGTTGCCCGAGGGCGTGTACCTCGAACTGCGCGTCAAGGTCGACAAGGACTGGCAACGACGTCCCGAGCGGGTGGAGCGGCTGGGCTACTGATCGCCCGGTCGGTCACGGTGCCGGCGTGGTCGGCGCCGCGGTCGGCGGCGAGGTCGGCTCCGTCGGAGTGGTGGTGGAGGTCTCCTCCACGGCCTGGGGGCGGGGCGCGGCGAGCAGGATGGCGTAGTCGTCGAACGACACCGGCTCGCCCGGCGCCGACGACAGGCCGTTTCCCTTCTTCACCGGGATCGGGTCGCCCTCGAGTGTGAACGCGACCTGTCCCACCAGGCGCAGGCTGGAGGTCATCGTGAGGACGATCTGGCCGATCGCCTCGGTCTGCTCGGTGCTCGGGATCCGGTCGAAGATGTCGCCGTCGAGGTCGACGGTCAGCACACCCCCGGATCCGAAGGAGCTGACGATCAAGCCGTCCTCGATCAGCGTGTCGAGCGCGACGTCGGGGGGCGGCCCCTCCTCGAGCTTGTCCGCGACCTGGTCGGACGAGAAACCGGCGGGGAGTTCGATCGTCACCGGTTGGAGCCGACCGCGCGAGAGGAAGTAGATGAAGGCGGGCTCGAGCCGGATGGTCGTGGTCGTCTCGAGCAACGTGGTCTGCGGCAGCTCCGGCACCGTGGACGTCGTGGTCGTCGTCGACGTGGTGGTCGTCGAGGTGGCGTCGAGGCCGAACTGGATCTCGTCGGGCGGGATCTCGCTGAAGGTGTCGGCTCCGGTCGGTACCCCGCAGGCGGCGAGCAGTACGAGCGCGCCGACGACCAACGGCATCGCGGTGAGCACGCGACTCCGCCGGACCGTGCCGTCGCCGCCGCTCACGACACCCTCCGCTGGTGCTGGGTGGCCTGGACCCGGGCCGGGAGTTCCACGACGAAACGGGCACCTCCGCCGATGCGGTCCTCCACCCACGCGCTGCCACCCATCGCCGCGGTGTGCTCGGCGACCAGCGCCAACCCGAGGCCGGTGCCGATGCGATGCCGGGCAGCGCTGCCGCGGGCGAAGCGTTCGAAGATGCGGTCGCGTTCGCCGTGCGCGACGCCGGGGCCGCCGTCCTCGACTGCGAGGCGGAAGCGGCGATCGGCGGCCGGTGCCAGCTCGATCCGGAGGGCACCTCCACCGTGGTTGCGGGCGTTGTCGAGCAGGTTGCCGAGGATACGTTCGAAGCGCACCTTGTCGAGCGCGACGTCGTCCGGTGTGCCGTTCGCCACGACGATCGGGATGTCCGGCTCGCCGAACCGCGCGGCGATGCGGCGGGTCACGTCGGTCAGTCGGAGATCCTCGACGTTGAGGTCGGTGGCGCCGGCGTCGAGTCGAGCCAGCTCCAGGAGGTCGATCACCATGCTGTCGAACCGGCGGACCTGACTGACCACGACGTCGAGTGCCTGCTGGGTACGTTCCGGGAGCTCGTCGCGGCGGGCGTCGAGCACCTCGACGGCCGCGGAGAGTGCCGTGATCGGCGAGCGCAGTTCGTGACTGACGTCGGACGCGAACCGTGCCTCGCGTTCGATCCGGGTCTGGACGGCGTCGGCCATCTCGTTGAACGACCCGGCGAGGCGGTCGAGGTCGGGGTCGGATTCGGGTGCCAGACGCGTGTCGAGACCTCCCGAGGCGATCTCCTCGGCGGCGTCGGCAACCTGGCTGAGGGGCCGGAGGAGGCGACGGCTGGTCGCGAGGCCGAAGAGTCCGGCGAGCACGAGCGTTCCCAGCGCTCCCAGCGTGAGCGCGGTGAGGATCGCGGTCAGGGTCGACTCGGTGTCGTCGAGCGGGAACGCCTCGTAGTAGCCGGTGTCGTACTCGGCGATGTACACGCCGACGGTCAGATAGTCCGACCCGTCGATCGTGGCGTTCTGCGTGGCCGAATCGCCGTCGGTGACGGCGTCGACGAGTTCGGGTGGGAAGTCGCTCAGCGGATGGCGCAGATCGGTGAGGATCGCCCGTGGTGCAGCCGGGTCGGTCCAGCTGAGCACGGCGAAACCGCCCGGGTCGGTGCGGAGTTCGTCGTCGATGTACACCCCGATGCCGTCCGGGTCGACGGTGAGTTGTTCGCGGACGGCATCGGCGTTCGAGAACGCCTGCTGCTTCGCGGCGACCTCGTCGTCATCGAGCAGGTTGCTGCGCGCGAACCCGTAGGTGACGCCGATCAGGACGACGCCGGCGAGCAGGGCGATGAACGCGAAGAAGAGCGTGACGCGGGTCCGAAGACGGAGAGTGCGACGCCGGGCCACGGGGAGAGAGTGTTGCACGTGGGCTCCGAGATCTGCTTTCGGCGGAGTTGCCGGCGCACTCGCTTCGGCTGGTTCACCCGCTGCCGGTGAGGTACCAGGGGGAGGTAGGCACCCCACCGGGGCAGCGTGAACGCCCATGATGATGACGGCTCTGTGTGACGGACCGTTGCGTGGAGTGTGCGATTTCGGTAACAAACCCCGGCGGTTCGTCACCAACGGCGCAACACTGGAGTCGACATGGAGACACTGCTGTTCATCGAGGACGACGACGGGATCCGACTGGCGCTGTCGATGGCGCTCGAGGACGAGGGGTATTCGGTCCGTGAGGCGGCCAACGGCGCCGACGGTCTCGCCTCGTTCCGCCAGTCGCCTCCCGACCTCGTGCTGCTCGACCTCCGACTTCCCGACATGTCGGGCTTCGACGTGTGCCGGGCGCTGCGCGCCGAGAGCATCGTGCCGATCATCATGATCACGGCGCAGACCGACACGCACGACATGGTCGCCGGGCTCGAAGCGGGGGCGGACGACTACGTCACCAAGCCGGTCGTCCCGAAGGAGCTGGCCGCTCGGATCCGAGCGTCGCTGCGTCGGGTGGCCCTCCACGGCAAGGCGACCACACCGCTGGCGTCACGGTTCGGCGACATCGAGGTGCGACGCGAGCAGGGGATCGTGCTGAAGGGCGGGGTCGAGGTCAACCTCACCAAGACCGAGTTCCGGTTGATGTGCGAGTTCGCCGATCACGCAGGGGCGGTGCTGTCACGGGACCAGCTGCTCGAACGGGTGTGGGGGTACGAGTACCTCGGTGATTCGCGTCTCGTCGACGCCCACGTTCGGCGGTTGCGTCTCAAGATCGAGGATCACCCCGACGACCCGCGGCTGATCGTGACGTCACGTGGCGTCGGCTACCGGCTGATGGCGGGCTGATCCCCGGCCGATCACTTGGCGTAGAGGGCCTCGATCTCGTCGGCGAACCGGTTCAGGATGCCGCGTCGCTTGAGTTTCGACGTGGGAGTGAGCAGGTCGGAGTCGGGCAGCCACTCGTCACCGAGCACCTTGACCTTCTTGACCGCCTCGGCGTTGTTGAAGCCCTTCATCACCTCGACGAGCCCCGCCTCGATCTCGGCGATCACCTCGGGGTTCTCCGCCAACGCGGCCATCGTGGCGTCCTCGCCGGTCAGCCCGTGACCGCGCGCCCACGCTGCGGCAGCGTCGGGATCGAGCACGACGAGCGCGGACATGAACGGACGCTGCTCGCCGATCGCGCAGGCCTGGCCGACGAGCGGGATCATCTTGAGTTCGGCCTCGAGGTTTGCCGGGCTGACGTTCTTGCCGCCGGCGGTGATGATCAGTTCCTTCTTGCGGTCGACGATCTTCAGATAGCCGTCCTCGTCGAGGACGCCGATGTCGCCGGTGTGGACCCAACCCTCGTCGTCGAGGGTCTCCGCGGTCTTCTCCGGCTGGCCGAGGTAGCCGACGAAGTTGTTGCCGCCCCGGCAGAGCACCTCGCCGTCGTCGGCGATCCGGAGCTCGACGGCGGTGGCTGCCCGCCCGACGCATCCGGGCTTGGGGTCGTTGGCCCAGGTGAGCACCGCCGTGGTCTCCGACATGCCGTAGCCCTCGGTGAGCGGCACACCGATCGCGCGGAACCACGACAGGATCTCCGCGGGCAGGGGAGCGGCGCCGGTGATGCAGATCTCGGCCTCGTCGAGTCCGATCAGGCCCCGGACGGTCTGGAACGCGACCTGGTCGAGGAAGTTCCAGGTGTCGATCTCCTCTTGAGTCGCGGTGCCGCGGGTCATCTTCTCGACGATCGGCAGGGCGGCCTCGACCGCGTCGTTGAAGGCCTTGGCCTTCTCGGGGTCGGCGCCCACCGCAGCGTTCACGCCGGCGTACAGCTTCTCCCACACCCGCGGGACGCCGATGAACACGTTCGGGCGGACCTCGCCGGTGTAGGCCGTGAGCTGCGACGTCTCGGGGCAGCAGGTGACCTGTGAGGCGAAGTCGAGCAGGTAGTAGTGGCCCAGGAGGCGCTCGAAGATGTGGGCCATCGGCAGGTACGAGACGTGCTTCTTGCCGGCGAAGTCCTCGATGTCGGTCTGCTCGCGCATCGACTGCCCGACGGACTCGAGGGTCCAGGCGATGTTGCCGTGCGACAGCATCACGCCCTTGGGCGGGCCGGTCGTGCCCGAGGTGTAGATGATCGTGGCGATGTCGTCGAGCGTGGCCATCTCGGAGAGCGCAGTGAGGTCGGCGGGCTCCGACGCAGCGAGATCGGCGTAGCGCACGACGTCGCTGCCGGCGACCTCGGAGTCCTCCAGCATCACGATGTGTTCGAGGGTCGGGAGCGACGAGCGCACCTTGAGGAACCGTTCGAGGAAACCGGTGTCCTCGACGACGGCGACCTTCGCCTTGCAGTCGTTGGCGAGGTACTCGATCTGCTCCGGGGCGGACGAGTTGTAGATCGACACCGGTGTGGCGCCGAGGAACAACACGGCGAGGTCGAGGGCGTGGAACTCGGGGCGGTTGCGCAGCATCAACACGACCGTGTCGCCCTTGCCGACACCGAGGCCTGCGAGTCCCGTGGCGAGGCGAGCGGTGACGTCGGTGAGCTCCTGGAGGGTCCACGACTGCCAGGCGCCGTCGGCATCCTTCCAGCGCAGGACCTCGACCGCAGCGTTGCGTTCGAGGTTGGTGAGGTAGCGCTTGGGGAGGTTCGATCCGGCGATGCGGTCCTGGAGTTCCTGGCTGGTGGTCATCTCCACAGTCTCGCATGTGTGTCATGCGGCACGTCAAGACCTGTCGTCGATTGCGGGGTCGGCGGGCCACCGCTCAGCCGTCGAGGAATCCCACCACGGCGTCGGTGAAGACGTCGTTGCGGTCGCCCGCGATCATGTGCGCGGCGTCCGCCACGTCGACGTACTCCGCATGGGGGACCATCCGGAGGAACTCCTCGACTTCGGCCTCCGTGACGAGGTCGGACAACTTGCCGCGCACCAGCAGGGTGGGCAGTGCGAGCCGCCGGGCGATCTCCTCGAGCTCGTCGTGGTGCCGGTCGCGGGCGTGTTCGCTCGTCCCGCCGGTTCGGATGCTGAGGAACGCGGGGTCCCAGTGCCACCTCCATCGACCGTCCTCGCCCAGGCGGAGGTTCTTCGACAATCCCGAGAGGTCGGCGGGTCGGGGTCGGTGCGGCTGGTACGCGGCGATCGCGTCGGCGGCATCGTCGAGCGTGGCGAAGCCGTCGACGGCGTCGCTGGCCATGAACTCGAGGATCCGGCTCACGCCGGCCGCTGCGGGCCGGGGCGTGATGTCGACGAGCACCAGCGCGGTGAACAGATCGGGAGCGGCGTCGACCGCGTGGAGGCCGGTCATCCCGCCGAGGGACGCGCCGACCCATGCGACCGGCGAGCCGATCCAGCGGACCACGGCGAGCGCATCATCGGCGTAGGCGGACATGTGGTAGTCGCCGTCGGGCGCCCAGTCGGAGTCGCCGTGCCCGCGCAGATCGATCGAGACGACCCGGTGGCCGTGATCCGCGAGCACGGCCGCTGTGCCGCCCCACGAGTGTCGGGTCTGCCCGCCCCCGTGGGCGAGCACGACGGCCGGACGCTCGGGTGACCCGGAGGACCACTCATCGGCGGCGATCCGGACGCCCGAGGGGGTGGCGACGTCGACGCGCCGCGGTGAGATCGAGGAGGTCACGGCGCGGCCCAGCGCGGTCGTCGCTTCTCGACGAACGCCGCCATCCCCTCGGCGGCGTCGTCGCTGTTGAACATCTCGTTCGACAACGCGCCCATCGCCTCGAACGCCGCGGGCCGCTCCATCGTCGCGACGGTGTGGAGCAGCCGCTTGGTCTCGGCCACCGCCCCAGGGGCCCCGGCGCGAATCCCCTGGACCAACTCGGCGACCGTCGCGTCGACGTCGTCGGCGACGTGTGTGACGAGGCCGATCGACCGGGCTTCGGTGGCGTCGAACTGCTCGCCGGTCAGCATCGCCGCGGCGATCCTGCTCGGGGCCACGCGGCGCAGGATCGGCACGGAGATGATCGCCGGCGCCACCCCGATCCGAACCTCGGTGAGCGCGAAGGTCGTTGCCGCGTCGACGACGACGAGGTCGCACGACGCCATCAGGCCGATCCCGCCCGCCCGCACGGCACCCTTGACGGCGGCGATGGTGGGGCGGGGCGTGTCCATCAGGCGTTCCAGGATCTGCACGAAGGGCCCGGAGTCCGACGGCGTGCTGCCCTGGCCGGAGCGTTCCTTGAGGTCGGCTCCGGCGCAGAACGCCGGGCCGACGTGCGTGAGGACGACGGCGCGCACCTCGGCGGATTCGGCGTCGTCGAGCGCGCGGTGGAGTTCGGCGAGCAGCTGTCGCGACAGGGCGTTGCGGTTGTGTTGGGAGTCGAGGGTGATCGTGGCGACCTCGTCGGCCACGTCGACGTGCACGACGCGTGGTTCGCTCATCGTGGCGACGGTAGCCATCGCCCGGTCGTCACGTCCCACCAAGAAGGACGTTCGCCGCTCGCAGTCGGGACCTTCGGCCCCGCCGAACACGTTCGGCGCTCGCCGCGATCTCGCTACAGTCGACGGGGTGAACGACGACATGCTCCAGAAGGTCCGTACCGGTTCCGGGTTCATCGCCGCGCTCGACCAGAGCGGTGGCAGTACCCCGAAGGCCCTGGCGCTCTACGGCGTCGGCGAGGACGCGTGGTCGACCGAGGACGAGATGTTCGACCTGATGCACGCGATGCGGACGCGCATCATGACCTCGCCCGCCTTCACCGGCGAGCGGGTGCTGGGGGCGATCCTGTTCGAACAGACCATGGACCGTCAGGTCGAGGGCCGAGGGACCGCGGACTACCTGTGGTCGGTCAAGAACGTCGTCCCGTTCCTCAAGGTCGACAAGGGCCTCGCCGACCAGGCGTACGGCGTGCAGTTGATGAAGCCGATCCCCGGACTGTTCGAACTGTGCACACGCGCCGGCGGTCTCGGCGTCTTCGGGACCAAGATGCGATCGGTGATCCATCTCGCCGACGTGATCGGCATCCGGGGCATCGTCGAGCAGCAGTTCGAGGTCGCAGCCGAGATCATCGGGGCGGGGCTGGTGCCGATCATCGAGCCCGAGGTCGACATCCACAGTTCGGAGAAGGAGGCTGCCGAAGGGATCCTGCGCGACGAGATCCTCGGGCAGCTCGAGTCGCTCGCCGCAGGCCAGACCGTGATGCTCAAGCTGTCGATTCCCACCGTCGACGACTTCTACGCCGACCTGATCGCTCATCCGAAGGTGCTGCGGGTGGTCGCGCTCTCCGGCGGGTACCCGCGCGACGAGGCGAACGAGCGCCTCTCGCGCCAGCACGGCATGATCGCCAGCTTCAGTCGGGCGCTCACCGAGGGCCTGAGCGCCGACCAGTCCGACGACGAGTTCAACTCGACCCTCGCGGCCACGATCGACGGCATCTACGCCGCCTCGATCACCTGACCGTCACGCCGGGGGTCAGACCCCTGGCGTAACGAGGTCGCGGAGGAACGACTCGGCGTCGGCGCGGTTCCTCGTCCGCTTCATCGGTGGGAGCGCCTTGACGATGTCCCAGCGGTAGCGGGCGGTTCCCAGGCGGGGATCCATCACGGCAACGACGCCCTTGTCGGTCGCGGATCGGATCAGGCGTCCGCACGCCTGGGCCAGCATCATCGACGCCCGCGGGATGTCGATCTCGGCGAAAGCGGTGGGGCCGAGTTGCTCGCGGCGCGCACTCAGCAGCGGGTCGTCGGGTCGGGGGAACGGGATCCGGTCGATCACGACCAGCGACAGTGTCTGGCCGGGCACGTCGACGCCCTGGAAGAGCCCCGCGGTGGCGAACAGGCAGGTCTCCGCGTTCTCCGAGAAGGCCTTGATCAGCGCGGTCTTCGGGAGGTCTCGCTGGGTCAGGATCGGGTGGTCGATCCGCTGGCGGAGTGCGTCTGCGGCCTCGTCCATCGAGCGGTAGCTCGTGAACAGCGCCAGCGTCCGACCACCGGCAGCGGTGATCAGCGCCTCGAGTTCGTCGTGGACCGCCGCCCGGAACCCCTCGCTGTTCGGATTCGGCAGGTGCATCGCGCAGTAGAGCATCGAGTTGTGCTCGTAGTCGAACGGGCTTCCGACATCGGCGACCACCACGTCGTCGCCGGCGATTCCGACCCGGGTGGCGAGCGACGAGGGGATCGTGGCGCTGGTGAGGATCGCGGTGCGCCGGGACCACACGCCCTCGGTCATCGCGGGGCCCACGTCGAGTGGGGCCACCTCGAGGCGTGGCGAGTCGGGTGAACCCGACACGAACGCGACGTAGCCCTCGCGCCCCTCGATCGCGACGTCGAGTTGCTCGATCGCACGGCCGGTCATCGTCTGGGCGCGCAACTTGCGCTGCTTCGCGTCCTCCACCGGCGTGTCGATGGCGAGGAGCACCTCGTTGGCCCGGCCGAGCCGCAATCGCGCATCGGTGAGCACTTCCTGCACCGAGTCGGGCAACGGTGTCGCGAGTCGCTCGCCGACGTGGCCCGACAGCGCATCTCGCAGTCCCTCGGCGATCTCGGCGATCGAACCGATCAGTTGGGGGTCGTCGAGGATGCGCCGTACCACGCCCGACAGCGCGGTGAAGCGGCCCGGTGCGATCTCCACGCCGACCGTGTCGCTCATGATGTCCTCGAGGACGTGCGCCTCGTCGAACACGACGACGTCGTGCTCGGGCAGGATCGCACCGCCGCTCGCCACGTTGAGCCCGTACAGGTGGGTGTTGACGACGACCACGTCGGCGACCGCAGCTCGCCGACGGGCCTGCTCGGCGAAGCACGGCTCGCCGAGCGGGCAGCGGTCGGCTCCCGGACATTCGTCGCTGCCGACGCTGACCGACCGCCATGCGTTGTCCGACGGCGTCCAGTCGAGTTCGGCCATGTCGCCGGTCTCGGTCGTGCCGGACCACTCCGCCAACCGCCTGATCTCGGCCCTGGTCTGCACCGCCATCGTCTCGAGTTCGAGCTGACCTTCCGCGCCGGCGCTCATCTCCCGGAGGCGTTGCAGGCACACGTAGTTGCTGCGGCCCTTGAGGATCGCCCAGTCGAAGTCGACGCCGAGGTGCTCGGCGAGGAACGGCAGGTCCTTGGTGGCGAGCTGGTCCTGGAGCGCCTTGGTCGCCGTGGCGACGACGATCCGCGCGTCGGCTTCGATCGCCGGCACGAGGTAGGCGAGTGTCTTGCCCGTGCCCGTACCCGCCTGGACCACGAGGTGGCGCTTCGTGACGATCGCGTCGGCGACGAGGCCGGCCATCTCACGTTGGCCGGCGCGATCCTCGGCGTTGGCGAGTTCGGAGGTGACGCGACCGAGTGCGTCGACGGGATCGTCGCTCATCGAGCGAGTGCCAGCGCCGCATCGAGTTCGGCGGCGTCGAAGTCCGGCCACGGCGCCTCGGTGAAGTAGATCGCGGCGCCGGCAGCCTGCCAGAGCAGGAAGTTCGACACCCGCTGTTCCCCACTCGTCCGCACGAGGACGTCGACCGGCGGGAGCTCCGGAAGGTAGAGATGTTCACCGATCGTGTCGACGGTGATGCCCTCGGGAGAGGTCCGCGCCGCCTCGACCGCAGCGACGAGCTCCGAGCGGCCGCCGTAGTCGAAAGCGACGGTCAGCACCATGCCGGTGTTGCTCGCCGTGTCGGCGATCGCCTTGCGGATCGCTCGCTGGACGTATCTCGGCGTGCGGGCCATCGGCGAGTCGAACGGACGGCCGATCCACTGGATGCGGACGTTGAGTTCGTTGAGTTCGGCGACCCGTCCGAACAACTTCTCGTGCAACCCGAGGATGTGGCGGACCTCTGGCCGGGGTCGCTGCCAGTTCTCGGTCGAGAAACCGAACACCGTCAGCCAGCCGATGTTGCGGTGCACCGCGATCCGCACGAGCCGAGCGAGGTTCTCCTCGCCCTCGGTGTGCCCCTCGGTGCGGGGGAGCCCGCGGCGACCGGCCCAGCGACCGTTGCCGTCCATGATGCAGGCGACGTGGAGCGGACGCTCGGGTGAGACGGGTGGCACGGATTCCCACGCTAGCGAGCCCGGCATCGGTGAGCGTGGCGTGGAAGAATGTCGGCATGGCCATCTCGTTCTCCGCCACGGCGACCGGCGCCGCCACGGGAACGGCGCGTGCCGGCGACACGACGCGACAGCTGCTGCGGCACATCATGGTCGTCGGAGGAACCCTGCGCGACTGGGAACGGCTGGGCGACGCGCGCTGGAACGATCGTGTGGAGCGGCTCGGGGAGATCGCCGATCAGGCGGGTGCGTCGTTCCTGACGCTTCGAGCGTTCGAACCGGGCGTCGATCCGGTCGATCTCGAGTCGTGGCAGCGTCAGGTCGGAGCATGTCGGGTGATCGTCGACCCCTGCGGCGACGGCCGCAAGCGCTTCGCCGAGGCGATGCAGCAGCTGCGGCCCGACGAGCCGGTCAACGAGGCGACCGTCACCGAGGTGCTGTACGCGCCGGCCGACTGCGAGCCCGACCTGATCGTGGTGCTCGGCGAGTCGACGCGGTTGCCGCCGTCGCTCGTGTGGGAGTTGGCGTACGGCGAGCTCGTCTTCCATCCGATGGCGTGGGACGAGCTGAGCCCCGATCACCTCGTGGACGCAATCGCCGACTTCGCCCGTCGCGAACGTCGTTTCGGCGGTCTCGACGACGACTCGTGAGCGAGCTCTACCGCGACACCGGCGTCGTGTTGCGCACGTACAAGCTGCGCGAGTCCGACCGCATCGTCGTGTTCCACACGGCCGAGAACGGCAAGGTGCGGGCGGTCGCGAAGGGTGTCCGCAAGACGAAGTCGAAGTTCGGCGCCCGGCTCGAGCCGATGAGCCACGTGCGTCTGCTGCTGTACCGGGGCCGGGAACTCGACATCGTGAGCCAGGCCGAAGCCGTCGAGCCGTTGTCACCGATGCTGTCCTCGCTCGATCGTGCGTCGCAGGGCCTCGCCGTGATCGAGGCCGTCGACCAGCTGTCGCTCGAACGTGAGCCGAATCCGCAGCTGTACCGGATGCTCGTGGGTGTCCTGCGCACGATCGCGGCGACGCCGCACGGGCAGGCGCCGGCGCCGCTCAACGTGGCGGCGTTCTACTGGAAGCTCCTCGCTGCGGAGGGGATGCGCCCCGAACTCGACCGCTGCGTGCGCTGCGGGGACACGGAACCCGAGGTGCAGTTCGTGGCGTTCGACCTGAACGAAGGCGGGGTGCTGTGCCGATCGTGCCGATCGGGGCAGGCGATCAGCGCCGGTGCACTCGAGGTGCTGCGCGAGATCCTCGGCGGCCAGCTGGTGGCGGCGCTCGCTCGTGACGAGTCGCCGAGCACCCACGAGGTGTCGTCGCTGGCCACCCGTGCCCTCGAGTTCCACATCGAGCGTCGGCTCAAGGCCGTCGCCATGTTCGAAACCCACTGACCCCGCCCTCGACCGTTTGCGCTGCATTCCGGGTGGGGCGGGTCACCGAATCCTCGACGCAAACGGAATGGGGGGCTCGGTAGCCTCCGGGGCCTATGCCTGCCACCGACCTCGAACAGATCGTCAGCCTCTGCAAGCGCAGGGGCTTCGTCTACCAGTCGGCGGAGATCTACGGCGGGTTCCGGTCGACGTACGACTACGGCCCGCTCGGCTCGTTGCTGCTGCGCAACGTCAAGGAGGCCTGGGTCCGTTCGATGGTGCAGCAGCGCGACGACGTCGTGCTGATCGATGCCGCGATTCTCAGCCCGCCCCAGGTCTGGCAGGCTTCCGGTCACCTCGCCAACTTCACCGACCCGCTCGTCGACTGCACCGAGTGCAAGCAGCGGTTCCGTCTCGACAAGCTCGACGACCCCGACGTGTGTCCCAACTGTGACGCCAAGCACAGCTTCACCGAGGCTCGTGAGTTCAACTTGATGTTCAAGACGCAGGCCGGCCCGGTGGAGGGCACCGGCGCCGACGCCTATCTCCGTCCCGAGACTGCCCAGGGCATGTTCACCAACTTCGGACAGGTCCTGCAGACCTCGCGCAAGAAGCCGCCGTTCGGCATCGCCCAGGTGGGCAAGAGCTTCCGCAACGAGATCACCCCACAGAACTGGATCTTCCGCACCCGTGAGTTCGAGCAGATGGAGCTCGAGTTCTTCGTACGTCCTGACACCAGTCAGGAATGGTACGAGTACTGGTGCAACGAGCGCCTCAACTGGTACATCGAGCACGGGATCCCCGCCGACATGCTGCGCCTGCGGGCCCACGACGACGACGAGTTGTCGCACTACTCGACCGGAACGTCCGACGTCGAGTTCGCGTTCCCGTGGGGCTTCGACGAATTGGAGGGCATCGCGCAGCGCTCGGACTACGACCTCAAGCAGCACGCGGAGCACTCCGGCGAGAAGCTCGACTACTTCGACCCGCAGACCAACGAGCGCTACGTGCCCTACGTGATCGAACCCGCCGCCGGCGCAACGCGCACGATGGCGGCGTTCCTGCTCGCGGCCTACGACGAAGACGTCGTGAACGACGAGACCCGGACGGTCCTGCGCCTGCACCCGCGTCTTGCTCCGTACACGGTGGCGGTGCTGCCGCTGTCGAAGAAGGAGACGCTGACACCGCTCGCGCACGAGATCCGCAAGCTGCTCGCCGACCGCTACATGGTCGACTACGACGAGACGCAGAACATCGGCAAGCGGTATCGACGTCAGGACGAGATCGGCACGCCGCTCGCTGTCACCGTCGACTTCGATTCGCTGGACGACAACGCGGTCACCGTGCGAGATCGCGACACCACCGAACAGGTCCGCGTGCCGATCGACGAGCTGCTCGCCACCATCGGTGACCGTCTGGGGTTCTGACCCGGCCAGGCAGTACCGTCGGCGCTCATGAGTCAAGTTGCCATGATCGCCAAGTTCACCTGTATCGACGGAAAGCGTGACGACCTGTACGCCGGTCTCGCGCCGATGATGGACCACGTCGGATCCGAGGAGGGCACCCTGCTCTACCAGCTGCTCGAGGATCCCAACGACGCCAACGTCGCCTACATGTACGAGCTCTATGCGGACGGTGACGCGCTGCAGGCCCACAGCACCAGCGACGTGATGAAGCAGATCATGAACGCGTTCGGGGGGATCCTCGCCGGCCGTCCGGAGCTGACGATGCTCACGCCGGTTCGCGGCAAGGGTCTCTGACCGGAGCGGGCGTGGCGGCGACGTATCTCGATCGGATCCTCGATCGCCATCGCGAGACGGCCGCCGTCGACAACCGCTCGATCGAGCGGCTCCTCGACGAGGCGCGCGGGGCGGAACCCACGCGTGGCTTCCGGGACGCGCTCGCGGGCAGAGGGCGGCTCGGGGTGATCGCCGAGATCAAGCGGCGCTCACCGTCGAAGGGCGACCTCAACGCCGATCTCGATCCGGCCGACATTGCGAGGTCATACGAACGCGGGGGAGCGGCGTGCCTGTCGGTGCTGACCGATGCCGAGCACTTCGGAGGCTCGATCGCCGACCTGCAAGCGGCCCGCGCGGCATGCTCCTTGCCGGTGATCCGCAAGGACTTCACCGTCAGCGAGCGCGACGTGCTCGACGCACGGATCATGGGTGCCGACTGCGTGCTGCTGATCGCAGCTGCTCTCGATCCGGGCGAACTGGCGTCGTTCCACGCACTGGCGGTCGATGTCGGCCTCGACGTCCTGGTGGAGATCCACGACGAGCGTGAGCTCGAACACGCGCTCGCGGCCGAAGCGACGCTGATCGGGGTGAACCAGCGCGACCTGGTCACCTTCCAGGTCGACCACGAACGAGCCGTCCGGATGGCGGGGGTGATCCCGGATCACGCCGTCAAGGTCGCCGAATCGGGTGTCCGTGGAGCCGATGACGCCCGGTCACTCCGAGCAGCCGGCTACGACGCCGTCCTGGTCGGCGAAACCCTGGTGACCAGCGGCGACCCGGCTGCACTCATCGCCGACTTCGTCGCCTGACCTGCCATTGGTGAGGTGGCTCAGCCCGTCGGGGTGTTGAGCATCTCCCAGCGGGCGATGCCGTCCTCGATGCGTTGGTTGAGCGTTTCGAGGATCGTCACCCGCGCCCACTTCTTGTTCTCGCCCGACACGATGTCCCACGGGGCGAGTTGGTGATCGGTGCGCTCGAACATGTCCTCGGCGGCCTCGATGTACTGGTCCCACTTCTCCCGGTTGCGCCAGTCCTCGTCGTTCAGCTTCCACTTGCGCAATGGGTCGTCGCGACGGCTCTCGAAGCGTCTGATCTGCTCCTCGGAGCTGATGTGCAGGTAGAACTTCACGAGGATCACGCCCTCGAGCACGAGGCTGCGCTCGAACTCGACGATCTCGTTGTAGGCGCGGGTCCACTGCTCGATCGTGGCGAACTTCTCGACCCGCTCCACCAGGAGGCGGCCGTACCAGCTGCGATCGAACACGCACATGCCACCGAGCCCCGGGATCTTGGTCCAGAAACGCCAGAGGAAGTGGTGGCGCTTCTCGCGGTCGTCGGGCTTCGCGTAGGCGTAGACGCTGAAATGGCGAGGATCGAGCCGCTCGACGATGCGACGGGTGGCGCCGCCCTTGCCGCCGGCGTCGGCGCCCTCCATCACCACGAGGAGGCCGGGGCCCACTCGCTGCTCACCGATCTGGCCGCCGAGCGTGAGTCGCAGTTCCACGAACCGCTCCTGCGCCGCTGCCAGTCGCTTCTCGTACTCGTCGTTGCCCAGCTTCGCCGTCAGGTCGATGTCGTCGAGTCGTCCCATGCAGGAACGACGTTAGGTCAGCGGTCGTCGTGGCAATGAATCTCTCGGCCGGGCCTGCCCGCCGGTACGGTGGCGAACGATGTTCGTGAAGATCTGTGGGATCACCAACGAGGACGATGCGCTGCTCGCCGTCGCCATGGGCGCCGATGCCGTGGGGTTCATCTTCGCACCGTCGACGCGCCAGATCGCGGCCCAGGTCGCCTACGACATCACCCGTCGGCTCCCGCCCGAGATCCTCACCGTCGGGGTGTTCCGCAACGAGCATCCGAAGCTGGTGGTCGACACGGCCCATCGGGCGGGTGTCAAAGCGGTGCAGCTCAGCGGCCGCGAGACCGCGGAGCAGACCAAGGAGATCGCGAAGCACTTCCGCTGGGTGATCAAGGCGTTCGGCGCCGATGACGAGAACCTTCCCCGAGCCGATCAGTACGGCACCGACATGATCATGCTCGACTCGCCCGAGCCGGGATCCGGCAAGGTGTTCGACTGGTCACTCGCCGGTGACGCCCCCGACTCGGTGAAGCTGATCCTCGCCGGCGGCCTGACGCCGGACAACGTCGGCGCGGCGATCACCGAGGTGCAGCCGTGGGGTGTCGACGTCGCCACGGGAGTCGAGCGGGCGCCCGGGAAGAAGGACGCCCTCGCCGTGAAACGATTCATCGAGAACGCCCGCGCCCACGCCGCCGAGCCGTACATCGGCGACGACGACCTGCCCTACGACTGGGACTTCGAATGACCACACTCGATCAACCCTCCACCCTCACTGCGCCTCCCGACTCCACGGGCCGCTTCGGCGAGTTCGGCGGGCGATTCGTGCCCGAGACCCTCGTGCCGGCGTGCCAGGAACTCGAAGCCGCGTTCGACGACGCCTGGGCCGACCCGGAGTTCCGGGCCGAACTGACCCGGGTGCACACGCAGTACTCGGGACGTCCGTCGATCATGACCGAGTGCCACAACCTCGGCGAGCAGCTCGGAATCCGGCTGATCCTCAAGCGCGAGGATCTCAACCACACCGGCTCGCACAAGATCAACAACGTGATCGGCCAGGCGCTGCTCGCCAAGCGGATGGGCAAGAAGCGCATCGTGGCCGACACCGGCGCCGGCCAGCACGGCGTCGCGTCCGCGACCGCGGCCGCCCTGATGGGGCTCGAGTGCACCGTGTACATGGGTGCCGTCGACGTGGCCCGCCAGGAACTCAACGTGTTCCGGATGAAGTTGCTCGGCGCCGAGGTCCACTCCGTCGAGAGCGGCAGCCGAACCTTGAAGGACGCCGTCAACGAGGCGATGCGGCACTGGGTGGCCAACGTCACCGACACCTACTTCTGCCTCGGATCGGTGGTCGGACCGCATCCGTATCCGTACATGGTGCGCCAGTTCCAGTCGGTGATCGGCGACGAGGCCCACCGCCAGATCGAGGAGATGACCGGGGCGATGCCCGACGTCGTCGTCGCATGCGTCGGTGGCGGGTCGAATGCGATGGGGATCTTCAGCGGGTTCGTCGACGAGCCGGACACGCGCCTCGTCGGGGTCGAGCCAGCGGGCGGCGCAGCGATCGGGCGCGGCGTGCCGGGGGTCGTCCACGGGATGCGCAGCAACCTGATGCAGGACGAGGTCGGCCAGGTCGAGGAGGCGCTCTCGATCTCGGCCGGGCTCGACTATCCCGGCGTGGGTCCCGAGCACTCGTACCTCGCCTCGATCGGCCGGGCCGAGTACCCGTCGGTCACCGACGACGAGGTGATCGAGGGCTTCCAGCTGCTGTCGAGGACCGAGGGGATCATCCCGGCGCTCGAGTGCGCACACGCCGTCGCCTGGATCTCCCGCGAGGCGCCGAACCTGCAGGGCCAGACGGTGCTGATGAACCTGTCGGGGCGCGGCGACAAGGACGTCGCACAGATGATGGACCTCCTGGCGGAGCGCCTGTGACCGCGGGCGACACCGCATATGGACGGATCGAGACGGAGTTCCGCGCCAAGCGCGACTCGGGTCGCAAGTTGCTGGTCCCGTACGTCACCGGGGGCTACCCGGGTTGGCAGGCTGCGATCCGTGCCTGCGCGGCCAACGGCGCCGATGCCGTCGAGATCGGCATCCCGTTCTCCGATCCGGTGATGGACGGCCCGGTGATCCAGCAGGCATCTCAAGCCGCACTCGAGAGCGGCGTGACGCCAACCTCGATCCTCGACGAGGTGCCGTCGCTCGACGTCGACATCCCGCTCGCGGTGATGACGTACTACAACCTGGTGCACCACCCCGGCCCGACGCGGTTCGCCGCACAGCTGAAGCGGGCCGGCATCAGCGGCGCGATCCTGCCCGATCTCCCGCTGGAGGAGTCCGGACCGTGGTGTGAGGCGGCCGACGCCGAGGGCATCGAGACGATCATGCTCGCCGCGCCGACCGCTCCGGACGAACGCCTGCCCAGGGTGGCGGCACGGTGTCGGGGGTTCGTGTACTCGGTCGGACTGCTCGGGGTGACCGGCGAACGCGAGTCGCTGGCGGAGACCGCGACCGCGCTGGCCGCCCGCTTGAAGCAGATCACCGAGACGCCCGTGCTCGTCGGCGTCGGCGTGTCGAACGCGGAGCAGGCGTACCAGGCCACCCGTGTCGCCGACGGCGTGATCCAGGGCGCCAGTGTCGTGCGCCGTCTGATGGACAGCGGCCCCGACGCGGTCGGCGACTACGTCGCCGAGGTGCGCGCCGCGATCGACGCCAACTGAGGTCGGCCGCTACCCGAACGCTGGTCCGTCGAACCGGTTGCGGGTCGCGAACGACTCCACCGGCTTGCGCTTGAGCCTCGTCGGCTGGTGCACCGGATGCCCGAGGAAGATCGTCGTCACGAGCGCGTGGTGATCGGGCAGGCCGAGCGCCGGCGCTGCGGCTGGTTCGACTCGGCTGAGGAACGTCGTCATCACGCCACCGAGGCCGTGGGCGCGAGCTGACAGCATCAGGTTCCAGCAGAACGGATAGATCGACGCACCACCGGTGACCGGTGGTCGGTCGAGTTCGGCGTCCATCATCGCCACGTTCGAGAGATCCGCAGCGACGGCGAGCACCACCGGGATCGTGTCGATGTGCTCCAGGAGCGCGTTCGACTTGTTGGGGCTGATGTCGGTCGGCTTCACGTAGTCGACGACGTTGAACGGGGTGCCGCCGACCATCGCGGTCTCCAGGTACTCGTCCCACACCGGTTGCATCAGCGTTGCCAGTTCGCGCCGAAGCGTCCGGTCGCCGACCACGGCGACCCGCCACGGCTGACGGTTGCCGCCCGACGGCGCGAACCGCGCATCGTCGAGGATGCGCGCGATCGTGGCGTCGTCGACCGGTTCGTCGGTGAAGTCTCGAACGGTGCCGTTGGTCCTGATCGCGTCGCGTAGCTCCATGCCTGGACGGTAGCCGTTACGCCAGGGGTCAGACCCCCGGCGTAACGCCGCATTCCGTTCGCTTCCCGCGTGCCCGTTACGCCGGGGGTCTGACCCCTGGCGTAACAGTCAGTTGGCGGCGGCGACCTTCTGGCGCACGATGTTGAGCGCGGAGCCGGCCTCGAACCACTCGACCTGCTCGGGGCTGAACGTGTGGACCGCCTCGAAGTCGATCGTGGTGCCGTCGGGCTTGACGATCTGGCAGTGGACGTTCTGGCCGGGCACCGGGGGAAGGCCGAGCACGTTGATGCGGTCGTCCTCGTCGATCAGGTCGTAGGTGTCGGGGTCGGCGAACGTCAGCGGGAGCAGGCCCTGCTTCTTGGCGTTGGTCTCGTGGATGCGGGCGAACGAACGGGCCAGGATCACGAGGCCGCCGCGGAATCGCGGCTCCATTGCGGCGTGCTCGCGGGACGAGCCCTCGCCGTAGTTGCGGTCGCCGATGGCCACCCAGTTGATCCCGGCCTCGTGGTAGCGCATCGCGATCTCCGGGTACGGGCGGTACTCGCCGTCGGTGATGTCCTTGCCCACGCCGGCGTCGCCGCCGTAGGCGTTGATCGCACCGGCGAACAGGTTGCCGGAGATGTTCTCGAGGTGCCCCCGGTACTTCAGCCACGGACCGGCGGCCGAGATGTGGTCGGTGGTGCACTTGCCCTGCGCCTTCATCAGCACGGGCAGTTCGAGGTAGTCGTTGCCGTCCCAGGCGAGGAACGGTGCGAGCAGCTGCAGCCGGTCGCTGGTGGGCGACACGACGACGTCGACGTCGGAGCCGTCGGCCGGGGGAGCGGTGTAGGTGTCGACGCCCGGGTCGTAACCGGCGTCGGGCAGCACTTCGCCGACCGGCTCGACCAGCGTGATCTCGGTGCCGTCGGGGGCGGTGATCGTGTCGACGGTGGGGTCGAAGTCGAGGCGCCCGGCCAGCGCGATCGCCAACACCGTGTCGGGCGACGTGACGAAGCTCAGCGTCTTCGCCGAGCCGTCGTTGCGCTTGGGGAAGTTGCGGTTGAAGGAGTTGACGATCGTGTTCGGCTGCCCGGTGATCGACTCGGGCCGGGACCACTGGCCGATGCAGGGACCGCAGGCGTTGGCGAGCACCGTCGCACCGATCGCCTCGAGGTCGGCGAGCAGCCCGTCGCGCTCGATCGTGGCTCGAACCTGTTCGGAGCCCGGCGTGATCAGCAGTTCGCACTTGGCGGTCAGCCCTGCGGCTGCGGCCTGGCGGGCGATCGAGGCCACACGGGTGATGTCCTCGTACGAGGAGTTGGTGCACGATCCGATCAGGCACGCGGAGGGCTCGAGCGGCCAGTCGTTCTCGCGGGCAGCCGCGCCGACGCCGGCGGCGCCGACTTTGTGGGCGCGGTCGGGGGAGTGCGGACCGTTGATCAGCGGCTTGAGTTCGTCGAGGTCGATCTCGATGATCCGGTCGTACACGGCACGTTCGTCGGCTCGGAGATCTGCAGCGACCTTGTCGGCGGCGTCGGCGATCGCCTCACGGCCGGTCGCCTTGAGGTATGCAGCCATGTTGGCGTCGTACGGGAAGTGCGACGTGGTGGCTCCGATCTCGGCGCCCATGTTGCAGATCGTCGCCTTGCCGGTTGCGGAGATCGAGTCCGCGCCCGGGCCGAAGTACTCGACGATGGCACCGGTGCCACCTTCGACGGTGAGTACCCGGGCCACCTCGAGGATGACGTCCTTCGGGCTCGACCAACCGCTGAGCGTGCCGGTGAGCTTGACGCCGATGACCTTCGGCCAGCGCACGTTGAACGGGAAGCCGGTCATCACGTCGACGGCATCGGCGCCGCCGACTCCGATCGCAACCATGCCGAGGCCGCCGGCGTTGGGCGTGTGGCTGTCGGTGCCGATCATCATGCCGCCCGGGAAGGCGTAGTTCTCCAGCACGACCTGGTGGATGATGCCCGAGCCCGGGCCCCAGAAGCCGAGGCCGTACTTCGCCGACACCGACCGGAGGAAGTCGTAGACCTCCTTGTTGGTGTCGACGGCGACGCCGAGGTCGATCGTCGCGCCGACCTTCGCCTGGATCAGGTGGTCGCAGTGCACGGTCGAGGGGACCGCAGCCTCGGAGAGCCCGGCGGTCATGAACTGCAGGAGTGCCATCTGTGCCGTGGCGTCCTGCATCGCCACCCGGTCGGGGTGGAAGTCGTTGTAGGTGCCGCCGCGTTCGATCGCCTCGTCGGGGTCCGCGAGGTGGTTGATCAGGATCTTCTCGGTCAGCGTGAGCGGACGCCCCAGGCGTTCGCGACCGGCGGCGACCCGCTCGGGGAGGCTCGCGTAGACGCTCTCGACGAGTCCGATGGGGGTGGTGGCGCCGTTCTGAGTCATGTAGACAACTATAATACAAGTTGACGTTCGCGCAACCCGTCGGGAGACCCCGTGAGACACATTCGCTACCAGGAGATCGCCGACGAGCTACGCGCGCGGGTGCTGGCTGCGCCGGCAGGGTCGGTGCTGCCCTCGGAGGCCGAGATGTCCGGGGAGTTCCACGCGTCACGCGTCACGATCCGTCGGGCGTTGGAGCTGCTGCGCGAAGAGGGGCTCGTCGCAGCACGCCAGGGATTCGGATGGTTCGTCGCCGCCGATCCGGTCCCGCAGTCGCTCGAGTCCCTGGCGACGATCGAATCGCACGTCGAAGGCGTGGGCAAACTGTCCCAACGCAAGATCGAGGAGTTCGCCTACGAGACGTCCCCCGAACGCGTCCAGCGCATCCTCGGTGTCGATCAGGTCCTGCGCGTCAAGCGCGTCAACCTCGCGGACGGCGAGCCGTTCGCCGTGGTCACGGTGTGGTGCCCGTCCGAGCTCGGCGCCCACTTCTCGCGCAAGGATGTCGAGCGGCGTCCGTTCTACGAACTCCTCGACGTCGACCTGCACGGTGCGACGCAGACGATCGCCGCCGATCTCGTCGACGTCGACGACGCCAGGCTGCTGGGCGTTCCGGCGGGGTCGCCCGTGCTGCGGTGCCAGCGGGTCACCACCGACCGCAGCGGTTCGCCCGTGCTCGTCAGCGAGCACATCTTCCCCGCCCACCGCACAGAGTTCGTCGTCGATCTGCCCCAGGCCGAACCGTCGATGACTCCCAGCGGTCTGCGCATCGTCGACTGACGTCGCTCGGCCTACGCTCACGCGATGGGAATGATCGAGACCTTCCGGTCGGTCGTCAGGTTCAGGAAACCGACGCTGGACCCGGTGGAGCGCCGCCTACAGAAGTGCGTGTCGGTCGACGACATGCGGCGGATCGCCAAGCGACGCCTCCCGCGGGGGGTCTTCGACTACATCGACGGCGCGGCGGAGGACGAACGCACGATGGCCCGCAACGTCGGGGCCTTCGCCGCGTACCAGTTCGAACCGCGGGTGTTGCGCGACGTGAGCGATCTCGACACGTCCGCAACGTTGTTCGGCAGATCGATGTCGATGCCGCTGATCATCGCGCCCACGGGGTACACCCGCATCGCCGACTCGCAGGGCGAGCTCGCCGTCGCGCGGGCAGCGGAACGAGCGGGGATCCCGTACTCGTTGTCCACGATGGGCACGCGATCGATCGAGGAGGTCGCATCGGTGTCCGACGGCGACAAGTGGTTCCAGATCTACACCTGGCGCGACCGACCCCTCGTCGAGGAACTCGTCGGGCGGGCGAAGGTGGCCGGCTACTCGACGGTGTGGCTCACCGTCGACACGGCCGTGCTCGGACGTCGCGAGCGAGACGTGCGCCGAGGTTTCACCCTGCCGCCGAAGATCGGGCCGGGAACGCTGATCGACGGCGCGGTCCATCCCGGCTGGACCCTGGATTTCCTCCGCAACGAGCCGATCAAGTTCGCGAACGTGGTCGGGCGCAGTGAGATGGACGGGTCCACCCCGATCTCACTGGCGAACAAGGTGGCCAGCCACTTCGACCAGTCGTTGTCGTGGAAGGACATCGAGTGGCTCCGGTCGATCTGGGACGGTCCGATCGTGCTCAAGGGGATCCAGACGGTCGCCGACGCCAAACAGGCGGTCGCGATGGGCGTCCAGGGGATCGGCTTGTCGAACCACGGCGGCCGTCAGCTCGACGACGCCCCGGTCCCGCTGGAGCTGGTCGAACCGGTGCGTGACGAGGTCGGTGACGAGATCGTCGTCATCTGCGACGGCGGCGTGCGGCGCGGAAGCGACATCGTCAAGGCGATCGCGCTCGGGGCCGACGCGGTCACGATCGGGCGCCCGTACCTGTACGCGCTCGGCGCCGCCGGCGAACGTGGTGTCGACCAGGTGCTGTCGTTCATGCGCGAGGGCATGGAGCGCACGATGGCGCTGACGGGCGTCCGTTCGGTCTCCGAGATCGACCGCGCTCTGGTGCGTCGTCGCGCCTAGCTCAGCTGCCAGACTCGGATCCATGTCCGATCGCGTGCTCATCTCCATCACCGACGGCGTCGCCGACGTCGTGTTCAACCGTGCCGACAAGCGGAATGCGCTCGACAACGCCATGTTCTCGGCGATCGCCGAGGCGGGGGAGCGGCTGAAGTCCGAACCCGGCGTGCGTGCGGTGGTCCTCTCGGGCGACGGCGCGTCGTTCTGTGCGGGTCTCGACTTCTCGTCGTTCCAGGCGATGGCGGGTGGTGACGACGCGGCGAGTGCGGCCACTCGTTCGGACGGCAATCCCGGCCAGATGGAGGGTGACCGCATCACCCACCTGGGCCAGCAGGTGTGTTGGGTGTGGCAGGAGCTGAAGGTGCCGGTGATCGCCGCCGTGCACGGCCATGCCCTCGGGGGCGGTCTCCAGATCGCGCTCGGCGCCGACATCCGCATCGTCCACCCCGACACGAAGATGTCGGTGCGCGAGGTGTACTGGGGTCTCGTTCCCGACATGACCGGCACGTTCGTCCTCTCGAAGCTCGTCCGCCCCGACATCGCCAAGGAACTCACGTTCACCGCCCGGGTCTTCACGGGCACCGAAGCTGCCGAACTCGGCCTCGCCACGCGCCTGAGCGACGATCCCAAGGCCGACGCCCTGGCGCTGGCCCGGGAGATCGCGGCGATGAGCCCGGGCGCGGTGCAGGGCTCCAAGGCGCTGTTCAACCGGATCCTCGAGGAGGGCGCCGCCGAACAGTTCGCCGCCGAACGTCGCACGATCGGCGCCCAGATCGGCACGCCCAACCAGATCGAGGCGGTCATGGCCGGCTTCGAGAAGCGCCCAGCGGTCTACGCCGACGTCTGACCCTTCTCCGCCTCGAATTTCACGTGGGGTCTGACCCCTGCTGCAATCATCGGGGCCAGAAGGCGTGGAGGCGGGCGACGAAGCGGTCGGGCTCGACGAGGTGGGGGTAGTGGCCGAGGGGCTGATCCCCGTCGGTCCAGTACTCGACCGTGCTGTTGGGGATCCGCTCGCGCAGCCACTCGCCGTAGCCGTCGCCCGGATCGATCCCGAACAGCGCGAGGTAGGGCACGTCGCTGTCTGCGTAGCCCGCGAGTGCCGCGTCGACGATCGCCGCGATCTCGTCCTCGGGCTGGGTGAGCAGCAGCTCCCACACGCCGAACACCACGTCGTGGTCGGCGTGTCGGAGCCCGTTCACGCGGGCGGCCTCGTCGGCGGAGAGCCGGTCGCCCATCATCGTCTCGAACATCGCGTCGACCACGAGCTGGTACTGGTCGGGGTCGCGCAGCATCGCCTCGGCCGGCATCAGCAGCGCCTTGAACGAGCTGAGCTGGAGCGACTGGTCGACGTCGACGATGCTGGCGAACGGGAGCATCGAGCCGGCGGCAGTGGCGACGATGCCACCCAACGAATGCCCGACGATGTGGGGCCGTTCGACGCCGGCGGCAGCGATGACCGCCCCGACGTCGCCGGCCATCGAGCCGAGGTCGTACGTCGCGGCGTTCGACGACTCGCCGTGGCCGCGCAGGTCGAGCGTGATGACCTCGTTGGTCGTCGCCAGCCGTTCGGTCACCGGTGCGAACGACGCGGCCGACTCGGTGATCCCGTGCACGAGCACGACGGGCCGGCCCGATCCGGTTCGGCTCCAGGCGATCGACGTCCCGTCGGCGGAAGTGGCTCGTTGCTGATGACGCATCGACGAAGTGTCGCGCAGCGACGCTGCGACCGCGGCGTCGACGCACGGGGTGCAGGCGAGGCCCCCGATGTGCTTCGAACGCCGAGGCTCGGGCGATCAGCGTGGGCTCGCTCCACGCGGCGGTGTGAGCGTCGGGCTCGTGTCGAGTTCGTCGCCCGAGTCGGCGACCACGAAGCGAGTGAGGCGTCGGCCGAATTCGGAGAGCCCCAGCCAGTCTGCATGGCTGATCCCGGGGATCAGCGGCTCACGGAACCACGGGGCGTAGTACTCGACGTTCGGGATCGCCCGGACGTCGTCGCTGAGGTTCGGAGTGCCCCCGTGCCACGCGCGCACGTCGCGGATCTGCACGGCACCGGCCGGTGCCGGGCAGACCGTGCTGAGACGCATCCACTCCGGCTCCTCCGACCGCCGCGGGATCGGCGCCCGGGACCGCTGGGTGCCGGGGATCTGGCGAGTCGGCCCGTTGAGCGGGGTCATGTCGATCGGCAGGAAGTTGACGCACACGTACGGGCACGGGAGATCGCGGACCGAGACGTGGCCGGCGGGATCGTGGAACGAGCTGAACGGAGTGGAGTCGGCGTCGACGAAGTCGCGCATGTCGGCATGCAACGGCTGGTACTCGGTCGCCCCTGGCAGACAGAAGTCTCCGCTTGCTGCACGCACGATGTAGTCGGTGGAGCCGAAGATCGCCGTCAGGATCGGTGTCACCGTCGGCAGATCGATCAGCATCCGCCACTCGGGCCGGTGCAACATGCTGCGCGTCGTGCTCGAACCGCCGAACGAGTAGCGGCGTGGCCCTCGGTTGCCGGCGCGGCCCGGATCGAGCGCCACGATCGCGTCGACCGCCTCGGCGACGCCGGCGCGCAGGAACTCGATCTGTGCGACGTCGAGCGCGTCGCGTACGACGACGAATCCGTCGCGACGGAACAGACGCACGGCTCGCTCGACGTCTCCCGGCTCGACGATCTCCAGCCCCACGATCCCGCTGTTGGCGAGGAGGTGCTCACGAAGGTCCACGCCCAAGTGTCGCACAGCCGCCACCAGCCGATCTCGTGAACCCGTGCGCTGCCACGGCGCTCACTTGTTCACGAGCAGGGCGGAGACTTTCCCATCGGCCGAGGTGTCCCCTATGCTGTGCGTTCCCCCGCCTCGAGCCAGCGTCGTCTCGAGCGAATTCGTGAGACCCGCCGTCGCAACGTTGCGACGACGAGCCGCCGCAACGTCGCGGAGCGACTCACGACTCGTTCAACCTCGACCCTCGTGGATGTGATGATGCAGCAGCCCCCGGGCCCCATCGGCCTGTACGACCCTCGGAACGAACACGACTCGTGCGGTGTCTCGTTCGTGGCCAACCTCAAGGGCGTGCGCTCCAACGAACTGGTGCTCACCGGTCTCAAGGCGCTCACGAACATGGAACACCGGGGTGCCACGGGTG
The DNA here is from genome assembly GCA_963712775.1 of Ilumatobacteraceae bacterium. Lineage (GTDB taxonomy): Bacteria > Actinomycetota > Acidimicrobiia > Acidimicrobiales > Ilumatobacteraceae > Sva-07. The sequence goes on along the minus strand of CAVQJG010000004.1, from coordinate 111,218 downwards.
CCGAACCTGACACCGGTGACGGCGCCGGCATCCTGATGCAGGTGCCCGACGCCTTCCTGCGTGCGGTGGTCGACTTCGAACTCCCGGCGGCGGGCGCCTATGCGGTCGGGATGGCGTTCCTGCCCGCCGACCCGGTGGCGAGCGAGAAGGCGATGGCCGCGATCGAGGCGACGGTCGCCGATGTCGGCCTCGTCACGCTGGGCTGGCGCGACGTGCCCGTGAACCCGGGCTGTCTCGGAGCCACGGCGCGCGCCGCGATGCCGACGTTCAAGCAGCTGTTCGTCGCCGACCCCGACGGCGCGACCGGCATCGAACTCGACCGCAAGGCCTTCGTCGCCCGCAAGCGCAGCCGCCGCGAGCTCGACGGCGAACTCGACACCTACTTCGCCACCCTGTCGGCGCGCACGATCGTCTACAAGGGCATGCTCACGACGCCGCAGCTCAGTGAGTTCTTCCCCGACCTGCTCGATCCGCGTGTCGAGTCGGCCCTCCTGATCGTCCACTCGCGGTTCTCGACCAACACCTTCCCGTCGTGGCCGCTGGCGCACCCGTACCGGTTCGTCGCCCACAACGGCGAGATCAACACGGTGCAGGGCAACCAGAACTGGATGCGCGCCCGCGAGGCGATGCTCGAATCCGAGGTGCTGCCAGGCATCGATCGCGCCTTTCCGATCTGCACGCCGGGCTCGTCCGACACCGCCCGGTTCGACGAGGTGCTCGAGCTGCTCCATCTCGGCGGCTACCCGATCCACCATGCGATGTTGATGATGATCCCCGAGGCGTGGGAGAACCACGAGACGATGTCGCAGGAGCAGCGCGACTTCTACCGGTTCCACGCCGCGATGATGGAGCCCTGGGACGGCCCGGCCAGCGTCGCCTTCACCGACGGCGACGTCATCGGCGCCGTGCTCGATCGCAACGGTCTGCGTCCGAGCCGGTACTGGGTGACCGACGACGACCTCGTCGTCATGGCCTCGGAGGTCGGCGTGATCGACGTCGACCCCGCCAAGGTGGTCGCCAAGGGGCGCCTCCAGCCCGGCAAGATGTTCCTGATCGACACCCGCCAGGGCCGCATCGTCGCCGACGACGAGATCAAGTCGGAACTGGCATCGCTCCACCCGTACGCCGAGTGGTTGGAGGCCGGCATGGTCGAGCTGGCGGACCTGCCCGAACGCGAACACGTCGTGTTCAGCCACGACAGCGTGCTCCGACGCCAGCAGATGTTCGGCTACACCCACGAGGAACTCAAGATCCTCCTCACGCCGATGGCCGCCACCGGAGGCGAGGCCCTCGGTTCGATGGGGACCGACACGCCGCTCGCCGTGCTCTCCGAACGTCCTCGGCTCCTGTTCGACTACTTCACGCAGCTCTTCGCCCAGGTCACCAACCCACCGCTCGACGCGATCCGTGAGGAGGTCGTCACCGCCGTGTCGTCGTCGGTCGGCCCCGAGGCCAACCTCCTGGCGCCCGGCCCGGAGAGCTGCCGGCAGTTGGCCCTTCCGTTCCCGATCATCGACAACGACGAACTCGCCAAGATCATCCACATCAACGACGACGGCAACCACCCCGGCCTGCAGGCGCGGGTGTTGTCCGGCCTCTACCGGGTGGCCGATGGTGGTGACGGTCTGCGGACCGCCCTGGACCGCATCTGTCTCGAGGCGTCCGAGGCGATCGAGGACGGCACGCGGATCATCGTCCTGTCGGATCGCAACGCCGACAGCATCGATGCCCCGATCCCCTCGCTGCTGCTGACCGCAGCGGTGCACCACCATCTCGTGCGTACGAAGCAGCGCACGATGGCCGGACTGATCGTCGAGTCCGGCGACGCTCGGGAGGTGCACCACATGGCGCTCCTGATCGGCTACGGAGCCGGGGCGATCAACCCGTACCTGGCGTTCGAGTCGATCGAGGACCTGATCGCCGAGGAGATGCACGGCCTCGGCGGGATGGACGCCCACAAGGCGGTCAAGAACTACATCAAGGCCTGCGGCAAGGGCGTCCTCAAGGTGATGTCGAAGATGGGTGTGTCGACGGTCGCGTCGTACACCGGAGCGCAGATCTTCGAGGCGATCGGCCTCGGTGAGAGCGTCGTCGGCGAGTACTTCACCGGCACGATCTCGCAGCTGGGTGGGATCGGTCTCGACGAGATCGCGGCCGAGGTCGCGGCCCGGCACGCCATGGCGAACCCGACGCGGCCCGAAGAGCGCGCGCACCGCAAGCTGGAACTCGGCGGCGAGTACCAGTGGCGGCGTGAGGGAGAGCTCCACCTGTTCAACCCGGAGACGGTGTTCAAGCTCCAGCACGCCACCCGGTCCAAGCGCTACGACATCTTCAAGGAGTACACGTCCAGGGTCGACGACCAGTCCGAGAAACTGATGACCCTGCGCGGGTTGTTCCAGTTCGCCGGCGACCGGACGCCGGTTCCGATCGACGAGGTCGAGCCGATCGACGCGATCGTCAAGCGGTTCTCCACCGGGGCGATGAGCTACGGCTCGATCTCGGCCGAGGCCCACGAGACGCTGGCGATCGCGATGAACCACCTCGGGGCCAAGTCGAACACCGGCGAGGGTGGTGAGGACGTCGAACGCCTCTACGACCCCGAGCGCCGCTCGTCGATCAAGCAGGTCGCCTCCGGTCGCTTCGGCGTGACCTCGGAGTACCTCACCAACTCCGACGACATCCAGATCAAGATGGCGCAGGGCGCCAAGCCCGGCGAGGGCGGGCAGCTGCCGGGCCACAAGGTGTACCCGTGGATCGCGGCGACGCGGCACTCGACACCCGGCGTCGGCCTGATCAGCCCGCCGCCGCACCACGACATCTACTCGATCGAGGATCTCAAACAGCTGATCCACGACCTCAAGAACGCCAACCCCGCCGCACGCGTGCACGTCAAGCTCGTCGCCGAGACCGGGGTCGGCACGGTGGCCGCCGGCGTCTCGAAGGCCAAGGCGGACGTGGTGCTGATCTCCGGACACGACGGCGGTACCGGTGCCAGCCCGCTCACGTCGCTGAAACATGCGGGTGGGCCGTGGGAACTCGGTCTTGCCGAAACCCAGCAGACCCTGCTGCTCAACGGTCTACGCGACCGGATCGTCGTGCAGACCGACGGCCAGATGAAGACCGGTCGCGACGTCGTGATCGCCGCGCTGCTCGGCGCCGAGGAATACGGCTTCGCGACGGCCCCGCTCGTGGTGTCCGGCTGCGTGATGATGCGCGTCTGTCACCTCGACACCTGCCCGGTCGGCATCGCCACGCAGAACCCGGAGCTGCGGGCACGCTTCTCGGGAACACCCGAGTTCGTCGAGACGTTCTTCGAGTACATCGCCACCGAGGTGCGCGAGCTGATGGCCGAACTCGGGTTCCGGACGATGGACGAATTGATCGGCCACGTCGAGGTCCTCGACACGCGTCGGGCGATCACGCACTGGAAGGCGTCCGGCCTCGACATCAGCCCGATCCTGGCGGTACCCCGGAATCCGTACGACCAGACGATGGTCCAGAGCGTCGGGCAGGACCACGGTCTCGACGAAGCGCTCGACCAACAGCTGATCGAACTCGCCCAACCGGCGATCCGGGACGGCCGGCACGTGTCGATCGACCTACCGGTCCGCAACGTCAACCGGACGGTCGGGACGTTGCTCGGTCACGAGGTGACGAAGAAGTGGCGGGGAGCGGGGCTTCCCGACGGCACGATCGACATCACGCTGACCGGCTCCGCAGGGCAGAGCCTGGGAGCGTTCCTGCCGGCCGGCATCCAGATCCGTCTCGTCGGTGATGCCAACGACTACGTGGCCAAAGGCCTCTCCGGTGGGCGGGTGGTCGTGCACCCCCACCCCTTCTCCACGTTCGTGGCCGAGGAGCAGATCATCGCCGGCAACGTCATCGCCTACGGGGCCACCGGCGGGGAGGTGTTCCTTCGCGGCATCGTCGGTGAACGGTTCTGTGTGCGCAACTCCGGTGCCACCGCCGTGAGCGAGGGTGTCGGCGATCACGGGTGCGAGTACATGACCGGTGGCCGCGTCGTGGTGCTCGGGCCGACCGGACGCAACTTCGGCGCCGGCATGTCCGGCGGGATCGCGTACGTGTACGACCCGGCCGAGGCGTTCGCCAGCAAGGTCAACTACGAGATGGTGGCGCTCGAGGATCTCGACGATGCCGACCGCGAGTTCCTGCGCGACACGGTCACCCGGCATCGCGACCTCACCGGATCGGCCGTCGCCGAGCGGATCCTGCGGTCGTGGGAGACCGAGCTGCCCGCGTTCCGCAAGGTGATGCCGAAGGACTACAAGCGGGTCCTCACGGTCATCGCCGAGTCCACGGCTGCCGGCCTCGACGAGGACCAGACCGTCGACAGGATCATGGAAGCAGCCAGAGCATGAGCGTCGAGAAGAAGGACCACGGACATGGGTGAGCCGACCGGATTCCTGAAGTGGGATCGTGAGACGCCGCAGATGCGGCCCGTGCCGGTGCGCCTGCGCGACTGGAACGAGGTCTACGAGGACTTCGATCCCGACGCACTCAAGCACCAGGCAGGCCGTTGCATGGACTGCGGCATCCCGTTCTGCAACAACGGGTGCCCGCTGGGCAACCTGATCCCGGACTGGAACGACCTCGTCTACCGCGATCACTGGCAGGACGCGATCGAGCGGCTGCACGCCACGAACAACTTCCCGGAGTTCACCGGGCGTCTCTGCCCGGCCCCGTGCGAATCGGCGTGTGTCCTCGGGATCAACCAGAACCCCGTGGCGATCAAGCAGGTCGAGGTCGAGATCATCGACCGCGCCTGGGACGAGGGGTGGGTCACCCCGCACGTGCCGGCGGTCCGCACCGGCAAACGGGTCGCAGTCATCGGTTCGGGTCCCGCCGGCCTCGCCGCGGCCCAGCAACTCACCCGAGCGGGCCACGACGTCGTCGTGCTCGAACGCGCCGACCGGATCGGTGGGTTGCTCCGCTACGGCATCCCCGAGTTCAAGATGGAGAAGCGTCACATCGATCGGCGCATCGCACAGATGGAGGCGGAAGGAACCGAGTTCCGCACCAACGCCGTCGTCGGGGACAACATCGACATCGAGGTGCTTCGGGCCTCGCACGACGCGATCGTGCTCGCCTGTGGGGCGACGGCGTGGCGCGACCTGCCGATCCCCGGCCGGGAGCTCGGCGGGATCCACCAGGCGATGGAGTACCTGCCGTACGCCAACCGGGTGCAGCTCGGCGACATCGAGACCTCGCCGATCGACGTGGCCGGCAAGCACGTCGTGATCATCGGCGGCGGCGACACCGGCGCCGACTGTCTCGGCACCGCACACCGCCAGGGCGCGGCGTCGGTCACGCAACTGGAGATCCTCCCGAAACCCCCCGAGCACCGCGGCCCGAACAACCCGTGGCCGCAGTACGCGATGACCTACAAGGTCACCTCCGCTCACGCGGAGGGCGGCGAGCGGCTCTACAGCGTCAACACCGAACAGTTCCTCGACGACGGGAACGGGCGCGTACACGCCCTGCGTCTGCACGAGGTGGAGTTGATCGACGGCGCGTTCGTCAAGGTCGAGGGCACCGACCACGAGATCCCCGCCGACTTCGTCTTCCTCGCGATGGGCTTCGTCGGCCCGGAGAAGGGAGCATGGCTCGACTCGCTCGACCTCGACTACGACCCTCGGGGCAACGTGGCCCGCGACGATCGCTACATGACCAACCAGCACGGCATCTTCGTCGCCGGCGACATGGGGAGGGGGCAGAGCCTGATCGTGTGGGCGATCGCCGAAGGACGCGCGTGCGCCGCCGGGGTCGATGCCCACCTGATGGGCGAGACCCGGCTGCCGTCGCCGATCCGGCCCGCCGAGCGTCCACTCGTGTAGCACCCGTCGCCCCTGACGACGCTCGGTGCGGCGGGGCGCCTACGCTGGCGGCCATGCAATCGACCAGAGCACGCCGACTCGGCGTGGTAGCAGGCCCCGTCCTCGTCGGCGCGCTCTTCATGGCGTCGTGCGGCGCCGATGACAGCGCCGCGACCCAGTCGACGATCGACCTCAGCGCAGCCTCCACCGCCTTCGTGGTGCGCCCGCCCGCGACGACCACGCCGCCGACCGGCTCGGTGGCCGCCGGCGAGGTGGTCACCACCGAGCAGGAGTACGTGGTCCAGGCCGGCGACTACCCACTGAAGATCACCGAGATGTTCGGTGTCTCGCTCGACGACCTCGTCGCCTACAACGAGTGGGGGAGCGCGAACGAGTTCCCCGGCCCGGGCACCACGATCAAGATCCCGCCCGGTGGCACCGCCCCCGCCGCCACCGAGACGGCCGAGTCCACGGACGACACCACCGAGACGGCGACCGACGCAGCCACCGCAACGATTCCCGATGCCGGCGACAACTGTGGTGAAGGCACCTATGTCATCGTTGCCGGCGACCTGCCGAGCAGGGTGGCGAACAAGTTCGACGTGACGCTCGACGCGCTCAACGCTGCCAACGCGGGAACGCCGGGCTATGCCGGGTTCGTCGTCGGGATCGAGATCGTCATCCCCGCGAAGGCGGATTGCTGAGCGAGTCGAACACGAAGTTCGTCTCCTTCACGACGTCCATGGTCGCGCTGCTCGCGATCGAGTAGCGGTGGCCCGGGAACAGGATCGTGGAATCCGGGACCTCCGCGAGGCGCCGCAGGCTCTCCACCATCTTCGACGGATCGGAGCCGGGGAGATCGGTCCGGCCGCAACCCTCGAGAAACAGCGTGTCCCCGGCGATCAGCCGATCGTCGACGAAGAAGCACTGGCTCCCCGGCGTGTGGCCCGGCGTGTGCACGAGCGTGATCTCGATGTCGCCGACCCGGACGACGTCGCCCGAGTCGTGTGCGATCAGGTGATCGGCGGTGACCGAGGTCGACTTCGAGACCCATTCCACCTCGTCGCGCTGGACGTGGACCGGGCAGTCGACGTGGTCGAGCAACTCCGAGATCCCCTCGATCGAGTGCCCCATCATCGATCCACCGACGTGATCGGGGTGGTAGTGGGTGGCGAGCGCACCGGTCACCACCATCCCGTCGGCGCGGACGATGTCGACGAGCTCGCGCACGGCGTAGGCCGGATCGACCAGCACACAGTCGCCGGTGCGGCGATCGCCGACCACGTAGACGAAGTTCACCATCTGTGACGCGAGCGGATCGCCGACGGCGAAGTCGCGACCGGAGAGGAGTTGACGGAAGTAGAGCGGAGACGGGGGCACACGCCTACGCTAATTGCGATGTCGGCGGCACCGGAGATCGCACCACTGCTCGGACTCGTCGTCGGCCAGGAGATCCCGTTCGGCGGCGACCGGGTGGTCCGTGTCGACGTCGACCTCGCCGCGCGGTTCCGCGCGGGCGACCGGCTCGTCGTCGTCCAGTCGACGGGCGCGCTGTTGCACGTTCCCGCCGAGGTCCACTCGATCGTCGACGACGCCGTCGGCGCGGCGGTCGACGGTTTCGGCCGGCTCGCGACCGTCGGCGACGAGACCATCTCGGACTTCTTCGACCGATTCGCTTCGGCGCTCGCCGACGACGATGCCTTCGCGCTGATCGCTGCGGCCAACGCCGCCGACGTCGCGCGGGCGGAGGAGAGGGGCCGATCGACGACCCGCCTGCGTCTCGATGCCGGGATGCGGCACGACATGATCGTCGGGCTGCGGGGCTGGCGTGATTCGTCGAGCCGGCGCGAAGGGACCGTCACGCGCGTCGATCATCCCGAATGGTCGGTCGAGGCCGACCGGGCCCCGCTCGGTGTCGTCGGCTTCGTGTTCGAAGGGCGCCCGAACGTGTTCGCCGACGCGTGCGGCGTGGTCCGCACCGGGAACGCCGTCGTGTTCCGGATCGGTTCCGATGCGCTCGGCACCGCACGGGCGATCGTCGACCATGCGCTCGAGCCCGCCCGGGACGGCGCCGGACTCCCTCCGGGTGTGGTGCAACTCGTCGACTCGCCGACCCACGCCGCCGGGCATGCGCTCTTCAGCGACCGCCGACTGGCGCTGGCGGTCGCACGCGGATCAGGGCCGGTCGTGGCCGAGCTCGGTGCCGTGGCATCGCAGTCCGGCATCCCCGTCAGCCTCCACGGCACCGGTGGTGCGTGGATGGTGGCGGCAGCCGATGCGTCCAGTGCGACCTTCGGCGCGGCGGTCCGCAACTCCTTGGATCGGAAGGTGTGCAACACACTCAACGTGTGCGCGATCGTGCGCGCCGAGGCCGCCCGGCTCGTGCCGGTGTTCCTCGACGCGATCGACGCCGCTGCCGCGAGCCGGGCGGCATCGGCGCGGCTCCACGTCGTCGAGGGCAGCGAGCCCCACGTGCCGGCCGAGCGGTTCCGGTCGGTCGTCGAGATCGCCCGGCCAGGCGGCGTCAGGACCGAACCCGCCGCGTCGACGATCGAGGAAGCGACGCTGGCTGTCGAATGGGAATGGGAGAACGACCCCGAGGTGAGCCTCGTCGTGGTCGATTCGATCGAGGAGGCCGTCTCGCTGTGCAATCGCTACAGCCCCCACTTCGTGGCCTCACTGGTGAGCGACGACGCGGCCGCTCAGTCCTGGTTCGCGGCGGCGGTCGACGCGCCGTTCGTCGGCAACGGGTTCACCCGATGGGTCGACGGGCAGTACGCGCTGAACGCGCCGGAGCTCGGCCTGTCGAACTGGCAGTACGGACGCACGCTCGGACGAGGAGCGATCCTCTCCGGCGACAGCGTGCACACGATCCGATATCGCGCCACGGTCACCGATCACGCGGTCAGACGTTGACGTTCGGGCGTGTCAGGTCCACACGCCGGTCACGTCGACGATGACGTGCGTCGGCGCACTGGTGGTCACGCACACCGCACCCTCGGCGTCGAGCTTCACGTTCGCTCCGTTGGCGACGGCAGCGATGCCGGGAGAGTTCAGGTTCGAGACGTCGGAAGCGCCCCCGCACGGCACCACCCGCAGCCAACCACCGGATGGTCCGTCGGTCGCAACGAGGTTGAGCGTCGCCGCCCTGGCGTCGGCGTCGATTCCGCGTGATCCTGCGACCTGCACGCGCAACGTGCGTCCGGGCCGGAGCAGACCGGCTCCGCCGCCGCCGTTGAGGTCGGGGTGTGCGGAACGTGTGTCGGCGAGGCGAATCGGTGTCAGGGAGACGAACCGCTGGCCCGACTGCTCACCGAACCAGCCGGTGATGTCGACGATCACATGTGTCGTGATGTTGCTCGTGAGACAGATCGTGCCGTCGGCGCCGGTCGGGACGATCGCCGAGTTCGCTCGATCGCGACCGGCACGGGGATTGAGCGACGAGGCGTCGGGTTCGGCGACGCCGCACGGGAAGGCCTTCACGTAGCCGTTCTCGATGGTGCCGGTGCCGGTCAGGTTGAGCGCCACCGCCTTCGCCGCATCCGGGGCGGGGCTCGCGCCTCCCTCGACGTCGACGCGCAGCACCGAACCCGGCCGCAACGGTTGCCCCGAGCGGGTGTCGAGCATCCGGCGCGGTGTCACGGGGGTGAGCACCTGGCTCGCTCCCGGCGCGACGTAGCCGTTGACGTCGATGATCACGTCGGTCGTCGCGCTCGCGAACAGGCAGATGTCGCCGCGGTCGAGGGGGATGATCGCCTGGTTCGGGACCGAGTCGCCCGCTTCGAAGTTGAGGGTGGAGACCGACGGGCTGGCCTCGGCACAGTTCGAGGCGGTGAGGTAGCCCGCCGCGCTCGGACGGTCGACCGTGAAGTTCGCGCTGACCGCCGACATGTCGGCGGGAAGGCCTCGCTGACCGGCGATGCGCACACGCACCTGCTGGTTGGCGGCGAGGCGTTCGAGGCCGAGCCGGCTGCGTGAATCGGCGAGCCGGAACGGGGTCACCGGCTCGAAGGGCATCCGGGCGCCGAGCGCTGCGGTGCTCCCCAGCGGCCCGGGCCCTGCCGGCGATGCCGCCGGCGAGCCTGCGGTCAGCGGCGCGTTCGGGTCGACCGTGAACGACCAGTTTGCACCCTGGCCGTTGTCGGTCAGCGTGGCAACCCTGTACGAGCCGGCGGTCAGCGGTGTGGCGGGAACCACGACGACCGCGTTGTCACCGCCGAGAATCGAACTCGCCACGCCGGAGGTGTTGGACCTCGTCAGCACACATGTCGGGATCGGACCATTGGGTCCCTCGAGGGTGGCGACGGCACCGTTGTGTGGTGACGGCAGGAGCGCGATCAGCGGCAGACCCACACTCTGGCCGCTCCAGCCGCAGAAGGTCCGCGGGTCGGGCGATTCGGCGACGAAGCGGGTGAGGCTGGTGGTTGCGCCGTCGCCGGGGAAGAAGACCGGTGTCGTCGGCTTGGGCGTGCCGCCATCGATGCCGCGCACGACGTCGAGGGTGGCAGCCGAACGCCACTTGGTGTTGGTGGGATTGGGCGGGCTCGCGCACATCCCGAAGCCGGCCTGTCGCAACGATGGCCGCAGAACGCCGATGGCGTGGAACGGTCCGGACATCCAGAGATCGACGTGCGAACGGGCAGCCGCCTCGGCGCTGCTCGAGACGGCGACGTTCCCGCTGTTGCCGGCAGCGTCTCCGTCGATGCTGTAGCCAGCCGACCCCGGTTGCTCGTCGTGGGCGATGCCGTTCAGCAGCATCCAGCACGAGTGCTTGCGGCTCCCACCCGACCAGGCGGCGTTCTCGACGACCGGAGCGAGGCCCGATGCCGCCCGATAGGCGTTGACGACACCGAGCCAGTCGTCGTCCGACTGGGCTGCCTCCACGGTCGTCTCGGCGGCAGCGGTGACGACGACACCAACGGTGATCACCGCGAGGGCGGCGACCGCCATCGCGAATCGTCGGCGCACGATCCGGGTGATCGAGAACTCGGATGACGGAGTCGCTGGCACGGAGGTCCTTCGGGCTGGGACGAGTGTTCAGGGTGTGAGCGGTGGCGCGACGACGGTGGACACGCGAACACCGGTGCATCGGATCGGACGGGTACGTTCTTGAGCGTTGTGGCGACCCTCGGCCTGTCCTTGACGGACTCTTGACGACATCGTGAGTCGTCCGCTGCCGCCGCCTGTACCCGGTACCGCCGTGTCGATCCCGTCGACCCCGTCGCACGTCGAGTCGACGCTTCCCATGGCCGCGGCAATCGGGGCGATCGCCGTGCTGACCACATCGCTCGTCGCCTCGAAGTACCTGCTCGAGGCCGTGGTCGACCTGAGTTGGCCCGTCGCCGTGTACGTGCTGTTGCTCGCCACCGTCGGCTACGGGCCGTCGGTCTGGTGGTGCTGGTACGCGAGCCGCCGCTGGGCCACGGGCCGGCTCGGCCCGGACATCGGCCTGTCACCACGGTGGGCCGACCTCGGCTGGGGCCCACTCGTGTGGCTCGGAGCGCTCGGAGCGCAGGTCGCCGCAGCATCGATCGTCATCGCGCTGGGGCTCCCGATCGCGAGCAACACCGATGCGATCAGCGACGTCGACGTCGACCGGACCTATGTGGTGTCGATCGTGATCACCGCGGTGATCGCCGCGCCGGTCGTCGAGGAGATGGTGTTCCGGGGCGTGGTGATGAGCGGCCTGCGCAGCCGGCTGCACGTCGTGCCCGTGGTGATCCTGCAAGGCGTGCTCTTCGGCGCCGCACACGTCGATCCCGTGCGCGGGGTCGGCAACGTCGGGCTGGTCCTCGTGCTCTCCAGCGTCGGTATCGCCTTCGGTGTCGCCACCGCGCTGTTGCGACGGCTGGGCCCCGCGATCGTGGCCCACGCGTTGTTCAACGGCGTCGTGCTGCTCGTGGTCCTGACCGGGTTGGCCGACCGGATCCAGGATCGAGCGGCATTCCGGACCGACGGCTCAGACGTCGAGGGCGTCGAACAGGTCGACGTTGTCGATGAGGCGGATGGCACCGAGCCGCACCGCGAGCGCAAGGCGGTAGTTGCCCGGCCGGCGCCGCTCGGGATCGAACAGTTGCACCTCGGTGAGCAGGCCGGCGTCGAAGACCGTGACGTAGTCGAGCGCAGCGGCCGGTTCGGCTGCGATCTGCTGATGCGCCGCGGCGAGCACGTCGCCGACGGATGCTGAGCGCTCGGCCGCACGGTCGAGCGCAGCGCGGACGGCCCGGGGAACGCAACGGGCCGCCCGACGTTCGGCGTCCGTCAGTCGGCGATTCCGGCTCGACATGGCCAGGCCGTCGGGTTCCCTCACGGTGCGATGGCCCACGACGTCGACCCCGAGGTCGAGGTCGACGGTCAGTCGGCGGATGACGGCGAGCTGCTGGAAGTCCTTCTCGCCGAACACCGCCACGTCGGGCCGGACTGCGGCGAAGAGCTTGGTGACCACGGTGACGACGCCCTCGAAGTGTCCGGGGCGACTGCTGCCCTCCATGGCCGCCGCGAGCGGACCGGGGACCACCCGCGTCTGGAAACCCTCGGGATACATGACGGCCGCCGTCGGCGCGTAGACGGCGTCGACGCCGGCGGTGGCGCAGGCGGCGAGATCGTCGTCGATCGGGCGCGGATACCGGTCGAAGTCAGCCGGCTCGCCGAACTGCAGCGGGTTGACGAAGATCGACACCACGACCAGGTCGGCGCGTTCTCGAGCCGCGCGCACGAGCGCGAGATGGCCCTCGTGGAGCGCACCCATCGTCGGTACCAACGCGATGCGACGAGCCGCGCGGATCGCGTCGGTCGACCACGCCCGAGCGGCATCCGGGTGCGTGAACACGAGCGGCGGTGGCGCGTCGGGCACGATCACGAGTCACCCCCGCGTGGTCGCGGCGACGCCGTCGCAGACGGGCAGAGTTCGAGGTACGCCGGTGCGTGCGCGGTTCCGGTTGCGCTGATGATCGCGTGTGTGCACGCCGACGCGAAGGTGTCGGCCGCTGCCGCGAGGAGGAGATTGAACGCGCGGGGCCGCGACGTGATCGAGCGCATGGCGGCCGGACCCTCACCGAGGTCGACGTCTCCGGTCGCCAGGCCGAACACCGTGTCGCCGTCGGTCATCGAGTGGGCCGGCCGGATGGCACGGGCGAGTCCGTCGTGGGCGACGCCGCACAACTTGCCGACCTCGGACTTCGACAGGCGGGCCGAGGTCGCGACCACGCCGATCGTGGTGTTGAGGCTCACCTGCGGGTCGTCGAGCGCGGCGCGTAGCGTGGCGCGGTCGGCATTCGAGGGTCGCTGGAGCCCGGAGCCGTGTGACGCCCAGGGGAGGCCGGTCGCGCGATCGACGGGTGAACCGTTCGCGTTCACCACGGCGAGCGCTCCGACGGTGACCTCGACGTCGTTGCACTCGACCCCGATCATCGCACCGGGGATCGTCACGAGCGTGCTGGCGGTCCCCACCCCGCCCTGGAGCCCCCCGGCCTTCGCTCCCGAGCCCGCGCCGACCGACCCCCAGCGGCGTTGGTCGACCCGGGCGGAGCCGACGGCCCGACGGCCGAACGTGGCGTCGGGTCGGTGGGCGAAGTGCCCGGCGCGGCCCAGGTCGAAGATCACCGCCGTCGGGACGACCGGGACGACACCGATCGGGTCGAGCGGATCGCCGATGGGAAACCCCAATCGGCGCTCCTCGAGCCACTCGACGACCCCGTCGGCCGCTGACAGCCCGAACGCGCTCCCACCGGTGAGACAGATGGCATGGATCCGTTCGACGAGGTTCTCGGGGTGGAGTGCGTCGGTCTCGCGGGTGCCGGGACCACCGCCGCGCACGCTGACGCCGGGCGTCGCACCCTGCGGGGCGAAGACCACGGTGGTGCCGGTCTGCCAGCCGCGACCCGTGCGCTGATGATGCCCGACCTCGATGCCGGCGACGTCGGTGATCGAACCGAACGGCGGCCGAGCGGCGGATGCGACGGCTCGCGGGGCAACGGGACGGCTGGTCACTGGGCTCTCACTGTAGGGACCGACGGTCACCGCACTAGCGTTCCCCGGCGTGCTCGAGCGCCCGCCTGTCCCCGACACCGTGGTACAGCGTCTGCGCACCGGGCTGAAACGGGCGAGCGGCGAGCTGGTGATCCGGGCGTGGGAAGCGGCGGTCGAACTCGGCGCGATCGGCCCAGACACCCGCCGGGGCCGACGGTTCGGTGCATTCGGACCAGGCAGCGCGATCTGTTTCCCCGCGAACGCGATCTTCAACGAGCGCTACATCCACATCGGCAGCGGGACGCTGTTCGGTCCTCAGATCACACTGTCGGCGGGCATGGTGCCCGGCCAGGAGATGGTGTCCGACCCGGTCATCTCCGTGGGTGATCGTTGTCTCATCGGCAAGGGAAGCGGCATCGTCGGGCACCTGCAGATCACGATCGGCGACGACGTCTGGACCGGCCACCACGTGTACATCACCGATCAGAACCACGGTTATCTCGATCTCGACCTGCCCATCTCGAGGCAGGTGATGCCCGAACGCCCGGTGTCGATCGGTGACGGGTCGTGGCTCGGCCACGGCACGGTCGTGCTGCCCGGTGCCGTCATCGGGCGACACGTCGTGGTCGGAGCGAACAGCGTCGTCACCGGGCACCTACCGGACAACTGCGTCGCCGCCGGCGTGCCGGCCAGGGTGATCAAGACGCTCGCGTGATCAGACGATCGAGCCACGAGGTGGCGCGCAGCTCGGCATCTCGTTGTCGCCGGCGAAGGTCTCGATCCGTTCCGTGATCGGAACCCCTTGCACGGCGGTCTCGGTGAACGGACCGTCCTCGCCGCTCGCCAGCTGCTCCGCGTAGCGGTAGCGGTCGGCGAGCAGGGTGCGGTAGTCGCCCTCCCAGGCCGGGACGATCGCCTGCCCCTTCTCGTCGGACGGGGTCACTGCGACGACCTCGTCGAGCATGTCCGACAGGAGATCGGTCGATTCGACCACCAGGGCCGCGCGGACCTGGAGGTCGGTGGAGCTCTCGGCCTCGAGCGCTCGGATCTGCAGGTCGTAGCGGGCACAGATCGTCTCGGCTCGTTCGGCCCAGGCCCGGTCGTCGATCTTGTTGACGGCTTCCTTCGACGCGAAGAACAGCGCCCAGATCCAGAATGCGATCAGCCCGACGATCGCGGTGATCAGGAGCACCTTGCGGATCCGGGAACGACGCCAGGGCCCGGGTTCGGCCCCGGGGATGTAACTCGGGATCGTCGCCTCCGACGGAGGCTGCGTCGTCGAGTCGGTCGTCACGCCCTTGACGATATGGCGGGCGGTCGCTGGTAGAAACGTCGTGTGAGCGAGCAGGTCGACGAATCGGGGGCGGGAGACGTCGACGGACACATCGGGGCGACCGCACGTGCTCGCCGCAACGCCCACTTCATCTGGTCGATGGTGCGGTTGCAGCCGAAGTTGTTCGCGATCGCCGTGAGCGGCGCTGCGGTCTTCGCGCTCCTCACGGTGGCGTCGAGCTTCGCGATCAGTTGGGTGATCGACAACGTGGTCGTGCCGCGGTTCGAAGACGGAGAGGTCGCGACCGCCACGGTGGCGGCAGGGCTCGCACTGGTTCTCGGTATCGGGGTGGTTCGCGCAGTGGCGATCGTGATCAGGCGCACGTTCGCCTCGATCACGCAGTGGCGCGTTGCCCAGATCTACAGCAACGCGGTGGTCGACCGGTACATCCATCAGCCGATGAGTTGGCACAATCGCCGGGCGGACGGCGACCTCGTGGCCCGTGCCGGCGTCGACGCCGAAGCCACCGTCGGCGTGCTCGCTCCGATCCCCTTCGCCACTGGCACCGTGATCATGGTGGTCGTCTCGACGCTGTGGATGCTGGCGATCGACTGGCCGCTGGGCGTGGTGGCGATGGTCGTCTTCCCACTCCTCGTGGTCACCAACGTCGTGTACGAACGATCGGTGTCGGCGCATTTCGCCCGGGCGCAGCACCAGCTCGGCGAGTTCTCCGCCGGTGTCCACGAGAGCTTCGAGGGGGTGCAGCTCGTCAAGTCCTACGGCGCCGAGGAGCGCGAGACCGAACGGTTGGCAGGTCTCGCCGACCAGGTGCGAGGATCTCGCGTGAAGGCGATCCGCCTCCGAACGTGGTTCGAGGCGTTGCTCGACGTGATCCCGTCGCTGACCAACATCCTGCTGGTGGTGATCGGCGCCGTGCGTGTCCGGTCCGGCGACGTGACGGTCGGCGAGGTGTCCGGCGTGATCTTCCTGTTCACCCTGCTCGTGTTCCCACTGCGGCTGATCGGCTTCACGCTGTCGGAGCTCCCTCGCTCGATCTCGGCATGGACCCGGATCCAGGAGGTGCTGCAGGAACCGATCGAGCCCGACCCCGTCGACCGCATCGTGACCGCACCGGCCGGGGTGGGCATCGCATTCGACGGCGTGTCGTTCGCCCACGAGGGCGATGGCCCGCCCACCGTTCGAGACGTGTCGGTCGCGCTGCCCGCCGGCAACGTGACCGCGCTGGTCGGTCCGACCGGGTCGGGCAAGTCGACGCTCGCCCAGCTCGCCATCGGGCTCGTGGGGCCGTCGGCGGGCACGGTCGCACTCGCCGACGGCACACGGTGCATCGTGTTCCAGGAGGCGTTCCTGATGGGCGGAACCGTCCGCGACAACGTCCGTCTCGGGGCGGTGTTCTCCGACGACGAGGTGTGGGAGGCCCTCCGCCTGGCAGCCGCCACCGAGTTCGTGGAGCGGCTCCCGCTCGGGCTCGACACGATCGTGGGCGAGCGCGGGGTCAGCCTGAGCGGTGGTCAACGTCAGCGACTCGCGTTGGCCCGTGCCCTCGTGCGCCGGCCGTCGTTGCTCGTGCTCGATGACACCACCTCGGCGCTCGACCCGTCGACGGAAGCGATCGTGCTCGACAACCTGCGCCACGATCTCGCCGATTCGTCGGTGCTGCTCGTCGCCTCGCGCCCCTCGACGATCGCGTTGGCCGACGATGTCGTCTTCGTCGCCGACGGGCGGGTGGCGGCACACGGCACCCACGACGAACTGATGGCGTCGACCGCCCCGTACCGCGATCTGGTGGAGGCGTTCGAGGCCGACCGTTCCGACGCGCCGGCATCGGTGGCCACACCGGAGATCACCACCGGGGCGGTGATGTCGTGAGCGTGCTCGACCCGACCATCGCCGTGAAGGCGGGAACGATGCCGCCGATCAGCGAGGACTCGGCGGTTCGCACGATCGGCAGGGGGCTCGAGACGGCGCCGATCCTGAGGCAGGGGCTGGGAGTCACGTGGCTGTTGGCCGCGATCGGGGCGGCCGGTCGCGTCGTGGTGCCGCTGTTGATCCAACAGGCGATCGACAACGGTCTCGCCGATGGCGAGGTGCAACTCGACGTGATCGTGCAGATGGCGTTGGTCGCGGTCGTCGCGGTGGTCGTCTCCGGTCTTGCCTACCGGACGGCTGCCCTGCGCCTGGGCGAGCGCAGCGAACGTGCCCTGCACGACCTGCGGGTACGGCTGATCCGCCACATCCACCAACTCAGCCTCGCCGACCACAACGACGAGCGTCGGGGCGGTCTGGTCGCTCGGGTCACGAGCGACATCGAGACCCTCGCCCAGTTCTTCCAGTGGGGCGGACTCGCCTGGCTGATCGACGGCACCCTGATGCTGATCGTCGCGAGCGTGATGCTCGCCATCAACTGGCAGTTGGCCCTCGTCGCGTTCGTCGTCGCGCTGCCGTTGGTGTTCGTGCTGCGGTTCGTGCAGGCACGTCTGCTGGTCGCCTACGACCGGGCCCGGCACGGCAACGGTCAGATGCTGGGCACGATCGCCGAGGTCGTGTCGGGTGCCCCCACGATCCGGGCCTACGGGGCCGGGCCGACGATGGCGACCGACGTCCGCGACGCTGTCGAGGTCAAGACGACGGCCCAGATCAAGGCGGCCCGGCTCGGGGCGTTCCTGTTCCCCTCGGGTGAGGTGTTCTCGGCGCTGACGGTCTGTGCCGTCGTCGGTGTCGGCGTCTGGCTCGGTCCGGCGAGCGGGCTCACCGCCGGGGCGCTCATCGGATTCATGTTCCTCACCTACCGGTTCCTGGAGCCGATCGCGGAGTTCACCGAGATCATCGACACGACGCAGATGGCGGTGGCCGGGCTGCGTCGCGTGCTGTCGGTGCTCGACATGCCGGTCGGGCCGCCCGAGCCCGACGATCCGATCCCACTTCCGGCAGGCAAGCTGCAGATCGACATCCGCGACGTGACGTTCGCCTACCGGAGCCGTTCGGACGACGGCGCCGACGACGCGGTCCTCAAGCACCTCGACATCACCATCCCGGCAGGTCAGCAGGTGGCGCTGGTCGGCTCGACGGGCTCGGGCAAGACCACGCTCGGTCGCCTGATCGCGAGGTTCGCCGACCCGACGATCGGCGAGATCGACCTCGGTGGCGTACCGCTGCGTCGGGTGAGCCGAGCGGAGTTGCGCAGCCGTCTCGTGGTGGTGTCACAGGAGCCCTTCCTGTTCGACGACACCGTCGAGGCGAACATCGCCTTCGCCTGGGAACACGCGAAGCACCGTGACGTCGAGCAGGTGGTCGCCGACCTCGGCGTGCAGGACTGGGTCGACTCGTTGAGCGAGGGACTGTCGACGCGCGTCGGCGAACGTGGCGACCAGCTCTCGGCGGGGGAGCGGCAGCTCGTTGCCCTGCTCCGCGCTGGCCTCGCGGACCCCGACGTGCTCATCCTCGACGAGGCGACGTCGTCGGTCGACGCGCTCACCGAGGTCCGCATCGCCCGGGCCCTCGAACGGCTCGCGGCGTCCCGGACCACGATCGCCATCGCCCACCGGCTGTCGACGGCAGCCCGCGCCGATCGGGTGTTGGTGCTCGACCACGGCGTCCTCGTCGAGGACGGGCACCACGACGACCTGATCACGCGCGACGGCGTGTACCGGCGCCTCTACGACGCCTGGGTCTCGGCCACCACGGTCTGACGGCGGCGGGTGCCCGCCGAGCGGTCGGTCAGTCGACGGCGATGCCGAACGGCAGCGGTCCGTTGACGTCGACGACGATGCACCCGATGTCGTCGAGGTCGACCTGGCTCTGGGCGGAGAACTCGGAGGTCGCGCCGGGGGCGACGTCGTCGACGTCGACACGTTCGGTCCGGTGCGTGTTGTCGGTGCCCGGACGGACGAAGCCGACCAGCACCGAGAAGTCCGCCACCCGGTCGCCCGTGTTCGTGATCTCCCCGGTCATCGTCGCCCGAGCGCCCTGGAGCTCGCATGAGGTCACTGCTACCTCGTTCGGTGCAGGGTTGAGATAGTCGTCGTACACCCGGAGGACGGTCCCGGTGAGCACCACGCCGATCACCGCAGCGGCGAGCGCCGCGACCGCGGTGGTCAGGCCGGCGACGGCGAACGAACGGCCGGAGCCCGTGACGCGTGATCGTCGGAGACCGATCACGCCGAACACGATGGCGAGCACCGCCGCGATGGCGCCGAGCACGACGAGGAAGGGCAGCCAGGCGATCGAGACGGCGACGATGCCGAGCACCATGGCGGTCGTCGCCGCGGCGTTGGTGCCCGGTCGGGGCGGAGTGCCCGTCACGGTGTCGGGCGCGCCGCCCGTCGGTTCCAGCCCGAGCTGGTCGACGAACCGCTGCCCGCCGGTGGCGACGTCGGCGGTCCACTCGCGCCCGTTGTAGTACCGGTGCTCGTAGCGCCGCATGGGATCGGCGTACCAGCCTGCAGCTGCACCGGGCTCGTTCATCACTGGCCGCAAGCTATCGCTCGGCCCGCCCGCCCCGACCGGTCCGCTCCCTCGACCGACCGACGGCCTGGGTTTCTGTGTCAGCGACGACGTTCGCCCGGTCGATGTCCGCTGACGCAGACCTAGGCCTGGTGATTCCGTGTCGGCGACAACGCTCGAACTGGCATTTTGTGCTGATGCGGACCCGGCGGTCGGGTCTGGTTGCGACGGTCGTAGTGTCGAGCGTCATGGAGATCGTGTTGATACGCCACGGCGAGCCGGAGTGGGTCCGCGAGGGGTTGACGGTGGTGGACCCGCCGCTCACCGAACTCGGCCACCGGCAGGCGCAGCGGCTCGCGGAAGCGCTCCGATCGGAGGAGTTCGACGAGGTGCTCGTGTCGCCGTTGGTGCGTGCCCGTCAGACGGCGGCGCCGCTGCTCGACGCCTTCGCCCGATCGGAGGTCATCGATCCGTGGCTGGAGGAGATCCGTGACCCGGTCTGGCACGGCACGCCGGCCGAGAAGGCGGCCGAGGCGTACGCAGAACTGAAAGGGCGCAAGGCGGAGGATCGCTGGCACGGACTGCACGGCGGCGAGTCGGTCCGTGACTTCGTGGCCCGAATCCGAGCGGGAGCGTCGTCATTCCTCTCGGACCGCGGGGTCGTCCGCGCCGAGATGGACCTCCCGATCTGGAGCATCGCCGAGCCGGGTGCCCGGATCGCCCTGATCGCGCACGCCGGCACGAACTCGGTCACGATCGGACACCTGCTCGGGCTCGACCCGACACCGTGGGAGTGGGACCGGTTCGTTCTCGGGCACACCTCGGTCAGCCGCGTCGAAGCGATGCCGCTCGAGGACGGCTACACGTTCACGCTCACCAAGCTGAGCGACCTGGAACATCTCGAGCGCCAGGATCGGACCCGCTGAGAGACGAGGTCCACCCACGATCTACCTTCGTGAGATGGCTGACGCTCCCGATCCTGATCGACTGAAGTTCTACTCGTTCTCCGTCTTCACCCAACTCAGCGGGGCCGTGACAGCGGGGATGATCCACCTCGGTGACCGCCTCGGCCTCTACAGCGCGTTGGCCGCCGCGGCCGAGCCGCTGTCGACGCAGGAACTCGCCGATCACACCGGCCTCGACGAGCGCTGGGTGCGCGAGTGGGCGTACAACCAGGCCGCGGCGAAACTGATCGCGGTGGACACCGCACGGGCGCCGGAGCGCTTCTGGTTGACGCCCGAGGCGGCCGCCGTGCTCGCGTCGCCCGATCATCCGGCGTTCGGGATGGGGATGTTCCATCGATTCCCCCAGACGATGGCCGCGCTCGAGGTGATGCCCGACAGCTTCCGCAGCGGTCTCGGCCACGACTACGACAGCCACGGCCCCGAAGGTGCCGTCGGCATCGAGCGCAGCTTCGAGCCGTGGAACCGCCATCACCTGATCCCCACGGTGTTGCCCGAACTCGACGGCGTGGTGGAGCGGCTCACCGCCGGCATCACGGTGGCCGACATCGGCTGCGGCGCCGGGGGAGCGGTGCTGCTGATGGCCGACGCGTTCCCGAACAGCCGCTTCGTCGGCTACGACATCTCGCAGTACGCACTCGAGCGAGCCGAACACCGCCGCCGCGAGGAGCAGGCCGACAACGTCCGGTTCGTCGACCCGCGCGACGAACCGCTGCCCGACGATCACTCGGTCGACTTCGTGACGACGTTCGACTGCATCCACGACATGACCGATCCGCAGGGCATGATCCACGCGATCTCCGACGCGCTCGCGCCGGACGGAACCTGGTTGCTGGTCGACATCAAGGGCCGCGAGACCTTCGCCGAGAACGTCGAGAAGAACCCGATGGCGTCGCTGATGTACGGCATCAGCGTGTTGTCGTGCATGTCGTCCGCGCTGTCCCAGCCCGACGGGGCCGGCCTCGGCACCCTCGGCCTGCCCGAGTCGCGGGCGCGGGAGATGGCGCAGGCAGCCGGGTTCACCCGATTCCGGACCCTCGGTGTCGAGCACTCGGTCAACTCGTTCTACGAGGTGCGTCCCTGACAGCCGGTCAGGGTGGGCCGCCGCCCTGCCGACAATGATGCATGCAGCCTCTCGGCCGACGACGAGGCCGTGCGAGCGCCGTGCACCGACATGGCCGATGCCGAGCTGGAGCGGCTCACCCGGGCCCGCGGTACGGTTCGCGCATGAGTGATCGGAGCGGACCAGGGGTCGTCGGGATCGGCGGAATCTCGCACGGGTGGAGATCGTGACGCGTCTCAGCCGACTGTCACGGTCGATCGACGGCAAGGTCGCGATCGTCACCGGGGCCGCCAGTGGGATGGGACTGGCCACCGCTCGGCTGTTCGCAGACGAAGGCGCCCGTGTCGTGGTCGCCGACCTGGCGCCCGAGCGTGTTGCCTCGGTCGTCGACGAGATCCGCGCGGTGTACGGGGAGACGTCGGCGCTCGGCGTGCCGTGTGACGTCGGCGACCCCACCGGGCTGCGATCGCTGGTCGGCGACACGATCACCTGGGCCGGCGGCCTCGACATCGTGGTCAACAACGCCGGTGTCTCACTGGTCAACTCGGCGTTCCAGGACGAGGCCGAGTTCGAGGACAACTGGGCGCGGACCCTCGACGTGAACCTCACCTCGCACGCGAGGCTCGTGCGCCTGGCCGTGCCGCACCTGATCGAGTCCGGCGCGGGCCGCGTGGTCAACATCGCGTCGACGGAGTCGATCGTCGCCACCGCGGGGCTCGCCGCGTACGCCGCCTCGAAGGCCGGCGTCACCGGCCTCACCCGCAGTCTCGCGGTCGAACTCGGCCGCCACGGGGTGACCGTCAACTGCATCTGTCCCGGCCCGATCGACACCGGCATGACCCAGGCGATCCCGGCCGAGGCGAAGGAGACCTACGCCCGGCGCCGCGTCCCGCTGCGTCGCTACGGCGATCCTGAGGAAGTCGCGCACATGACGCTCAACCTGTGCCTGCCGAGTTCCAGCTACGTGAACGGCGCGACGATCGCGGTCGATGGTGGGATGACGATCCGGCACACCTGACGACCGGCCGCCGCAGCGTGGCGGTCAGCCGGCGAAGCCGTCGAAGATGCCCTCGAGCCCCGTGGGATCGTGGCGCCCGATCGCGAGCTGCTCCAGCACGCCGAGACCGGTGTGGTCACCGAGGGCGCCCGACGTGGTCGCTCGCACGATCGATTGCACGTGGACGTTGTGCGGCGCCACTGGATCGTCGACCGGCAGATCCCATCGCTCGCCGCCGACGGCGAGCTCGCCCTTCCAGACGCCGTGGGACCACTCGGGCGACAGATAGCCGAGGCCGGACATGTGGAACTCGAACAACGGCTCGAGCCGAATCGTCGACGCCTCGCCGTCCCAGGGCGTCATCGCCAGCTCGAACGACGAGGCGGTCCGCGTCCCCGGGCGCCAGGTGATTTCGTAGTCGACCGAACGCATCGACGCGGCCGGGTAGGACCCCTCGGGATCGGAGATCGGGGCGACGAAACCGCTCTCGTGCCACCGCTTGCCGTCGAAGTACTCGTTCACGTCGAAGTGCGTCGAGAACGTGTCGAAGTTGATCGGCGCCCACAGCCAGAAGAACTGGGGGTCGGCGACGGGAGCGCCGGTGGAGCCGCGTTCGCCGACCGGACGGATCCCCCACGAGCGGTCGCGGCTGCCCACGGTCTCCCCGGGCGCGAGGTCGGTCAGTTCGCCGTCGACCTCGATCCAGCCCTCCCAGCCGCCGAACTGCGTGAGCCGGGTGTAGTCGAACGTGACGCGGAGTCCGATCTGTTGACGGAAGTGGTCCTCCTCGATCGGCGCCGACCGTCGGACGAACGTGAGGTCGGCTCGCAGACCCTGTTCGGGCGCTTCGACCACGAGGCGCAGCGCGTTCAGGGGTTCGAGCACCTCGACGCGGATCGGTCCGACCTCGTTCGCGTCCGCGCGGTCGGTCGGGGCGCGGCGGGAGGCGTGGACGCTGATCTGGCGCGCGTCGACGGTGCCGCCGTCGACCACCACGCTGAACGACGCATCGGCGACGTGGCGGTTCGGGTAGAGCCCCATCGCGAGCGCGAAGAACAGCCGCGTGTCCTTGGTGTAGCCGTTGAAGAAGTACCGGTCGTAGTGGTTGATGTCGGTCGAGGCCGTCTGCACGATCGGATGTGACGTCTGATGGATCGGAAAGTCGTCGAACGAGCTCAGCACCCGGCCGACGCTAGTCGTATCGTGTCGGAGGTATGGCCAGCGACGAGATCCGACCCCGTTTCACGCTGTCACTGCGCCGGTTCCGGCAGATCGCGATCGTCACCGTCGTCGGCGTCTGTTTCCTGACGGTCGCCGGTGCGGTCGTCCGCCTCACCGGCAGCGGGCTCGGGTGCGACGACTGGCCGAACTGCAACAACGAACGGTTCATCGACGTGTCGAGCGGCCACGCCGCCATCGAACAGGTCAATCGGCTCCTCAGCGGGGTGATCGGGATTCCGACACTCCTCTTGGCGATCGGCGCGTTCCGCGTCCGGCCGCGCCGCACCGGGCTGAAGCTTCCGGCAGTCGCCGTGCTGCTCACGATTCTCGGCAACGGTGTCGTCGGCGGGCTCGCCGTGCGCGGCGATCTGCATCCGACGCTCGTGCAGTCGCACTTCATCCTGGCGATGATCTCGATCGCCTTCGGCCTGGTTGCGGTGCACCGGTCCCGGCCCGAACCGGTCGTCGACCGGATCGGTGCAGGCGTGACACCGTCGATCACCGCACTGTTCGCTGCGCTCGGCCTGTTCGTGGCGGCCTCACTCGTCACCGGCACGGTCGTCACCGGCGCCGGCCCTCACGCCGGCGACGAGACGGCGCGGCGCTACGGGTTCGACATCTCGTCGGTCGCCGAGGTCCACAGCATCACCGTGTGGATCGCCGTGGCGGTCTTCCTCGTACTCGTCGTGATGCTGCGGCGGACCGACACGTCGTCCGGACGCTTGTCCGATCGGCTGTCGTGGCACGTCACCACCTGGATGTTCGTTGCGGTGGTGCAGGGTGGGATCGGGTACCTCCAGTACTTCAACGGCGTCCCGGCCGTCCTGGTGGCCGCTCACGTCGCCGGGGCCACCGCGCTCTGGGTCGTCACCGTGAACTTCCTGCTCGCCGGACTCGAACCGGTCGACGCCGGTGACCACAGAGTTCACGCGCCGGAAACGCTCGACGAGCCTCGATTCTCGGTCGACACCACCGCGACCGCCTAAGCTCCTGCCGCTATGGCTACAACCCATGCCGCGGGGCGGCGGAGTCTGAGCATCGTCGGAGTGCTCCTGTGTGTCGTCGGCGTGCTGGGGTTGCTGCCTTCGGCGTCGGTCTCGGCCCAGTCCGGTGGCGAGGCCGTCGAGACGACCCTGCTCGCGAAACCCGACGACGGCTCCGAACGCGACCCGGTCGAAGGCGCCGACATCATCGTGTACGAGGCCGTGATCGTCGACCGTGAGATCGAGTCGATCGGCACGGAGATCGGCCGGGGGACGTCCGATGCGACCGGCTTCGTGTCGGTGCCGCTCCCCGGACCTGGGCAGTACGCCGTCGAGATCGACATCGACACGCTGCCCGAGGGCGTCGAGTTGGTGCGCGCCGACAAGCAGGTGCTGCCGGTCGATGCCCGCATCGGTCAGCCGACTCGAGTCCTGTTCAACCTCGCCGAGGGCGGCGCAGCAGGGGCCGCACGTGACAAGACGAGCGACAGCCTGCTCACTCGGGCCGCCCGGTTGATGTTCGAGGGCGTCATCTTCGGCCTGATCATCGGCTTGTGCGCGATCGGCCTCTCGCTGATCTACGGCACGACCGGGCTGGTCAACTTCGCCCTGTCGGAACAGATCGTGTTCGGCGCGCTCGTCGCGTACTTCTTCAACTCGATCCTGGGGATCAACTTCGTGTTCGCCGCGATGCTGGCGTTCTTCTTCGGTGGACTCGGCTCGGCCGCGGTCGACATCGGCATGTGGCGGCCGTTGCGCAAACGCGGCACCGGGCTGACTGCGATGATGATCATCTCGATCGGTCTCGCCCTGTTCCTCCGGTTCTTCTTCCTGTTCCTGTTCGGCGAGCGGTCACGCCCCTACGAGCAGTACGCAGTGCAGACCGACATCCTCTTCTCGGTCGGTCCGGTCGACGTGTTGCCGAAGGAACTGGCGATCATCGTCGTCGGGGTGATCCTCCTGGTCGGAACTGCGATCGGACTCCGGCGCACGAAGATGGGCAAGGCGATGCGCGCGGTCGCCGACAGCAACGACCTGGCCGCTTCGACCGGTATCGACGTCGACCGCGTGGTCACCTCCGTCTGGTTCGTCGGTGGTGCACTCGTCAGCGCCGGAGCGATCTTCTTCGGCCTCAACAGCCAGATCAACTGGCTGATGGGCCAGCAACTGCTCCTGCTCGTGTTCGCCGCCGTCACCCTGGGTGGCCTGGGAACCGACTTCGGTGCGATGGTCGGCGGGCTCGTGATCGGCATCTTCACGTTCATGGCGACGCTGGTGGTCGCTCCGGAGCTGAAGAACGTCGGGGCACTGCTCGTGATGATCGTGATCCTCCTGTTCCGACCGCAGGGCATCTTCGGACGACCGGAGCGGATCGGATAGCGCCGTGGACTGGAACTCGATCATCTCCAACTCGTTCCGTTCGGGCATCTCGCAGCAGGCGATCATCTTCGCCCTCGCGGCGATCGGGTTGAACCTCCACTTCGGCTACACCGGCCTCCTCAACTTCGGTCAGGTGGCGTTCATGGCGGTGGGCGCCTACGGTGTCGGGATCACCACGAACACCCTCGGTGCGCCGCTCTGGGTCGGCATCATCGTCGGTCTGCTCGCCGGTGTCGTGCTCGGCATCCTCCTCGGCTTGCCGACGTTGCGACTCAAAGCCGACTATCTCGCCATCGTCACGATCGCGGTCGGCGAGATCATCAGGTTGATCGTGCGCGCCGCCGTGCTCAGCGACACCACCGGTGGGTCGAACGGCATCAACGGCTTCGCCAACAGCTTCCAGAACTGGAACCCGTTCAACAACACCGGGACCTACGGCTTCCGGCTGTTCGACCGCCTCAACCTCGAGTTCAGCGGCGCCGATCTGTGGGAGCTGACCGTCGGCTGGACGCTCGTGATGTTGTCGGTGTTCGTGGTGTGGCGTCTCGTCAAGTCGCCCTGGGGGCGCGTGCTGCGCTCGATCCGTGAAGACGAAGACGCCGCCACCGCGCTCGGCAAGGACGTGTTCCGCTTCAAGATGCAATCGCTGATCCTCGGCGGTTCGTTCGGCACGCTCGCCGGCATCTTCTACGCCGTGCAGCAGAACTCGGTGCAGCCGGACAACTACGCCACCCAGCAGACGTTCTTCGCCCTGACGGCGGCGATCCTCGGCGGCCTCGCCACGATCTGGGGTCCGGTGATCGGCTCGATGCTCTTCTGGATCATCTTGTCGTTCACCGAGAACGTCCTGATCGAGCTGATCGACAACGACATCATGCCGGATGCGATCATGGAGCGATCACAGGTCGGCCCCGTGCGGTTCATGCTCGTCGGCCTGACGTTGATGCTGCTGATGATCTTCAGACCGCAGGGAATCTTCGGCGACAAGCGAGAGATAGCGATCGATGCCCGGAAGTAACCCGACCCCCGACGACGCCATCGAGTTCGGCCGCACCTCGGGCGGCGGCGGGGCCGCGGGCATGCAGCGCGAATGGGACAATCCCGCGGCCGGCATGTTCGACGGGGTCGCGAAGGAGCCGGGGGCGCCGAAACCCGACGCGATCCTCGTTGCGACCAGCGTCAGTCGTTCCTTCGGCGGTCTGCGAGCGGTCGACGTCGACCACGTCGAGATCCAGCGCGGTGCGATCACGGCCCTGATCGGCCCCAACGGCGCCGGCAAGACGACCTTCTTCAACCTGCTCACCAACTTCGATTCTCCCGACACCGGAACCGTGGTGTTCAACGGTGAGACCACCAGCGGCGTGCGGTCGTACGAACTCGCCGAGAAGGGGATGGTGCGCACCTTCCAGCTCACCAAGGTCCTCGCCAAGATGTCGGTGCTCGACAACATGATGCTCGCGGCGCAGGGCCAGACCGGTGAGGGGATGGGACGAGCCCTGTTCAGCGGCTGGCGGGGGCAGGAACGCGAGGTCGAACAGCGGGCGCTCGAGATCCTCGACGAGTTCAACATGATCCACATGAAGGACGAGTACGCAGGGGCGCTGTCGGGCGGTCAGCGCAAGTTGCTCGAGATGGCCCGGGCGATGATGGCCGAGCCGGCGCTGATCATGCTCGACGAGCCGATGGCGGGTGTCAACCCTGCCCTGACGCAGTCGCTGCTCGGTCACGTGAAGCGGCTTCGCTCCGAGGGCATCACCGTCATGTTCGTGGAGCACGACATGGACGTCGTCCAGGACATCTCCGACTGGGTGATCGTGATGGCCGAGGGCTCGATCATCGCCGAGGGACCACCGCGATCGATCGGCGAGAACACCGCCGTCGTCGATGCTTATCTCGGATCGTCCCATGCTGCGCTCACCGAGGAGATCCGCGAGATCGTCGGCGGCGACGAGCAGAGTGCGGCGGGTGACGCGGGAGACGAGACGAACCAGGGGAGCGCCAACGATGTCTGATCCGCTGATCCACGTCCAGAACGTCGTGGCCGGATACGTTCCGGGCGTCAACATCCTCAACGGTGCCGAACTCGTGCTCGGCGACGGAGAGTTGATCGGCATCATCGGGCCGAACGGGGCCGGCAAGTCCACGATGTTGAAGGCGCTCTTCGGCCTGATCAAGATCACCGACGGCACCGTGTGGTACCGGGGCGACGACGTCACCGGCAAGAAGGCGAACTTCCTCGTGGCCCGCGGGATCGGATACGTGCCGCAGATCAACAACGTCTTCCCGTCGCTGACGATCCGTGAGAACCTCGAGATGGGCGGCTACCTCCGCAAGTCGGGCGTCCCCGAGATGATCGACGAGGTCGTCGGCATCTTCCCGCGTCTCGGCGAACGCATCGACCAGCGCGCCGGCTCGCTGTCGGGCGGTGAGCGACAGATGCTGGCGATGGGTCGAGCGCTGATGATGGAGCCGTCGGTGCTCCTGCTCGACGAGCCGAGCGCTGGGCTGTCGCCGGTGCTCCAGGACCAGGTGTTCGACCGGGTCAAGCAGGTCAACTCCACCGGCGTGTCGATCATCATGGTCGAGCAGAACGCCGCGCGGTGCCTGCAGATCTGTGATCGGGGCTACGTCCTCGACCAGGGCCGCAATGCCTACACCGGCACCGGTGAGGAGCTCCTGCACGACCCGAAGGTCATCGAGCTCTACCTGGGGACCCTGGCCAAGGCGCGCTGATCGCCGAGTCGCCCGGATGGCCCGCCCACGTCGTCGAATGGCGGTGGCGGCGGCCGTGGTCGTCGGCTGCGTGGCGTCGTGCTCGGCGCCGACGACGGACGCGACCACGGATGCCACGACGGCGTCGGTGGTCTGCGCAGGGTTGCGAACGGTCAACAACGACATCGTCGACGACGTGAACGCTTCGGTGGCGGGAATCGCCACCGAGCAACCCGGTGATCGACTGCCCCGCATCGTCGAGGGTGTGGATGCCATCGAGGCCGATCTCGATCGTTGGGCCGGCGAGATCGACGACCTCGTCCTTCCCGACGGCGACGAGTCGGTGGAGCTGCGCCGTCAGCTCCACGACGGCGTCGCGGCGGCGCACGCCGAACTGGTCGACCAGCGGCGGCTCTTCGAGGCCGGCGAACAGACGGTGATCGACGACGAGGTCCAAGGTGTCGTCGGCATCTGGTTCAACGCGGTCGAGAAGGTCGTGTCGTCGCTCGAACCCGAGATCTTCCGGTTCGAGCGCCGTGCGTTCAAACAGGCGTTCCTCGACGAGCCCGAGTGCCGCAACGTCGTCCAGCAGTTCGTGAACGACTGAAGCCGGGACGCGAAACGGGGGCCGCCCGAAGGCGACCCCCGTCACGGGTGTTCCGGTTCAGATCCGAGTGATCAGATCGCCGCGAAACGGAATTCGGTCGGGACGCCGGCCTCGACCTTGTTGTCCGCATCGTAGGTCAGGATCTTGAAGCTCGCTTCGGTCGGCTCGCCTTCGGGGCCGAACGTCTGCGGGCCCGAAGGTCCGTCGTAGTCGATGTTGATGCCGTCTTCGATCAGCGCCACGCAGTCTGCGTACGTGGTGCACTTCTCGCCGTCACGGGTGACGCCGTTGATCTCGGCGGCGACCGCGGCGGGATCGTCGGTGCCGGCGATCTGCGCTGCGAGGGCCACGATCACGACGGCGTCGTAGGTCTCCGGTCCGTAGCTGAAGTCGATGAGCTCCGGATCGACGGCCAGGAGGCGCTCCTGGAAGTCACCGGTGATCTCGGCTGCAGGCAGGGTGCCACGGATACCTTCCATCGACCCGGCGGGCAGCTGCTCGCCGAGTGCGTTGCCGACGTTGCCGTCGACCAGGTAGATCTTCTTGCCCGACGCCGGGGTGTAGCCCGCCTCGAACAACGACGTGAGGATCTTCGAGGTCTCCTCGAAGCCGATGATCACGAGCGCTTCGGGGTCTCCCGACACGACGCGATCGACCTCGGCGGAGAACTCCGCAGCCTGTGGGTCGTAGGTGAACGAGTCGACGATCTCGCCGCCCTGGTCAGCGAATGGCTCTTCCGAGTACTTGAGCAGTCCTTCACCGTAGGGATCCTGCAGCGCCATGAAGCTGGCGGTGGTGACGCCCTCTTCGATCATGAGATCGGCGAGCACTCGTCCCTGCAGCACGTCGGACGGGGCGGTACGGAAGTACAGACCGTCGTCGGCGTAGTCGGTGAAGTCCGGCGAGGTGTTGGCCGGGCTGAAGTGGATCTTGCAGTTCTCGACGAGCTTGTCGATGAACGTGAACGACACACCCGAGGACGCAGCGCCGATGAACGCGTCGGCGCCGGCAGCGAGCTGACGGTCGACGGTCTGGTTGGCGATGTCGGTCGAGGTGTCGCCGGAGTCGCCCTGGTCGAGGGTGACGTCGCCGTCGAGGGCGCCGCCGGCCTCGTTGATCTCCTGGATCGCGAGCTCAGCGCCGGCGAATTCGGGCGGGCCGAGGAAGGCGAGGTTGCCCGTCTCGGGCAGCACGGTGGCGATGTTCAGGACACCGTCGCTGTCACCGGTGCACGTCGGGGCGGCCTGGACAGTCCCGATCTCCTCGGTTCCGTCGCCCTCGGCCATGTCGTCGGTGGTGTCCGGCGCCGTGGTCTCCTCGGTCATGTCGTCGGTGGTGTCCGGCGCCGTGGTCTCCTCGACCGCCGCTTCGGTTCCAGCCGGTGCTTCGGTGCTCGACGAGCTGTCATCGTCGCTGCCGCAGGCGGCGGCAACGAGGGTCAGCCCGACCAGCAGTGCACCGACGCGCTTCACGCGTGATTTCTGCATGTTGTGGTTTCTCCCCCTTGTTGGGGTACGGGCGGGATGCCCGTACTCGTAAGGTCCGGAAAGTGTAGGCGTCGTCGGGCCCGAAAGGAAGCCACTACGTTTCGGGACTGTGAACGATCCCGCAGCTCAGATGCCAGAAACGACACCACAGGACGTGCGCGACGAGGTCCGCTACGAGGTGGCGGGGCACGTCGCGACCCTGACGCTCGACGCTCCCGAACGGATGAACACGATCTCCGGCATCATGTTGCAGCAGATCAGCGAGTTCCTGTTGCGAGCCGATCGCGACCCCGAGGTGCGCTGCATCGTCCTGACGGGGTCCGGACGCGCGTTCTGTGCCGGCCTCGACCTGCAGGCGCAGATGGCGGGCCCGAAAGGCGGCCTCGGCAATCTCGGCGGCGGTGACGGTGACGGCGGAACCGCCGGCTTCACCGGCGAGTTCGACCTGCGCTCGGCGCCGCCGGTCGTCCTCCACAACCTCGACACACCCACGATCTGTGCGCTCAACGGTGGCGCCGCCGGCTACGGCCTCGATCTCGCGCTCGGGTGCGACATCCGGATCGCCGCCGAGAACGCCAAGCTCAACCCGGGCTTCGCGAAGCGCGGCATCCTGCCCGAGAGCGGCGGCACCTGGCTGTTGCCGCGGATGGTCGGCTACGCCAAGGCAGCCGAGATCGCGTTCACCGGGCGCACGCTGAGCGCCGCCGAAGCACTCGAGCTCGGTCTCGTCAACCAGGTCGTTCCCGTCGAGGAGTTCGTGAAGCGCACCGAGGAGATGGCCACCGAGATCGCCGCGAACGCACCCCTTGCGGTGCGGGCGATCAAACGGATGATGCGGGCGGCCGAGACCGAGACCTTCGAACAGAACGTCCATCACGTGTTCCTCCAGCTGCTGCCGCTGCTGCGCACCGACGACTTCACCGAGGGCGTCACCGCCTTCATGGAGAAGCGCGACCCGGAATTCCGGGGACGGTGACCGAGGCAGACGGTGCCCCGGCGGTGACGCTGCTCGACGGGCTCGCCACCACGCGGGCGATTCGTCGCTACACCGACGAGCCGATCCCCGATGGCGACCTCACCGAGATCCTCTGGCACGCCGGGCGAGCTCCATCGGGCTCGAACCGTCAGCCGTTCCGGTTCCTCGTGTTGCGTGACGGCGATCGGGCGGTCGCCGCCAAGGCCCTGCTGGGTGAGGCGTTCCGGACCGGATGGAACGCCAAGCGGGAGGCCGACGGCTACCGGCCGTCGCGTTTCGCCGACTCGATGCAGCGCTACGTCGACCGGTTCGAGCACACCCCGGTGGTGATCCTCGCCTGCCTCGACCGGTACCGGTCGCCGTCGCCCTACGAGGGGGCGTCGGTCTATCCGGCGTGCCAGAACCTGCTGCTGGCCGCCCGGGCGCTCGGGTACGGCGGCGCGCTGACGATGTGGCACCTCGGCGTCGAGGCCGAACTGCGCGCGCTGCTCGACATCCCCGACACCGTCGCACTGTCGGCGTGCATCACGCTCGGCGTGCCCGAGGGCCACCACGGGCCGCTGAAACGCAAGCCGGTCGGCGAGATCGTGTACGACGATGCCTGGGGTCGGGCCGCAACCTGGATCACCGAGCCTCACGACTAGCGTTCGAGCGTGCCCCTCGTCGCCGGCGTCGACTCCTCCACCCAGTCCACCAAGGTCGAGCTACGTGACCTCGCCACCGGAGCGGTCGTCGCATCGGCCGGTGCCGCCCATCCGGCGGTCACTCCGCCGTGCAGTGAACAGGACCCCGAGAGCTGGTGGGACGCGTTCCAGCAGGCGTGGAACGAGGCGATCGCCCAACTGCCGGCGGGAACCCCTCCCGGCTCGGTGGTCGCGGTCAGCGTGGCGGGCCAGCAACACGGCATGGTCGCCCTCGACGACGCCGGCCGCCCCGTCCACCCCGCCAAGCTCTGGAACGACACCGAGTCGGCTCCCGACGCCGACTGGCTGCTGACGCGGCTCGACGGCGCTCAGGGGTGGGCCGACGCGGTCGGCAGCGTGCCCGTGGCAGCGTTCACCGCCACCAAGCTGTCGTGGCTCCACCGATCACACCCCGACGAGTGGGCGCGGCTCGCCAGGGTGATGCTCCCGCACGACTACGTGACCCACCGGCTGACGGGTGCCTTCACGACCGATCGGGGCGACGCATCGGGCACCGGGTACTGGTCGCCGTCCACGGGCGAGTACCGATGGGACATCCTGGGGCTCATCGACGGCGAACGCGACTGGAGCGACGCCGTGCCCACCGTGCTGGGCCCGCTCGACCTCGCCGGTCGTTGGAACGACCTCGCGGTGGCGCCCGGCACCGGCGACAACATGGGGGCGGCGCTCGGTCTGGGGTTGCGCGGCGGTGACGCCGCGATCTCGATCGGGACCTCGGGCACTGCCTTCGCCGTGTCGGACACGCCGACGGCCGACCCGACCGGGGCCGTCGCCGGGTTCGCCGATGCGACGGGCCGGTTCCTCCCGCTGGTGTGCACGTCGAACGCGGCCAAGGTCCTCGACGCGACCGCTCGGCTGCTCGGCGTCGATCACGGGGACTTCGACCGGCTGGCCCTCGCTGCGTCGGGTGAGGTTCCGGTCCTGCTGCCCTACTTCGACGGGGAGCGGACGCCGAACCGCCCGGACGCGACCGGCGTCCTGAGCGGCATCCGCAGCGACGTCACCCGTGAACAGCTGGCCCGAGCTGCGGTCGACGGTGTTGCGTGCGGGTTGCTCGACGCGCTCGACGCGCTGCGCCGACACGCTCCGGTGAGCGGCCGTGTGGTGCTGACCGGGGGAGGAGCCCGCTCGTCGGCGCTGCGGGCGGTGATCGCCGGGTTGCTGCGTTCGTCGCTGGGCGACGATGTCGACGTCGTCGTCGCCGACGTCGAACAGGCGGTGGCGACCGGGGCCGCCGTCCAGGCCGCGGCCGTCGTCGAGGGGACCGACCATCAGAGCGTGCAGGAGCGCTGGGGGCTCGGCACGGGAACTCCGATCGACGAGGTGGTCGACCCGGGGGACCTGCGTGACCGGTACGCCGAACTCCGCGACACGGCGATCCGTGGCTGAAGCGTCCGACCCCTTCGCGCTCCTCGGTCTCCCGCCGGACGCGACCGCCGCCGAGGTCCGCGCGGCCCGCCGCGAGCTGGCGAGACGTCATCATCCCGATCAGGGGGGTGATGCCGAGATGATGCGAGCCGTGAACGAGGCGGCCGACCGGGCGTTGACGCACGTGGCGGCGGCGCCGGCGACCGTCGACGCCTTCCCGGCCCCGTCCCCGGCCCCGGGCCGGCCCGAGCCGGCCGACGGTTCGTGGACGGGATCGACGCGTGACGTCCCGTCGTTCACGGTCGAAGCACTCCCCGCCGAGACGTTCGAGGGGCTGCTGGTCGCCGCATCGTGGATCGGCGAGGTGCTCGACGACGAGCCTCCGTATCGCCTCGAGGTCCACCTCCACGAGCCGCTCCGGTGCTGGTGTCGACTCGATGTCGTCCCCGACGCCGGTGCCTCCACCGTGAGCCTGACCGTCGCCGGTTTCGACGGTGCGCCGCCGCCGGACGTGATCGCCGTGCGTGACCTCTGGGTCGCGAGCCTCAACGAGGTCGACTGGGACTGATCGCCTCGCGATCCGAGCGGCGCGGGCGAACCCCGGGACGGTGATCAACGCCGTGGGGCGGCGGCCTTCGTCAGCCGGTCGCGGATCGCGTGGCCGAGCCCGGCTGCGGGCGGGAGCACGGCGATCACCGTGGCGACACCGCGGGCGTCGGCGTCACGCAACCGTGCGTAGAGCTCGTGGGCGTAGACGACCAGGTCGTCGGTGAGGTCGAGGATCTCGCTCCGTGGCGTACCGGCCCGCAACGCCAGGGCGTCGTCGACATCGTCGACCAGCCGGACCTGACAGCGGGGCGCGTAGTGCGAGGCGAGCATCCCGCTCGCGCGGCTCGGCCCGGCGGCAGGAGCGATCATCCCGTCGAGCAGGCGGCTCACCTCCTCCACCGTGACCCCGCCGGCACGAAGGATCTGCGGTGGATCGACGGCGCAGTCGACGATCGTGCTCTCGACGCCGATGGTGGACGCGCCGCCGTCGAGGATGACGTCCCGAGCGGGATCGAGGACTGCCCCGAGTTCGTCGAGGACGTGCAACGCGGTCGTCGGGCTGACCGAGCCGAAGCGGTTGGCCGATGGTGCGGCGAAGGCGAGGCCGGATCGGTCGAGCAGGGCCTGGGCGACCGGGTGAGCGGGCACGCGGAGGCCGACGGTGTCGCGACCGCCCGTCACCTCGTCGAGGACGCGTCGTCCCCGGGGCAGGATGACGGTCAGCGGCCCGGGCCAGGCGGCGTCGACGAGCCGGCGGGCCGTCGGTGGGACGGTGGCGGCCCACTCGTCGAGTCGTTCGGCCGACCGGAGGTGCACGATCAGCGGATGGTCGGCGGGCCGACCCTTCACCTCGAAGATCCGACGCAGCGCGACCGGATCGGTGGCGTCCGCGGCCAGGCCGTAGACGGTCTCGGTCGGAACGGCGACCAGGCCACCGGTCCGCAGCGCATCGGCCGCCCGATCGACGTCGGTCGTGATCAGGGAGTCGGTCAACAGACGGCGTCGAGGAACTCGAGGGCGGCGTCGAAGAAGCCGAACGATTC
Organism: Ilumatobacteraceae bacterium; assembly: GCA_963712775.1. Lineage (GTDB taxonomy): Bacteria > Actinomycetota > Acidimicrobiia > Acidimicrobiales > Ilumatobacteraceae > Sva-07. The sequence goes on along the minus strand of CAVQJG010000004.1, from coordinate 75,627 downwards.
GGTGGTGGCGAAGTGGTCGACGCCGCGCAGGGTCTCGCACCGGCCGTCCGGGAAGGCGGCAGCGAGTTCGTCGGCCGGGTACACGAAGTCCTTGTCGCCGACCACCACGAGGACGGGACAGGTCACCCGTGCACAGCCCTCGGGTGTGATCGGGTCGGCGGCCGGGCGCTTCATCACCGCGGTGAGCGCCTCGATGTCGTTGCCCGGTTGACCGGCGTACTGGGTGAAGAGGCGCACCGTGTTGTCGAGGGTCGACGGATCGCCGCCGCCGGCCACCGTCTCGAGCCCGGCGACGATCGCACGCGTGCCGGCCTCGTCGCGCTCGAAGATGTTCGAACCGATCCCGGCGAGCACCAACCGCCGGAATCGCTGCGGCTGGTCGATCGCCAGTCGCAACAGGGTCATGGCTCCGAGCGAGAACCCGATGGCGTCGACGGGTTCGTCGGGCAGCGAGTCCACGATGCGGGCGGTCAGGTCCGCGTAGGCCTCGGGTTCGTGGGGCTTGGGTGCGGTGCCGTGCCCGAGCAGGTCGACGCCGATGATCCCGACTCCGGCATCTTCGAGGAGGGCGGTGAATCCGTTGCGTTGCCAGGTCGATGCGAACGATCCACCCCACCCGTGGACGAGGACGACGGGTGCGGCGGTTGCAGTCATGGACGAGCAAGGTTACGGCCTAGCCTGTGGTCGCTTCCACCGTGGGTGACTGCGGAGGGAGCTTCGACGGGGAGAAGGACCGAACCACCACATGCGCATGCTCCATCCCGACCCGGGATACGACCTCACCTACAGCGACGTCTTCATGGTGCCGAGCCTCTCGGACGTGCGCTCTCGCATGGACGTCGACCTCCGCACGCCCGACGGCATCGGGACGACGATCCCGCTGGTCGTGTCCAACATGACCGCGGTGGCCGGGCGGCGCATGGCCGAGACCGTCGCCCGTCGCGGTGGGATCGCAATCCTCCCGCAGGACATCCCGGTCGACGTCGTCGCCAACGTGATCGACTACGTCAAGCGGTGCCACACCGTCTTCGAGACGCCGATCACCCTGACGCCCGATGCCACGATCGCCGATGCGCTCTCGCTGATCCACAAGCGTGCCCATGGAGCGGTCGTCGTCGTCGACGACGGCGTCCCGGTCGGCGTGTTCACCGAGCGTGACGGCGACGGCTTCGACCGGTTCACGCAGCTGCGCAACGTGATGAGTTCGAGCCTCCACATCCTGAGCCCCGACATCGAGCCCGCCGATGCGTTCGACCACCTGGGACGCAACCGGCTGCGGGTCGCTCCCGTGGTGGGCGACGACGGGCGCCTGCTCGGGGTGATCACCCGTGAAGGCGCGCTGCGCTCGACGATCTACGACCCGGCCGTCGACGCCGACGGGCGCCTGATGGTCGGCGTCGCCGTCGGGATCAACGGTGAACCTGCCGCTCGCGCCAAGGAGCTCGTCGGGCACGGCGTCGACATCCTGGTCATCGACACCGCACACGGCCACCAGACACGGACCCTCCACGCGATCGAGGCGGTGCGTTCCGAACTGCCGGTGGCGACGATCGTCGCGGGCAACGTCGTCACGGCCGAGGGCACCCGCCAGTTGATCGAGGCCGGCGCCGACATCGTGAAGGTCGGTGTCGGCCCCGGCGCGATGTGCACCACCCGGATGATGACCGGCGTCGGACGCCCCCAGTTCTCCGCCGTGGTCGAATGCGCGGAGGAAGCCCGGCGGCTCGGTCGCCACATCTGGGCCGACGGCGGCGTGCGCTTCCCGCGCGACGTGGCGCTGGCGCTGGCGGGTGGCGCCGCGAGCGTCATGTTCGGATCGTGGCTGGCGGGCACGTACGAGTCGGCCGCCGACACGTTGCGCGATCCCGACGGCCGGCTCTACAAGGAGAGCTTCGGCATGGCGTCGAACCGGGCGGTCAAGCACCGAACGCAGGGCGATCACGGTTTCGAACGTGCCCGCAAGGAGCTGTTCGAGGAGGGCATCAGCACGTCGCGGATGTACCTCGACCCGGAACGTCCGAGCGTCGAGGACATCATCGACCAGATCGTCGCAGGGCTGCGCTCGGCGTGCACGTACGCAGGGGCCGACTCGATCGAGGAGTTCCACGACCGAGCGGTGGTCGGCGTCCAGAGCACGGCCGGGTACGACGAAGGCCGCCCGCAGGGGGTGTCGTGGTGACCGCAGGAGATGCGCCGACGATCGTGGCGATCGACGGACCCGCAGGAGCCGGCAAGAGCACGGTCGGACGGGCGGTTGCCGATCGGCTCGGGCTGCAGTACCTCGACACCGGTGCGATGTACCGCGCGATCACGTTCGCGGCGCTGCGCCGTGGTCTCGACCCCACCGACGAGGCCCACGTGGCGGAACTGTCCGAAGCGGTCGATCTGTCGGTCGACGCCGGTCCGAACGGCACGGTCGTGGTCGTCGACGGCGTCGATGCGACGATCGAGATCCGCGGGCGGGAGGTGACCTCGGCCGTCAGTGCGGTCGCCGCGAACAGCCGTGTGCGCTCGGAGCTGGTGCGTCGCCAGCGCCGTTGGGTGAACGAGCACGACGGCGGCGTGGTCGAAGGCCGAGACATCGGGTCGGTGGTGTTCCCCGACGCCACGCTGAAGCTGTACGTGACCGCATCCCCACGTGTGCGCGCCGAACGGCGGGTGGCAGAGATCGGCGGCGACGTCGCCGAGGTCGAAGCGTCGATCATCGAACGCGATCGCAAGGACTCCACCCGCAGCGACAGCCCGCTGACCGAGGCGAACGGATCGGTGCTGCTCGACACGAGCGGTCTGTCGGTCGACGAGGTCGTCGACCGGGTCCTGGCCCTCCTCGAGCCGTGAACTCGACCGCATCACCCAGGCGTCGGCAGCTGCCGACCGCGGAATCCCGTGCCAGCCGGGTTGCCTACGTCGTGTTCCGCAGCATCGTGTGCTGGTTCACCCAGGCCTTCACGCGCATGCGGATCGAGGGCAAGGAGCACCTGCCGCCGACGGGCGCCTACGTGCTCGCCCCGGTCCACCGCAGCTACGTCGACACGCCGATCACGGCCTGTGTGTCCACGCGACGCATCCGGTTCATGGGCAAGCAGGAGGTCTGGAAGTACGCCGCCGTCGGCTGGCTGGTGTCGGCACTCGGCGCGTTCCCCGTCAACCGTGGTCACGCCGACCGCGAGGCGTTGTCGACGTGCATCAAGGTGCTCGAGCACGGCGAGCCGCTCACGCTGTTCCCCGAGGGTGAGCGCAAGGACGGCCCGACCGTGCATCCCCTCTTCGACGGTGCGGCCTACGTGGCTGCCAAGGCCGGGGTGCCGATCATCCCGGTGGGGATCGGCGGGTCGGCGCGGGTGATGCCCCGGCACGCCAAGTTCATCCACCCCCATCGGGTGCGGGTCGTGATCGGCGAGCCGATCTGGGTCGAGCCCGTCGACGATCCCCCGGGCGAGGCGAGCGGACCGAACCGCCGGGTGCAGCGCCAGGCCGTCCGCGCCGCGACCGAGAAACTGTCGACCGAACTGCAGCGTCTGTTCGACCTGGCGGAGTCCCGGGTCGGCTGAGGCCGGCCTCGACGGCCGGCGGCCGAGACGACGCCTCAGCCGCCGAGGAACGCGCCGAGCGCGCGGGCGAGGTGCACCGGGTCGTCGGCCCCGCACAGCTCGCGGGCCGAATGCATCGACAGCTGCGGTACGCCGACGTCGACGGTCGCGATCCCGAGCCTCGTCGCGGTGAGCGGGCCGATCGTCGAACCGCAGGGCATGTTGTTGCGGGACACGAACACCTGCCACGGCACCTCCGCCGTCTCGCAGGCCCGTTGGAACTCGGCGGCCGTCTCGGCCGAGGTCGCGTACCGCTGGTTGGAGTTGATCTTGATCGCCGGCCCCGCGTTGACGATCGGGCGATGGCCGGGTTCGTGACGATCCGGATAGTTCGGGTGCACGGCGTGCGCGTTGTCGGCCGAGATGCACGACGAACCGGCGAAGGAACGGTGCCGGTCGTCGGCGGAACCACCACGGGCGGTGACGAGCCTCGACAACACCGAGTCGAGGAAGGGGCCGGCGGCGCCGGTGGAACTCGACGACCCGACCTCCTCGTGGTCGTTGAGGACGATCACGGACGCATGCGCGGTCGGCGCCGCCCCGACCAGGGCGGTGACGGCCGCCCAGCACGACAGCTGGTTGTCGAGCCGGCCGGATGCGAGCAACGACCGGTCGGCGCCGAGGACCGCCGCGCCCTGGACGTCGTAGAGACACAGTTCCCACCACGCAGGCGGTTCGTCGATCCCGGCCGCGGCACCGATCCAGTCGGCGAACTCACCCGGGACCGGTGCGCCCACTCCCCACACCGGGGAGAGATGTTGTTGCGTGTCGAGCAGGAGGCCACCGCTGTTGACCTCCCGGTCGAGATGGACGGCCAGTTGTGGCACGCGAGCGACCGGCTCGCCGACATCGACGAGGATCGATGCGCCCCCGGCATCGACGAGCCTGCCGGCGATGCCCAGGTCACGATCGAGCCAGCTGTTGTTGAGGATTCCGCCGTACACCTCGACCGCGAGCTGCTTCCAGCCGTGTCCGCCCGCATCGGGCCGGGGCTTCACCCGCAGCCCGGGGGAGTCGGTGTGGGCCCCGACCATGCGGAACGGGGCATGGGCCGGCGCCGAGGCAGGGAGCCGCCAGGCGATGATCGCGCCGCTGCGGACGACGTAGCCGGCGTCGGGGACGTCGTCCCAGGCGTCGGCCTCGTCCACCCGTTCGAAGCCGTCGAGACGATCGATGGTCGACGCCACCGCATGCCACGGCGACGGGGAGCCGTCGAGGAAGGAGATCAGGTCGTCGAGCACGTCGGTCCTCTCAACCGCGCTGGAAGAGGCCCATGGGGAGGCCGGTGCCGCGCAGGTGGCTGGTTTCGTTGATGGTGACCACGGACCGCTCGCCGCTGGAGGCGGCGGCGACCCGATTGATCGAGGTGTAGTTGGGATAGAAGAACCCGCGGGCGAACGTGTCGAGCCCGAGCACGTGGGAGAGGTAGCCGTTGATCACCCCACCGTGACACACCACGGCGACGCGCTGGCCCCCGTGGTCGGCGACGATCGCCTCGATCGAGGCCACCACGCGGGAGCGGAACTCCTCCTCGGTCTCGTCGGCGTCCCACTCACCGGCCAACATCGCGTGCCACCGCGGGTCGTTGGCCGCCTTGAGCTCCTCGACCGGCACGTATTCGGGGCTGTTCTGGTCCCACTCGGCGATGCCGTCGGAGGTGCGGATGTCGAGACTCCGCTCACGAGCGAGTGGCGCTGCGGTCTCCTGCGCCCGGGTGAGCGGGCTGGCGTACACGGCGTCGATCCGTTCGCTCGCGAGGTAGCGCGCCAGGTGCGCGGCCTGTTCGTGACCGGCGTGGGAGAGTTCGGGGTCCGCGGCCCCGGTGTCGAGTTCGCGGCGCACCGGGAGGGCATGGCGGATGATCAGGAGTTCCATTGTGCGATAGACAAGCAGAAATGACCGGACGAACGAAGATCGTGGCAACCATCGGCCCGGCGAGCGACTCGGTCGAGGCGCTCGGCGCGCTGATCGATGCCGGCGTGGATGTCGTCAGACTCAACCTCAGCCACGGCTCGCTCGACGGCCACCTCGAACGGCTCGCCCGTGTCCGCGAGGTGGCCGCACAGCGAGGTCGTCCGGTCGGCGTCCTGGCGGATCTGCCGGGTCCGAAGATCCGGGCGGGATCGTTCCCCGAGGGCGGTGTCCGGCTCGAGACCGGCGACGTGATGATCCTGCGCTCGGGCGACGGTGAGAGCGACGCCCAGGTGATCACGGTCGACTACCCGACACTGCTCGAGGACCTGGTGCCCGAGAGTCGGATCCAGCTGGGCGATGGCGGGATCTCGCTCCGTGTGCTCGACATCGGAACCGAGTCGGTGACCGCCGTGCTCGAGACCGGGGGAGAGGTCAACGGCCGACCCGGCGTGAACCTGCCCTCGGAACACCTGCGGCTGCCGTCGCCGACCGAGACCGACCTCGTGCTCGCAGAGGCGGTCGCTGCCGCCGGTGTCGAGTTCATCGCGGTGTCGTTCGTGCGGTCTGCCGACGATGTCCGACAGGTTCGGACGGTCGTCGGTGACCGCTCCCGGCTCGTCGCCAAGATCGAGACGCGTTCGGCGATCGATCAGCTCCACGAGATCATCGCCGTGTCCGACGTGGTGATGGTGGCCCGCGGTGACCTCGGGATCGACTGCCCGATCGAGGACGTGCCGCACCTGCAGAAACGCATCGTGCGCCACTGCGTCGAGGCGGGTGTCCCGGTGATCACGGCCACCCAGATGCTCGAGTCGATGATCACCGCGCCGTCGCCCACGCGCGCCGAGGTGAGCGACGTCGCCAACGCGGTGTTCGACGGCACCGACGCAGTGATGTTGTCGGGGGAGACCGCGATCGGCCGCGACCCCGCCGCCGTCGTGCGCACGATGGCCCGCGTCGCCGAGCGCGCGGAGTCCGAGGCCGCCTACCGGCAGTGGGCCAACCGGCTCGGACGCATCCAGCGCACCGAGCACCACGAGGCGATGTCCTCGATCGATCCGATCACGGCGGCGCTCACCCATGCCGCGTCCTTGGCGGCGATCGATGCGGACGTCTCGGCGATCCTGTGCTGCACGCGCAGCGGGCGTACCGCCAGAGCGATGGCCCGCTTCCGGCCCGCCGCTCCGATGATCGGTCTGTCGCCGCACCCGTCGGTGGTGCGATCGCTCGCGCTGAGCTGGGGGGTGGAGCCGGTGGAGGTGGACATCTACGGCAGTACCGACGAGATGGTGTGGTTCGCGGTCGAGACCGCGCTCGGTGCCGGGTTGATCCGACGCGGCGACACGGTGCTCGTGCTCGCCGGGGCACCGGACCACGACCGTCCACGCCCGGCGGACGCCGCGACCGACGTCCTGCGGATCGTGCGCGTCGAGTGATGGCCGACGACGCTCCGGCGACGGCGGTCTGGTTCGACGTCGCCGGCCACAGCGAGGCCGATCCCGTCGTGGTGGTGCACGGATCGATGGACCGATCGGCCGGCCTGCTGCGACTGAGCCGGCGCATCGACGACAAGTTCCGTGTGGTCCGCTACGACCGGCGCGGGTACGGGCGCTCCATCGACGTCGGGCCGCCGTGGACGGCGGCGGCGAACGTGCAGGACCTCGCCGACCTGGTCGAGCGAACGGCGCCGGGAGGTCGGGCCGTCATCGTGGGGCACAGCTACGGCGGCAACGTCGCGCTCGCTCTGGCGGCCTCTCACCCGGACCTCGTGCGCGGCGTCGTCGTCTACGAGACGCCACTGTCCTGGCTCGACTGGTGGCCGGGAACCACCGCCGGTGCCGCCGCGATGGGCGCATCGGATCCCGGTGACGCGGCGGAGGCGTTCATGCGCAGGCTGGTGGGTGACGAGGCGTGGGAGCGTCTGCCGGAGTCCGCGCAGGGGCGCCGACGTGCGGAGGGGCCGGCAATGGTCGCCGAGTTGGCCGACCTCCGCCGGCGGGCGCCGTGGCGGGGCGAGGACGTGCGGGTCCCCGTGCTCGCCCTCCACGGCGAGCACGGTCGACCGCACCATCGGGCGGCGATGGAACATCTCGGCGAGACGCTGCCGGACTGTCGTGTCGAGATGGTGGCGGACTGCGGCCATGCCGGACCGCACACGCATGCCGGAGCGGTGGCCGCGCCGATCGTCCGGTTCGTCAGGTCGCTCGGGGCGCCGTCCGTGCCAGCCGCTCGACCCGTGCGGTCCGGCGACTGACCAGCAGACAGATCCCCGCGGTGGTGGCCGCAACCGCCGACAGGGCGGCGGTCCCGGTGATCCCGTGGGCGCCGAACAACCACCCGCTCAGGACCGCCCCGACGGCACGGGCCACGGTTCCGACCGCATTCGAGATGGCGAGGGTGGTCCCGCGTGCGTCCGGCATCGCTTCGCTCACCAGCGACAGTGACGTCACGAAGGCGAACTCGAAGCCGAGCAGGAAGACGAGCAGTCCGGCGATGCCGATCCCGAGCCGATCACCCGCCATGAGCATGACGCCCAGCCCGAGCACGAGCAGCACGATCCCGCTGAGCGTGCTGCGGAGCTTGCCGACGTTGTCGGCGACCGCTGCGCTCGTCAGGCTCGCCACCAGCTCGACGCCGCCGAAGGCCACGGCGACGATGCCGACCCCGCCCGTCGACACGCCGAAGGCATCATCGAGCCAGCTCCCCGAGATCACGAAGACCGACAACCCCGCCATGGCGGTCGTCGCCGATCCGACCATCACGAGCCACGCGGTCGGGGTGATCCGCTGGCGGGGCTCGCTCCGGGCGGTGCGCAGGCCGTCACGGCCGTCACGTTCGGGAAGGTTGCCGGCGACCGGTCGAACGGTGGGCGCTGGGACGTGGCGGGGGAGCCGGCGCGCGACGATCACCACTCCGACGAGCGCGGCAGCCGCGAGGGCGACGAACGGTCCTCGCCAACCGAACGCGTTGATGAGCACGGCCACCAGCGGCGCTCCGATCAGCAGCGCCAGCGCCCATGACGTCTCGTACAGCCCGAGCGCTCGGGCCCTCACCCGGTAGTCGACGCGATGGCTGATCCAGGTCTGACCCGCAACGGTGTAGTTGGCGACGCCGGCGACGAGCACGAAGAACGCGATCGCGAACGTCGTCGACGATCCTCCCAGCGCGATCAACGATGACAGCGCGACCAGCAGCAGCGACGTGATCAACACGACACGCTCGCGCCCACGGTCGAGGTGCGCGCCGACCGCCATCGTCGACAAGCCGGCGAGTTCGCTGGCCCCCAGCACGGTGGTCAGCTGGGCCGTCGTCGCCCCGAACGCCCGCTCCAGCGTCGGGAGGAACAGCGGGACCCAGCGCAGTGCGGTGTTCGCGACGGTCTTGGCGCCCGTGAGCCGCACGAGGGAGCCGGCGATCGCCTCCGGCTCACCGGGCCCGGCGTGGCGGATCGACCGCTCGGTGGTCACTCCGATCGGGGGTCGGAGATCGTGATCGTCGTTCCGAAGAACGAGCACTCGGTGTCGAACACCGTGACGGTGGTCCCGACGCGCTCGTAGTTGGCCTCGACCTTGTCGGCGCAGTCCTGGAGGGCGGTGCGCTGTGACCAGACCGCGAACGCGAGCACCGCCAGCAGGACGGCCACGATCAACTTCTGCGCCAGCGATTTCATCACCCAGAAGGAGAGGACCGCTCCGACCACGAGCGCCGTGGTGGCCACCACGGCGATCGTCGTGGCCTGTTCGAGCGTGATCGCGAGCACGGGCTGCACTGTACGCCGCTGTACCGACGGCACATGGGTACGCTCGCCGCGGTGAGCGACCAACCGATCAACCTGTCATCCGGCCTCCCGACCACGGTGCTGCCGGCGCCGGATCCAGCGGTGGCCACGGCACTTGCCGATGCGCTGGAGCAGCCACCCGAACAACGGCGCTCGGCGGTGGCGGCCGTCGTGGCCTCGTCGCCCCGATTCCTCGACGGCTGGGCCGCGCTCGGCGATCTCGGGCGCGACACGATCGAGCGATACGCCGCCTACCGGGTCGGCTACCACCGGGGGTTGGACGCCCTGCGGGCCAACGGTTGGCGCGGGAGCGGGTACGTCCGGTGGGCCGAGCCGACCAACCGGGGGTTCCTGCGCTGCATGAGCGGGTTGGCCGACATGGCCGCGGAGATCGGCGAGGTCGACGAGGCCGATCGTTGTCGGACGTTCCTGCTCCAGCTCGATCCGACCGGCATCCCGACCGGCTGACGCATGCTCGGTGTGGTCCTCACCGGTGGCGCGAGCCGGCGGATGGGTCGGACGAAGGCACTGATCGAGATCGACGGCGTCGCGATGGGAACCCGTGTGGCGACGGCGATGGCGGAGGTCGGCTGTCGCCCGGTCCGGGCGCTCGGCGGCGACCCGGACGAGCTCGCACCGCTCGGGCTGGCCGTCATCCCCGATCGGTGGCCCGGCGAGGGCCCCTTGGCGGGGATCCTCTGCGCCCTGGAGTCGGCGGCCTGCGACGGGCTCGACGACGTGATGGTGCTGGCATGCGACCTGGCGGACATCGGGCCCGCGGATCTCCGACGACTGGTCGACGCCGCCGCTCTCGTGCCGGCCGCGGACGCGATCGTGGCGACGACGGACCGTTCCGAGCCGGGCTGCGCGATCTGGAGGACCTCGTCGATCGGCGAACTGCGCAGGCGCTTCGAGGCGGGTGAGCGGGCCGTTCATCGGGTGTTCGAAGGTCTCGACGTCGTCGAGGTGCCCCTGCCGGCCGCGGCCCTGCGCAACATCAATGCCCCGGGCGATCTCGATCGGTACCCTTGAGTCCGTGACAGTCAAGGAGATCTCGGTTCACGAACTCGCAGCGCTCGGCCCATCGGCCACCGTCGTCGACGTACGGGAACCTCACGAATGGGAGGCCGGCCACATCGGGCACGCCGTGCTCGTCCCGCTCGGCGCCGTCGCCGACAACGCCGATGCCTTCGCCGGTGCCCCGACGTACGTCGTGTGCCGATCCGGAGCGCGCAGCGGCAGGGCCTGCGAGTTCCTGATGTCGCAGGGACTCGACGTCGTGAACGTGACGGGCGGCATGTTGGCGTGGGCCGACGCCGGCTTCGAGGTTGCGACCGGCACCGCGTCGGGTGCCGACGGTGGCTGATCGCACGCTCGACTACGAGTGGCTCGACCGCCAGGACGACGTCGACGGGCTGGTCGAGGTCCTGCGCTCGCAACCCCGCTACGCGCTCGACACCGAGTTCCACCGCGAGCGGACCTACTACCCGAAGTTGGCGCTGGTGCAGGTGGCCTGGCGGACCGACCAGGGACAACGGCTGGCCCTGATCGACCCGCTCGCGGTCGACGTGACCGCCTTCGAGCCGCTGTTCGCCTCGGACGCGCTGTGCGTGATCCACGCTGCTCAACAGGATCTCGACGTGCTCACCCACGCGGTCGGTTCCGTACCCGAGCGCATGTTCGACACGCAGCTCGCAGCCGGATTCATCGGATACGGGACACCGTCGCTCGTGTCGCTGCTGCAGGGTGAGATCGGGGTCACCCCGGCCAAGGGCGACCGGTTGACCGATTGGCTGCGTCGGCCGTTGACGGACAGCCAGTGCCAGTACGCCGCGGTCGACGTCGAGTACCTGCTCGAGGTCCACGAACTCCTCGTCGCGAAGCTGGCCGACGCCGACCGGCTCGGGTGGGCCGAGGATGCCTGTGAAGAGCTGCGGACCCGTCCGACGAGCGGGTCCGCCCCCGACGACGCGTGGCTGCGACTGAAGGATGCGAGGTCGTTGCGCCCGAGTGCCCGGGCGGTGGCACAGAGCGTGGCCGCGTGGCGCGAGCGGCGAGCGATGCGCACCGACATCCCCGTCCGCCAGGTCCTGCCCGACCTGGCGATCCTGGGGATCGCCCAGCGTGCGCCTGCGACGATGAAGGAGCTCACCCAGGCCCGCGGGGTCGACGAGCGCCATTCCCGGGGCGCCCTCGCCGAGGAGATCCTCGACGCGGTCCGTGCCGCCAAGGGGGGCACCGCTCCGAGCGCTCCGCCCTCGGCCGACGATCTCGACCGCTCGATGCGACCGGCCGTCACGCTGGTGTCGGCCTGGGTGGCGCAGCTCGCCCGTGACGAACGGCTCGATCCGGCGCTGTTGGCCACCCGCGCCGACATCGTCGCGTTCCTGCGCGGGGACGACGATGCCCGCCTGGGGACCGGTTGGCGCAACGACCTGGTCGGCGACGGCATCCGACGGCTCGTCGGCGGTGAAGCGGGCCTGACGTTCGACGGTGAGGGGCGGCTCCGGCTGACCACCGTGTCCGATTGACGTCCCAGCGCCGACCGATCGGTTCGGCATTTCGGTGGATCCAGAGCAATCCCTGCATGCACCGCTACCCTGTGCCCGAATGTCAGCTTTCTAGTGTCTGGGAGCCCTGTCGTGAAGAAGGGTCGTCATCGCCGTTTCGAAGAGGCGAGAAAACTGAAGCAGAGCGGTCCGGGGGCCTTCGATCTCGGATTCGGTGATCGCTCTGCGTCGTCAACCACCAGCGACGAGGACGACGACGAGTACGCCGCGCTCGCCGAGAAGTACGGCGTCACCTTCGACGACGACGACGACACCGACGACTGAATCCCCCGTCCGCACCGACCGACCGCACGCCTCGCGTCCGGCACCTCGCGTACGTTCTCACCGGCGGCGGACCGCCGGATGGGGCAGCGGAACCCACCCCGGGCGCTCCAACTGCTCGACCATCGCGTCGTAGACGTGCGTTCCCACCAACTCGACGATGTCATCGCGTGCCGACACGTAGAGCGGCTCGGCACCGACGAAGGCATCGGGTTCCTCGGTGCACCACCAGCCGAACTCGGTGCCGCCCTCGCCCCAGTCGCGGCGCTTCCATTCGCGTAGGCGTGAGGTCACGTGACCGGACTCGTCGGTGGAGTGCTCGAGACGGAGCGGCACCTGCCAGCACACCGACGGCTTCCAGTCCATCGGCCGTTCGCCGGCCTCGAGCGCAGCGATGTGCAGTGCGCACCCGACGCCACCCTCGAAGCCCACCCGGTTCAGGAAGATGCACGCATCGTCGACCCGTCGCGTGAGGGTGACCGGCGAACCGTCCTCCTCCGGCTCGCCGTCGGCCAGGTATCCCTTCTTGCGGTTGCCCTTGCGGTGGAACTGCCACTGGTCGGGCGTCAGCCGCTCGGCATGACGGCGGAGATTCGCGATGTCGTCGTCGTCGGCGAAGTGGGCGCCGTGGCTGCAGCAGCCGAGCTGCAGCTCCGGAGCGGGCTCGTCGAGGATCCCCTTGCAGCCGCAACCGTAGATGCACGTGTAGTTCGAGCGGAGGTAGGTGGCGTCGAAGACCCACGTGCGGTGCTCGTCCGGATCCTCGAAGCTGATCCACTCGTGCAGGTCGTCGGGCGGGGTCGGGACGGTCGAACGTGTGCTGCGCGGGGAGCTACTCACTCGGGAGCACGCTAGCGGCGTCGATAGGCTCGCCCGGGATATGACCAGCATGCAGGTGTCGATGAACGCCGACCAACTCCGCGACTCCTTCCGTGACTTCTTCGCCGCCAGGGATCACACACGCGTTCCATCGGCGAGCCTGATCCCGCACGATCCCACCGTGCTGTTCAACGTGGCCGGCATGCTGCCCTTCAAGCCGTACTTCGTCGGCGACGAGGTCCCGCCGTACAAGCGCGCCGTGAGCGCCCAGAAGTGCGCTCGCGCCGGCGGCAAGCACAACGACCTCGACGATGTCGGCCGCACCAAGCGTCACCTCGTCTTCTTCGAGATGCTGGGCAACTTCAGCTTCGGTGACTACTTCAAGGAGTCGGCGATCCCCTGGAGCTGGGAACTGGTCACCGGCGACCCGGCCTCGGGCGGCTGGGGCTTCGACGGCGACCGCCTCTGGATCACGGTGCACGAATCCGACGACGAGGCCGAGGCGATCTGGCACGAAGTGGTCGGGGTGCCGATGGATCGCATCCAACGCCTCGGCGACAAGGACAACTTCTGGCAGGCCGGCGACACCGGGCCCTGCGGTCCCTGCAGCGAGATCCACATCGACCGGGGCCCCGCGTTCGGCCCCGACGGCGGCCCGCTCGGCGACCCTGCCGGCGACCGTTTCATGGAATTCTGGAACCTCGTGTTCATGCAGTTCGACCAGGCTCCCGACGGCAGTCGCACGCCGCTGCCGAAACCGTCGATCGACACCGGCGCCGGGCTCGAGCGGATCCTGGCGCTGGTCCAGGGCGTCGACTCGGTGTGGGAGACCGACCTGATGCGGCCGATGATCGACGAGGCCTGCTCGCTCACCGGCAAGTCCTACCGCGTCGGCGACTACGACGACCGCGACAGCTTCGCGATGCGGGTGCTGGCCGAGCACGCCCGCTCGGGGGCGATGCTGATCAACGACGGGGTGTTCCCGTCCAACGAGGCGCGCGGCTACGTCCTGCGGCGCATCATCCGTCGAGCGGTGCGCTACGCGTACCTGCTCGGCACCGAGTCGTTGGTGATGCCGCGGCTCACCGAGACCGCCATCGACGTCATGGGCAACGCCTATCCCGACATCGTGAAGAACCGCGACTTCGTGGTCAGCGTGATGACGAAGGAGGAGGAGCGGTTCCGCCAGACGCTCAAGAACGGCCTGAGCATCCTCGACACCGAGCTCGAGGCCAATCCGGCCGAACTCTCCGGGTCGACGGCGTTCCTGCTCCACGACACCTACGGGTTCCCGCTGGAGCTCACCCAGGAGATCGCCGGCGAGCGCGACGTCGCCGTCGACCTCGAGGGTTTCAGCGCCGACATGACCGCCCAGCGTGACCGTGCGAAGGCCGCCCAGAAGGGCGCCGGTGACGGTGTCGACCTCGACGCGTACCGCGACGTCGTCGAGCAGTTCGGCGTCACCGACTTCGTCGGGTACGCCCACGACGAGGCCGAGGGCCGCATCCTCGCCGTCGTCCCGGTGGCGGTCGACGACATCGACGCCGAACCGCTCGTCGACATCTTCCTCGATCGCACCCCGTTCTACGCCGAATCGGGCGGCCAGATCGGCGACACCGGCACGATCGTCACCGCGACCGGGGTGGCCGACGTGGTCGACACCACGTTCGCGCTCCCGAACCTCCGCCGCCACCGGGCGCGGATCAGCGAGGGCACGATCACCCCGGGTCAGACGGCCACGGCGACGATCGACGGTGCTCGGCGTGCTGCGATCCGCCGGAACCACACCGCCACGCACCTGCTCCACCACGCGTTGCGTCAGGTGCTCGGTGATCACGTCAAACAGGCCGGCTCGATGGTCGGTCCCGATCGGCTGCGGTTCGACTTCAGCCACTACGAGGCCGTCACCGACGACCAGATCGCCGAGATCGAGCGACTCGCCAACGCGGAGACGCTCGCGAACTCGCCGACGCGCACGTTCGAGACCACGAAGGACGAGGCCGAGGCGCTCGGCGCGATCGCTTTCTTCGGTGACAAGTACGGCGACATCGTCCGGGTGTTGGAAGCGGGTTCGTCGATCGAGCTCTGCGGAGGAACCCATGTCCGGGCGACCGGCGACATCGGAACGGTCAAGGTGATCAGCGAGTCGTCGATCGGCTCCAACCTCCGGCGGATCGAAGCCGTCACCGGTACTGCCAGCGTCGCATTGCTCCAGCGCGACGAGCAGGTGCTCGCCGATGCCGCCCACCTCCTCGGCACGCCCACCGACGACCTGCTCGACGGCGTCCAGCGCAAACTCGACGAGATCAAGGAGCTGTACGACGAGATCAAGGCGCTGCGCAGCCAGCTCGCCGCCGGCCGGGCAACCGAACTCGCCGCCGTCGCCCACGACGGCGTCGTCGTCACCCGCGTCGACGGGCTCACCCCCGGCGACCTGCGAGAACTCGCGGTCGCCGTGCGCCAGCAGCCCGGGATGCGCCTGGTGATCCTGATCGGCGAGACCACGACGGGCGGCGTCGGCCTGGTGGCGGCCGTGCAGCCCGGCGGTGACCGGCCGGCGTCCGAGCTGATCAAGGATGCGGCACGGGCCGTCGGTGGCGGTGGCGGCGGCAAGGGCGACATCGCCACGGCCGGCGGCAAGGATGCCGCCGGGATCCCGGCGGCGCTCGAACTCGCTGCCCGCGCGGCTGCCGAGGCCGTGTCCGCGGGAACGTGACACCCCCGTCGTCGGGTCCGGTGCCGGCTCGTGTCCCGGGCGTCCGGGCGTTGGGGATCGACCTCGGGTCGAAGCGCATCGGGATCGCCGTCAGCGACATCTC
This sequence comes from Ilumatobacteraceae bacterium, assembly GCA_963712775.1. Classification (GTDB taxonomy): domain Bacteria; phylum Actinomycetota; class Acidimicrobiia; order Acidimicrobiales; family Ilumatobacteraceae; genus Sva-07. The sequence goes on along the minus strand of CAVQJG010000004.1, from coordinate 59,876 downwards.
GGGAACGATCGCTTCTGCGCTCACCACGGTTCACCGGTCGTCGTCGCGCCGCCACGACCACGCGGAGATCGCCCGGTTGGTGCGCGACGAGGAGGCCGAGGTGGTCGTCGTCGGCCTGCCCCTCTCGCTCGACGGTACGTCCGGTCCTGCCGCACGGTCTGCCGAGACCGAGGCGCGACAGCTCGCTAGCGTGGTCGGGGTGCCCGTGGAGATGTACGACGAACGGTTCACGACCGTGACCGCCGAGCGCGGCATGCTCGAGGCGGGCCTCGACGCGCGGCAACGTCGCAAGGTCGTCGACAAGGTGGCGGCAGCGGTGATGCTGCAGGCCTGGCTCGACCATCGGCGCTCCACCTGGGGCTCCACCGCAACCGGGGCGACATCGGAGCCGGCATCGTGAGGCGGCCCGATCCGCTGTTGCCCGAGGCGCAGGTCGACCCCGACAGCCGCCCCGCCGTCGACTGGCCGACCGATCCGTGGGACGACACCGACGCGACCGGCTCGGTCGAGCGCCTCCGCGTGCAGACCCGTCCGATCAAGTGGATCGTCTGGACGTCGATGGTCGTTGCGGTCATCGCGATCCTGATCGCCGGTGCGGTGGGCTGGTGGTACCTCGGCAAGATCAACCCCGAGGGTGCTCCGGGTGACGTGCAGAGCTTCACCGTCGACGAGGGCGACGACCTCACCTCGGTCGCGGCGCGACTCGAGGAGCAGGGGCTCGTCTCCGATGCCGGCATCTTCGAGTGGTACGTCGAGCGCGAAGGCGGCATCGAGCTGATCCCGGGCTACTACGAGATCCGACCGTCGGACCACATGGGCAACGTACTGGGACGGCTCCGCACCCCGCCCGCGCAGACCTACACCAAGGTCACGTTCCCCGAGGGGTTCACCGTCGCTCGCATGGCCGACCGGCTCGGTTCGTCGATCGATCGGCTCAGCTCAGCGGAGTTCCTGGCGGCGGCCAACAGCGGCACGATCCGTTCGTCGTTCCAGCCACTGGGAGTCACCTCGTTGGAGGGGATGTTGTTCCCCGACACCTACAACGTCTCCAACGCGGAGAGCGAGGGCCAGGTCATCGAGCGGATGATCGCGCTGATGGAACGGGTGGCCGACCAGGAGGACATCGTCAATCGCTCGGCGGCGCTCGGGCGCACGCCGTACGAGATCCTGATCATCGCATCGATGATCGAACGCGAGGCGAAGGTCCCCGAGGACCGGGCGAAGATCTCCCGCGTGATCCACAACCGGCTCGGCATCAGCGCGCTCGACCCCGACAACCCGTTCCCGCTGCAGATCGACGCGACCGTGCTCTACGGACGGGATCTCGCCGGGATCGACCCCGAGCTGCCGTTCTCGCAGCTCCGCCAGATCGACGGGCCCTACAACACGTACCTGCGAAACGGGCTGCCGCCGACACCGATCGCCAATCCGGGCCGCGCGTCGATCCAGGCGGCGCTCAACCCGGCGCCGAACCCGCCCGCCGGCGATCCGATCTGTGCCGAGTTGGCGAACCCCACGCAGTGCTTCTACCTGTACTACGTGATCGCGGACGAGGACGGCGGCCACGTGTTCGCCTCCGAGAGTTGGCAGCACGAGCGCAACGTCGAGCAGGCCCGCCAGGCCGGCCTGCTGTGAGCCGTCGCCTCGCGGCGCTGATCGGGTCACCGGTCGCGCACAGCCTGTCACCGGCGATCCATCAGGCCGCGTTCGACGCAGCCGGTGTCGACTGGTCGTACGTCGCCTTCGACGTGGCGGAGGGTCAGGCAGCGGCGGCACTCGACGCGATGCGCGTGCTCGGCATCGCAGGGCTGTCGGTGACGATGCCGCACAAGCGCGACATCGCCGACTCGGTCGACCGGCTGGAGCCGGCCGCACGGGCGCTGCAGTCGGTCAACACCGTGAGCTGGGACGGCGACGAGCTCGTCGGGTCGAGCACCGACGGCGCCGGGTTCGTCGCCTCGCTCGCCGAGGTCGGTATCGACGTGGCCGATGCACGCGTCGCCGTGATCGGCGCCGGCGGCGCCGCCCGCTCCGTCGTCGACGCGCTGGGCCGGGCGGGCTCCACCGACATCACGGTCCTCAACCGCACCCGGGAACGCGCCGAACTGGCGGCCACGCTCGCCGCCGCCGCATCGGTCGGGATCGCCAGTGACATCGGGCGCGCCGACATCGTCGTCAACGCCACCAGCATCGGGATGGGTGTCGACGCGGGCGACGCGAGCACGGGCGACGCGAGCGGGCGCGATGCCCTGCGACCCGTCGATGCTGCACGCGGAACAGATCGTCGTCGACCTCGTGTACCACCCGATCCGCACCGCCTGGCTCGCTGCCGCCGATGCGATCGGGGCGCGCACGGTCGACGGACTCGGGATGCTGATCCACCAGGCCGCCCTCCAGCAGGAGCGCTGGATCGGTGTCCGGCCGGACACGGTGGTGATGCGAGCGGCCGCCGAGGCGGCGCTCGCCGACCGGTAGCCTCGACCCGATGTTGCGCTATCTCACGGGAGGTGAGTCCCACGGTCAGGCACTGGTCGTCGTCATGGAGGGGCTGCCGGCGGGTCTCGAGATCACGGTCGAACAGATCCAGTCCGAGATGGCTCGGCGTCGCCTCGGCTACGGCCGGGGCCCGCGGCAACGGTTCGAGGCCGACGAACTCACGCTGATCGGCGGCGTCCGCCACGGCCGCACACTCGGCTCACCCGTCGTGATCGAGATCAAGAACAGCGAATGGTTCCGCAGCGACAAGTGGCACGAGGAGATGGACCCGGCGCCCGGGCGCACGAAGGACCCGCTCACGCAGGTTCGCCCCGGCCACGCCGACCTCGCCGGAATGCAGAAGTACGGCTTCACCGACGCGCGCGACGTCCTCGAACGGGCGAGCGCCCGCGAGACCGCCGCTCGCGTGGCCGCCGGAGCGGTCGCCAAGGCGTTGCTCGCACCCCTCGGCGTCGAGATCATCTCCCACGTCATCCAGATGGGCGAGGCCCGCGTGCCCGCCGGAGCGGCTCGGCCGACCCCGGACCAGATCGATCGGGTCGACGAGAACCAGGTGCGCTGTTTCGACATCGAGGCGAGCGAGGCGATGATCGGCGAGATCAAGGCGGCCGCCAAGGACGGCGACTCGCTCGGCGGGGTCGTCGAGGTGCTCGGATTCGGTGTACCGGTCGGTCTCGGCAGCCACGTGCACTGGGACCGCAAGCTCGACGCGCTGCTCGCGCAGGCGATCATGAGCATCCAGGCGGTCAAGGGCGTCGAGATCGGCGACGGGTTCGAGGTCGCCGGCCGCCGGGGGAGCGCGGCGCACGATCCGATCTCCTGGGACGCCGATGCGCACGCCTACCGCCGCGGCAGCACGCTCGCCGGTGGCACCGAAGGCGGCATCTCGACCGGAGAACTACTCGTGGTGCGGGCCGCGATGAAACCGCTGGCAACGCTCAACAAGCCGACGCTCGAGACGGTCGACACCCGGACCAAGGAGTCGGCGGTGTCGTTCAAGGAGCGCACCGACGTCACCGCGGTCCCGGCGATGGGCGTGGTGGCCGAGACGATGGTGGCGCTCGTGCTCGCCGCCGAGGCGCAACGCAAATTCGGCGGCGACTCCGTCGACGAGTTCGTCCGCAATGCCGAAGCGTTCACGGCCTCGCTGTCGTGAGCGGTTCCGACGCCAGGCACCTCGTGCTCGTCGGCATGATGGGTGTCGGCAAGTCGACCGTCGGCCGCGCGGTCGCGGCCCAGCTGCACCGGCCCCTGTTCGACTCCGACGAGATGATCGAGGAGCGTGTCGGGCGGACCGTGCGCGAGATCTGGCTCGACGAGGGTGAACCGGCGTTCCGAGCGCTCGAGACCGATGTCTTGCGCGAGGCGATCGAACAGGAGGAACCCTCGGTGATCGCGGCCGCGGGCGGCGTGGTGCTCAGCGAGGCGAACCGGGCGATCCTGACGTCGTCGGACGCTCACGTGGTGTGGCTGCGCGCCGATGTCGACGTGCTGGTCGATCGTGTGCGCAGCGGACCGCATCGGCCGTTGCTCGACGACGACCCCGCTGGGGCGCTGCGGCGGTTGCACGACGAGCGCGAGCCGCTCTACCAGGAGGTCGCCGATGCGATCGTCTCGGTCGACAACCGCACGGTCAACGACGTCACGAAGGCGGTACTGCGTTGCTGCGCGTGACCGTGCCTCTCGGCGACCGCTCCTACGACGCCGTCGTCGGCGACGGCGCGATCACCGAACTCGATGCGATGCTGCCGTCGACGGCGTCTCGGGTCGCGATCGTCACCCAGGAGGGCATCCCCATCGAGTGGACGCCGTCGGGCCGCTCGGTCGAGACCCACGTGATCGGCACGGGTGAAGCAGCCAAGTCGCTGGTCACGATCGAGACGCTCGCCCGGGGATTCGCCCGCCAGGGCCTGACCCGCAACGACGTCGTGGTCGGCATCGGTGGCGGGATGGTGACCGACGTCGCAGGGTTCGCCGCCGCGTCGTGGCACCGGGGCACGCCGGTCGTGCACGTCGCGACCACGCTGCTCGGCATGGTCGACGCGGCCATCGGCGGCAAGACGGGCGTGAACCTCCCCGAGGGCAAGAACCTCGTCGGTGCGTTCTGGCAGCCGTCCGGCGTGGTGTGCGACCTCGCTGCCCTGGCCACGTTGCCGGAGCGGGAGATGAGATGCGGTCTCGGCGAGATGTCGAAATACCACTTCCTGACCGGCGACGACCTGCTGGCGATGGACCTCGACGCCCGGATCGCCCGCTGCATCGAGATCAAGGCCGACGTGGTCGCGTCCGACGAGCGCGAGGGCGGCCGTCGGGCACTGCTCAACTACGGCCACACGCTGGCCCACGCGATCGAGATCGCGACCGACCACGACATCGCCCACGGCGAGGCCGTCGCGATCGGGTTGATCTTCGCCGCCGAGCTCGCCCAGGAACTGGGTCGGATCGACGAGGGTCGGGTCGACGAGCACCGCCGGATCGTGGCGGGGGAGTACGGGCTGCGGATCACGCCACCCGAGCGTCTCGACGTCGACGAGCTGATGTCGCTGATGGCACGGGACAAGAAGGCGCTGAGCGGCCTCACCTTCGTGCTCGACGGCCCCGACGGCGTCGAGGTGGTCGAGGGCGTGCCCGAGGCACCGGTACGGGACACACTGGAACGGTTCGTGGCGTGAGGGCGTTCACGCCGATCGACCACGCTGCGCGGCTGGCCGCGATCCAGTCGCGGCTGCCACTCGGCAACGGGTGCGACGCACTGCTGTTCACCGATCTCGTCGACGTGCGCTGGCTCACCGGGTTCACCGGATCGAACGGCTGGGCGGTGGTGACGGCCGACGAGCTGGTCCTCGGCACCGACGGCCGGTACGGGGAGCGGGCCCGGGCCGAGACCGCGTCGTGCGGCGCCACGGTGATCGCCGAGACCTCGAGAGCGAAGCTGCACGACCGTCTGGTCGAGTCCTCGGCATCGTGCCGACGCGTCGGCCTCGACCCGTCGTCGACGAGCCATGCCGAGTGGCAGCGACTCGCCACCGACATCGTCCTGGAACCGACCGACTCCCTCGTCGGGCGGCAACGCCAGGTGAAGGACGACGCCGAGATCGAACGGATGGCAGCAGCCGCAGTCGCCGCCGACGCGGCGCTCGCCGAGGTCGAACCGATCCTCTTCGCGACGGTCGACGCGCCCGTCACCGAGGCCGACGTCCGCAACGAACTCGAGTACCGGATGCGACTGCACGGCGCCGACGACCGCAGCTACGACACGATCGTCGCCAGCGGTCCCGACCACGCCGCCCGCCCGCACCACGAGGCCACCGGCCGGCACATCGTGGAGGGCGACACCGTGATCATCGACGTCGGGGCGCTCGTCGACGGCTACCACTCCGACATGACCCGTTCGTACGTGGTCGGCGAGCCGACGGACGAACAGCGCGAGATCTACGCCCTGGTCGAGGCGTCGCATGCGGCGGGCGTGGCGGCGCTCCGACCGGGCATCTCCGCTCGCGACCTCGATTCGGTGTGCCGGGACGTGTTCGACGAAGCGGGCCGGCTCGACTGGTACCTCCACGGCACGGGACACGGTGTCGGCCTGCAGATCCACGAATCGCCGTTCCACTCCCCGGTCTCCGAGGAGGTCATCATCGCCGGCAACGTGGTGACCGTCGAACCGGGGCTCTATCGTGTCGGTTTCGGTGGATTCCGCATCGAGGACCTCCTCGTCGTCACCGAAGCGGGCTCGCGGCCCCTGACGCACACCGTGCCGCGGCCCTTCCCGGGCTGAACGCCCCGAACCGAACCAGCCCGCCCCAACGACAAGGACCGACCATGCCGCAGATCTCCGTGAACGACCTGAAGAACGGAATCACCCTCGAACTCGACAACGGACTGTTCCAGGTCGTCGAGTTCCAGCACGTCAAGCCCGGCAAGGGCGGCGCATTCGTCCGCACCAAGATCCGCAATGTCAAGAACGGCTCCGTGATCGACAAGACGTTCAACGCCGGCATCAAGGTGGAGCAGGCGATCGTCGACCGCCAGGACATGCAGTTCCTGTACAAGGACGGCAGCGACTACGTGTTCATGAACACCTCGACGTACGACCAGATGAACGTCCCGAGCGTCGCGCTCGGCGAGGCCGCCGACTACCTGACCGAGCAGATGATCGCCCAGATCGCGCTCTACCAGGGCGAGATCATCGGTGTGGACATCCCCGCTTCGGTCGAGTTGACGATCGCGGAGACCGAGCCCGGTGTCCAGGGCGACCGCGTGTCGGGCGCCCGCAAGCCGGCGACCCTCGAGACCGGCAAGGTCCTCCAGGTGCCGCTGTTCGTCGAGCCGGGCGACAAGGTCAAGGTCGACACCCGCACCGGCGACTACATCACGCGGGTCTGAACCGGAACACCGGAACTGGACTGCACCGCCATGGCTGCCATGCCGCGCCCCGACGACCGCTCCGACGCCCGTGAGCGTGCGCTCTATCTGCTGTACGAGGCGTACTCGAAGGGCATCACGCCGTCGGATGCGCTCAGTCTGCAGGTGCTCGAACCCGACGAGCTGACGGTGCTGCTCGCCAACGGCGTCGGTGCGCACGTCGACGAACTCGACGCAGCGATCGCGGCGCGAGCGAAGGGGTGGACGCTCGCCCGGATGCCGGTGCTCGATCTCAACGTCCTGCGCCTCGGTGCCTTCGAGCTCGCCTACCGGCCCGACGTGCCGGTCGCCGTCGTGATCGACGAGGCGGTCGAGTTGGCCAAGCGGTTCTCCACCGACGACAGCGGTCGCTTCGTCAACGGCGTGCTCTCCGCACTGGTCGACGACCTGCGAAAGTAGGTCGATGACCGAGACGTCGGCGCTCGATCCGGTGACGGACGAGGCTGCCGACGCGCCGTCACCGGCGCGGTGGTGGCATCGGATTCCACCGCCGTCCGCCCCGCAGGTCGTGCTCGCCGCCGCCGTGATCGGCTGGACGTGGTACTTCAGCGTTCGCTCGCTCGACATCCACCACGCCCTCGGCACCGCCACCTACGACTCTGCCCTGTACGACCAGGGGATGTGGCTGCTCTCGCGGTTCGAGGCGCCGTTCGTCACCCTGATGGGCCGCAACCTCTTCGGCGACCACACGTCGTTCGTCCTGTTGTTCCTCGTGCCGTTGTACTGGGTCGCTCCCGGCGCCTGGATCATGTTCACCGCTCAGTCGGCGGCGATCGCCGCCGGCGCGATCCCGGTGTTCCTCTACGGCCGCCGACGGCTCGGATCGGAGTGGCTCGCGCTCGTGGGAGCCGCGACCTACCTCCTGCATCCGGCCGTGAGCTGGACGAACCTGGAGAACTTCCACCCGGACTCGTTCGCGGGTGTCTTCGTCGGGTTCGCGATCTACGGCGCGCTCGAGCGCAAGTGGCGGTTGTACGCCGTGTTCGTCGTGCTCTCGTTGCTGGTGAAGGAGGACGTGTCGCTGGTGGTCGTGCCCCTCGGGGTCTGGGTGGCGCTGCGCCGCGACCGGCGAATCGGGTTGCTGACGGTGGTCGGGAGTCTCGCGTTCATGGCCGTGGCGATGCTCCTGATCATGCGCAGCCTGATCGGGGTGCCGACGCGCAACGGATGGCGGATCCCCTTCGGTGGACCGACCGGTCTGATCGACACGGCGATCACCAACCCGACGCAGCTCGTGGAGCACCTCCGCAGTGACGGCCGACCGTGGTACCTCGTGCAGATGACCGCGCCGTTCGCCTGGCTCTTCCTCCGACTGCCGGACGTGGCGTTGATCAGCGGTCTCGTGCTGTTCACCAACATCCTGAGCACCTTCTGGTACCAGTACCAGATCGACTACCACTACAGCCTGATCGCGGTGCCCGCGTTGGCGATCGGCACGATCCACGCGATCGGGGCGGTCAGCCGACGGCGACCGAGCGTCCGGGGACGCGAGGTGCCGGTCGACGCCCGGCACCTCGCTGTCGCCGTGCTCGCCGTCGCCTCGCTGACGGGCGCCTACCTGTGGGCGCCGTCGCCACTGGGGCGCACCGAGTCGTGGTTCGGCGACCGCGACAACAGCTACGCGGTGGCGGCACGGGAACTCCTCGACGACGTCCCGGGCGACGCGGTCGTGTCGGCCAACTACCGACTCACGCCCCATCTCGCCTACCGCAACGAGATCTACCAGTTCCCGGTTCCGTTCCGAGTGGTGCTCTACGGCCCGGACGACTCGATCGAGGGCACGCGTCTCGACGACCGGGCCGAGCGGGTCGACTACGTGATGTTGCCGGTGGCACGCGACGAGCAGCTCGTTGCCGACTGGACGGCGATCGAGGACGCCTTCGTCGAGGTCGACCGCAACGACCTGTGGGCGCTGTACCGCCGCGACCGCGCTGTCGAACTGCCCCGCTGATTGCAGCAGGGGTCAGATTGCAGGAGGGTCAGACCCCTGCTGCAATCAGCGGGGGCCGCGGAGGAGGCGGCCGGGGAGCTCCCCGGTGAACTCGTCGTGGTCGACGATCTGCACGCCGGCGACGAACGTGGCGTCGTAGCCCTTGGCCCGCTGTACGAGGCGACGCGCACCGGCGGGGAGATCGTGGGCCATGCGCGCCGCCCCGAAGGTCAGGTGGTCGTAGTCGATCACGTTGAGGTCGGCGCGCAGTCCGGGCAGGACGGCGCCGCGGTCGTTGAGGCCGTACAACTCGGCCGTCTCGCGTGTCTGGCGGTGCACGACGTGCTCCAGCGGGAGCTTGGGCCCTCGGGTGCGGTCCCGGGTCCAGTGGGTGAGCATGAACGTCGGGGTGCCACCGTCGCACACGACACCACAGTGGGCGCCGGCGTCGGCCAGGCCCATCCGTGTTCCGGGGTGCAGGTGCGCCTCGTAGGTGAAGGAGAGGTCGCCGTACGCGTAGTTGAAGAACGGGGTCAACACGATCCCGTTGCCGTCGTTGGCGATCAACTGGTCGATCATCAGCTCGGTCGCCGCGGTGCCGGTTCGCGCTGCGGTCGCCGCAAGCGAGTCCTCGGCCGCGGGCTCGTAGTCGATGTCGCCGTCCTCGACGGCCCAGAACCGGTCGAGCCGGTCGAGCACGAGCATCTGGTACAGCTCGCCGCCCTCCGCTGGTGCCGACGCGAACTGCGCGCGCAGGGAGGGGTCGCGAAGGGCCGCCGCGCGATCGGCGAGCGGCAGGCCGGCGATCGGGGCGTACGCCGGGTGGAAGGCGAGCGGGTTGAAGCTGCCCTCGAGGCACATCAGCAGGCCGACGACCCGGCCGGCGACCTGTGCAACGATCGGCAGCCCCTCGGCCTCGGCCTCGTCGAGCAGGCCCAACACGTCTCGCCAGAGGTCGGGTGCGTCGTCGGGTTGGTTGAGGTTGACGCTCACGGTGCGGCCCGTCCGCCGGGCGAGCTCCTTCATCCACGGCCATTCGTCGCGCGGGACCAGCGCATGGTCGGGCGCGAACTGGAACACGCCGTGGCCGGCCCGGGCGAGGGCATCGGCGATCCCGAACAGCTCGTCGCTGGTCGCATGGGTGCCCGGCACGAGTTCGCCCGACTTCGACCGGTGGATCGGGGTGCGCGACGTGGAGAAGCCGAGCGCTCCGGCTCGCAGCCCTCGTTCGACGATGTCGGCCATCGCGGCGATGTCGTCCTCGGTCGCGGGTTCGTTCGCCGCGCCGCGGTCGCCCATCACGTAGCCGCGCACGGGCCCGTGGGCCACCTGCGCTCCGAGGTCGATCACGTACCGGCGCGACTCCAGAGCGTCGAGGTAGTCCTCGAACGACTCCCAGTCCCAGGTGATCCCCTCGGTGAGGGCCGAACCGGGGATGTCCTCGACGCCCTCCATCAGCTCGATCAACCACTCGTGGCGATCGGGCGCGGCCGGCGCGAAGCCCACGCCGCAGTTGCCCATCACGACCGTGGTGACCCCGTGCCACGACGACGGGGTCAGGTACGGATCCCACGACGCCTGGCCGTCGTAGTGGGTGTGGATGTCGACCCAGCCCGGTGTGACGAGCCGCCCGGTGGCGTCGATCTCCCGGGTCGCGGGCCCGATGTCGTCGCCGGACCCGGCATCGACGACCGCGCTGATCACCCCCTCGTCCACGGCGACGTCGGCGAGTCGACCGGGGCGGCCGGTGCCGTCGACGAGAAATCCCCCACGGATGACGAGATCGTGCATCCGCTCAGGGTAGTTGCTGCTACCTTCGGGAATCACCGTGAAGCGGGTCCCGTGAGGCTCGCACGGAGGAGCAACATGACGAACGACAAGCGGGTCCTCGGGCCCGATGACGTGCGGCGAGCGATCACCCGGATCGCCCACGAGATCATCGAACGCAATCGGGGCCTCGACGGCGTGGTCCTCGTGGGGATCCAACAGGGTGGCGTGTGGCTGGCTTCCGCCCTCGGCGACGAGATCGCCCGGATCGAGACGCCCGTTCCGGTGGGTTCGGTCGACGCCAGCCTGTACCGCGACGACATCGGGCTGCGCCCCGTGTCACCCGGTGCGGTCAGCGACCTGGCCTTCGAACTCGACGGAGCCACCGTCGTGCTGGTCGACGACGTGCTCTACACCGGTCGGACCGTCCGGGCAGCGCTCGACGCGGTCGCCGACTACGGCCGACCGCGAGCGGTCCAGCTGGCGGTCCTGGTCGACCGCGGGCACCGCGAACTCCCGATTCGTCCCGACTTCGTGGGCAAGAACCTGCCCACGAGCACCGACGAGGACGTGACCGCCACGTCGGACGGGGTCGTCATCGCCGACGGCACCGCCGGCGGGGGAGCCGCGTCGTGACGGCGTCGCGATCACTCCTCACGGTCGATGATCTCGGTGCCGCCGGCATCGCCCGCATTCTCGACCTCGCCGGCCACATGGCCGAGGTGAACCGTCGGCCGAACCCGAAGGTGCCGGCGCTGCGCGGCAAGACCGTCTGCAACGTGTTCTTCGAGGACTCGACGCGGACACGACTCAGCTTCGAGACCGCTGCCAAGCGCTTGTCGGCGGACACGATGACGTTCGCGGCGTCGCAGTCGAGTCTCAACAAGGGTGAGAGCCTCCGCGACACGATCGAGACGATCGCGGCGATGGGCGTGGACGCCTTCATCGTGCGGCACCGTTCGAGTGGGGCCCCGCAGCTGATCTCCGGATGGACGACCGCCAGCGTGATCAACGCCGGCGACGGTTGGCACGCCCATCCCACCCAGGCGTTGCTCGACGTCTACACCGTGCGCACCGCGCTGGGTCGCTCCGCAGGATTCGACGGGCTGCGGGTGGCGATCGTCGGCGACGTCAAGCACAGCCGAGTGGCGCGCAGCACCGTGGCAGCATTCCGGATGCTCGGCGCCCACGTCACCGTGGTGGCACCACGCACGCTGCTGCCGCCCGATGTCGGCGAGCGATTCGCGGACGCGGTCACCGATCGCCTCGACGACGTGATCGGTGACCTCGATGTGCTCTACCTCCTGCGGATGCAGCAGGAGCGCATGAACGAGGCGTTGGTGCCGAACCTGCGCGAGTACACCGCCCGCTTCGGTCTCACGCCCGAACGTGCGGCCACGCTCGCCCCGCAGACGCTCGTGATGCACCCCGGCCCGATGAACCGCGGTGTCGAGATCACCGTCGACCCGGGCGAACTCCCCGGCGCCGTGATCACCCAACAGGTCACCAACGGCATCGCCGTACGGATGGCCGTGTTGTTCGACCTGCTGGGCTCGGGCTCGGCGCTCGCCCCGGCGGCGGGCCTACCGGAAGGAGACGCACTGTGAGCCTCGTGATCACCGGCGCACGCATCATCGACCAGACGGGGGAGCGGTCCGGCGACGTCCGGGTCGCCGACGGACGCATCGCCGAGGTCGGCCTTTCACTCGGGGCGAGCGGCGACGACGAGGTGATCGACGCCGCCGGCCTGGTGTTGTCGCCCGGCTTCGTGGACCTCCACGTGCACCTTCGCGAGCCGGGTAGGGAGGAGGCCGAGACGATCGAGACCGGTAGCCGGGCTGCCGCGCTCGGCGGGTTCACGGCGGTGGTGGCGATGCCGAACACCGATCCGACGCAGGACTGCGTGGAGGTCGTCGACTTCGTGCGCCGCCAGGGAGAGCGAGCCGGCTGGTGTGAGGTGCTGCCCTCGGCCTCGATCACGGTCGGGCGCGCCGGCGAGGCGCTGACGCCGTTCGCCGAGCTCGCCGGGGCGGGTGTCAAGCTGTTCACCGACGACGGCAACGGCGTCCAGGATCCGCTGTTGATGCGCCGGGCCCTCGAGTACGCGAGCGGGCTGGGGATCACGCTCGCCCAGCACTGCGAGGTCGAACGTCTCACCGAGGGTGCCGTCATGCACGAGGGCGACTGCTGCAGTCGGCTCGGCCTGCCCGGATGGCCGTCGATCGCCGAGGAGCTGATGCTGCACCGCGACATCGAACTGGTCCGTCTCACCGGGGTCGGAATGCACTTCCTGCACCTGTCGACTGCCGGAAGCGTCGAACTGGTGCGAGCGGCGAAGGCCGACGGGCTCCCCGTGACGGCCGAGGCGACACCGCACCACTTCAGCCTCGCCGACGAGTGCCTCGCCTCCTACGACGCCCTCTACAAGGTCAACCCACCGCTGCGCACGCCCACCGACATCGCCGCGATCCGCGCCGGCCTGGCCGACGGCACGATCGACGCGATCGCCACCGACCACGCACCGCACGCGGCGGAGACCAAGGAGCAGCCGCTGGATCAGGCGCCTCCTGGCATGCTCGGCCTGGAGACTGCCCTCGGTGTGTCGTTGGCTCACCTCGACATGCCGCTCGCGCGGATCCTGGCGGCGATGTCGTGGCAACCGGCCGGGATCGCCGGTGTCGGTGACCGCCACGGTCGCCCGATCGCCGAGGGCGAGCCTGCGAACCTCACGCTGTTCGATCCCGAGGAGCGGTGGGAGGTGGTGCCCGCCCGCCTGGCGAGCAAGAGCCGCAACACGCCCTACGTCGGCGTGGCGCTGCGTGGCCGGGTTCGGCACACGGTCTTCGGTGGCCGCCTCGTCGTCCGCGACGGATCGGCGGTTCACTCATGAATGAACATGCACTAGAATGGATGGACATGCGAAGCGACGACCGACCTGGGGCAACCACATGATCCGCGAGGGCGCACTCGTGCTGGCCGACGGCAGCGTGTTCGAAGGCGAGCTGATCGGCGCGGAACGTGCGGTCGCGACCGGTGAGGTGGTGTTCAACACCGTGTTGAGCGGCTATCAGGAGGTGATCACCGATCCGAGCTACGCGGGGCAGATCATCACGTTCACGACGCCGCACATCGGCAACTACGGCATCAACGCCGCCGACTTCGAGTCGCGCGGCACGTTCTGCCGAGGGATCGTGGTGCGCGAGCTGGCACGGCGCCACAGCAACCATCGCGCCGAGGGCAGCCTCGATGCGATGCTGCGCCGTCACGATGTGCCCGGCATCGGCGGCATCGACACCCGGCGACTCACCCGTCTGCTGCGCGACACCGGAGCGATGCCGGGGGCGTTCGGTTCCGCAGCAGAGGCGGAGCTCCGCGCTGCAGCGAGGGCCGAGCCGGGCACGGACGGCGTCGATCTCGTCGCCCAGGTGACGATCGGGGAGGGATACACGATCGAGGCGCTCGACCCCGACAACCGCACCCGCATCGTGGCGGTCGACTACGGGATGAAGCGCAACATCGGCGTCAACCTCAGCCGGTTCGGCACGGTCGAGGTCGTCCCGGCGGGCACGACAGCCGCCGACATCCTCGCCCGCGGTCCCGACGGCGTCTTCCTGAGCAACGGCCCCGGCGACCCCGCGACGGTGCCGTATGCCGTGGACACGATCGCCGGCCTGATCGGCAGCGTCCCGATCTTCGGGATCTGCCTCGGCCACCAACTCCTCGGACGCGCCATCGGCGCCGGCACCGTCAAGCTGCCCTTCGGCCACCACGGGGGCAACCACCCCGTCAAGAACCTCGGCACCGGCAGGGTCGAGATCACGAGCCAGAACCACAACTTCGCGGTCGACCCCGACTCGCTGACCGGCAAGGCGACCATGACCCACGTCAACCTCAACGACGGCGTCTGCGAAGGCCTGCAGGTCACCGGAGAACTCGCGTTCAGCGTGCAGCACCATCCGGAGGCCAACCCCGGCCCGCACGACTCGCACTACCTGTTCGACGAATTCGCCGAGATGATGCGCCGGGCAACGTCCACCGCCGGCAGCTCGAAGGGGATCCGCTGATGCCCAAGCGCACCGACATCCACTCGATCCTGATCATCGGGTCCGGCCCGATCGTGATCGGCCAGGCCTGCGAGTTCGACTACTCGGGCACCCAGGCCTGTCGTGTCCTGCGCGAGGAGGGGTACCGGGTCATCCTCGCCAACTCGAACCCGGCGACGATCATGACCGACCCCGACTTCGCCGATGCCACCTACATCGAGCCGCTCAGCTGGGAGGTCGTCTCCGCGATCATCGACCGTGAGCAACCCGACGCCGTGCTCCCGACACTCGGCGGCCAGACCGGCCTCAACATCGCCATGGAGCTCTTCGAACGGGGCCTGATCGGCGTGCCCGGCACCCCCGAGATGATCGGGGCCAACGCGGAGGCGATCGCCACCGCCGAGGACCGCGAGCAGTTCAAGCAGGCGATGGTCGGCATCGGCCTCGACTGCCTGCGTTCCGGCACCGCGCACACGATGGAGGAGGCGCACGCCGTCATCGCCGACATCGGGCTCCCCGCGGTGATCCGGCCCGCCTACATCCTCGGCGGGCGCGGCACCGGCATCGCTGCGACGCCCGAGGAGTTCGAGAGAATGGCCGCCAACGGCCTCCAGGCGAGCCCGATCAGCGAGATCCTGATCGAGGAGTCCGTGTACGGCTGGAAGGAGTACGAGCTCGAGGTCATGCGCGATCACGCCGACAACTGCGTGATCATCTGCGGCATCGAGAACGTCGACCCGATGGGCGTGCACACCGGCGACTCGATCACCGTCGCCCCGATCCAGACGCTCACCGACGTCGAATACCAGGAGATGCGCAACTCCGCGCTCGCGTGCATTCGCCGGGTGGGCGTCGAGACCGGCGGGTCGAACGTGCAGTTCGCCGTCGAGCCCGACACCGGTCGCCAGGTCGTCATCGAGATGAACCCGCGGGTGTCGCGTTCGTCGGCGCTCGCGTCGAAGGCGACCGGGTTCCCGATCGCCAAGATCGCGGCACGTCTCGCCGTCGGCTACACGCTCGACGAGATCCCCAACGACATCACCCAGACCGCCGACCGCTCCACGCCCGCGAGCTTCGAACCGGTGATCGACTACGTGGTCACCAAGATTCCTCGATGGGCGTTCGAGAAGCTGCCGGGAACCACGGGGGTCCTCGGCACGCAGATGCAGTCGGTCGGCGAGGTGATGGCGATCGGGCGAACCTTCCCCGAGAGCCTCCAGAAGGCGTTGCGGTCGCTCGAGCAGGGTCGTCTCGGCCTCGGCTGCGACCCGGCGGCCGCTCACTTCGACACGATGAGCGATGACGAACTGCTGGCGCAGGCCGCCGTCCCGACCCCCGACCGGATCCAGCAGGTGGGCGAACTGCTCCACCGGGGGGTCCCGGTCGACACGGTCAACGCCGCGACCGCGATCGACCCGTGGTTCCTCGATCAGATGTCGATGATCAGCGAGGAACGAGCGGAACTGGAGCAGACCGGCTTCGAGTCGATGACCACCCGTTCGTGGCGACGGGCGAAGCGGCTCGGGTTCGCCGACGGCCAGCTGGCACACCTGTGGGGTCGAACCGACGCCGAGGTGCGCGACGCCCGTGAGGCCGCCGGGGTGATCCCGACCTACAAGACGGTCGACACCTGCTCGGCGGAGTTCGCTGCGGAGACGCCGTACCACTACTCGACCTACGAGGACGAGAGCGAGGTGCGTCCGTCCGACGGTCGCAAGGTCGTCATCCTCGGTTCCGGCCCGAATCGCATCGGCCAGGGCATCGAGTTCGACTACTGCTGTGTGCACGCGTCGTTCGCCCTGCGTGATGCCGGGTTCGAGACGATCATGGTCAACTGCAATCCCGAGACCGTGTCGACCGACTACGACACCTCCGACCGGCTCTACTTCGAACCCCTCACGCAGGAGGACGTGCTCAACGTGCTCGCGGCCGAGCAGCCCGAAGCCGTGATCGTGTCGCTCGGCGGCCAGACGCCGTTGAAGCTGTCCGGCCTGATCCCCCCCGAACTGGTCGCCGGCACGTCGCCCGACTCGATCGACGCCGCCGAGGACCGTGAGCGGTGGAACGCGATCTGCGACGAGCTGCGCATCCCGCAGCCGCCGGGAGGCACCGCCGTCGACCTCGAGCAGGCGCTGGCGATCACCGACGACATCGGATTCCCGGTGCTCGTCAGGCCGAGCTACGTGCTCGGGGGACGGGCGATGCAGATCGTCCACGACCGCAATCACCTCGCGAACGCCATGGCGGAGCTGGCAGGCTTCGGCAGCCTCGGCAAGGAGGGCGGGCTGTCGGCGGAACGGCCGGTCCTGATCGACCGGTTCCTCGCCGACGCGACCGAGGTCGACGTCGATGCGATCCGTGATCACACCGGCGACGTGCTGATCGGCGGCGTGATGGAACACGTCGAGGAAGCCGGTGTGCACAGCGGCGACTCCGCCTGCGCCATCCCGCCGCCGACCCTTCCGTCCTGGGTGGTGGAGGTCATCGAGTCGTACACCGCCGCCATTGCGAAGCGTCTCGACGTCCGCGGGCTGATCAACGTGCAGTACGCCGTGATCGGCACCACCGTCTACGTGATCGAGGCCAACCCGCGTGCGAGCCGCACGGTGCCGTTCGTCGCGAAGGCGACCGGTGTCCCGCTGGCCAAGGTGGCCACGCGGGTGATGCTCGGTGCCACGCTCGCCGAACTGCGCGACGAGGGGCTCCTGCGTCCGCCCGTCGGTGGGCACGTCGCCGTCAAGGAGGCCGTCCTCCCGTTCAGCCGGTTCCCCGAGGTCGACCCTGCCCTCGGACCCGAGATGCGCTCGACCGGCGAGGTGATGGGCATCGCCGACACGTTCGGCAAGGCGTTCTACAAGGCCGAGCTCGCCGCGGGGACGTTCCTGCCGACCGAGGGAACGGTCTTCCTCTCGCTCGCCGATCCGGACAAACCGGCGGGTCTCGTGGTGGCACAGCGCTTCCGGGCCCTCGGGCTCGGCATCGTGGCGACCGAGGGCACCGCGGCCTACCTCGCGGCGTTCGATGCCCCGGTCGACCAGGTGGTCGCCAAGGTGCAGGAGCGTTCGGGCGGGCCCGGCGCGGAGTCGACGTCCGACGATCGTCTCGTGACGGCCGTCGACCTGATCGCCGCAGGCAAGATCAGCTTCGTCGTCAACACGCCACGGGGGCGCCTCGGCCGCAGCGACGGCGAGGCGATCCGCAAGGCGGCGAGCCTGCACCGGGTCAGCTGTGTCACCACGGTCGATGCCGCCCTCGCGGCCGTGCAGGGCCTCGCCGAGCGCGACGGCGACCGCCTCACGGTCAAGACGCTCCAGGAGTACCACAGCGTCGGCGTCGCTCCCTCCGGAGCGTCGTGATCGACACCGGGGTGCAGGTCGGATCGGTGCGGCTGGCCGCACCGGTGATGACCGCGTCTGGAACGGTCGGATACGGCACCGAGTTCGCGGACTACCTCGACTTCGGTGCGCTCGGTGCGGTCGTCACGAAGTCGCTCGCTCCCTACGAGTGGCCCGGCAATCCGGCGCCTCGCCTGCATCCGACGGCGGCCGGGATGATGAACGCCGTCGGCCTCCAGGGCCCGGGCGTACGGTACTGGCTCGACCATGTGGTCGACGAGCTCGCGGCGACCGGTGCCACGATCGTCGCCAGCATCTGGGGTCGTTCGGTCGACGACTACGCCGCCGCCGCCGCCC
This sequence comes from Ilumatobacteraceae bacterium, assembly GCA_963712775.1. Classification (GTDB taxonomy): domain Bacteria; phylum Actinomycetota; class Acidimicrobiia; order Acidimicrobiales; family Ilumatobacteraceae; genus Sva-07. The sequence goes on along the minus strand of CAVQJG010000004.1, from coordinate 41,526 downwards.
TCCTCGCCGAGGCGCCGGCGTCTGTCGTGGCGGTGGAGGTCAACCTCTCGTGTCCGAACCTCGAGGGGCGCGGCTCGATCTTCGCCCACGATGCTGCGCTGTCGGCCGAGGTCGTGGCCGCGACGGCGGCCTGCGGTCGTCCCCGCTGGGCCAAGCTCAGCGCCAACACCGACCGCATCGTCGAGGTCGCCGACGCCGTCGTCGGCGCCGGCGCCGAGGCGGTGACGTGCATCAACACGTTGCTCGGTTTGGCGTACGACCCCGACACGCTCGCACCGACGCTCGGCGCCGGCGGTGGGGGACTGTCCGGCCGGGCGATCCATCCGGTGGCCGTACGCGCCGTTCACGACGTCCACCAGGCGCTTCCCGGCGTGCCGATCGTCGGCGTCGGCGGGGTGGCCTCCGGATGGGACGCGATCGAGTTCCTGCTCGCCGGAGCCTGCGCGGTCCAGGTCGGCACCGCGTCGTTCGCCGACCCGTCGGCGGCGCAGCGGGTACAGGACGAGGTGATCGCCTGGGCAGACCGCCTCGGAGTGCCCCGACTCCAGGACATCGCTGCGCTAGCTTGACCGCATGGCTACACCCCCACAGCTGACCCCCGAGCAGCGCACGGCGGCACTGGCGAAGGCGGCCGAAGCTCGCGCCGCTCGCGCCGAGATCAAGGCCCGCCTGAAGATGGGCTCGATGTCCCTGTCCGACGCGTTGTCGTCCGACGACGTCAACGTCGGCAAACTCAAAGTGGTCTCGCTGCTCGAGTCCCTGCCCGGCGTGGGCAAGGTGAAGGCTCGCAAGATCATGGACGACATCGAGATCGCCGACAACCGTCGGGTGCAGGGCCTCGGCGCCCAGCAGAAGGCGAAACTGCTCGACCTGCTCGGTAGCTGACCGGTCGCCGAGTGATCATCGTCGTCTCGGGCCCCGGCGGGGTCGGCAAGGGCACCATCGTCGACGCCCTGGTGCGTCGCGATCCGCGACTCTGGCTGAGCCGATCGTGGACGACACGCGAGCGGCGTCCGTCGGAATCCGACGACGCGTACGTCTTCACCGACACCGAGACGTTCGAGCGTCGCATCGCGGAGGGCGGCTTCCTCGAGTGGACCGAGTTCCTCGGCAACTACTACGGCAGCCCCACACCATCGCCCGACACCGACCAGGACGTGGTGCTCGAGATCGAGGTCGACGGGGCGCAGCAGGTCAAACGGCTCTTCCCCGACGCGCTGCTGCTGTTCGTGGTGCCGCCCTCCCGCGAGGAGCAGGAACGACGCCTGCGAGGGCGCGGCGACCCCGGCGACAAGGTGCTCGCCCGGCTGAAGAAGGCCGAGATCGAGGAGCCGATCGGCCGCGAGCTCGCCGACCACATCGTGGTCAACGACGACCTCGACGACACGATCGACGAGATGCTCCGCATCATCGACAGCGCACGTCCGCGCTGAGGCGACGGTAGGATCAATCCACTATGGCGCTCGACCACGACACGATGATCAATCCGCCCATCGAGAGTCTTCTCGGGACGGTCGACTCCAAGTTCACGCTGGTCACGCTGGCGGCCCGTCGGGCCCGCAACATCAACTCGTACTTCAACCAGCTCGGTGACGGTCTCGGCCACATGATCCCGCCGCAGGTGTCCTCGGTGGCGCGCAAGCCGTTGTCGATCGCGTTCGAGGAGATCGCCGATCACAAGATCGTCTGGACCGAAGCGCCCGAGGACGTCGTCGAGGAGTCCGACGCCGAGGCCGAGGAGCAGGCGATCGCCGACGCCGAAGCCGCGGACCCGGCCGCCGCCGAAACCGGCGACTGAGCCCCGCACCCAGCGCGGAGCCGTACGGGAGGGGAAACCGGTGCTCGCAGGCAAGCGGATCGTGCTCGGAGTCACCGGGGGCATCGCCGCCTACAAGGCGGTCGAGGTGTGCCGTCGACTGGTCGACGCCGGAGCCCACGTCGTGCCGATCATGACCGAGGGTGCCGAGCACTTCATCGGTCGTACCACGCTGAGCGCTCTCGCCTCCGAGCCGGTCCAGACCGAGCTGTGGGACAACCCGACCACGCCGATTCCCCACACGAAGATCGGCCAGGGTGCTGACCTGATCCTGGTGGCGCCGGCGACCGCACGTCTGCTCGCCGCCTACCGCATGGGGCTGTCGACCGATCTGCTGACCAACACCCTGATCGCCACCCGGGCGCCGGTCGTGGTGTGCCCAGCGATGCACACCGAGATGTGGGAGCACCCGAGTGTGGTCGACAACGTCGCGGTGCTGCGAGCGCGCGGTGTGCACATCGTCGAACCCGAAGCCGGCCGGCTCGCCGGCGGCGACGTCGGCGCCGGACGCCTCGCCGATCCCGCTGCGATCGTGGCCGCGGTCGAGCGCGTGCTCGGGCCGCGCGATCTCGACGGGGTCTCGGTGGTCGTGTCGGCGGGAGGCACTCGTGAACCGATCGATGCGGTCCGTGTGATCGCCAACCGGAGTTCCGGAAAACAGGGCTACGCCGTCGCTGCCGAAGCCGCCGCCCGCGGCGCCCGCGTCACGCTGGTGTCGACGGTGTCGTTGCCCACCCCCCACGGTGTCGGTGTCGTCCGCGTCGAGACGGCCGAGGAGATGCACCATGCGATGGCGGCTGCCGCAGCCGATCACGACGTGATCGTGATGAGCGCCGCCGTTGCCGACTTCCGCCCGAAGGTCGCCGCCGACGGGAAGCTCAAGAAGCGCGACGGCACGCCCGACATCGTGCTGGAGCCGACGCCCGACATCCTGGCGGGGCTCGGCGCCGCCAAGCGCGCCGGCCAGGTGTTGGTGGGGTTCGCCGCCGAGACCGACGACCTGATCGCCAACGCCACCGAGAAACTCCGGTCGAAGCGTCTCGACCTGATCGTTGCCAACGACGTGAGCGCACCCGAGGTCGGGTTCGCACACGACACAAACGCGGTTACGCTGTTGCGGCCCGACGCGGAGCCTGTCGAGATCGACCTCGCATCGAAGCGAGATGTCGCTCGGGCCGTCATCGACACCATCACCGACATTCTCGTCTCCATCCGCTCAACACATCGACAGGACTTTGCATGAGCACGTACACGTTCACCTCCGAAAGCGTCACCGAGGGCCATCCCGACAAGATGGCCGACCAGGTCTCCGACGCCGTCCTCGACGCGATCCTCACCGAGGACCCCGACGGCCGTGTGGCCTGTGAGACGCTGTTGACCACGGGTTTGTGCGTCATCGCCGGTGAGATCACCACGTCGGCGTACGTCGACATCCCGAAGATCGCACGCGAGACGATCAACGGCATCGGCTACGACAACGCGACCTACGGGTTCGACGGCAACACCTGCGGCGTGATCGTGTCGATCGACGAGCAGAGTCCCGACATCGCGCAGGGCGTCGACACGAGCGAGGAGGTCCGCGGTGGCAAGTCCGGCGAGGACATCCTCAACCTGCAGGGCGCCGGCGACCAGGGCATGATGTTCGGCTACGCCTGCAACGAGACCGACGACCTGATGCCGCTGCCGATCTGGACCGCCCATCGGCTGTCCGAGCGTCTCGCCGAGGTCCGCAAGTCCGGCCAGGTGCCGTACCTGCGCCCCGACGGCAAGACCCAGGTCACCTACGAGTACCACAACGGCTGGCCGGTGGCGCTGAAGGCCGTGCTGATCAGCACTCAGCACCAGGAGGGTGTCGATCGCGACACCGTCATCCGGCCCGACCTGATCGACCAGGTGATCCGTCCCACCATCCCGGAGCGCTTCGCCGACGACGACTTCGAGATCTACGTCAACCCGACCGGGCAGTTCGTGCGCGGCGGTCCCTTCGCCGACGCCGGCCTGACCGGCCGCAAGATCATCGTCGACACGTACGGCGGCATGGGCCGTCACGGCGGCGGCGCCTTCTCCGGCAAGGACCCGAGCAAGGTCGACCGCTCGGCCGCCTACGCCGGCCGCTGGGTCGCCAAGCACGTGGTCGCCTCCGGCGCAGCCGATCGTTGCGAGGTGCAGCTGGCCTACGCGATCGGCATGGCGCAGCCGATGAGCATCCTCGTCGAGACCTTCGGGACGTCGCACGTCGACCCCGCCGTCATCGAGGCCGCCGTCCGGTCGGTGTTCGACCTGCGTCCTGGTGCGATCGTGCGCGATCTCGACCTGAAGCGCCCGATCTACAAGCGTTCGGCCGCCTACGGCCACTTCGGTCGCGCCGGGTTCCCGTGGGAGGAACTCAGCCGTCTCGACGAGTTCAAGTCCGCCGTCGGCGTCTGAGCCGTTCGCGGTGGCGAGTGTTGCCACCGTCGTCCCCGACGTCACCGGGCTCGACAAACAGTTCGACTACCTGATCCCGCACGATCTGTCGGCGCGTGTGCGCGTCGGCACGATCGTGCGGGTCGAACTCCACGGCCGCCGGATCGGCGGCTGGGTCGCGGCGATCTCCGACTCGCCGACGGACGGCCGTCCGATCGAGTCGCTCAAACCGATCGCGAAGGTGACGGGCCACGGCCCGGGAGCCGAGCTCTTCGATCTCGCCGAGTGGTCGTCGATCCGATGGGCGGCCAGACGGATCCGGCCGTTCCTGGTGACGGCGTCGCCGGGCCGTGCGGTGGTGACGCTGCCGGCGGATCGACGGACCGGCATGGCACCCGCACCCGCCTCGCCGGCGACGCGGGACCTGCTGGAGGCCGGCGGAGGAGTGCTTCGCCTGCCGCCGCGCGTCGACGTGATGCCCACCGTGCTCGCTGCCGTCGCGTTCGGCCCGACGTTGGTGGTGGTGCCCGAGCACGACGCGGTGGCGCTCCTCGCAACGAGGCTGCGACGAGCCGGGCTGTCGGTGGCGGTGGCGCCCGATGACTGGGCGGCAGCCGCAGGCGGTGTCGACGTCGTGATCGGCACCAGGTCCGCGGCATGGGCGCCGTGTCCGGGGTTGGCGGCGGCCGTGGTCCTCGACGAACACGACGAGGCGCTGCAGGAGGAACGGACACCGACGTGGCATGCGCGCGACGTCGTCGTGGAGCGCTGTCGTCGTGCGGGCGTGCCGTTCGTGCTCGTGTCGCCCACGCCCACGCTGACGTCCGTGGTCGAGTACGCCGGCGGGCGAGGCGTCGTGCACCCTCCGGCGGCACGCGAGCGTGCCGGTTGGCCGAAGGTGACGGTGGTGGCGCGCACCGACGAGGACCCCTGGAAGCGTTCGCTCGTCACCTCCGCGCTGATCGAGCGGTTGCGTGACCCCGCGCAGACGGTGGTGTGCGTCAGCAACATCACCGGCCGGGCACGGGTGCTCGCCTGCCGCCAGTGTCGCTCGCTGATCAGGTGTGATCGGTGCGATGCCGCGGTCGGCCTCGGCGACGACGGCCGCCTGTCGTGTCGACGGTGCGGGACCGTCCGGCCGCCGGTGTGTCAGGCCTGCGGAGCGAGCCGGTTCGCCAACCTGCGCCCCGGGGTCACCCGCCTGCGCGAGGAGTTGGAGGCTGCGGCCGCTCGCCCCGTCGTGTCGGTGACGGGGTCCGACACCGACCCACCTGCACGAGCGGGTGTCTACGTCGGCACCGAAGCGGTGCTGCACCGGGTCGGATCCGCCGATGTGGTGACGTTCCTCGAGTTCGACTCCGAGATGCTGGCGCCCCGGTTCCGCGCGAGCGAGCAGGCACTGGCCTTGATCGTGCGGGCGGGCCGACTCGCGCCGGAGGTGATGATCCAGACGTTCTCGCCGGCACACGAGGTGATCGTGGCGGCCGCCACCGGCGATCCGTCGCTGGTCCTCGACGCCGAGCGCGCACGACGTGAATCGCTCGGCCTCCCCCCGTTCGGCGCGCTGGCGGTGGTGTCCGGCGCCGGCGCCGGCGAGATGGTCGACTTGATGGTCGAGCAGCTCCCACCGGGAATCCAGGTCGGTGGCGACGGAACGGATCGGTTCCTCGTGCGAGGGCCCGATTGGGACACGCTCGGGCTCGCCCTCAACGCCGCGGAACGCCCGAGCGGCTCACGCATCCGCGTCGAGGTCGACCCGCCACGGATCTGACCGTCCCCCGACGTTCAGACGCCCATCTTGCTCTTGAGATGGTCGAGCACCGGTGTGTGCTCGGACTGTGGGCTGAACAGGATCAGGTTCGCGTCCTCCTCGACGCGCACGCTGTGCCCGGCGGGCCAGTGGAAGAGATCGCCCTCGGCGCAGGTCTCGGTGGTGTCGTCGCTGTAGGTGACCGTCACGTTCCCGTCGATCACGTACCCCCAGTGCGCCGACTGGCACATGTCGCCGTGCAGACCCTCGAGCAGCGGAGCCAGGTCGGCGCCCTTGGCCATCGTGAAGAACTCGGCGCCCATGACGCCGAACGCGGCCCCGAAGTCGGTCTGCTGTCTGGCGATCGCCCCCGGCGCGTCGATCTTGACGGGGATGTCGTTCTTGGTGATGTGCATGGTGGTTCTCCTGAAGGTGGTCGATCCGGACCCCACTGGTCCGGATGTCAACCAGGCGTGACAGTCGGTGTCACAATGCGACATGGCAACCGACGCACTCGGGGAGCGCGTCCGTGGGGCGCGGCGGGCGATGGAACAGGGGGAGTGGGCCGAGGCAGTGCGCCTGCTCGACGTCGAGGGCGCCGCCGACTCGGCCGACTGCCTCGAGGCCCGGGCGGAAGCGGCGTACGGCGCCGGCGATTTCGACGGGTGCATCGGATCGTGGGAGGACCTGCACTCACTCCTCGTTCGGCGCGGGGAGCCGATCGAGGCCGGCCGTGTCGCCGCGATGATCGCGATGTACCTGATGATGGACACCGGGCTGATGGCGCCCGTGCGGGGCTGGTTGCGCTGCGCCGAGCGTCATCTCGACGGCGTCGACGACCATCCGGTGCGGGCGATCATCGCGATGGTCAAGGCGTACGAACGCTTCATGTGCGGATCGATGGACGAGGCACGTGTCCACGCGGCCGCCGCAATCGAACTGGGCGAGCGCCACGGCGTCGTACCGGCGGTCGTGATCGGGCGGACCTGCACGGCTCGTCTCACGATCTTCGACGGGGAGGTCGACGAGGGGCTCGACCTGCTCGACGAGGTCGGGGCGCTCCTGATGTCCGGGGCCGCCGATCCGCTGACCACCGGCATGATGTACTGCGAGATCATCTGTGCCGCACAGGGGCTGATGCGTCACGACCTCGCTGCGCAGTGGACCGACGTGATGGAGCACTGGCGCCACGGAGCTGCGTTCGGTGGCATCAACGGGCGATGCCGCGTCCACCGTGCCGAAGTGCTGAGGCTCAGCGGCACGTGCCAGCTCGCCGAGGCGGAGGCCCTCGCCGCGTGCGCGGAGTTGCGGCCGTGGATGCGCCGCGAGTTCGGATGGCCACTCGTGGAGCTCGGCAACATCCGGCTCCGCGCCGGCGATCTCGACGGGGCGGAGCAGGCGTACACCGAGGCGAGCGCTCACGCCTGGTCGCCGCAGCCCGGGCTGGCGCTCGTTCATCTCGCCCGCGGCGATGCCGACGAGGCGGCGGTGATGATCGCCCACGCGATCGAACATCCCGTCGACGCGCCGTCCAAGGAGCGACCACCGTTCGGGCCCCTGCGCCTGTTGCCGCTCCACGACGCGCAGGCGGAGATTGCGTACGTGCGCCGCGATCGCGACACGCTCGAGCGAGCTGCCGCCGCGATCGACGAGACTGCCGCCGCGTATCCCTCTCCCATGCTGCGGGCACGAGCGCTGCTCGCGCGCGGTCGCGCATCGATCCTCGACGACGAGCCCGAGCGCGGCATCGGCGAGGTGAGCCACGCCGTCGCCGAGCTGAACAGCATCGGCGCGCCCTTCGAGGCTGCGCTCGCTCGGCTGGTGATGGCGGATGCCTACGAGCTGGCCGGGGGAGCAGCCGAAGCGAGGTTCGAGCGTCGGAGCGCTCGCGACGCCCTCGCCTCGTTCGGTGCGGAGTGGTGGGCCGAACGGGTGGACGAACTGATCGCCGACGGATCGGCCGTGTCCGTCGACGCCCGGCCGGTGACACCCCACGGCGTGTTCAGCGCCGACGGAGACACGCGCACGGTCGGGTGGGGCGACGCGTCCACGATCGTACGCGACCTCAAGGGGTACCGCTACGTCGCACGGCTGCTCGCCGAACCCGACCGGGAGTTCCACGCCGCCGATCTGGTTCGGATGGAGGCCGGATCCGATCAGCGTGTCCCGCTCGATCGGGGGATCCCCGTGCTCGACGATCGGGCGAAGGCCGCCTACCGCAGGCGCCTGGACGACATCGAGGAGGACATCGCCGATGCCCGCGTGCACAACGACATCGCCCGCGCCGAGCTGGCCGAGCGTGACCGGGAGTACCTCGTCGAGGAGTTGAAGCGGGCGACCGGGCTCGGCGGCCGCGACCGCGTGGTGCTCGACGACGCGGAACGGGCACGGGTCAGCGTGACCCGATCGATCCGTTACGCACTGGCACGACTCGCCGAGTCGAGCCCGGCGGTTGCGGAGCACCTCCGGCAACACGTGCAGACGGGGACGTTCTGCCGGTACGAACGTGACTCCCTGCACCCGGTCGACTGGACCGTCTGAGCCCGCCGCTCGAATCAGCCCGACGCCGCGGTGAGCGCGTCGAAGCGCCCCTGGTCGATGTTGCCGCCGGAGAGAATGATGCCGACGCGCCGGTTCGCGAATCGAGGGAGGTCATCGAGCACGGCGGCGAGGCCGGCGACGCCGCTGGGTTCGAGCCGTCGACCGAGGAACGTGAGCGAGAGGCGCATCGCCTCGACGAGTTGGGCGTCGGTCACCGTCACGACGTCGCTGACCAGTTCGCGGTTGATGGCAAAGGTGTGGTCGCCCGGCGCCGTGACCGCCAGGCCGTCGGCGATCGTGTCGGGCTGGGCGATCCGCACCGGGTGGCCGGCGGCGAACGACCGTTTCGTGTCGTCGCCGGCCTCCGGTTCCACGCCGATCAGCTCGCAGCCGGGGTCGAGCTGGTGCATCGCCGACGCGCATCCCGCCATCAGCCCGCCGCCCGACATCGGCACGAGCAGCACGTCGAGGGCGCCGACCTGGTCGTGGAGTTCGAGCGCCGCCGTTCCCTGCCCGGCCATCACCATCGGATCCTCGAACGGGTGCACGAACGTGGCGCCGGTCCGGGCGACCTGGGCGCGGGCACCGGCTTCGCGGTCGACGACCGAACGCGGGAAGGTGACGATGTCGGCACCGAAGCGCTCGATCAGGTCGCGTTTGGCCCCCGCCACGTCCTCGGGAACGTGGATCGTGGCGTGCATCCCGAGCAGGTTCGCCGCGCAGGCGACCGCGGCGCCGTGGTTGCCCGACGAGACCGCGACCACGCCACGGTCCCGGTCCTCGACAGGGATCCGGACGAGCCGGTGGAAGGCGCCGCGGAACTTGAACGCTCCGGCGCGTTGCTGCGATTCGTCCTTGGCGAGAACGGACGCGCCGGCGAGCGCGTCGAGATCGTCGGATCGAAGCACCGGCGTCACGACCGCGGCGGGGGCGATGGCCCGCGCTGCGGCGCGTATGTCCTCCAGGTCGATCATCCCGGCGACGCCTCGGCCCGCCGCACGCCGAACAGACGGAATCCGGCCTTCGACGTCAGGCGTTCGCAGACGTAGCCCTGCCCGTCGAGCCACCGCTGGAGCGAGTCGGCGCCGAGGTGCTTCTGGACGACGAGCGCGGCGTTGCCGGTGGGGGTGAGCCGGCCGAGCCAGGTGAGCAGGAGCTCGTGGAGCGCCGCTTTCCCGATTCGGATCGGTGGATTCGACCAGATCGTCGAGAACCGCAGGTCGACGGGCACCTCGTCGGGATGGGCGACCACGATGTTGCGCAGTCCGTTCCGTTCGGCGTTGCTGCGACAGAGCGTTCGGGCGCGAGCGTTCACGTCGACGGCCCAGACGGTGGCGTCGGGCGACCGCCGGGCCATTGCCAGAGCGATCGGCCCGGCGCCGCAGCCGAGGTCCAACACGTCGCCGGACGGGGCGAGGGGGAGGGCAGCGCGCAGCAGCATCGAGGTCGCCGTGTCGAGGTGGCCGTGGGAGAACACCCCGCGGTCGGTCTCCATCGTGAACGCCGTGTCGGGCAGGGTGACGTCGACGACGAGCGGTGACGAGGGAACGGTCGGGTCGTCGTCGAAGTACTGGTCGCTGGCCACTGCCTCTAGCCTGACATGGATGTCGTACACGATCCGCACCTACGGCGACCCCGTACTGAAGACCGTTGCCTCTCGGGTCGACGACGTCGACGGCAAGATCATCCGCCTCGTCGACGACATGTTCGACACGCTGGTCGACTCCGGCAACGGCATCGCCCTGGCGGCTCCGCAGATCGGTGTGCAGAAGCAGGTCGTCGTCTGGGACATCGACGAGCAGCCCCTCGCGATCGTCAATCCCGAGATCGTCGAAGCCGACGGCGAGTGGGTGTACGACGAGGGCTGCCTGTCGATCCCCGGCCTCTACGTCGAGATGCTCCGGCCGAAGACCGTCCTCGTTCGCGGCGTCGACCTGAACGGCGAGATCATCGAGATCGAGGCCGACGAACTCGAGGCGCGGATGTTCCAGCACGAGATCGACCACCTCAACGGCGTGCTGATGTTCGACCGGCTCGAGGGCGACCAGCGCAAGGAAGCGATGAAGGAGTACCGCCGGATCGAAGAGGAGGCCGCTCGCCAGGCAGCGCGTCCACCGATCCGGCGTCGTCTCGGCCTGGGATGAGCTGCCCGTGGTGAGGAGGGGAGCGTGAGGCTCGTCTACCTCGGGACGCCCGAGATGGCGGTGCCACCCTTGCGGGCGCTGGTCGATGCCGGCCACGAGGTCGTGCTCGTGGTGACCCGGGTCGACAAGCGCCGGGGTCGGGGCAGCGACGTCTCACCGAGTCCGGTGAAGGCAGCGGCACTCGAGCTCGGCCTGCCGGTGTCGCATCACGTCGACGACGCTCTGGACGCCGTGCGCCGCCAGGGTGCCGAGTTGGGTGTGGTCGTCGCCTTCGGGCAGATCATCAAGCCGCACGTGCTCGACGAGCTGCCGATGGTCAACCTGCACTTCTCCCTGCTGCCTCGGTGGCGCGGTGCGGCTCCGGTCGAGCGGGCGCTGTTGGCCGGCGACGAGGTGACGGGTGTGTGCGTGATGGCGCTGGAGGAGGGCCTCGACACCGGAGGGGTGTACGCCCGTCGTGAGGTGCCGATCGGACCCGAGACCACGGCCGCCGAGCTGCGTGCGGAGCTCGTCGATGTCGGCACGCAACTCCTCGTCGACACGCTCGGAGCACCGCTCGGCGAGCCTGAACCGCAGGTCGGCGAGGTCACCCACGCTGCGAAGTTCACGTCGGCCGACTTCGAGATCGACTGGAGTCGTCCGGCGCAGGACATCCATCGACTGATCCGCGTCGGTGGGGCGTGGACCACGTTCCGCGGCAAGCGGCTCAAGATCAACGCCGCCCGCCTCGTCGACGGCGTGGTCCGTCCCGAGGTCGTGCAACCGGAAGGAAAGGCCCCGATGAGCTTCGATGCATGGCGCAACGGTGCCCGCCCCGCTGCCGACGAACTGTTCGGCACCCTGTGACGCAGCGCTCCCGAACCGGCGGTGATCTGCACACCGGCCGTTCCGGCCCGGGCGACAACCGCTCCGCGCGCCGGGTGGCGCTCGATGCGCTGCGGCGGATCGAGGCGGACGGTGCGTACGCGAACCTGGTGCTGGGTCCGATGCTCGCCACGTCGGGACTCACCGACATGGACCGTCGCTTCGTCACCGAACTCGTCTACGGGACGACCCGGATGCGTCGGGCATGCGACTCGATCGTCGACCGGTTCGTGGCCTCCCCGCCCGATGACGCGACCCGGTCGATTCTGCGGCTCGGCGCGTACCAGCTGGTGTTCGCCGGCGTGCCGCCGCACGCGGCGGTCGGAGAGACCGTGGGGCTGGCGCCGAAGCGCACGCGGGGCTTCGTCAATGCCGTGCTCCGCAAGGTGTCGCGGCTGTCGATCGCCGAGATGTCCTGGCCGTCCGAGGGCGCTCGGTTGAGCTATCCGGACTGGATGGTCGATCGTTTCCGCGCCGAGCTCGGTGAGGACGCAACCCCGGCGCTCGAGCGGATGAACGAGGCTCCGTCCGTGACGACGCGGGCCGATGGATACGTCCAGGACGAGTCGTCACAATGGGTGGCTGCCGCCGTCGCCGTGACTCCGGGCGAGCGCGTGCTCGACGTCTGTGCAGCACCGGGCGGCAAGGCGACGGCGATGGCGGGCGCCGGCGCGCGTGTCGTCGCGGCGGACCAGCGGCTCGGTCGTGCCCGTCTCGTGCAGGAGAACGCCGCGAAGCTCGACCTCGAGTTGCCCGTTGTCGCCGCCGACGGCCTGGCGGCGCCGTTCCGCCCGGCGTCGTTCGATGCCGTGCTGCTCGATGCGCCGTGTTCCGGGCTCGGCGCGCTGCGCCGTCGGGCGGATGCCCGCTGGCGGATCGCATCGGACGACATCGTCGAACTCGCCGGTCTGCAAGCGCAGTTGCTCGCGGCGGCGGCCGAGTTGGTCGCTCCGGGAGGGCGGCTGGTCTACAGCGTCTGCACCATCACGGCGGCGGAATCGGTGGATCACCCGACGCCGGACGGCTTCGAGGTCGACTCGTCGGCGCCGCCGGCCGGGACGTGGCGGTCGTTCCGGCAGGGGTGGCGTGTGCTTCCCCAGGATGCCGACACCGACGGGATGGTGTTGATTCGGTACCGTCGGGTGCCGTGACCGATGCTGCCCGACCGCTCGCCAAGGTGCTGACCGTCAGCGACGGCGTCGTCCACGGCACTCGCGACGACCTGAGCGGACGAGCACTCGTCGACCACCTGACGGCCAACGGCTTCGACGTCGTCGACCATCGGGTGACCGCCGACGGCGCCGATCTGGTATCGGAGGCGCTGGTGACGTTGTGTGAGGGGTTCGCCGGCCTGGTGGTGTCGACGGGTGGCACGGGGTTCGCTCCTCGTGACCAGACGCCGGAAGGGACCCGGGCGGTGATCGAACGCGAGGCGCCCGGCCTGGCCGAGGCGATGCGCCTGTGCAATCCGCTCGGTCGGCTCTCGCGTGGCATTGCCGGCATCCGCGGCGAGTCGATCATCGTCAACACGCCCGGCAGCACCAAGGGGTGCGTCGAGCAGCTCGATGCGGTGCTCGACGTGCTCCCGCACGCCCTCCGGCTGCTCCACGACACCGAGACCGGTCACTGACCCCCCAGCACCACCGACTGCGTTCGCGTCGAGGTTCGGGTGGGTCGGGTCGCCCGAATCTCGACGCAAATGTCGGGGCGGATGTCGGGGAGGGTGGTTAGCCTCGGCGGGCATGCTGCGACTGGTCCTGCCGAAAGGTTCCCTGGAGAAGGCGACGCTCGAACTGTTCGCCGCCGCCGACCTGCCGGTGAGCCGTTCCTCGACCGTCGACTACCAGGCGAGCATCGACGACCCCCGGATCGACTCGGTGCGCATCCTGCGCCCGCAGGAGATCCCGATGTACGTGGCGGAGGGGCTGTTCGACATCGGCATCACCGGTCGCGACTGGGTGGAGGAGACCGGCAGTGTCGTCGAGAGCCTCGGCGAACTCAAGTACTCGAAGGCCACCAGCAACCCGATCAAGCTCGTCGTCGCGGTCGCCGGCGACAACCCGGCGACGTCGGCGGCCGACCTCCCGAGCGGCGTCCGGGTGCAGTCGGAGTACCCCGAGCTGACGAAGCGCTTCTTCGCCGACCGCGGCGTCGATGCCGAGGTCAGGCTCTCCTACGGTGCCACCGAGGCCAAGATCCCCGACATCGCCGACTGCGTGGTCGAGATCACCGAGACCGGCCGCGCGCTCCGCGCCGCCGGGCTGAAGGTGATCGACACGATCCTGCTCAGCTACACCGAGGTCGTGGCGAACCCGGCGTCGGCGAAGGACCCCGAGAAGCGCCGTGCGATGGAACAGATCATGACGTTGCTCAACGGCGTGCTCGACGCCCGCGGCAAGGTGCTGCTGAAGCTCAACGTCACCGAGGAGCGCAAGGAGGCCGTCCTCGCCGTGCTGCCGTCGATGAAGTCGCCGACGATGTCCCCCCTCGCCGGGGGCGGATACGCGGTCGAGTCGGTCGTCGAGAAGCAGAAGATCAACCTGGTGATCCCGGCGCTGATCGACGCCGGCGCCACCGACCTCGTCGAGATGGCGATCGCCAAGATCGTGCCGTGACGGAACTCGACCGGGGAACCGGCCGCCAGGGCACCGTGACGGCGTTCGACGAACAGTCGGGTCTGGGTGTCGTCACCGGCGAGGACGGCGTCGACCACCCCTTCCACTGCATCGAGATCGCCGACGGCACCCGCACGATCGAGGTCGGTGCCCAGGTCGGCTTCGACCTGCTCGGCAAGTTCGGCCGGTGGGAAGCGGCGAACGTCCGCCGATGACAGCACCGGCTGCCGACCGGGAGCGGCGGATCATCGACGTGCTGATGGCCCTGCGCGAGGGCGAGGTGACCACCTACGGCGACGTCGCGGACGTGGCGGGCCACCCGAAGCAGGCGCGTCTGGTCGGAAGGATCCTCGCGACCACCGAGCTGGATGTGCCCTGGTGGCGGGTGGTCAACGCCTCGGGGCGGCTGGTCGCCGGCGACCCGTTGCTGCAGGCGCAGCTGCTGCGGGAGGAAGGTGTGGAGGTCCGCGACGGACGGGTTCGCGACGCACCGTCGGGGAGATTCAGTCGGACGGCGCCTCGACCTGGCCCTTGATCTGGACGAACGCCAGGCGGATGTTCGCGAGCGCGTCCTGCATCGTGGGCGCGTCCTCGCCGAGCCGGTCGCCGAGCCCGTCGACCAAGCAGGCGACCGCATCGATCGCCAGCACGGCCTGACGCAGGTCGGGCGGCGACGCGGACAGATGGATCGCGGCGAGCTCGTAGAGCCCCATCACGTGGTTGGTCACCACGACCTCGGCGGGGATCTCCGCCAGCCGGGATCGAGCCTCGCTCATCTCACGTTCGGCCTGCGCGATCATGTCGAGCTGCTCGTCGTCGAGCTCGAACTCGGTGTCGTCGACATCGGCGGCATCGGCGGCCTGGTCCCCGACCTCCGGGGTAGATGTCTCGTCAGAGGTTTCGTCACTCACGTGCGCTACCCTACCGACCACAATTGAGGCGAAGTGGGGGAGACCCCCACCTGGCCACCATCCGCAGTGATGCGACCGGTGCGTCCAGGTCACAAGGCTGAGACCAGCCCCAGACCACGTCGCTCCCGTCCGGGAGTGGTGAACGTGGTCCGTGTCGGGTCGCTCCGCGTGCGGTTCGCGTCGAGCACCACCATATTCAGACACTGGGGAGGCCCATTGCACAGGAGTGATCAGCCATAGCACCGCGACCAGAACAACGTGGCGACCAGCACCGCGTGAACGACCGCATCCGATCCCGTGAAGTCCGTCTCATCGGACCCACCGGGGACCAACTCGGAATCAAGCCCGTTCCCGAAGCGCTGAGAATGGCCCGAGGTCTCGAACTCGACTTGGTCGAAGTGGCCCCGAACGCCAATCCTCCCGTCTGCCGGATCATGGATTACGGCAAGTTCAAGTACGAGGAGGGCCAGAAGGCCAAGGAAGCCCGCAAGAAGTCGACCAACGTGTCGGTGAAGGAAGTCAAGTACCGGCCCAAGATCGGCAAGGGTGACTTCGACACCAAGACACGCAACGTGATCCGCTTCATCGACGAGGGTCACAAGGTCAAGATCACCTTGCAGTTCCGCGGACGTGAGATGGCACACCCCGAGCTCGGGTCGAAGATCCTCGACGACGTGCTCGAAGCGGTGGGTCCGGCAGCGAAGGTCGACACGCAGGCGCGGCTCGAGGGCCGCAGCATGTCGATGACGTTGTCGCCGGACAAGCAGGCCCAAGAAGCGATGAAGAAGGCGGCTCTCGAAGCCGAGCGCAAGGCCCAGGCCGAACAGGCCGAAGCCGAGAAGGCGCCGGAAGCGATCGTCGCCAGCGAACCAGAAGAAGGAGTATCCGATGCCGAAGATGAAAACGTCGAAGACGGCAGCTAAGCGATTCAAGAAGACCGGCACCGGTCGTCTGCGTCACGAGCAGCAGAACAACCAGCACAAGTTCGAGTACAAGACGTCGTCGCGCAAGCACCGCCTCGACCGTGATGCCGACGTGCATTCGAGCGACGAGAAGAAGATCAAGCGCCTCCTCGCCGAGCGCTGAGACAACCGAGAGATTCATGACGGGGTCCCGCCCCGACTGAACGTTCCGAGGAGGAAACGAAATGGCACGTGTGAAGCGTGGGGTGGCGTCGAAGAAGCGCCACAAGAAGGTACTGAAGCAGGCCAAGGGCTACTACGGCAACAAGAGCCGTTCGTTCCGGGCCGCCAACGAGCAGGTCATGCGGTCGGGCAACTATGCCTTCCGTGACCGTCGTGCCCGCAAGGGCGAGATGCGTCGTCTGTGGATCCAGCGGATCAACGCCGGGACCCGTCAGCACGACATGAGCTACAGCCGGTTCATCGCCGGGCTGAACGCCGCCGGCATCGAGGTCGACCGCAAGATCCTCTCGGATCTGGCGATCACCGACCCGGCCGCCTTCGGAAAGCTCGTCGAGACGGCCAAGGGCGCGCTGGCCTGATCGGCCACACTGGTGCACGATGAGTGCGCTGGCGTTCAACAACACCAGGGTTCAAGAACTGCGGCGCCTCCTGGGGCGCCGCAGTTCGCGTCACGACACAGGTCGGTTCGTGGTCGAAGGCCCGGTGCTGGTCGCCGAAGCCGTCGCAGCTGGTTGGACGTGTGTGAGCCAGTTCGTGCCGGTCGGCTCGGACGCTGCGATCGATGGCGCGGGACCGGTGGTCGAGCTCGCCGACGGCGTACTGGAGCGGGTGGCCTCGACCGAGGCGCCGCAGCCACCCCTGGCGATCGTGGTGATGCCCGAGATCGATGCGGGGCTGCTCGAGAGCTCGGCGTTCGTGGTGGTCCTCGATCGTGTGGCCGACCCGGGCAACCTCGGCACGATCCTGCGGTCGGCCGAGGCGGCCGGGGCCGACCTGGTCGTGATCACCCCTGGAGGCGTCGACCCCTACAACCCCAAGGTGGTGCGATCGTCGGCCGGCGCGGTGTTCCACGTTCCCGTCATGACGGCCACGATCGAGGAGGTCGCCGCTGCCGGCCTCGAGCTGTTCGGCACGTCGAGCCATCGTCATCCAGGTCGGACGGTCACCGCGCACACCGAGGCAGACCTGACAGGACGGATCGCCCTGGTGATGGGGAACGAGGCTGTGGGGCTCCCGGACGACTGGAACGACGACGTCGGCCCGATCCGGTCGTGGGTGACGATCCCGCACCGCGGGCGCAGCGAATCGCTCAACGTCGCGATGGCGACCACCGTGCTCGTCTTCGAGGCCGCTCGCCAACGCGGGGGTCACTGGTCGCCCAACACCTCGAACGACGCCGGGTAGATCACGCGGCCCCGGAGCGTGGGATCGTCGTTCGTCAACCGCAGCACCTGGGCGGCCTCGAGCGGCGCCCAGTCGGGGAGCGGCATCGTGATCCCGTGCCCTGCGGCGGCCTCGAAGCCGAAGCGTGAGTAGTAGCCAGGGTCGCCCTCGAGGACGACGAGCGGCTCTCCACGCCGGTCGGCCAGGTCCGTGACCGACCGAACCAGTTCGCTCCCGACGCCACGACCGTGGAAGTCCGGGTCGACGGCGAGCGGCGACAGCATCACGATCGAACGCTCGGTCGTGCCCTCTGAACGCTGTTCGATCAATCGGCAGCCGCTGATCATCACATGGCCCACGATGGTGCCGTCGACGGTGGCGACGAGCGCGAGCTCCGCGAGGTACTCGCCCGACGCGCGGATCGCTTCGACCAGCCGGGGCTCGGCCGGTGAACCGAACGCTCGGCCGACGACGGCGGCGATCGCATCGTGATCGGCCGGCGTCTCGGGTCGGATCGTGATGTCGAGCGCCACGCGCTCAGAGTACGCCGACGCCGATCAGCGCCGCCGTGGCGATCGCGATGCCGATCCGGTACCAACCGAAGATCGACAGCGGTCTCGTTCTCAGGAACGCGACGAGCCAGCGCACTGCGATCACCGCGGTGATGAACGCGACGATGCCCCCGAGGAGCGGCGTTCGCCACCCGTACTCGTCGAGAATGGTCTGGCCGTCCTTCGCGAGGTCGTAGAACGTCGCCGCGGAGAGAGTTGCGAGTCCGAGGAGGAAGCTGAACTCGACTGCGGCCGCCATGCTCGCCCCGACGGCCAGGGCGGCAGCGATCGTCACGAGGCTGCGGCTCATCCCCGGCCACAGCGCCAGGATCTGCGCGAGACCGATGATCGCTGCATTGCGGACGGTGAACGCCGTCAGCTCCGTGGTGCCGGGGCGTGGGTTCCACCAGACGAGGAACAGGCCGCCGACCATCCAGGCCGCAATCACCGGCCATGCGCCGAACAGTTGGGCCTTGATCGTGTCGCCGAGCAACAGCCCGACGAACGCCGCCGGTACGAACGCGATGACGAGGCGGCCGAGCAGACGGCGGCCATCGGCGTCGCGCCCGATCATGCCACTGGTGAGCTGTCCCAGGCGCCGCCAGTAGAGCATCACCACGGCGAGGATCGCACCGATCTGGATCGCGATCACGTACGTGTCCGCGGCTGCTTTCGCTTCGCCCTCTCCGAGGTCGAGGAGCCGTTGCGTCACCAGCAGGTGTCCGGTCGACGACACCGGCAGGTACTCGGTGAACCCCTCGACGGCACCGAGGATGATCGCCTTCAACGGAGTGAGCGGTCCGTCGGTGTTCAGCGACAGCAGGATCATCGAGACGACGGCGACGATCGCTCCGACGACCAGCGCGCCGACGCGCTGACGATCGGATGGCCTGCGGCCGACTCTGTGTTCGGTGGTTGACATTGCGACGGACGGTAGCGGTCGTGCGTCCCCGACGGGTGACTTCTCGAGATCCGAGTCGTCCCGCCCGATCGGTGATCAGGTGATCAGGTGATCTCCTTGCCCCGGGGGTCGATGACATGCCAGGTGCCGCGGTCGTCCCGGAACACCTGGAAGCCGCGTTCCTTGAGGTGGTGGTGGCCGTGGCAGAGGCCGCCGCCGTTGCGGGGCACGGTGGGGCCGTGGGCCTTCCAGCTGATCGAGTGGTCGGCGTCGCACCAGGCGATCGGTTGGTCGCAGCCGATCCAGATGCAGGTGGTCGACAGCAACATGACGGCGTCGCGTGCGCTGCCGCGGAAGAGGCGTTGGCGGCGGCCGAGGTCGATGACGGTGCCGGAGCCGTCGTAGACGGCGCGGCGGACATGGCCGATCAGGGCCGCGTTGATGGCGTCGTCGGGATGGAGCCGTCGTCCGGTCTGCGTGCGTACGACGACGTCGCGGTAGCGGCGTGGGTCGGGGGTTTCGCCGCGTAGATGTGCTGCGAACGATTCGTGGTCGATCAGCACGTTGAGCGTCGATCGCGGTGTTCGGTAACCGGGTGGGGTGGCAGCGGCGGCGCGGGCCATGGCGAGCAGGGCGTCGGCGGATCGTTGCGCCTGTGTCCGGGCGAGGTCGTTGGTGGTGGCGGCCTCGCCGAGGCGGTGGCGGGCTTCGGCCCAGTCGGTGTGCCATTCGGCTTCGAGGAACCAGGCGAAGATCTCGTTGAACTCGCATCCGGGCAGTTCGGCGAGGTTGCCGGTGAGGGTCCAGCCGCCCTCGGGGCGGGGTCGCATCGTGACGTTGCGGTTGGCGTGGAGGCGTTCGTGGCGGGCGAGGTCGCCGTCGGGATCGGCGTGGGCTTCCCACCTGCGTGCTCGGCGTTCGAACTCGTCGAACGGCTGGCTGATGGCGTCGTCCAGCAGCGACCGAGCGTCACGTTCCAGGACTGCTGCGGGGATGCGTGGGTTGGCAGCGATGCGTGCCATCAACTCCGACTGGGCGACGCCGACACACCCGTCAGTTTGGGCGTCGGCCCACTCGGGCAGCGCAGCGTGCAGGCGGGCGGTCTGGACCCGTCGATGTGCTTCGGGGCCCGACAGGCGGCACATGTGCTTGACGGCGGTGTTGGCCGAGAAGAACCCCTGGGTTCGGAACGGGTTCGACCGGTCGATCACGCCAGTCGCAGCGACAGCTGCTGCTTCGACGATGCGGCGCAGGACCTCGACGTCTTCCAGCCATGCCCGCAACTCCGCGGCGTCGAGCGGCGACGGATCCACCTCCGACACCGCCGCCAGCGCCGTTGCTGCCCTCGACGCAGCGTGACGAGCCCGGTCGGCGGGTGGTGCGGTCTCGATGTCGGTGACCAGACGCAACCGGATCGCCTCGAGACGCTCGACACCCATCGGCACGCCATCACGTCCGTCGCCTCCGGCGAACTCGTCGACGTCAACCGAACTCATGCCCCCATCATGACGAAGGGGTCTCACAGAGATGGTGGGGTGACGCGCGACCAGCGGCTGGGTGCCGTTAGAACCGTCCGCCGTCGACGAGGAAGTGTTGTGCGGTGCAGGCCGCCCCGTCGTCGGCAGCGAGGAAGAGCACCATCTGGGCGAACTCGACGGGGGAGATGCGGTGCTTGAGCGCCTGATCGCGCAAGGTTCCCGCCTCGCCCTCGGGTGTCCACCACTTGGTGAGCTGCCGTTCGGTGGCGACCCAGCCCGGCAGGACCGTGTTGACCCGCACGTTGTGGGGCCCGAACGTGCGGGCCATCGTGCGGGTGATGCCCTCGACCCCCGACTTGGCGATCGCGTAGCCCGGGAAGAAGTCCTCCTGCATCATGTAGCTGCTCGATCCGATGTTGACGATCGAGCCGTGCTGCGCGGCGATCATGCCCGGCGCCACCGCCTGGATGGCGAAGAAGTAGTGCCGGAGATTCGTGTTCAGGCGGTTGTTCCAGTACTCGACGGTCATGTCCTCCCACGTGTGGCGGTCGTCGCTCGCCGCGTTGTTGACGAGCACGGTGATCCCGTCGAGGTCGGTCTGGGCCCGTGCGATGGCCGTGCGCAGTGCCTCGATGTCCACGAGGTCGACCTCGTAGAAGCGCGGGACGTGGCGCGGGTCGTCCTGGCGGCACCGCTCGATCGTCTCGGCGGCCTTCGCCGAGTTGATGTCGACGAACGCCACCTTCGATCCCTGTGCGGTGAACTGCTCCACCAGGGCCGCACCGATGCCGTCGGCGCCGCCGGTGATCAGGACGGTCCGGTCGACCAACGACGGGTACGACGCGTAGCTGGTGGGCGGTGATGCGGCTGGATCGGTCATCTCGGTCTCGTTTCGTGGTCAGAAGTCGTAGAGCATCGCCGGGTTGTCGACCAGTACCTGTCGGCGGAGTTCATCGGTCGGTAACCAACGATCGCGCAGGGCGACCAGGTCGGCCGCAGTCGGTGGGTCTGCCTGGCCCGGATGGGGCCAGTTGCTCGCCCACACCAGACGGTCCGGCGCCCGGGACACCAGCGCGTCCACGAGCCTGGTGACGTCGTCGAAGCCCGGGGGGCCGGTGTCGGAGGATTCGTAGGGTGCCGACAGCTTCACGATCGCCCCTTGGTCGATCAGGGTCAGGAGCGCAGCGAACTCCGTCGAGTCGGGCTCGACCGGCGACATGAATCGACCGACGTGGTCGATCACGAGGCCCACGGGAAGGCGGAGCAGGCGGTCGAGGTGCGCCGGCAGCTCACGGCCGTTCAACTGGAGTTGGACGTGCCACCCGAACGGCGCAACGTTGGCGGCGACCGCCTCGAGCGACTCCCATGGGACTGCCCCTCCGGGAAGCATGTGGAACCGCGCTCCGCGTACGCCGCGATCCGTGAGACGCGCGAGATCCTCCGGCTGGACGTGCGGATCGACGACCATCACCCCGCGTGCCGCGTCACCGAACGCCGCCATCGCGTCGAGCTGACAGCTGTTGTCGAGGCCGTACGTGGTCGGTTGGACGACGACGATGCGCTCGGCGCCCAACGTCGTCTGTTCGTTGCGGTAGTCGTCGGGAGCCGCATCCGGCGGGCGCACGACCGACGCCGGAGCCACCGGACACCGGTGGTCGTAGAAGTGGATGTGGGTGTCGCAGGCCAGCCGCATCACCGGAGGGTGCGGTCCCACGTGGAACGCAGGCGTGTCGCATGTTCGGCATTCAGTGATCGCGGCGGGATCTCCCCGGCGATCATCGCTGCGACCTGTTCCACGCTGCTGGCCGCCTGGGCGTCGGCGTTCTCCGGTGTCAGCCCCCCGAGGTGGGGAGTCGCGACGACGCCCGGAAGTGCGGCCAACTCGGGGGAGGGTCGCTGATCGTCGGCGCGGCCGACGTCGAGACCGAGCCCGCCGAGGTGCCCGGAGCGGAGCGCCTCGGCAACCGCCACCTCGTCGAGCAGTTCGCCACGACTGACGTTGATCAGCAGGGACCCGCGTGGCATGGCGGCGAGCTCCCGACTCCCGATGAGGTTCTCCGTGTCGGCGGATCCGGGTGCGAGAGGGAAGACGACGTCAGCGGTGTGCAGCAACTCGTCGAATCCGACGAATCGGACGCCGTCGACCCCGGGGTCGGTCACGAACGGGTCGTGGACGAGCACCTCCATGCCGATGGCGACCAGGAGCGCGGCCAGATGTGACCCGATCGAGCCGTAGCCGACGATGCCGGCCGTGCGTCCGTGCAGCTGTCGACCCGCGCGCTGGGGCGGTGTACGACCCTCCGCGTAGTCGATTGCCGAGATCGTGATGTTGCGTGCCACATCGAGCAGCAGACCCAACGCCAACTCCGCGGTCGAGGCGACGAACGTCTTGCCCGCCCGCGCGATCAGGACGCCGTTCGCCGATGCCGCCTCGACGTCGATCGTCGACGTGTCGACGGCGCAACGGAGGAAGGCGACGAGGCTCGGTACCTGCTCGAAGACCGCCGCGTCGCCCGGCGTCGATCGGTGGGCGACGATGACGTCGCAGCCCTGGGCCGCTTCGATCAGCTCAGGGGTCGACAGGTCGCGGTCGAACGGGTTCAGGACGACCTCGGCGATCTCGGCGAGCCGGGGGAGCGCCCGCCCGTAGTACGCCTCGCGATCCTCGGGGTTGTGGGTGAGGAACGCTCGCACGCCGTCGACGCTACTGGCCAGCGCGAACTCGACGATCGTAGGGTGCGTTGCATGACGACCGACGCGATCCCGATCCTGCACGTCGCCGATGCCGGCGTCGCCGCCAACTGGTACGGGCGGCTCGGATTCACGGTCGAGTTCGAGCACCGGTTCGAGCCCGACTTGCCGGCATACGTCGGCATCCGTCGCGAGGGTGCCCAGCTCCATCTGTCGGAACACGAGGGCGACGCACGCCCCGAGACGCTCGTCTACCTGTGGGTGGACGACGTCCACACGATCGCTTCCGAGCTCGGGGCCACCGTCCGGACCGCGCCGTGGGCGCGGGAGATCGAGGTGGCCGACCCCGACGGCAACCGGCTCCGAATCGGCACCGCGACGACGGAAGTGGACACCGACGGGCAACTCGGCACAGGAACGGTCGAGACGCTCATCGCGCTGGAGCGGGCGATGTGGAGCGAGGAGACCCGCAACGACCGATCGTGGATGGATCTGCACCTCACCCGCGACTTCACCGAATTCGGGTATTCGGGTCGGGCATACACCCGCAACGACGTGCTCGAGGTGCCGATCGGCTCGATCGGAGGTGGCCTTCACGACATCGCGGTCCGACCTCTCGGACGAGATGCCGCACTGGTCAGCTACCGCTCGACGCAGTCGCGCGGGGTGGCCAACCGCTCGTCGATCTGGCGGTACGAGGACGGCGCCTGGCGGCTCGCGTTCCACCAGGGCACGCCGACGCAGTGACCGATTTCAGCTCAGCGAGAACGGCGGGTACTCGTCGGTCACCAGCAGGAACGCGTAGGCGTACACCCGCAGGCTCCACCGGCCCACGCCGACGACGAAGTCGAACAGACCTCTCGGATACGAGCCGGTGAAGAGGATGGCGAACCACGCGACGATCACCACGACGATCGCTGCGATCCAGAGGAACGCGAGCACGATGAAGTGCGGGATCGCCAGGAACCACTTCACGAGCGGCAACCAACGGTTCAGATCCCGCTCCACGTCGGGGTAATCGATCTCGAGGTGCACGCTCTGCTCCTCGACCGTCGACGGGTAGCGGTCGGTCACCAGCGCGAGATACGCCGAGACGCGAGCGCCGAACCGGGTGAGTTCGAGGGCGAAGTCGAACCACCACCGGGGGTACCGCTGGCGGAAGAGGATCATCAGCAGCGTGACGGCGAACAGGGCACCGGTGATGCTCGTGCCGCCCGTGGTCACCCAGTCGCCGTCGTCGGTCTGCCACGTGGCCGAGCCGCTGCTGGTGAGGATGCCGATGATGATCGCGATCGGGATGACCAGGATGATGCGGAACGCGGTCGTCACGCGGTCCAGCGACTCGGGGTAGTCGACCTCGAGCCGCGCCGCGTACGGCGGGTGCGGCCGAGCTCCCGTCGGACCGGCGCCGCCCGGGACCGACGGGGGAGGCGGTGGGGGTGGGGGTCCTGGTGGTGGCTGCATCGACATTCGAGCCCTCCTGTGGCTGTTCGCAAGGTGCCTCGTACATCGTCGGCCCGGTGAACGCAAAGGGGTAGGGGCGTTGGGCCCGGCGAGCGGCTAGCCTCGGCGGCTGTGCAGCCGCAGTCGCAGCGATTTTCGTGCCCCGGGTGAACCCGGGGGATCGACCACACGACCGTTCGCTCCTGTGCCGTCTCCTGAGTTCGTCCGGGGTCCGTCCCACCCGACGCTCACGCTCCTGAAAGGTTCACGTGCTCACTGACATCACCGCCGCCCGCGATGCGGCACTCGCCGAGATCGAGGCCGCCGGCAGCCTCGACGACGTCGCCGCGCTCACCGCACAGCTGCTCGGCAAGAAGGGCGCCCTCGCCCAGCAGAAGACCCGGCTCGGCTCCCTCGAGTCGATCGACGAGAAGAAAGCGGCCGGCCAGGCGATCAACGACGCCATGAGCGCTGTCTCGTCAGCCCTCGAACAGCGTCGCGGCGCACTGGCTGCCGAGGCCCTGACTGCTCGCGTGGAGGCGGAACGGCTCGATCTGACCGAGTACGTCGGCAAGCCCGCGCGGGGCCATGCACACCTCGTCACGCAGGCGTGGGAACGCCTCGAGGACGTCTTCATCGGCCTCGGCTTCCAGATCGCGGAGGGCCCTGAGGTGGAGACCGACTGGCACAACTTCGAGGCGCTCAACATGGGAGAGGGACATCCCGCACGCGGCGAGTTCGACACGCTGTTCGTCGACCACGTCACGCCCGAGGGGAAGTCGGGCACCACGTTGCTGCGGACGCACACGTCGCCGGTGCAGATCCGAACCATGCTCGAATCCGAGCCGCCGATCTACATCGTCGCCCCTGGCCGCGTGTTCCGTCGTGACACGCCCGACGCGACGCACATGCCGGTCTTCCACCAGATCGAGGGCTTGGTCATCGATCGCCACATCACGATGGCCGACCTCGCCGGAACGATCGAGGCGTTCACCAAGGCCTTCTTCGGCCCTGGCTTCACGTCGCGACTGCGGCCGAGCTACTTCCCGTTCACCGAGCCGTCCGCCGAATTCGACATCCAGCGGCCCGACGGCAGCTGGATCGAGCTCGGTGGCTGCGGCATGGTACATCCCAACGTGTTGCGCGCCGGCGGGCTCGACCCCGAGGAGTGGAGCGGTTTCGCCTTCGGCTTCGGTATCGACCGCATGGCCAAGGAACGCCACGGTGTGGAGGACATCCGCGACATGTACACCAACGACATTCGATTCCTGGAGCAGTTCTCGTGAAGATCCTCCTGTCCTGGCTCAACGACTACGGCGACTTCGGCGATCCCACCGATCCCGAGGCCGTCGCACGTGTCACCGATGCCCTGACCGCTCTCGGACTCGAGGTCGACTCGGTCACGACGGTCGGTCAGACCGTTGCCGGCGTCGTGTCCGCCCGCGTGATTCGTCTCGTGCAACACCCCGACGCGGCCAAGGTCCAGCGCGTCTACGTCGACGCAGGTGACGGTGTCGAGCGCCACGTCTGGTGCGGCGCGTTCAACATGGCCGAGGGCGACATCGTCCCGCTCGCCACTCTCGGCACGACGATGCCCAACGGCATGACGATCGAACGGCGGGGCATCCTCGGCATCGACTCCGAGGGCATGCTCTGCTCGGCGAGCGAGCTCGGTCTCGGCGACGACCACTCCGGCATCCGCATCCTGCCCTCCGACGTACCGCTCGGCCGGCCGTACGGCGAGGCGCTCGGGCTTCGCCTCGACGTGCTGATCGATGCGGACGTCACCCGCAATCGACCGGACTGCTGGGGGTACGTCGGCATCGCACGCGACCTGGCCGCCAAGCTCGGTGTCGAGTTCAGGCCGCCGACACCCACACTCACGGTGACCGGGGCCGAGCGCACCGCCCCGGTCGAGATCGTCGACGGTGACCGGTGCGGTCGCTTCACCTCGACGGTGATCTCGGGCATCGAGGTGAAGCCATCGGCGGACTGGATGGCTCGGCGTCTGACCGCTGCGGGGATGCGGCCGATCAGCAACGTCGTCGACGTCAGCAACTACGTGATGCTGGAACTCAACCAGCCGAACCACGCCTACGATCTCGACACGCTCGGTGGTGGTGGGTTCCGCGTGCGACGCGCTGTCGAGGGCGAGCAGCTCACCACACTCGACGGCGAAGTCCGCACCTTCTCGCGTGACGACCTGTTCATCTGCGACGGCAACGACGTGCCGATCGGTGTCGGCGGGATCATGGGCGGTCTCGACACCGAGATCAGCGAGTCGACCACGACGGTTGCGCTCGAGATGGCCTGGTTCTCACTGGTCGGGATCGGCCAGACGGTGACGCGCACCAACCTGAGGTCCGAGGCATCGGCGCGCTTCGAGCGGGGGGTCGACCCGTACGGCATGCCGGTGGCCATCGCCCGATTCGTCGAACTGCTGTCGGAGACGTGTCCCGACCTCGTCGTGCACGCAGGTGCCGTCGACGCCCGCTCGACGCACCTGCCCGCCGAGAACCGCTCGGTCGACGTGCGCATCAGCGCCGTCAACCGCACACTCGGCACCGACCTCGTGGCCGACGACCTTCCGGCGCTGCTCGACCCGATCGGGTTCACCGTGTCCGGCACCGGCAACACTCGCAGTGTCGTGTTGCCCTCGTGGCGGCTCGACTCGACCGAGGAGATCGACGTGATCGAGGAGGTCGCCCGTCACCACGGCTACGACCGCCTCGGCAAGACGGTCCCGAAATCGGTGGTACACGGCGAGCTCAGCGTCCGCCAGCGCCGACGTCGTCTCGTCCGGCAGGTGCTGCTCGGCCTGGGTGTCTCCGAGGCGATGCCCAACCCCTTCCTCGCTCCGGACACGCTCGCCAAGGCCGGGCTCCCGTCGGAGGCGCTGCGGATCAGCAACCCGTTGGTCGCCGAGGAGAGCGTGTTGCGCACGTCGCTCCGGCCGGGCCTGCTCCGGGCGATCGCCTTCAACGAATCGCATCGCCGAACCGGCGTGGCGTTGTTCGAGATCGGACACGTGTACCCGCCGGCCGAGGGTGAACTCCCGGGGGAGTACGAGGCGCTCTCGGTCGTCCTGGCCGGGCGGGAGGCTCCCGCTGCAATGGCCGTGTGGCGTGAACTCGCGGCCGCCCTCGGGACCGGCGCTCGCGTCGACCAATCGAAGGTCCCCGTCGGTCTGCACGCCACGAGGTCGGCCACCCTGCAGGCCGGACGTGAACCCCTCGGCGGCGTCGGCGAGGTCGCGCCCGAAGTGCTGGAGGCGTTCGAGGTCAGCGAGCGCGTGGCGATCCTCGAACTCGACCTCGACCAGATCCTCGATCGCGAGCCCAAACCGACGCAGTGGAAGCCGACGAGCCGGTACCCGTCGAGCGACCTCGACCTGTCGTTCGTCGTGCCCGAGGACATCCCGGCCGAACGGGTCGAGAAAGCGGTGCGTCAGGGAGCCGGGAACCTGCTCGTCGACGTCGACCTGTTCGACGTCTATCGCGGTGAGCGGGCCGCCCCGGGGACCCGTTCGCTCGCCTATCGCGTTCGGCTGCAGGCGCCGGATCGGAGTCTCACCGACGCCGACGTCGCCGACGTGCGCCGTGGCGTCGAGGCCGCAGCGACCAAGCTCGGCGCTCAGCTCCGGAGCTGACTGGGGTCCCGGCGGCCTCGCCGGGACCCTTGGCGGTCAGAGCGAGTAGGCGAATCCCGTGATGTCGCGAATCGTGGCGTGCCACACGTCGGGCATCGCGTCGAGGAAGAGGCAGTCGCCGGCGTGGCAGGTGCCGTTCACCGTGCGGCTCACGCTGCTGACCCCGGCATCGAGCAGCTTGCGGTGGTAGACGAGCCCTTCGTCGCGCAACGGGTCGAGTTGGTTCACCGAGATCACGTGGGGCGGGAGACCGGCCAGGTCGTCGGCGGTGGCGTGCATCGGCCAGGCGAGCGGGTTGGTCTCGTTGGTGCCGTCGGGGTCGTACGTCTTCGCCAGCGCGCCCATGTTCTCGACGTTGAGGAAGTAGTCGTCGTTCTCGAACAGTGAGGTCAGCTCCGCCGGGGGGTCGGCGTAGGCCCCGGAGATGTACGGGCACTGGGCGTAGACGCCGGCGATCTCGTGGATCCAGCCGTCCTGTCGCGCCTTGAGCGCGGTGGCGATCGAGAGGTTGCCTCCGCCCGACTCCCCGGAGATGACGATGGTCGACACCCCGAGCGCCTCCCGCTCGGCGATCACCCACTGCGCAGCGCTCGCGCAGTCGTTCAGGCCGGCTGGGAACGGATGGGGCCCCAGCTTTCCGGCGGCGTTGCGGAACTCCACGCCGACCACGACCATGCCGGCAGCGGCGAGGTCGTCACGCCACTTGACGTAGCTCTCGCCGGTGGCGCTCAGGATCGCCATTCCGCCGCCGTGTGTGTGCACCAGGCACGGGATCGGCCCGACCGCGTCGACGGGCCGGTGGATGTAGAGGGTGATGTCGTTGCCGTCGACACCGGTGATCGTCTCCTCCGACCGCGTCACGCCGGTGGTCGGAGCGGTGTCGGCCGTGAGCACGCCGCCGAGTGCCTCGAAGCCCTGCTCCGCCAGCATCGCGTACTCGAGCAGGTCGGCGATCGGTGTGGCGGCGTTGACCGGTGTGGGAGGCGGTGCGACGTCGAGTCCGATCGGTCCCATTGCGGCGACCATGCGCGGATCGGCGCGCGGGTCGTCACGGATGTCGAGAGTCGGGTCGCCGAGGCGGCCGGGCAGGAGAGGTGAGGTGGACATGTCGACAGGCTCCTTTCGAGAGTCGGTGTGATCATCGCGTCACGGGCCCGCGTGTGGCGACACGGGGCGCGCCACACTCGTTTGACAGGGCTGAGACACTGGAGGCATGACTGCTCCGGGCGAGACCGACCTCGATGCGATGCTGGCGTCGCTCGCTGTCGCTCGTCGGCCGGGTGTGTTCACCTACATCGCCGTCGAGGTTCCGACTCCTGGGCTCCTCGCGTCTGCTCACGCGATCGTCAAGGAGGGGCCACTGACCACGATCGTGCTCCCGGTCGACGCCGCCGAACGTGCGGGCCAGCTCGTCACCGTCCGATTCGCGTGGCTCAGCCTGACCGTCCAGTCGAGCCTCGAGGCAGTCGGGCTGACCGCCGCGATCAGCGAACGGCTGGCCCGGCTCGACATCCCGTGCAACATCCTGGCCGGCTACCACCACGACCACGTCCTGGTGCCCATCGAACGCGTCGACGACGCGATCGCCGCTCTCACCGCCTGACGACAACAGGGGCGACACCAGAGGTCACACCCGCGGTGTCACACTCGTCGCCGGGGTGAGGCCGGCGGTGGCCGCGCCGGTTTCCCGAGCGATGAACTCCCAGAATCGTGCAGCTCGATCGGCAGTCGGCGGGCCGACGGGGGTTGCCGTCTGGTCGTAGATGCAGCGGATGAAGCCGGCTCCGGCGGTCACCTTTCCCGCTGCGTTCCGGTCGTCATCGGCCCATCCCCACGCCTCGCCGTCGAAGCCCGCCGGTCGTCCGATCGCCTCCAGGCCATCGTCGAGTCCGCCCATCCAGGTGCCACCGCCCCGCCGCCCGTCGCCGGCAGCCACGATGTCGTCCTCCAACTGAGCGGACGTCCGCCCGATGTCGTGGCCGGCGACGATCAGGTCGTTCACCAGGACCATCGGAATGGCGGCTCCACGGGCGATGGTCATGATGCCCGCGCCGAAGCGCGGATTGAGTTCCGTGGGCCAGAAGCCGTCGTCCGCCACGACGCCGTCGACCGTGAAGGTGCCACGGAAGCCGACATCGTTGCGGAGTTGCTCTCCGGCACGACGAGCGATCGACCGCATCTGCTCGCGAACGCCGGGCGTCGGATCCCAGTAGGTCGCGCATCCCGCGTAGACGAAATCGCGGCCTCGGCGGAGCGTCACCATCTCCACCGGTCTCAGCACCGATACGCCGTCGGGCAGCACGATCCCGTGGATCGAACACGGGATGCCTTCCAGGAACGGCATCACGCGCACGGCGTCGCACACGGTTCGCAACCGGGCCATCGCCCGGTCGCGGGTGGTGTCGTCGGTCACCCAATGGGTCTGGTGTGCACCACCGTGGAATCCCTCGCGTGCGTCGGCCGCCCACACGGTGCCGGCGCCACGGTCGGTCGCACGCGCGGCTGCGGCCGCCTCGTCGAGCGGCGCGACGATGCTCGGCTGACGCTCGACGCCGGCCCGGTCCCAGAACGCGTCGACGACCACCTTGTCCTCCAGCGCGACCCACTCCGGGCGCCGGTGGGCCAGGAGTGGCCGACCAGCGAGGGCCGGGGTTGTCGCGAGGAAGGTCCCGACCACGATGGCCCGGTGGTGAGGATCGAAGCGATCGAGTGCGTCGACCAACTCGGGGGTGGGGTGGGTGAGGGTTCGATCAGCGGCGTGGATCCGTTCCATCTCCGTCAGCCCGACAGGTGGTTCGACGATCACGGTCGGGACGTCAGGCTGCGGTCCGGCGCCGCGTCCTCCCGTCGCGACCACGAGCAGACGGTCGACACCGACCGACCGGAGCAGTTCGATCTGCTCGGTCCAGGACGCACTGACCGCTCCGGCAAGGACGACCGACCGACCGCCGAACACCTGGTGCAGCGGGTCGATCCACCACTCGTCCATCGTCGGACCGTAGCGTCCGGTTCGTGTTCGAGATCGCGACATTTCGGTTGGCACCAGGCGTCGACGAGCAGGTGTTCCGGGCTGTCGCCGATCGGGTGCAGGTCGAGGTGGCCTACCACCAACCCGGCTTCCTCCGGCGTTCGCTGGGTCGCCACACCGACGGGCGCTGGCTGGTACTGACCGTGTGGGCGAGCCGAGACGCAGCCGACGCCGGTCGATCCGCGCTCGATGCGGCTCCCCTCGGCGCAGAGTTCCTCGCACTGCTCGAACCCGGCAGCATCGTCGTCGAACGATTCGACGGGGTCGGCTGACCTACTGCTGGACGAGGACCAGCGGATTGCCCTCCGGGTCCTCGATCGAGGCGATCGTCGGGCCTCCGGGCACGTCGAATGGTTGCGACAGCACGGTCCCACCCAGCCCCGGCACACGATCGAGCGATGCTGCGAGATCCCGGACCTGGATGTACAGCGCGACGCCGCTCCGTTCTGCCTGACGCATGTGACCGGCCGGCCCCGGCTCGGGCCCACCGAGACCGCTCGGGAAGTTCATGATCGGGCCGTCGCCGATCGGCCAGTTGAAGAGCTCCCCGTAGAAGGCACGCTGCGCTACGGGATCACGAGCCAGGATCTCGAAGTGCACCAGCGGGCGCGCCCAGTCGGATCCGGAGCTGGCGAGGGGGAGTCGTGCGTCGTCGGCCATCGGCCCGACCGTAGGCCGTTGCCGTCGATCGAGCCGTCACCCTCACCCACCGGAGTCCGTGCGAGGGTGACGGCCGTTCAGCGGATGTTGGTGCGGGCGGTCGGGATCGCGTCGAGGCGGGCCGGGTCGATCGGTTCGCCGGTCTCCTCGTCGATCCCGTACGTGCCCAGTTCGATCCGTCGCAGCGCCGCGTCGATCTCGGCGATCGAGTGGGCCAGGTCGGAACGGAGGTTGAGTTCCGTGGTCGCGATCGTGGTGTCGGCTCCCGCATCACCACCGAGCATGTCGATCGGGCCGTCGCCCACCCGGACGTGCTCGATGTCGTCGAGTTGGCGTTGTAGGTGTGTGCGCTCCTCGAGCAGGCGGCTCCGGGCGTCGTCCAGGTTCGGCATCGGCGCCATCGTTGCACCCCGCGCTCGGCGGAGTCCAGCACCCAGTTGACGCTGAGGTCGTCGGGACGGTGGGTGCAACGTGACTCGGCGCCGCGCCTCATCAGCGTGTGCGGCTGACGTCGATGACGTTGGCCCCTTCCCGATTCTGCACACCGGGACTTGCGTTGGTGGCGGAGGTGCTTGGTGATGCGGACGCTTTGGGTAGGGCTGTCGTTGGTCGCCTGGTCATTCACCGCGTGTGGATCGGAGTCGACGACAACGGTGGACACGGACTCTTCGCCGGAGACCTCGACGGCTCCTCGGAACGTGAGCACGTCCACACCTCCGGCGTCAGTCGATGCAACCACTCCGTCCGCGACGTCTCCTCCCTCGTCCGCACGACCAAGCGCGGCAGACAACACATCGGTTCCCGCCGAGTCACGACGAGGAGTGCCACTGGGTCAGGTTCTTCAGCCGTATGAGGTGGCGGCGGTCGAAGCATCCGACGGGTACTGGCAGTCGTACACCCTCGTGTGTCGGACCCCGCCGGTGCTGAGAGGGGGCGACTGGCCTCCACCCACCGACAGCGAGGAACTGGTCGGTAGGGGCGCCGTCATCGAGTGCGTCCCGAGAACGGATCCGCCTGCCGACACCAGTGGCGTGTGGCTGATCGTGCTCGACGACGCAGGGACCTCGACATCCTGGTACGAGGCCACCGACGGCACCGGCGTGCCGCCGCTCGCCTTCGACCGGACGCCGGGACTGCTGTGCCGCGAGTACATCGATCTGCCGGTGTTCGCCGAGTCGATGGCCAACCTCGGCGAACCGCCGTGGAGTGACGACAAGATCGCCTATCAGTTCGTGTTGGCCTACTGGTTCCTCGAAGGCCAACCCTCTCGGATGGATGTCGACGGCAACGGCATTCCGTGCGAGTTGTTGTTCGATCCCGCAATCGTGGCCGAGGTGTGGGCGGGCGACTCCTGACCCACAGTGACATGGATGTGATCGACACCCCTGCCTGCCGCGTCGAACCGATGAGCCGAACCCCGTGTGCGGTGGATTCACTCATCGGAGGGCGTTGGCGCTCAGTTCGCGCTGAGGTCGTCGGGAGCGTTGGCGAGCCACGCCAGTCGGCCGGGCTGGCGGCGCAACACGGTGCGCCACAGCTCGTCGGGATCGTCGGAGAACACGTCGCCGGGCTCGGAGTCGAGCACCAACCACGCGCCGGCCTCGATCTCGCCCTCGAGTTGGCCCGGCCCCCACCCGGCGTAGCCGCGGAAGACCCGGACCCCCTTGACCTCGGCGGCAACCAGTGCCGGATCGGCCGTGAGGTCGGCGGACGCGATCGTGCCGACGATCGGGGACAGGTAGTCACCGTTGTCGTGGAGGGGCTCGGTCGTCTCGGCGAGTGCGATCAACGCGGACTCCTCCACGGGACCGCCGGAGAAGACGGAGGACGGTGCGGACTGCAGGTCGATCCAACGGTCGAGTGGTTCGTCGAGTGCCTCGTGGCTCGGCCGGTTGATGACGACGCCGATCGCCCCCTCGTCGTGGTGCTCGAGCATGAAGATCACCGTGCGATCGAAGTTGGCGTCCTCGAGCGGGGGCGTGGCGACCAGCAGGCGTCCCTTCGTCGGTGGCGTGCCCGGAATCATGTACACAGTCTGCCCGACTCGTCTGCGTCCTGCGGTCCGCCCGTCGAGTTGCCCGTCGACGTCGGGCAGCACGGTTGCATGACCATCCGCCAGCGTGTATGTTCATGCAGATGTCGGGACCCTCCATCGCCGTCGGGATCATCGGCGCGTCCGGCTTCACCGGGGCCGAGCTGCTCCGGCTGGCCGCGCTCCACCCGGCCTTCGACGTCCGCCTCGCCACCGGGGACTCGATGGCAGGGCAGCGGGCCGCCGCGCTGTACCCGTCGCTCGAAGTCGCCTACCCGGACCTCGTGTTCAGCGCCTTCGAGCCCTCGATGGTCAGCGGGCTCGACCTCGTGTTCCTCGGCCTTCCGCACGGGGCGTCGATGGAGCTGGCACCCTCTCTCGTCGGCGAGGTCGGTTGCGTCGTCGATCTCTCGGCAGCCTTCAGACTCCAGGACGTCGCGGCCTACCCCACGTACTACGGATTCGAGCACACCCACCCAGAGTTGTTGGCCCACGCGGTGTTCGGGCTTCCCGAACTCCATCGCGCCGAGTTGAACGGAGCGCGCCTCGTCGCCACGCCCGGCTGCCACGTCACTGCGGCGACCCTGGCGTTGCGGCCGCTCGTGGAGGCCGGGCTGATCGAGACGACCGGCGTGGTCGTCAACACCCTGACGGGCATCACCGGCGCCGGACGGGCACCGACCGACACGAACGTCTTCACCAACATCGACTCCAACGCGACACCGTACGGACTGCTGTCACACCGACACACACCCGAGATGGAGCAGGAGATCGGTGCCCGGCTGATCTTCACGCCCCACCTCGTGCCGATGAGCCGCGGCCTCCTGGCCACGTGCGCGGCAACGGGATCGGCCGGATGCTCCGACGACGCGATCGCCGAGGCGATGCGGGGCTTCTACGCCGACGAGCCGTTCGTGGCCGTGCTCGACGGCCCCCCGGCCACCAAGTCGGTGCTCGGATCGAACGCCGCGCACGTGTCGGCGCGGTTCGACGAGCGCACCAACACCGTCATCTCGATGTGCGCGATCGACAACCTGACCAAGGGCGCCTCGGGCGGGGCGGTCCAGGCCGCCAACGTCGCGCTCGGCCTCGACGAGACCGCCGGACTCCCCACGATCGGACTCGCACCGTGAGCACGCAGCCATGACCGAAGCCGCATCACTCAAGGCATCCGTCCTCGTCGAGGCGCTGCCCTACATCCGACGGTTCGCCGGCAAGACCGTGGTCGTCAAGTACGGCGGCAACGCACTCGCCGGCACCTCCGACCACGACGCGCTCGCTCTGTTCGCCGAGGACATCGTGCTGATGCGCCTCGTCGGGATGCGGCCGATCGTCGTCCACGGCGGCGGGCCGCAGATCTCCCAGCTGATGCAACGCCTCGGCAAGGAGCCCGAGTTCCTCGACGGACTCCGCATCACCGATGCCGAGACGGTCGACATCGCCCGGATGGTGCTCAAGGGGCAGGTCAACCCGCAGCTCGTGGCAGCGATCAACGTCCACGGCCGTTTCGCCGTCGGTATCAGCGGCGTCGACGGCGGCCTGATCCGAGCGACGGCGCGTGATGCGAAACTCGGCTTCGTCGGCGATGTCACCGAGATCAACCCGGAGGTCATCCACGGGTTGATCGACGACGAGTTCATCCCCGTGATCGCGACGATCGGCAGCGACGCGACCGGCCAGGCCTACAACATCAACGCCGACACGGTCGCCGGTGCGATCGCCGAGGCGATCGCCGCCGAGAAGCTCGTGTACCTGACCGACATCGAAGGGTTGCGCCGCGACGTGGCCGACGCGGCCAGTCTGATCCGCCAGGTCACAGCCGACGAACTCGACCAGCTCGTGACCGACGGCGTGATCGCCGGCGGGATGATTCCCAAGGTGGCCAGTTGCACGCACGCGGTGCGTCACGGCGTCCATCGGGCTCACATCCTCGACGGTCGCATCGCCCACGTGCTGCTGCTCGAGATCTTCACGGACGCGGGCATCGGAACGATGATCATGAACGAACGGACCATGAACGAACGGGAGATCGCACCATGAGTCACGCCTTCGAGCACGCGCCGATGGCCAACTGTCCCTTCATGCCGGTCTTCGGCCCACCGGCGATCATGTTCGAGCGCGGGCGCGGTACCGAGCTGTGGGACTCGAACGGCAAGCGCTACCTCGACTTCCTCGCCGGCATCGCCGTGGTGTCGCTCGGGCATTCCAATCCGGCGGTCGCCGAAGCCGTCGGAGACCAACTCGACACGTTGCTCCACGTCTCCAACTTCTTCGCCAACCCGGTCGCGACCGAGGCAGCGGTGAAGGTCAACGATCTGCTGCTCGACGCCACCGGCCATCGGGGGCAGATCTTCTTCACCAACTCCGGCGCCGAGTCGAACGAATGCGCCATCAAACTGGCCCGCAAGCACGGTGGCCGGGGCCGGCACACCGTGGTCAGCGCGCTCGGGAGCTTCCACGGCCGGACGCTCGCCACGCTCGCCGCGACCGGACAGCCGGCGAAGCACGAGCCCTTCGCCCCGATGCCGGACGGGTTCCGCCACGTCGCCTGGGGCGATCTCGACGCCATGCGTCGAGCGGTCGACGGTTCGGTTGCCGCCGTCCTGATCGAGCCGGTTCTCGGCGAGGGCGGCGTGCACCCCGCACCCGACGGGTACCTCCAGGGCATCCGCGAGATCTGCGACGAGACCGGAGCACTGATGATGGTCGATGAGATCCAGACCGGGTTCGCCCGCACGGGCCGATGGTTCGGGTTCGAGCACGCCGGGGTGAGCCCGGACGTGGTGACACTCGCGAAGGCGATGGGCAACGGGATGCCCGTCGGTGCCTGCTGGGCCCGCATCGAGGTTGCCGCGGTCTTCCAGCCGGGCGACCACGGGAGCACCTACTCGGGTACCGCGCTCGCCACCGCGGCGGTCAACGCGGTCATCGACGAGATGCAGCGGATCGACGCTCCGGCCGTGGCCGTGCGTCAGGGGCGACGCATCGTCGACGGGCTGCGCAACGTGAGCGGTGTGGTCGACGTCCGCGGCCGCGGCCTGATGCTCGGCATCGAGTTGGCGGACGGCATCGATGCCAAGGCCGTGTATTCCGACCTGCTCGACCGGGGGCTGATCGTCAACGCGGTCACGCCGACAGCGCTCCGGCTCGTGCCGCCCATCACGGTCACCGATGCCGAGATCGACGAGGCGGTCGCCATGATCGCTGCATCGCTCGCCGCGAACCGGGCGATGTCATGACCCGCCACCTGCTCGACGTCACCGACTTCACACCTCACGAGGTCCGCGAGATCCTGGCGCTGGCGCAACAACCGGTCGATTCGCTCGATCGTCCCCTCGCCAACGGGGGCGCCGCGCTGATCTTCGAGAAACCGTCGAACCGCACCCGCCACTCGATGGAGATGGCGGTCGTCCAGCTCGGCGGGCATCCCATCTACACGCGTGGTGACGAGGTCGGATTCGACACGCGTGAACCGGTCGAGGACGTTGCTCGGATCATGGAGGGGTACCACGCGCTGATCGCCGCTCGTGTCTTCGACCATCTGACGGTCACGCGCATGGCCGCGGTCGTCGACGTACCGGTCGTCAACATGCTGTCCGACCACTCGCATCCACTGCAGGCGTTCGCGGACGCACTGACGATGCAGCAGTGTCTGGGTGAGCTGTCCGGCAAGACCGTGGCGTACGTCGGTGACTTCAACAACGTGGCCCGCTCGCTGGCCGAGGTCTCGGCGATGCTCGGCATGCACGTTCGCCTTGCGTGCCCGCACGGGTTCGACGCACCGCTCGTCGAGCTGGAGCGTTTCGAACTGCTCGGCGCTGCATCGGTCGAGCAGTCGACCCGTCCCGCCGACGCGGTCGCCGGTGCCCACGCCGTGCACACCGACACCTGGGTGTCGATGGGGCAGGAAGCCGAGAAACAGGAGCGATTCGAGCAGTTCGAGGGCTACACGGTCGATGACGGGATGATGGCGCTCGCCGACCCCGCTGCGGTGTTCATGCACTGCCTGCCCGCCTACCGTGGCATCGAGGTCACCGCCGACGTGATCGACGGCCCGCGGTCCGTCGTGTTCCGGCAGGGGCACAACCGCCTCCACGCAGCCCGAGGCGCGATGGCGTTCCTGCTGGGAGCGCGCCCGCACCCCGACCCCGTCGATCCCGAATGAGCCGCCCATGAGCAAAGTGCAACGACAGGCGACGATCAGTCGGCTCATCGGCGAACACGAGGTGACGAGCCAGCCGCAGCTGATCGAACTGCTCGCCGAACACGGCATCGAGGCCACCCAGGCGACCGTGTCGCGCGATCTCGACGACATCGGGGCGATCAAGGTGCGCGTCCCGAGCGGCAACACCGTGTACGCGATCCCCGAGTTCGCCCCCGATCGACTGGCGCCGCTCGACCAACTCCGCCGGGTGATGGGGGAGTGGGTGGCCGAGGTCGCCTGTTCCGGCAACATCGTCATCCTGCGCACGCCGCCCGGCTGTGCGCACGTGGTCGCATCGGCACTCGACCGCAGCCGGGTCGACGGTCTGCTGGGCACCGTCGCCGGCGACGACACCCTGATGTGCGTGGCTGCGTCCACCGATGGCGGCACACTCGCCGCCCACCTCCGCGATCTCGCAGGACTGGACTGACATGACGGAATCGCAGCATCCCGATCACCCCGGTGACGGTCGGACACTCTGGCACGGCCGCTTCTCGGGAGGTCCCGCCGAGGCGCTGATGGCGTACACGGTGAGCCTGCCCTTCGACCGCACGATGTGGCGCGACGACATCGCGGGCTCCACTGCACACGTTCGTGGGCTCGCCCGAGCGGGTCTCCTGACAAACGACGAGCGCGACTCGATCCTCGCGGCGCTCGACCGGGTCGGCGACGAACTGGGCTCCGACACCTTCGTCTTCGTCGAGAGCGACGAGGACATCCACACGGCCGTCGAACGTCGCGTCACCGAACTCGCCGGACCGGCGGGCGGAAAGCTGCACACGGCCCGCAGCCGGAACGATCAGGTCGCGACCGACCTGCGTCTCTGGTGCAAGCGCGAGCTGCTCGGCGTCGCCCGCTCGATCCACGATCTCCAGTCGGTCCTGCTCGATCGGGCGCTCTCCGCGGGCGACACGTACCTGCCGGGATACACCCACCTCCAACGGGCGCAGCCGGTGCTGCTCGCCCATCACCTCCTCGCGCACGGGTGGGCGTTCGCCCGCGACGTCGATCGGCTCCTCGCGACCCGGGAACGACTCGACGTCTCGCCGCTGGGCGCGGGAGCGCTGGCCGGCTCGTCGCTGCCGATCGATCCCGAGGGCACCGCGGCCGACCTGGGATTTGCCGGGGTCTTCGACAACAGCCTCGACGCCGTCAGCGATCGCGACTTCGTCGCCGAGGCGGTGTTCGACCTCGCGCTGGTCGGCATCCACCTCTCGCGCATCGGCGAGGAGTGGGTGCTGTGGACGTCAGGGGAGTTCGGCTTCGCCAAGCTCGACGATGCCTACGCGACCGGTTCGTCGATGCTGCCGCAGAAGAAGAATCCCGACATCGCCGAACTCGCCCGCGGCAAGAGCGGACGCCTGATCGGCAACCTGGCCGGGCTGCTCGCGACGCTCAAGGGCCTGCCGCTCGCCTACAACCGTGACCTGCAGGAGGACAAGGAGCCGTTGTTCGACTCGGTCGAGCAGGTCACGCTCGCCGTCGCCGCGCTCACCGGGATGATCGCGACGGCGACCTTCGTCCCCGAGAAGATGCAGGCGGCGGCCGACGAGGAGACCACCGCGGCGACCGATCTCGCCGAGTACCTCGTCCGCGCCGGTGTGCCGTTCCGCGAGGCGCATGCGGTCGTCGGCGCTCACGTCAGGGCGACGCTCGCCGGCGAGGGTTCGCTGCGCGACCTCGTCGCCGCCGATCCTCGGCTCGGCCCCGACGCAGCTGCGCTGGTGGGGCCGGGGGTGGGTGTGCGGATGCGGACGTCACGCGGTGCGGCGGGGCCCGAGGCCCTCCCGCTCCAGGTCGAGTCGTACCGGGCCATGCTGACCCGCGACGCGGAGCGCCTGGGGCTCTGAACCCCGTCGAGCTGCACTCGGGGTGGTTCGCCCGCCGGGCCCCGGACGTCGCGAGGGAACTCCTCGGCAAGATCCTGGTCGTCGAGCGGGACGGCACGTCCGTCAGCGGGCGCATCGTCGAGACCGAGGCGTACATGCAGGGCGACCCTGCGAGCCACTCGTTCAACGGTCCGACGGAGCGCAACTCGGTGATGTTCGGTTCGGCCGGCCGTCTCTACGTGTACCGCAGCTACGGCATCCACTGGTGCGCGAACGTCGTCACCGGGGCCGATGGGGACGGTCAAGCCGTCCTGTTGCGGGCGCTCGTCCCGGTCGCGGGCCTGGAGGTGATGCGGTCGCGTCGGGCAGGCCGTCCCGATCGCGAACTCTGCAACGGTCCGGGCAAGCTCTGCGCCGCCCTGGGCATCGACGGCGCCGACAACGGGCTCGACCTCACCGTCGCGTCGTCAGCGATCCGGATCGTCGACGACGGCACCAAGGTTCCTCCTGACGTGCGCGTCGGCCCCCGAATCGGCATCACCAAGGCCGTCGACACTCCCTGGCGCTTCCACATCTCGTGAACAAGCCGCGCACGGAGGCCGCACCTCGTTCACGAGAACGCGGTCAGCGCCAGTGGATCCAGAAGCCGTGGGGGTGACAGGTGGCGAGGTGGTCCACGGCTCGTCGTCCGTTGCGCCACCGGACCATCGACAGCACGGTGCGGTGCGGGTCCTTCGGATCGGGCTCGTTCGGCAGCTCCGGCACGAGCGCCGGAGCCTCGGCGTAGACCCACGAGAGGTCTCGCTCGGCCCCGATCCGTTCGAGTTCGGCCAGGTAGGCGACTCGCTCGTCGGGTGTGAGGTAGTTGAGCACCCAGGAGTTGGTCACCACCGGATGTGCACGCGAGGCGACGCGTTCGATGGCGGGCGCCAGCGACGTGACCGCATCGCCGGCAAGGAGTTCGGGAGGCGCGCTTCGCGCGATGCCGACGGCCTCGACGAGACGGTGGAACCGGTCGGCCTGATCCGGCCACACGCACGCCTCCAGCCAGCGGGCTTCGCCGTCGTCGGTCACGTCGACCGGTGAGCGATCGACCCCGCAGCGGCTCGCGATCGTCGGCATGGTCGAGGGAATCGGGACGGCTCCCGTCGTCGAGCACTCGAGCACGACCGTCGAGTCGTCGCCGAGTACCGACCACGCACCCTCCTGGTCGACGAACCGGTACCGGAACCGGTCGAGCAGCAGGTTCAGGCCACCACTGGCACCGACGTCGAGGTGACCGAGCGCGCCGACCTCGTCGGCGAGGATCCCGAATGCGGGGAGCAGGAACGAACATCGGCCGACCTCGTTGGTCTGGGTGGTCCGGGTGGCGAGCAGCCGCTGCACCTGGTCGGCGTGGTCGTGGACGAAGCGCCTGAAGGTCGGCATCAGCGAACGATCCGACGGCGATCGATGGTCCGAGGTCAGGTTCGGGTACCAGCGCGCCAGCGGATCGGTCGGGTCGTCGAGCAGCAGGTCGTGAACGGCGGCGAACAGCAGCACGGGCATCCGCTGCGTGACCGGGGCGTGCAGGAG
Organism: Ilumatobacteraceae bacterium; assembly: GCA_963712775.1. Classification (GTDB taxonomy): domain Bacteria; phylum Actinomycetota; class Acidimicrobiia; order Acidimicrobiales; family Ilumatobacteraceae; genus Sva-07. Next base: position 129 of record CAVQJG010000004.1, on the reverse strand, counting down.
GAGGCGGAAGAGCTCGGGATCGCGCGAGATGCCCGCGGCGAGCGCGGCGTAGAGCGGTGCTCGGGGCTGCGACGTCGCCGCGAAGTGCGCGAAGTGCCGGGAGAGCTCCGCGTCCGTGGCGTCCTCAAC
>CAVQJG010000003.1:0-119732 GCA_963712775.1 Ilumatobacteraceae bacterium | reverse complement strand
CGACCGTCGTAACCTGCCTGCGTGACCGCATCGCCCCTGACGATCGACTGGGTGGTGCTGACGATGGGAGACCGCCCCGCCCAACTCGGCGCCGCCGTGCGGTCACTCCTCGACCAACTGGGCGATCACGACCGCGTGGTGGTGGTCGCCAACGGTGCCGACCACGTCGAGCTCCACGACGGCCCCGGCGTCGAACTCGTCACGTCCGACCGCAATCTCGGCGTCCCCGGCGGACGAGAACTCGGAGTGCGTTCCGGGCGGGCCGACATCATCGCCTTCCTCGACGACGATGCCGTCCTGCTCGGTCGAGCCGAACGGATCCGGCAGGCGTTCGAGCACGATCCTGGCCTCGCCGCCGTCTCGCTCCGGCTCGTCGACGAGGACGGTCGGTCGCTCTCGCGACACGTTCCCCGACCCGGTGGATCCGATCCGTCGGTCAGCGGGGCAGTCGTCCATTTCCTCGGCGGGGCGAGTGCGATCCGCCGTTCGGCCTACGAACAGGTCGGCGGCTACTTCGTCGACCTGTTCTACGGCCACGAGGAGATCGAGCTGAGCTGGCGGCTGATCGATGCCGGCTGGTCGATCCGCTACCTCGCCGACGTCGAGGTCGTCCATCCCCGCACCGAGATCTCGCGGCACGCCGAGGGCTGGCGGCTGACCGGGAGGAACCGGGTCTGGATCGCTCGACGAACCCTTCCGTGGTCGGTCGCCGTCGTGCACTCCATGACGTGGCTGATCCTGGGGCTGGTGCGCTGCGGCGCCGCGAACCGCCGGAGCTACCTCGCCGGCTGGTGGACCGGTTGGCGCTCCGACTGGCCGAGCGGGGTGTCCCGCCGACCGATCAGGTGGGCAACGGTGTGGCGGCTGACGCGCCTCGGTCGACCACCGGTGATCTGAGACCCGTCGACGACGCGCCATCCGGTGGCCCGGGCCGACGGAGCGCGCCGACGATCAGGCCGGAACCCCACGCGGCGTGGATCACCCCGGTGACCGCCGACTGCAGCACCGGGTGCGGCGCCCGCCTCGACGCCGCCGCCACGACGATCGCGTACGCGGCAGGAACCGCCAGCGCACGCCGGTTCCGGACGAGCCCGTACAGAGTGGAGAGCACGATTCCGGCGACGGCGACCGGCGGCGCGACTTGACGCAACCGCGCCGACTCCGGGTGCAGCCGCATCACGACCGCCTTCCACTGGCCGTACTCGAAGTACTGGCGGGCGAGCGAACGCCAGGAGCCGCGCGGGCGGTAGCCGACCGACAACCCCGGATCGAACCACACCGTGCCGCCGGCCGTGCGCAGCCGGATGTTGAGTTCGTAGTCCTGGTTGCGGATCAGGCGCTCGTCGAACAGCCCGACCGCCTCGATCGCCGAGCGGTCGAACACGCCGAGGTACACCGTGTCGACAGGCCCCTCGGTGCCCCCGACCCGGTACGCCGCTCCGCCGGTGCCCAGCCACGACGTGGTCGCTGCGGCAACCGCCTCCTCGAACGGCGTGGTGGCCACCGGCACCTGACGTCCGCCGACGTTGTCCGCCCCGGTCCGGCGCATCGTCTCGACCGCGTGGCGGATGTACCCGTCGGACAGCTCGCTGTGGCCGTCGACGCGCACCACGATCGGCGCGGACCCGGCGCGGATCGCCGCGTTGAGCGCCGACGGCGTGAGCCCACTCGGGTTGGCCACCACGACGAGGTCGTCGCCCGACGCGGCGAGCTCGTCGGCGACCGCCTCGGTGCCGTCGTCGGAGGGTCCGACACCGAGGAAGATCCGCAGCCGACCCGGATAGTCCTGCGAACGGACCGTGGCGACCGCGGACGCGAGGTGAGCGGCCTCGTTGCGGATCGGCATGACGACGTCGACGTCGGGCCACTCGGTGTCCGGCCAGTCGGTGTCGGCCACCTGCTCAGACACGGCGGCTGAGCACCACCCAGACCGTCCGGACGAGGATCTGCACATCGATCACGATCGACCAGTTGACGAGGTACTGGAGGTCGTAGCCGAGCTTGTACTCGGCATCGGTCCCGTACCGGCCGTGGATCTGGGCCAGACCGGTCAGGCCGGGGGGCAGTTCGTTGCGGCGGACGTAGCCGGGCACGCGCTGGACGATCTCGGCGACGAGTTCGGGCCGTTCCGGACGGGGGCCGACGAGGGACATCTCGCCCTTGAGCACGTTCCAGAGCTGCGGCAGCTCGTCGGCCCGCGTCGAGCGCATCCACCGCAGGGCCGGAACGACTCGATCGTCGTCCTCCGACGCAAGGCGTGGTTTCCCGTCGGGCTCCGCGTCGGTGACCATGGTCCGGAACTTGACACATCGGAACACGACGCCGTCGCGGCCGACCCTGGTCTGGCGGTAGAGCACCGGACGGCCCGAGGTGATCAGCACGTACAGCGCGACGAGCGCGACGACGGGGATCCACAACGGCGCGAACAGCACCAGCACGACGAGATCGAACAATCGCTTGAGCCGGGCCTTGTGTGTCGACACCGTGTGGAGTCGCAGCGGTACGAACGGCATGCCGCCGACCTGGCGGACGGTCTTGAGCCCGAGCAGGGTCTCCCGGGCGCTGACCCGCTGCAGGAATCCGACGCCCTCGGCGTCGAGCGAGTTGAGCGGCTCGGGGTACACGGAGCCGAAGGCGGTGACGTCGAGGAGCAGGACATCGGTTGCGTCGTGTGCCGTCACGGCGTCGGTCAGGAGCCCGGGGGAGCCCACCCGAGCGACGACGACCGCTTCCCGGTCGCTCTCGCCGAGATGCTGATCGGCCAGCTCGATCGACTCCGGTGACCCGACGAGCACGACACGCGGCGCACCCTGCCGTCGCAGCGAGAGCCGGCGGCTCAGATGCCGGTTCGCGACGAGCACGAACGACGCGAGCACCGCGTAGACGGCCAGGTTCAGTCGTGGCATCAGGTACCGGTCGAGGAGCACGAAGGCGAGGCCCATCACGGCGACGCCGATCACCGTGGCCAGCAGTGCCCGAGGGAGCCAGGGCCGGACACCCAGGCGGGGCTCGCGCTCGTACAGGCCGTCGAAGTAGTTGATGACCAACTGGATCGTCGTGGCGATGGCAAAGCCGACGAAGTACCTCGACAACGGGTAGGTGTCCCAGTCGAAACTGAACCCGAAACGGACGTAGCTGATCACCACCATCAGGAGGTAGAGACCGACCGCATCGAGGACCACGAGGAACCGGAACCCGCGATCCCACATGAACCCGAGCGGGCGACGCGCCCGTGACACCGCGCGTTCGATCGCCGGCGGGAAGGGCACGGGTTCGTGCGGTTCGCGCCGAGGGACCTCCGAGGTCGGCTGAGTCATCTCTCGCATAGGGGCCCTCCGAAGCGTAACCCTGTGACCCCGCCCGACGATGCCGCTCGTGCACGGCGGTCGCCGCGGGCGCCGAACGAAACCGGGTCGGGCATCGTCCCAGCTACCGTTGTCGATCGTGTCGCCCAGCGCAGCAGCCATCGACGTGACCGCGGTCGACGCCGACGACCAGCCGCAGCGCCTCGGCGACGAAGCCGCCCGGACGGAGCCGTCGATGGCCCGTCGCTGGCTGGTGCTGTTCCTCGCGCTCTTTCCCCTCGCCGCCGTGTGGGCGGTCACCAACCCGATGCTCGCGTCGCCCGACGAGACGCTGCACATCATCAGGGCGCAGAGCATCGCCGCGGGGGATTTCAGCAACCCGTACACGACCGATGGACTCCCGATCGAGTCGATCGAGTGCTTCCGCTTCCAGCCGGAGGTGCCGGCAGCCTGTCAGGACCTGACGTGGGGTGCCGACGGCACCCCACGCATCGCGGCGACCGACGGCTACCCGCCGCTCTATCACGCGTTGGCATCCGTGCCGGCGTTCTTCGTGTCCGGGTTGACCGGTGCCTACGTGATGCGGATCTGGATGACGGCGATCGTGATCGCCGTCGTGGCGTGGGCCGGAGCCCTCGTGACGCGCACGCGAGCCGGGCCGTGGCCGCTGACCGGGTTCGCGCTGGCGATGACGCCGATGGTCGTGTTCATCGTGTCGACCGTGAACCCCTCGGGACTGGCGGTCGCGTCGGCGATGCTGTTCGTCGCCGGCGTCGTGTCGCTCTGCACGAGTCGGTGGCGCGGTCGGGACGTGACGGCCGCAGTCGTCGCCGGCGCCCTCGGTCTCGCCCTCACCCGTCGCGACGGCTTGCTCTGGCTCGCGATCCTCGCCGTGGTGCTCGCTCCCGTCGCAGCGCGTCCCCTGATCGGTTCGGTGCAGCGTCGAGGAAGGCGGATCGTCGTCGCGGCCATCTCCGCCGTCGCCGTGTTCGTCGTCGTCGCCGCCGTCTGGGCCCGACCGACGCTGTCCAGGTTCGGCCGGAACTGGCAGAACGGTGACGGCACCACGTGGTGGGAGGCGGCGCGCTACATCAGGACCTACCTCGTCCAGGCGGTCGGTGTCTTCGGGTGGTTGGACTCACCGATCGGGGAGGAGGCGTTCCTCGTCGCGATGATCCTCGCCGGCTTCGTCACCCTGCTCGCGCTGGTCGGCACCCATCGTCGCCTGGCGGTGGCGACGGCGCTCGGCGTGGTCGCGCTCGTCGTCACTCCGGTGGCGTTCGGGCTGGTCCGTTTCCCGTACCTCCAGGGCCGGTACCTCCTGCCGATCTGGGCGGGGACGTTGCTGATCGCCGGTGCGTCGGCCTCCTTCGGCGACACCGGGACCGGGTTCAATCGTCGTGCGGCACGGCTCGTGCTCGGCGGATGGGCTGTCGTCCACCTCGTCGCCGGCATCCAGAACCTGCGCCGGTACGCCGTCGGTCGCAGCGGCTCGTGGAACTTCCTCACCGACGCCGACTGGCACCCGGACACGATGTCCAACTCGGTGGCGGTCGTCGCCTACGTCGTCGCCGTGGCGATCGCGGTCGTCGGGTTCTCGATGGTGCTTCGCGAGGTCGATCCGCCGGCCGGCCCATCGGCCGAGCCGGACGTCGAACCGGAGCCCACGTGAGTACGTCGGACCCGGCACCCGGGCCGGACGAACTCCGGGCCCTGCTCCAGCTCGTCGAAGATCTCGACGCCGACAACGAACGGCTGCGCCAACGCGTGCTCGAGACGATGGAGTGGACGGAGACGTCCGTCAGCGCCCAGGTGCGCACCGAGCGAGAACTCGACGCGTGGCGTCGGCAGGCCCAGAACCTCGCGGCCGAGATCGACGCCATCCACTCCTCCGGCAGCTGGCGGCTGACCGCACCGCTGCGAGCGCTGAACCGGCGTCTTCGCCGCCGCGGGCCCGCCGACGCCACGATGCCGGCGGTCGCGGCGGGCACCGCCGGCGCCGTTCCGGACCCGAACGCGGCGTCCACCCCGGTGTTCATCCCGATCCGCGACCGGGTGACCCCCCTGCGATCGTTGATCGACTGGCTGGAACGCGCCGGTCACGACGAGGTCTGGTTGATCGACAATGCGTCCACCTACGGCCCGCTGCTCGACTACCTGGACTCCACCCCTCATCGGGTGGTCCGGCTCGACCAGAACCTCGGGCACCGATCCCCGTTCCTCTCCGGCGTGGTCCAGCGGGAGGCGGCCGGTCGGCATTTCGTGATCAGCGACCCCGACGTCGTGCCCGACGACCAGTGCCCACTGGACGCCGTCGCTCACTTCCGCGGACTGCTCGACCGGCATCCCGAGATCGACAAGGTCGGCTTCGGGCTGCGCATCGACGACCTCCCACCGGACCAGCCCCTCGCCGACGACATCGTGGCCTGGGAATCCCGCTTCTGGGCCGACGAGGTCGAGCCCGGTGTGTACCGAGCCGACATCGACACCACGTTCGCGCTCTACCGCCCGCTCGACCGTCGTCACCGCGAGGACCGCGCCCTGCGTACCGGTGCTCCGTACCTCGCTCGTCATCTGCCCTGGTACGTCGGTCCCGCCGACCTCACCGACGAGGACCGTTGGTATCGGGAACACGCCGAACCATCGACCGCCAACTGGGATCGCGACGACCTGCCGCGTTGGAAACGTCGCTGGCTCGCAGCGAACGCGGCCGGCGACGACTCGAACTCCGGCTAGACCTCCTCGGCGAACCGAGGAGCGAGCCGGAGGAAGAGCGCCCAGCCGAGCGTGAGCGTGATCAGCCCGATCAGTGCGAGGACCGCCAACGTGGTCAGCGACGGTGAGGTGCCGTCGTACAGGAGACTCCGGTAGGCGCCGACGAAGATCGCCATCGGGTTCGCCTCCAGGATCTGCACCGCCCAATCCGGGATGCTCTCGTTGTCGGCGAGGTAGCTCGGTGGATAGACGATCGGGGTCGCGAAGAACCACACCTGGATCACGATGGTCCACAGGTAGGCCATGTCGCGGAAGTAGACGGCGAGCGATCCGAGGGCGAGGGCGAATCCCGAGCCGAACATGATGAGGAACGCGGTGACGAGCAGCGTGACCGGGAGCCACGGGATCAACGGGCTGCCGGCGATGAGCAGGATGACACACATCAGCGTCAGCTCGATGGCGAACTGGACGCATGCGTGCAGGACGTTCGCGAACACGAGGATCTCACGCGGGAACGCGACCCGTCGCACGAGACCGGCGTTGCCGTTGATCGCCCCGAGCCCGAGGTTGCACATCAACGCGAAGAAGTTCCAGGGGATCAGGCCGCAGAGCAGGAACAGCGCGTAGCTCTCGAGCCCACTCGGGTCGCCGACCGGGGCCACCCCCGGGAAGACGACCCCGAACACGAACCAGTAGATCGCGAACGTGGCCAGCGGGTTGAGCATCGACCAGGTCCACCCCAGGACCGACCGGCGGTACTTGGTGCGCAGCTCGCGCAGCGTGAAGTTCCACAGGAGTTCCCGGGAGCTGTAGACGGTCGTGACGGGGTTCATGGCAGGCGCTGGAGGCTACCCCCGCCCGGGGTGGGAGAGGGGGGACGGGTCGGGTGCCGATCCTGGCCGATGGCTCGGAATCCGGCCCGGGATCGGACACACTGGGGAATCATGTCTGGTCCTGCTGTCGTCGTCGAAGACCTGTGGAAGAGCTTCCGGCTCTACGAGGAGAAGAACCAGTACCTCAAGGCGGCCGTGCTCAAGGGCCGGCGCTCGCGGTACAAGGAGTTCTGGGCGCTCCGCGAGATCGACTTCGAGGTCTTTCCCGGCAAGACGTTCGGCGTCGTCGGCTCGAACGGCTCCGGCAAGAGCACGTTGCTGAAGTGCCTCGCGGGCATCCTGCGGCCCGAACGCGGCAGCGTGTCGCACACCGGCCGCCTGTCCGCCCTGCTCGAACTCGGCGCGGGCTTCCACATGGAGCTGAGCGGACGGGAGAACGTCTACCTGAACGGCGCCATCCTGGGGTTCACCAAGCGCGACCTCGATCGCCGATTCGACGACATCGTCGAGTTCGCCGGCCTCGAGGAATTCATCGACACGCCGGTCAAGAACTACTCGTCGGGCATGTTCGTCCGCCTCGGCTTCGCCGTCGCGGCCCACGTCGAGCCCGACGTCCTCCTGATCGACGAGGTCCTGTCGGTCGGCGACGAGGGCTTCCAGCGCAAGTGCGCCGAGCGGATCGAGGAGTTCCGACGCGACGGCCGCACGATCGTGTTCGTCAGCCACGGGCTCGCCCAGGTCGAGCAACTCTGCGAGACCGTCGCCTGGATCGACCACGGGCACCTCGTGGAAGTCGGTCCGGCCAACGACGTGATCACCCGGTACCGCGGTGAGAGCCACGACGCCCAACGCGTCGAGGGTGAGCTCGGCACGCGGTGGGGCAGCGGCGAGGCCGAGATCCTCCACGCGGGGTTCGTCGCGCCCGATGGTGGGGTCAAGTCGCTGCTGACCACCATGGAGCCCGCGGTGATCCGTATCGACTACGACGCCCACCAGCCGTTGCAGGACATCGTCGTGGGATTCCGCATCGACACCGTCCACGGTCAGTTGGTGTGGGGAACGAGCACCCGCCTCGCCCGCAAGACCATCGGCCTGGCCCACGGTCCGGGCAGGGTCGAGTTGGCGATCGACCAGCTCCCGCTGCTCGAAGGCGTGTACGACCTCTCGGTGTCGATCACCGACAACACCGAACATCACGCCTACGACCACTGGGAACGTCGCGTCCGGTTCGAGGTTCGCCAGTACTCGACCAACGACGCCGGGCTGTTCCACATGCCGGTCGACTGGCGGTTCTCGGCGACCAGCGCCGGCGCCACGAGCGCTGGTTGACCGATCCGCGAACCGTGATCGAGACCACCGCAGCGTCGTCGCCCGAGGTGGCGATACCTGCCGCCGCCTCCGAACCCGGCGTCTCGATCGTCATCGTCACCTACCGCACCGGTCCCATCGTCATCGAGGCGATCGGGGCGATCGCGGCGCACACCGCCGAGCCGTACGAGGTGATCGTCGTCGACAATTCGCCCGACGACGATCAGCGAACCGCCGACCTCCTGCGCACGCAGACGCGAGGAGTGACCCTCCTGACGCCTCACCAGAACCTCGGGTTCGGCGGCGGCAACAACCTCGGGGCCGATCGGGCTGCCGGTGACCTCCTCTGCTTCGTCAACCCCGACGTGATCGTCGGTCCCGGATGGCTCGCGCCCCTCGTCGCGGCGCTCGAGGATCCGGTGGTCGCGATCGCGGCTCCGGTGCTCGTCGACCGTGACGGGTCCCTGCAGGAGGCCGGGCAGCTCGTCTACGACGACGGATGCACCGCGGCGGTCGGTGGACCGGAGGTGATGGCCGGTGACTGGAGCAACGTCTTCTCGCGGGACGTCGACTACGCATCGGCCGCGTGCTGGGTCGTGCGCCGCAGCGAGTTCCTTGCCGCCGGCGGCTTCGACGAGCGTTACCGCCCGGCCTACTTCGAGGACGTCGACTACGCCGTCCGCGTCGAACGGGCGGGGCAACGTACCCGGCTCGTCGCCGATGCTCCGGTCGTCCACGAACACGCCTCGGGAGGATCGAGCGACGCGGTGGCGATCGCCGAGCGGTCGCGGGACACCTTCCGCTCGACGTGGGCAGCAGAACTGGCGACCCGCCCGGCCCGGCCGGTCGACCCGCCCGCAGCGATCGACCGTCGTGACCGCCTGGCACCGCATCGATCGTTGACCGTCGCGTGGTTCGCGGACTGCGGTCGTCGCCGTTGGGAGCGCGCGCTCGACGATGCGACCGTCGATGCCGCGCGACGTCCACGCGACCGGGTCACGCTGGTCACCGATCGAGAGCCGACGACCGACCGAGTCGATGCCGCCCGCCGCGCCGGGTTGGAACTCGTCGTCCTGCCGCACCGCCGGTCCGGCGACGTGGCGGCGCGACTCGACAGGGCCGACGACGTCCGACGGGTCCGTTCGGCGTGGCGGTTCACCCGCCCGTCGATCGCCGTGCCGGTGCTGATCGCCGTGATCGTCGGGCTCGTCGCGCGGTGGCTCATCCTGCGCTCGCCCGCCGGGATCCTGACGGCCGACGAGGCCTACACCGGCGTCCAGAGCTTCGAGATCCTGAGCGGGCAGTTCCCGATCGTGCTGGGCGGCACCAACTACACCCTGCCGTTCGAGGCGTATCTCTACGCGCCGATCGCCGCGATCATCGGTGCCGACGTGGTCGCCCTCAAGCTGTTGGCGACCCTGTCGTGGGCGGCGGCCAGCGTCGTGCTCGCATTCGCAGGCGCTCGGATCGCCGGTCGCCGAGCCGGGCTGATAGCGGCCGTCCTGTGCTGGGTGACGCCTGGCGCGCTCCTCCTGGTGTCCGTCACCGCCTACTCGGCCTACGCGTCGGGGATGCTGGTGAGCATCGCCGCGTTCGCCCTCGCAACGGTGCTGGTCGACGCGACGTCGCCGAGACGGAGTGTTGCGGTGGCGTTCGGTGTGCTCGCGGGATTCGGATTCTGGTTGCACCCGATGTTCGTCGCCTCGCTGCTTCCGATGGTCGCGGTGGTGCTCTGGGTGCACCGTCGGCGCGTCGACATGTGGCTCGCCGTCCCGGCCGGTGGTGTGATCGGTTGCCTGCCGTTCCTGCTGTGGAACGCCGTCAATGCCTGGCCGTCGCTGACGGCTCCGGTCGAGGTGGAAGGGACGTACACCGAGCGGTTCCGCGGCTTCTTCGTCGACCTGATCCCACGGGCCTTCGGGCTTCGTGACGTCGCACTCGACTGGCAGCCCAATGCGCTCATCGGGCCGTTCCTGTACGTCGGGCTCCTCGCCGCCGTGGTCGGCGGTGTCGTCGCCCTGGTTCGCCGTTCCGGCCCCCGCAGCCGCATCCTCCTGCCCGCCGTCCTCGTCGGCGTGTTCCCGATCATGGCGCTGTTCCAGAATCTCATCTTCTCGGCCGACGGGCGCTACGGGATCATCGCCTTCCCGTTCCTGGTGACAGCGGTGGCAGTCGCCATCGACGTCGTCATCGGTCGACGGTCACCCGGCCGCGCGCTCGGCGTGGCCATCGTCGTCGGCGGCGTGTGGATCGTCGGGTTGATGGTGCCGACGCTCCAACCACTCGTCGACGACACGTCCGGCGATCCCAACGCCTCGATCGACGCGATCGTCGACCGGCTCCACGAGGCAGGTGTCGACCGGATCACCGGCAGCTACTGGGCCGTTCATCCGGTCGACTTCGCCGGTGATCGCGAACTCACCGGCGCGGTGTTCCCGTTCTGGCCGATCCGCTTCCCCGAACGTCAACGCACCGTGGAGGCGACGCCGCCGGAGCAGATCGCCGTGCTGTACCTCGTCGCCGACGAAGATCCGTCGCAACTCCTGCTTCCGGTCGAGGCGTACGAACGCTCCGTGTACGGCGACTTCGTCGTGTACATCCCGACGACATCCGCCCGCGCGACCGCCGAGAACTGACAGGATCGTCGGCGTGTGGAACTCCCGGACCGTGGCGGTCATCCTGCCGACCTACAACGAGGCAGGCAGCATCGCGGCGTGCATCCGCGATTTCGAGTCGCTCGGCATCGTCGACGACATCGTGGTCGTGAACAACAACGCGCACCCCGACACGTCGCGCGAGGTGGCCACGACGTCCGCGCGTGAGGTCCACGAGTCGGTGCAGGGGTACGGCGCAGCGATCCGCCGCGGGATCGCCGAGACCCGTGAGGCCGACCTCGTCTGCGTGTGCGAACCCGACGGCACGTTCGACCCGGGCGACATCTTGAAGCTGCTCCCGTTCACCGCTGACGTCGACGTCGTCCTCGGGTCACGCACCGTGCAGACCTTCATCCTGAGCGGCGCGAACATGGGCTGGTTCCTCCGGTGGGGCAACTGGGCGGTCGCCAAGCTCACCGAGGTGCTGTTCAACACGGTGTACCTGTCCGACGTGGGGTGCACGTTCCGTGTGCTCACCCGAAGCGCCCTCGATCGCCTCGAACCCCACTTCGAGTCCGACGAGTCCGCGTTCGGGTTCGAGATGATGCTGCTCGTCGCGCAGCAGCGGATCCCGTTCGTGCAGGTGCCGGTGAAGTACCAGCCCCGGGTGGGCGAGAGCTCGGTCACGGGCGACCGACGCAAGACGCTCGAGCTGGGCCTGTCGATGATCGCGCTCTGCCTCCGCCACCGCTTCCGCCGCACCTGAGGATGAGACATGGGGTCTGACCCCATGTCTCATCTACAAAGGTCAGGGGCGGAGGCACTCCCAGGTGGCGAAGTGGTAGCACGGCTCGAAGCCCATCAGCCGTGACTCCGCCGCGTCGGCGACCACCTCGAGATCGTCGGGGCGGGCATGCTCCAACAGGCTGTCGACGTGGAAGCCGTCGCCGTGGGGATCGGGCTCGGGAAGCCGGCCGCGCAGAACGGCGTCGTACTCCTCGGTGACCAGCACGGTCGTCTCGAACCCGGCTGCCCGGACCATGTCGGTGAGATCCCAGCCGAAGTTCCAGAACACCGGTGTGTTGTCGGCATGGAACTCGGGTTCGGTCGGCGCGGCCGTGGCGCCGTAGACGATCGGGATCTGCAGGTACATGCGTCCCCCGGGTGCGATCACCCGGAACAGCTCGGCGAGCGCCTTCGCCGTGTCGGGAACGTGCTCCAGCACGTGGGGTGTCAGCACGACGTCGACGGACGCGTCCGGCAGGTCGATCGACTGCAGGTCGAGCTGGATGTCGCCGCGATGGGCGCTCAGGTCGAAGTCGCTCGTGCGGTAGGAGAACCAACGACGCATGTACTCGCGGTAGTCGTCACCGAGCCTCGGGCTGGTCTCGATGACTCTGGCGTCGCGCATCTTCGGGCTCCGCTTCGTGAAGCACCACAGCAAGAACCGGTCGCGGGCGATCGACCCGCACTGCGGGCAGTTCGCCGATTCGGTGTGGGCCTCGCCCAGGAACGCCGACCCCGTCCAGCGGCACACGTTGCACCAGCGGTCGCGCTGCTCCCTCGACGACGGCGGAGTCCACACCGGGCCGGCCGCCTGCCACCATTCGCTGACCGGTGCCGCCAGACCCACGCGGCGGGCCGCAGGTCGGAGCGCATCGAGGACCGATGGTGGGACCAGGGCGGTCACGCGAGCACGGAGCGAGGCGTCGGGCATGACTGGAGGCTACCGAGCAGGGTGGATCCCGTAGAGTCTGCGACGTGGCATCGTTCCAGGGATTCATCGGCCGCGTGCGCGGTGACCAGCTGTCGGCGCTGACCGCCGAGGTCGCCGCGCTCCGCGAGGTGGTGCTCAACATCAACCACGTCGTCACCGAGATCAACCAGGTCGTCGGCGAGCTGAACCATGACATCCGCTCGGGCGCCGAGCGGTCCCTTCCACTCTTTCTCGGCTACAGCGAACGCCTCCGTCTCGATGCCGACACCGCGATCGGTGCCACCCAGGTGATCGAGCGACAGCTCGCCCTGCTCGACGAACGCCTCGCTGCGGCGGGCGCCGATTCGGCCGACCCCGCCTGACGATGTCGTCACCGGTCGACGTGTTGCTCGTCGATGCCCGCCCGGTCGATCATCCGACGGCCCGTCAACGCGGCATCGGGCGCTACGTGACCGGTCTGCTGCGTGGTCTCCACGAGATCGGCGCGCCGCTCGTCGCCCTCCACGGCTCGGACGTCGACGCCGAGGTGCTCGCCGATGCGATTCCCGGGTTGAACCTTCGCCGCTGGAGCCCGCAGGCCGTCCGCGATCACGTCGCTCCGGGCACCTGGTACCTCGCCACCCAGCTCATGCTCCATCCGATCCCCCTCGATCCGATCCCGTCGGTGATCACCCGGGCGCGTCTGCCGGTCGCTGCGGTGATGTACGACGTGATCCCGTACCGATTTCCCGACCGGTATCTGGTCGAGCCCAACGCACGCCGACAGGCTCCGCTTCGGGCGTCGTTGGCCCGCACCGTCGACACCATGTTGGCGATCTCGCAGTTCGCTGCCCGGACCGCCGCCGAGGAGCTCGACTACCCGATCGAGCGGATCCGCAGCATCGGGGCGGGGGTCGAGCAACAGTTCGTCGTCGCGCCGGTCCGGCCGCGGCCCGACGTCCTGCCACCGTCGGTCGACCGATATGTCGTGTCGGTCACCGGCGGAGACGAACGCAAGAACACCGAGGGACTGCTCCGAGCATGGGGTCGGCTCGACCCGGCCATCCGCGCCGGACGTCACCTGGTGATCGCCACGGCCCATTCGCCGGCGGTGCTGCGGCGATGGGAGGGCTGGGCCGCCGACGCCGGCGTGACCCAGGAGGTCGTGTTCACCGGCAGTCTCACCGACGACGAGATGGTCGCGGTCCTCCAGCACGCCGAACTCGCCGTCATGCCGTCGACCGAGGAGGGGTTCGGACTGCCGGTGGTCGAGGCAGCGGCATGCGGAACGCCGGTGATCTGCTCGAACGTGTCGTCACTGCCCGAGGTGCTGGAGGCGCCGGCCGCCGAGTTCGACCCGTTCGACCCGGCGGCGATCGCCCGAGCGATCGAGCAGGCCCTGACCGACGCGCCCCACCGAGAGGTCCTCCTCGCCGCCGGCCGCCGCGCGGCCGAGCGTTGGACCTGGCCCAACGTCGCCGAGCAGGCGATCGAGGCGATCCGCGACCTCGGGCCGCGTTGGCCCCAGCGGTTGCGCGAGCCGGAACCCCGGATCGCCATCGCCGGACCGTTCGCCGGATCGGCGTCGGGCATCGGCCGCTACGACGAGTCGGTGGTCGCCGCCATCGAACGGCGTCGCGCCGATCACCCGTCGACACCGCTCGTCGAGGTGTTCGTCGACACCTCCGGGAGTGCCGAGCCGGCCGGTGCGTCGATCGCCCGGCTCCCGGTCCGGGCGATCGGGCGGTACGCCAAGCCCTGGGACTTCGACCACCTGGTGGCGGTGCTCGGCAGCTCGCCCCACCACGCGGCCACCGCCGAACTGGCCCTCGAGCAGCCGTGCCACGTCTGGCTCCACGAGGCGTCGCTGGTCGGTGTCCACGTCGGCCTCGCCCACCTCGGTGGGAACGAGACGTGGGCGGTGCGGCGGGTGCGGGACCGCCTCGAGCGCGACGAGGCACCCGAGCTGCAGGCGACGGTCGGCGACGACGTGCTGCTCGACGCCGCTCGCCTCGACGACCTCGGCGTCACGTTCCTGGGTCAGACGCTCGAGCGGGCGCGATCGGTGATCGTCAGCAGCGAGCAGGCCGCAGCGACGGTCCGCCGCATCCGCCCCGTCGGCCCGCCGATGCTGATCCTGCCGCTCGGTCACCCGCCCGCGGTCGCGCCGGACCACGCGCCGCAGCGCCGCGACATCGTGGCAGTCGGCTGGCTCGCCCCGAACAAGTCACCGGCACTGGCGATCGACGTGCTCTCGCTGCTCCCACCGGACGTCACGCTGACGTTCGTCGGGCCCTCCGCCGGCGACACGGCCGAGGAGGTGCGCCGGCTCGCCGAGAACGCCGGCGTGCACGAGCGGGTGGCGTTCACCGGCCGCCTCGACGACGACGAGTACGCAGCCCGGATCGCCGGAAGCCGCATCGGCCTCCAGCTCCGCAGTGGCGACCGCGGCGAGATGTCGGCGGCCGTCACCGACCTGCAGGCGCACGGCATCCCCACCGTCACCACGCTGACCACCGCCGGTGCGTCGACCCCGGGGCTCCGCGTGGTCGAGGCTGCCGCCGCTGCGCTGGTCGCGGCGATCGAGCCGCTGCTCGCCGACGACGAATGGGAGCGCAGCTCTGCCGACGCGCTCGCCCGCGCCGGCCGGTGGACCTTCGACCACGTCGCCGAGGCCGTGCTCGCCTGGCTCGACGACGCCGCCGACCTCCCGCCGGCGACCGTGCGCCGCGCGGGCGCCGCTAGCGTCAGCGCCGCTCCATGACTGAACTCGCACCCCTCGTCCGCGTCGTCGTGATCAACTTCGACGGTGGCCAGTTGACGATCGACTGCCTCGATTCCCTGCTGGCCTCCGACTGGCCGTCCGACCGCTTGGAGATCGTTCTCGTCGACAACGGGTCGCTCGACGACGTCCTCGAACGCCTCGCGTCCGACGACCGCTACGCGTCCATCCGAATCCTCGAGCCGCTCGCCAACCTCGGCTTCGCCGGTGGCTGCAATCTCGGCATGGCACTCACGGGTGACCACGACCACCTCGCGTTGATCAACAACGATGCCACGGTGGCGCCGGGGTGGCTCCGGGCGATGG
This sequence comes from Ilumatobacteraceae bacterium, assembly GCA_963712775.1. Taxonomy (GTDB): domain Bacteria; phylum Actinomycetota; class Acidimicrobiia; order Acidimicrobiales; family Ilumatobacteraceae; genus Sva-07. The sequence continues at coordinate 104,193 of CAVQJG010000003.1, read as the reverse complement.
TGTCGGCCATCGACGCCGCCCCCGACATCGGTGCGGTCAGCGCCAAGATGCTGTTCGCCCGCCGGTACCACGGCGTCGAGTTCGATGTCGCCGACGCCTCGCATCTCGTTGCCGGCGAGCCGCGCGTGCTCGGCGTCCGCGTCTCCGGCGTGCGTCTCGACGGCGAACGCATCGACGATCGACTCGCGTTCGACGAGGGGTTCCACGGCGCGGAACCACCCGTCGCGGCCGACGGCGAGGAGATCGCCCGATGGTCGAGCGCTCGCGGCGCACTGCGGATCGCCGCCGACGATGAAGCAGCCATGCCGCCCACGACCATTTCGGTCCGGCTGTCCTGCCTCGAACCGCGCGCGGTGACACTCCGAGCAGAGTCCGACCGTGGGCTCGGTTCCGACGTCACCGTGACGGTGAACCGCGACCCGAATTGGTACGACGTGCCCATTCCGGCCGAGCCGTTCGACGTGATCAACAACGTCGGCTCCAACCTGTTCGCGGACGGCTTCGGGGGCGACCGCGGGTTCCTCGAGGTCGACACCGGTCAGTACGAGACGCCCGCCGAGGTGTTCGCATGGTGCGGCGGAGCCGTGCTGCTCCGGCGGAAGTACCTCGACGACGTCGGGCTGTTCGACGAGCGGCTGTTCATGTACTACGAGGACACCGACCTGTCGTGGCGCGGCCGGCTCCAGGGCTGGCGCTACGTCTACGAACCCGGCGCGGTCGTGCGGCACCACCACGCGCAGTCCTCCGGGGTCGGTTCGCCGTTCTTCCGTTTCCACACCGAGCGCAACCGTCTCCTCGTCCTGGCGAAGAACGCGCCGGCCGGGCTCGCCTGGCGGGCGGGACTCGGTGAGGTCCGGCGGCTCCTCGGCGCGCTGGTTCGGCACTACGTGATCCGCCCGCTCACACTCCGGCTGCCGGCGCGCGCCGAGGTCGCACATCGCTGGCGGGTCTGCCGGAGCTACCTGCGGCTGCTGCCGGGGATGCTCGGCGACCGTTGGTCGACGATGCCGACGGTCTCGCGTCGATCGCTGATGTCGTGGGAGGTCGTCAAGTGGCCGCGGACGTGACTCCCGCACGCCGGTTGACCGTCGGCGTGTACGACCTGTACTGGTCGACGCTCGGCGGTGGCGAGCAGGTCGACGGGAGCATCGCGCAGGTGCTCGCCGCCGACCACGACGTCACGCTGCTCGGTCCCCGACCCGTCGACGTCGATGCCACCGCGCGACGGCTCGGCGTCGACCTCTCGGCCTGTGGCTACCGGCGAGTCGACGACGACGACGCCGCCTCGGCCGCCAGTGCCGACTTCGACCTGTTCGTCAACGGCACCTACCTGAGCAAGGCGCTCAATCACGCGCCGCTCGGCTACTACTACGTCCACTTCCCCGGCGAGCGACGCACCCGGCTCGATCAGCTCCGCAGCCGCGCCGGCGTCGCGGGCGTCCGAGCCCTGTCGATCCCGCCCCGGCTGCCGCAACGACTCAACGAGGTCCGCGCCGCCTTCGACCGCCGAGTCGAGCGCGTCGAGTTCCTCCCGACCTACACCCGGTACCTCGCCAACTCGCAGTTCACCGCCGGCTGGATCGAGCAGCTCTGGGGAACACCGTCCGATGTGGTCTATCCCCCCGTCCGCCCGAGCGTGGTGCCGGCCGAGAAACAGCCCCTGATCCTCGTGCTCGGCCGGTTCTTCGATCCGTCGTACGGGCACAGCAAGAAGCAGCACGAACTGCTCGCCACGTTCGCCGACCTGCACCGCTCGGGCCGACTCCCCGGCTGGCGCATGGCGATCGTCGGCGGGTGCGACGCCGCGAACCGCGACTACGCGCTGCAGGTGCGCCGCGACGCGATCGGTCTGCCCGTCGACGTGCACGTCAATGCGGCCGGTCACGTCGTCGAGCGGCTGCTCGGCGAGGCGTCCCTGTACTGGCACGGCGCCGGCCTCGGGGAGGACGTCGAGCGTCACCCGGAGCGGTTCGAGCACTTCGGGATCTCGGTCGTGGAGGCGATGGCCGCCGGTGCGGTGCCGATCGTGTTCGGTGCCGCCGGTCCGGCCGAGATCGTGCGCGATGGTGTCGACGGCGTGCAGTGGCGCACCCTCGATCAGCTGGCGACGGCCTCGGTCGAACTGGCGAACGACGAGACGCGGCGAGCGGCGATGTCGACATCGGCGGTCGAGCGCGCCGGCGACTTCTCGGCAGCTGCGTTTCGCTCGCGGTTGTTGGATCTGCTCGCCGTCGACGTCAGCCGACGTAGCCCATGACGTCGACGATGACGTCGGTGGTCCCGAGCTCGTTGAAGATCGAGAGCTGACCGCCGGCGCCCAGCTTGAGCATCACCAGGTTCGGCACCGACTGGCCCGCCATGAAGTTCAGGCTCGACGCGACCGGCCGCGGCGCGCCGCTCGGCCACGCGGTGAGGTAGCCGGTCGTGCTGGTGTTCGTCGCCGTCACGTTGGCGATCACCGCCGTCGCCCCGGCGGGCACACCACCACGCCCGGCGAGTTGCACCGAGCGGGTCTCGTTGGGAGAGAACCGGCGTGCCGAGGTGCCCACACCGGTTCGGGTGTCCATCAACCGCTCCGGTGTGATCGCGGTGACCTTGCCGCCGTAGGGCCCGAAGCTGCCGAGGACATCGACGACGACGTCGGTGTCGGTCTCGGCGACCAGCAGCCGGATGTTGCCGTTGGAACCGATCTTGACGACCGCCGTGTTCGCGCGGACGGTTCCCGCGCTCATGTTGAGGTTCGAGGCGTTCGGGAGGCTGGTCCGGTCGGGATACGCCGTGATGTATCCGTTGCGCGTCGAGCCGACGGACGTGATGTTCACGACGACGCTCTCGGCATTCGACGGGATTCCCGCAACACCGCGGACCTTCACCGTTCGGGACTCACCGGCGGTGAACCGGGTCTGCGGGCTGCCGACGCCGAGCCGGGTGTCCATCACCCGGGTCGGGACCACTCCGGCGAAACCGGCTCCGTCGGTGTGGGCGCCGCCCGTGCCGAACCAACCCGCCACGTCGGCGATCACGTGTGTCGGGCCCAGGAAGTTCGCAACGCGGATCTTGCCGCCTGCTCCGACGCGGGCGAGCACGAGATTGGGGACCGGGTCGCCGTTGTCGATGTTCAGATTGGACGTCGAGGGGAAGGCGCCGTAGCTCGCCTGGTCGTTGAAGATGTCACCCACACGGGGCGGCTTGGGTGTGATGGAGAGCCAGCCCGGTGCGGGCATTCCCGCGCTCACCGCCGTCACGTTGAGCAAGACGGCCGACACGCCGCTCTCCGGGATGCCGAAGCGCCCCGTCACCTGCAGGTCGTGGTTGGCGGCCACCAGACGGCGGGTGATCGGGTCGGGCGACGAGTTGCGACCGTCCCCCGTCGGCACCGGTCCCCAGAAGCCGAGCGGCGCGCGGGTGTCGAGGATCCGCGTCGGCTGCGTCGGATGGAACGTGCCGGCGGTGACGCCGGGCCCGCCCGCCAGATAGGTGCAGGTGTCGAAGCCGAAGCACACTGCGTCGAGATCGATGGTGGGGATCCCGCCAGGCCCGATGTCCGGTGTCGCGGTGATCTTCGTGCCGGTGACGGTGTCGGTGACGAACAGGATGTAGCGGCCGGCCCAACCGACGCCACCGCTCCACGTGGCACCTCGGCTCGCAGTGGAAGCGAACGCGCCGTAGTCGACGCGGCCGTTGGTCTGCAGCGGCGCGGGGGAGTCCGGATAGGCGGTCGTGATCTGGAACGTGTCGACGACGACGCGGCCGGTCCTGATCGCCGTCGACGACAGGATGTTGCCGCGCAGCGCGAACGCCCCGCCCTGGCCGGCGACCGGCATCACGATCTCGCCCAGGTTCCCGCCGCCGAGATTCGCTTCGATGTGGACCCCGCCGACGTCGCTCCACCCGTCGTAGGAGCCGCAGGTGCCGGGGTACAGCTCGAGGCGGACCTGGTTCGGTGTCCCGCCGACGCTGAAGGCGATCGGCGAGCCGGCGGACCCGCCGAGCGCACACGGTGAGATGTCGTAGCCGGGGCTGCTCGTGCCGCCGACCGCGTCGACGCCGATGTGCACCGGCACGGGACTCTTCACCGACAGGCTGTAGTTCGCCGCCGCGGCCGGAGAAGCGGTCCCCGCAACCAGCGTCGATGCGCCGATCAGGACGCCGAGGGTGAGGGTGGCCGGGAACCGCTTGCGCACGAGATGGATGCTCCGAATCGAAGATGGACGGCACACGATCATCGGTTGCCGCCGCCCGCAGCTTGAGGGGTTCGTCCGCGAGCCGTGATGGTAGCGCCGACTGCCAGCGCGATGGTCGTTGCTGCAGCCGCCAGTGAGATCAACAGCGAGGTTCTCAGCCACGGCGACTCGTAGCGGAACGAGATGGAGTGGTCGCCTTCGGGCACCCGGACGCCGAGGAACAGCCCGTCGACCACGACCACATCGGCAGGCTCGCCGTCGACGTCGACACGCCAGCCGGGCAGCGCCTGCTGGGACACGCTCACGAGCGTCGGCCGGTCGAATCCGGTGGCGATCTCGATCCGCTCGGGACGGGACCGCTCGATCGTCAGGCCGACCGGTGCGCAGTCGCGCGGTTGATCAGCGGTGCACGCGAACGCAGCGGCGGGATCGGTGACGACGGCGGCGAGCGTTGCGGCGACCGGTGACTCCCGGAGCAATTCGGCGGGGTCCTCCGATACGACGGCCGACGACCACGCGACGGCGTCACCCGTCCAGGTGGGGTTCTCCCACACCTCGAACGACTCGTCGGTCACGACAGGTCCGATCCAACCGGGGATGAACACCTCGGGTGGCCGTTGACGATCGAGCAGGATCCAACGGACACCGAGGCGCCCGAGCGGCGCGGGTTCGATCGGCAGGTCGAGGCTGTTGCGCAGCGGGAGTTCGGTTGCCGGGGTCGGTGTGAGGCGTCGGAGCGCGTCGGCCCACCGCTCGGTGATCTGCACGCCACCGTCGTAGCCGTCGATCGACGGCACCCCGGCGAGCACGTTCGCGTTGGGCCGCATCCCGGGCACCTGGTAGTCGGCCGGGCGCGAATCGTCGGTCAGGGCGAGCACCAGGCCGGAGTCCTGACCGGCGAGGAAGTCCGTCGTGGCGGTGCGATGGCTGGTGAACGACACGTCGCTGCGCATCGCCTGCGGCAACGAGTGCGTCGACATCACCGTCAACTCCAGCGCGGCGAGCACGATCAGGGCGACCCCACTGGTCCGTACGAGCCGGTGGTGCGACGAGATGGAGCTCACGGCGAGCACCACGAGTGCGGTCACCGCCGTGACGGCCCAGATCGTCGCCGAGCGGGAGTCAGCGACCTCCAGCACGCCGACGGCGAGCAACAGCGACACGGCGACGACCGCCCCGACGGCGCTCGCGACATGGCGGCGGCGTGCTCGCCGCCAGACCACGTCGGCGCCGATCCCGGCGAACAGCGCCGCAACGAGCACGACGACCACCAACCAGCGCGCTGACGCGCGTGCCAGGTCGAATCCCGGCACCAGGTCGAATGCGACGCGGAAGACCGGCGTGCGCGGCCCGGCGGCCCACACGAGTGAGAGGGCGGCGGCGACCGTGAACGAGATCGCCCACGGTCGTGAGCGTCGATCGGTGATCGCTTGGACGCAGCCCACGACGGCGACGATCGCGACCACGACACCCAAGAACGCGATGCTCTCGAAACTGCCGGCGAATTCGGCGGGGTCACGGTCCTGGACTGTGCCCAGCAGTGCTCGCGCGATCAGCTCCGGTCGGAGCGACAATGCCGGCGACGACAGCTGACTCAGCTCTCGACCACCGGCGATCGCGCTGTCGGCGGTGGCGTACAACACCGCCACCAACTGGGGGAGCGCGATGCCCACGCCGAGGAGCGCTCCGGTGGCGACGTGTGGGAGGCGCCGCCAGCGGCGATCGTCGATCCCGAAGCCGATCAACGCTGCGAGCCCGAGGAAGGCGGCTTCGTACACGAGCTGTGGGTGTCCGGCGAGCAGGATCGCGGCGGTGGTCGCGGAGAGGGCGGCCGTCGCTCGCCAGGGCCGATCCGATGTGAGGACCGCGTGGATCGTCGCCAGCAGCATCGGGATCCAGGCCAGCACCAGGATCTGTTCGAACTGCACGGACTTGGTGAGCGTGGAGCCCGCTGCCATCGCGACCACCGCGCCGGCGGTCGCGCCGACTCGGCCGACCCCGACCCGCCGGGCCAGGACCACCATGCCGACGCCCAGCAGCACGACGTGGGCGGCCACGAGCAACCCCATCGAACGATTGGTACCGAAGGGCAGGGTCAGCAGCTGGGCCGGGTACAACGCCAGCGCCGACGGGTTCCCGAGGTGGGGGACACCGCCGAAGATCAGGTCGTCCAGGACGGGCAGCCGCCAGTTGCGCAACGCTCGTTCGGTGACCTCGAGGTTGGGGCCGGAGTAGGCGTAGGTGTCGAATCCGACGACGTAGCTTCCGGGGAACCAGAACGACCGCGTGAGCCAGAGGCCGACGAGGGTGACGACAGCGAACGGCGCGGCAGCGGTCAGCCGGGGGTGGCCCGCCCCTGCTTGTCCTTCTTCGCCGCCTTCTGCGCCTTCTTCCATTCCCGAACCTTCCCGAGCGTCTCCGGCCCGTCGATGTCGGCGACCGAACGCGGCACATCATCGCCGAACACTCCGGCGGCCGTACGCCACTCGGCCGGCTCGACGTGCATCCGCTTGCCGAGGATCGCCACGAAGATCTTCGACTTCTCCTCGCCGTAGCCGGGCAGCTCGCGCAGCCGGGCGTACAACTCGTCGCCCGACTCGACGCCCTTCCACACGTTGGCGCCCTTGCCGCCGTAGCGGTCGGTCAGCATCACGCACATCTCGTGGATGCGGCGGCCCATCGACGCCGGGAACCGGTGGATGGCGGGCTTCTCGCAGCACACGGCGACGAAGTCCTCGACGTCCATCGCCGCGATCTTCTTCGCGTCGAGATGGCCGAGCCGTTCCTTCAGGGTCGCCGGCCCGGCGAAGGCCCACTCCATCGGCACCTGCTGATCGAGCAGCATGCCGATCAGCAGTGCCGTGCCGTCGCGGTTCAGGAGGGCGTCGGCGGACTTGTCGCCGGTGATGTACAGCGTCCCTGCAGCCATGGCGGCCACGCTACCCGTTGGAGGTTGACCGGCGCCGGGCTCATGGCCGTCGGGCGACGCTCACGGCCGTTCGGCGATCAGGAGCATCTGGCCGGCGAGCGGACGGTAGGGCAGGCGCAGGTACAGCGGCACGAGTCGGTGGCCGAACGACAGACGCGACTTCATCGTGAGCGGCAGGAAGCGGGCTTCGACCCGGGCGAGCCTGAATCCGCGGGCGACCAGTAGGTCGCCGAGCGACGTGTCGGTCCAGATCGTCCGGTGCGTGTAGTCGTCGAAGTAGCGCCGCGGCGCGAGCCGGAAGTTCGGCTGGATCAGGATCAGCCGCCCGCCGGGGCGCAGGACGCGATGGATGCCGTCGAGGAGCGCGTCGACGGCGTCGTGGTCGAGGTGTTCGACGAAGTTGCTGGCGATCACGGTCGAGAACTCGCCGTCGTCGAACGACGAGAGATCGGTCGCGTCACCGACGATCGCCTCGATGCCGTCGCCGACCAGCTCGGGCAGCGTCGGATTGGAGTCGATCGCGACCTTGCGCGACGCGACCGACGATCGGGTGACGTCGGCGTACCCGGCCGCGAGATCGAGCAGCGCCCCGTCGGCGTCGACCCAGGGCGCGAGGTAGGCGGCGACGTGCCGCCACACCTCGGCACGGTTCGGATCGGGGGCGAGTCGGGTCTCGTAGTACGCGTTCACAGGGGTCTCATCGTCGCACACCGTTACGCCAGGGGTCAGACCCCCGGCGTAACAGGGGGCGAACAGGCGGCGTGCGGTACTGCGGCGGCGAGTGCGTTACGCCGGGGGTCTGACCCCTGGCGTAACAATCAGGCGAGGTAGGGGTCGATCGCTTCGGGGTCGATGTCGTACCGGGCGATCGCATCCTCGACGACGGACTCGTCGACCTTGCCGTCGGCGAGGAGACCGTCGAGCACGGCGAGCACGACGTGGCCGGTGTCGACCTCGAAGTGGCGCCGGAGCGCCTCGCGGGTGTCGGAGCGTCCCATGCCGTCGGTGCCCAGCGGCACGAACGTCCGGTCGTGAACGAATCGTTGGACCTGCTCGGGCACGATCTTCATGAAGTCCGACACGGCGACGATCGGTCCCTGCGAGTCGGCGAGGATCTGAGCCACCCGGGGCACCTTGGGCTCCTGCGAGGGATGCAGCCGGTTCCAGCGCTCCGCGGCCAGGGCCTCTTCGCGAAGGGCCTTGTACGACGTGGCCGACCAGAGTTCGGCGGCGATGTCGTAGTGCTCGGCGAGTTCGGTGACGGCCTCACGTGCCGCGGTGTGTGCCGTGCCGGAGAACAGGATGGTCGCCGGAATCGTCGGGCCCGTCGGGGCGTCGGCGTACTTGTAGAGCCCCTCGACGATCGCTTCGGCGAGGCCCGGTGTGTCGGGCATCGGCGGCATCTCGTAGTTCTCGTTGTACAGGGTGATGTAGTAGAAGACGTCGGTCTGCTCCGGCGGCCCACCGCCGAACATCCGCACCATCCCGGCCTGCACGATCGCGCCGACCTCGTAGGCGAACGCCGGGTCGTAGGCCTGGACGAACGGCACCGTGGAGGCCAGCACGAGACTGTGGCCGTCCTGGTGTTGGAGCCCTTCGCCGAGCAGCGTGGTGCGTCCTGCAGTGGCCGCCATCAGGAAGCCGCGCGTCCGCATGTCGGCCGCCTGCCAGATGAGGTCGCCCACACGCTGGAACCCGAACATCGAATAGAAGGTGTAGAAGGGGACCATCGGGACACCACGGGTGGAGTAAGCGGTGCCGGCGGCGATGAAGCTCGCCATCGAGCCCGCCTCGGTGATGCCCTCCTCGAGGATCTGACCCTTGGTCGACTCGGAGTACGACAGCAGGAGGTCGTGGTCGACCGGCTCGTACTTCTGGCCCTGCGACGCGTAGATGTTGAGCTCGCGGAACAGTGCGTCCATGCCGAACGTCCGGGCTTCATCGGGGATGATCGGCACCACACGCGGACCGATGTGTTCGTCTCGCGCGAGACCGCGCAGCAGGCGGGTGAAGGCCATGGTGGTCGACACCTCCTGGCCGTTCGAGCCGGACCGCATCTCGGCGAACGGGCCGTCGCCCGGCAGTTCGAGCGGACGTCGCGCCACGGTGTTGCGCTTCGGGATCGACCCGTCGAGCGCCTTGCGTCGCTCCATCATGTACTGGTACTCGACGGAGTCCTTCGCCAGTCTGATGTACGGCGGGTGATCGGCGTCGAGACCCTCGTCGCTGATCACGTCCTCGAGATGCAGCCGGTCGCGCATCTCCAGGATCTGATCCTTCGTCATCTTCTTGATCTGGTGCGTTGCGTTCCGGCCCTCGAAGCCGGGTCCGAGCGTCCAACCCTTGACCGTCTTGGCGAGGATCACCGTCGGTCGACCCGAACCGAGGTTCTCGGTGGCTGCCTTGTAGGCGGCGTACAGCTTGCGGTAGTCGTGACCGCCGCGCGGGAGGTTGCGCAGTTCGTCGTCGCTCAGGTCGGCGACCATCTTGCGGAGGCGTTCGTCGGGGCCGAAGAAGTTGTCACGGATGAACTCCCCGTCCTCCACCGCGTAGCGCTGGAACTCCCCGTCGACGGTGGTGTTCATCTGGTTGAGCAGGACGCCGTCCTTGTCCTGGGCGAGCAGGTCGTCCCACTTCGAGCCCCAGATCACCTTGATCACGTTCCATCCGGCGCCGCGGAAGGTGGCCTCCAACTCCTGGATCACCTTGCCGTTGCCGCGCACGGGACCGTCGAGGCGCTGCAGGTTGCAGTTGACGACGAAGATCAGGTTGTCGAGCTGCTCTCGGGAGGCGAGCGAGATGGCGCCGAGGGTCTCGGGCTCGTCGGTCTCCCCGTCGCCGAGGAACGCCCAGACCCGGCTCGCGCTGGTGTCGTCGATGTGGCGGTTCTGGAGGTACCGGTTGAATCGGGCGTGGTAGAGCGCCGTGATCGGCCCGAGGCCCATCGACACCGTGGGGAACTCCCAGAAGTCCGGCATCAGGCGCGGGTGCGGATACGACGACAGGCCCCGGCCCGGTCGCCCGATCTCGCGTCGGAAGTGGTCGAGGTCGTCCTCGCCGAGTCGACCCTCGAGGAACGCTCGGGCGTAGATGCCGGGCGCCGCATGGCCCTGGTAGTACACGTGGTCGCCGGGGGTGCCGTCGTCCTTGCCACGGAAGAAGTGGTTGAAGCCGATCTCGTAGAGCGACGCCGAGCTGGCGAACGTGGAGAGGTGACCGCCGATGCCGTCGGCGGTCTTGTTGGCCCGCACCACCATCATCGCCGCGTTCCAGCGGATGTAGGCCCTGATCCGTCGCTCGATGTGCTCGTCGCCGGGGAACCACGGCTCCTGCTCGCGGGGGATGGTGTTGACGTAGGGCGTCGACACGGTGGCCGGGAACGACACCTGCGTCTCGGTCGCCCGTTCCATCAGACGGCTGAGGAGGTACCGGGCCCGGGTCTTGCCCTGCGCGTCGACGACGGCGTCGAGGCTGTCCATCCACTCCCTGGTCTCGGTGGGGTCGATGTCGGGGAGTTGGTGGACGTGGCCGTCGAAAATCATTCGGCCAGTCTCGCAGTGTTACCGATCGGTACGCACCGGGGTCGGTAGGTTCCTGGCCGTGCAACAACTCGTGATCTACACCGACGGTGCGTGCAGCGGGAATCCCGGGCCGGGCGGGTGGGCGTGGGCTGTCGCTCCGGCCGGAGAACCCCACGGCTCCGGCGGCGAGGAACGCACGACCAACCAGCGTATGGAGATCCATGCGGTGCTCGACGCCCTGCGGGCCCACGCTCATCTCGCCGACGACCACGGGGCCCCGATGCCGATCGAGATCGTGTCCGACTCGACCTACGTCGTGAACTGCTTCCGCGACGAGTGGTGGGTGAAGTGGCAGCGCAACGGCTGGCGGAACTCCAAGAAGGAGCCGGTCGCCAACGTCGACCTGTGGGAGCCGCTGATCGAGCTCGTCCGGTCCGGCGACGTGTCGTTCCGCTGGGTCAAGGGCCACAGTGGCGACCCGATGAACGACCTCGTCGATCGACTCGCCGTCGCCGCGATCCCCCGACCGTGACGTTGGCGGGACGGCGTGCACGTCCTGTGCTTCGGCAAGATTCGGTCAAGGCGCGTCACGGACGTGACGAAGAATCACCCGTGGTGACCGGTCAACCTCCCAAAGCGAAGTTACAGTTGCGTTACATGCGTCGAGCCCTGATCGTTGTCGCGGCCGCCCTCGGCGTCGCAATGCTTCCACTCCCCGGCGGATCGTCGTCGATAGCCCAGGCGGCGCCGAACGACATCATCGCCGTGGTCGTCGACGGCGTCGGCAACGGCCACGGCCGGGGCATGAGCCAGTGGGGTGCGTACGGGTGGGCGGTCGACCAGGGGTGGAACTCGCAGCAGATCCTCGACCACTACTACGGCGGCACCACCTCGGGGACCGTGCCGACCGATCGACGGATCCGCGTGCGCCTGCTCGACCTCGACGGTGCCTCGACCGTCGGCGTCATCTCGCACGGCGCCGGTGTCACGTGGGGCAGCATGACTCGGCGGTCGATGCAGGCCATCCGCAACGCCGCGGGTACCTTCGACATCCTGGCGTCGGATGCCATCGGCTGTCCCGGGCCGACCAACCTCGTCGTCCCCGACGGGCCGCTGTCCAAGGGCGCGACGGGTGACGCCGTTCGTCAGATCCAACAGTTCCTCACGGTGTTCGGATTCGACCCCGGCGGTGTCGACGGTGACTTCGGCAATCTGACCGAGGCCGCGGTGATCCGGTTCCAGGCCGACCGCGGGCTCCCCCAGGACGGACGCTGGCAACTCGACGACGCCCAGGCCGCGCGCTCGATGATCAACGGAAGCAGCTCGGGAGCGACCTTCGGCAAGATCGGGACGTCGTCCACCCCGCCCCGCTTCACCACGGCCCCGGGCGAGGGTCCCACGACCGCCCTCGGCCTGTGCGAACCGAACGGTTCCGTCACCCACTACCGCGGCGCGCTCGAGGTGTGGAACGTCGGTGGGGCCACCAGGGTCGTCAACGACGTCGCCGTCGAGGACTATTTGCGTGGAGTGGTCCCCAAGGAGATCTCGGCGAGCTGGGCCCAGGCCGGTTCGGGCCGTGGCGTCCAGGCCGTGCGAGCCCAGGCCGTCGCTGCCCGCTCGTACGGCCTCCAGCAGAACCGCTACGCCCCGTATGCCACGACCTGCGACAGCCAGGCGTGTCAGGTGTACGGCGGCTCGGCCACCCGCCCGATCGCCACCGGTACGCCCCGGCTGGTCGAGGATCTCCGGACCGACCAGGCGATCGCCGCGACCGCGGGTGTCGTGCGTTTCTGGGCCGGGACGAGCAACATCGTGTCGACCGAGTTCTCCGCGTCGAACGGTCCGCGAACCGCCGGCGGCGTCTTCCCGCCCCGCGACGACGCTCCCGGCGACAGCACGGCGAACAACCCCAACCACCGCTGGACGCGGGTGCTCGACGCCGATGCACTCGCTGCCCGGTACGGCCTCGGCTCGATCACCTCGGCGACGATGGTCGACGCCGCGTCGTCGAACTACCGGCAGTTCGACGGCATCTGGTTCAACGACATCGTGCTGACCGGCTCGAACGGCCAGACCGCCCGGATCAACGCGTGGGACTTCCGGGGCCAGCAGGGGTTGCTGTCGCCCGGGTTCACGGTACGCGTCGTCACCCGTGACTCGATCGCCGCGAACGTCGCGTTCATCGGCGACTCGGTCGGTGAGTCGGCCAGCACCGAGTTCAAGACGCTCACCGACGGCACGTTCGCGTCGCTCACCTACAACTCGCTCGTGGGCAGGTTCATCACCAAGACGCCGCCGTCGCCGAGCGGTGTGCAGGTGGCCAACAGCGTGCCGGTGGGACTCGACCTGGCGGTCGTCGAACTCGGCTACAACCCGTCGACGAACATGGCAGCCGACATCGACGCCATGATGAACGCGCTCGACCAGCGCGGCACGAAGCGGGTGATCTGGGTGAACCTGGCCGAGATCCGAAGCGGATACGGACCGACCAACGCCGCCCTGACTGCTGCTCGGAGTCGCTGGCCGAACCTGGAGATCGCCGACTGGAACGCGTTCAGCGCCGCTGCCGGGATCGAACGGTCCCGGTGGTTCTCCGACGGCGTGCACCTCACGTCGACGGGCCAGGCCGAGTTCGCACTCTGGCTCCGCCAGGTCACCGGCGGATCGGTCACCGGCGGATCGGGCGCCGGGGGATCGGGCGCCGGGGGATCGGGCGCCGGCGGCGGCACGGGAGGTGCCACCTCCTCGCGTCGGTTCGCGGCGAATCAGCGGATCGAACTCAAGGTGGTCGGTGAGAACGTCGTCGGTCCCGATGGCGTGGCCCGGTCGATCCCCGCCGGTGCGTCGGCGGTTGCCCTGAACATCACCGCGGTGGGCCCCTCCGCCCCCGGCTATGTCACGGTCTGGCCCTGCGACGTCGCTCGACCGGAGGCGTCGAACCTCAACTTCGACAACGGCTCGGTGGTCGCCAACGGCGTGATCGCCCCGGTCGGCGCGAGTGGCAGGGTCTGCTTCTACTCCAACCAGCCGACCGACTTCCTCGTCGACATCGCCGGCTGGTTCTCGGGCACCTCCGGCGGCGTCCCGACGTTCGTCGGTGCGACACCGCGACGGTTGCTCGACACACGCAACGGGATCGGCGGACCAAAGGTTCGAATCCCGGCCGGCGGCACGATCACTCTTCCGATCGCCGGCACGGCGATGCAGCGCACCGACGGTGCCCAGGAACTGATTCCTGGCGACACGACCGCAGTGGCGCTCAACGTCACCGCCGTCGGTCCGTCCAACACGGGGTACTTCACGGTGTGGCCGTGCGGCGCCCCGCGACCGGAGGCCTCGAACGTCAACTTCACGAGGGGTTCGGTCGTCGCCAACGGGGTCGTGGCCTCGCTCGGCGACGGCGGTGCGATCTGCGTGTACTCGAACCAGGAGTCCGACGTGCTCGTCGACGTGCTCGGGTGGTTCACGTCCGGCAACGGCACGACGCCGTACGTCGGCAGCGTCCCGCTCCGGCTCGTCGACACCCGGACCGCGATCGGCGGACCGCGTGGCGTCGTCACACCGCGCACCCCGAAGGCGGTACCCGTTCGCGGCGTGACCGTGGTCGTCGGCGGTGCCGCCCGGCAGGTGCCCGCCGACGCCACTGCGGTGGCACTCAACGTCACCATGACCGACGCGAGGGGTGACGGCTTCGCAACGGTCTGGCCGTGCGGGACGCCACGGCCGGAAGCTTCGAACGTCAACTTCACGCGGGGCTCCACCGTCGCCAACGGCGTCGTCGCGCCGATCGGGTCCGATGGCTCGGTGTGCGTCTACACCTCGTCCGACTCGGACCTGCTCGTCGACATCGCCGGCTGGTTCACGGGCGGCGCCGAGCCGGCGTTCACCGGGAACGTCCCCGAGCGCCTCGTCGACACCCGCAACAACATCGGTCCCGCACCGATCTGATCTCGACCGTGTTGCCCGATTGCTCACGACGGCGGTCGGGCGAATAGGTTTCGCGGCCATGGACATCTCTGGAGCAAGCGCAATCGTCACCGGTGGAGCCTCAGGAATCGGAGCCGCTTCGGCCCGCATGCTGGCCGCCAAGGGAGCCAAGGTCGTCATCGCCGACCTGCAGGAGGACAAGGGCAACGAACTCGCCGACGAGATCGGCGGCGCGTTCTGCAAGGTCGACGTCACCAACACCGACGACATCGTCAACGCCGTCGAGATGGCCAAGTCGATGGGCCCCGTGCGAGTGCTCGTCAACTCCGCCGGCATCGGCTGGGCCCAGCGCACTGTCGGCAAGGACGGCACGCTCGAGTCGGCCGCCAACCTCGACGCCTTCAAGAAGGTCATCGCGATCAACCTGATCGGCACGTTCGACTGCATCCGCGTCGCGGCCACGGCGATGAGCACGACCGAGCCGCTCGAGTACGGCGAGCGTGGAGCGATCGTCAACATCGCCTCGGTTGCCGCGTTCGACGGCCAGATCGGCCAGGCGAGCTACTCGGCCTCGAAGGGCGGCGTCGTCGGCATGACGCTGCCGATCGCCCGTGACCTCTCGGCGGTGGGCATCCGCGTCAACACCGTCGCCCCCGGCCTCATCGACACACCGATCTACGGCGAGGGCGAGGCCAGCGAGGCGTTCAAGGAGAACCTGCAGAAGGGTGTGCTGTTCCCCAAGCGGCTCGGCGACCCGGAGCAGCTCGCCTCGATGGTGCTCGAGTGCATCACCAACAGCTACATGAACGCCGAGTCGATCCGCGTCGACGGCGGCATCCGCATGCCTCCAAAGTAACGCTGAGCGGCCGATCGCTGCGTTGCGAGGGCTCCTCGTTGCCCTGGGGCAACGTCGTCGCCTCGCGCCTTGCGCTCGACCACTCATCGTCACTTCGGCAAGCCGATGTTGGCGGCCGTCTGCCGGTCGGATGAGTGGGGCCCGTTACGTCGTGTAGTCGGCGTTGAAGCGGACGTAGTCGTCGCTGAGGTCGCAGCCCCACACCGTCGCATCGGCCGTGCCGGTGGCGAGCGACACGTGGATCCGGACGTCGGGGCTGCGCATGTAGCCCGACAGGGCGGCGAGGGCGTCGTCGTCGAGGAGGGTCGGATACACCTCGGTGTCGCCGAAGCGGATCACCACCGCGTCCTGGTTGATGTCGGTGTCGTCGCTGCACTTGCCGATCGCCATCGCGACTCGTCCCCAGTTCGGGTCGCCACCGTGGACGGCGGTCTTCACCAGCGGTGAGTTGACGATCGCCTTCGCGACCCGCTTGGCCTGTGCTCGATCCCGGGCGGTGTCGACGTGGACCTCGATCAGCGAATGGGCGCCTTCGCCGTCGCGGGCGATCTGCTTCGTCAGGTCGAGCGCGACGTCGTACAACGCCGTCTCGAACGCGTCGAGTTCGACCGGTCCGGCCGCCCCCGAGGCGATGATCACCGACGAGTCGCTCGTCGAGGTGTCGGAGTCGACGCTCACGCAGTTGAACGTCCGGTCGACGACTCGGCGGAAGCACGTGTCGAGGGCGGTGGACGACAGTTCGGCGTCGGTGAACAGCAGGGAGATGTGCGTCGCCATGTCGGGCTCGATCATCCCGACGCCCTTCGCCATCCCGACCACACGAGCGGCACTTCCCGCGATCGTGGCCTCGGCAACCTTGGGATGGGTGTCGGTGGTCATCATCCCGCGGGCGGGTCCGTCGGCATCGTTCGACGTCAGCGATGTCGGGAGCGCGTCGATGCCCGCACGCACCCGCTCGATCGGGTAGCGACGTCCGATGACACCGGTCGACGTCACGATCACCTCGGTGGGCTCGCAGCCCAGCCGTGCCGCAATCGAGCGGGCGATCTCGATCGCGTCGTCGTGACCGGCGGGTCCGGTGGCGACGTTGGCGTTCTTGGAGATCACCACGACGGCGCGGGCGATTCCATCCGCGACGTTCGCCCGGCTGAGTGCGACACTCGGGCCCGCGAAGCGGCTCTTCGTGAAGACGGCCGCCGTCGGCGACGCCGCATCGGCGGCGACGACGACGAAGTCGTCGGTGTCGTCCTTGACCCCGATGTTCGCAACGTGGCTGTGGAACCCGCCGGGCAGCGTGGTCACGATTCGAGGCCGGCGCTGATCGCCGTGAAGATCGACGCCATCGCAACGACCTGTTCGTCGTCGAGGTGATCGAAGATGTGGCGCCGGACGCTGTCGACATGGTCGGGCGCAGCCTCGCGGAGCGAGGCGAAACCGGCCTCGGTCAGCTGGGCCATCATCACGCGGCGATCCTCGGTGGACGGCACACGGGTGACGAGACCGGCCTTCACCAGGCCGTCGAGCCGTCGGGTCAGCCCGCTCGGTGACAGTTGGAGCCGGTCGGCGAGATCGCACATGCGCATCGAATGCCCGTCGGCCTCCGACAGGTACACCAGCACCTGGTAGTCGCCGAGGGTCAGGTCGTGGGCGCTGAGGTCGCGTTCGATCGCAGCGACGAGGTCGGCATAGGTCTCGATGTACGTGCGCCAGGCGTCCATCTCACCGGGGGTGAGCCAGTTCGTTCCCATGCCATCGACGCTACCCCTCCCTCACAATTGTTGTGATGGTCAAAGGTCCTGCTCAGCGGTGTGATCGACGTCACCCCGTCGAGGACGTCACTCCGTCGAGTCGGTGCCGGTGCCGGTGCCGGTGCCGGTGTCGTTGTCGATGTGGGTGTCGTCGGCGAAGTGCGCGGCGAGGCGATCGAGGGTGGCCTCGATCGCCTTGGCATTGCGCTTCGGCACGCCGATGAGCTTCAGCGCGAGGGGGACGCGCGCCGCGCCCCAGTCGAACTCCTCGGTGACCTCGGTCCCGCCGTCGACGGGACGCAGGCGATAGCGCCACACGTGGTGACCGGTGTGCCGCCAGGCGATCAGGTTGGGTTCGTCGAACTCGACGACCTCGTTGGTGATCGAATACGGCACACCCATCTTCATCGACATCCCGAACTTCGAGCCGAGCGCCAACCGATCGGGCAGGTCGTCCGAGGCAGCCCTGACCGTGCCCGAACCGTCGATCACCGGGTGCTGGCTCGGGTCGGCGAGGAGGTCGAAGATCGCTTGCGGCTCGGCGGACACGAATCGGATCCCTCGTTCGATCCGCTCGTCGGTGTGTGCGGTCGGATGGTCCCCGTTCCCCTCAGCCATGAGGCCCAGTGTGACCGATCGCCGCGGCAACCGCCAGCGCAGCGCGACGCCCGGAGTACATCGCGCCCTGGATCGACGCCGTGTCGCGGTGGTCGCCGCAGACGAATCGACCGTCGGGGAGCTCGACGCGCTGCTTGGGGTCGAACGGCGGCCGCTGCCCTGGTTGACCGTGTTCGATCCGGTACGTGCCGACGTCTTCCCACGTGTCGACTCGTGCGCCCCACCAGCCGCGCAGCTGGGCGCGGGCGTCGTCCACGATCGTGTCGCCGACGTGGCCGGGCATCGCCGCCACGACGAGGTGGCGGCCCGTCGGCGCATAGGTGGGCGCTACGTTGCTCATCACGGCGACGTTGAGCACGGGACCCCGGCCGGTGCCGTCGAGGACGACGTACTTCGAAGCGATCGGGGCTTCCGGTGCCGAGAAGTACACCGCGCCGACCGACTTCGAGACCACCGGTGGCAGGCCGAGCAGGTCGGCGGCGACGGGGCCCTCGGTGGCCACGACCACTGCGGCGGCCGGCTGTTCGGTGCCACCCTCGACCATCACGGTCCGATCGGTCGTCGCGACGACGCGGGCGCTCAACTCGATCGCACCGGTCGGCAGGCGAGCGGCGAGCTGGTCCGGGATGGCTTGCATGCCGGCGGCGGGGACGGCGGAGTCGCCGTCGGCGAGCATCCGGAAGATGATGTCGAACATCCGCCGGCTGTCGGCGAGTTCGGGGTCGAGCTGGATGCCGCCGACGAGCGGCCGGAAGAACCGCTCGACGATCGTGTCGGAGAACCCGGCGTCGGCGAGCGCCTCGCGGGTCGAGGTGTCGTCGCCGCGCAGGAGCTGCACCGGATGCACGCTGCGCAGGCGATGCCGCAACAGTCCGATGCGCGCCTTGTCGAACACCGAACCGATCGGCGCCGTCGCCGTCGCGAACGTGGTGCCGGGCCTCCGGAACGGATCGCCGACGACCGAGCCCTTGCCGTCACGCCACACGAGCGCGCCGGGATCGAACGCCCGGAGGTCGAGCGCGTCCATGTCGAGTTGGCGGTGCATCTCGGGGTAGGCGGTGAGCGCAACCTGGAACCCGCGGTCGAGGGTGTAGCCGTCGACATGGTCGGTGCGCACCCGGCCGCCGACCCCGTCGGAGGCCTCCACGACGCGGACCGCGACGCCGGCCTCGTGGAGGGCGACGGCGCACGACAGGCCGGCGAGCCCGGCGCCGACGACGACGACCGGGGCGTCGGGGCGGCTCATCGCCCGCTCGTCACTTCGCCAGGAGCGCGCTCAGCGCCGTCGGGAGATCGGGGTGCTGGAAGCTGAACCCGGCGTCGGCCTCGAGAACGCGGGGGTGCACCTTCTGCCCGGAGAACAGCAGGTTCTCCGCGAGTTCACCACCGAGCAGGAGCTTGGGCCCGAACTTCGGGATCGGGAGGAACGTCGGACGGTGGAGCGCGTCGCCGAGCGCCTCGGTGAACTCGGCGTTGGTCACCGGGTTCGGCGCCGTCAGGTTCACGGCACCGGAGGTCTCGGACGTGAGCAGGTGCGCGATCGCGGCGACTTCGTCGTCGATCGAGATCCAGCTCTGCCACTGCCGGCCGCCACCCATCTTTCCGCCGAGTCCGAACTTGAAGAGCGGCAGCTGTTTCTTGAGCGCGCCGCCCTTCGCTGACAGCACGATGCCCGTGCGGAGGTGGACGACGCGGACTCCTGCGGCCTCCGCCATCCCCGTGGCCTGCTCCCACTGGACGCAGATGTCGGCCAGGAAGCCGGTGCCCGGTGCCGACGTCTCGTCGAGCTCCTCGTCGCCGCGAGCGCCGTAGATGCCGATCGCCGAGCCGGACAGGAACACCGTCGGACCGTCGTCGGCCGCAGCGATCGCCTCGGAGATCAGGGTCGTGCCCTTGGTGCGGCTCTCGAGCAGTTCACGCTTGTAGTCGTCGGTCCAGCGCTTGTCGCCGATTCCTGCGCCGGCGAGGTGCACGACCGCATCGACACCGTCGAGGGCGTGCGTGTCGATCCGGCACTCGGCCGGCGACCACACGATGTCGGTGCCCGACGGGTTGCCCCGGACGACGCGGATCACCTCGTGGCCGAGCGATTCGAGGTGGGGTTTCAGGGCGGAGCCGATGAGGCCCGTTGATCCGGTGATGGCGACGCGCATGGCCCCGAGCGTAGGAGCGTTCCGGACGATCGGCTCGACCGAGCCGGCTCAGCGTGTGTCGGCCGTGCCGGGCCCGCTCACCCCGCTTCGGAGATGATCTGGTCGAGGAGATCGCCGTCGACGGCGCCTGCGACCAGTTCGGTCGACCCGTCGGTCTTCACCACGACGAGCGCAGGCTGGTACGAGACGCCGAACCGGTTGAACACCTCGCCGGGGTCGTCGCTGATCTGCGGGAACGTGAGCCCGTGCTTGTCGATGAACCCCTGGAACGAGTCGTCGCTGCCGGTCCACGCCACGCCCACGAAGTTGGCGGAATCCTGGAATTTCACTGCTGCCTCCTCGACCGAGGGGGCTTCACGGTTGCACACGCTTCAAGTGGGTGCCCAGAACCAGAACACGGTCGGTTTGTCGGCGTACGCCGCACCGTCGAACTCGCCGCCACCGACCAGTGGTGCGGTGAACCGGAGCGCCTCGGGAACCACCACCTCCGGGACCGTCGTCTCCGCATCGGAGCCGCCGGTCGGCGTGGGCTCGGTCGTGGGATCGTCGGATGGTGCGGTGTCGGCCGGGGCGGCGTCCGGGGCCTCCGTCGGCTCGGGCGTTCCCGCCTCGGTACCGGCGGTGGCATCGGCGTTGGTGCCGTCGTCGGTCGACGAGCACGCGGAGACCACCAGTGCGAGCGCCACCGCGCCGGCGGCGAGGTGGCGACGTCTGCGGATCGTCGTGGGAGGCGTCACGGAACCGACGGTACCGAATCGCCGGCGATCGGGCATGTCGTGCCGCAGGACGTTTCCGAAACGTTCTCCTAGGCTGCAACGCCGATGAAGACCCGCACGCTGCTGCTGCTCTCGGTCGGTGTGGGCCTCGCCATCCTGCTCGCGGGTGGTGTCTTCCTGTTCCAACTCTCCAACGAGACCGCCTCGGTCGAGCCTGCCGCTGTCGGTGAGGCGGTGTCGGTCGGCGACGTCGACGTGTCGGTCGTCGGGTTCAGCGAGACCGCGACGCTCCTCGCCGTCGACGTCGAGGTGGGCGGTGTCGACGATTCGGTCGACAGCTTCGTGCTGGTCACCGGCGATCGTCGGCTCGACCCGCTCGGCGCCCCGGCCGACGGTCGGTGCACCGAGCTCAGCGTGGCGCCGCAGCGATGCCGGCTCGAGTTCGACGTCAGCGCCGCCGAGGGATCGAGCCGGGTGCTGATCCTGCGTCGGGGCGACGAGCAGCGCAACTGGGTGCTGTCGGAGCCGTGACGGGCGCGTCGACGGCGCAGCCTCGTGGCGTGACGGCTGCCGGTGGATCGACCGGCCCGGTCGTCGATGACGAGCCGTCGAATCCGGCGCTACGGTGAAGCGAGTGAGTGACCATTTCGACCTGGTGGTGATCGGTGGCGGCCCCGGGGGCTATTCGGCGGCGCTGTACGGTGCGTCGGCCGGCCTGCGTGTCGCCCTCGTGGAGAAGGATGCGCTCGGCGGAACGTGCCTCAACCGTGGTTGCATCCCGGCGAAGGCCTTCCTCGAGACCGCCGCCGTGAAGCGCCACGTCGACCACGCCGCCGACTTCGGCATCGATGCCGGTGCTCCGGCGTCGGTCAACTTCGCCCGCACGCAGGAGCGCAAGCAGGGCATCGTGAACGGCCTGGTCAAGGGCATCGCCGCGATGTGCAAGGGCCGCAAGGTCGAGGTGTTCAACGGCGTCGGCCAACTCGGCGCCGGCCGTTCGGTGAGCATTGCGATGGCCGACGGGTCGACCGCCGTCGTCACGGGCGATTCGGTGATGCTGGCGGCCGGTTCGGTACCGCGCCTGATCCCCGGCTTCGAGCGGGGCGGTCCGATCATGACCAGCGACGAGGTCCTCGACCTCGACCATGTCCCTGCACGGGTCGTGGTGATCGGGGGCGGTGCGATCGGTTGCGAGTTCGCGTCGACGTTCGCCGACCTCGGGTCCGAGGTGACGATCCTCGAGGGCCTCCCGAAGATCCTCCCCGGCCTCGACGCCGACCTCGCCAAGGTGGTGGAGAAGTCGTTCAAGAAGAAGAAGATCGCGATCCGCACCGGCGTGATGGTGAAGGGTCACACGCCGAACGGTTCCGGCGGGACGACCGTGTCGTTCGGTGACGACGAGTCGGTCGAGGTCGACGCCGTCGTGGTGTCGGTCGGGCGTCGCCCGTTCGCCGACCAGCTCGGACTCCAGGGCACCGGCGTGGTCGTCGACGAGCGCGGGTTCGTCGTCGTCGACGAGTACTGCCGCACCGGCGAGCCCGGTGTGTATGCGGTCGGCGACCTGATCGCCACGCCGCAGCTCGCTCACGTCGCCTACGCCGAGGCGATCGTCGTGATCAAGCACCTGCTCGGCGAATCACCGATGCCGGTGATGTACGACCGGGTGCCGTGGGCGATCTACTGCCACCCCGAGGTCGCGTGGGCCGGACCCGACGAGGAGCAGGCCAAGGCGGCAGGCCACGACGTCGTCGTCGCCAAGCACCCGTTCAAGTTCAACAGTCGTGCGCAGATCGTCGGCGAGACCGAGGGCCTCGTGAAGATCATCGCGAAGCGCAACCCCGACGGCTCCGCCGGTCAGGTGCTCGGCGTGCACATGGTGGGTCCGTGGGTGACCGAGCAGCTCAGCGGCGGCTACCTGGCCGTCAACTGGGAGGCGACCGTCGACGAGATCGCCGAGTTCATCCAGCCCCACCCGAGTCTCTCCGAACTGTTCGGAGAGACCGTCATGTCACTCACCGGCCGCAACTTCAACGGCTAGCGACCAGCAGCCAACCGATCCGAACGAACCCGCGAAGGAACCCAGACCCATGGCAGACGTCACGCTCCCACAGCTCGGTGAAACGGTCACCGAAGGAACGATCACCCAGTGGTTCAAGAACGTCGGCGACACCGTCGCCGCCGATGAGCCGTTGTTCGAGGTGTCGACCGACAAGGTCGACACCGAGGTCCCCTCGCCGGTGTCGGGCGTGCTCACCGAGATCCGCGTGCAGGAGGGTGACACCGTCGACGTCGGCACCGTGATCGCGGTCGTCGGCGATGCCGACGGCGCCGCGCCCGCGACGCCCGCCCCGGCTGCCGAACCGGCACCGGCCCCCGAGCCCGCCCCCGCTCCGGCGCCTGCTCCGGCCCCCACGCCTGCTCCGGCCCCCACGCCTGCTCCGGCCCCCGCCCCGGTGGCCGAGCCGACGCCGGCAGCATCGGTGCCTGCGCCACCCGCTCCGGCACCTGCATCACCGGAGACCGCGACGGCCGGCGACAACCGGCTGCTGTCGCCCGTGGTCCGCCGCCTCGTGAACGAGCACGGGCTCGACCCCGACGCGATCACGGGGACCGGCCCGGGCGGTCGGATCACCCGCGACGACGTCCTCGACCACATCGATGCCACCGGCGCCGTCCGCGACGACCGGCCCGCCGCGCCCGCCCCGGCTCCTGCGGCACCCGCCGCCGCTCCGGCAGCGCCCGCTCCGGCAGCGCCCGCGTCGCCGACACCGGCGGCTGCCGCTCCGGCACCGGCGTTCGCCGCCGCTCCGTCCGTCACCGCCGGCGAGCGTGACAGCGTCGTTCCACTGTCGAAGATCCGCCGTCTCACCGGTGATCACATGGTGATGAGCAAGGCCACGAGCCCGCACGCGTTCAGCGTGGTCGAGGTCGACTTCGCGAACGTCGACGTCGTCCGTGGCCGGATCAAGTCCGAGTGGAAGGCGAACCACGGCTTCGGCCTCACCTACCTGCCGTTCATCGCCCGCGCCGTGATCGACGGGCTCCGCGAGTTCCCCCACCTCAACGCGAGCGTCGGCGGCGACGACCTGATCGTCCACAACTACATCGACCTCGGAATCGCCGTCGATCTCGAGTACGAAGGCCTGCTGGCGCCGGTCATCCGAGACGCCGAGACGAAACGGCTCGGGGCGATCGCCACCGAGATCTCCGATCTCGCCGACCGCGCTCGCAAGCGTAAGCTGAGCCCCGACCAGATCTCCGGCGGCACCTTCACGATCACCAACAACGGCTCTGCCGGCTCGGTGCTCACGATGCCGATCATCAACCAGCCGCAGGTGGCCATCATCTCCACCGATGCGATCGTGCGCAAGCCGGTCGTCACCAGCGGCCCCGACGGCGGCGAGGCGATCGCGATCCACCCGGTCGGCAACCTGGCGATGAGCTGGGACCATCGGGCGTTCGACGGCGCCTATGCCGCCGGGTTCCTGAAGCGGGTCAAGGAGATCCTCGAGACGAAGGACTGGTCCACCGAGCTCTGACGAGCTCGGCCCGTCCCGTGGTCGAACCGCTGCGCGTCCGCTGGTTGGGGCGCGTGCCCTACCGCGAGGCGCTCGCGGTGCAGACGTCGCTGTTCGAGCACGGCACCGGGCAGCACCTGTTGCTGCTCGAACACCCGCACGTCTTCACGCACGGCGCCCGAGCCGATCTGGCGGCCAACCTGCGCTGCGAACCGGCCGCTGTCGGCGCCGAACTGGTCGCGGTCAAACGCGGTGGCGACATCACCTACCACGGCCCGGGTCAGCTCGTCGGCTACCCGATCGTCAACGTCGACAACCGCCTCGGCGCGTCGGCGCACGTGTGCAACGTCGAGGGACTCATCATCGACGCGCTCGCCGAACTCGGGCTTCCGAACGCCGGTCGACTCGACGGGTTCGCCGGCGTGTGGCTCGATGTCGGCCACCCCGATCCGGAGGTGGCTCCCCGCAAGATCTGCGCGATCGGGGTGCGCCTCGCCAACGGACGGACGATGCACGGCTTCGCCCTCAACGTGACGACCGACATGGACTACCTGCGCTCCCACATCGTGCCGTGCGGGATCGGCGACAAGCCGGTCACGTCGCTCGCCGAGGAGGGCATCGACGTCACGATGCGCGAGGTGGCCGACGTCGTGGCGCGGCTCGCCGCCGAGCGCTGGGCCGACGGTGCGATCGAACGTCAGGACGTCGCATGGCGCCACGCCGCCGACGGCCGCGACCTCTCGGCGTTCTCCCGAGGTGAGGGTCCCGGCGACCAGGTCAAGCCGGTGTCGGATCGCGCCGCGGCGCGCCTGGAGGCCGCGGGCGTCACGAACGGGCTGTCGATCGAGACGCGCAAACCCGACTGGCTGCGGCCGAAGGTGGAACTCGGCGAGGGGGTCACCTCGTTGCGCAGGACGATCCGCGAACTCGACCTCGTCACCGTCTGCGAGGACGCCGGCTGTCCGAACCTGTCGGAGTGCTGGAGCGACGGCACGGCAACGTTCATGGTGCTGGGCGAGCGGTGCACGCGTGCCTGCGGGTTCTGTCTCGTCGACACGAGCAGACCGCTGGCCCCCGCCGTCGACGAACCCGCCCGCGTCGCCGAGGCGATCGACCGGATGGGCCTCGACCACGCCGTGCTGACGATGGTCGCCCGTGATGATCTCGCCGACGGTGGGATGGCCCACGTCGCTGCCTGCGTCGACGCGATCAGGCTCCGTCGGCCGCGCACACGGGTCGAGACGTTGATCTCCGATGCCAAGGGCGACGACGCGGCGCTCGACGTGCTGTTCCGCGTACGACCGGACGTGCTCAACCACAACGTCGAAACGGTCGCCCGGCTCCAGCGGGCGGTGCGTCCGTCCGCCGGGTACGCCCGCTCACTGAGCGTGCTCGCCCGGGCCAAGTCCGCGGGTCTGACCACCAAGACCGGGTTGATGGTCGGCCTGGGCGAGACCGACGACGAGATCGTCGGGCTGCTCGCCGACCTCGCCGACCTCGGCGTCGACATCGTCACGATCGGTCAGTACCTGCGCCCGACGTCGAATCACCTCCCGATCGACCGCTACGCCGAACCTGCCGAGTTCGTGCGCTGGAAACAACTCGGCGAGACGTTCGGCATCGGCCACGTCGAGGCGAGCCCGCTGACCCGCTCGAGCTATCACGCGAAGTCGGCCGCCGACTCCGTCACCCCGCAGCCGGTCACGGTCGGCACTCGTCGCTGAGGCGCCGTCGCCGTCAGCGGCCCGACACACCCCGTCGGTACCATCGCCGCATGGCGACGTGGTCGGTGGAGCAGGTCGAGGCGATTGCGCCGACGCCGGCGGCGCTGACAGCCGCCCGACCGTTGGTGTCGCTGACGCGCTGGGCCTCGCTCGGCGCCGACGACCGGGTGGTGTGGGGGGTGTGCCGAGGCAGTGGTGCCGAGCCCTACGACACGATGGTCGACCACGTCGGTGTCGGCTCGTCGTGCACCTGTCCGAGCCGTCGCCGTCCATGCAAGCACGCGCTCGCACTGTTGCTGCTGTGGGCGAACGGACAAGTGCCCGACACCATCGCGCCGCCGGCCGTCGAGTCGTGGATCAGCGCCCGCGTCGCCCGGTCCGAGGTCGTGGTCGGCGCGGCGTCGTCCGACGCGGCGACGATTCCCGCCCTGGCGGGGGGTTCGGAGGAGTCGACGTCTTCCGGCGACTCCTCGAGCGCCGACGAGGCGTCCGATCCGCCTGCTGACGAACCGCCGTCCGACGGCGATCGGGTCCGCGACGAACGCGTGGAGCGGATGTTCGCAGGGCTCGTCGAACTCGACCGGTGGCTCGACGACCGGATGCGCACCGGGCTCGCCGACCCCGCTCTGGCCCGGTACTCGACGTGGGACCAGCTCGCCGCCCGCCTGGTCGACGCCCAGGCGGGGAGTCTCGCGAACCGGATCCGGCGCCTGGCGGGCCTCGTCGGTGCGTCACCCGACTGGCACGGCGACGTGCTCGCGGAACTCGGACTGCTCCATCTGCTGTCGCAGGCCGCGCGCCGTCTCGGGTCGCTGCCGAGCCCGACGGCCGACGCGGTGGCGACCACCGTCGGCTGGCAGGTCCGGCAGGCCGACGTGCTCGGTGGCGTCCCCGACACCGACGACTGGATCGTCGCCGGTCGCAGCGACACCCGCGAGGACCGCATCGAGGTACGGCGACACTGGCTGCGGGGGACGGCGTCCGGTCGCTGGGCGCTGGTGCTCTCGTTCGCTGCGTACCGGCAGAGCCTCGACACCTCGCTCGTCGTCGGGACCTCGCTCCCCGCCGATCTGCACCGCTATCCGGGCCCGGCGCTGCGAGCGCTCGTCGGGCGGCGCCACGGCGACCCCGTGGCCCCGGCTCGCCCGCCCGCGGTCGGTGTCGGCGCAGCGTGCGACGAGATCGGGGCGATGCTGGTGGCCGAGCCGTGGCTCGATCGGCTGCCCGTGACCGTACGCGCCGCGGTGTCGCAGGCGGGACCGACGTGGGTGCTGACCGACGACTCCGGGAGTCTGCCGGTGCTCGCCGGGCCGTCGATGGAGACGCTGCTCGCCGTCTCCGGCGGGGCGCCGGTCGACCTCACCGTCGAGTGGACCCCGCACGGCGTCATCCCTCTGACGATCCACCTGCCCGACCGGTCGATCGACATCGGACCACGCGCCGACGACTCCTTCGTGAGCGCCGCATGACCACCTTCGCGTCCGTTTCCATTCCGTTTGCGCGACAGTCCGGGTGGGCCGGGCCACCCAGACTGTCGCGCAAACGTCAGTGGGGTGTGGCGTGAGCCTGGCGGAGCACTGGCGGGAGTTGGTGAGCACGGCGATGCTCGGCACCGACCGCCGTGACCCCCCGGAGCCGGAGGGGGCGCTCGCAGACCTGGTCGACGACACCCTGCGCTCCTCGCCGTCGGAGCGGATGCTCGCGCAGGTGGCAGCATGCACCGCGGTGCTGCGAGCCGGCGTACGACCAGCGCCGCCGGTGGCCCGGCTCCAGGCTCCGGCTCCGGACGATCGCCCGGTCATCGTGCCGGCCGCGGCCGATCGGTGGCACCACATCACCGTGTCGTGGCCGGTGCTCGAGGACGAATGGATGCTGACGCTCATCGTCAACGGGTGGCGAGTGGCTCCGGAACTGGCTCCGGCGCTGCTGCGCCGCCACCGCCGTGATCCCGTGCGTCGGGCACGTGCCGAGATCGCCTGCGGACCGCTCGCGGAGTGGCTCGTCGACCTGGTTCCCGACCTCGCGGCCGGCGGCGCTGCGAGCACGCACGGTGTTCCATCGGAGGAGGACATCGCCGAGCTGTCGCCGTTGCCGATCCCACCCGACCTCGAACCTCTGTTGCGCGCCGACGGCGACGCAGCCGCCCGCCGGCTCGCCGGCGCCCTCGAGGAGGGGACGTTGGTCCACGCCCATCGGGCGGTCCTGGTGAACCTCGTCGCCCGGATGCGTCCCGATGCTCTCCGCGAGGTCGCGTCGGCGCTCGACGCGGTCGACGGCCGATCGTCCGGGTACGCCCTGGCATCGGTGCTCGGTGACCTCGCCCGCACCCGCCGGCGCCTGCTCGACGAGCTGTCGGTCGAGTGACGCGAGGCCGGTCGTCGAGGCGTTCAGCGTCAGCACGGAGATCGGTTTCCTGCGTATGGGCCGACGCCGACGAACACGGTGCGGGCCGAACCTCCGCCCGACGATGAGCGGGCGGCGGGAACAGAACGACGGTCGGTCGGTAACGTCACCGTCGATGAGTGCAACGGACGCTTCGGGTCGGACCCCGCCGGTCGACGCGCCGCAGGGCGAGGTGCTGCGGCCACACGCCGAAGACCAGTACGCGCACGAATTGTCGGTGCTCGCAGCACTCGACGATCGCGAACGGCCACCGGGCTGGAGGCTGTCGCCGTGGGCGGTCGTGCGGTACCTGCTCGGCGGCGAGCTGTCCGACGGCACCGTGATCTCACCGAAGTACGTCGGCCAGCAGCGCCTGGTCGAGATCGCGGTCGCCACGCTCGCCACCGATCGCGCGCTGCTCCTGCTCGGCGTGCCCGGCACGGCCAAGACCTGGGTCAGCGAGCACCTCGCCGCGGCGATCAGCGGCGACTCCACGCTGCTCGTGCAGGGCACCGCCGGCACCACCGAGGAGACCCTGCGCTACGGCTGGAACTACGCCCGCCTCCTCGCCGAGGGGCCGAGCACCGAAGCGCTCGTCCCCGGGCCGATCTACCGCGGGATGCAACGTGGTGCGCTCGTGCGCGTCGAGGAACTCACCCGGATGCCCCCCGAGGTGCAGGATGCGCTCGTCACCGTGCTGTCGGAGAAGGTGCTCCCGATCCCCGAACTCGACACCGAGATCGCCGCCGTCCGCGGCTTCAACGTGATCGCCACCGCGAACGATCGCGACCGCGGCGTCAACGACCTGTCGAGTGCGCTGCGCCGCCGGTTCAACACCGTCGTGCTCCCGCTGCCCGCGACGGTCGACGAGGAGATCGACATCGTGCAGCGTCGCGTCACCGAGCTCGGTGTCGCCCTCGCACTCCCCGAGGTGCCCGCCGCCGCCGACGAGATCCGTCGCGTCGTCACCGTCTTCCGCGAGCTGCGCTCCGGCCTCACCGAGGACGAGCGGATCAGCCTCAAGATCCCCACGGCGACGCTGTCGACCGCGGAGGCGATCTCGGTCGTCACCAACGGCCTCGCACTCGCCGCCCACTTCGGCGACGGGCGACTTCGCGCGACCGACGTGGCAGGCGGCATCGTCGGCGCGGTGGTCAGCGACCCCGTCCACGACAGCATCGCGTGGCGTGAGTACCTCGAAGCGGTCGTGCGCGAACGACCCGACTGGGACGACTTCTACGACGCCTGCCGCGCACTCGACACATGACCGCACCGGTGAGGACCCGACAGTTGCGATGACGTTGCACCTGCTGGGGATCCGTCACCACGGTCCGGGCTCGGCCCGCTCGGTGCTCGCAGTACTCGAACAGGTCGAGCCCGACGCGGTGCTCGTCGAGCTTCCGGTCGACGTCGAGCCGGCGCTGCGGTGGATCGGCGCACCGGGCCTGACCCCACCGGTCGCACTGCTCGGCTACGTCGCGAGCGAGCCGGCCCGCGCGGCGTTCGCTCCACTGGCCTCGTTCAGCCCCGAGTGGCAGGCAATCGCCTGGGCCAACGAGCGGGACGTGCCCGTGCACGCGATCGACCTGCCCCTGGCGAACACCCTCGCGCAGGCACCCGACGACGACCTCCTCGGCACCAGTGCCCCGCCGGATCCGATCGGCGATCTCGCCGCCGCTGCCGGCGACCCCGACGCCGAGCGCTGGTGGGAGGACGTGATCGAACATCGTGGCGACGGTGCCCCGGCGTTCGACGCCGTCGCCGAGGCGATGGTCGCCGCCCGCGACGGCTACGTCCCATCGGTCGCCGAGCTCCGACGCGAGGCCCACATGCGTCGCGCGATCCGTGCGGCTCGCCGGGCCGGGCGCGAGCGGATCGTCGTCGTCTGCGGTGCGTGGCACGTCCCCGTCCTCGACCTCGACGGTGTGCTCGGAGGGCCGACGGTGCCGTCGGTGTCGACCGATGCCGCGACCCTGCGCGGGCTGCGCAAGCAGAAGGTGGCGGTTGCCTGGGTGCCGTGGACGGCCCGACGACTCACGAGCCGATCGGGCTACGGCGCCGGAGTCGACAGCCCTGGCTGGTACGGCCACGTGTTCGACCATCCCGGCGAGGACGGCGTGGTCCGCTTCTTCGTCGATGCCGCACGGCTGGTGCGCGATCGCGGGGGAGCGGCGTCGCCCGACGAGCTGATCGCGGGAACTCGGCTCGCCACCTCGCTGGCCGCCATGCGGAACCGGCCCCGGCCCGGCCTCGCCGAAGTGCTCGACGCGGCCGACGCGGTCACCGGCGGGCTCGACATCGTGCGCCGCGACCTCGTCGTCGGCCACGCGATCGGCGAGGTGCCCGACGCCGCACCGCAGGTGCCGCTCGCCCGCGATGTCGCCAAGCTGCAGAAGTCCGCGCGCATCGCGCTCAGCGCCGACGCTCGCACGGTGGAGGTCGACCTGCGCACGCCGATCGGTCGGCGCAAGTCGCACCTGCTGCACCGTTTGACGGCGCTGGGGATCACCTGGGGCACCCAGGTCGAAGGGCGGGGTTCGTCGGGGACCTTCCGCGAGACCTGGGAGGTCCGCTGGGATCCCGACCTCTCGGTGCGGCTGATCGAACAGGCCGGCTACGGCACGACCCTCGAGTCGGCCGCGACTGCCCGGCTGGTCGAACGAGCGGCCGCTGCGGGTGGGATCGCCGAACTCGTCGGCGTCGTCGAGCGAGCGCTGTTCGCCGAACTGCCCGGTGCGGTCGAGCCCGCGGTCGACCGGCTCGCCCGTCTGGCCGCCACCGATCCCGACGTCGGGCACCTGCTCGATGCGATGCCCCCGCTCGCTTCGGCGTTGCGCTACGGCGACGTTCGGGACACCGACGCGGGCGCACTCCGCCGCGTGGTCGACGGCGTCGTCGTCCGCATCCTCGCCGGACTCCCCGGCGCCGCTCGGTCGCTCGACGACGATGCCGCGGCGCTGATGACCGAGCGCGTGAGCGCGTTCCAGGGTGCGCTCGCCGTGCTCGACCACCCGGCGCGGCGGAACGGGCTTCCCGCCGTCCTCGTCGACCTCGCCGCGACGTCGGGACACGGGCTCGTCCGGGGCCGCGCGACCCGACTGCTCCACGATTCGGGGACCTGGAGTGTCGGCCGGGTGGAACGTCACCTCTCGCAGGCGCTGTCCGGCGGGACGCCGCCGGCACAGGGAGCGGCCTTCGTCGAGGGATTCCTGGCCGGGTCGGGCTCGGTGTTGGTTCACGACGCCGACCTGCTCGCCGTACTCGACGCCTGGGTGTCGGCGCTCGCCCCGCCCGCGTTCGACGACGTCGTCGCCCTGCTCCGACGGACGTTCGGGGCGTTCGAGGCTGCCGAACGCCGCCAGCTGATGGCGGTGCTCCTGGGGTTGGGGGTCGAGCGCCCGGGTGGATTCGGCCACGACGTCGACCCGGATCGGGCCGCGGCCGTCATGGCGACCGTACGCCACATGCTCGGCCTCGACACCCGGAGCGGGGTGGGTTCGTGACCACGCCGCTGCGGGTCTCCGAAACCGAGCGCCGTCGACGCTGGCGGCTGCTGCTCGGACCCGCAGCTGCCGACGCCCTCGCCGACGTGTCCGCGGCCGATCCCGACGACGGTGACGCAGGACCGGGCGGGGGCGACGGGTCGCTCCGCGGCGACGACGCCAGGATCGACGCCGCGCTCGGAGCGCTGTACGACACCGACGACCGCGACGGCGGACCCACGGGAACCCGCCGCCAGGCTGGCCGATCGGGTGGTCTGGGCCGATCGAAGCCCGGGGTGATCCGTTGGCTCGGCGACATCCGTCGGTACTTCCCGACGCCGGTGGTGCAGATCCTCCAGCGCGACGCCGTCGATCGCCTCGATCTGCGACAGCTCCTCCTCGAGCCCGAACTGCTCGCCGACCTCGAACCCGACGTCCACCTCGTGACGCTGCTCGTCGAACTCAACCGCCACCTTCCGGACGAGACCCGTGCCACCGCTCGCCAGGTGATCGCCAAGGTGCTCGCCGATCTCGAACGCCGGCTGACCGACCAGACCCGCCAGGCCGTTCGTGGCGCGTTGGCCCGATCAGCGCGCACGCGCCGTCCGCGCCCCGGCGACATCGACTGGCCGATGACGATCTCGGCCAACCTCAGACACTGGTTGCCGGAGCATCGTACGGTGATCCCCGAGCGACTCGTCGGCCACGGGCGCCGCCAGCGCAGCCTGGCCCGTGACGTCGTCATCGCCGTCGACCAGTCGGGATCGATGGCCGACAGCGTCGTGTACGCATCGCTGTTCGCAGGTGTGCTCGCTCAGCTTCCTGCGCTCCGAACGTCGTTCATCGCGTTCGACACGTCGATCACCGACCTCACGGCCTTCCTGCACGATCCCGTCGAGGTCCTGTTCGGTGTGCAGCTCGGCGGCGGCACCGACATCGCCGGTGCGCTCGGCTACTGCCGGCAACTCGTCGAGCGGCCGCGCGAGAGCGTGGTGGTCCTGGTCAGCGACCTGTTCGAAGGCGGCAACGTCGAGCTGATGCACCGAGGGATCGCCGAGCTCGTCGCGGCGGGGGTGCAGGTGGTGGTGCTGCTCGCCCTCAGCGACGAGGGCACGCCCGCGCACGATCACGCGAACGCGGCGACGCTCGCGCAGCTCGGCGCCACCGTGATGTCCACCACCCCCGACGAGTTCCCGTCCGTGCTCGCCGCCGCCCTGACGAAGTCTTGAGCATTCGCTCGGCCTGCCGCCTGTCGACGTGACCGTGGCAGGGGTACGTTGGCGGCGTGGTTCGGCGGAGCACAACACGAGCGGCGGTGGCCCTGGGCATCGTTCTCGTCGCCGCGAGTGGCTGCGGATGGTTCGGCGGCGACACGTCGGTGTCGAGCACGGCGAGTGACGGGATGCGTCCGGTGCCGACCGTGGCCACCGTCGATGCCGCCGTCGATGCCACCACCGATGCCAGCGGCGCGGCCTCCGGTCCGGCCGGCGCGGCGACCACGACGATCCTGCCGGTCACGGACGAGGAGGCCTTGGCTCCGCCGGTCACCGAGCTGATCGGTGATCCCCAGCCGGACCCCGACTCTCCGGTGACGTTGCCGCCGCTGCCCGAGCAGCCGGTGATCGACGCCTGTCTGCGTCTGAGCGAACTGGCGACCGCGGAGACGATCGGGTCGTCCGTCGGCGGGCAGGTCGCGGTCGAGTCGATCTCGGACGACGCCTGTCGTTTCACCGCCGGAGACGCGGTCGCCGAGGTCCACTACGTGTCGGAGTCGACGGTCGAGTCGGACTGGTTCGAGCGGAGCGGCATCCAACCGGTGGGTGCGGTCACGGGCGACGCCGTCGGCGTCGTCGAGTTCGTGCCGCCGGGGTCGGCGTCGGCGAACGGGTACACGATCGCGTTGGTCAGCCGTCGGCACGGCGCGATCATCGCCGTCCGCGGCACCGCTGACGACCGAGTGCTGGCCGAGGAACTCGCCTCGATCGTCGACGGTTCCCTCTGACGCAGGGGAGGACGACACCGACGGATGAGCGTGAGCGACACCGACGGATGGGGGTGCGGGGCACCCGGGGGCGCTAGCGTTGCGGCGTCATGGGTCAGCTGGTCGCCGTCACCGAGAAGCCGAGTTCGACACGCGGTGTCGTCCGGTTCGAGATCAACCGCTCACTGTCCGGCATGGGACATGAGCACTTCGGGTCCGTCGAGGACGCCTGGGGAAACACCCCCTCCGACGAGCTGGCGAGACGGTTCTTCGCGACCGGGCAGGTCGCCGCGGTCCATGTGTACGCCAACATCATCACCGTCGATCTCCTGAAGGGTCACGACTCCGAGGGTCTGGCCGAGGTGCTCCGCGATCTGTACCAGTACTGGAAGCCGGGCGTCGAACCCCCGACGTTCGAGGATCTGGAGCCCGACGAGCCGGCGGCCGCCGTGCCCAGCGGTGATGGTGGCGGCGAGGATGCCGCGATGTCGGAGGCGGCCAAGCGGGTGCCGGCCCACCTCCTCGATCGCGGCCGGCAGGCTCGCGAGCGCTGGAACGCCAAGCAGGGCTGAACACGCTGCTCGCCGATGGCGGGCTGGGTTGGGCGCGTGACCCCACGGGGCCTCTAGCGTCGGGCAGCCAGCGCGGGCTGGGGGAATCGAATGACCGACGGGGTACTCACACTGCAGCAAGCGGCCGACGAGCTCGGCGTCCACTACATGACCGCGTACCGATACGTGCGGCTCGGGGTGATGGAGGCGTCGAAGTCGGGCGGTGTCTGGCAGGTGCAACGCTCGGCGCTCGATCGGTTCCGTGAGGACGCGAAGGTCGCAGCGGCGAGCACCGGCCCGTCCGGCAGGGGCGGTGCACGCAACCGGCGGGCGCCGTGGTCGACGCGCCTGGAGTCCCGGCTGACGGCCGGGGACGCACCGGGAGCGTGGAGTGTGATCGAGGCGGCGATGGCGGCGGGGGCAGAACTCGACGAGATCTATCTCGACGTGTTGACGCCGGCGATGGTGTCGATCGGTGAACGTTGGGCGGCGGGCGAGCTCGACATCTCGATCGAACACCGTGCAACCGGGATCGCGATGCGGATCGTCGGTCGGATCGGCCCACGCTTCAGCCGTCGTGGACGCTCGCGCGGAATCGTGGCGCTCGGTGCTCCTGCCGGCGAGTTCCATGCGCTGCCGGTCGCGATGCTCGGCGACCTGCTGCGACTGCGGGGGTGGGAGGTGTCCGATTTCGGGGTCGACGTGCCGAGCGAGTCGATCGCCCACGTGATCCGGGCGACCCCGGACCTCCTCGCCGTCGGGTTGTCGGTCATGTCGTCGGACAACCTCGTCTCGCTGGCCGATGCGTGCGAAGCGGCCCACGGCGCGGATCCCGACGTGTTCGTCGTCGTCGGTGGTCACGCGGTCGTCGACGCCGACCACGCCCGGATGCTCGGAGCCGACGCCTACGCCGCGAGCGGCAGCCAGATGGACGCGGTGCTCACCTCCCACGTCGCCACGTGACCCCGGTGGCGACGCCGGCACCATCCGGTGGCGCGAACGAACACGTGTTCGATACCCTGTCGGGATGGAACTGGCTGTCGACGCTGCAACCCTGACCGCCCCGCTCGCTGCGCTGGGTGATCGTGTCGCTCCATTGGCGCTGGCGGGTGAACGCACGATCCCCGTCGACGAGACCTTCGGCGACCTGTTCGCCGAAGGCGGACTGGTTCGGGGTCGTACCATCGCCTGCCAGGGGTCGGCGGCCACGTCGACCGCACTGGCGCTCGTTGCGCCGGCCGTCCGCTCCGGCGCCTGGCTCGCCCTGATCGACCTCCCGACGGTCGGCCTCGACGCCGCCGGCGAGCTCGGGGTGCCGCTCGAACGCGTCGTCGCCATCGGAACCAGACCACCAGGCGCCGTCGACGATCCGGGCCGCTGGCTCGACGTGGTCGCCGCTGCTGCCGACGGTTTCGACGTCCTGCTCGTACGGGCGCCGATCGGTCTCTCCGCCGGTGGCGTCCGGAAGCTCTCCGTCCGTCTCCGGCAACGTGACGTGGTCACCATCGTGCTCGGGGATCCCGGTTCGATGGCCTGCGACGGCACGCTCCACACCGATGCGGAGGAGTGGTCGGGGCTCGGTGACGGGCATGGGCACCTCCGACAGCGTCAGGTCGTCGTGCGCGCCTCCGGCCGTCGCCTGCCGGGACGTCGTCACTGCCGCTTCACGATTCCGGCGACTTCCACCGCACCGTCGGTTCCGGCCGTCGCTGCCATCTCGGCCTGACCGGTCGCAGGCATCTGCATGGACGCGCCACAGCGCATCGTGTCGATCTGGTATCCCGACTGGCCGGTGACGGCCGCCGGGTTCGCCGCCGACGTCCCCGCGGCGGTGATGTCGGCCAACCGGGTCGTCGCCCGTACGAACGCGGCGTCCTCCGACGGCGTGGTCGTCGGTCAACGACGCCGTCGAGCCCAGCGACGCTGTCCGCAGATCGTCCTGCTCGATCACGACCCCGATCGCGATGCCCGCGAGTT
Source organism: Ilumatobacteraceae bacterium (assembly GCA_963712775.1). Classification (GTDB taxonomy): domain Bacteria; phylum Actinomycetota; class Acidimicrobiia; order Acidimicrobiales; family Ilumatobacteraceae; genus Sva-07. Next base: position 67,926 of record CAVQJG010000003.1, on the reverse strand, counting down.
CGAGCCGGTGGTCCGGTGCGTGGCCGAGCTCTCCCCCCGGCTCGACGTGATCGAGCCCGGTTGGATCAGCCTGCGAGCCCGCGGGCCGTCGCGCTACGTCGGCGGAGACGAAGCGCTCGCCGACCGTCTCGTCCAGCTGACCGGCGAGCTGTCGACCTCGTCGGATCCTCCCGGTGTCGGCGTCGCCGACGGGCGGTTCGCGTCGAGCATCGCCGCCCGCTTGGCCGCTCGACGGGGTCGGCCCGTGCTCGTTCCCGCCGGCGGGTCCCCGACGTTCTGTGCCGATCTCCCCATCGGATGGTTGCAGACGCTCGGCGAGTGTGATCCCGACCTGGTCGAGCTGTTCGGTCGTCTCGGCCTCCGCCGTCTCGGCGATCTCGCCGCGCTCGACGCCGTCGACGTGCTCGGTCGCTTCGGCCACCCGGGTGTCCATGCCCACCGCCTTGCGTCGGGCATGGACACCCGCCCGTCGAGCACGACCGATCCGGCACCCGAACGTCGGCTCGACCACGTCCTCGACGACCCGGCGGCACACTCGAGCGCGGTCGTCTTCATCGCCAAGCAACTCGCCGACGAACTGGCGGGTTCGCTCGCCGCCGACGGGCGGGTGTGCACCCGCCTGGTGGTGGTACTCGAGTCCGAACACGGCGAGCGGTCCGAGCGGTCGTGGTACCGATCGGCGGGGATGTCGGCAGCGGCGATGGTCGAGCGGGTTCGCTGGCAACTCGACGCCTGGGTGAACCTGCCGCGGGGCAGCGACCAGGAACTCACCGGCGGCGTGGTGCTGGTGCGCCTGACGCCCGACGAGGTGCGTGCCGACGACGGCAGCCAGCTGGGGCTGTGGGGCGGCCAGTCCGAAGCCGACCGCCGTGCGGCTCGGACCATTGCCCGCTTGACCACACTGACCTCGCCGGACGCGGTGACGGTGCCGGTCTGGCGCGGTGGACGGCTTCCCGCCGACCGGTACGACTGGGTGCCGGCAGCCATGGTCGATCTCGATCATCGAACGGTCACCCGCATGGGGTCCGGTCCGGTCGGCCCGTGGCCCGGTGCACTGCCGACACCGTCGCCGGCGACCGTGTTCGCCGATCCGCTCCCCGCCGAGGTGCTCGATGAACGTGGGGAGCTCGTGCAGGTCACCGGGCGGGGGGCGGTGTCGGCAGCGCCGGTGTCACTGCGCCTGCTGACGGGCGATGACGCGACGGGGTGGCGTCGTGGTCGCCTGCGGCCGATCATCGCCTGGGCGGGTCCGTGGCCGGTGGAGGAGCGCTGGTGGGAGCCCGACCGCCACCGCCGACTGGCGCGCTTCCAGATGCTGACCGACGACCGTGAGGGACTGCTCGTCGTCCTCGAGCGTCAACGCTGGTGGATCAGCGCCCGCTACGACTGAGCCGTTGCGTTCGGTGCCGACACCGACCCCGAACGGTCAGCCGACGGCGACGAGGCTGAACGGGTGGGAGATCTCGAGCGAGTCGGTGACGTCGTTGGCCAGCCGGAATCCGACCCCGCGGACGGTGTGGATCACCTTGTACTCGGGGGCGGCCTTGTCGAGCTTGCGGCGAAGGTTCGACAGATGGACGTCGACGACATGGTTGTCGCCGACCCAGGTCGGCCCCCAGACGGCGTCGAGGAGATCCTCGCGGGTGCACACCTCGGTCGGGCGGCGGCACAGCTGCTCGAGCAGGGAGAACTCGATACGCGTCGTGGCGACCTCCTCGTCGTCGATGCGCACCTCTCGCCGACCGAGGTCGATCGTCAGCGGTCCGAGGTTGAGCACCGAGCTCAGGACGGTCTCGACCCGGTTCTGCATCTGGCGGGGGCGACGCAGGAGCGCATGGCAACGGGCGCTGAGTTCTTCGGGCGACACCGGGACCGACACGGCGTCGTCGGCGCCGGAGTGGAGCATGGCGGCACGGGTGCGGTGGGCGCCCTCTTCGGTGATGCAGAGCAGGTACTGCTCGCTCGAGTCGCGCAGACGTTCGAACAGCGGGCGGCCGTCGGGGGAGCGGAGCCGGGAGCAGACGATCAACACGTCGGGGGAGAACGACTCGGCGAGCATGATCGCCGCTTCACCGTCGGTGGGTGCGCTGACGCTGAAGCCGGCGGACCGCAGTCCCGCAACGCTGATGCGACGAAGGTCTGGATCGTCTACCGCAATCAGGATGCGAGGTGCGATGTTGGTGTCGTTGTCCATGTGAGTTTCCCGCCAGGTTCATCGGCCGGGGTCCGGCCGCTCCGTTGTGTCCTGCTGGTGCTATCGGTCGGGAAACTGACGAACTCAAGAACAAATCGAAAGAAATCACACGCGTGTCGTTTGCATCGATGCTGGTACACCGGTGTCGTGCAGGTTGATGAACTCCACCGACGGATCCGGCGCGATGTGGTGGCGCGCGAGCCGGTCGATCGACGCGAGGCCGACTCGATCGTGGCGTTCCTGGCAGCGTTCGATCGGTTGGAAGCGCCCCTCGACCAGGAGTCCGATCCGATCCACGTCACCGGTTCGGGCATCGTCGTGGGGCCGCGAGGGGTGATCCTGCTCGAGCACAAACGGCTGGGGATCTGGCTGCAGCCGGGCGGTCACCTCGATCCGGGCGAGACGCCGTGGGACGCATCGCTGCGCGAGAGCCGCGAGGAGACCGGACTCGACGTCCGTCTCGCCGGGCCGGTCGACGAACACGGTGTTCCGGGGCTGATCCACGTCGACGTGCACGCCGGTGGACGCGGCCACACGCACCTCGACCTGCGGTACCTGATCGACGGTGGTGATGCCGACCCGTCGCCGCCGGAGGGCGAGAGTCAGCTCATCGACTGGTTCGCCTGGGACGCGGCCATCGACCGCGCCGACCCGGGCCTGCGGGGGCTCCTCCTGACGCTGACGCCGTGACCGTCAGCGGGCGGTGGGGTACGTGTGCCAGGTGCCGGTCTCGAAGTCGTGGAGCTTGCACGCCTTCGTCGAACGCAGGTAGTCCCGAACGCTGATCGGCTGCTCGACGACCTCGTCGGGGTAGGCATCGGCGATCGCCCGGGCGGCCTCCGGCAGGCGGTAGCACGGGATCTGCATGTCGACGTGATGGGGGAGGTGCACCATGATCCAGTGGACGAAGAAGTCCCAACCCGGTGGCCCCCACAGGATCGTGGTGCCCTCGACCTGGCCACGGAAGCGGTTCCATTCCCGGCGCGGCCACCAGCGGATGTCGGGGGCGATGTGGTGGACGTGGACCACCCAGCCGATCGCCTGGCAGAAGAGCAGGAACGGGATCACGACGACCTTGGCCCACTGCCAGATGCCGCCGGTGCCGTCGACGGCGACGAGGAGTACCAGCGTTCCCAGCGCATACCCGGCGACGAGCGCCTGGTCGAGACGCATCCGGCGCCGCCAACGCGGTGGCGGCGTGAAGCGCACCATCTTGTTCCACCACACTTCGCGGAGGTAGTAGGCGCCGGCACCGAACGGGCCCCACTCCAGCTTGTGGCGGAGCTTGGCGAATCGTCCGAGTGCCTCGTACTGCTCGACGGTGAGCGGGTGCCACACGAAGTCCATGCCCTGGCGCAGCGTGTGGCCATGGTGGACGCGGTTGTGACCGAACACCCACACCTCGACGGCGTGGAGCGACGGCAGCATGCTGATCCTGGCGACCACGGCGTTGAGGCGCTTGGAGTCGAACAGCGCGCTGTGCGCGGCATCGTGCCCGATCACGAACAGGCCGGCGACCATCACGCCGCTGAGCAGCCAGAGCGGAACGAGCAGCAGCGGGTTGTTCGTGGACAGCAATCCCCACGTCGCCAGCCCGAAGATGATCACGTCGCGCAGGAACAGGCCGAGCCCGCGGAGCGTCGATCGTTCGTAGCAGTGTTCGGGGATGACGGCGAGGACCGGTTTGAGCCCCGTGGGTGTCGTCGGTGTCTCGATGCCGTGCGGATGGCGGGTGGCGGTGTCGTCGCTGACGGTGGCGGCTGGCATGTGTCGTCCTCGGGCGGTGGGAGGCGGATCTGGTGTCTACCGACCAGTAGGTAGACCCGTGTCGAGCGTGCCGGGATCCGAGGCGTCCGACCAGGGCCCTTGGTCCCCACCCATCCCGAAAAATCGCGGAATCCGATCGCACGACGTCCCGATTCCGCGACTTTCAGGTTCCCGGGGGAGGGTGTGGGGTTGCGAGGGTGCGAACATGTGTTCGATACTGGGCGGATGGGGTTCAACAACCCTTCGTGGTCGTGGAGTGAACTGGAAGCGACGCTGTCGGGCAGACCGGCGGCCCGGACGACGGGACGAGACGGGCGCGCCCCCGGGAGCCCGTCGTGGAACTCGGGTGGTGACGGACCGGCGTGGAGCCGCAAGCGGCAGCCGTTCGAGGCACCGCCGGGGCTGATCGCGACGACGTCCGCGGCGCCGATCGTTCCCTATGCCGAGTTGCACTGCCACTCGAACTTCTCGTTCCTCGACGGAGCGTCCCACCCCGAGGAGCTGGCGACCGAAGCGGCCCGCCTCGGCCTGGAGGCGTTGGCGATCACCGACCACGACGGCTTCTACGGGGTGGTCCGATTCGCCGAAGCGGCCAAGGCGGTCGGCCTCCCCACCGTGTTCGGCAGCGAGATCGGGTTGTCGGCCACCGAGCGATCAGTGGTCCGGTCCGAACGCGACACCGATCGTCAGGTCGCCACCGGCAGGGTGCCCGACTCGCACGCGCCCGACCCGTCCGGCACCCATCTGCTGGTGCTCGCCGACGGCCCCGACGGCTATGCCCGGCTCTCCCGGGTGCTGAGCAACGGACACCTCGCCGGGGAGAAGGGAGCACCGCAGTTCACGTTCGGCGACGTTGCCACCACCGTCGCCGGACATGGCTGGGTGCTGACCGGGTGTCGAAAGGGCGCGGTGCCCGCGGCGCTGGTCGCCGACGGTCCCGCGGCGGCCCGCCGGGAGTTGCTCCGGCTGGTCGATGCGTTCGGGCGCGACCGGGTGCTGGTGGAGTTGTGGGACCACGGTGACCCGCTCGACACCGCCCGCAACGATGCGCTCGTCGAGCTCGCCCATCGCGAAGGTGTCGAGTGCGTGGCGACCAACAACGTCCACTACGCCACCCCGGCGCAACGTCGGTTGGCCACCGCGCTCGCAGCCGTGCGGTCGCGTCGCAGCCTCGACGGGGTCGACCCGTGGTTGCCCGCCGCTGCCGGGGCGCACCTCCGTTCGGGTGCCGAGCAGGCGAAGCGATTCCGCCGCTATCCAGGTGTGATCGAGCGGGCTGCGGAGATCGGCAGGGCGGCAGCGTTCGACCTGTCACTGGTGGCGCCGAAGTTGCCGCCCTCCCCGTGTCCCGACGGACTGACCGAGATGCAGTACCTCCGGCAGGTCACCGAGGAAGGTGCCCGCCGCCGGTACGGCGAACGTCCCGTCCACGCGGAGGACCTCTCGCTGCGGGCTCGGGCATGGACGACGATCGACCACGAACTCGCGCTGATCGAACAGCTCGACTTCGCCGGGTACTTCCTGATCGTGTGGGACATCGTCGAGTTCTGCCGCCGTTCCGACATCTTCTGCCAGGGCCGCGGCAGTGCCGCGAACTCGGCGGTCTGCTACGCGATCGGCGTCACGGCGGCCGATGCGGTGTCGCTCGGGTTGCTGTTCGAGCGGTTCCTGTCGCCCGAGCGCGACGGCCCACCCGACATCGACGTCGACATCGAGAGCGACAGGAGGGAGGAGGTGATCCAGTACGTCTACGAGCGCTACGGCCGCCACCACACCGCGCAGGTGGCCAACGTGATCACCTACCGGGCGCGCTCGGCGGTGCGCGACATGGCCAAGGCGCTCGGGTACGAGCCGGGCCAGCAGGACGCCTGGTCGAAGCAGGTCGACGGCTGGGGCGGCGTGGCGGTGACCGCGGCACAGCCCGACTGTTCGATCCCCGAACCGGTGCTGGAGTTGGCGTTGGAGGTGGAGGACGCGCCGCGCCACCTCGGCATCCACTCCGGCGGGATGGTGATCTGCGACCGGCCGGTGATCGAGGTGTGCCCGGTCGAGTGGGCGCGGATGGACAAGCGCTCGGTGCTGCAGTGGGACAAGGACGACTGTGCCCGCACCGGCCTCGTGAAGTTCGACCTGCTCGGGCTCGGGATGCTGTCGGCGCTGCACTACGCCGTCGACCTGGTGCGTGAGCACCGCGGCTACGAGATCGACCTCGCCACCATCCCGCAGGACGACGACGTCTACGGGATGCTGTGCCGCGCCGACACCGTCGGCGTGTTCCAGATCGAGTCACGGGCGCAGATGGCGACGCTGCCGCGGCTCAAGCCGCGCCGGTTCTACGACCTCGTCGTCGAGGTGGCGCTGATCCGGCCGGGCCCGATCCAGGGCGGGTCGGTGCATCCCTACATCCGGCGGCGCAACGGCCTCGAGCCGATCACGTACCTGCACCCGCTGCTGGAGAACAGCCTCGGCAAGACGCTCGGCGTGCCGCTGTTCCAGGAGCAGCTGATGCAGATGGCGATCGACGTCGCCGGGTTCACGCCGGCCGAGTCCGACGAGCTGCGCCAGGCGATGGGCTCGAAGCGATCGGCACGGCGGATGGAGCGGCTGAAGGAGCGGCTCTACGCCGGGATGGCCGAGCGCGGGATCACCGGCGACGTCGCCGACGAGCTGTTCATGAAGATGAAGGCGTTCGCCAACTACGGCTTCCCCGAGTCGCACTCGGTGAGCTTCGCCTACCTCGTGTACGCGTCGTCGTGGATCAAGTACCACGAGCCCGCGGCGTTCTGTGCGGCGCTGTTGAACGCACAGCCGATGGGGTTCTGGTCGCCGCACACGCTGGTGCGCGATGCCCGCCGCCACGGTGTGGTCGTCCACACGCCGGACCTCAACGCGTCGCTGGCCGGGGCGACACTGGAGCCGTGCGAGTCGTCGGAGGGCGGCGTTGCGGTGCGGTTGGGGATCGGGTCGGTGCGCGGCATCGGGTCGGAGCTGGCCGAGGAGATCGAGGCGACCCGCAAGGCGGGAGGGTTGTTCGCCGACACCGAGGATCTCGTTCGCCGGGTCCCGTCGTTGACGCTCGCGCAGTTGGAGGCGATGGCGACCGGCGGGCTGTTCGGCGAGTGCTTCGGTCTCGACCGGCGCGAGGCGTTGTGGACCGTCGGCGCCACCGCCCAGTCGCGGCCCGGTCGGCTGCCGGGGGTGGTCACCGGCGACGCCGCGCCGCGGTTGCCCGGGATGACCCCGGTGGAGGAGGCGGTTGCCGACCTGTGGGCGACCGGGGTGTCGCCCGATGGCCACCCGACGATCTTCGTCCGTGAAGAGCTGACAAGGCTCGGCGTGCTCACCTCGGTGCAGTTGTGGGACCCGGAGCCCGGTTCGATCGTGCAGGTCGCCGGCGTGGTGACCCACCGCCAGCGGCCGATGACCGCGCAAGGGGTCACGTTCCTCAACCTCGAGGACGAGACCGGCCTGATCAACGTCGTGGTGTCCAAGGGCTGTTGGGCCCGGTTCCGGAGGGTCGCGCGGGAAGCCCCGGCGATGCTGATCCGCGGTCGCCTCGAACGCAGCGAAGGCGTCGTCAACATCGTCGCCGAACATCTTGCCCCGCTGCCGATGCCGGCGAAGACGACCTCCCGCGACTTCCGCTGAATGAGACGCGGGGTCAGACCCCGCGTCTCATTCACCCGGTGCAACACGTGCCGCAGCCTGGTCCCCGTCGTCCGATCTCCGAGCGACGGTGGCCCCGAGCAGGCGGGCGAGTCCTCGCCATCGACGTTGGCGGTAGCGGTAGAAGAGCGACGCGTAGGCGGCGACCACCGGAGTGAGCCGGCCGGCGTCGATCTCGATCCGGTCCTCGTAGCGGCACGACGCGTCGTCGACCGGCGTGACCGTCAGATCATGCCGCCACGTACGGATCACCCCGCCGTGCTCGTCCGAGGTGAGCACGCGGGCGGGATCGTCGATCGAGACGACCGTCAGGTGGTGGTAGGAGAACGGCACCACGCCGAACAGCAGTGTCCATCCCTCCAGTCGGTCGCCGACGCGCCACGGGCGCCGCTGCCGTTCTGCTGCGGGATATCGCAACATGCCGCGGGCGACGTGGACGAACGCCTGGGGCGTGTTGACCGCCCGCCAGACGACGTCGGCGGGGGCGTCGAGTGGGGTGCTGACGGTGATGGTGCGCATGCCGAAATTATGCGAATATTGCTCGTGTTCGACAATTCGCATTCCACGACCGGTGTCGAGCCCCGCAAACGCCCTGTTCAGGCACGGTCGCGGGCCCTCTACGCCCGGATTCTCGACGAGGCTGCTCGCATTTTCGACGACCTCGGCTACCACGCCACGACGACGAATGCCGTGGCCGCCGCCGCCGGGGTGTCGGTCGGATCGCTGTACCAGTACTTCCCGAACAAGGATGCACTGCTCGTCGCGCTGGCCGACCGGCACCTCGACGAGGTCCGACCCCTCGTCGCCGCGATGTCCGAACGGCTGAGGTCCGAGGCGCCGGGTGTCGAACAGTTGAGCCGGGAGCTCGTCGACGCGGCGATGCTGTGGAACGACTCCGATCGACTCCACGAACTGCTCTGGCGTGCCCCCCGGTCCCCGGCGCTCGTCGATCGCCTCGCCGAACTCGACACCGTCATGATCGACGAGCTGCAGCGGCACCTCGAGCGTCTCGGGCATCCGCACGACTCCGCCCGCCTCCGGGCCCAGCTCGTCGTCACCACCCTCGAAGCGGTGGTCCACACCCAACCGATCGAGCACGATCGGACGCGACAAGCGGACGAACTCGCCCGTCTGTGTGCGTTCTACATCGCCGCCCGCTGACCCGCCCCGGGTTCCCGCTGTTACGCCGGGGGTCTGACCCCTGGCGTAACACTCATGGTCAGGTGGAGGTCGCCGTCGGCGGGGTAGGGGTGGGCCAGAGCGACTGCTTCGTCGAGCTCGACGCCGAGGCCGGGCTCGCCCGAGGGGATCACGTAGCCGTCCTCCCATTGGATCGGTGTCGTCAGGAGTTCGGCGTGGAAGCCCGACCAGTCCTGGATGCCCTCGACGATCAGCAGGTTCGGCAGTGTCGCCGCGAGCTGGATGTTGGCCGCGCCCAGGATCGGGCCCGAGTACAGGTGCGGAGCGATCTGGCAGCCCGACGCCTCGGCGATCGCGGCGATCTTCCTCCCGGCGAGCAGGCCGCCGCAGCGGCCGAGGTTCGGCTGCCAGATCGCAGCCGCCTGGTGCCGCGCCAGTGCGGCGAACTCGGTGATCGTCGTCAGCCGTTCACCGGTCGCCACCGGGATCGACGTCTGTCGGGCCACACGCGCCATCTCCTCCGGTTGGTCTGGCTGGGTCGGCTCCTCGAGCCACAGTGGATCGAACGGTTCCAGTCGTTGCGCCAGGCGGATCGCGCCCGCGGCGGTGAACTGGCCGTGCGTCCCGAACAGCAGGTCGGCCCGCGAGCCGACCGCCTCGCGGATCGCCGCGGTGACCGCCACCGACCGGTCGATGTCGTCCAGGCTCGGCTGGTGCCCGTCGAAGGCGGTGTAGGGCCCCGCCGGGTCGAACTTGACGGCGGTGAACCCGCGCCCGACTTCGAACGCAGCTTGTTCGGCTGCCTGTCCAGGGTCGGTGTACACGTCCGGTCGGCCCTCGGCCGGATAGAGGTAGGTGTAGGTGCGGATCCGCTCGTGGACCCGTCCGCCGAGCAGGTCGTAGATCGGCTTGCCGGCGTCCTTGCCGACGATGTCCCAGCACGCCATCTCGATCCCGCTCATCACGCCGACCAGCGTCGGGTCGGGGCGCAGCGCGTACCCACTCGAGTACATCTTCCGCCACAGCAGTTCGATGCGGTTCGGATCGGCGTCGATCACCAACCGCTCGGCGATATCGGCGACCATCGCCGCCACGGTGTGTGGCCCGAACGTGGCCACGTAGACCTCGCCGTACCCGACGATGCCGGTGTCGGTGGTGAGCTTGACGACGATGAAGTACCGCCCGCCGAAGTGCGGTGGCGGGTTCGCGATGACGAACGTGGTGCAGTCGGCGATGCGCATCGTGACCGACCCTACGCGCGCCGACGTCCACGATGTGTCGGACACACCGTGGACGTTTCCGGTTTGGCGTGGTGGTCGGCGCTCTGGGATCGTCTCGCCGTGCTTCCCACGTTCGATCTCCTCGATCTCCAGCGGACCGATGATCCGAATCGTCTCCAGCTGCGCGCTCGCAAGGAACTCTGTACGCCGTTCGGGTTCCTCTACGGCGGTTCGGGGATCGCCGCTTCGATCGAGGCAGCCGAACGCGTGACCGGACGGCCACTGCAATGGATCACGACACAGTTCATCGGTCGGCCACTCCCCGACGAGGTGGTCGATCTCGACGTGACGATGCCGGCGACGGGAAGGTCGACCACGCAGGCACAGGTGACCGGCACCGTCGACGGCCGCCCGGTGTTCACCTCGCTGTGTGCGCACACCGATCGCCCGGGCGGCGATGCAGTGGGGTTCGGCCCGATGCCCGACGTCTCGCCGCCCGACGAGTGCCCCTCGATGTCGGAACCGTTTGCCGCCGCGCTCGCCGGGACGTTCTTCGATCACCTCGAGCGGCGCCTGGCCGCCGGCAAGCTCGCCGTCGAGGCGATCGACAACCCTCAGTCGGGTCCGCTCGCGTTGTGGTGCCGGATCCCGAACCACCTCATCGGCAGCCCCGCGACGCAGGCGTTCATCGCCGACATCATCCCGCTCGCAGTCTGTGCGGCGCTCGGAGCGATGCCGGGCGGGACGAGCCTCGACAACACACTGCGTGTGATCGATCCCGAGCCGTCGGAGTGGGTGTTGCTCGACATCACCGCCGACGGCTTCCACCGCTCGGTCGGCCACGGCTCCCTGCGGCTGTGGAGCCAGGACGGGCGCCTGATCGGTACCGCCCAGCAGACTTGCATCATCCGCACCAGCCATCACCACACCTGACGATTGCAGCAGGGGTCAGACCCCTGCTGCAATCGTCAGATGCCGGTGTCGAGGGGGGTGGCGGGCGGGCCGTCGGTGGCCAGTCCGCGGAGCAGGGCGCCGAGTTGCCGGGGGGAGAACCAGACGCCGTCGACCGTCGCTGCCTCGATCTCGTCGAGGTGCCACCAGCGGATCTCGTGGAGTCGTTCGGCGCGGAGCTGCTCCCAACTCAACGCGGGCGCCGGATCGAACCGCTTCGTCGCCTCCACGAGGTAGTAGCGGTCCTGCTGGCCGTCCCACAGGCCGTCCTCGTGCGGGATGATGTGTTCGCGGTTCCAGACGTGGGCACCGACGACAGGGTCGTGCAGGCCGACCTCCTCCACCAGCTCCCGGTGGAGTGCATCGAGGTGGCTCTCGCCGGGATCGATGCCGCCGCCGGGCAACGACCAGACCGTGGCGTCCGGGAACTCGAAGCGGACCAGCAGGATGTGCTGGTCGGGGGTGACGAGCAGCGCACGAACGGCCTGTCGGATCCGCAACTCGGGGAGCGGCTCGGTCATCGGATGTCGTCAGTCGTTCGGGGTGTCGCGCAGGCCGTCGTTGAAGGCCTTGTACATCTCGTAGACGCTCTTGCACTTCTCGCACACCGGGAGCTGCTTCGGATCGCGTGACGGCACCCACACGAACCCGCACAGGGCCTCGATCGGTGTCCCCATCACGCGGGCCTCCAACACGACGGCCGCCGCGTTCTCGCCGCGCTTGGTCTTGACGATGTGCGCTGAGGTGGGTTCGCCGGTCTCGGTGGTCTCGTCGGTGTCGACGTCGACCCGTTCGACGGGCATCGTTTCGAGGTCGGTCATGGGATCAGTGAAGCACATACCGGAGCGCGACGTGTAGGGTGGACATCGTGCTCATCGCCATCGCCGCCATCGCTGCTCTCGGAGCAGCGGCAGGTGCAGCATTGGCAGCACGCGGCCCCGCACCCGTACTCATTCCGGTACGGGTCAGGCGGGGGACACGAGCACAGCGGCAACGCTGAGCGTCGTCGAACTCGCCCGACCAGCCGGAAACCGGCGGCGGGCCACCGCTGTCGGTCTCTGGTGACCCATTCACCACACACAAGGACTGACCCCATGACCAGCACCTCCCACCCGACGCAGAGCCACATCCCCGACGGCGTCGAGATGACCGATCCGTACGCCGACGACCCGGCCTTCGAGCTCCACCAGGGTGGCAAGTTGGCGATCGCGTCGCGGGTGCCGATCGACGGTCCCGAGGATCTCTCGCTGGCGTACACCCCGGGTGTCGGCCGAGTGTCGCAGGCGATCGCCGACGAGCCCGGCCGGGTCTGGACACTGACCGGTCGTTCGAATGCCGTTGCGGTGCTCTCCAACGGCACCGCCGTGCTCGGTCTCGGTGACATCGGTCCCGAAGCGGCGATGCCGGTGATGGAGGGCAAGGCGGTGCTGTTCAAGCAGTTCGGCGGTGTCGACGCCTATCCCGTGTGCGTCGACGCCCGCACGGTCGACGAGATGGTCGCGATCGGCAAGGCGATCGCACCGACGTTCGGCGGCATCAACCTCGAGGACATCAAGGCGCCCGAGTGCTTCGAGATCGAGCGGCGTCTGCAGGACGAACTCGACATCCCGGTCTTCCACGACGATCAGCACGGCACCGCCATCGTCGCCCTGGCTGCACTGATCAACGCCGCAGAGGTGGTCGGCAAACGCGTCGAGGAACTGCGCGTGGTCATCGTGGGCACGGGCGCTGCCGGGGTCGCGGTCGCCGAACTGCTCCACGACGCACGCGTGGGTCAGGACGGCACCGGCGACATCATCGGCGTCGACTCGACCGGGATCCTGCACCGCGAACGCGAGAACCTCACCCCGACGAAACAGTGGTTCGTCGACAACGGCAACTGCGACGATCGGCGTGGCGGGGTCCGGGAGGCATTGCAGGGCGCCGACGTGCTGCTCGGCCTGTCCGGCCCCGGCATCATCCGGCCCGAGTGGCTCGCCGAGATGGCCGATGACGCGATCGTGTTCGCGATGGCGAACCCGACGCCCGAGGTCATGCCGGAGCTGATGCCGCCGAACGTGTCCGTGATCGCGACGGGCCGGAGTGACTACCCGAACCAGATCAACAACGTGCTCGCCTTCCCCGGTGTGTTCCGCGGCATGCTCGACGTCCAGGCCACCCGCTGCACCATCGAGATGAAGCGCGCTGCGGCCGATGCGCTCGCCGGCCTCGTCGACCGACCGACTGCAGATCGCATCATTCCCGGCGCCTTCGAACCGGGGGTCGCGGACGCGATCGCCGAGTCGGTGAAGCGGCGGGCCGTCGCCCAGGGTCACGTCCGCTCCTGAACGGTCACCGCCCCGCGAAGCGGGTCGCGGCTCCGAGCGTGAACTCGGCCGCCGCATGGGGCAAGGTGGTCTGATGTCGTCTGCCCGCGCCGGCCTCGCCGCGTCGTTCTCGTCGCTGCGCATCCCGGCGTACAAGAAGCTGTGGTGGGCCGGAACGTTCTCGTTCATGTCGGTCCAGATGCAGTTCCTGCTCCGGGGGGTGCTCGCCTGGGACCTCACCGAGCGCGAGAGCGCACTCGGACTCGTCTACCTCTGCTTCGGACTGGCGTTGCTCGTGGCGACACCGCTCGGCGGGGTCGCCGCCGACCGCCTGCCGAAACGCAAGGTGCTGCTGGTCAGCCAAGGGGCGATCCTGGCGGCCGCGGCCGGCATGGGCCTCGTCGTCGTCACCGACACGGTGCAGTTCTGGATGTTGCTGGTCGCCGCCCTCACGCAAGGGCTCGCGTTCGGTTTCTACGGTCCGACCCGGGTCGCGTTCACCTCGGAGATCGTCGGACGCGACCAGCTCGGCAATGCGATCACCCTGTCGATGCTGAGCATGAACGGCACCCGCGTGTTCGCTCCGTCGCTCGCCGGCGCGCTGGCGGGAATCGCTCTGGTCGGGATCGGTGGCGGGTACATCGTGTCGGCGCTCTTCTCCCTGGGAGCGTTCGTGCTGCTGCTGCGTTGCCCGTCCGGCGCCGAGCCGAGGGCCACCTCGACGGCCAAGCCGCTCGCCGAGATCATCGACGGTGTGCGTTACGTCGGCGCCCGACCCCATCTGCGGCGACTGGTGCTCAGTTCCTTCGTGATCATCATGTTCGGCTTCAACTACGTCGCGTTCATCCCCGCGCTCATCAAGGGCGACTTCGACCTGACCGACGGCTGGGTCGGGTTGATCATGTCGGCGAGTTCGATCGGGGCGGTCGTCGTCGCGGTGCCGCTCGCGGGCCGCGCCGACGGCGCCGGGGTGTGGCGCCTGATGGTGGTGTCCGGCGTCGCCTTCGGTGTCGGCGTGATCGCGCTCGGCCTGTCACCGGTGTTCCTGACCGCGTTCGTCGTGGTCGCCTTCGTCGGTGCGGGAACCACCGGCTACCAGTCGCTGTCGAACACGATCGCGCTCAACATGACCGAGGACACCCACCAGGGCCGCGTGCAGTCGCTGATGATGCTGAGCTTCGCCGGGTTCGGGATCGCCGCCGCGCCGCTCGGTCTGCTGGCGGAGGCGATCGGGCTGCGTCCGGCGATCGTCTGCATGGGCGTGGTCACGTTGGTGACCGTGCTCGGCTACGCACTCCTCGAGCGGCCGGTGCAGGAGCAGATCGAACTCGGCACGCTCGCCGGGGTCGTCTCCACCGACCTCGACCAGGTCGTCACCTGACGGACCGCCGGTCCGGTCGTGCGAGCGCACGGTGCGGTCCAGATCTGTGTCGGCGATCAGTTCGTTTCGACGATGCGTGCTGACGCACACCCCCGGTGAGGCGGGCTGGGGCTCAGGACAAGCGCGCGAGTTCGGCGGCGATGTTGGCGCGGGCCCGCTGCTCCCAACGCGCTCGGCCCGCCTCGGTGGCGAAGAGCGTCGGCCGCTGGAGGAACCCCTGCAGGACGGACGTCCGCCCGGACCGCCACTCGTCGTCGTCGAGGTGGCGGTACTCGGCGCGCACGCCGGTGACGTACGCGGCGTAGCCGGCGGGGTCGGCGCCGAGGACGGCGAGGTCGGCGTCGAGGAGCACCGCCGTGTCACCGCTCGGATCGGTCGACGTCTCCGCGTCGTGCCGGGTGGCCTCGATCATCGTCGCAACCCGGTCACACCGTGCGTCGGACCATCCGAGCGCCGCGAGATCTCGACGCGCCAGACGAGCGCTGGCTCGCTCGTTCGCCGGGTACGTGGGCTCGTAGATCGCATCGTGGTAGAAGGCGGCGGCGACGATCGCGTCGAGGTCGTCGACCGCCTCCGATCCGGCGAGATCGTCGACGTGGCGGATCACCCAGGCGACGTGGGTGGCAGTGTGGTAGCGGCGGTGCTTCTCGCGGTGGCGGGCGAGCAGCCCGTCGAGCGGGTGCCGGTCGGGCGACACGTGCTGCTGCCAGGCCACCTCGAGTTCGAGATCCGGCTCGGTCATGTCGATCAGTGTGCCAGGCTGCTGCTCGGACGCTCGACGGCGCCGCCGGTGTGCCAGGGTGATCGCCGTGACGATCCTGATCGACGACGCCCGATGGTGGTGGCGCGGCAAGAAGTGGTGCCACCTCGTCAGCGACTCGTCGTACGACGAACTCCACGACTTCGCCGAGCGGGTCGGGATTCCGCGCCGGGGGTTCCAGGGTGACCACTACGACATCCCCGAGGAGTACCGCGCCGAGCTGGTCGAGGCAGGTGCGGTGGAGGTGGAGAGCCGCGATCTCGTTCGCCGGCTCCGCGCCGCCGGCCTCCGGCTGTCGCCGGCCGAACGCCGGGCGCGTTCGGCCGGCGGCTGAACGCCGTACCCGCCCCGTTGCACCTCACCGGCGTGACCACCGGGGTGGGTCGCCCGCGAGTTCACGCGGGCAGGCGACACGGGTGCCGATCACGAACCACTCGACGAGATCGATGCCGGCGTCGTCGCACTGCAGGCTCGCCTCGAGCCAGCGGTCGAGGTCCTCGACGACCATGTCGCCACCCGGCCGGCTCGTGGCGAGGATCAACCCGGCGACCTCGGGACGGCGGGCGTTGCCGCACGCCGCGATGACACGGAAGATCGCGTCGGGATCGGTGGTGCCGGTGACGACGACGATGCCGACGCCGCGGCGATCGGCGTCCAGCAGGATCGCGGCCGTGTCGTGGCCGAACGGACCCGCGAGCGCGAGCACCGCGAGGGCATCGGCTCGCGACCGGATCGGGTCGATGCCCCCGCGAGGTACGAGATGGGTGGAGCAGTGGCGAGACACGGGGTCCCCTTCCTGTGGATCGTTCGGGAAGGGGGAGTCGGTGCAGCTGACACTAGCGAGGGGGTGTGACAACCGATGAGAGCACGCCGGACGACAGGTCGTAACCTCGACCGCATGGCCGTGGCGACGATCTACCACAACACCCATTGAAACTCGTCGATCAATGCCGTGCGCATTGCCGAGGATCTCGGTGTCGACGTCGACATCGTGAACTACATCAAGACCCCGCCCGATGCCGACACGCTGCGGGGGATCATCGCCAAGCTCGAGGACCCTCCGACTGCGCTCGTGCGTCGCGACAGCATGTGGAAGAAGCTCGGGCTGACCGAGGACGATGCTGCGACCGACGACCAGATCGTGGCGCTGCTCGTGAAGCACAAGCAGTTGCTGCAGCGCCCGGTGGTGGTCACCGCCGACACGGCGATCGTCGGACGCCCCAAGGAACGTGTCGCCGAGCTGCTCGCCCCGCTGGCGGGGAAGAACTCCTGACACCGATCGGGGGCGCCGATGAGTGAGTTCGCACCGCCTGACATCAGCGCGGACGACGCACCGTCTCGTTGGAAGCTCCTCTCGACGACGCTCAAGGCGCAGCGAAAGAACCTGATCATCGGCAGTGCGATCGGCCTGCTGTGGATGGTCGGCAAGGTGTCGGTGCCGCTGCTGGTCCGCTACAGCATCGACCGCGGCATCGACCAGGGCGACATGCTCTGGCTCTGGGTGATGCTGATCGCCATCGCCGGCGTGGCCGTCGGCACCTTCACGGCGTTGCGCCGGTTCTTCGCCTTCCGCGAAGCCCGTTGGACCGAGACACGGCTGCGCGAGCAGCTCTTCAACCACATCCTGTCGCTCCACGTCGGCTACCACGACCGGGCGCAGACCGGCCAGCTGATGAGCCGCTCGTCGAGCGATCTCCAGCAGATCCAGTCGTTCGTCGTGATGATCCCGATCACCTTGTCGAACTTCTCGATGATCATCGCGGTGTCGGTGATCCTGTTCGTGACCGACTGGCAACTGGCGTTGATCGCGCTCGCACCGCTGCCGTTCGTCAACATCGCCGGTCGTCGCTTCTCGCACTCGATCCACGGGGCCGTGCTCCAGGTGCAGATGGAGCAGGCGGAGCTGGCCACCGTCGTCGAGGAGACCGTCGGCGGTGTGCGCGTGGTGAAGGGGTTCGGCGCCGAGGAGGTCCAGTCGACCCGGCTGCGCAAGGAGGCCGACGACATCCAGGCGGCGTCGATCAGCGCCGCCCGGATCCGGGCCAAGTACCTCCCGGCGATCGAGCTGCTGCCGCAGCTCGGGCTGATCGCCGTGCTCGGCGTCGGCGGTATGCAGGTGATCAACGGCGACCTCACCGTCGGCCAGCTCGTGCAGTTCAACTTCTACGTCGCCCTCCTCGTGTCGCCGCTGCGCATGCTCGGCATGACGATCGCCTGGGCCCAGCGCGCCGGTGCCGCGCTCGAACGGGTCAACGAGGTGCTCGACACCGCGCCGATGATCTCCGACCCCGAGCGCCCGCTCACCCTGCCGCCCGCCGAACACGCTGGTGCCGTGCAGTTCCGCGGGGTCCGGTTCGGCTACGACCCATCGGCACCCGTCCTCGACGGATTCGACCTCGACCTCGCCCCCGGTGAGTCGGTGGCGCTCGTCGGAGCCACCGGCTCCGGCAAGTCGACGGTCGCCCGCCTGCTCGTGCGCTTCTACGACGTCGACGAGGGTCGGGTGCGCATCGACGGCGTCAACGTGCGCGACCTCTCGCTGCGCGACGTCCGTCGCGCCGTCGGCATCGTCTTCGAGGACACCCTGCTGTTCCACGACACGGTCGCGGCCAACATCGCGTTCGCCGAACCCGACGCCGATCAGGAGTCGATCGAACGGGCGGCGCGCCTCGCCGGCGCTCACGACTTCATCATGGGACTGCCCGAGGCGTACGACACGCTGCTGGGCGAGCGCGGCTTCTCGCTGTCGGGCGGCCAGCGTCAGCGCATCGCGATCGCCCGAGCGATCCTCGCCGACCCGCGGGTGCTCGTGCTCGACGATGCGACCTCCGCAGTCGACCCGTCGAAGGAACACGAGATCCGCTCGGCGATGTCGACGGTGATGGACGGTCGCACCACGATCGTGATCGCCCACCGCCCCGGCACGATCGCACTCGCCGACACCGTGGTGTTGCTCGACGGCGGGCGCGTCGTCGCCTCCGGACCGCACCAGGAACTGCTCGACCGCGAGCCGCGTTACCGCGACGTGCTCGCCGCGATGGCGGAGGACGACGACGAACAGCGCGCCGAACTCGCGGCACAGGCCGATGCCGCAGGGGCCGGAGCCGACGTCGTCCCGCGAGCACCGGTGGGGGGTGACTGATGCACGGGATGGGAGCGATCTCCGACGAGGACAAGCTCGACGCCGAGGAGGCCAAGAAGGTGCTGCGTCGCACCGCCACGATGGCCCGACCGTTCCGCAAGACCGTCTTCGCAGCGCTCACCTTCACGGCGCTGTCCACGCTCGGGGTCGTGCTCGGCCCGGTCATCCTGGGATGGGCGATCGACAATGGGATCACACCCCCAGGCGACAGCGGAGTCTTGCGCAATGCGGTGATCTTCTACATGGTGCTCACCGTGGTCGCCTACCTCGCGGCACGTCAGCAGTACATCCTGATCAATCGCGCCGGCGAAGGATTCCTGCGATCGTTGCGCGTCCGGGTGTTCGACCACATCCAGAAGCAGTCGCTGGCGTTCTTCGACCGCAACAAGTCGGGTGTCCTCGTCGCCCGCATGACTTCCGACGTCGAATCGATGGGCGAACTCGTGCAGTTCGGTCTGCTCCAGTTCGTCTCGGCGATACTGCTCGTCGGATTCGCCCTGGTGGCGGCCCTGCTCACGTCATGGCAGCTGACACTCGCCGGGATGCTCGTGATGCCCGTGATCATCGTGGCGTCACGCAAGTTCCAGCGTGACTCCAACGCGGCGTACCTCGACGTGCGCGAGAACATCGGCCAGAACCTGTCGACCCTCCAGGAGGGCATCGCCGGCGTGCGCGTCATCCAGGCCTACGCCCGGGAGCCCGAGCAGCAGCGCCGGTTCAAGGTGTCGAATCGTGAGCTCTACGATTCGCATGTTCACAGCGTGCGGGTGTCGACGTGGTACTTCGGGCTCGTCGAGACCTCCGGTGTGTTGGCCACGGCGATCATCGTCGGTGTCGGCGGCTGGCTCTACTCGAACGACGAGGTGGAGATCGGCCAGATCATCACCGTCGTCCTGCTCTTCGCTCAGCTGTTCGAGCCGGTGCAGCAACTCTCGCAGCTGTACAACACGGTGCAGTCGTCCGCGGCCGCGCTCAACAAGCTGTTCGGCATCCTCGACACCGAGCCCGACGTCCAGGACGGGCCCGACGACCTCCCACCCAACGGGGAACTCGTGGTCGATCGAGTGGGCTTCCGGTACCCCGCGACGGAGGCCCCCGTGCTGTCCGACGTGTCGATCACCGTCGCCGACGGCGAGCGTCTGGCGCTCGTCGGGCCCACGGGGGCGGGAAAGTCGACGCTCGCCAAGCTGATGGCCCGACTCTACGACCCGACCGAGGGCACGATCACCTTCGGCGGCGTCGATCTGCGCGATGCCACCCTCGCGTCGTTGCGTCATCGGGTGGTGGTCGTGCCGCAGGAGGGGTTCCTCTTCGGGGGCACGGTCGCCGACAACGTCCGCATCGCTCGCGCCGACGCGACCGACGACGACGTCCGAGCGGCGTTCGACGCGATCGGCGCACTCGAACGGTTCGACGAGTTCCCCGACGGCATCCACACCGAGGTGCGCGAGCGCGGATCGCGTCTCTCGGCGGGAGAACGCCAACTCGTGTCGCTGGCGCGCGCAGCGCTCGTCGATCCGGCGGTGCTCGTCCTCGACGAAGCCACCAGCAACCTCGATCCGGGCACGGAGTTCATCGTCGAGCGAGCGCTCGACACGCTGATGACCGGTCGCACCACGATCGTCGTCGCACACCGACTCTCGACGATCCAGCGTGCGGACCGGATCGGTGTGATCGACGGCGGTCGCCTGGTCGAGCTCGGCAGTCACACCGAGCTGGTCGCACTGGGCGGGCGGTACGCCACGCTTGCCGACGCGTGGGCGAAGAGCCAGCCGGTCGCCGGCTCGTAGTCCCTGATCAGGCCGCGCGCTCGAAGACGAGCACGAACTCGACGAGACCCTCGTCCTCGGTGCGCACTTGGCCGAACGACGGGTTGTCGATGCCGTAGTCGGCGAACACGACCGGGATCGATCCCAACACCCCGATGCGGCCGTCGGTGGTCTGGGCCGTGACCTCGAAGGTGACCGGATTCGTCACGCCGCGAAGTGTCAGCTCGCCGGTCGCCGTTGCGGTGACCTGCTCGTCACCGACCGGGATCGTGCCGAACTCGATCGGTTCGGTGAGGTTGAACGTTGCGGTCGGGAACTCGGCCGCGTTCATGATGCGACCCGTGAACTGATTGTCGCGCAGGCTGCTGTCGCTCTCGATGCTGTCGATCTGCACCTCGACGTCGACGGCGGTGGCTGTGGTGCCCTCGATCGTGAGCAGCCCGGTGATCTCGTTGCTGCGCCCGACGGCCGTCGTGCTGACCCCGGCGAGTACCTCCTCGACCCGGTAACCGAACTCCGACGCCTCGGTCGGCACCCAGTCGCCGTCGAAGTCGTCGGCCGAGGCGGGTGCCGCGTCGGTGCCGACCGGAGCGGCGTCGGTGGTGGGCACCGCCGTGTCGTCTGCGCCGGTGTCGCTGGTCGTCTCGATCGTGGTGTCGACCGCCGGTGTCGTCTCCGGTGTGGTGGCGACCAGTGCATCGGCGAGGTCGCCGGCGTCGAGTTCATCCGGGGAATCGTTCAGCACGAAGGCGTACAGCAGGATCGCACCGAACGCCAGCACGACGACGCCGACGGCTCCGATCAGGATCCACTTCAGGAATCGACGGGGTGACTTCTGGTCGGGCGATGTGGTCTGATCGTCGGTCACGAGCGAAGAGTGTGGCAGACGATTCTCGGGACCGAGGTGCGGTGCTCGGAGTTCTCAGAGGATCTGTGAGAGAAAGAGCTTCGTGCGCTCTTCGCGGGGGCTCTCGAAGAAGTGCTCCGGTGTGCCGACCTCGACGATCTGGCCGTCGGCCATGAACACCACCCGGTCGGCGACCTCGCGAGCGAAGCCCATCTCGTGGGTCACCACGATCATGGTCATGCCGGAACGGGCGAGGTCCTTCATCGTGTCGAGCACCTCGCCGATCATCTCGGGATCGAGCGCCGAGGTCGGTTCGTCGAACAGCATCACCTTGGGGCTCATCGCCAACGCCCGGGCGATCGCCACCCGCTGCTGCTGGCCGCCCGACAGCTGCCCGGGGTACTTGCTCGCCTGCTCGGGGATCTTCACCATCTCGAGCAACTCCATCCCCAGTGCGTCCGCTTTCGCTTTCGGCATGCGCCGAACCTTGCGCGGCGCGAGCGTGATGTTGTCGATCACGCTCAGGTGGGGGAACAGGTTGAACGACTGGAAGACCATCCCGGTCTCGCGGCGGATCTCCTGGATGTTGCGGATGTCGTTCGACAGCTCCGTGCCGTCGACGACGATCCGTCCGGCATCGTGTTCCTCCAGCCGGTTGATGCAGCGGATCAGTGTCGACTTCCCCGATCCGGAGGGGCCGATCACCACGACAACCTCCTGGGCGCCGACCTTCAGGTTGATGTCCTGGAGCGCCTGGAAGTCGCCGAAGAACTTGTCGACGTGCTCGATCTCGATCATCACATCGCGCTGGCCGGTCATTGCGGTCGCGTCGGTGAAGACCGGCGCGTCGGACGGTTGCTGTTCGGTCATCGGAGTCCCACTCCCAGTCGTTTCTCGAGTCGTTGGCTCTCTCGGCTCATCGTGTACGACACCACCCAGAACATGAGTGCGGCGAACGTGAGCGTCTCGGCGATCAATCCTTGACCGCGGAACTCAGGCTGCGCGGTGATCGCCCCGGACACCTGCAGCAGCTCGAAGAGGCCCATTGCGATACCGGCGAGCGTGGTGTCCTTGAACAGGCTGATCAGCTGGCCGATCTGAGCGGGGATCACGTTGCGCAGGGCCTGCGGCAGCACGATGTAGCCGGTCTGTCGGATCGGCGACAGCCCCACCGCCTTGGCGGCCTCGATCTGTCCCCGCGGGATCGACTGCAGCCCGCCGCGGATGATCTCGGCCATGTAGGCCGCCGTGAAGAAGGTGAACACGACGATCGCCCGTGTCGACGTCGCAGGGGCGAGGCTGTCGGGAACGAAGAACCCGAGCGCAACGTTGGCGAGGAGGAGCAGCACGAACAGCGGTGCGCCCCGGATCAACTCGATGTAGGTCGTGCACACGAGGCGCACGAGCGGCAGCCCGGACCGACGCCCGAGTGCCAGCAGTACACCCAGCGGATAGCACAGGATGATCGAGCACACCGCCAGGAACAGGTTGAGCATGAAGCCGCCCCACCCGTCGAAGCCGACCGCGGTGACGACGTAGAAGTACAGGGCGACGGGTATCGCAGCGAAGCACACCACGACCAGGAACGAGCCGAATGCGGGAAGCCGCTGTCGCCCGAGGAACGGGCCGATCAGGCGGCCGACCAGCGCAGCGACCAGGGCCAGCCCCACCATGATCCACGGCCCGGCCGTCGACGTGAGCAGGAGCAGGAGCACCACGAGCGCGAGCGGAATCCACAGACGCTCGACGAGATCGGTGACCCGGGAGCGGGTGAGGGCGGAGTCCGCGGGGGTGATCCGGCCCGCACGTACCTGCCGGCCCCGGATGAACCCGGCGAGCAGTCCGCCCCAGAGGGCCAGACCGACGACCGTGACGGCGAGGCGCAACACGTGTGCCTCGGGATAGCGGCCGATCATCAGCAGCTCGAGGTTGACCTCGATGATCGTCCACCGTCCGGTGACGAAGATGAAGCGGATCGTCTTGTACAGCAGCCAGAGGGCGAACAGCCCGAACACGACCGTGAGGACCCCGTCGCGTGGGCTCCGGAAGAGGTTGTGGCGCAGCCACCGCCGGGCGTCGTTCATCGTTCGACCAGCATCATCCGACGGTTGGCGACGTTGACCAGCGCGGACACCACGAGTGAGATGCAGATGTACACCGTCATCGTCAGGAAGAAGACCGGCACGGCCGGTGAACCGTTGCCGACGGTGGTCTGCGCGACGAGGGTGAGGTCGTAGTACCCGATCGCTGCGCCCAGCGAGGAGTTCTTGATCAGGTTCAGGTACTGGTTGCCGATCGGCGGGATGCCGATGCGCATCGCCTGCGGGAGGATGATGTACCACATGCGTTGGAACCCGCTCAGGGCGACGGCGTCAGCGGCTTCGCCCTGCCCGCGCGGGACCGCCTGAATCGACCCTCGAACGATTTCGGCGATGTGGCTCGCGGTGTAGATCGTGAGTGCCAGGAACAGTGCGAAGAACGATGGATCGATCCGGATGCCGCCGACGGTGCCTCGACCTTCGACCGACGGCAGCGTCGTCGAGTAGCCGAACACGATCCAGCCGACTGCGATCACGAGAACGAAGGCGCCGAAACCCCACAGACCAGAACGCGGGAGTGCCCCGGTCCGGTCGGCGACACGCCCGCGCCACTTCGCGACCGCGAACCAGGCGAGCACTCCGGCGCCGAGGATCAGCAGCAGACCGAACCCCGATCCCTGGTACCAGGCAACAGCGACGCCGCGGTTGGAGACGATCGCGAGACCGGCGAGTTCCCAGGCGTCGGTGATCTGCGGGAACACACCGAGGACCACCACGAGGACGCTCGCGGTGAGGAACAGTGCGAGCGGAATGTTGCGGACCGCCTCGACGTAGACCGTCGCCAGCTTCTTGACGATCCAGTTCGACGACAGCCGACCGATGCCGATCAGCGTTCCGAGCACGGTGGCGGCGATGATGCCGACGACGGCGATGCGCAACGTGTTGAGCAGCCCCTCGACCAGGGCATCTCGTACCGGTGCGCTCTGCGACAGCGAGTTTCCGGTGATCTGGAACGCCGCCGGATTGTCGAGGAAGTCGAAGTTGGTGGGGATGTTCTGCTGCGAGGCGTTCTCGGTGTAGTTGCCGTACAGCCAGACGACGATCGCGACGACGATCGCCACGACCACGAGTTGGGCGATCCACTTGAGGACGTTGACGTTGCGCCAGAGCGGAACGCGTGACGTCACCGCGGCGCTCACGGGGCCGGCCGGTGTTCAGACCGGCCCCGTGAGCACACGTTGTCGTTCTCGCTCAGCGGAACGGCGGTGCGTAGATCAGACCGCCGTCACTCCACTGGGCGTTGACGCCCCGCTCGAGTCCGAGCGGTGTGAGGTGCCGGTCGAAGATCTCGCCGTAGTTGCCGACCTGGCTGACGACCTGGTAGGCGAAATCGGTCGGGAGACCGAGGCCCGGGTCGAGCACGGCATCGTCGTCAGCCGACAGCCCGAGCAGCCGGCGGATGTTGATGTCCTCGGTGTCGGCGAACGTGTCGATGTTCTCCGACGTGATGCCGAGTTCCTCGGCCGCGATGGTGGCGAAGATGGCCCAGTTGACCGCCTGCGCCCACGCCGAGTCGCCGTCGGCGACCGCGGGTGCCAGTGGCTCCTTCGAGAAGACCTCCGGCAGGATCGTCAGAGCGTCAGGACCGTCGGGGTACGTCGAGCGCAAGCCGGTCAGCTGGCTCGTGTCGGACGACCAGCCGTCGCACTGTCCTGCGATGAACGCCTCCTGGATGAGGTCGACGTTCTCGAACGGGCGGACCTCCCAGGCGACTCCGAGGCGAAGGGCCTCTGCGGCGGCATTGCCCTCGGTGGTGGTGCCCTGGGCGACGCACACGATCACGCCGTCCATGTCGGCGATCGAGGCGAAGCCGCTGTCGGACGCGACCATCATGCCCTGGCCGTCGTAGAAGGTCGGCTGCAGGAAGGTTGCGCCTTCCGAGCCGTCACGGGTGGCGGTCCAGGTGGTGTTGCGGACGAGCGCATCGATCTCACCGGACTGCAACGCCGTGAAACGATCCGCGGTCTCGAGGTCGACCATCTCGACGGCGGTCGCGTCGCCGAGGACGGCAGCTGCGATCACCCGACAGAAGTCCGAGTCGAAGCCGACGTGCTCGCCCTCCGCATCCAGGGTTGCGAAGCCCGGGAGGTCGTTGCGTGTGCCGCACTTGAACGTTCCGGCCGACTGCACGGCATCGAGCGTCGACTCGTCGGACTGCACGACCTCGACCGTGTCGTCGGGGGCGGTGGTCTCGTCCGGCGCGGTCGTCCCTTCCGGTGCGTCGGTCGCCGCCGGGGTGGAGTCACCCCCGCCCGAGTCCCCGGAATCGTCGTCGCTCGTGCACGAAGCAGCGAGCAGTGTGAGTGCCAGTAGTGGCACGATTGCCCGGCCTGTGGTGATTCGCATGTGTTCCCCTTTCCGCATCGTCGTACCCGACGAGACGTCTGTTTACCCGGTGGCAACCCTGCGGTCGCCTGACGACGAACCTAGACGGGTTGGGAGATCAGGGCAAACGACCTCGTCGCCTCGGGTGGTCTCCGCACCGGCGAAGTGCAGTCGGAGCAAGCCTCGTCGGCCAGACTGTCGCGATGACAGATGCCAGTGCCGTTGTGTCCGCCGTCGACGTCTCGACCGCCCGGATCGTCCCGAAGTCGGCCACGGCCGTCGGGTACGCCGTCGCCACGAAGGGGGCCGTCGCGCGCCAGCTCGGTCTCTCCCGCGCGGCGTTGGAGTCGAACGGGTTCACCGGTGAGACCGGGCAGGTCCTGTCGGTGCCGGGCGCCGATGGCGTCGCCGTGGCCGTCGGTGTGGGTGAGCCGGGCGCGATCGATGCCAACGGACTCCGTTCCGCCGCGGCGGCGTTCGCCCGAGTGGTGCCCAAGCACGCCGACGTGGCGCTCAACCTGGCCGATCTCGACGGCGAGCCACGGGCGGCCGGCCAGGCGGTCACCGAGGGGGTGCTGCTCGCTGCGTACCGGTACACCGGACTGAAGAACGACCCGAAGAACGCGTCACGCCTCCGGTCACTGACCCTCGTCGTCGGCGACAAGCGCCGCAAGGCGGTCGAGCAGGGCGCGGAACGCGGCCGGATCGTGGCCGGCGCTGCCGCGCTCGCGCGCGAGCTGGCGAACACGCCTCCGACCCACCTCAACGCCAAGGACCTCGCAGCGAAGGCGGTCGACATCGGCTCGGCCGCTGGTCTGCACGTCGAGGTGTTCAACAAGGATCAACTGGAGCAGATGGGCTGCGGCGGTCTGCTCGGCGTCAACCGCGGATCGGTCGAGCCGCCACGGATGGTCAAGCTGACGTACTCGCCGAGGAATGCGACCGGCCACCTCGCGCTCGTCGGCAAGGGGATCATGTACGACTCGGGTGGGATCTCGCTGAAGCCGAGCGACGCGTTCCACCAGGTGATGAAGATGGACATGTCGGGCGCGGCGGCCGTGCTCTCGACGATGTCGGCGCTCAAGGCGCTCAAGTGCAGGACGAAGGTGACCGCCTGGCTGATGTGCACCGACAACATGCCCTCGGGAAGCGCGCTGAAGCTCGGCGACGTCCTCACGATGCGCAACGGAAAGACGGTCGAGATCCACAACACCGACGCCGAGGGTCGGCTGGTGCTCGCCGACGGCCTGTCGCTCGCCGTCGAGGACGGTCCGGACGCGATCGTCGACATCGCCACACTGACCGGTGCGGTGATGGGTGCGCTCGGCCCCGAGATCGCCGGGCTGCTCGGCACCGATCAGGCGCTCGTCGACCAGGTGAAGGCCTGCGCCGACGCGATCGACGAACCCGTGTGGCAGCTGCCCCTGGAGAAGGCGCGCTACCGCAAGCTGCTCGACTCGGTCGTCGCCGACATGCGGAACATCGGCGGCCCGTACGGTGGCACGATCACCGCCTCGATCTTCCTCAGCGAGTTCGCCGGCGACGTGCCGTGGGCGCACCTCGACATCGCCGGCCCGATGAAGGTCGACGGCGACGAGGGCATCTACTCCAAGGGGGCCACCGGGTTCGGCACCCGCCTGCTGATCGACCTGGCGACGAGCTTCACGCCGCCGTCGTGAGTTCGGGGCGCCCGAACCTGCTGTTCGTCATGAGCGACGATCACGCCGCTCATGCGATCTCCGCGTACAGCAGGGCCTCGCGACGGCCGGTCCTGAACGACACCCCGAACCTCGATCGCATCGCGAACGAAGGAATGCGGTTCGATTCCTGCTTCTGCACGAACTCGATCTGCACGCCGAGCCGGGCGTCGATCCTCACGGGCACGTACAACCACGTCAACGGCGTGACCACGCTGATCACGCCGATGGACAACAGCCTCGACACGTTCCCGAAGCGGCTGCAGGCCGCCGGCTACCAGACGGCGATGTTCGGCAAGTGGCACCTCGGCCACGGCCCGGAGCACGATCCGACCGGATTCGATCGCTGGCGCGTCCTCCCGGGCCAGGGCCACTACCACAACCCGGTGATGCTGCAACCCCGACCGGACGGCCGCGGCCACACGATCGTCGAACGGGGCGGCTACGTCACCGACCTGATCACCGATGACTGCCTGCGTTGGCTCGACAAGCGCGACCCCGACCGTCCGTTCGCGCTGCTGTGCCACCACAAGGCACCGCACCGGTCGTGGGAACCGTCGCGCAAGCACTTCTCGATGTTCGACGGCATCGACCTCCCCGAACCCGACACGCTGTGGGACGACCACGAGGGGCGCGCCGAGGTGGTCCAGGCGATGCGGATGCGGCTGCTGGACCTCGACCCGGTCATCGACCTGAAGGCGACGGTGCCACCCGGGCTGAGCGAGGACGAGGAGATCCGGTGGCGCTACCAGCGCTACATCAAGGACTACCTGCGAACGATCGCCTCGATCGACGACAACGTCGGGCGAATGCTCGACTGGCTCGACGCCAACGATCTCGCCGAGGACACGATCGTGGTCTACACGTCCGACCAGGGGTTCTTCCTCGGAGACCACGGCTGGTTCGACAAGCGGATGATGTACGAGGAATCGGTGGCGATGCCATTGCTCGTGCGGTACCCGGCGATGGTCGAGGCCGGCTCGGTGTGCGACGACATCGCGCTCAACGTCGACTTCGCGCCCACGTTCCTCGACCTGGCCGGACTCGACGTGCCGGACGACATGCAGGGGTCGAGCCTGGCGCCGCTGCTGGCCGGGCAGCGACCCGACGGCTGGCAGGACTCGATGTACTACCGCTACTGGATGCACGACGACGGCATCCACCGCGTTCCGGCGCACTACGGCGTGCGGACCCGTACGCACAAGCTGATCGGCTACTACAACGATCCACTCGATCAGCCCGGTGCCAGGGCGCCGGCAGTCGAGCCGGAATGGGAGTTGTTCGACCTCGTCGCCGACCCCGCCGAGCTGCGCAACGTCATCGCCGACCCCGCATACCGCGAGGTCGCGATCGAGCTGAGGACGGAACTGGCGCGCCTCCAGGCCGAGGTCGGCGACCGGCCCCACGCACCGGCCGAAGCCGTCCTGACCGGACTGCTCGCTGCGCCCGTCTGACGCGCCCGCGCACCCTCGTTCGGATCGAGGGTGACCGCGCCTGGCGGAGCGACGTCGTCAGGCGATCCGGTCGCCCGTGCCGAGGTCGAAGAGGTGGATCCGATTCGTGTCGATCTCGACTCGGAGAGGCTCCCAGAGGCTGACGTCATCGTGCACGCCCGCCGACGCCAAGATCGTCGAGCGGCGTTCGTCACGAACCTCCACGTGATCGGTGCGCTGGGCGATCCGAGGCGCGTCGATGTCGAGGCCGAGGAACCGGTCGCGTCCGACGACGGTCGTCGAGACGACGTCGAGCGACAGGGGGCCGTCGGCGCGACGGCGGACGGCATCGGGGCGGAATCCGAGGCCGACGGTTCGGTCTGCCCACGACCGGATCGTCGGGAGGCGGTGTGACACATCGCCGAGCGGTACGACATGTGATCCGACACGGATCGCCGGATCCCCGTTCGCCTCGACGATCCGCGCCTCGACCAGGTTCATCGAGGGCGCGCCCACGAACTGTGCCACGAAGATGTTGGCCGGCGCTTCGTACACGTCGATCGGCCGACCGCTCTGCACGATCCGGCCGTCGTGCATCACCGCGAGTCGATCACCCATCGCCATGGCCTCGTGTTGATCGTGGGTGACCATCAACGTCGTCAGGCCCAACCGCCGCTGGATCCCGACGATGACGACTCCGGTCTGGTCGCGCAGTTTCGCATCGAGGCTCGACATCGGCTCGTCCAGGAGGAGCAGCCGAGGACCACGGACGAGCGCTCGAGCCATCGCGGTTCGCTGCTGCTGCCCACCGGACAGTTGTCTCGGTCGACGATCGAGGACGTCGTCGATCTGCAACAGCTCGGCGACCTCCCGCACGTGTCGGTCGATCTCACGGCGGTGGAGACCGTCGACCATCAGCGGAAAGCCGATGTTCTGGCTCACGGTCATGTGCGGGTACAACGCGTAGCCCTGAGAGGCGAGCGCGAAACCGCGTCTGCTCGTCCGGATGGTGTTGACGACCTCGCCGTCGACGACCACCTCGCCCACTGTTGGTTCCTCGAGGCCTGCCACCATGCGCAGCAGGGTCGTCTTCCCGCTGCCGGAGGGGCCCACCAGAACGTGGAGGGTGCCGTGATCGACGACGAGATCGACATCGCGGACCGCCCGGGTTCCGTCGGGGAAGATCTTGCTCACTCCCCTCAACTCGAGCCTCGTCACCGTCGCCTCCGTGGCCGTCGACGGCCACGTTCCATCATGCCACGGCGCCTCGATCAGCCGACCTGGTCGAGCCGGAAGGCGTTGTCGGCCGCCTCGGCGGCCACGGCGTCGCTGACGCCGAGGGCCACGAGGTGGTGTTCGATCACTGCGGCGTCGTCGCCGACCTCGACCATCACGGTCGCCAACCGATGGGCTCGGGTCAGTTCGTCGAGGCCGATCGTGGTGCACTGCCAGTCGCGGTGCGCGGCCTGCAGCTGCTCGGGCATCCGCTGCAGGTGGCGCAGGCTGACCGGTGGGATGCGTCGACGAACCGCCATCCCGCCGTCGACGGGGTGCGCGAGACCGAACATCACGCAGCGTTGCAGGGCCTTGCTGAACGGCGATGCCCGTCCAGCGGTGTAGCTCAGCCCCATGGCCCGTGCGGTGGAGACCAGGTCGAGTTCGTAGCCGGCGGGCGACCGTTCGAGCCCGGCCACCAGCCGTCGGATCAACCAGGTCGCTGTCGGGCCGAGGACGCCGAGCCAGAAGAGCTCGACGTAGCGCGAACGCGGATCGAACCCGTCGTCGTCGACGACCGGGTCGACCCAGGGCCGAACCGTGATGTGGGGGACGGGTGACGACGTGTCGGACATGAGACCTCCCTCGAAGTGGCGAGCGGGACGAGCCGGTCGTGGCGCCAGTGGGTCGTCGTGTCGATCGGGGGGAACGGTCGGACGACCGCATCCGCCGGACGGCGGGTCAGACTGGTCCGATGTCGAGCAGGGTGTCCGTCTGGCGTCACGTGATCGTTGGGCTGGCGATCGGAACGATGATGTTGTTGGCCGGGTTCCGGGTGATCGGCGCCGGCGCCGACTCCTCGATCCGACCGGAGCACTTCGACGCCAAGCAGGTCACGGTGTGGCCCGACGGGGGCGACGGCGTGCGGATCCGCGAGGTCGTCGACATCGACTTCGGCCTGGCGGAGAAGCGGGGCTACCAGCGCATCGTGCGCAACGATTTCGGGGTACCCACCGACGTGACGGCCCAGTCGCCGGACGCGAACGCCGACCTCGCCGTGCTCGACACGGGCCCGGAGACCCGGATGAGGATCGGCGATCCGAACGTGACCTTCACCGGCCGGCACCGGTACGTCCTCGAGTACACGCTTCCCGACGCCGGCATCGCGGGCGGCACGCTGTTCCTCGACGTGATCGGCAACGACGAGACGCTGCAGACCCGGCGCTTCGAAGTCGTGTTGACCGGATTCGACGACCCGACGACCGACTGCGACACCGGTGCCTTCGGCTCGCTCGGCGGATGCGACTTCGTCGCCGACGAGCAGGGCAACCGGGTGGCGGTGATCGAGCCACTCGCACCCGGCGACGGCATCACGATCGGCGCGACGTTCAACGGGTTGTCGGATCCGGACCTCCCTCCGATCCCCGCGTTGCCCGATCCGCTCCCGACCGGTTTCCAACCCCTCGGATGGGTCATGCTCCCTCTCGGGCTCGGCGCCGCCCTCCTGGTGTTCCTGTTGGGGCGGTCGTACGGGAGCAACACGGTGCTCGCCGGGGGTGCCGCCGAGGCTGCGTTCGGCGACCTGCCACTTCCCGGGCGACAGGCCCGCTCGGCCGACACCCCCACCTACCGGGTTCCCGACTCGCGCCTGGCGGAGCTGGCCACGATCGAGTTCGTCCCACCTCGCGGGCTCGAGCCCTGGCAGGCAGCGGCGGTGCTGCGGGAAGCGATCGACGACGAGACCGTGGCGGCATGGTTCGCCGAGATGATCGCCACCGACGCGCTCGTGATCACCGACGCCGACGACACGGTCGAACTTCGGCCCGGACCGGACACGTCGAGGTTGAGCGCGGTCGATCTCGGTCATCTGCACCGTCTCTTCGCCGGCCGCGACATGATCGAATTGGGCACGTACGACCCCGACTTCACGGCGACCTGGCGTGCGATCCAGGCGGAACAACGGGCCTTCGTCGGCGCAGCTGGTTGGTGGTCGCGCGGGGGACCCGGCGGGCGCGTGACCACGCCGGCGCGTGTGATCGTCGTGCTCGTCGCCGTGCTCGTCCTGCTCGCGGTGAGCGTCGTCGGGGTGGTCGCGTTGGGAACGGACTTCTGGTTGGCGATCTCGTCGCCGTGGCTCGCCGTGATCGCCGGTTTCCTGGTTCCCCTCGTCGTCGCGGCAGGCGCCTACAGCGTGATGTTCCCGTCGCGCACCGCCACCGGCTCGGCGCTCGCGTTGCGATCGGAGTCGTTCCGGCGATTCCTGGCGGCGAGCGAGGGCAAGCACGTCGAGTGGGCGTGGGAGCAGGGCCTGCTGCGCGAATACAGCGCCTGGGCAGTCGCGCTCGGTGCGGCGGATGCGTGGACGAAGGCGGTGCAGTCGTCGAACCTCCCCGACCCACAGGTGGCACTCGCCGGGCCCCTGCTCGTCCACTCGGCGGCGTCGTCGTTCTCGTCGTCGCACACCGCCCCGTCGAGTTCGGGCGGCGGCGGAGGGGGCGGCGGCGTCGGTGGGGGCGGCGGAGGCGGGAGTTCCGGGTCCTGGTGAACAGGATCAGCCGGCGATGATGTGGTCGAGCGTGAGTTCCGGTTCGTTCTGTTCGATGCGGGCGAGTGCGTACTTGTTCTCGAAGAGCGCGACGAGATGCCCGTCGGACCGGGCGAGGATGCGCACGCCCGGCTTCTCGCGCAACACGGCCGCGGACTCCTTGTCGGTCAGCCGGATCGCCTGGTAGGGAGCGGACGAGAGCTCGATCGGCGCGTTGAACTCGATGTCGAGCCGGTTGGCGAAGACGTCGAACTGCAGCTGTCCGACCGCCGCCAGCACCGGCGAGGCGTCGCCCCAGTCGGGGTCCTTGAGGACCTGGACGACACCCTCCTCGTTCAGCTGGTCGAGACCCTTGCGGAACTGCTTGGTCTTGCCGGTGTCGACGGGTCGAGCAGTGGCGAACACCTCGGGGGCGAAGGCGGGGATCGCGGGGAACCTCACCGGTGGCCCGATCTCGTCGTACAGCGAATCGCCGATGTTCAGACCGGTGGCGTTGACCAGGCCGACGACGTCGCCGGGAAAGGCCTCGTCGACGGTGGTGCGCTCCGCGCCGAACACGGTGGAGGCGTACTTCGTGGCGAACGGCTTGCCGGTGCGTTCGCACGTCATCACCATGCCGCGGTCGAACCTTCCCGAGCAGATCCGGGCGAAGGCGATGCGGTCGCGGTGGTTGCGATCCATGTTGGCCTGCACCTTGAACACGAATGCGGAGCACGGCTCGTCGAGATGGCGGGGCTTGTCGTCGACGTCGAGGCGCGGTGACGGCGCCGGGGCGAGGTCGACGATGGCGTCGAGGAGGTGCCGGACACCGAAGTTGGTGAGCGCGGAGCCGGCGAACACCGGGGTCGACTCGCCGGCGAGGAAGGAGGGCATGTCGACGTCGGCCTCCATCGCGCTCAGGAGGTCGGTCTCCTCGGTGCTCTTCGTCCAGGCCGCGCCCTCCTCGGTGGCGGCGCGATCCGCCGGGACGTCCTCCTCCGGGGCGATCTGACTGCCGCGGGCGGTGCGGGTGAAACGCGTGAAGACGTCGGTGCGGCGGTCGATCACACCTCGCAGGTCGCCGAACGATCCCACCGGCCAGGTGGCCGGAGTCGGACGCAGGCCGATCTGGGCCTCGATCTGGTCGAGCAGCTCCAGGGGTTCCATGCCGGGCCGGTCGAGCTTGTTGAGGAACGTGATCACCGGCAGGTTCCGCGATCGGCACACCTCGAACAGCTTGAGGGTCTGGGGCTCGATGCCCTTGGCCGAGTCGAGCACCATCACCACCGCGTCGACCGCGGACAGCACGCGGTAGGTGTCCTCGGAGAAGTCGCGGTGACCCGGCGTGTCGAGCAGGTTGAGTTCGTGATCGCGGTACGGAAAGTTGAGGGCGGTCGAGGTGATCGAGATCCCGCGCTTCTGTTCCATGTCCATCCAGTCCGACGTGGCGGCGCGGCGGCCCTCGTGGGCCTTGACCGCACCACCGGAGGTGATCGCACCGGCGTAGAGGAGGAACTTCTCGGTGAGCGTGGTCTTGCCCGCGTCGGGGTGGCTGATGATCGCGAACGTGCGACGACGCGCGGCTTCGCTGAGCACCTGGGCGGACATCCGGTCGAGGCTACCGTCGTGCCGTGACTCCTCGAATGGCTCCCGACCCGAGTGTGATCGATCGGGCTGGGCTCGTGGCGCTCATGGCGGAGGAGGAACGACGCTTCGTCGAACTGCACCCGCGCTCAGCGGCGCTCGCCGAGGCGGGTCGGCGGCACCTGCTGGCCGGCGTGCCGATGCCATGGATGACGCGCTGGCCGGGGGCCTTCCCGGTTCACGTCGCGTCTGCCGACGGCGCCCGGTTCGTCGACGTCGACGGCATCGAGTACGTCGACTTCTGCCTCGGTGACACCGGAGCGATGACCGGGCACCGGGCCGTCGGGCGCAGTGCCGCCGACGCGACGTCGACGACGATGTTGCCGAGCGAGGATGCGGCCTGGGTCGCCGACGAACTGCATCGGCGTTTCGGGATGGCCAAGTGGCAGCTGACGACGTCGGCCACCGACGCCAACCGGTTCGTGTTGCGCTTCGCCCGGCACCTGACCGGTCGCCCGAGGATCGCCGTGATGGACTGGTGCTACCACGGGACCGTCGACGAGACGCTCGCGATCCTCGGCCCGGACGGCCGGGTGGTCAGCCGACCGGGCGCGATCGGCCCGCAGGTCGACCCCGCCGTCACGACGCGGGTGGTGCCGTTCAACGACCTCGACGCACTCGACGCGGCGCTCGCCCACGGGGACGTCGCCGCCCTCCTGATGGAGCCTGCGCTCACGAACATCGGCATCGTGCTGCCACAGCCCGGCTATCACGACGCCGTGCGGGAGATCACGCGTCGACATGGCGTGCTGCTGATCATCGACGAGACCCACACGATCTCGGCGGGGCCCGGTGGATGCACGAGGGCGTGGGGGCTCGATCCTGACATCGTGGTGATCGGCAAGCCGATCGGTGGTGGCTTCCCGGTGGCCACGTACGGCGTGACCGAGGCGATCGCGGCGGCACTCGATCCGGCGCTGCACGGCCACGACGCCGACGTCGGGGGAGTGGGCGGCACGCTGGCCGGGAGTGCCATGGCCACGGCGGCGATCCGGGCCACCTTGTCGACCACCCTGCTCGAGGCCGACTACGAGCGGATGATCCCCCTGGCGACGCGTTGGACCGACGGGGTGGCGGCCGCGATCGCGCAGCATGAACTGCCGTGGTCGGTGCAGCAGCTGGGGTGCCGGGCCGAGTACTGGTTCTGCCCGCTCCCGGTGAACGGCGCCGATGCCGCTGCAGCCGTGGACGAGGACCTCGACGCCTTCATGCACCTGTGGGCGCTCAACCGCGGGATCCTGATGACCCCGTTCCACAACATGGCGCTGCTCTCACCGGCCCACACCGGTGCCGACGTCGACCGTCACACCGACGTCTTCGCCGCCGCCCTCGCCGCCCTCACCTGACGTGCCGACGATGAGCGAGGCCCCCGGATGTGGAGGTTTCGCTCATCGCTGACGCCGTTCGGCGGTGGTCAGGGGGCGACGTCGGTCAGGCCGCCGAGTGCGTTGTCCGCCACGTCGCCGAGACCGCCGGGGAGCGACTCGGTGACGCCGTCGATGCCGATCGACTCGGTCACCTGGCCGAGGTCGATGCCGACGTTCTCGGCGAGGGCACTCCCCTCGCCCAGCAGCCCCTCGACGTGTTCGCTCAAACCGGTCGACTCGAGGACACCGCTCAGGCCGTCACCACTGAACAGACCCTTGACCGCATCGAACAAACCCATTGTGAAACACCCTTTCAAGATGGTTGGTGGATGGAATCATATCGTCACCACTTGCCCTCGGAACCGCGGGCCCGGCACAGTGTCGGGATGTCCGACGACCTCATCGCCGCTGCTCGTGACGCGCTCGACGCAGCACGACGGATCGTGGTGTTGACGGGTGCCGGAATCTCGACCGACTCGGGGATCCCCGACTTCCGCGGCCCGAACGGACTCTGGACGAAGAACCCGGCCGCCGAGAAGGCGTCGAACATCGAGTACTACCTCAACGACCCCGAGGTGCGCCGGGCAGCATGGCAGAACCGTCTGGTGACGCCCGCGTGGACGGCCGAACCGAACCACGGGCATGCGGCGATCGTCGAACTCGAGCGGCAGGGCCGACTCCACGGTGTCGTCACCCAGAACATCGACGGACTCCACCAGAAGGCGGGCAACGATCCCGGCAAGGTGATCGAGGTCCACGGCACCGTCTGGTGGACCAGGTGCTGGGAGTGCGACGATCGGCGACCGATGGCCGAAGCGCTCGACCGGGTCCGTGCGGGCGAGCACGATCCGCCGTGCCTGGTGTGCGGTGGCGTCCTCAAGAGCGACACGATCAGCTTCGGCCAGGCGCTCGTCCCCGAGGTGATCGATCGCGCCCTGCAGGTCAGCGAGGAGTGCGACGTGATGCTGGCGGTCGGGTCGACCCTCAGCGTGTTCCCCGCCGCCAACTGTGTGCCCAGGGCGAAGGCCGCCGGCGCGCAGGTGATCATCGTCAACGGGACCGAGACGGCGATGGATCGCTACGCCGACTGGCTGCTCGTCGGCCAGATCGGCGAGGTGCTTCCCTCCCTCGTTGCCACCGGGGGCGGTGGCGGGGGCTGACGGGCGCCGGGCGGAGCGGCGTGGTCGGCCTCGGGCTGATCCGCATGGTCGTCGGTCTCGTGACGATGGTGGGTGCCGACGAGGGCAACCCGATGGTCGGCGACATCACCGTGTCGAACTGAGCATCTGCGGAGACGACCTGGACGACCGGGGTGGGTACGATTGCCTCATGGGTGAGAGCGACCGCCCCAGGGGCGTGTTCCAGCGCCCCTTCGACGCGATCGCGTCCGTGGTCGTCCCCGTGGTTGCAGACGCCGTCGATCCCGACGACCTGGTCGATCGCATCGACGTGAACGGGCTGATCGACCGGATCGACGTCGATGCCGTGCTCGATCGCATCGATGTGAACGCGCTCGTGTCGCGGCTCGACGTCGACGCGCTGCTCGACCGGGTGGATGTCGACGCGCTGATGGGTCGCATCGACCTCGATCGACTCGTCGGCCGGATCGACGTCGACGCGATCGTCGACCGAGTCGATGTCGAGCGGATCGTGTCTCGACTCGACCTGGATGCGATCGTCGATCGGGTCGACGTCGAGCGCGTGGTCGCTCGGGTCGACCTCGACGCAGCCGTCGCCCGGGTCGACCTGGATGCGATCGTCGATCGGGTCGACGTGGAGCGCGTGGTCGCTCGGGTCGACCTCGACGCAGCCGTCGCTCGCGTCGATCTGAATGCGGCAGCAGACCGGATCGACGTCGACCGCGTGGTCGATCGGGTCGACGTGGACGCGATCGCGGCGTCGCTCGACATCGACGCCATCGTCGCCCAGAGCACCAAGGGCGTGATGGGGCGATTCATCGACCTCCTGCGCCGCCAGGTGGTCGGCATCGACGAGATCGCCATGCGCACGGTGAACCGACTGCTGCGACGCGACTACGCGTCGCTGCCGGCCGGACCTCCGTTGGCGGCGGGTCACGAGGCGCTCGACGGCGACGGTGCCACCATGAGCGGGCGCTACGCCGGCCCGGTCTCGCGCGTCGGGGCGCTCGGGCTCGACGTGTTCCTGATCTCGTCGACGTTCACGCTCCTGCTGGCCGGCGTCGTGTACCTCGTCGACGTGCTGTTCGGTGCCACCGTCGACCCGGGTGGAGGATGGGTTCCCGGCACGCTCCTGCTGCTCTACGGATTCACCTACTTCTGGCTCTCCCAAGCGCTCACCGGGCGCACGATCTCGCAGGCGCTCGTCGGCATCAAGGTGATCCGCAACGACGGCGAGCCGCTCAGCCCCGGTGCCGCAGCGATCCGCACCATCGTCCTTCCCTTCAGTTTCCTGTTCCTCGGGGTCGGCGCACTGATGGCGCTGGTCGATCGTCGTCGACGTGCGTTGCAGGACGTCGCCGCCGGGTCGTCCGTCGTCTACGACTGGGGCGATCGTCCTGCTGCGCTGCCGGCCCCGCTCACGAGGTTCCTCGACCGGAAGGCCGCCTCGCCTCCTGCGCCGTCGACGCATCGGTAGGAGCGGTTTCGAATCCTGACCGACTCGGTAGGCTTTCGGGATGGCAACGTTCCGTGACCTGCTCGCAGCCGCAAAGTCGGAGATCCGTGAAGTCGACCCCGAGGGCGCCGCCGCGCGCATCGCAGCCGGCGCGATCGCGCTCGACGTGCGCGAACCCGACGAGTACGAGGAAGGTGCGATTCCCGGGGCCATCCACATCCCCCGCGGTCACCTCGAGGCCCAGATCGAGAATCGCATCGCCGACAAGAACGCGCCGGTCGTGATCTACTGCGCCGGCGGTGTCCGCTCGGCTTTCGCTGCGGTGACGCTCGCCCAGCTCGGCTTCACCGACGTCGAGTCGATGGAAGGTGGCTTCGGCCGGTGGAAGGACGAGGGTCGTCCGTGGGCGACGCCCGCGACGCTGACGCCCGAGCAGACCAACCGCTACAAGCGTCACCTGCTGCTGCCCGAGGTGGGCGTCGAGGGCCAGACCAAGCTGCTCGGCGCAAAGGTGCTGATGCTCGGCGCCGGCGGCCTCGGATCGCCCGCCGCGCTCTATCTCGCCGCAGCCGGCGTCGGCACGATCGGCATCGTCGACATGGACGAGGTCGACTCGTCGAACCTGCAGCGCCAGATCCTCCACAACATCGACCGCATCGGCGACCGCAAGGTCGACTCCGCGAAGAAGACCCTCACGATGCTCAACCCCGACGTCAACGTGGTCACCTACGACACGCGGCTCGATGCATCGAACATCATCGACATCATCTCGGGGTACGACGTCATCGTCGACGGTGCCGACAACTTCCCGAGCCGGTATCTGCTCAACGACGCGAGCGTCAAGCTCGGCATCCCGGTGGTGCACGGCTCGATCTTCCGCTTCGAGGGCATGGTCAGCGTGTTCCACCCGACCGAGGGCCCGACGTATCGCGACATGGTGCCGCAGCCCCCGCCCGCCGAACTCGCCCCGAGTTGCGCCGAGGCCGGCGTGCTCGGCGTGCTGCCCGGCATCATCGGCTCGATCCAGGCGCTCGAGACGATCAAGGTGATCCTCGGCCTCGGCGAGCCGTTGATCGGGCGGATCCTCACCGTCGACACGACCGACATGGAGTTCCGGGTCTTCAACCTGAAAGCCGATCCCGCGAACGAGGTCACCTACGCGAACCGTGACCGCATCGAGATCAAGGAACTCGACGGACTGTGCGCCCCCGGCCTCAAATGAGACGCGGGGTCTGACCCCGCGTCTCATTCAGGGCGTGACGATCGGGAAGTTCCGTTCGGTCTTCCCGATCACCGACACGAGCGTGCCGAGCGTCGACGGGTCGCCGTCGAGGCCGATCGTGCCGTCGGCGAGGCCGGCCGCGAAGTCGAGCCGCCCCGTGAACAACGCGATGAGCGACCGACGATCGAGAGACAGCGTCGTACTGTCGGTGGCAGGTTCCGTCGTGCGCCGGTGGTTCGCGACGCCGTTGCGGAGCTCGAACACGTAGGTCTCGTCGAGGTCGGTGATCACGAACGACAACACGAGGTGGAGATCCCACGCCTTCGGACCCTCGATGCGGATCGCGATGCTCGAGAGCATCTGCTCGACCGACAGCGCGCCGAGGAGGTCGGGTGCTCCCCGGTTCGCCGCGGTGGCCACGTCGCCGTCGCGCAGTTCCTTCGCCCCGACGAGGAACACGTTGCGCCAGGTGCCGTTCTCGGCGCCGAACGCGATCCGTTCGAAGG
The DNA here is from genome assembly GCA_963712775.1 of Ilumatobacteraceae bacterium. Classification (GTDB taxonomy): domain Bacteria; phylum Actinomycetota; class Acidimicrobiia; order Acidimicrobiales; family Ilumatobacteraceae; genus Sva-07. Next base: position 28,156 of record CAVQJG010000003.1, on the reverse strand, counting down.
CGTCGGCCTGCAGTGCACGAGCCGCCGCATGGTGCTCGTCGGCGAACAGGACGTGGTTGAGCACTTCGACCGTCCAGCGCAGGTCGCCGTCGTCGAACGCTGCCCGCGCCAGCGCCACGGCAGCGTCGGCACCGCCCATCGCCGAGACGTAGCGTTCGGCCGCGGCGACGGGTGGGTGTGGCCACAGGTGCGCCGGGTTGCCGTCGTACCAGCCGAGATAGCGCTGGTAGATCGCCTTGACGTTGTGGCTGACCGATCCGTAGTAGCCGTGGGTGTGCCACTGCTCGGAGAGTGCCGGGGGCATCTCCAACATCTCGGCGATCTCCGACCCCACGTAGCCGAGGTTCATCAGGCGCAGGGTCTGGTCGTGCAGGTACGCGTACATGTCGCGCTGCATCGCCAGGAACTCGACCGCACGCTCGCGCCCCCACGTCGGCCAGTGGTGCGATGCGAACACGACCTCGAGGTCGTCACCCCACAGGTCGATCGTCTCGGTGAGGTACGCCGCCCATCGTCGTGCATCGCGCACCTGGGCGCCGCGCAGCGTGACGATGTTGTGCAGCGTGTGCGACGTGTTCTCCGCAGTGCACAGCGCCTTGTGGTCGGGGAAGTAGAAGTTCATCTCGGCGGGCGCTTCGGTTCCCGGGGTCACCTGGAAGACGATCCGGACGCCGTCGATCGTGAGCTCCTGGCCGGTGGTGGTGATGTCGATCGTGGGCGGGATCAGCGTCGGCTCACCGGTCGAGGTGGTCTGGCCGAGGCCGCACCCGATCTGCCCGCGCGGGCCCTTGGGGAGCGCCGCTCCGTACATGAAGTCTGCTCGGCGTCCCATCGCCGTGCCGACGAACACGTTCTCGGCGACCGCTTCCTCCATGAAGCCGTCCGGGGCGATCACCGAGATCCGTCCGGCGTCGACGTCGGCCTCGTCGATCACCCCCTTCACGCCGCCGAAGTGGTCGATGTGGGAGTGCGTGTAGATCATGGCGACGACATCGCGTGGCCCGCGGTGCTCCTGGTACAGCGCCCAGGCGGCTGCCGCGGTCTCCTTGCTGATCAGCGGGTCGATGACGATCACACCGGTGTCGCCCTCGATCACGCTCATCACCGAGAGGTCGAACCCCCGCAGTTGGTAGATGCCCGGAACCACTTCGAACAGCCCGTCGCGGATCAACAACTGTCCCTGGCGCCACAGGCTCGCATGGGCGGTGTCGGTGGCGCGCTCGTCGAGGAATCGGTAGGCGTCGAGGTCCCACACGACGCGACCGTCGGCGGCGGTGACCTGCCGCGTGGTCGCCCTCGCGACGAAGCCTCGTTCGGTGTCGTCGAAGTCCTGTGTGTCGCTGAACGGGAGTCCCGGTGTGTCCATGCCGGGAGTCTTGCGTTCAGTCGCCCGCGGCCACGACTCGCGACGAGAGGCGGGTGAGCAGCGCGCTCGCGATCAGGTAGAGGATCACCGATCCGAAGAGCACCGCACGGAAACCGATCGTCATCGACACCATCGTCGTGAGCGTCGACCCGATCACCGAGAAGAACCCGTTGATCGCCCACCCCCAGGCCACGTACTCGCGCGAGTGGGCGCTGTCGCGTGCGACGAGCGAGATCGTCAGTGGCATGAACATCCCGAGGCAGAACCCGAGTGGTGCGCACAGCAGCGCAACGACAGCAGCCTTCGCGAGCAGCGGCCAGCCGAGCAGTGCGCCTTCCAGCGCTGGTGCGGCGAACCCGTAGAAGAGCCCGAGGCCGACGATGGCGGCCGCCAGGGACCCGAGCATGCGTCGTGGTGCGTGGTGCCAACGTTCGCTGACGAGCGCGCCGACACCGGTCGAGAGCAGGATCGCCATCAGGGTCACGGTCAGGGAGTACGTCGGGTAGCCGAGCACCAGGGAGAACCGTTGGATCAGCGTGATCTCGAAGGCGATGAAGGCCAGTCCGAGGATCGCGAAGATCGGCGCGGTGTTCGCCTTGTACGGCAGTTTCTTCCAGGTGTCGCGCACCAGGACGAACGGCAACAGCAGGAAGACGGCAGCCATCAGGATCGACATCCCGAGCAGTACGACCAGCACCCGCTCACCGATCCCCACCTCGATGTCGAACGTGCTCACCGAGTCGCCCACGTCACCGATCACGTCCCAGAAGGGTGTGAAGTGCCAGAAGAACGGGCGGTCGTCGCTGATCGCTCGCACGTCGTACGGGTAGTCGGAGATGTAGTCGTCGACCTGGTCGTCGGGCAGCGTGATGATGTTGTTGACCGGGCTCCCGTCGTCGGCCGGGCGGCCCGGCAGGTACCGGACCGCGCCGCCGGGTACCACGTCGATCTGTTCGGTGATGCGATCGAGCTCGTCGTCGGTGAACGGCGACGCCTTCATGATCGTGGTCGAGAAGTTGTAGGCCGGGAAGTCGAAGACCGGTGGCTCGGCGGTGGTGACGACCGCGATGTTGTCGGCGATCTCGCCGAACTCGCTGTTCTCGTAGGCCGATCGCGCCGTCGCCGCCAGTCGGGCCGTGCGGTTCGGGCGCGCCTCGTAGTCGACCTCGCCGAACTGCATCACCACCATGCCGTCGGTGGCCAGGTGCCCCAGCGATTCCTCGATCATCTCGCGGGTGTAGAGGTAGCTCTCCGACAGCACGAAGGCCCCGCTGGATGCGGCGTTCGATGCGGCGTAGCTGTCCGGCGCGACGAACCAGATCAGGTCGTAGTCGTCGTCGGACTTGGCGAGATAGCTCCGGCCGTCGCCGACCACGTAGTTCACCTCGGGTCGATCGGTGAGGTTCGAGGTGTACTCGGCGTACCTCCCCCGGAGCAGACCGGCCGTTGCCGGGTTCAACTCGACCGCGTCGATCTGCTCGGCACCGAAGTGGACTGCCGCCTCGATCTCGTGGCCCCCGGCGGCGCCGATGATCAACATGCGCTCGGGGGGAGTCCCGAGCGCCGCGAACGGCACCGACCGGACGTCGTCGTCGAAGCGGTCGAGTGACGCCGGGTCGCCGTCCCATGGCCAGATCGCCGACCCCCAGGTGCCGTCGTGGTAGAGCACCGTGATCTCGGGAAGTTCGATGGCATCCACCCGGAACAGCGCGCTCCACTCGGACGCCGCGACGTTGGAGCCGGGCCTGATCCCCTTGCTCTCCTCGGTCCGGATGTCCGGTGCGGCGCCGGGTTGGAACACGACCACGGCGAGGAGCACGGCGAAGACCGCGGCTCCCGCGGCCGCGGCCCGACCGGCCGCAGTCCGCCACTGGACGTCGGCGAGGTGCACGCCGACAACCAGCAGCATGATGCCGGCCAGGGCGATGATCGAGACCGGGCCGATCGTGGCGATCAGCGGGACGACGACCAGGCAGGCGAGGGCGGCCCCGACGAGGTCGGAGAAGTACAGCCGGTTGATGTCGTCGGGCCGACGGGCGAACAACGCCGACACGCACATGCCGATCGGCAGGAAGCTGACGTAGAGCCCGAGCGCGATCACCAGCAGCTGGCCCGCTGCCGCGAGCTGGGTTCCCCGATCACCGGTCCACATCTCGATGGTGTCGAGGGGTGTGGCGGCGACAGCGATGTAGCCGACGACGACGCCGATGGTGGATGCGACGGCACACCGGGCGAGCAGGGATCGTGTGCCCAGGCCGTCGAGACGCTTCGACACGGCGACGATCACCGCGCCCGACCCGAGCCCGAGCAGGGCCAGCCCGATGACGAGATACGTGTAGTAGTAGTAGAGCTTGAACGAGATGATGCGCGTGTACGCGATCTCGAGCAGGAGCGCGGCAGCACTGATCAGGAAGATCTCGACGAGGTACGTCGGAGCGGTGCCGTCGCCCCGCCGATGGAACAGTGATCTCACGTGCGCTCCCGCGTTGAACTGAAGGTGTCCGGATCCGGACAGCGGCAGGATCGTAGTGGTCGCGACCCGGTGCAACAGGCTTTCGCCGAGCGACCGGGTGCGGGCGTCAGCTCGGCTCGACCAGCACTTCTCGTTCGAGCGGGCCGAGCTCCTCACGCTCCTGGACGAGGACGCCGACGACGACCAGGGCGATGCCCGCGAACTCGACGCCCGAGGGCTGCTGATCGAGGGCGATCCAACCGATGAGGACGGCGGTCACCGGCAGAAGGGCGAGCAACAGGGAGAACCTGCGGACCGGGATGCGACGCATCGTGAACTGGTCGATGCCGTAACCGATCGCGTTCGAGAACACCCCGACCAGGAGGCACAGCGCCAGGAGTCGCGGGGACAACCACACGTCGAGGCTCCCCGGGGCGCCGATCGGCGCGATGGCGATCGCTCCGATCGCCAGCCCGATGCCCAGGCCCGACACCCCACGATCGAAACGCGCCACCCGTGAGCCGATGACGATGTACGCCGCCCACATCACCGAGGCCAGGAAGATGAAGAACAGTCCGAGCGGATTGCCGTCGATCTCCGTTCCACCGAGGATCCCGACGCCGCCGACCGCGAAGGCGAGGGCGAGGGCGTTGCGACGGCTGCGTGTCGCGATCGCCGCAACCGTGATCGGCCCGATGAATTCGATGGTGACGGCGATGCCGAGGTCGACGCGGTCGATGCCGAGGTAGAAGAACGTGTTCATCAACGCGGTTGCGACCCCGAACAGGGCGGCGGCAGCGAGTTCGGCGCGGGTCCAGCGTTGGCGCCAGGCCCGTGATGCGAGCACCACCGCAACTGCGGCCCCGATCACCCGGAACCAGGCGACGGTCTGCGGGGCGACCTCGTCGAAGAGCGCGACCGCGATCACCGCACCGACGTACTGCGACACCGCCGACAGGACGAACAGCGCCTCCGGCTGGGCCGTGTTCAGCCAACGGGTGACCGGCCCCGTCGGCGTGGGGGCGGGGGAGCCGGGCAGGGGTTACTCGAACAGTTCGGGGTCGGTGCGGGCGATCTCGTCCCACAGCGGTTGGAAGCTGAACCATCCGGCGGCGTGGAAGCCCGTGTTCTGCTGGGTGTACGTGGCGTATTCGTCACGGATCTCGATCGGATCGCCGGCGGCCATCGCCATCAGCTGTGCCTGGCACGACCGTTCCATCGAGATGAACCAGAACGCCGCCTCGTCGACCGTTTCACCGACGGTGAACAGGCCGTGGTTCTGGTGGATCGCCGCCTTGCCGTCGGGGAACTTCGAAGCCAGTTCGCGGCCCGCTTCGATGTCGAACACGACCGCGCCGCCCTGCTCGGAGATGACGTGGTGATCGTTGTAGAAGATGCAGGCGTCCTGGGTGAGCGGCGCGAGCGGGATGCCGAGCGAGCTGAACGACTTGCCGTAGGGCGAGTGGGCGTGGGCGGCGGCGACCACGTCGGGTCGCGCCGAGTGCACGGCTGCGTGTATCACGAACGCCGCGCGGTTGACCGGCTTCGTGCCGTAGACGACGTTGCCGTCGTGGTCCACGAGGATCAGGTCGCTCTGGCGGATGTGGCGGAAGCTCATGCCGAACGGGTTGACCCAGAACATGTCCGGATACTCCGGGTCGCGCACCGTGATGTGTCCGGCGACGCCCTCACCGAAGCCGAACTTGCCGAAGATGCGCAGTGCGCCGGCGAGATGGGTCTTGCGGTAGCGGCGCTCGTCCTCGACGCTGTCGAACGACGGGATCCCGTCGAGCCCGACGGTCTTGGGTGTGAGCTCGATGCCGTCGATCGTGCCCGGCGACGTGGTGGTGACAGCGAGTTCGTCTTCGGTGATGGCCATGCGCACACCGTAGCCGTGGCACCCGGCGGTGTCTCGGGCCGTACGATCGGGTCGATGGCCGAGATCCGTCCCGCCGACATCGCCGCCCCGGCAGCGAACTACGCCCACGCCGTGCTGACCGAGGCGGCGACACGGTGGTTGCACACCTCCGGCGTCGTGCCGGTGGCACCCGACGGTTCGACCCCCGAGGATCTGGCCGACCAGGCGACGCTGGTGTGGACGAACATCGGTGCGATGCTCCGCGAGGCCGCGATGACCACCGACGACCTCGTGTCGGTCACCACCTACGTCGTGGTCGGTGAGGAGCTCGGCCCGGTGATGGCCGCCCGCGACACTGCGCTCGGCGCCCACCGAGCAGCGTCGACCCTCGTCACCGTGCCTGCGCTCGCCCGCCCGGAGTGGCGCATGGAGATCGCCGTCGTCGCCGCGCGCTGAGGCTCCCGTGGTGATCGCTCAGGAGTTCCCGGGGCCGGTGCTGTCCTTGAAACGGACCATCTCGGACTCGGCCCGCGCGTTGGCATGCGATGTCGACTCGCCTCCGCCACGGCTGCTGTGGCTGCCGGCGTAGTCGCCGCCCGAGGTGTAGTTGCGCATCTTGTTGCGCCACCGCTTGAACCAGCCCATCGGAAACCTCCTGCTCCCACCCAACCTAGCCCAGCGTCGTCACGAGGCGCCCCGGGCGCTCCACTCGCGCAGGGTCGACTCGACCTCCTCGATGCTCCACACGAGCGTTCCGTACCTCTCGATCGCCCCACCGACGAAGAAGTTGATGCCGGCACCTGCGGCTCCGGCGTCACGACTGCGCCAGATCCGCCAGTCGGTGGCGAGTCCGATGATGCCTCGGTGCCGGAGGGGATCGCTCCGAACCAGCTCGGTGAAGATGCCGACCTCGCACGCCGTCCCGTCGTCGACCATCGGCCCGTCGAGCCACGCCACGACCACCTCCGCCTCGCGCAGGCCTCGGCCGTCGACCTCGAACACCGTTGCGGCGTCGAGCGGGGCGAACTTCTGGCGGTGGGGGACGAAACAGTCGTGGCCCTCGGCCTCCAGTCGATCGGCGAGCGCGTCGAGGTGGTCACGTTCGGCGGGCGTGAACATCGGGCCGGCGACGTACACCTTCATGGCCCCATCGTGGCAGCGGGCGACACGCACCGACGTGATCAGGTGATGACGCCGGACCTGCAATACGATCGGCGCCATGGCTGACGCAACCGACTTGCCGCAGACCGACTCGGGCATCCCGATCAAGCGGCTCTACGACGCCTCCGACCTCGACGGATGGGATCCGGCCGAGATGCTCGGAGCGCCCGGCGAGCCGCCGTACACCCGCGGCGTCTACGGGTCGATGTACACGGGCCGGCTCTGGACGATGCGCCAGTACTCGGGCTTCGGCAACGCCGAGGCGACCAACGAACGCTTCAAGTTCCTGTTGAACGCCGGCCAGACCGGGCTGTCGTGCGCCTTCGACCTGCCCACCCAGATGGGCTACGACTCGGACCACGGGCGCGCCGAGGGCGAGGTCGGCAAGGTCGGCGTGGCGATCGACTCGATGGAGGACATGCGGCTCCTGCTCGCCGACCTTCCGCTCGACAAGGTCACCACGTCGATGACGATCAACTCGACCGCGGCGATCCTGCTCCTGATGTACGAACTCGTCGCCGAGGAGAACGGCGTGTCCAGCGACCGGATCGGCGGCACGATCCAGAACGACCTGCTCAAGGAGTACATCGCCCGCGGCACCTACGTCTATCCGCCCCGACCGTCGATGCGGATCATCACCGACATCTTCGCCTACTGCAGCAGGCACGTTCCGAACTGGAACACGATCTCGATCTCCGGCTACCACATCCGCGAGGCGGGCTCCACCGCCGTGCAGGAGATCGCCTTCACGCTCGCCAACGCCATCGCCTACGTCCAGGCGGCGATCGACGCCGGACTCGACGTCGACGACTTCGCGCCGCGCCTCAGCTTCTTCTGGAACGGGCACAACAACTTCTTCGAGGAGGTCGCCAAGTTCCGGGCGAGCCGGCGCATGTGGAACACGATCATGACCGAGCGGTTCGGCGCGAAGGATCCGAAGTCGGCGATGCTGCGCTTCCACACCCAGACCGGCGGATCGACGCTGACGGCGCAGCAGCCGATGAACAACATCATGCGCGTGACCCTCCAGGCGCTCGCGGCGGTGATGGGTGGGACGCAGAGCCTGCACACCAACGGCTACGACGAGGCACTCAGCCTGCCGACCGAGGAGGCGGCGCGCATGGCCCTGCGCACCCAGCAGGTGATCGGGTACGAGTCCGGAGTCGTCGACACCCCCGATCCGCTGGCCGGGTCGTACTTCGTCGAGTCGCTCACCGACGAGGTCGAGCGCCTCGCCTGGGAGTACATCGAGCGCATCGACGAAATGGGCGGCGCGGTCACGGCCATCGAGTCCGGCTTCCAGATGGACGAGATCGAGCAGGCCGCCTACGAGTACACGAAGTCGATCGACGACGACCAGCGCGTGATCGTCGGCGTCAACAAGTTCACGATGGACGACGAACCCGAGCCGAAGGTGTTCCCGATCGACCCGGATCTCGAGGGCAACCAGATCGCCCGGTTGAAGGCCTACAAGGCGAACCGTGATCCCGCTGCCGTCGAGTCGGCGCTGGCGGTGGTGAAGGCAACCGCGCAGGGTGGGGACAACCTGCTGTACAGCATGAAGGATGCGTTGCGCGCCGACGCCACACTCGGCGAGATCAGCGACGGTCTTCGCGAGGTCTTCGGCGTCTACACCCCGTGACCGAGCCGAGTTCCGAGGCGAGCGGGGGTCCGCCGACGCCCCTCACGCCGATCGACGAAATCGACGCTGCCCTCGAGGCCCTCGGCGTCGACACCGGCGAGTTGGAGCGGCCGCCCGAGGCGCGGGTCGTCGGCGGTCGTTCGGCGTCGACCGTTCCACGCACCCGCTTCGGCTCGCCACTGCCACGCAACTTCCGCCTGTTGTGGGGAGCGACTGCGCTCTCGAACCTCGGCGACGGGCTGCGCCTGGTGGCCCTGCCGCTGTTGGCGACCTCGGTGACCGACGATCCGCGGCTGATCGCCGGCGTCACCGTCGCCGAGCGGCTGCCGTGGCTGTTCTTCATCCTTCCGGGAGGGGCGTGGGCCGACCGGTACGACCGCCGTTTGCTGCGGATACGCCTCGACATCGCCCGGGCGATCGTGATGTCGGTGCTCGTCGCTGCGATCCTCGTCGATCAGGTCTCGATCTGGGCGCTGTTCGCGGTCGCCGCATTGCTGGCGTCCGCGGAGGCGGTGGTCGACTCGTCCAGCATGGCCATGATCCCGGCGACGGTCGACGGCAGGGATCTCGAACGGGCCGTGGGTCGCCTCGGGTCGACCGAACTCGCCATGAACGACGTGGTGGGTCCGCCGCTCGGTGGCCTGCTCTTCGCGCTGGCGGTCGCTGCACCGTTCGGGCTCGACGCCCTCAGCTTCGCCGGAGCCGCACTCGTCATGGGATTGATGTCGGGGAGCTACGGGACCGGTGTGGCGCCCGCTCCGGGGACCTCGATGCGATCGCAGGTCGGTACGGGCTTCCGATGGCTCTGGGACCATCGCCTGTTGCGGACCCTCGCCCTGATCTCCACCGGGCTCGGCACCGCGTCGTTCATCGCCAACGCCGTCTTCGTGCTCTACGCACGCGATGAACTCGGGTTGTCGGAGTTCGGCTACGGCATGCTGCTCGTTCCCGGCGCGATCGGCGGCATCGTGGGATCGCTCGTGGCGCCGAGGTTCCGGCACTACCCGCTGCGCGTCACGTTGACCCTGGCCGTCCTCGGATCCGGCCTCGCGATGTGGCTGGTCGCGTCGACCACGTCGCCGATCGCCGCCGGTCTGTTCACCGGTCTGTCGCTCGCCTGCGTGATGGTGTGGAACGTCCTCACACTGGCGCTGCGTCAGCGCCTGATCCCGAACGAACTGCTCGGACGCGTGGGCGCCAGCTACCGGTTCCTCGTGTACCTCGGCATGCCCGTCGGGGCGCTGCTCGGCGGCATCCTCGCCAACCGTTACGGGGTCCGGGCGTCGTACTACGTGAGCGGTGCCTCCCTCGTCGTCATCGCGATGATGGTGCCGGTGCTGCTGCGCGGCGTCGAAGAGGTGGAGCGGTCGGCTCCCGCTTGACCGTGCCGGGTCGTCCTCACCGGTTGGTGGTGTGATGTTTCCACATGGCGTCGGCGACGAGGACGGCAGGCGCTGACGCGAGCACGATGATCCAGGCTCCGGCCGGTGGCCACTGCTGATCGAGGAGGTCGGACGCGGCAGGGATCACGAACATCGCGAGCGCAAACGCGAGCTCGATGAGTACCGAGACCAGCAGGAACCTGTTGGAGAACCAGCCGAGTGTCCAGGCCGGGCGTCTGCTGCTTCGGCAGGCGAAGGCGTTCGCTGTCTGGGCGATCACGACGGTCAGGAAGGCGGCACCGGATGCCGCGTACAACGTCGGTCCGGTCGGGAAGGTGTCGCCGATCGTCCAGCCTGCGATCGCGAGGGCCGTGACGAATGCGGCCATCTCGAAGAAGGCCTCCGTCGGACCGAGGACTCCGAACGCACGGACCGCAACCGTCCTGTTCAGCAGCCGGCCGGAACTCGGTGGTTGCGACATCACGTGCGGGCCGGCGGGTTCGCTCCCGAGTGCGGCCGCCGACAGCGTGTCGGTGCCGATGTCGAGCGCGAGGATCTGCAGCACGCCGAGCGCGAGCGGGAATCGCCCGCCCGACAACGCCCAGATCACGAAGGGCGTGAGCTCTGCGACGTTGTCGGTGAGGTGATACGTGAGGAAGCGCCGGGCGTTGGCGAACGTGGCCCGACCCTGCTCGACGGCTGCCACGATGGTGGCGAAGTTGTCGTCGAGCAGCACGAGATCGGCGGCTTCCCGTGCGACGTCGCTGCCGCTGGCGCCCATGGCGATGCCGATGTCGGCCTCCCTGAGCGCGGGTCCGTCGTTCACCCCGTCACCCGTCATGGCGATGACGTGGCCGCGTGCGCGCAGTGCTCGAGCGATGCGGAGCTTGTCCTCCGGCGTCACCCGAGCGATCACCACGCCATCGCGGTCGACGAGGGCGCCGAGGAGCTGCTCGTCGTCGGGGAGGTCGGCACCGATCAGCACCAGGCCGTCGCTCGGCCGCAGGCCGGTCTCGTCGGCGATCGCCCGGGCGGTCAGTTGCGAGTCGCCGGTGATCATCGCCACCTTGATGCCTGCCCGGCGGCACGCCGCCAGCGCGTCCCGTGCCGCGGGCCGGGGCGGGTCCTCGAACCCGAGGAGGCCGAGCAGCTCGAGATCGGTCTCGGCCTCGTCGGGATCGGTCGGTGCCGCACCCTCCACGGCGCGGGCGGCCACCGCGAGGACCCGGAGCCCCCGATCGGAGAGTTCGGTCATCGCAGCTCGCACCGCGGACTCGGCGGCGGCGTCCAGTCGGCATCGCTCGATGACCGCGTCCGGGGCGCCCTTCACGAGGACCCGATCGTGCGTCACCGCCGACGAGCGGCGCCGGCGGGGATCGAACGCGAACCGCGCGGTCGTTCTGACCCGGTCGAGTCGTTCTCCGGTCAGCTGGATCGCGAGCGAGTCGATCGCCGCTTCCATCGGATCGCCCGAGGACACCCAGGTGCCGTCCTCGTGCCGCACGGCTCGGCCTCGCGAGCACCCTCTCGCCACGGTCGCCACATCGACGAGCCGAGCGTGCAGGTCGTCGGTCAGACCGTCGATCTCGCCGTCGGGCCCGTACCCGGACCCGGCTCGCCGCACGCTGCCCTGCGGCGTCCAGACCTCGACGATGCGCATGCGGTTCTGGGTGAGCGTGCCGGTCTTGTCGGTGCAGATGAACGTCGTCGAGCCCAGCGTCTCCACTGACTCGAGGCGTCGGACGAGGGCGTGCTGGTCGGCCATCCGCTGGGCCCCGATCGCCAACGACAACGTCACCGTGGGCAAGAGGCCCTCGGGGACCAGCGCGACGGTGATGCCGATGGCGAACACGAACCCATCCGAGGGTGGTGTGTCGAGGAACAGGGTGAGCAGGAAGAACCCGGCGCCGGCGGCGAGTGCGATCATCGCGATCGTCCGGACGAGGCGGTGGAGTTCGCGTGTCAGGGGCGTGTCCGGGCGCTCGGTTCCCTGGGTCAGCACGGCGATGCGGGCGAAGTCGGTCGATGCGCCCGTGGCCGTCACGATCGCTCGACCCTCGCCCTCGACCACGAAGGTTCCGGCACGGAGTTCGTCACCGTCGCCGATCGACTCGGGCACGCTCTCGCCCGTCAGCGTCGAGGTGTCGATCAGCAGTCCGTGGCTCTCGACGCAGGTCATGTCGGCGGCCACCCGGTCACCGTCGGCGAGCACGACGAGATCGCCGGGGACCACGCCATCGGCGTCGATCACGAGAGGAGATCCATCGCGCACGACCAACACCTGGAGGGGCAGCAGGCTCCGCAACCGCGCTGCTGCCTGTTCGGCCCGATACTCCTGGGCGAAGGCGAACAGCGCGTTCACCACGATGACGATGAAGATGGCGACGCCCAACTCTGGGAGCCCACCGACGATCGCCAGCGCACCCGCTGCCCACAGCATCGCCGCGAAGAAGTGGGTGAGCTGGGCCGACAGCTGCTGCCAGACCGGTGTGCGAGGTGGCGCGGGGAGCGCGTTCGGGCCGACCTCGCGCAGGCGTTGCGCCGCCTGAGCCGAGGACAACCCGGTCGACTGTGCGGCATCGAGCACGTCTCCAACATCCATCGCGCCGCCTGCCCCGTCCAGGGCATTCGTGCCCTGTGGGGTCACCGGGACATTCCGGCCCCTGTGGCCTCTCCGGTGTCAGAGGTGTGAGCGGATCGCGGCGAGGAGGTCGTCGTAGGTGTCGAGCGACGGATGCTGGGGAAACTCGGCAATCACGTTCGCAGGTGCGTGGAAGAGATACCCGTGGTCGGCGGCACCGAGCATCGTCGTGTCGTTGTAGCTGTCGCCGGCGGCGATCACGCAGTAGTTCAGACTCTGGAGCGCCTCGACCGAGTGCTGTTTCTGGTTGGGCTGACGAAGTCGGTAGTCGACGATCCGGTCGTCCTCCACCACGAGGCGATGGCAGAACACCGTCGGCAGGCCGAGCTGGCGCATCAGCGGACGGGCGAACTGTTCGAACGTGTCCGACAAGAGGATGACCTGGGTCTCGTCGCGGAGTTCGTCGAGGAACGTTCGAGCGCCGTCGAGCGGTTCGAGACCGCCGATGACGTCCTCGATCAACGACATCGTGAGGCCGTGCTCGGCGAGGAGATCGAGCCGGTAGCGCATCAGCACGTCGTAGTCCGGTTCGTCGCGTGTGGTTCGTCGCAGTCCTTCGATGCCCGTGCGTTCGGCGACGGCGATCCAGATCTCGGGCACCAGGACGCCCTCGACGTCGAGCGTCACGATCGTCTGGCGCTGGTCGTCGGGTGCGTTCACGTGATCATTCTCGCCGCTCCGCGACCGAGCGAAGAAAACGTCAGCGGGCCGTCAGCCGGTGACGTGGGTGATCGGGAGCGATGGCCGTTCCGGCGCCGGGCACTCCTGAGCCGCCCAACCGAGGTAGACGATGCCGACCAGCCGGTCGTCGCTCGCGAAGCCGCACAGGTCGAGCACCCGATGCGGCCGCTCGAGAGCCGGTGTCGACCAGAAGCTGGCCAGCCCCAGAGTGGTCGCGCCGAGGAGCAGGTTCTGGATGCCGGCTGCAACGGCGTCGCGGTTCTCGTTGTGCAGCATCTCGTCGTCGTGGGGAGCGCACCCGACCACCAGGACCGCTGGCGTCCGGAGGTACTTCGTGCGGGTCTTGGCGCGCCTGGCGTCGTCGCCGAAGTCGACCCGCTCCATCTCGCCCGCCATCGTCTCGCCGAGTCGTGCCCTTCCGTCGCCCGTGAACAGGGCGAAGCGCCACGGCCACGTCTTCTTGTGGTTGGGCGCCCAGGTGGCGAGCCCGCACAGTTCGGCGACGAGGTCGAGCGGCACCTCGCGTTCCTGGTCGACGATCATCGAGGTACGACGTGATCGCACCAGCTCCGAGAAGCTGTCGAAGTCGGCGCGATCCGGGTCCATGCGGTTCAGGATGTCACGCTGTTGCCCAGATCAGCACCTCGGCGCCGTCGACGCCGGCGGTGAGCGTGGGTGAGCCCGCTCCGGTGAGGCGGACGGCATCGCCGGTGGCCAACGCCCCGGCGCCGTCGAGGACGGCCGAGCCACGAGGCACGAAGACGTGGACGTGCCGATCGTCGGGAACGGGCACCGCTTCGCCCGGAGCGAGCCTGCCGCCCCAGAGCACGGCGCCCCGCTGTCGGATCGAGATGGCGGCGTCGTGGCCCCTGCCCGACGCGATCGGGACCAATCCGCCGCGATCGAGTTCGGCGTTGATGTCGAGCTGCTCGTAGCCCGGGTCGATCGATTCGGTGTCCGGTGGCACCCACATCTGCACGAAGTGCACGTCGTCGGTGCCCGAGTTGTTCATCTCCGAGTGCCAGATTCCGGTGCCCGCCGACATCCGTTGCGCGAGGCCCGGATAGAGCACGCCGCGGTTGCGTTCGGAGTCCTTGTGCTCGAGTTCGCCGGACAGCACCCAGGTGACGATCTCCATGTCGCGATGCGGGTGGGTGTCGAAGCCCGAGCCGCCGCGGACGACGTCGTCGTTGTTGACGAGCAGCAGTCCGTGGCCCGTGTTCGACGGGTCGTAGTGGCGGCCGAAGCTGAACGAGTGTTTCGAGTCGAGCCAGCCGATCCTGGTCGCCGGACGATCCGACGCTCGACGGACGTCGATGACCGGGGAGGTGCGTGTGGTGGACATGCCTCGTCGAACAGTTGCGCGCACAACGTTATTCCGCCGAGCCGGCTGTGCTGGGGACACGAGCACGTGCGCCGGGCCGGGGATCGGATAGACAACCAGGGTGCCGGGAACCGCTCGACCGATCGGAGCCGTGGTCGCCGCTGCCGCGCTCTTCGGAACGGCGGGCACGGCCCAGGCACTCGGTCCTGACGGGACGACGCCACTCGGCGTCGGCGCGGTGCGCATCGCCATCGGCACGCTCGTGCTGTGGGCAGCGGTCGCGCTCACGCCGTCCCGGCCGTCCGTCGCCGATCTCGTCGGGACAGCCCGCGCGATGTGGTGGCCGATCGTGATCGGTGGGTTCGGTGTCGCCGTGTACGCGCCGGCGTTCTTCACGGCGGTCGACCGGACCGGCGTGGCCGTCGGGACGGTGGTCGGGGTCGGGAGCGGGCCGTTCTTCGCCGGGGCGCTCGAATCGGTCTGGCGAGCGACGCGTCCGTCGCTGGGATGGTTCATCGGCACGCTGGTCACCGTCGCCGGCGGCGTGGTGCTGGTGGTCGCTCAATCCGGGGGCGACTCGCAGGTCGATGCGCTGGGCGTCGCGTTCGCGCTTGCGGCGGGTGCCGGATACGCCCTGTATTCGGTGACGTCCAAGGTCACGATGGACGCAGGGCTCGCCCCGACCACGGCGCTGGCCGCGCCGTTCACGGTCGGAGCGATCGTGGTGAGCGTCCTCGCTCTCCGGGAACCGTACGGTTGGCTCGGTTCACCGGGTGGGCTGGCGACGGCGATCCACCTCGGCGTACTGGCGACCGGCGTCGCGTACGTGCTCTTCGGCTACGGACTCAGTCGGCTCACCTCGGCGACGACCGTCACGCTCGTGCTCGCCGAGCCCGTGACGGCGAGCGTGCTCGCCGTCGTGGTGCTCGACGAGAGCATCTCGCCGGGCGGGTTCGTGGGCATCGTCCTGGTGCTGGCCGGGCTGATCGCGGTGGGCCGGACCGCCGAACTCTCGTCCGGGGCGCCGGCCCCGACCGGTGTCGCAGCGGTTCCCTGAACGGCCGACATGTCGGCGCGGGCAGCGGCGGGGTTTCAGTCGGTCCGACGAGCCCGGCTCGGCTGGACGCGGGGCGCCTCGTTCGGCATCTTGGGGTACACCGGGGGCCATGGTGCGTCGGGGACTCCGTCGGCCAGGTCGGCCGCGAACTGCTCGACGAGCGAGGCGATCGAACACGGGGCGTCGTCCATCAGCTCCCAGGGGTCGCCGCGCTCGGCGAGTCGGGCGGGGACGGTGTCGATCGTCATCGATTCGGGGTCGATCGTGTCGAGTTCGTCCCAACCGAACGGGGTCGACACCTGCGCGCCCACGCGTGGTCGAGCGCCCCACGCACCGAACATGTTCTTGTGCGGCGCGTTCTGGTTGAAGTCGACGAACACCCTCGTGCCACGTTCCTCCTTCCACCACTTGTCGGTGATCAGGTCCGGATGACGCCTCGCCAACTCCCGGCCGAGTGCGACGACGGCGCCACGGACCGCGAAGGAGTCCCACCCCGGTTCCACTCGCACGTACACGTGGATCCCCTTGCTCCCGGTGGTCTTCGGGAACCCGATCATTCCGATCTCGGCCAGCAGGTCGTGCACGTGTCCCGCGGCAACGCGGACCATGTCGAACGTGACCCCGGGTGAGGGGTCGAGATCGATCCGCATCTCGTCGTGGTCCTCGGGGTTCGATGCCCGGAACGGCCAGACGTGCAGTCCCAGCACGCCCATGTTGACCGCCCACAGCACGTGGGCGAGATCGGCGATCACGAGCGCTCGCGACGGCGTGCCGTTGATCGTCTCGACCGTGGTGGTCTCGAGCCAGTCCGGAGCGGAATCGGGGATCCGCTTCTGGAAGAAGGACTTCTCGCGCACACCGTTCGGATACCGCTCCAGGAGGACCGGTCGGTCGCGGACGGTCGGCATCAACGCGTCGCCGACCGCGAGGTAGTAGTGGGCGAGATCGAGCTTCGTGCGCGGCTCCTTCCCGGGGCCGACCGACGGGAACATCACCTTGTCCGGGTTCGTGATCGTGACGATCCGCGCACCGGCGTCGACCTCGACCGGTGCCCCGAACTCGTCGGCCTTCCCCATCGGCCCGACGCTACCGATTGCGGCAGGGGTCAGACCCCTGCTGCAATCATTGGGCGGTGTGGAGGTCGTCGTTGAGTGCGCCCCAGCGTCCGGCGCGGGCGCGAGCGACGACCTTCCCGGACTGGCCGTCACGGATGAACATCATGTTGCTCTGGCCCGACAGCGTCCGGGCCTTCACCACACCATCGGGCGTCAACACCGGGGTGCTCGCAGTGACATAGAGACCCGCCTCGACGACGCAGTCGTCACCGAGACTGATGCCGATGCCGGCGTTCGCCCCGAGCAGGCATCGCTCACCGATCGTGACCTGCTCCGTGCCACCGCCCGACAGCGTCCCCATGATCGACGACCCGCCGCCGATGTCGCTGCCATTGCCGACCACCACGCCGGCGGAGATGCGTCCTTCGACCATCGACACGCCGAGCGTGCCGGCGTTGAAGTTGCAGAACCCCTCGTGCATCACGGTCGTGCCCTCGGCGAGGTGCGCGCCGAGGCGCACCCGGTCGGCATCGGCGATGCGGACGCCGGACGGGATCACGTAGTCGGTCATCCGCGGGAACTTGTCGAGCCCGTGTACCGAGATCACGCGGCCCTCCCTGCGCAACCGCATGCGCACGTCGTCGATCTCCGCCACGGCGACCGGACCGATGCTGGTCCACGCGACGTTGTTCAGCGCCCCGAAGGTGCCGTCCATGTTGATCGTGCGCGGCGCCGCGAGGCGGTGCGACAGCAGATGCAGACGGAGATAGGCGTCCGACGCGGACGCCGGCGGCTCGTCGACGTCGATCGTCAGGCGGACGGGCCGGATCGTCACCCGCCGGACCTCGTCGTTCGTCTCCCGCATGCCGAGCTGCGACTCGATCTCCTCGGTCGGGCAGTCGTCGTCGCCGAACTCGCCCCAACCGAGCCATCGGAACCACGTGTCGAGCACTGCGCCGTCCGAGGCGATCGTTGCGAGGCCCGCGCCCCATGCCATTCGTGTCATTGCGCTTCCTTCGGATCATCGACGCGACGTCTGGTGTCCGACACCGGACGTCACATCACTTCGTGTCGGAGGGTCGGGAACAGGATCACTTCCTTGATCGAGTCGACCCCGGCCAACAGCATGGCAACACGGTCCATGCCGATGCCGAGTCCGCCGGTGGGTGGCATGCCGTACTCGAGCGCACGGATGTAGTCCTCGTCGACGGATCCTGCTTCGTGATCGCCGGCATCCTTGGCCGCCTGTTCCTCGTCGAAGCGGAGCCGCTGTTCGATCGGATCGTTGAGCTCCGAGTAGCCGTTGCCCAGCTCACGCGAGTCGACGAAGATCTCGAAGCGCTCGGTCAACCAGGGGTCATCACGGTCGGCGCGCGCCAGTGGGGAGATCTCCTTCGGGTGTCCGGTGACGAACGTCGGTCTGACGATGTCGCCCTCGCACAGCGTCTCGAACAGCTCCTCGACGAGTTTTCCGCCGCCCCAGCGCTGCTCCCAGCGAACACCGTGCTCGTCGGCGAGTGCACGCAGCTCCTCGATCGGCTGGCTCGGGTGCACCTCCCGACCGGCGCGTTCGGACACCGCGTCGACCATGCGGATCCTGGGCCACGGTTCGGCGAGGTCGACCTCCTGATCGCGGATCGTGATCGAGGTGGTGCCGATCGAGTCGCGCGCCGCCTGGGTGACGAGCACCTCGCTGATGTCCATCACGTCGTTCCAGTCACCGAACGCCTGGTAGAGCTCCATCATCGTGAACTCGGGGTTGTGGCGCGTCGAGATGCCCTCGTTGCGGAAGATCCGCCCGATCTCGAAGACGCGCTCCATCCCACCGACGATCAACCGCTTGAGGTGGAGCTCCAACGCGATGCGCAGGTACATCTGCATGTCGAGCGTGTGGTGGTGGGTCGTGAAGGGCCGAGCATGTGCACCGCCCGCTTCGACGTGGAGTACCGGTGTCTCGACTTCGATGAAGCCGCGTTCGTGCAGCGTGCGCCGGAAACTGGCGATGATCTCGTGGCGGATCTCGAACGTGCGCCGCGCCTCGTCGTTGACGATGAGGTCCGCGTAGCGCTGACGGAACCGCGTGTCGGTGTCGTGGAGCCCGTGGAACTTGTCCGGCATCGGCCGGACCGCCTTGGCCAGCAGCTCGACCCGCTCGGGTTTCACCGACAGCTCGCCCTTTCGGGTCGTCATCACGGTGCCGTGCACCCCGACCCAGTCGCCGAGGTCGAGCTGCTTGATCCGGGCGAATCCGTCGTCGCCGACGACCGCCTTGGAGATGAACAGCTGCACGTCGCCGGATCGGTCACGGATCGTCGCGAACACGAGCTTGCCCGAGTCGCGTTTCAGCATGATCCGGCCGGCCACGTCGACGGCATCGTCGGTCTCGATGCCGGCGTCGAGGTGCCCCCACTGCTCGCGGATCTCGCCGATCGTGTGTGTCCGATCGAAGCGGTACGGATAGGGCGTTCCCCCCTCGGCGCGGATCGAGTCGATCTGCGCGAGTCGTCGCGCCTTCTCGGCGGCCAGTCCGCTGCCCGATGGCTCGTCATCGGTGATTGCAGCGTCCGTGTGGTCGATCGGATCGTCGGCGGTCGGGCGGTCGTGGCTCACGGTGCCCCGACGGTATCGAACCCGTCGATGATGTGCGCGTTCGATTGACCACGATGATCGTGGCGCCGCCAGAAGCGCGGTTGCTGCCGCCACCGCACCGGCAGCCCGTACAGTTGCGGACCGTGCGTGTACGAACCGTCACCGGCATGGCCGCCCTCGTCATCGTTGCGCTCGGCGCCGCCACGGCTGCTGTCGCGCTCACCGAGCGGATCGACCAACCCGCAGTCGGCAGCCGCCAGGCGGAGCCGGCGTCCCCGCTCGCCGCCGAGGTGGTCACGGTCTACAACTCGGGTCCGCTGCGCCAGGACGTCGCCGATCGCACGGTCGCGGCTGCCCGGGCGTCGGGTGCCAGCATCGCGTTCGGGCGCGCCGCGAGCGTGGGCATGGTCGCACTCCGCCGCGGTGCCGTGTCGGTGCAGCTCCCGCAGCAGGGCTTCGCCTACCCGATGGGCACCACCGTGCTCCCGCCTGACGTGATCGCACGCACGATGGGCCGAGACGTCTCGGGCCTCCTCGGCCCGAACACCGCCGTGATGGGCTCGTTGACTGCCGGGCTCCGCGGCGCGCAGGCCGGTGACACGATGGATCTCGTCTCCGGATCCGGCGCGATCGTGCCGATCACCGTCGCGGCCGTGGTCGACGACGACGTCCTCGGCGGCACCGAACTCCTGATCGTGCCCGCCGCCGCCGATCGCCTCGGCATCACGAACCTGAGTCGCGCCGTCCTGTGGGGATTCCCGTCGCGTGCCGCGATCGATTCGGCGATGTCCGCCAACGGTCTGGTGTCGACGTCGATCCGGATCCGGAGGAGTTGGGACCCGGCCGACCCGGACAACACGATCGGCATGGCGCGGACCAAGGAGGCGCTCGGCGAGTTCGCCTACCGCGTCAACGCCAACGGCTCCGTCAGCCTCGACGATGCCTGGCGGAGCCGGTACATCACCACCGGCAGCATCAGCGGGCTCAGCCTGCAGACCGGATGCCATTCGACGGTCCGGGTCGCTCTGCGGGCGGCGATGGACGAGATCACCGCACGCGGGCTCCGAGCCACGATCAACTTCTCCGACGCGAACACCGCCGGCGGATGCTTCCTGGCGCGGTTCAACCGGCTGACGCCCGACAGCGCCCTGGGGTTCCTCTCGCGCCACTCGTGGGGGATGGCGGTCGACACCAACACCGTCGGTTCCTGCCAGGGATGTGCTCCGCCCGACTTCGCGACCCGGCCCGGCGGTTGCCAGACCGTCCAGATCTTCCGCAAGCACGGGTTCGCCTGGGGAGGGAACTTCCTGACCCCCGACGGGATGCACTTCGAGTGGGTCGGCGAACCCCGCGACCAACTCTCGTAT
The DNA here is from genome assembly GCA_963712775.1 of Ilumatobacteraceae bacterium. Taxonomy (GTDB): domain Bacteria; phylum Actinomycetota; class Acidimicrobiia; order Acidimicrobiales; family Ilumatobacteraceae; genus Sva-07. The sequence goes on along the minus strand of CAVQJG010000003.1, from coordinate 7,581 downwards.
CCATCGAGGTTCTGTCCCAACGTCGTCACCGGCGCGGCGTTGACCACCGCACCGACCGAACGGGCGACGTTGTTCGCCGACGACGGTCTGTACGTCGGCGACCACTGAGGTCGCTGCGGCATAGCCTGGTGCCCGTGAGCACCAGATTCGTGATCATCGGAGGCGGGCCGGCGGGCAACGTCGCGGCGACCACGGCGGCACGCCTCGGCGCGCAGGTGACGATGATCGAGCGCGACATCGTGGGCGGTGCCGCCCATCTGTGGGACTGCATTCCGTCGAAGTCGATGATCGCAACCGGCAGGGCGATCAGTCGGACGCGCGCCATCGGGGGGATGGGACTGGCCACGGTCGACACCGCGGTCGACGTCGGCGGACTGACCGAGCGCATCGAGTCGATCGAGAACACGATGCGTGACAACATCACGCAACTGCTGACCAGCCAGGGCGTTCGGATGCTCCGGGGCACCGGCCGTTTCACGGGGCCGCACACGGTCGTCGTCGAGGGCCCCGACGGTGTCGAGACGGTCGAGTTCGACGCGGCGCTCGTCTCGACCGGATCGCGACCGCGGATTCCGGACTGGTGCGAACCCGACGGCGACCGGATCCTGACCACCCGCGACTGCTATCCGCCGAAGATCTTCCCGGAGAGCGTCACGGTGATCGGCTCGGGCGTCACCGGCGTCGAGTTCGTGCACATGTTCTCGTCGTTCGGCTCCAAGGTGACCCTGGTGGTGAGCCGCCAACAGGTGCTGCCCGGCAAGGACCCCGAGGTCGCAGCGGTCCTCGAGGAGGAGTTCATGCGTCGCGGCGTCAAGCTCGTGATGGGGGCCCGGGCGGAGTCGATCGAACGATCCGGCGACGAGGTGATCGTGCGCACCGACGACGGACGCTCGGTCAGGTCGAGCCACGCCGTGCTCGCCATCGGCTCGATCCCGAACACCGAGGACATCGGGCTCGCCGCCGCCGGCGTCGCCGTCGACGAATGGGGCTACGTCGGCATCAACCAGCACTGCGTCACCAACGTGCCCCACATCTACGCCGCAGGCGACATCAGCGGCAAGCTGCCGCTGTCATCGGTGGCGTCGATGCAGGGTCGCAAGGTCGCCGAACACGTGATCGGCGGCCACACGCGCAGCCATCGACATCTCGACTACGACAAGGCAGCATCCGCGATCTTCACCGAGCCGGAGATCGCCGACGTCGGTCTCGCCGAGGCGGAGGCCTTCAGCTCCGGTCGCAAGATCCGGGTGACCAAGGTGCCGTTCTCCACGACGGCGAAGGCGATGATCAACAACGACACGACGGGGTTCGTCAAGATCATCTCCGATCCGGCCACCGGTGAGGTGCTCGGCGGCTCGATCGTCGGACGTCAAGCAGCCGAGCTGATCTCGGTGATCGCCGTGGCCGTGACCGCCGGGTTGACGGTCACCGACCTTGCCGAGAGCATCCTCGTGCACCCTGCGCTCAGCGAAGCGCTCTCCGAAGCCGCCGAATGAGACGCGGGGTCTGACCCCACGTCTCATTCACTCGATGACGGCGAGGACGTCGCCGCCGCCGACCGTGTCGCCCGCGGTGACCTTGATCTCCTTGACGGTGCCCGCCTTCTCGGCGTTGATCTGGTTCTCCATCTTCATCGCCTCGAGCACCACGATGCCGGTGCCGACCTCGACGGCCTGGCCGACCTCGACGAGCACCTTCACGATCGTGCCCTGCATCGGCGCCTCGACCGAGCCCGACGCCACGCCGCCACCGCCGCCGCTCGCCGAGCTGTGCTTCTTCTTCTTGGCCGGGGACGCACCGGCCGACACGACCGCCGGTGTCTCGGGGACCCACATGTTGACGTCGAAGCGCTTGCCGTTGACCTCGACCGTCGTCGAACGCTTGACGAGGGGCTCGGCGTCGTCGTCGGTCTCGGGCGGGGACGACTCGGACTTGCCGCCGACCCCGCTGAGGTCGAGTGTCTCCTCGACCCACTTGGTCGAGTGCTCGACGGCGACGAAGTCCGGATGTCGGAGGATCGCCAGGTCGGCCGGGATCGTGGTGGCGACGCCCTCGACCACCAGTTCGTCGAGTGCCCGGATCGTACGAGCGATCGCCACATCCCGGTCGCGACCCCACACGACGAGCTTGCCGACCAGGTTGTCGTAGAACTGGCTGATCTCGTCGCCCGAGTGGTATCCGGAGTCGAATCGCACGCCGAAGCCGTCGGGAGCGACCAGTCGTGTGATCGGGCCCGGCGACGGCAGGAACTTGCCGCCGGCGACGTCCTCCGCGTTGATCCGGATCTCGATCGAGTGGCCCCGGCGGGAGGCGTCGACCTCGGCCTGCGTCATCGGGAGTTCCTCGCCCGCTGCGACTCGGATCTGCCATTCGACGAGGTCGATGTCGGTGATCATCTCGCTCACCGGGTGCTCCACCTGGAGGCGGGTGTTCATCTCGAGGAAGAAGAACTCGCCGTCCTGGAAGATGAACTCGACGGTGCCGGCTCCGTAGTAACCGACGGCCTTCGCCGCCTTGACCGCTGCCTCGCCCATCGCCTGCTCGACCCCCTCGGGCAGACCGGGCGCCGGGGCCTCTTCCACGAGCTTCTGGTGACGCCGCTGTGCGGAACAGTCGCGAGACGAGATCCACACGCAGTTGCCGTGCTTGTCGCCCACCAGCTGGATCTCGACGTGGCGCGGCCAGGTGAGGTAGCGCTCGACGTACACCTCGTCGCGCCCGAAGAAGCTCTTGGCCTCGCGCTGCGCACTCGCCATCGCAGCGTCGACATCGGCCTCCGACTGCACGACCTTCATCCCGCGGCCGCCGCCGCCGAACGCGGCCTTGATGCACACCGGCCAGCCGAACTCGTTGCCGAACGCCTTGATCTCCTCGGGGCCCTTGGCGAACTCGGTGGTACCCGGCACGATCGGAGCACCACCGCGGATCGCCGCGAGACGGCTCGACACCTTGTCGGACATCTCGTCCATCGCACTGGCAGGGGGGCCGATGAACTCGACGCCCATCGCGGTGATCGCTCGGGCGAAGTCGGCGTTCTCGGAGAAGAACCCGTAGCCGGGATGGACCGAGTCGGCGCCGCTGCGTCGGATCACGTCGAGCATCACCTCGGTGTTGATGTAGCTCTCCGCTGCGGTCTGACCGCCGAGCGCGTAGGCCTCGTCGGCGAGTCGGGCGTGGAGCGAATCACGATCCAACTCCGAGTAGACGGCCACCGTGGGAATGCCCATCTCCCGGGCAGCGCGGATGACACGGACAGCGATTTCGCCGCGGTTGGCGATCAGGATCTTCTGGAGCACGGGTGCCAATGTAGGGGCCGTGGACGCGCGCGGGGACATCTGGGGCGACGATCCCGCGGGCGGCGGGTGGCCCACCGGGTGGGATGTGCGCCACGTCCCCGAGACGGGCAGCACGAACGCCGACCTCCTGGCGCTGGTCGAAGCGGGTGCTGCAGGCGATCGAACCGTGCTGTTCACCGACCATCAGACCGCAGGACGCGGCCGCCTGGATCGCCGGTGGGAGGCGCCTCGCGGAGCGAACCTGCTGGTGTCGATCGCCGTGGCCCCCGTGCCGTCACCGCCGTCGGAGGTCACCCATCGCATCGGCCTCGCCGCGCTCGCGGCGGTCCGGACCCTGCGGCCCGACCTCGAGATCTCGCTGAAGTGGCCCAACGACGTGCTCATCGGGGAGCGCAAACTGGCTGGGATCCTCGCGCAGCGATCGTCGGTGGTCGACGCCGTCGTCGTCGGTCTCGGGCTCAACGTGGGATGGGCACCCGACGGCGCTGCGTCGCTCGACGTCGACGTTTCCCCCGCCGGGGTCCTGCGCCTCGTGTTGTCGGCGCTCGACGAGCTGCCGAACGACGTCGGTGTGGCATTTCGATCCGCTCTGTCGACGCTCGGTCGCACTGTGCGCGTCGAGCTACCGGGCGGCGGCGTCGCCTTCGGCACCGCCATCGACCTCGATGGCGAGGGACGGTTGGTGGTCGAGGCGGCCGACGGGACGATCACGTCCTACGACGCCGGCGACGTCGTGCACCTCCGACCCGACGACCGCGACGACCGCGACGGCCCGGTGTGAATCCGGTGTGAGTTCGAGCCGGCGGAGGTACTGCCACCAGCGCTGATGGTGCCGCCAGTAGCGTTGTCTCCCGTGTCCTCCCCGTCCCGGCGTCGCCTGAGTTCTGCGCCCCTCGCGCTGTTGCTCGCGTTGGCCGTCGGCGGATCCGGTGCGTTCGGTGTCATCTCGGCAGCGAACGCTCGCACGTCCGACGTCGAGCGGATCGAGGGGCTCGAGTTGGCGCTCACCCCGCAGGAGGGGCCTGCGCAGAACTACCTGCTGATCGGCTCGGACACCCGTGAGAACGCCGACCCGAACGACCCCGACTTCGGGGGCATCGGTGACACCAGTGCGGTTCAGGGCCGTCGATCGGACACGATCATGATCCTTCGACAGGAGGAGAACGGCGACGGTGCGTCGATCGTCAGCCTGCCCCGCGACCTCTGGGTGAACATCGCAGGGAGCGGCGACGCGAACCGGATCAACTCGGCGTACAGCGACGGCACCGACGTCCTCGCCGCCACGATCACCCAGGAACTCGGCATCCCGATCCACCACGTCGTCGACATCGACTTCAACGGGTTCAAGGACCTCGTCGATGCCGTCGGGGGCACGACGATCTGTTTCGAGTACGCCACGCGCGACAAGAACACGGGCCTCGACCAGCAACCCGGGTGCCACCAACTCGACGGTCTCCAGGCGCTGCAGTACGCCCGCAGCCGCTACTACGAGGAGTTCCGCGACGGCGCGTGGAGGACCGACCCGACCTCCGACCTCGGCCGGATCCAACGCCAGCAGGACTTCCTGCAGCTCACCGCGGACGCCACGATCGACAGGTTGCAGTCCGATCCCTTCATGGCATCGGAGCTCATCTCCGCCGCCAGTGGGGCCGTGCGGATGGATCCGGGCCTCGACCCCGTCGGTGCTGCGGGCACGCTCCGCAAGGCATTCTCGACCGGTCTCAACAAGTACCAGCTGCCGGTCGTCGGCGTGACGAAGGACGGCAATGCCGTCCTGTTGCTCGGCGACGGCGCCGAGCCGATCCTGGACTACTTCCGCGGCGTCGGACCGCCCCCACCGGTCGGCCCCTAACAGCACGGCCCCGCCACGGCGCCCTACACTGCGGCGCGTCATGAAGGCGCTCATTCTCGCCGGCGGTGCCGGCACCCGGCTTCGGCCGATCACCCACACCCGGGCCAAGCAGCTGGTCCCCGTGGCCAACACGCCGATCCTGCACTACGGGATCCGCTCGATGGTGGCGGCCGGGATCACCGAGCTCGGCGTCATCGTCGGTGACACCCGCGACGAGGTGATGGCCGACCTCGGCGACGGCTCGCAGTTCGGCGCCCAGATCACGTTCATCCCGCAGGACGAACCGCTCGGGCTCGCGCACTGTGTCCTGATCGCCCGGGAGTTCCTCGGCGACGACGACTTCGTGATGTACCTCGGCGACAACCTGCTCGAACAGGACCTCGAAGCGTTCGTGGCGGCGTTCACCGCCGCGCGTGACAGCGAACAACCGCCGTCGGCCCAGATCCTGCTCAAGGAGGTCGACGATCCGCAGCGCTTCGGGATCGCATCGCTCGACGCCGAGGGCCACGTCGTCCACCTCGTCGAGAAGCCGGTCGATCCGCCGTCGAACCTTGCGCTCGTCGGCGTCTACCTCTTCGACCGGGAGATCCACGAGGCGGTCGCTTCGATCGAACCGTCCGAACGCGGCGAGTTGGAGATCACCGACGCCATCCAGTGGCTGATCGACCACGGCCGGCGTGTGCGCATGGAGATCCTCACGGGGTGGTGGATCGACACCGGCAAGCTCACCCCGCTGCTCGAGGCGAACCGCCTGATCCTCGAGACGATCGCCACGAGGATCGACGGCTCGGTCGACGACGCCTCGTTCATCGACGGCCGGGTCGTGGTCGAGGCGGGTGCCGAGATCGTCAACTCGACCGTTCGTGGGCCGGTGGCGATCGGTCCCCGCACGAGGATCATCGACAGCTTCATCGGACCCTTCAGCGCGATCGGTGCCGACTGCGAGGTTCGTCACTCCGAGATCGAGCACTCGGTGGTGATGGAGCGCAGTCAGGTGATCGACATCCCGCGGCTCGAGGACAGCCTGATCGGCAGCGATGCCGTCGTGTCCCGAACGAAGCGCAAGCCCCGTGCGATCCGGCTGATGGTCGGCGACCACTGCCAGATCGACGTCGAGTGATGATCATCGACTTCACGACGCGGCGCGGCACGATCGACGGCCTGGTGATCGCCACGATGAAACAGGTGACCGACGAACGGGGCACCGTCCGCGAACTGTTCCGCCGGTCTGCGTTCGCCGACGCCGCGCCGTCGTTCGAGCGGATCGAGCAGATCAACGTCACGCTGACGCACCTCGGCGGCGTCCGCGGCATGCACGCCGAGCAGATGACGAAGCTCGTCACCGTTGCCCATGGGCGCGCCCACGGCGTGTACGTCGACGTTCGCCCCGGTTCGCCGACGTTCGGTCTGGTCGAGGAGGTCGATCTGGAGCCGGGCGTCCAGGTGCTCGTGCCGAGCGGCGTGGCCAACGGTTTCCAGGCGCTCGAGCCGGAGACGGAGTACGCCTACTGTTTCGACCGCGAGTGGCAGCCGGGCATGCCGGGCTCGGGGTTCACTCCACTCGACCCGCTCGTCCTGGATCGGTGGCCGCTGCCGATCGACCCCGATGATCCAGCCCAGATCTCGGCGAAGGACCGTTCGGCCCCCGCGTTCACAGAGCCCAGTCAGGGAGTGCAGTCATGAAACTGTTCGTCACCGGCGCCGCCGGCTTCATCGGATCGAACTACGTGCGTCACGTGCTGGCGACGACCGACCACTCGGTCACGATCTACGACGCTCTCACGTACGCGGGCAACCTCGAGAGCATCCGCGACGTGCTGGACGATCCACGGGCCGAGTTCGTCCACGCCGACATCTGTGACGCCGATGACGTCGCCCGCTCGATGGACGGCCACGACGCCGTGGTGCACTTCGCGGCCGAGAGCCACGTCGATCGCTCGATCGCGGACGGTTCGAAGTTCGTCCGGACCAACTGCATGGGCACCAACGTGCTGTGCGACGTCGCCAACACCGTGGGCATCGCCAAGTTCCTGCACATCTCGACCGACGAGGTGTACGGCTCGGTCGAGGAGGGCTCCTCGGTGGAGACCGACATCCTGGTCCCGCGGTCGCCGTACTCGGCGGCGAAGGCGGGTTCCGACCTGATCGCGCTGTCGTACTTCTCCACCTACGGGCTGCCGGTCGTGGTCACCCGTTGCTCGAACAACTACGGGCCGTACCAGTTCCCCGAGAAGGTGATCCCGCTGTTCACCACCAACCTGCTCGACGGCAAGCAGGTGCCGCTCTACGGCGACGGGCTGAACGTGCGCGACTGGATCCACGTCGAGGACCACAACATCGCCGCCCAGCTCGTGTTGGACGAGGGTGTTCCGGGCGAGATCTACAACATCGGCGCCGGCAACGAGGTGACCAACGTCGATCTGACGCACCGGC
>CAVQJG010000002.1:0-17211 GCA_963712775.1 Ilumatobacteraceae bacterium | reverse complement strand
GTGGCGATGATCGCCGCCTTCGCCCCCGCATCGAAGCCCTCGACGTCGGCGGTCGGATCACGCTCGGCGAATCCCAGGCGCTGCGCCTCGGCGAGCGCGGTGGCGTAGTCGGCCTCTCCCCCGCCGGCGACGGCGTCGGTCATCTTCGTGAGGATGAAGTTGGTCGTCCCGTTGATGATTCCGAGGACGCGCCGGATCGGTTCTCCGTGAAGGCTCTCGCGCAGTGCGCGCATGATCGGGATGCCACCGGCGACGGCAGCCTCGAAGAGCAGGTCGCGCTCGGCCGCATCGGCGGCCGCGTAGAGCTCGGCGCCGACGTTGGCGAGCAACTCCTTGTTGGCGGTGACGACCGGCTTGCCGTTGGCCAGCGCCTCGAGAATGAGTTCCCGGGCGGGTTCGATCCCACCGATCGCCTCGACGACCAGGTCGATGTCGGGGTCGGAGACGACCGCGTGCGAATCGCGAGTGAGCACGCCGTCGGCCAGCTCGACGTCGCGCGGCGCCGACAGGTTGCGCACGGCCACGCGGGTGACCTCGAGACGCAAGCCGGTGCGGCGTTCGACGTAGGGGGCTTGGGCCTCGACGAGCTGCACGAAAGCGGCCCCGACGTTGCCGCATCCGAGGACGCCGATGCGGACCGTTTCCAGGTTGCTCGTCACGGGACTGGAGGCTACGGGATCCGGTACCGTGACCCCATGACCGTTTCCGACCGGGACGGTCGCCGAACGCGGCTCGGCGCACGTCTCGCCGTGCTCGCGGTGGCCCTGACGGTCGCGGCGTGCGCAGAAGACGACGACGTCGTCGAACCGTCGGCGACCGGCACACTCGCGGCGGCCACCGCCGTGACGACCACGACACCACCGTGCCGCGCACCGGTCGGTGCCGTCCACGGACGTCGCGACGACCGAAACAACCCCGCGACCGGGCCGAGCCTGCCGCCCGAACCGGTCGTCACCGCGCCCAGGTCGTACGACTTCTCGGAGGTGTCGCCGATCGTCGAGGCGTTCGTCGCGGAGCGGGACCTGGACGGGGCGGGGCTGGTGATCGTCGATCGAGACGACGGGGTCGTCTACGAGGCCTACTGGGGCGAGTTCGGGCCCGAGCGGGTGTCGCTGGTCGCGTCCTCGAGCAAGATGATCGTGGCCGGCGTGCTGCTCCGACTCGACGAACGGGGAGTCCTCGACCTCGACCGGCCGATCGCCGACCTCACCGGCTGGCAACCGGAGGATCCGTCGACGGCGACGGCATCGGTCACGGTTGCGCAGCTGCTGTCGAACAGCTCGGGGTTCGTCGGCCTCGGACCGACCGCGCTCTACGCCCCCTACACCTGCCAGTTCGACGTGGACGACGACCTCGAGCGGTGCGGCGAGGCGATCTTCACGACAGCCGCGGACGACCGTGACGTCGTCGTCCCCGACACGGAGTTCCGCTACGGCGGCGGCCAATGGCAGGTCGCCGGCGCGGTTGCCGAAGCGGTGACCGGCTCGAGCTGGGACGACCTCCTGGCCGAGACCTACGTCGAGCCGTGCGGCATCGACTCGCTCGGCTTCACCAACCAGTGGGCGCAGTTCGGCCCGTTCACGTTCGAGTACCCGGACGAGTTCGACGGCGACCCGGCCGCGCTCGCACGGACGGCCAACCCCAACATCGAGGGCGGCGCGTACCTCACCGCTCCGGACTACGCCGAACTGCTGCTGATGCAGCTGCGAGCGGGGCGCTGCGGCGACACACGGGCGCTCAGCGCCGAATCGGTCGAGCGGATGCACACCGATCGAGTCATCGAGCGGTACGGACCGACGGGGAACCCCGGTCTCGGCGGCTACGGGCTGGGATGGTGGGTGCGGGCGCCCGCCGACGGGTACGTGACCGACCCCGGCGCGTACGGCGCGGTGCCGTGGCTCGAACTCGCGGACGGGTACGGCGTGTACCTGGTGGTCGAGGAGAACCTGCTCGTCGGGTTCGACCTCGCCAGCGAGCTCGGAGAACCGATCGATCGGGCGATCGACGCCGCCCGCTGAGCGGCGACGCGTCGGCGCTCCGATCGGAGGTTGGACATCGCACGTCGACCCACCGACGGGTACCGTGCGGCGATGGTCACGGCCGATGCCCTCCAGCGTGCCTCCAACGGATTCCGAGCCGTCGTCGCCCAGGTCGGCGACGATCAGTGGGACGCCCCGACGCCGTGTGCGGGCTGGACCGTGCGCGATCTGGTCGGACACGTCGTCTCGGGCAGTGAGATGGCCGCGAGGCTCGCCGACGGCGCCGGCCGCAACGACGCGATCGCCGTACTCGGCATCGACCACCTCGGGAACGATCCGCTCGCAGCCGTCGATCAGGCGCTCGCTCGCCAGCTCGTCGCGTTCGAGCAACCCGACATCGCCGTGCGCGTCCTCCACCATCCGGCGGGTGACATGCCGGGCGCCCAGGTGATCAACTTCCGCATCGGCGACCTGCTGGTGCACCGGTGGGACCTGGCCCGAGCGATCGGTGTCGACGAGTCGCTCGACCCGTCCGTCGTCGAGCTCGTCTGGGAGGGGATCCAACCGATGCTGCCGATGATGGGCTCGGTCGGTGTGTTCGGTGCGGGCCCGAGCGGCGCCGTCGGAGAGGACGCACCGCTGCAGTTGCGACTGCTCGACGCGATGGGCCGCCGCCCCTGAGGTCGCTGCCGGAGTCGGCCGCCGGGAACCTCAGCCGAGCACGAGATCGTGGTGTTCCGAGACCCCGGCGACCACGGAGTCGAAGCGTGCCCGCTCCAGGACCGATCCCTCGCGACGGACGCTGCCCTCGTCGACCACGATCAGTTGGTCGACCTTCGCCCAACTCGGGCGGCCACTGCGGTCCCACCCGCCGGTACCGACCGCCACCGCACCGTGGCCCTTGTTCTTCGAGGTCAACGGCACCCCTGCGAGGCCGCCCGAACAGGTGCCGATGATCACGACCGGCCGGTCCTTGCCCTTCGACGGGTCGTCCTCGTAGGGCACCCACGCCCACACGACCTCACCGGGGTCGGCGTCGCCGTCGATGTCGGGTGAGTACTCGACCCTGGTGCCGGTGGGCACCTGACGCGACGTCGGTGCGGCGCTCTTCTTCGTCTTGCCGGCGAGCCGGTCGCGCTCGCGGAACAGCGCGAACGCCGCTGCGATGAGCCCCGTGATCATGCGGTTGCGCTTCGCCATGGTCACCGAGCGTATTCAGCCGAGGTCGGTGACCAGCAGGTCGGCGTAGGTTTCCCGACGCACCACGAGTCGCGCCTCACCATCGGCGACGAACACGACGGGCGGCCGGGTGATCTTGTTGTAGTTCGAACCCATCGAGTGGCCGTAGGCGCCGGTGACGGGCATCGCGAGCAGATCACCGACGGCGATGTCGGACGGCACCTGCGCCGCGAAGGCGAGGACGTCGCCGGACTCGCAGTGCTTGCCGACCAGTCGTACCGTGAGGTCACGTTCGGCCTCGAGCGCCCGGGGGAGGAACGACTCGTAGCCCGATCCGTACAGCACCGGGCGAGGGTTGTCGCTCATCCCGCCGTCGACGGCGACGTAGGTGCGAACGTCGGGGATGTCCTTGATCGTGCCGACGGTGTAGAGGGTGACGGCCGCCGATGCCACGATCGCTCTGCCCGGCTCGACGCTCACCCGCGATCGCACACCGAGGGCCTCGCAGGCGTCGAGCAGGACGCTCCCCCACTGGGCGATCGTCGGTGCTTCCTCCCCCTCGACGTACGCGACGCCCAGGCCGCCGCCGAGGATCAGCTCGGGGAGGTCGAGCGGCACGGCGAAGTCGGCCATCACCTCGGCTGCCTTCGCGAACGACGACGCCTCGAACACGTTCGAGCCGATGTGGCAGTGGAGGCCGACCAGCTCCATCGCGTCGGAGCGTCGGGCGTGGTCGACCGCTCGCAGCGCGTCGCCGTTGGCGAGGTTGAACCCGAACTTCGAGTCGTCCTGTCCGGTGGCGATGAACTCGTGGGTGTGGGCGTGAACACCCGGTGTGATGCGCAACACGACACGCGGTGTGGGCCCGATGCCCGTGGCGGCGAGCACGTCGAGGCGGTCGAGTTCGTCGAAGGAGTCGACGACGATGTAGCGGACCTCGGCCTCGATCGCCTCGCGCAGCTCCGCCCCGGACTTGTTGTTGCCGTGCAGCGTGCAGGCGCTCGCGGGTACACCGGCCGAGAGCGCGACGTGGAGCTCGCCGCCGGTGGCGACGTCGAGGAGCATGCCCTCGTCGTACGCGAGGCGCGCCATCGCCCGGCAGAGGAACGCCTTCGTGGCGTAGATCGTGCGCTCGGGGCCGAACGCAGCGACGGCCTCGCGGCAGCGGGCCCGCAGGTGGGTCTCGTCGTAGACGAACAGCGGGGTGCCGAACTCCTCGGCCAACTCCTCGACCGACACGCCGCCGATCGTGAGCCATCCGTCGTGGCCGACCTCGGCCGTGTCGGGCAGCAGACGACGCTGGATCGCGCTCACCGCCGCCCCCCGACCAACCCGCCACCACCGTTTGCGTGAGGATTTCGGTGACCCACCCCACCCAGAATGCAGCGCAAACGGGGGTGGTCCGGCGCACCACCGTTTGCGTGAGGGTTTCGGTGACCCACCCCACCCGGAATGCAACGCAAACGGGGGTGGTGGCGGCGGGTCACATCTGCTCCGGGGCGTCGATGCCGAGCAGGCCGAGAGCGTGCTGGAGCGTGCGGGCGGTGAGATCGCAGAGCGCGAGCCGGCTCGAGCGCAGGGGCTCGTCGGCCTTGAGCACGGGGCAGTGTTCGTAGAACGCGGTGAAGTCGGTCGCCAGGTCGTAGACGTAGGTGCACAGCTTGTGCGGGCTGTAGGTCTCGAGGGTGGTGTCGATCGCCGTCGGATACGCGAGCAGCCGCAGTGCCAGCGCCCGCTCCTGCGGCGTCCCCACCTGGATGTCGACGCCGCGCACCGACGCCCGGTCAACGTCCGCGCGTCGGAAGATCGAACAGATCCGGGCGTGCGCGTATTGCAGGTACGGGCCCGTATTGCCGTCGAACGACAGCATCCGGTCCCAGTCGAACACGTAGTCCTTGACCCGGTCCGTGGAGAGCTCGGCGTACTTGACCGCACCGATCCCGATCATGTGCACCACTGCCGCGCGCTCGTCCGCGGTGAGGTCCGGGTTCTTCTCGTCGATCGCAGCCGCCGCGCGCTCGAGTGCTTCGTCGAGCAGTTCCACGAACTTCATCGGCTCTCCCGACCGGCTGCGCAACCGCTTGCGGTCGGTCCCGAGCACGATTCCGAACGCGACGTGCACCGCCTCTCGGGGCGGCGCCAACCATCCCGCCATCTCCGCGACTGCGAACACCATCTGGAAGTGCTGCTGCTGGCCCGCATCCACGACGTACAGGATCAGGTCGGCACCGAGTCGCTCGGCCCGGTCGATCACGCACGCAAGATCGCTGGTCGCATAGTTGAAACCACCGGCGCCCTTCTGCACGATCAGCGGTAACGGGTCACCGTCGCGGTTGGTGAACCCGGGCGGGAACACCACGTCGGCACCGTCGGATTCGACGAGGAGGTCCAGCGCCCGGAGCCGTTCGATCACCTCGGGCATCAACGGCTGGTAGGTGCTCTCGCCGGCGAGGTCGTCGTCGGTCAGGTGCACGCCGAGCATCTCGTAGACCGTGTTGAAGTGCTTGGTCGACAGCTCGACGAGCAGCCCCCACAAGCGTTGCGTCTCGGCGTCGCCACCCTGCAGGAGCACGACACGCTGACGCGCCCGGTCCTGGAACTCGTCCGACGCGTCGAACGCCGCCCGCGCCTCCTTGTAGAAGCCGTCGAGGTCGCCGAGCGAGAGGTGCTCGGCGGCACGCTCCTCGCCCAGGTCGACCAGATGCTCGATCAGCATCCCGAAGGGTGTGCCCCAGTCACCGATGTGGTTCTCACGGATGACCCGGTGGCCGAGGAAGTCGAGCATGCGCACCAGGGCATCGCCGATCAGCGTGGTGCGCAGGTGCCCGACGTGCATCTCCTTGGCGACGTTCGGTGCCGAGTAGTCGATCACGACCGTCTTCGTCGGTGTGGCGACCGCCACCCCGAGCCGATCGTCCACGGCGACCTCCCTCATCTGTTCGGCAAGGAACTCCGGTGAGAAGGTCACGTTGACGAAACCCGGCCCCGCGACCTCCAGTTCGCTTGCGACCCCGTCGAGCACGCCGGAATCGACGACCGCCTGCGCGAGCTCGCGAGGGTTCGATCCGATGCGCTTCGCGACCGGCAGCGCGCCGTTGATCTGGGCGTCGGCGCGGTCGGAGGGTCGCACGGTCGGGTCCGCGGGATCGCCGCCGTTCAGCCGGGCGAAGACGGGCGTGAGCAGTTCCGAGATCGTGGCGATGGGATCCGACATGGTCGTGACAGTCTGCCGGATGCCGGGCCCGCGCTCCCAGGACGTTCACGAAGCGGGAGGAACTCAGTCGCTTCGATCCGATCGTCGGTGCCAACATGTCGCGGACGGAGGTTCCACATGTCAGCGACAACACTGCCCGAGATCGCGCCGGCGTTCGTCGCCGTCGCCCACCGGATCGTCTGGGCGACGGTCGCCACGGTCGACTCGTCCGGGCGTCCACGCACCCGCATCCTGCACCCGATCTGGGAGTGGGACGGCGAACGCCTCACCGGGTGGATCGCCACCTCGCCGACATCGCCGAAGGCTCGGGATCTCGAATTCCAGTCGCATGTCTCGCTGACGTACTGGGATCCGTCGCAGGACGTCGCAACCGCCGACTGCAACACGGCGTGGGAGCTCGGCGTCGAGGCCAAGCGCGCCGGCTGGCAGCGCTTCGTCGACGGACCGTCGCCGGTCGGCTACGACCCGAGCATCATCCCGGGATGGGACCGCCCAGAATCCGAGGCGTTCGGCATTCTGCGCCTCGAACCTCATCGCCTCCGCGTGTTCCCCGGCTCGCTCCTGCTCCAGGGCACCGGCGACCTGCTCACCTGGTCAGGCTGATTCGGGAGATGTCTCAGCAGCGCCCTCGGCAGGATTCGAACCTGCGCACACGGCTCCGGAGGCCGATGCTCTATCCCCTGAGCTACGAGGGCAGGGGCCCCGAAGACTACCGGCCCGGCGGGCAGGGCGGCTCAGTACGTCGAGGAACTCGATGACGCTGGACCGCCGTCGACGACGGCGAGCAAGGAGTCGAGCAGGCCACTGGCACCGAAGCGGAACGTCGCCGACGTCGCCCAGCCCTCGCCCATCACCGAGTCGGCCAGGTCGACGTAGGCCATCGCCTCGTCGAACGTGCGGATGCCCCCCGACGGCTTGAGCCCGATGGGCCGATCGGCTGCGGCGATCGCGTCGAGCATCGCCCCCGCCGCTGCGAGGCTCGCCCCCGCCGGGATCTTGCCGGTCGACGTCTTGACGAAATCGGCACCGTGGCGGATCGCCAACCGGGCGGCCGCGCCGACGGTCTCCGCCGATCCGAGCGCACCGGTCTCGAGGATCACCTTGAGCACACGAGGTGCGTCGACCAGTTCGGCAAGTGCGGACACGACCGCCCCGGCGCGCTGCTCGTCGCCGGCGAGGAACGCCTCGTACGGCAGCACCACGTCGATGTCGTCGGCGCCATCGGCGAGCGCTCGCCGGGTTGCCGCCTCCACCTCCGCGAGCGGCTCGTCGCCGCCCGGGAAGTTCACGACCGTCGCCACGCGGACGCCGGACCCGGCGAGCTGCGCCGCACAGGTCGACACGTACTCGGGCCACACGCACACCGCCGCGGTCCGGTGCTCCCGCGCTCGCCGGCACAACTCGTCGATCCCGTCGGCCGCGTGATCGTCGGACAGGTCGGTCAGATCGATCAATCCGATCGCGCGACGGGCAGCGGCGACACGTTCGAGGTCAGTCATCGGGAACGACGGTAACCGGACCGGCCTCGACGACGGCGACGCTGCCGGTGTCACGGAGGCGGAGCTGGCGCTCCTCGGGGGTGTCGGCGAGCACGCCGGCCAGGTAGTCGTCGAGCGCCTCCTTCGTCCGCACCTCGCCGCCGCGCCGCTCCGCCATCAGGTACCGGTGCTCCAGCAGCTGATGGAACAGCTCGGCGGGTTCGAGATGCGACTGCATGTCGGCGGGGATCGCGTCGACGACCGGCTGGTAGACCTCGGCGAGCCACCGCGCCGTGGCCACGGCCCGAGGGATCGGCTGCCCCTCGCCGCGCTCCAGCCAGGCACGGTGCCCGTCGATGTCGGCCAGCAGGCGGCGCGCCTGGTTCTCCTGCACCTCCAGCCCGGTACGCGAACGCAACTCCCGCGCGTGATGCCCCTCTTCGATGAGCACCGGCTTCACGGCCAGTGTCCGGCCGTCGCGGTTGATCGACAGCTCCTCCACGTCGAAGCCGAGCTCGTTGATCCGCCGGACGCGCTGCTCGATCCGCCAGCGCTCGTCCAGGTCGAACTCGTCCACCCGCGTCAGTTCGTTCCACAGTTCCTCGTAGCGAATACGGAGGCTCTCGGCGATGGCGAGCGGATCGATCTCCTCGGTGATCCGGCCGCTCGCCTGCAGTTCGAGCAGGCCGCCGGCGATGTTCTCGACGGCGATCTCCAGGTCGTACTGCCGCATGCGGTCGCTGATCGTCTCGTGACGCTCGGTCGTCTCCGCGTCGACGAGATAGGCCATCATCGCACCGGCGTCGCGGCGCCACAGGATGTTCGACAGCGAACAATCCCCCCAGAACACCCCCTCGAGGTGCAGCCGGACCAGCAGGACCACACCGGCATCCATCAACCGGTCGGCGAGCGACTGATCGCCCCGGCCGAGCAGATACCAGTACGGCAGCGAGAAGTCGAGATAGCGCGTGATCAGCACGGCGTCGCCCGGGTTCGGGGCGTCGGACACCACGCCGACGGGTTCGACCACCGGCAGGTGGTCGTCGCGCATGTCGCGCAGCACGCGGTACTCGGACTGCGCCGCGACGACACCGGTGGCCTTCAGCGCGTAGACGCGGTCCTGGAAGCGCACGAACCGCACGACGTGCCGGCTGATGCCGTGCGCCATCTTGACCAGCCGGGACGAGTCCCACTCGTCCAGCGGCTGATCCCACGGCAGGTCGAGGAAGTCCGGATGGCCCTGCTTGGTCACGATCTCCATCAGGCCACCCAGACCGTGGTGTCCGGCGGCAACTCGTTGCCGCTGATCGGCCCGGATGCCAACAGGACGTCGCCGGCCGGCAGCTCGATCGGATCGTCGCCCATGTTGACGACACAGGTGAACGAGTCACCACGGTGGAACGCGAGGACGTCCGGGCCGCGGTCGACCAGTTCGAAGCCGACCTGCTCGACGAGCCGCTCCCGCCGTATCGCGAGGGCGGTGCGGTAGAGAGTGAGCGTCGAGTCGGGATCGTCCGCCTGCGCCGCAGCGGCGAGGCGGGCGTACTCGGGTGGCTGCGGCAGCCAGGCGTCGTCGTCGCCGAATCCGAGCGAGTCGCCGGTCGGCTCCCACGGGATCGGGACACGGCAACCGTCGCGGCCCTTCACCGTGTGATCGGAGTCGTGCCAGATCGGGTCCTGCAGCACGTCGAGCGGCAGGTCCCATGCTTCCGGCAGACCCAGTTCGTCGCCCTGGTACACGTACGCCGAGCCGGGCAGCGCGAACGTCGCCATCGCCGCGGCCCGCGCACGGCGCGCCCCACGTGCTTCGTCGAGCAGGCTCCGGTCGCCGTCGAGCAGCCAGAGGCCGGGTTCGAGGTCGTTGGGCAGGCCGTACCGGGTGGCATGGCGCACGACGTCGTGGTTCGACAACACCCACGTGGGGTCCGAGCCGACCGCCGTCGCCGACGACACACTCGCCGAGATGATCGAGACGAACTCGCCGGCATCCCAGTTCGCCGTGAGCAGATCGAAGTCGAAGGCCTGGTGGTACTCGTCCGGGCGGAGGTAGAGCGGGCGCCGCGATGCATCGACCCACGCCTCGGCGACCATCATCCTGTCGTCGTACCCGTCGAGCAGTCGTCGCCACCGGCGCACGATCGGGTGGATGCCGTCGCGATCGATGAACGGGTGCTCCCCGGGAGGCATCCCCGCCAGGTCCTGGACCGGACCGGCATCGGGATAGCCGGGCGCCTTCACCAGACCGTGCGCGACATCGACGCGGAAACCCGCGGCACCGCGATCGAGCCAGAACCGCATCACCGCATCGAATTCGTCCGCGACGGCAGGATGATCCCAGTTCAGGTCCGGCTGGCTCTCGTCGTAGATGTGGAGGTACCACTGGCCGTCGGGGACGCGGGTCCACGCCGACCCGCCGAACACCGACTGCCAGTCGTTGGGTGGCAGCTCTCCGTGGTCGCCACGTCCGTCGAGGAAGTGGTAGCGGGCACGCTCGTCCGACCCCGGCGCCGCTGCGAGCGCGGCCCGGAACCAGGCATGGTCCCACGAGCTGTGGTTGGGCACGAGGTCGACCAACACCCGGATGCCGTGTGTCCTCGCCTCGGCGATGAAGGCTTCGGCCTCGCTCGTCGTGCCGAACTGTTCGTTGATCTCGCGGTAGTCCGCCACGTCGTAACCGCCGTCGATCAGGGGCGACCGGTACCACGGGTTGATCCACACCGCGTCGACCCCGAGACGCTGCAGATACGGCAGCCGGCTCCGCATTCCGGCGATGTCGCCGGTGCCGTCGGCGTTGCCGTCGGCGAACGACCGGACGTAGATCTGATACACCACCGCGTGGCGCCACCAGGCGCGTGAAGTCTCCACGACGTGCGAACGTACCGCACCGACCCCGACCGGGGATCGTCCGGCTGTAAACGCTTACACTCCCGAGCATGGGGACGACGAGGGACCGCCCGGGGTCACATCCACGCCGGGCCCGCATCGAGGACGTCGCCCACGCGGCCAACGTGTCGGTCGCCACCGTCAGCCGAGCCCTGCGGGGTCTGCCGAACGTGGCGGAGTCGACCCGACTGCGCGTGTTCGAGGTGGCCACGGCGATGCACTACGCGCCCGACCCCGCCGCGGCACGCCTCGCCGCCGGACGCACCCGAACGGTGATCGTGGTGGTCCCCCACCTCGCGAGTTGGTACTTCTCGACCGTCATCGCCGGCGCCGAGGCGGTGTGCAACGAGGCGGGCTACGAGTTCCTCGTCGTCGGGGTCGGAAGCCTGCAGGAGTGTCATCGACTGCTCGACGAGCCGTCACGACTCGAGCGACGCGCCGACGGCGTCGTCCTCGTGAACATCCCGGCCACCGACGCGCAGGCGGCGTCGCTGCGCGATCGTGGGGTAGCGCTCTCCACGATCGGTACACGAGTCGCCGGGGCGCCGTCGGTGTTCATCGACGACGACGAGGTCGGCCGGATCGGTGCACGCACCCTGCTGGGGCTCGGCCACCGACGGATCGGGCTGATCAGCGGCCTCGGTGACGACCCGTTGAACTTCGCCGTGCCACGGCGTCGCGCCGCCGGTTTCGAGGAAGAGCTCCGCGCCGCCGGCTGCTCGATCGACCGCGACCTGATCGCGGGAGGCAACTTCGGAATCGACGGCGGACAGGAGGCGATGGCCACCCTGCTCGACCTCGACCAGCCCCCGACGGCCGTGTTCGCGATGTCCGACGAGATGGCCTTCGGTGCGCTGATGGAGTTGGCCCGGCGAGGCCTCCGACCGGGGAGCGACGTCTCGCTGCTCGGCGTCGACGACCACGACGTCGCCCGCGTCCTCGCGCTCTCGACGATCAGACAGGACGTTCCCTCCCAGGGGGCGGCGGCCGCCCGGTCGCTGATCGCCGCGATGACCGGTGCGGCGGTCGACCTCGAGCCGGTGATGTCGCCGATCGAACTGGTGCTCCGCGGTACCACGGGCCCCGTGTCGAACCGGTGACGCCCATCAGGTTCTGGCGCTCTGGCCTTGACGCTGCCCCATCGCGTCTGTAAGCGTTTACATCGCCGTAACATCTCGGCACCATCAATCAGAGGGGGAGGACCCAATGAACAAACGCTGGCTCAAGCTGGCTGCTGTCCCGATCACCCTGTCACTCGTTGCCGCAGCCTGCGGTAGCGACGACGACAGCGGCTCGAGCAGCTCCGATACCACGGCCACCGACAGCGACGGCACGGCTGCCGCCGGCGGCGATCAGGACTTCGGCGGCGCGACCGTCACGCTCACCGGCCCCGAGCGCGACGATCCTTCGATCATCGCAATCAACGACACCCTGGGCGCGTGGGCCGAGACGGTCAACCTGAACGTCGAGTACACCGGCGACGCCGACTGGGAGGCGAACATCAACACGCAGGTCGAGGGTGGCAACCCGCCCGACATCTCGTTCTTCCCGCAGCCGGGCAAGCTCGCCGACTTCGCGAGGGCCGGCAGCATCGTCCCCCTGTCGGAGGAAGTGGACGCGACCGTCGACGAGTACTGGGCCGAGGGCTACCAGCTCTACGGCAACGTCGACGGCGTGCAGTACGGCGTCCCGGCCAAGACCGACCTGAAGTCGCTCGTGTGGTACCAGCCCGCAGCGTTCGAAGAGGCGGGCTACGAAGTCCCGACCACCTTCGAGGAGTTCACGGCTCTGATCGACCAGATGGCCGCTGACGGTGGCCCGAAGCCGCTGTGTGTCGGCATCGAGTCCGGTCAGGCGACCGGCTGGACCTTCACCGACTGGGTCGAGGACCTGGTGCTCCGCCAGGCCGGCGCCGACGTCTACGACCAGTGGGTCAACCACGAGATCCCGTTCGACGATCCGCAGATCGTCGAGGCGATGCAGACCGTCGTCGATCTCTGGACCGAGGAGAACGTCTTCGCATCCGGCGGTTCGATTGCCGCGACGGCGTTCCAGGACAACGGCCAGCCGCTCGTCGACGGGCAGTGCTACATGCACCGTCAGGCGAACTTCTACGCCGGGCTGTTCCCGGAGGGCACCACGTTCGCCGATCCCAACGATCCGACCGCGGTCGACGTGTTCTACTTCCCGGACATCAACGGTGACAAGCCCGTGCTGACCGCCGGCATCTTCGCAGCAGGGTTCAACGACGACCCCGCCACGATGGCCGTGTTGGACTACATCGCCACGGCCGAGTACGCCGAGACCCGTCAGAAGAACCAGACCGAAGCCGTCGGCGGCGGTCTGTCCGGCTACCTGTCGGCTGCACAGGGTCAGGATCCGTCGGTCTACCAGGCCCTGGAGCAGAGCTTCCTGGAGATCCTGAATGCATCGCAGATCGCACGCTTCGATGCGTCCGACCTGATGCCCGCCGATGTGGGTGCCGGTACGTTCTGGACCGAGGGAACCTCGCTGGTCAACGGTGACATCACGGCCGAGGAGGCCGCTGCCACCATCGAGGCCTCCTGGCCGAACTGATCACGTACACACGACCCGACAGGGTCACGTAACGCACGCGACGGGGCATCGACACTATGGTGTCGGTGCCCCGTCGTTTTTCCGAGTGAAGCGCCGGGGCACGACAAGCCGGGGAACGAGGACCACAGGGGGGTCACGACGTGGAGACGCTGGAACGCACCAACGCCGACGAGAGCGCGCCGGGCGGGCGACAACCGCGACCGGTCGGCGAGGGACGACTGGCGTCGATGAGCACGAAGGACAAGGCCCGGATCGGGCTGGGCTTCGTGATCGTGCTCGGTCTCATCTACTGGGCCTTCGTCGAACCCAAGATCCGCACCACGGCGGTCACGGTCCTGATCGCCGTCGCCGCCAGCGCGGGGCTCTGGATCGGCGCCAACCTCCTCTTCGACATGGTGAAACCGCGGTGGCTGACGTTCAGCACGATCGTGTTCGGCATCGTCGGCGCCATCGTCGGTATCGCCCTCCACGGCAACCTGATCACCATCGGATCCGGGACGGGCTTCCTGACCTGGGTCATCGGTCCGCTCGCCGGTGCAGCGGCGTTCGGTGCCCTCGGAGCAGCGCTCGCGCGCACCGACGATCCGTCGCGTCGGCGAGCGATCGCCGTCGGTGGCAGCGCCGCCATCGGGCTGGTCATCGGGCTCGTGATCCGTGACGCGTACCAACCCGGTCTCGACCCGGTGGCGATCGTCGTGTACACGCTCGTCGGCATCGCGATCGGCGCCGGATGGAGCAGCTTGCGACACCACCATCCGCTCGGTGGCGCCCTGATCGGAGGTGCACTGGGATGGGTGCTCGGAGCGTGGGGCGGCGCCACGCTCGGCGACGGTTCACCCATCACCTCGGTGATCGCCTCACTGGTCCCCGCCGTCATGATCGGGGTCCGTCTGGGGATGAGCACGAACCCCGACCTCCCGCGCCGTTCCCGGATCGAGAACCGGTCACGGCGCGGTGATCTTCCTCGGGCCGGCGCTGCTGTTCATCCTCGTCATGCTCGTCATCCCGGCGATCCGCACCGCCTATCTGTCGTTGTTCGACCGCAACTCCGAGGAGTTCGTCGGCCTCGAGAACTACGGATCGATCTTCAGCGACCCGTCCAGCCTCGACCTCGACAACTGGACCAACATGTTCACGAGCGTCCCGTTCATGCTGGGGGTGGTGATCCTCGGGATCGCCGTCGTCGTCGGCGTGGCGATGAAGCGCCGTACCGGCCGTGCCGTCGAGATCGGCAATCCGACCGTCGCACCGCTCGTCTTCGGCCTCCTGCTGGTCAGCTTCGGCGCCTTCACCGCGATGCGCGGCACGTTGATCAACAACCTCTGGTGGGTCGTCGTGGTCACGTTCGCATCCACCGCCCTCGGCCTGGCGATCGCAGTGCTCGCCGATCAACGCGGTGGCGAACGCATCGCCAAGTCGATCATCTTCATGCCGATGGCGATCTCGCTCGTCGGCGCGTCGATCATCTGGCGGTTCGTCTACACGGCCCGTGACACCTCGACGGAGCAGACCGGCGTGCTCAACGCGTTGTGGATCGGCCTCGGCCGACTCTCGACGGGATCGGGGCTTCCGACGCTGATCGTCACGATCTTCCTGGCTCTCGTGCTCGTCGGCCTCTTCATGGTGATGGCACGAATGTTGGTGAGATACGGACCCGCTCGAGCGGTGGTCCCAGGCATCGCGATCCTGCTCGTCGGCTGGTTCTTCGTCCGCTTCACCGGTCTGATCGGCGGAGGTGTCGGCGGCTTCCAGACACTGCCGAACGGTGAGGTCGTCGGCCAGACCGTGTTCTTCGTCCAGGAGACGCCGTACAACAACTTCTGGCTGATGGTGGTGATGATCTGGATCCAGACCGGATTCTCGATGGTCATCCTCTCGGCGGCGATCAAGGCGGTACCGACCGAACTGATCGAGGCGGCGAAGATCGACGGGGCGACCACCAGTCAGGTGTTCTGGCGGGTGACGTTGCCACAGATCGCCACGACCATCGGCGTCGTCGTCACCACGCTGATCGTCGGTGTCATGAAGGTCTACGACATCGTCAAGGTCATGACCAACGGCCAGTTCGGATCACAGGTGTTGGCCAACCAGATGTTCCAGGAAGCGTTCGGATTCACGAACCGGGGCAAGGGGGCCGCACTGGCGATCCTGATCTTCCTCGCGGTGCTTCCGATCATGGTCTACAACATTCGTCGCATGCAGAGGGAGAACTGAGCAGTGAGCACCACCACACCAGTCCGCTCCACCAGCGGTCAGCCGGCCGGCAACAAGTCGTCGAGCCTGATCGACCGGGCCTACAACTTCCTGCGGTCGATCCCGACCGGGATCCTGTGGATCCTGGTGATCATCTGGAGCATCCCGACGCTCGGTCTGCTCGTCAACTCGTTCCGCTCACGCGACGGTCAGCGCAACACCGGCTGGTGGAAGGTCGTCCCGAGCGAGTTGACGCTCGACAACTACGACCAGATCTTCAGCGCTCGCGCCGGCCTCGGCCGATCGCTGCTGAACTCGGCCGCGATCGCCATTCCCGCCACGATCATTCCGATCGCGATCGCGGCGTTCGCGGCCTACGGGTTCGCCTGGATCGACTTCAAGGGCCGCAAGCCGTTGTTCATCGCCACGGTCGCACTCCTGGCGATCCCACTCCAGGTGGCCCTCATCCCGCTGTTGCAGCTGTACGTCAGCGGAGCAAGCCTCACCTTGCCGTTCCTCGGCAAGACGATCGTGCTGATCCCCGACTTCGGACTGGCCGGCACCACGACCTCTGCGTGGCTCACCCACACCGGCTTCGCGATGCCGTTCGCGATCTTCCTGCTCCACAACTACATCAGTGGTCTGCCGAAGGATCTGTTCGAAGCGGCGCGCATCGACGGCGCCAACCACTTCACGATCTTCTGGCGGCTGGTCCTTCCGTTGTCGGTCCCCGTGCTCGCAGCCTTCGCTATCTTCCAGTTCCTCTGGACGTGGAACGACTACCTGATCGCCAACACGGTGATCGGTGCGAATGCCAGCCAGCAGCCGACCACGATCGTGATCGCCAACCTGGCCGGTGACTTCGGGCGCAACGAGAGCATCCTCCCCGCGGGGGCGTTCGTCCAGGCCTTCATCCCGCTGATCGTCTTCTTCTCACTCCAGCGGTACTTCGTCCGTGGCATCCTCGCCGGATCGGTGAAGGGCTGAGTCGCGGCACGTCGATCTCACCGCCGATGCTCCGCCCGGCGGGCACTAGGTTGGACACGTGAACCTCGTCCGAACCCGACCGCGTGTGTTCGGATCGCTGCCACCGGTCGGGCCGTTGTCGTTCGGCCTGTGGCGCTACACGAATCCCGACGTCGCCACGGCCCAGGCGTTGCTCGAGACCGCGCTCGACGCCGGGATGAACCTCGTCGACAACGCCGACGTGTACGGGTTCGACTGGGGCGGCACCGGGTTCGGCAGCGTCGAGGAGATCCTGGGATCGGTGCTCGCCGTCGCCCCAGGCCTGCGCGATCGCATGGTGCTCGCCACGAAGGGCGGGATCGTGCCGCCCGTGCCGTACGACTCGTCACCGCGACCTCCGCTCGGCCTGCGGAAGCCTCGCTGCGCCGGATGCGCGTCGACGTGATCGATCTGTACCAGATCCACCGCCCGGACCTGTTCGCACATCCCGCCGACGTCGCCGCCACACTGACAGCGCTGCGCGACGAGGGCAAGATCCGCGAGGTCGGCGTCTCGAACCACACGCCGGCGCAGGTCGCTGCACTCGCCGCGCACCTGCCGTTTCCGATCGCCTCGACCAACCAGACCCGAGTACTCGGCCCACCTCGACCCGATGCGCGACGGGACGATCCGACGCCTGCATGGGCTCGGGGACGGCGGCACCTCGCCCGGAGCCCGCTCGGCGGTGGGCGCCTCGCGACCG
>CAVQJG010000001.1:0-188257 GCA_963712775.1 Ilumatobacteraceae bacterium | reverse complement strand
CGGCCGTCGATGCGGGCGGTGACACCTGGGTGGCGATCGCTCGGACACTGGTCGGGGCGGCGTTCATCGGCGCGCTGTCCGACGGGATGCTCCTCGGGCACTGGTACCTGACGCAGCCGGGGCTGCCACGCGTGCTGCTCAACGAGATGGTCAACGCACTCGCCTGGTTGTGGCCGGCCGAGGTGATCGTGATGCTGCTGCCCACCGGGATGATCGCCGTCCTGAACGGCACCGTCGACGACGGCTGGGGTGGCATGTTGGGCTGGATGTGGCTGATGTGTTCGCTCACCACGATCATCCTGATCTTCATCACGAAGGCGGCGCTGCGCGAGCGCTACTACTCGGCGGTGATGGCGGCAACCGGGTTGCTGTATCTCGCGATCCTCACCGGGTTCGGCATGGACATCGTCCCGCGTGCCATCCTCGCCGACTTCTGAACGAATGAGACATGGGGTCAGACCCCGCGTCTCATTCGGATGTGGTTGACTCTCTGCATGGCACGGCCCGTGTGGAGTGGGACCATCTCGTTCGGTCTGGTGGCGATCCCCGTCAAGCTGTTCCACGCCGTGCGCCGCCAGAGCGTGTCGTTCAACCAACTCGACGAGCGCAACATGGCCCGCATCCGCTATCGCAAGGTGAACGCCGAGACCGGCGAGGAGGTCGGCGACGACCACATCGTCAAGGGCTACGAGATCTCCAAGGATCGCTACGTCGTCGTCGATCCCGACGAGCTCGAACCGTTCATGCCGGTGGCCACGAAGTCGGTCGACCTCGAGGAGTTCGTCGATCTCGCCGACATCGACCCGGTGTACTTCGACACCGCCTACCACCTCGCTCCCGACGGCCCGCCGAAGCCGTACGTCCTGCTCGCTCGAGCGATGGAGGCCAGCGGCAAGGTGGCGATCGGCCGGTTCGTGATGCGCAACAAGCAGTACACCGCGGCGATCCGTGCCGAGGACGGGCGGCTGGTGATGTCGACGCTCGCGTACGCCGACGAGGTGGTCGACCCCGACGAGATCGAGGAGCTGCATGGTCTCGACGCCGTCGAGGTCAACGACAAGGAAGTCGCGATGGCCGAGAGCCTCGTCGCCTCGCTCGCCGCCCAGTTCGAACCGGAGAAGTACCGCGACGAGTACCGCGAGGAGGTCATGGCGCTGATCCAGATGAAGGCCGACGGCGAAGAGTTCGAGATGCCCGCAGCGGCCGCGGAGAAGCCGAAGGTCGTCGACATCATGGCGGCGCTCGAAGCTTCCGTGGCGGCCGCCAAGGAGGCGCGGACGCGTCATCCGGCCGAGACGTCGACCAAGAAGGCCGCCGCGAAGAAGAAGTCGGCCTGACCGACGGCGGGATCGTGGCATCGCCGATCGAGGTCGACATCGAGGGTCGCACCGTCCGGTTGACGAACCTCGACAAGATCCTCTTTCCATCGGGGTTCACCAAGGCCGAGGTCGTCGACTACCACCTGCGGATCGCCCCGACGATCATCCCGCATCTCACCGGCCGCTGCATCACGTTCCGTCGCTACCCGGACGGCACCGACCGGGACGGGTTCTTCGAGAAGCGTTGCCCGACACACCGCCCCGAGTGGGTGCCCGTCGCGCTCGGCCCCGGCGATCGTCGGGGCGGCATCGAGTACTGCCGGATCGAGGAACCCGCCGCGATGGTGTGGGCGGCGAACCTCGCCGCGATCGAGCTCCACGCCCCGATGGCGCTCGCCGTCGACCTCGACACCCCACGCACGCTGGTGTTCGACTTCGATCCCGGCCCCGAGACGTCGATCGTCGACTGCTGCGAGGTGGCCCTCGGCGTGCGGGCCGTGCTCGACTCGGTCGGCCTGGAGGGATGGTGCAAGACCTCGGGATCGAAGGGTCTGCAGCTCTACGTCCCCCTGAACACGCCGGGTGTGACCCACGACGCGACCGCGGACTTCGCGCTCGCGGTCGGCCAGGTGATGGAGCGCCAGCTGCCCGGGCGGGTGACGACCGTGATGGCCAAGGCGGCGCGGCCCGGGAAGGTGTTCGTCGATTGGAGCCAGAACGCCCACCACAAGACGACGATCGCCCCGTACTCGCTGCGTGCCCGTCGCGACCCGACGGTGTCGACGCCGGTCACCTGGGACGAGGTCGAGCGGTGCGCCGCCGATGGCGTCGAGTTGCGCTTCGAGGCCGCCGACGTGCTGGCCAGGGTCGACGAGTCGGGCGACCTCTTCGCACCGGTGCTCACCCGCGAACAGCATCTCCCGACCGCGTCCTGAACCGCCCGAAGCGTCCAGCGATGAGCGAGGCCCCCGGAGACGGGGCGCTCGCTCATCGCCCCGGGGGTCGGTGCCGCCGCTGACGCGTCGGGACCGGTCATCATGGAGTGGTGGTTGCACCGGCAGTTCGACGAGGCGCCTGGGTGGCGCTGGGCGCGCTGACGCTGGCGGCCTGCTCCTCACCGACGGCGGAGTCGACCGCGCCGCCGGTACCGCCGACGCCGGAGACGGCACCTCCGTCGACCGAGCTGTTCGACATCGAGGAACGCGATCCGCTCCCGTTCCCCGGCTACGAGGTCGACCGTGTCACGATCGCTCCGCTGCCGCAGGTCGGCGATTCCGTCGACACGCCGCTGACCGGCTGGGCGGCCTTCGACGACCAGATCATCCGCTCGGTGCTCGGCGGTGGCTCCGACGCGGTGTCGGTCGCGGTCGCGATCGACGGCGAGGTCGTTCACGACGCGGCGTTCGGGGCTCGGATCCCCGACACCTTCGAGGCGGTCGCGACCACCGATCGGTTCCGCATCGCCAGCATCTCCAAGACGATCACCGCGATCACGGCCCTCCAGCTCGTCGAGGAGGGGCTGGTCGGTCTCGACGAACCGGTCGGGCGTCTCGCCGCGTTCGAAGCGGGGGTGCCGACGCCGACCGATCGCGCCGCCGGTGTCACGATCCGTCAGCTGTTGACCCACACCAGCGGCTTCGGCCAGTACGAGAACCTGTTCTTCCGCAACCAGGTCGGCTCCTGTGAGGAGGCGGCGGCGGTCGGATTGACCCGATCGATGGGCGGCGGAGGGTTCCGCTACAGCAACATGAACTACTGCGTGCTCGGCCTGGTGATCGAGAACCTCACCGGCCGGAGCTACGAAGAGGTCGTCTACGAGCGGCTGCTGACACCGCTCGGCATCTCCGGGATGCGCCTCGCCCCCACGTACGACCCGGGGCCGGGCGAGGTCGAGCACCGCACGGTGCCCGGGCGCAACTACATGGAGGTGCTCGGTGCCGCGGGGGCATGGGTGGCGACGCCCAACGACCTGGTGACGATCATCGACTCGTTGGATCCGGCGACGCCGGGATGGAAGCCGCTCGAACCGGAGACCGTGGCGATGATGAAGACGAGCGCCACCGATCTCTCCGCCCCCGATCGCGGCTACGGGATGGGACTGATCCTCTACGGCGGGGGAGCGGCCGGCCACACCGGCACGATCGAGAGCACGCACGCCATGGTGTTCGACCGGGCCGACAACGTCACGTGGGCCGTCACCGTGAGCGGCGAGAACCCGAGCGACACGGTCCGCCTCGCGGGCATCGTCGACCGCGCCCTCGCCGCCGGTGGTTTCACCTCCGGTTGAGTTCGGCGGCAAGGTGAGATCAGCTGCTGATGACGACTCCTCGACTCAGTATCGGGCGGGAGGTCGCGCCTGTGGCTGGTGAGGTTCGGTCGCAACGATCGCCGGCGGGCGCGAGATCGCGTATCAGGTGATCTTCCGAGGGTGACGGTCCGGTGATCGTTCCAGTACGAATCGTCGGGACTGCGGTTGACAGCGACCGACCCCTGGGGCGTCGAAGGTCCGAGCGGCCGTGGACGCAAGCGGACTCGGGATCGAGGCCGTGATCCATGCGTCCTCGCCTTGCCTGTGGCCGTGCCGCTCGTCGGACTGCTCGTTGCTGCGGCGGCGAGGGGACTCGGTGGGAGGCGGTTCGGGTTCGGTCGATCAGCATGGGAATCGTTGTTGCTCTCGCGACGGCCGTGGTGTTCGTCGTCGCCAGGAGAACGATCGACGGTGGGGTCACCGGCGGGGATCTGCCCGGGCGGCAGGCGCGAACGTGGCCCGCGAGATGCCTCGAGCAGTGCTGTCAAGCGGTCCTTGACAACCTTGTTAGTGTTCGTATGCGGGGGGCGAAACGAACCGGGCACAAAGGGGAATGTCATGTTCAAGAAGCCATTGCTGGCGTTCGCGCTGGTGTGCGGTGTCGTCGTCATCGGAGGTCCGGCCGCTTCGGCTCGATCGTCCTCCTGCGCGAATCGCAACAACAACACGGTCGACAAGCTGCTCGAGTGTGTGACCGTCGACGGGGTGCGTACACATCAGGCTGCGCTCCAGGCGATCGCCGATGCCAACAACGGGATCCGTACGTCGGGGACACCCGGGTACGACGCCTCGGCCGCCTACGTCGCTGACACGCTGGAAGCGGCGGGTTACGACGTGACGGTCCAGGAGTTCGATTTCCAGACGTTCATCCAGTTGTCGCCGACCGTGCTCGAACAGGTTTCGCCACCTCCGGTCGGCACGATCGTGACGAACATCATGTCGTACTCCGGCAGCGGCGATATCACGGCATCCGTCAGCACGGTCTCGGCGATCACCGGTTGCAACGCGACCGACTTTGCGGGGTTCCCGGCCGGGAGCATCGCGTTGATCAGTCGCGGCACCTGCACGTTCGCGTTGAAAGCGACCAACGCGTACAACGCCGGCGCGTCCGGGGTCGTGATCTACAACAACATCCCCGGCCCGTTGAACGGCACGCTGGGGAGCACGTTCGCGCTCGACATCTCGGTCACTTCGGTAACGCTGGACGTCGGCCAACATCTGGCCGCCACCCCGGGTCTGGTCCTACGACTGAAGACCGACACGTTCCGAGGCGTGGCGACGACGTCCAACGTGATCGCCGAGACCAAGGGTGGCGACCCTGACAATGTCGTGATGGTCGGCGCCCACCTCGACTCGGTCAACGCCGGCCCCGGCATCCAGGACAACGGTTCGGGATCGGCAGCGATCCTCGAAGTGGCGCTCCAGATGAAGAAGGTCAAGCCCGTCAACAAGGTGCGTTTCGCCTGGTGGGGTGCCGAAGAGTCGGGACTCGTCGGGTCGACGAACTACGTCGACGGCCTGAGCCAGGGCGAGATCGACAAGATCGCCCTGTATCTCAACTTCGACATGATCGGGTCGCCGAACTACTTCTTCGGCATCTACGACGGTGACGACTCCGACGGCGTCGGCGCCGGACCGGGACCCGAAGGCTCGGCCCAGATCGAGAAGACCTTCGAGGACTACTTCGACTCGGTCGGTCAACCGTTCCAGGGAACCGACTTCTCCGGCCGCTCCGACTACGGGCCGTTCATCGCAGTCGGAATCCCCGCCGGTGGCCTGTTCACCGGCGCAGAGGGAATCAAGACCGTCGGAAGAGGCAGTGATCTACGGAGGAACCGCCGGTGATCAGTACGACCCGTGCTACCACCTCGCCTGTGACACCTTCGACAACATCAGCCTGTTCGCGCTCGACACGAACAGCGACGCTGTCGCCTACGCCACGCTCAACTACGCAATGAGCACCGAACTCATCAACGGCGCCAAGAGCAAGGGCAACTTCAAGCCGGCCGGAACCGGCTGAAACCTCACCACCGCCGAGTCGACAACCGACTCGAAATCGTCCGCTGCTGGCCGGACCGAAAGCGCTCGGCCAGCAGCGCTCGAGTGGTCCGACAGACGTCGCCTCGGTGGTCGATCCGGGACACCGTCGCGGTTCGCTCGCTCTCGTCGATTCGATACAAGACGCGGTACCTGCCTCGTCGCGCGCTGTGGACGCCAGTGAGCTCGTTGCGCAGTTCGCGGCCCACGCGACGGAGATTCTCGATCAGCGACCTGGTGATGAAGTCAATGACGGCGGCACGCGCTCACATCGTCGACAACCCACTCGGTGATCACCGATGGCGACTCGCCGTGGTCCACTCGGGAACAGGCGAACTGTTCGATGTGCTCCCCCGTGATGGTCAGCGCGAGTGGGCGGCCTCGAACGGGCGGCCGCCGACGACGGTGCCCCACACGCCGATGTCGCGGATCGCCATCGGGTCGACGGTGAGCGGGTTCTCCTCCAGCACCGTGAAGTCGGCCGCCTTGCCGCATTCGATCGTGCCGAATTCGGCGTCGAGGTGCATCTGGTACGCGGACCCGAGCGTGACCGCGCGCAATGCCGAGTGGGCCGAGATGCGCTCGTGCTCGCCGAGCACCCGGCCCGATGGCGTGACGCGATTGACCGCGCACCACATCGTGTGCAGGTGGCCGAGCGGCGTGACGTTGGCGTCGGAGTGCAGCGAGAACGACACGCCCTCGCGCTCGGCCGTCGCAGCCGCTTCCATCCGGCGGGCGCGCTCGGGGCCGACGGTGATGTCGTGGTGCTGGTCGCCCCAGTACCAGAGGTGGTTGGCGAAGATGTTGGCGCACATGCCGAGCGTGGCCATGCGGCGGTACTGGGCTGCCGAGGTCAGCTGACAGTGCTGCACCGTGTGGCGGTGGTCGAGCCACGGGTGCTCGATCACGAGCCGCTCGACCGTGTCGATCCAGGCATCGATCGTGAGGTCGCCGTTGCAGTGCGCGTGGATGTTGATGCCGCGCTCGTGGAACGGGCGGGCGATGTCGACCAACTGGTCGGGTGGCACCATCCACTGGCCGTGGTCGGTGCCCGTGTAGTAGCCGGGCCAGCCCATCATCGCCGTGAAGCCCTGGATCGAACCGTCGAGGACCAGCTTGAGGCCGGCGGTGCGCAGCTTGTCGGTGTCGGACGCGGCGAGCTGCTGGATCGCCTCGGCGGCGTCGGCCCAGTCGGTGCTGCCGGGCGGCAACGCGTGCAGGTGACGCTGGAGGAGTCGGGCCGGGTAGTCGTCACGGTCGACCACCTCGTGGAGCACTCGCTGATCGTCGGGTCGGGAGAGGCCGGCACTGCCGAGGTCGCACAGCATCGTGATCCCGGTGTTCGCGCAGAGTTGCCCGAGCGCCTCGATCGCCCGCGGGTCGTTGAGCATTCGCAGGATCACGCTGACGCCGGAGCGGGCCAGCGCGATCGCGGGCATCTCCTGGAGTTCGCCGTTCGGGTCGCCGTTGCCGTCGCGGGCGACCCCGGGCGTCGTGGTCTCGCGGGTGATGTCGTGCCGCTCGAGCATCGCCGAGTTGACCGTGGCGAGGTGGGCGCTCGCGTGGAACACGAAGATCGGACGTTCGGTCGACACCCGGTCGAGGTGGTCGCGGGTGAGGCGTTGCTCGGTGGTGAAGTAGATCGGGTCGAAGCCGCCGACCACGATCGGCTCGGTTGAGCCGGCGGTGTCGGCGTCGATCTCGCGCAGCCGATCGAGCAGGGCATCGTAGGTGCGGATGCCCGGTGACGTGCCGCCGTCGACGCGGTGACGGTCGAACCAGCCGACGTAGGGGATCAGCGAGAACGCGCCCTCGAGCGTGTGGGCGTGCGCCTCGATCATCCCCGGCACGAGCACGTGGTCCGCGAAGGTCTGGTCGATGGCGTGGGGCCCCCAGCTCGCGCACTCGTCGACGGATCCGGCAGCGAGGACCCTGCCGTCACGGACTGCCACCGCCTCGACCTCGGGTTGCGCAGGGTCCATCGTGACGATCGTGCGCGCCGGATACACCGTGATCTCGCTCATCCGGCGACGGTACCTGCCGCGGTCGTTCAGGCGAGGTGCGGAGCGACCTCGGTGGCGACCAGGTCGAGGTGGTCGAGGTCGGCGAGGTCGAGCACCTGCAGGTAGATCCGGTCCGCACCAGCGTCGCTCCAGGAGCGCACCGTCTCGACGACCTCCTCGGGCGTCCCGGCCACACCGTTCGTGCGCAGCTCGGCCGGTTCACGGCCGATGGCAGCGGCGCGCCGTTCCACCTCGGCTTCGTCGGCGCCGCAACACGCCACCAGGGCCGCGGAGAACGTCATCGTGGCCGGATCACGGCCGATCGCCTCGCAGGCCGCGCGTACCCGGTCGGTCTGGGTGGCGAAGAACTCGCGCGACACGAACGGCGTGTTGAACTCGGTGGCGAATCGTGCGGCCAGTGCCGGCGTCCGCTTCGGCCCACCTCCACCGATGACGATCGGGACCGGCGACTGCACCGGCTTGGGCAGCGCCGGCGACCCGGTCACCGGGTAGTGCCCGCCGGGCGACTCGAAGGTGTCACCGACCGGCGTCGACCACATTCCGGTGATGATCTCGAGCTGCTCCTCCAACCGGTCGAAGCGTTCGCCCAGCGGTGGGAACTCGATGCCGTACGCCTCGTGCTCCTGCTGGTACCAGCCGGCGCCGAGCCCCAGCTCGACACGCCCGTCCGACATGTCGTCGACCTGCGCCACGCTGATCGCGAGCGGTCCCGGGAGGCGGAACGTCGCCGAGGTGACGAGCGTGCCGAGCCGGATGGTCGAGGTCTCCCGTGCGATCGCTCCGAGCGTGATCCACGCGTCGGTGGGGCCGGGGAGGCCGTCGCCGCCGCCCATCGCGAGGAAGTGGTCGCTGCGGAAGAACGCGCCGAAGCCGAGCGCCTCGGCACGCTGCGCGACGGCGAGCAGCTCGCTGTACGACGCGCCCTGCTGTGGTTCGGTGAAGATGCGGAGGTCGTTCAGTTGCATCTCCGCAGCGTACGGGCGCGACGCGTCGCGCCCCGAACGGGTCACCCCGGCGCGCATACGCGACACTGTCGGGCATGGCATCACTGCAGCAGCATCGTCGTCCCGTCGAGGACGTGATCTCCGATCTCACCGACAAGCGTGTCAACGACGTCAAGTGGGCCGACGGTCGTGCGTTCGGAATGATCTACGACGGCGGTCCCTCGGTGCACGAGGTCGCCGAGCAGGCCGCCCGGCTCTACCTGCACGAGAACGCCCTCAACACGAAGGCATTCCCGTCGCTGGGCCAGATCCAGTCGGAGGTCGTCGGTTGGACCGCTGGTCTGCTGCACGGTGACGATGCGGTGGCCGGGTTCCTCACGAGCGGTGGTACCGAGTCGATCCTGTGCGGTGTCCTCGCCGCCCGCGAGCGCGGCGCTGCCGAGCGGGGGATCACCGCGCCGGAGATGGTCGTCGCCGAGTCGGCGCATGCCGCGTTCCACAAGGCGGCGCACAACTTCGGCCTGACGCTCCACAAGGCGCCGGTCAAGGACGACTGGACCGCCGACGTCGATGCGATGGCGGCGCTGTGCAACGAGAACACCGTGCTGGTGGTCGGCTCCGCGCCCCAGTATCCACAGGGCGTCCAGGACGACATCCCGGCGATCGCCGCGCTGGCGTCGTCGTTCGGTGCCAACTGCCACGTCGACGCGTGCATGGGCGGCTTCGTGCTGCCGTTCGCCGAGATGCTCGGGCGCGAGGTGAAACCGTGGGACTTCCGGGTCGAGGGTGTCACCACGATCTCGGCCGACATCCACAAGCTGGGCTACGCGCCCAAGGGCGTGTCGGTGATCCTGCACCGCGACAAGCAGTCGCGGGCCTACCAGACGTTCGTGTTCGACGGCTGGCTCGGCGGGTTCTACGCGTCGCCGAACATGCAGGGCACCCGCTCCGGCCTTCCGATGGCGTGTGCCTGGGCCGTGATGTCGCACCTCGGCATCGACGGGTACGTCGACCTCACTCGTGTGGTGCTCGCCAACGCCGACGCCTTCCGCGCCGGGGTGGCCACGATCGACGGGATCCGGGTGCTCGGCGACGGCCGCTTCCATCTCGTCGCGATCGCGGCCGACCCGACGTTCGAACCGGAGATCGACATGTTCGCGCTCGGTGACGCGCTGCTCGCCAAGGGGTGGTTCCACGATCGCCAGACGCCGCCGGACAGCCTGCACTCGACGATCAGCAACTCGAACACCGGCGTGATCGACGACTACCTCGCCGACCTCGCCGAGTGCGTCGCCGCGGTGGTCGGCTCCCGTGCCGACGACCGCAGCACCAACTACGCCACGCTCGAGTGACCCGACCCACACACCAGCGATGAGCGAACCCCCCGCAGAGGGAGGTTTCGCTCATCGCTCTTGGCGGGGTGGCGTCAGTGAACCTGGCGGGTGGCGTCGGCCCAGAAGGGCTCGCGCAGCTTGAACTTCTGGAGTTTGCCGGTCGCGGTGCGGGCCAACTCGTCGCGGAACTCGACGCGCTTGGGGCACTTGTAGCCCGCCAGCTTGGTCTTGGTGAACGCGATCAGGTCGGCCTCGGTCAGCTCGCTCCCCGGCGACGTCACCACGAGTGCCGTCACCAGTTCGCCCCACTTCTCGTCGGGGATCCCGATCACGGCGACCTCGGTCACCTCCGGATGCTGGAAGATCGCATCCTCGACCTCGATCGACGAGACGTTCTCGCCGCCGGTGATGATCACGTCCTTCTTGCGGTCGGAGATCGTGACGTAGTTGTCGTCGTCGATGAAGCCACCGTCGCCGGTGTGGAAGAACCCGTCGTGGATCGCGGCGTCGGTCTGGTCGGGCTGCTCCCAGTACCCGGCCATCACCATGTTGCCCCGCGCCAGGATCTCGCCGTCCTTGC
Source organism: Ilumatobacteraceae bacterium (assembly GCA_963712775.1). GTDB lineage: Bacteria > Actinomycetota > Acidimicrobiia > Acidimicrobiales > Ilumatobacteraceae > Sva-07. The sequence continues at coordinate 177,711 of CAVQJG010000001.1, read as the reverse complement.
TGACGTCCATCGTGCAGCCCACCACCGGCGCCCCTGCGCGGCTGAGCTTCACTGCCCGCTCGGCCGGGTCGAGGCCGTCGAACTCCGAGCGGCTCCGGTTCAAGGTGATCAGTGGTGTGGTCTCGGTGAGACCGTAGATCTGGACGAACTCCCATCCGAGTTCGGTCTCGGTCCGTTCGATCGTGCGCGTCGGTGGCGGAGCGCCCGCGACCACGATGCGCACCTGGCCGCGACCCGGAATCGGGCGTCCCGTGTCGGCCTCCCACGTCGCGGCGGCGTCGAGCACCATGTTGAGCACGGCCGGCGCACCGCACATCAGCGTGACACCGTGCTCCTCGACCCGGCGGAGGATCTCGGCACCGTCGATCTTGCGGATGATGACGTGCTTCGCACCCATCCCGGTGACGGCGTAGAGCATGCCCCAGCCGTTGCAGTGGAACTGGGGGAGGGTGTGCAGGTACACGTCGCGGTCGCTGACGCCCATGTGCCAGCCGAACACCGACGCGTTCAGCCACAGGTTGCGATGGGTGAGCTGGACGCCCTTCGGGCGAGCGGTGGTGCCGGAGGTGTAGTTGATCGTGGCGGTGGCATCCTCGTCACCCTCCCAGGGTTCGGGCTCGATGCCGAACTTCATCGTGACGGCATCGGCCTCGGCGCCGATCACGAGCTTGTGTTCGCACTCGACGTCGGCCATCGCGTCGGCCAACTCGGGGTCGATCAGCAGGACACGAGCACCGGAGTGGGCGACGATGTACTTCACCTCCTCGGCGACGAGGCGGAAGTTGATCGGCACGAGCACCCGGCCGGAACCCGACACGCCGAACAATGCCGTGAGGAGTCGAGCCGAGTTGTGGCTGACCATCGCGACCCGCTCGCCGACACCGATGCCGAGCGCGTCGAGTGCCGCCCCCATCGCACGCGCTCGGTCGGCCATCTCGCGGTAGGTGATCGTCCCCCACGACTCGGCCGGTTGATCGGGTTCGTCGACGATCGCGACCCGGTCGGGGTAGACGAGTTCGGCGCGGCGCAGGAAGTCGTTGACGGTCAGTGGCACCTTCATGGTGCGCAACCTATTCGGCGGCGGCTGGTCGCCGAGACACGGGTGCGGGTGACGGCGCGATCAGCGGCCAGGGCCGGTTGCGCTCCATCGTGAGCGCGAGGTCGAGCAGCAGCGGTTCGCTGAAGTGCCGCCCGACGATCTGCAGGCCGATCGGCAGCCCGTCGAGCGTGCCCGCGGGCACCGAGATCGCCGGATTGCCGTGCAGGTTCGCCGGGAACGTCAGCCGGCCGTTGTTCGCCGCGCCGGCCTCGATGCCGCCGAAGACGCCGGGGAGCGGGCCCTCGGCGTCGAAGGCCACGTCCGGGTTGGTGGCCGTGATCACGAAGTCGACGCCACCGTCGCTCGTGTCGAAGATGCGGGCCATCGCCTCGTTGACCTCGGTCCGCCGCCGTTCGATCCGTGCTCGCGACGTCGCGTCGTACCTGCCCTCGGTGGCTTCGAGTCCGTAGCGCATCTCGGGGGTGAGGTCGTCGGCGCAGGCCGGCCACTTGTCGGCGAGCTGCGCCGCGATCGAGATCATCCCGGAGATCGACCACGCGCCGCCCATTCGCGGAACGTGCGTGTCGAGGCCGACGACACGCTGCAACCCGCAGTCGGCGATCAGCATCGTGGCCGCCTCCTCGAGCAGCTCCCACATGACCGGCGACACGACGGCGCCGCCCCAGTCGTCGACCACCGCGACGCGCATGCCGCGCAGCGATCCGGCGTGTGATCCGAGGCCGGCTTCCCACCCCTCGACTCGCGGCAGGCTGAGCGGATCTCGGGGGTCGTGCCCGTTGGCGACGTCGAACCAGCGGGCGGTGTCGCGCACCGATCGGGCCATGCACCCGGTCGACACCGTGAGGTTGCCGTACTCCGCGTGGGGTCCGCGGGGGATCCGGCCGAACGTGCCCTTCAACCCGACCAGGCCGGTGAAGCCGGCGGGAATGCGGATCGACCCACCCCCGTCGCCGCCGGTGGCGATCGGATAGATCCCGCCGGCGACCGCCGACGCCGAGCCTCCCGACGAACCGCCGGGTGTGCGGCCGTGTTGCCACGGATTGTGCGTGGCGCCGTGGAGCTTGGTGCGGGTGAGGTTGACGCCACCGAACTCGCTCGCCGTGGTCTGGCCGGCGAGCACAGCGCCACCGAGCTCGACGATCCGGCGCACCATCGTCGCGGTGTGCGAGGCGATGCCGTCGCGCAGCGGCACCGATGCCTCGGTGTCGGGCCATCCCTCGACCGGCGTCAACTCCTTCACCCCGATCGGCACGCCACCGAACGGCAACGACACGTCGGCCGCCGCGGCGGCGGCCCGAGCGCTGTCGCGGTCCTCGAAACACACCGCGTTGAGGTCGCTGGCGTCGACCGCGGCGAACACGGCGTCGAGTTCCTCCTGGGGCGAGCGTTCGCCCGCCCGGAACGCCTCCACCAACCCCACTGCGTCGCCCGTCCAGGTCGAATCACTCATGGGGCCGGACTGTAGGTGGCGCCTACGATCGGCGTCGCCATGGACTCACGCACGTTTCTCGGACTCGAACCGACCCACAATCCGTTCCGCTGGAAGCTGCCGGTGACCGAGGGGATCTCGACCACGGGGAACTTCATGTTCGGCGGCTCGGGCCTCGGCGCCGCCATCTCGGCGCTCGAGGGGACGTCCGGCCGTCAGTGCGTGTGGGCCACGGCCCAGTACCTGTCGTACGCGAAGCCCGGTGAGGTCGTCGACATCGACGTGACGATCGCCGTGAGCGGCCATCAGATCACCCAGGCCCGCGCCGTGTGCCACGTCGCCGATCGGGAGATCCTCACCGTCAACGCCGCGCTCGGCGAACGGGACCTCGACGCGTCGGGCCAATGGGAGGAGATGCCCGCCGGCGTCCCGCCGCCCGACCAGTGTCCGGAACGCCAACGTCACACCGAGATGTCCGGCTCGATCAACGACCGCCTCGACGAGCGCATGGTCAAGGCCCGCAGCTTCGACGGCCTCGACGGAAGCGAACCCGGTGACGGTCAGACGTTGCTGTGGGCGCGCCTGCCCGACGTGATCACCGGCGTCGACGCGACCACGCTCGCCATCCTCGGCGACTTCGTGCCGATGGGGATCGGGCAGGCGCTCGGCGCGCGGGCGGGCGGGAACAGCCTGGACAACACGCTGCGCGTGTGCCGCATGGTGCCGACCGAGTGGGTGCTGATGGACATCCGTGTCCACGCCGTCGAACGCGGATTCGGCCACGGTCTCGTCCACATGTTCGCCGAGGACGGAACACTCCTGGCCACCGCCAGCCAATCGGTGATCGTCCGCTTCTGGAAGGGCTGAGTTCTCCTGATTCGAAGATGGAGCGTGAGCAGGCTCATCGGAACCATCACGCCATCCTCACCGGCGGATTTGCCAACAACCTCGGTGGCACGTGGTGGACATCCGCGCTCACCTTCGAGATCGTCGACACACCCGAGGGTCCTCTGATCGCATCGACGAACTGGCTCGATGCGGCGCTGTCGAATCACTCCGACCCCTCGACATTGTCGACCGGGTGACCGGGATCTCCCGGCACCTCCCGGCAGCGAGTTCAACCGGTTTCATCGCACCTTCGTGCCGAACCGGGGAAGGGTGGAACTCGACGGGTGGGAAGCGCGACCCGCCCGCTGCGTAGTGTCGATGCGATGGCGCTTCCGACACGACCCGGCATGACCGTTCCGCTCCCCGGCCCGCTGCACAGCCATCGCGAGAAACTCTCGGCGCTCGCCGACATGGGCTACACCGACATCTGGTCCGCCGAGTCCGATGGTGCCGACGCCTTCACCCCGCTCGCGCTCGCCGCTGCATGGGAACCGCGGCTCCGGCTCGGCACGGCGATCGTGCCCGCCTACACCCGCGCGCCGGCCTGCATGGCGCAGAGCGTCGCGTCGATGGCCGATGCCGCTCCTGGGCGTTTCGCGATCGGGATCGGTTCGTCGAGCAACGTGATCGTGGAGCGGTGGAACGGGGTCCCGTTCGAGGAGCCGTACAAGAAGGTCCGTGACGTCGTGCGGTTCCTCAAGGACGCACTGGGGGGCGAGAAGATCAAGCACAGCTACGACACGTTCGAGATCAACGGGTTCAAGCTCGGAGTCCGCCCGGAACAGACGCCACCGATCCTCGTCGCGGCGCTGCGCGAGGGCATGTTGCGACTCGCCGGTCGGGAGGCCGACGGGGCGATCATCAACTGGTTGTCGGCCGAGGACGTGGCGACCGTGGTGCCCGTGGTGCGCGATGCCGCCGGCGGTGACGATCGAGAGATCGTGGCCCGCATCTTCTGCTGCCCGAGCGAGAACGCCGACATCGTGCGAGGTGCTGCGAAGTTCGCGATCGCCGCATACCTGAACGTGCCGGTGTACGCCGCGTTCCACCAGTGGCTCGGACGTGGGGAGCAGCTGCAGGGGATGTGGGACGCGTGGGCGGCGGGCGACCGCAAGGCGGCGTTGGCCGAGATCCCCGACTCCGTGGTCGACGACCTGGTGGTGCACGGCTCGCCGGCGGACTGCCGGGCGCAGATCCAGGCGTACTTCGACAACGGGGTCACCACCAGCTCGCTCGCGATCCTGCCGCTCGACCCTGCCCTCGACTACTGGCAGGCGGTCACCGACCTGTCGCCGAGCGCCGGCTGAGCGCGGGAGCTCCTTCGGGTCAGCCGCGAGACGGCCGCATCAGCCGAGTAGCTGCTCGCACAGGGTCGCCGCCAGCCACCGTTCGAACTCCTCGACGTCCCACCCGCACTCGCGGACGATCAAGCGGTACATCTCGGGCCCGTGGAACGCCCAGAGCAGGTCGATCGCGCCGGCTCGGTCGAGCCCCGGCCGGAGTCGGGTGTCGGCGACGACGGCATCGACGATGCCGGTGACGGCCGTGCGGCGTTGCTGGATGCTCTCGTTCCACAGTTCGGCGAGTTCGGCGTCGGCGTCGGCGCCCCGACGGATGATGTCGAACACGTCGCCCGCCCCGGCGTTGATGCGAGTGCACGCGGTGGCGTAACGCCGGAGTCGCTCCCGGCCGTCGATGTCGCGATCGAACACGCGGGTGAACCAGGCCCGTTCCGACACCGGCACGGGTTCGTCGTCGCCGACGATCGAGACGTCGAGCAACTCCCGGACGATGGCCGGCTTGCTGCCGAACTGCGCGTAGACGGTCTGCGCGGAGACGCCCGCGGCGTCGGCGATCGCTCGGACCGATGTGGCGGCGTAGCCGGAGGAGACGAAGAGTTCTGCGGCGGCGTCGCGGATCGCCGTTCGAGTGGCCTGGGCGTTCGCGGCTCGGAGCGGCGAGTGGTACTCGCGGGTGACTCGTTCGTCCATTCCGTCAGGCTAGTTGCATATTGACAAGACGTTCCGTCTAGTGAATAGTGCATGACATCATCGAACAGTCGAACTCGGTCGCTCGACGACGACCGACCGCCACGGATGGAGGCCATCATGACGACCCTCGAGCCCGCATCACGGCCCGCAACCGGCGTCTCGGCATCGGTACGTGACCTCTGGTTCGCCGGATCGCTGATGCGCGTCCTCGCCGACCACGAGAGCACCGATGGCCAGATGGCGGTCATCGAACAACACGCCGCACGAGGGTTCTCCCCGCCGTTGCACGTCCATCACCGCGAGGACCAGATGCTGTACGTGCTCGACGGAACGATCACCGCACTGGTGGGAGACACCGAACGCATCGCCGGGGCAGGATCGGTGGTGTGGCTGCCACGCGACCTTCCTCACACGTTCCGCGTCGACACCGACACCGCACGGTTGCTCGAGGTCACGACACCGGCAGGTTTCGAGCAGTTCCACGTCGACGCCGGTGACCCCGCGCCGAGCCTGAGGATCCCCGATCCGACCCCACCCGACGTCGATCGGATGGTGCACGCGATCGGCCGCTACGGAGCCGAGATCATCGGGCCGCCGTTGCACGCCTGAACCGCGTCCCGGCCGGCCGAGCGGGCATGGGCGTCAGGCAGCCCGATCGCCGATGAGCTCGGCCGACGGCGCCGCAACGGCGATCGAGGTGGCCGACGCGGCGCTGCGATCGGCCAACATGCGCCGGATCTCGGCGACATGACGAAGGCCCCGCAGCCGTGTCTCGCGGCTCAGCCGGAATCGAGCGGTGACGGCATCGTTGGGGAGCAGGGTGAGCTGTTCGGGAACTGCAGCGACGTGTTCCCGACGGGGGGTGGAAGCGTTGGTGTTCATGGGTGCCATCCTGACCAAGGGCTGTGACACAGTTGCCGCGACGGCGGGGAACGCCGTCGGCACTCGCCGCGCGTGGGGCGGCAAGGGGCGTGCTCAGCCGAGCGCCATCAGGGAGATCCCTGCGACGACGCCGAGGATGCCGATCATCTGCCACCACCGCAGGGTGTCCTCGTCGAACGCCGCTGCCAGGGTCGCCGACACCGCAGGGAACATCGAGGCGGACACGGCCACGGCCGTGAGCGAGCCCTGCTGCGTGCCGAGCGCGAACGCGACGATCGCCAGCGAGCCGCAGGCTCCCGACACGAGCATCGGTCCGATCAGCCGGCGCGGTGGCAGACGCGGCACGCCTCGGACCGTTGCCAGCAGCAGCATCACCCCGAGCGCCACCACGCGTTGAGCGGCCGGTGCCCACGCCCCGCTGCCGTCGCCGGCCTCCCCGATCAGGGTGAACGCGACGCCGAACAGGAGCGCCGCCACCAGCGACAGCCCGACTCCCCGGCGCAGCGTTCCGCGCAACGTCGGTGAGTACATCACCAGCAGCAGGCTGGAGATCGCAACGACCACCCCGACCGCGACGAGTTGCGACGGCGTGTTGCCGCTCGAGATGTCCCAGACCAGCGGAATGAAGGCGGCTCCGAGGGCCACCAGCGGTCCCGCAACCGCCGCGGACGACGTGGCCATCGCTTCGTAGAGCAGGGCCAGGGCGATCCCGACGACCAGCCCCGACGTGGCCCCGAGCAGGAGGTCGCGGCCGGTCAGGACGCCCGGGATCACCAGCAGCGCTGCCGACGCCACCACGGCACCGCCGAGCATGGCGCCGCTCGTGGCGGTCACGGCGTTGGATCGACGGGTGCCGTACCGGCCGAGGAAGTCCGAACAGCCGATCAGGACCGAGGCGAGCGCGCCGAGCAGGATGGGCATCGGGTCGGGTCAGGCCGGGTCGCCGTCGGCGGGCAGCGTCTCGACGCGGGCGGCAGGGTCCTGGTGGTAGAACGCCGCCAGTTCGGTGTACAGCGCCGGTTCGTGCTCGCGCAGTTCGACCGGACGGTTGAAGAACACCTCGGTCGCCACGGCGAAGAACTCTGCAGGGTTGGTGCCTGCGTAGGGGCGCAGTACCGGGGAGCCCTCCGCCCGGACCGTGTCGTAGGCGGCGGTGCAGACCTCCACCCAGCGCCGGCGAGCGTCGTCGTCGCCGAGCGGCGGTGTGCCGTCGGTGATGCCATCGAGCATGTCGAGTTGATGGGCGAACTCGTGGTACACGACGTTCTGGCCGGATCCCGGGAAGCGGGCACCCCGGCGTGCGGCGTTCCACGAGAGCACCACCGGGCCCTGGTAATGGGCCTGGCCGGCGAGCAACTGCGTGCCCGTCGATCGCAGCCCACTGCCGGCGGCGTGGTCGCCGTGCAGGCGCACCGTGGAGGGGTGCACGATGACGGACGTCAGCTGCGGGTACTCGTCGATGTCGAGCCCGAGCAGCAGCATCGACGCCTGCGCCGCGATCAGGACCTTGATCGGGTCGTCGAGCACGAACCCGTTCGCCGCCTCCCACCGGGTCCGGTGGACGAACCGGGCGACGAGCACCTCCATCCGGTCGAGTTCGTCGGGGGTGAGGGATCGCCAGTGCTCGAATCCGGCCTCGAGCACCGTCCGCCAGGATTCGTCGAATCCTTCGGAGGTCCCGCGCCCGGACCACCGACGACGGATCGATGCGAACATCGGCTCAGGAGGTCGGTCCGGCGACCGGGCGGTGTCGTCCCAGCACACCGGCAGGTATGGCGTCGCGTCCCCCGAAGTACTCGGCGAGGCGCCGTTCTGCGTCGTCGCCGAACAGGATCTCGGCGACGTCGTAGAGGCCCTCCGAGGCAGCGATGTCGTCGTCGCTGACGACCAGGTCGATCTTCGAGCGCCTCCGCATGAAGTCCTCGAGGCGGGTGACCATCTCGGAACGCGCGGCCGAGTGGAGCTCCACTCGGAGATAGTCGGCCGACCCCATCACGTCCTCGGCCATCGTGGGGTCCTCACGGATCGCCTCGAGCATCCCGAACGCTCGTCGTCCATACCGTCGCCAGAGCCGGTCGGTCAGCGGCTCCGTGTCGGCCTTCGTGCGGTACTCGTCGAGCCGCATCAGGCGCGCCTGCCGGTAGAACTCCTCGCGGGTGGCGGGTGCGGGCTCGCCGTACCAGTTGCGGAGGTCGGGTTCCAGGGGGACGCCGAGCGACTCGATCTCGGCCGCGACCTCCTCGCCGACGTTGAGGCAGTCGGTCAGCTTGCCGCCGAAGATCGTGACGATCCGTCGATCCCGGTCGGTCTCGACCGCATGCTTGCGGCTGAGCTTGGTCCAGTCGACCGTCGAGTGGTCGGTGTCGGCCGAGCTGCCCCGTGACCACCAACGGCGCTTCGGTCTCGTCGGCACGACGAGGGGCCTCACGCCGGTGCGTTCGGCGATGATGTCGGCCCGGGTCAACGGTTCGTCGAGGTCCAGCCGAGCGTTGATCTGGCCGAGCAGGAACTCGATGTCGTCGTCGGTGACCTCGGTGAACGGGCTGTCGACCCGCGTGTCGGTGGTACCGATCACCGACCGACGGCCCATGGGGATCACGTAGAACAGGCGCTGCGTGTCGTCGAAGAAGGCAAGGACGCGGTGGTGATCGTGTGTGGTCAGGCGGGGCACCACGAGGTGGATTCCCTTGGAGTACACGATGCGATGGTCGGTGCGGACACCCCACTGTTCGTTCAGCTCGTCGACGAACGGTCCCGCGGCGTTGACGATCGTGGTGGCCGTGACGGTGAACTCGCCGCCGCGGTCGACGTCGCGCAGCGTGGCGACCCACCGGTCGTCGACACGTTCCGCGGACACGAACTCGACGTAGTTCGCCGCCGCCGCGCCGGCTTCGATCGCCGCGCGGACGAAGGAGAACACGAACCGGGCGTCGTTGTCGACCAGGATGCCGTCGAAGTACTCGATGCCGCCGGCGACCGTGGTGGTGTCGACGACGGGCTCCTCCCGCTCGATCTTCCGGGCCGACAGCAGCCTCGGCGGCTTGGTGCCGAACTGGCCGATGATCCAGTAGCCGAACGCGCCGAGGCCGGCGAACCACGGTGTGTACGGGGCGGTGTCGTCGAGGGCACCGTAGAAGCCGATCTGGCGGATGTTGGCCGGGTAGGCACGCATCAGGCGGTTGCGGGACCGGCAGAGCTTGAACACGAGCCAGAGCTCGTAGTTCTCGAGGTACTTGAACCCGCCCCACACCAGGTTGGAGGAGGCCTGGCTGGTGAACGACGCGAAGTCACCGCGGTCGATCAGGGCCACCGACGCACCGCGTCCGGCGAGGGAGGCAGCGGCGACGGCGCCGTTGATGCCGCCTCCGACGACGAGGGTGTCGAAGTGCTCGCTGCGAAGACGCTGCAGGTGGCGGTCACGCAGGGTCACGAGGCCCCCGTCATCCCGCGACGATCGCAATCGACCCGATCACGCTGATCGCCCCGATCGCGATCGGGGTGGCGAAGCTGGCCCAACGTGGGAACGCCTTGTACGGCGGTGCCAGCATCACCAGCCCGCAGATCGAGCCGGCGATGATGCCACCGACGTGGCCACCGATCGAGATGCCCGGGATCGCGAACGTGATGAACAGGTTCAGGATCAGCGTGGCTCCGATGCCGGTCGAGAACGGGTTGACGCCGCGCCGCCACAGCCCGATCGTGGCGGCGGCGAGCAGCCCGAACACCGCACCGGACGCACCGGCGGTGATGCCGACGCCGCCCATCACGATGACACCGAGCGAGCCGCCGAGCAGCGACGCCAGGTAGAGGAGCAGGTACTGGATGCGGCCGAGCGCGGGTTCGAGCAACCGCCCGAGCGCGTAGAGGAAGTACATGTTGAACGCGATGTGGAGCAGGCCGAAGTGCATGAACCCCGACGTGACCAGCCGGTACCAGCCGTCGGGCTCGGTGATCAGCACGCCGTCGTCGCTCTGCCAGATGATCCGTTGGGCCAACACGTCGCGGCTGAGGCCGAACCGCAGGTGCGCATCGGTGACGCTGCCCGTGAGCGCACCCGGATCGCGGGTGAACAGCAGCACGGCGACGAAGATCACGACGTTGATGGCGATCAGCGACATCGTCACGAGGAGCGGCTGGCGCGCCGACCAGAATCGGGCTCGGGTCTTGACGTCGGGGCGCGACGCCTTGGCGCAGGACAGGCAGTGGCTGCCGACCGTGGCCTGCACGAGACACGACTCGCAGGCTGGAGTGCCGCATCGCGTGCAGCGCCGGCCGGCCGGACGGTCGGGGTGGCGGTAGCAGGTGGCGGTGGTCGACGACGGAGGAGTGGGCAGTGGACCGGACCGGCCCGCTGCAGGCCCGGCGCTGGTGGCGCCCGAGGAGCCGGGTGGGGGCGGCGGCGGCAACGGCACGCTCTCAGGGTATCGACCCCGGACACTCGGAACGCCCCGCCCTCCTGGCAGGTTCGGCGCCGACGCGATCAGAACGGGGCCGACGTGACCAGGTGCTCGGCAGCGGCGGCAGGTGCGAGCAGGTTGCCCTGCACCTCGTCGCAGCCTGCAGCCCGCAGGCGCGAGAGCTGTTCGACCGTGCTCACCCGTTCGGCCACGACGCGCATGTCGAGTGCGTGTGCGAGCAGTACCACCGCACGCACGAGCCGCGTGTCGGCGTCGGTCGACCCGGTCGGGAGCCCGAAGGCACCATCGAGCTTGACGATGTCGGCGCCCACGTCGGTCAGGGCCGACAATGCGTTCGCACCCGTGCCGAAGTTGTCGATCGCGATGCGCACACCCAGGCGCCGCAACGCCCGGACGGATCGCCGGATGTCGACGTTTCGGCCCAGGAGCGCCGTCTCGCGGGCTTCGAGCACCAACCGGTGCGGCTCGAGTCCGTGCACGCGCAACATCGACATCACCAGGGTGACGAACGACGCGCTCGCGAGTTGCGCCGACGACACGTTCACGTGCGCAGCGAATTCCGGGCCGACCCGGCCCCTTTCGAGCCAGAGGCGCGTCTCGACCATCGCCTGCTCGAGGACGAACTCGCCGAGCTCCCCGATCGAGCCGGCCTCCTCGGCGATCGACACGAACTCGATCGGCTCGATCCGGCCCCGAGTGGGGTGCTGCCAGCGCACGAGGGCCTCGGCGCCCACGGTCTGGCGGGTGACGGCGGAGAACACCGGTTGGTAATCGATGCTGAGGCGTTTCTCGTTGATCGCCCGCGCCAGTTCGGCCGCGAGTTCGGTTCGTTCGCGAGCTGCCGAATGCATCTCGGCGGTGAACACCACACATCGGCTGCGCCCCGCGTTCTTGGCTTCGTACATGGCGGTGTCGGCGTTGCTGATCAGCGTCGACGCCGGCATCGGATCGTCGGGGTGCAGCACCACCTCGTCGGAGAGTGCGACCCCGATGCTCACGGAGAACGGGAGGTCGAGCTGCCGCAGGCGAAGGTGGCCCGTCAGTGCTCGTCGGATCCGCTCGGCGAGGTCGAGTGCATCCTCGGCGTCGACGATGTCGGTGCACACCGCGAGGAACTCGTCACCGCCGATGCGTGCCACGCGGTCCTGTGGTCGCACGGTGTCGGCGAGTCGATGCGCGACCGACACGAGCAGCCGGTCACCGACCTGGTGTCCGAGGGCGTCGTTGACGTGCTTGAGCCGATCGAGGTCGACGAAGATCGCCGCGACGTAACCGGGTCGGCCGCGTTGATCGGCCAACGCGTGCGACAGCGTCGTCAGGATCTGGCGTCGATTGGGCAGGCCGGTCAACGGATCGTGGGTCGCCCGGTGGCGCAGGGTGGCCAGGTTGGCCCGTGCGGAGGTGACGTTGTGGGCGGTGAGTCCGATGAAGCCGCCGGTGGGGAGTTGGGCGTCGCGGCGGACCGCCACGGTGGCGCGAAAGACGAGTTGGTCGCCGACGGTGTCGATGCGATCGATGTCACCCTGCCAGGTGCCATCCGTCGAACCGTTCACGAGGTGGCGCGGCGCATGATCGAGGATCGAGCGGAGCATCACATGGCTCGCCGAGCCGGCGGCCAGGGACTCGACCGAAGGGGCGCCGAGCAGCTCGAGCGCCGACTCGTTCGCTGCCTGGACCGCACCATCGAGCGTCATGAGCACCACGGCGGTTCGATCGGCGTCGAGGAGTTCGCGCGCCGCCAAGGGGAGCGCGAACGCGTCAACTCTCTTGCCCTCGGTCTCGTTGTCGTTGTCGCCGTGGTGCACGGCGCTCTCCTCGTCTGGTTGCGTCTGGTCGTCCTGGGTCAGCGCTGGTAGGTCGTGATCAGATCGGCCGATCCGATGGTGACTGCGGCGATGGTGTCCAAGAGTTCGATTGCCAGTGTTCCATCGGCAGCTTGGAGCGGAGTGTTGAGCGCATACGCGGTGAGGCGGTACCGGTGGGCGTCGTCGCCGGGCGGCGGACACGGACCGTCGTAGCCGACGTTGCCGAAGAAGTTCAACGCCTGGATCGCATCGGGTGGGACGTCGCCTTCGGCGAGTGCGATCTCGGCGGGGTCGAGTCCGGCGATGACCCAGTGGACGAACGGCCGACCCTCACTGACCGCGGAGTCGTCGACGAGCGAGAGTGCGATCTCGGCCGTTCCCGCCGGAACTGCACCCCAGCTCACCGCCGGTGCCACGTCGAGCCCATCGCAGGTGTGGCGGGAGTCGATCGGCTCGCCGTCGTCCCACGATGCGGTGATCGTGAAGGGCTCGACCGCGTCGATCGGCGGGAGGGACACAGCGAGTTCGGGGCCGGGCGCCGGTGCCGAGAACTGGCCGCCGTCGATCTCGAGGCTCGTGCTGACGTCGCTCGTGTCGACCGGCGCCGGGTAGTCGGCGGGATCGTACGGCTGGAGCTGCTTGCCGTCGCCGGTGTCGCACGCCGCTGTGCCCAGGGCGAGCAGTGACGCCGCGACGCCGAGCGTCGCCGTCCGGAAGGTGATCACGCCCATCACTCGTCGGAGCGTAGGCGTTCGGGCTTCGTTCCCGGGCATCACCGGGATCGACGTACCCGACGGCGGTAGCCTGCCCCGGGTGACCGAGCGCCTGACGTTGATGACCGTTCACGCCCACCCCGACGACGAGGCGTCCAAGGGCGCCCCGACGCTGGCGCGCTACCACGACGAGGGCGTCCACACCGTGCTCGTGTGCTGTACCGGCGGCGAGGAGGGCGATCTCCAGAACCCGTCGCTGCGCCAGGAGGGCCAGCCGTTCCACGGTCTCGCACCCGAGCAGGAGCGCGAACTCGTCGCGTCGATGCGAGCATCGGAACTCGCAGCGTCCGCCGAGATCATCGGCTTCGACGTGGTCGAGATGCTCGGCTACCGCGATTCGGGCATGGCCGACACCGAACCGAACAACCATCCCGAGTGCTTCCACCAGGCCGACATCGACGAGGCGACCGGTCGCCTCGTCGCGCTGATCCGGCGGGAGCGACCCCAGGTGATCATCACCTACGGCGACGACCAGGCGGGCTACCCGCATCCCGACCACCTGCGAGTCCACGACATCTCGGTGCTCGCGTTCGAGCGGGCGGGCGACCCCGACTGGTATCCGGATCTCGGCGAGCCGTTCGCTCCGTCGAAGCTCTACTACTCGGTGTGGTCCAAGGCCCGCATCCTGGCGATCCACGAGATGATGCTGCGACTCAAGGGCGAGTCGCCGTTCGAACAGGACTGGCTCGATCGGCCCGGCCAGGATCACCGGATCACGACCCGCATCGACATCACCGGGTACATGTCTGCCCGCACCGGGGCGCTGCGGGCCCACGCCACGCAGGTCGATCCGAATGCGCTGTGGTGGTTCGGCGCCGACGACGACCAGCTGACCGAGGCCTACCCGTGGGAGGACTGGATCCTGGCGCGGTCGCTCGTCGGGTCGATCCCAGCCGACGACGGTGAACGCGACCTGTTCGCCGGCGTCCGCGAGCGGGTGGCGCAGTGAGCGTCCAGTACCGCGTCGTCGTGGCGAAGAAGGACGAACGCGTCGACGGTCCCGACGATGCCGATGTGGTGATCACCGTCCCGCTCGTCGATGCCGCCGCCGACGGCTTCGATCCGACGGTTGCCTACATGCGCGGGGTTCTCAAGGCATCGGGTCACACCGGCACGGTCCTCGACGAACTGAAGTCCGGCGCGGCGTCCACCGCCATCGCCGCCCTCGTCGCCCAGCCCTGAGTCAGCGGGCGCGCATCACGTCGCGAAGATCGCGGTAGCCGATCATCGTCGCACCGCTGGCGTCGAGGCGCATCCGGAGTTCGTCGCCGGTCACCAGGGCGAGGTCGTCGATCCAGCCCTGGGTGTATTCCCCCAGTGCCCGTACCTCCGGTGTGTCGATCGCCGGCTGGACGTGGATCTCGGTGACACCCGGCCGCAGGTCGTCGATGGCTGCGAAGACGCGCTCGGCGCTGCCGGCACGCCAGTCGTGGTCGAAGTGGTCGGGGAACACGACGCCCTCCTCCGCGGCGAGTCGGCGGAACGGAAAGCCGGCCTGGCCGGCGGAGATCGTGGAGGGCAGGCGGATCGGCAGTGCGAACTCGACGGCGAGTTCGAGGTAGACGTCGAAGAACTCCGGTCGCAGTGTGATCGCCGTGAGGTGGGGGGCGAGGTGGGTGATGTCGAGGCCCCAGGCGATCGCCCGCTCGATCTGTGCGCGCAGCTCGCGAAGGACCTCGTCGTGGTCGGCGTGCTCCCAGAGGTCCTCGAGGGTGCGGGGGAAACCGCCCTCACCCGACTGCAGCGACGGGGCGTGGGTGATCGGGCCCCAGCGGTAGCACTCGTGCTCGGCGTTGAGCGTGAGGTGGACACCGATGTCGTCGCTCGGCTTCGCCATGCGGGCGGCGTACGACGCCCAGGGCGCCGGAACCATGATCGATGCGCACGTGGCCGCGCCGTCGTGGAGGGCCGCGAACACGCCGAGGTTGGCGGCGTGGCACGATCCGAGGTCGTCGCACGAGAGGATCACGAGACGGTCGTCGGGTCGATGCCCGAGGCGTTCGGCGAGGGTGATCTCGGCGGTCACCGCGGCGACGCTACCGGACGAATCCGGAGCTCACGGCGAGCAGGCGGCCCACAGCCCCAGGTCGGCCGCCTCGGCTGCTCTCGCGGCCTCGGCGAAGTCCCGGGCGAAGGTGCTGTTGGGCGCGATGGTGAGGGGAGTGGCGTATCCCCGGCGGACGATCTCGTCGTTGACGAACAGCGTCGCGGTGCCGTCGGGGCCGAGCAGGTGGACGTACCCGAGCAGGCGCCCGTAGTCGTCCCGGCCGACCACGTCGCGGTCGACCCGTACCCGTGTGCCCGGCGGGAGGAGCGACTCGGTGAAGGCGCTCGCCTCGGGCCCGTAGCACTCGACGGGTGTGTTCGGCTTCTTGGTCTCGGGTGTGTCGATGCCGATCAGCCGGACGCGTTCGAGGGCATCGCCGAACGCGACGTCGATCGTGTCACCGTCGACCACGTGCTCGACGGTTCCGACGCCGGGTGGGTCGTCGGAGTGGCCGCCGGTGCATCCGGACACGCTGAGCACACACGCACAGACGGCAGCCGCAGCGGAGCGCACGCGGTGGTTCTACCGGTCTCACGCCCGCGTCCCGCCCCCACGACGTCTGCGTACGGATTCCGGTGGGGCGTCCCACCGGAAACCTCACACGAACGGGGGTGGGCCGGGTGTCAGAGGCGTTCGATGATGGTGCCGGTGCCGAGCCCGCCGCCGCAGCACATCGAGATCAGTGCGTAGCGGCCGCCGGTGCGCTCGAGCTCGTACAGGGCCTTGGTCATCAAGAACGCGCCCGTCGCGCCGAGCGGGTGGCCGAGGGCGATCGCCCCACCGTTGGGGTTGGTCTTGTCGAGATCGGCGCCGACCTCCTTCGCCCAGGCGAGCACGACCGAGGCGAATGCCTCGTTGATCTCGAAGACGTCGATGTCGTCGATCGACAACCCGGTGCGCTTCAGCAGGTGGCGGGTGGCGTCCATCGGTCCGGTGAGCATCAGGACCGGATCGGTGCCGACCAGGCAAGTGTCGACGACACGCGCCCGCGCCGTCAGGCCGAGTTCGGCGGCCTTGGCCTCGCTGGCCAGGAGCACTGCAGCGGACCCGTCGGAGATCTGCGAGGAGTTGCCGGCGGTGTGCACGCCGTTCTCCCGCGCGACCGGCTTCAGTGTGGCCAGCTTCTCGAGCGTCGTCTCGCGGAGCCCCTCGTCGCGAGCGACGGTGTGGGTGGTGCCGGTCGGGTTGCCCTCCTCGTCGAGGTCGGGCGCCTCGATGGTGATGTACTGGCCCGAGAAGCGATCCTCGGCCCATGCCTGTGCGGCCCGTTGCTGGGACGCGAACCCGAACGCGTCGGTGTCGTCGCGGGTGATGCCCCACTTGTCGGCGATGCGCTCGGCGCCCTCGAACTGCGAGGTCATCTCGTACTGTTCGAAGTAGGTCCGAGGGATCGGGACGCCGAGACCGAGCGCCTTGTTGCCCGACGCGCCGATCGGCACGCGGCTCATCGCCTCGACGCCGCACGCGAGGGCCAGGTCGACCACGCCGGAGCCGACGAGCGAGGACGCAAGGTTGGTGGCCTGCTGGCTGGAACCGCACTGGGTGTCGACGGTGGTGTTGGCGACGCTGAGCGGGAGTCCTGCGGACAGCCACGCGGTGCGGCCGATGTTGAACGCCTGCTCACCGACCTGGCTGACGCAACCGGTGACCACCTGGCCGACCTCGGTGGGGTCGACGCCGTTGCGGTCGACGATCGCCCGTTGCACCCGGGCGAGGGTCTCGGCGGGGTGGAGGGTGGACAGGCCACCGTTGCGCTTGCCGATCGGGGTGCGGACGGCATCGACGATCACGACATCTGAGCTGCTCATGTCGTCGACTGTAGAAGGTCGCGCCTCCCCCGATTCAGCCCGAGCGATGAGCCAGACCCCTCCATCCGGGGAGTTCGCTCATCGCTCTGGGGAGTTGGGGGTCAGGCTTCGTGGAGCCACTCGTCGATCAGGCGACGGGCGACGGAGATGCCGGGCGGGATCGTCGGGAGTGCATCGCGGCGATACCAGTTCGCGTCGGCGATCTCGGTCTCGTCGAGGACCAGGTCGCCGCTCAGGTACTCGGCGCGGAACCCGATCATCAGGCTGTGCGGGAACGGCCAGGGCTGGCTGGCGCGATAGGCCACGTTGCCGACCCTGATGCCGACCTCCTCGGCGACCTCGCGGACGACGGCACCTTCGAGATCCTCGCCGGGCTCGACGAAGCCGGCCAGGCACGAGTACATCGGCATCGGGAAGTTGACGCCCCGCGCGAGCAGCGCTTCCTGGTCGGGGCCTGGCTCGCCGCGGGTGACCAGCACGATCATCGCCGGAGCAAGACGCGGGTAGGCGATCAGCCCGCACTCCGGGCACTTCATGCCACGTTCGCCCGCCGACGGCTCCGTCGGTGTCGCGCAGCGACCGCAGAACCGGTGCGTGCGGGCCCACTCGACGATCTGCACCGCGCGACCGGCCGCCATCCATTCGCTCTGCGCTGCTCGACCGAAGTAGCTGAACAGGTCGAGCGCCGACCCGTACGACGGGTCCTCCGCATCGGCGGGCACGTCGACGGCCCACCAGGCGTCGCCCTCGACGATGCCGACCACATGACGCTCCCACGTGTCGTCGGCGAGTTCGGTGTCGACGAACACCGACGTGCCGATCACGTGGATGTACCGGTGCCCGCCCGCGTGATCGCTCGGCGCGGTGTTGAGCGCGGCGTACAGGTCGGCCGAGTTCGGAAGCGAGTTCATCGACTGCATGCGTAGCACGCGGTTCGCCGCCGGTCTCGTACGGTGAGAGCATGGAACCGCAGCTGCATCCAGACGTCGCGGTGCTGGCACCGCTGCTCGGAACGTGGGAGGGGTCGGGTGCCGGTGAGTACCCGACCATCGACGACTTCGTGTATCTCGAGTCGATCACCTTCAGCCACGTCGGCAAGCCGTTCGTCGCCTACACCCAGCGCACCCGGCACCCGGAGACCTCCGCCCCGATGCACGCCGAGACCGGCTACCTGCGCGTGCCGAGGCCCGGCAGCATCGAGATCGTGATGGCGCAGCCGACCGGTCTCGCGGAGATCTACGAGGGTGCCGTGGTCGGTGGCGACGCCCCGTTGGTGATCGACGTGCGCTCGACCTCGATCAACGCGACGCCGACCGCCAAGGAGGTCACGATCACGGAACGGACCATCTCGGTCACCGGCGACGACCTCCACTACACGTTCCGCATGGCTGCCGTCGGCCAACCTCTCCAGCACCACCTGAGCGCCACGCTCCATCGCGTGGGGTGACGTCGGGAACGACGCGGGAATACGGCGCCGGGCCGACGGGTTGTGCTTGCCGGTCGATAGATTTCGACCCACTGAAGGGGAGTATCCCTCGAGGTCCGTCGTCAACACACCGAGTCCCGAGCGATCGGGGCGAAGTCGGCGGGGCCAGTCAGCCCGGCAACGGGCTGGCGGAGAGACCTTCGGCGAACCGTCCATCGTTTGCTGAAAGTTGAAGATGCACACCTCGAACACCCTCAAGACCGTCGTCCTGCTCTCCGGCCTCGCCGGATTCATGGTGCTGATCGGCACGCTCCTGGGCGGCACCACCGGCCTCGTCATCGGCCTGCTGTTCGGCCTCGGCATCGTCGGCGCCTCGTATTGGTCGTCCGACAAGCTCGCCGTGAAGGCGGCACGCGCGACCGAGGTCGCCCCCGGTCAGCTCGACTGGCTGCGCGACGACCTCGCCGAGATCGCCCGGCGGGCCGACATGCCCACTCCGCGTCTGTTCATCTCACCCGACCCCCAGCCGAACGCGTTCGCCACGGGCCGCAACGAGAAGACCGCCCTCGTGTGTGTCACCGCCGGGCTGCTCCAGGTGCTCGACCGCAACGAGGTCCGCGGCGTCGTCGCCCACGAGGTCGCCCACATCCGCAACAAGGACATCCTGATCGGCTCGATCGCCGCTGCCGTTGCCACGGCGATCTCGGCGATCGCCAACCTGGCGATGTTCGCCAGCGTTTTCGGCGGGAACAGCAGCGACGACGACGGCCCCAACCCCGCGGTCGCGATGCTGCTCGCGATCGTCGCCCCGATGGCAGCCGGCCTGATGCAGATGGCCCTGTCGAGGTCGCGGGAGTTCGAAGCCGACCGGATCGGCGCCGAGCTGCTGGGTGACCCACGCCCGCTCGCCAGTGCGCTCGCGAAACTCGACCGCACCTCGAAGCAGATCCCGATGGACGTCGACCCCGCCCACGCCACCGCCTACATCGTCAACCCGCTCACCGGGCGCAAGCAGGCCGACTTCGCCAAGCTGTTCATGACGCACCCCCCGATGGAGGAGCGGATCGCCCGCCTGCTGGGCGCCCGTTCGCAGGTCGCTGCGTGACCGTCCCCGTCGCCGCACCGGACGTCCAGCCGGCCGAGCCGGCCGACTGGCACCGCCGGACGGTCGACACCGTGCTCGCCGAGCTCGCCACGTCACGCGATGGGCTCGACGCTGCCGCGGTCGAACGGCGACGAGCCGAATTCGGCGCGAACGAGCTGCAGGAGTCCGGCGGGACGAGTCCGCTCGCCCTGATCTGGGGCCAGATCTCCTCGGTGATGGTGCTGATCCTCATCTTCGCCGCCGTGCTGTCGTTGCTGCTCGGCAAGTACCTGGAGGCCGGCGCCATCGGCGCGATCGTGGTGCTGTTCACCGCGCTCGGCTTCTACCAGGAGTACCGGGCCGAGCAGGCCATCGCCGCGCTGCGCCGGATGGCGGTGCCGTCGGCGCGGGTCACCCGTGGCGGACGCATGACGTCGATCCCGGTCGGGGAGCTCGTCCCGGGCGACATCGTGCACCTCGAGGCCGGATCGGTGGTGCCAGCGGACCTCCGACTCGTCGAGGTCGCCAGCCTGCGTATCGAGGAAGCGACGCTGACCGGCGAGTCCGAGCCGATCGACAAGCAGACGGGCCCGGTCGACCGCGACGATCTCGCGCTCGGCGACCGGCTGTGCATGGCCTACTCCGGCACGCAGGTCGCCGCGGGGCGAGGGCAGGGCGTGGTCGTCGCCATCGGCATGCGGACCGAACTCGGTCGCATCGCCACGTTGTTGCAGGACGTCGAGTCGGAACAGACACCGCTACAGCGTCGGCTCGACCGGGTCGGCAAGCAGCTCGCGTTGCTCGGTGTGGCCGTCGCGCTCGCCGTCGTCGTGATGGGCGCGATCGCCGGCGAGTCCGCGACCGACCTCGTGCTCACCGCGATCAGCGTCGCCGTCGCGGTGATCCCCGAAGGGCTCCCGGCCGTCGTGACGTTCACATTGGCGATCGGCTCGCAGCGGATGCTCAAGCGGCAGGCACTGATCCGCAAGCTTCCCGCCGTCGAGACCCTCGGGTCGGTGACGGTGATCTGTTCCGACAAGACCGGCACGCTGACGCAGAACCGGATGACCGTGACCGTGCTCGACGTCGCCGGCCACCAGGTGCGCCTCGACTCCGACGCCGCCGCGGCGGTGAGTGCAGCGCCGTCGTCGGCCACCGTGACGCTCGTCGCGGCGGCGTTGTGCAACGACGGTGCCGAGGACGTCGACGGCGAGGGCAATCGCACCTGGTTGGGCGACCCGACCGAGACGGCGCTGCTCCAGGCCGGTGTCGACGCGGGCCTCGACGTCCACGGCCTCCGGGTGCGCATCCCTCGTGTCGACGAGCAGCCGTTCGACTCCACGCGCAAGCGGATGAGCACCACGCACGATCCCCTGCGGGGCACGATCCCGGACCTCGCCGAGCTGCCCCAGGACACCCGGCTGGCGTTCGTGAAGGGTGCGGTCGACGGCTTGCTCCAGCACACGACCGCAGTGTGGGACAACGGGACCGCTGTCGCGTTCGACGACGACTGGAACGTCCGGATCTCTGCCGGCAACGACGCACTGGCGGCCGCGGGTATGCGGGTCCTCGGTGTGGCGTTCCGGCAGTTGAACGCCGACGGCGACGACCCCGAGTCCGACCTCGTCCTGCTCGGCCTCGTCGGCATCATCGACCCTCCTCGTTCCGAGGTCCGAGACGCCGTCGCCGTGTGCCGTCGGGCCGGCATCCGACCGGTGATGATCACGGGCGATCACCCGCTGACGGCCGTGGCCATCGCGAACGATCTCGGCATCAGCGACACCGACCGTGCGCTCGTCGGCGCCGAACTCGACCACCTCGACGACGAGCAGTTCGCGGCGGCCGTCCGCGACGTCTCGGTGTTCGCCCGCGTGTCGCCCGAGCACAAGTTGCGCATCGTCGGTGCGCTCCAACAGCAGGGCCAGGTCGTCGCGATGACCGGCGACGGCGTCAACGACGCACCGGCGCTCAAGCGGGCCGACATCGGTGTGGCGATGGGCATCACCGGCACCGACGTGTCGAAGGAAGCCGCCGACATGGTGTTGCGCGACGACAACTTCGCCACGATCGTCGCCGCGGTCGAGGAAGGCCGGGTCATCTACGACAACCTGCGGCGCTTCGTCAGCTTCGCGGTCGCGGGCAACCTCGGCAAGATCATCGTGATGCTCGGCTGGCCGATCCCGTTCCTCTTCGCCGGCTCCGACACGACGGCGATCGCCTTCCTGCCGTTGCAGTTGCTGTGGCTCAACTTGATGACCGATGGTCTGCTCGGTCTGTCGATGGGCGTCGAACCGGCCGAGAAGACCGTCATGCAACGACCGCCGCACTCGCCGAGCGACGGGCTGTGGGCCAACGGCCTCGGTCGACGGACGATCTGGATCGGCATGGTGATCGGCGCCGTCACGCTCGGGCTCGGCTTCGGCTACTACGCCGCCGACTTCGACCAATGGCAGACCGTGATGTTCACGACGATCGCGTTCATGCAGGTGGGTCAGGCGTTCGCGACCCGGTCGTCCACCGAGTCACTGCGCACGATCGGCTGGAGGACGAACCCGCTGATGCTCGCCATCGCAGGCCTCGTGATCGCGCTGCAGCTGCTCGCGCTCTACACGCCGTTGAGCGAGTTCCTCGACCTCGATGCGCTGAGCGCCGTCGACCTCGCGGTGTGTGCGGCTGCGGGTGTCGGTCTGTTGGCGCTCGTCGAGGTCGTCAAGGCGTTCCATCGCGCAAGCGCTCGCTGAACCAGTCGAGGATGATCTCGCCGCGCTGGACACGGTGGAGCGGCGAACCCGATCGCGACATCTCGTGGTTCTCGCCGGGGAAGCGGTAGAAGTCGACCTCCTTGCCGAGCAGTTTCAAGGCCACCCACAGTTCCTCGGCCTGACCGATCGGGCAGCGCCAGTCCTCCTCGGAATGGATGATCAGCATCGGCTTGTCGATGTTGCGGACCGCCGTGATCGGCGACATCCGAACGTACTCCTCCGGATCTTCGAGGTGGTTCACCCCGTGCACGGCGTTGAACGCGGTGGCGATGTCCGACGAGAGCTCCAGTGCCGTCGCGTTGTTGACCGCCCGTTCGGAGCAGAACGCCCGAAACCGATCGCCGTGATGTCCGGCGAGCCACGTGGCCATCCACCCGCCGTAGGAGCCGCCGAGCATGCCGACCCGGTCGGCGTCGCAGAAGTCGAAACGGTCGAGCGCGGTGTCGATGATCGCGAGGACGTCGTCGACGTCGACGGTGCCCCAACCCGGGCCGGGCACGGTCGGATGACTGGGTCCCTGGATCGCGTGCCCCCACCCGGTGTGTCGGCCGCTGCTGCCGCGCGGGTTGCCGAGCACCACGACGAAGCCGGCGGCCGCCTGCATCTGGAACTCGTCGAAGAGGTACTCGCCGTACTGGGTGTGCGGGCCGCCGTGGACGTCGAGCAGCACCGGGTAGCGCTTCGTCTCGTCGAAGTCTGCCGGGCGCATGATCCAGGCGTCGATCTCGTCGGTGCCGTCGGTGGTGCGGGCGGTGAAGTGTTGCCACCCGAGCAGACTCGCGGCGAATTCGTCGCCGACGTGGGTTCGACGCTCGTCACCGACGTGGAGCTCGGCGGGATGCGTCGCGGACTCCTGCGCCCGGGCCACGAGACCGGACGACGCGTCGAAGGACGTCACCGACACCGGGCCCTCGGTGAGCGGTGCCGGGACGAACGAGCCGTCGGCAGGGAGCCGGTACAGGTGGGTGGCACCGCGATCCTCGGCAGTTGCGAGCAGATGCGTGTCGGACTCCCAGACCGGAGCGCGTACACCCACCGTCGGGAGGAACGTGCGGTCGAACCCGGCCGAGATCCACCGGATGGCGCCGTGGGGGTGGGCATCGCCCTCGATCGGCAGGATCCCCACCTTGGCGTTCTGCGGGTAGGTGCCCGGATCGGCGGAACCGACGAACGCGACGAGTGTCCCGTCCGGCGACACCGCCGGGTTGCCGTACTGGCCGTCGTGCGCGGTGAGGGCCCGGACGTTCGAACCGTCCTCGTCTCCGTCACCGTGCTCGGGCACCGACACGACGTACAGATCGCGGGCGTGGTCGCGGTCCCAGGTGCCGTGGCGTTGCGCCGAGGTCACGACCGCCGACGAGTCCTGCAGCCAGCTGACACCGCCGTGCTGGAACTCGCCGGGCGTCAGGTTGCGAGGTGTTCCCGTTCCGTCGGCAGCGATCACGTACAGGTGGTTCGGGCGGTCGAAGACCCAGTCCTCGCCGTTCAGGCGGCTGAAGAGCCGCTCGACCTTGCGCGGCGACTGCCAGGCGACGCTCTCGGCGCTGTAGCGCTCGTGGCGGGTTCGGCTGGTGAAGGCGATCAGGCGACCGTCGGGCGACCAGGCGACGTCGCCGAGACCGTCGGGCATCGTGCACAACGTCCTGACCACGCCGGCGGCGGCCACGGGGAGGACGTGCAGCGTGGCGTCGCCCTTGGTCTCCCCGCGACGTGACGTGAACGCGAGGAACCGGCTGTCGGGTGACCAGGTCGGGTTGCCGTCGTGGTCACCCGCCGTCGCCGGGGCATCGTCGATCCAGACCCGGGTGATCGTGGTGTTCTTCGCGAGGTTCGTGGTGGCCACCACGAACGCCACGTGCTGCCCGTCGGGGCTGACGGCCACCTGGCCGACGGCGCTGCGCCCGTCGATCAGTCGCTCCGCGATCTGACGATGTGACGGCGCCACCGGCGGAGTGGTGGGCGTGGTGGAAGCGGGGGGAGCGGCGGGAGGCGACGGCGGAGGCAGCTGGCTCATGCGGCCCGACGGTACCCCGTGTGCGTCCGGAGCCGACCCGCCGGGTCCGCGGGGCTACTCGGCGATGCCGACGGGCTGGTCGTCGATGATCTGGTCGAGGTACTCCGACATGCCGTATCCGACTCGACCCTCGTAGTCGCCGGAGTGGATCGTCCACTTCGTGTACGCCTCGGAGATGCGGGTCTGCAGCCAGTCGCCGTCGGGCGTCTGGCGCCGGTTGCGCAACGGGATCAGGCTGATCGCCTCGCCGGTGAAGTTCCACTCGCGGTCGCTACGACTGGAGCGGATCGTGCCCTCGATGCGGTCGTGGTATCGCTCGTCGCCGCGGGTCTCGGTCGAGATCTGCACGTCGTCGCACAGGTGCATCACGCCGTTCTCCCACACGAAGCCGCCGCGGGTGCCCTCGCTGTCGCGTTTGGCGACGCGGCTCGCCATGAACCCGAAGTCCTCGTCGACGTTCACGGTCAGCCACCGGTAGTACCAGGGCGCCTGCCAGTACCGCGGTCCCCACGAGTGGTCGCGCAGCCCGAACCCGGCGACCTGCCACTCCCGCTCGCCGACGCGCATCGTGCCCGTCGCCTCGACGAGCTGCTCGTAGTGGCCCTTGGCGAACTCCTCACCCGGCTTCTCGTGCGGCTCGTCGGGCTCGCCGCCGAACATGCTCGGCCGACCCTGGCCGGTGAAGGTGAGGTGGATCTCGGCCTCGGCGTACGGGTTGTTCGTGAACGCCTCCTTCGGGTTGGCCATCTGCTCGGGCTCGTCGAGCACGACGACCTTGCCGACGTAGTCGATGCGGAGTTCCTCGAACGGCTTCACCATCGTCCAGGTGAGCCCGGCGGCGTCGAGTGCGTCGTTGTTCTCGATCGCCGGCCGTTTGAACATGAACCCGACCTGGCGGTTGCCACCCGCCACCTCGGGAGGCAGGTACAGGCACACGGTCATCTCGGCGGTCCCCTCGTTGGCCCGATTGCCCATCCGGAACCAGCCGCCGACACCCTGCGCAGGGTCGAAGCAGTTGATGTACATGCTCTCGTTGAAGTTCGGCTCGGGGCCGAGCTCGTGCATGTATTCGTCGGACTCGTCCAGTCTCACGGCCATGATTCGGGACGTTAGGTGGGTGGATCGGTCACGTGTGCAGTCGGAGCGACGCGTTCGGGAACGCGGACACGCCCGGGCGATGGGTCTCACCCGGGAGCGTGTCGTTGCTCAGAGGTCACCGAAGAACGTGTGGTTGGCGACTCGCAGTACGCCACCGTCGTCGACGATGGTCAGCACGCTGATGCCTTCCACGGCCTCGGTCATCGTGTTGTCCTCGACCCGGTTCACCTGGGAGACGAACCACGGGCCGTCACCGGCCATGGTCGGCTCGCCGACCGGCGTGACCTGCCAGTCGTAGGCGCCCAGTCCGTCGATGTAGGCCGCCTGGGAGGCGGCGGTGTTCGTCCCCGTCTCCGTCACGAACGTGTAGTCGTCCGTCGTGAGCTCGAGGTACGCGTCACCGTCGTAGTTGTTCCAGGCATCCATGTAGTCGTCCCAGACCTGGGCGACGTCGCCGCTCGGCGCCGTGTCCGGCGTCGAGGCGCGATCGATGATCACCCAGGCGCCGAGGCCGACCAACGCGACCGTCAATGCGATGACGATGGCCTTCAGCGTCCGGTTGCCCTTGTCGGGATCGCCAGTTCGACCCTCGTGTACGTCGGTCGCTCTGGTCGTGCTCTGCTCTTGTTCGGTGAGCGTCGTCATGATGAACTCCCTTCGCTCGGTTTCTGACGGGCCGGCACCGGAGTGCCACTTGTACGGTCTCGCCGGGCCGGCGTTGTCGCAAGAGGCCATGGTCACGGACTCGGAAGGTGCGAGCCACGGCCGAGGTGGGCCGTGCCGCCGAGAGGTACGTTGGGGCAGCGGCGATCGGCGCCGCACTGAAGGGACGAGATGAGCATCACCGACGACGACCTGGAGACCACGAACTCGGCGATCGCCAAGCTGGAGGGGATCGAGCCGTCGGGTGACATCGGAGAGTTCAACGCCCGCAAGCTCACGTTCGGGCCCGACAAGGCCGTGATCGGACCGGTCGCCCACCTCGCGGCCGAACGCATCCGGCTCACGGCGCTCGAATGGGAGCACTTCGAGGTCCGCCAGGTCGGTGCCACCCTCGGCGGCATCGTCAAGGGACTCGACCTGTCGAAGCCGCTCGCCGACGACGTGTTCGAGGAACTCTCGCGGGCGTGGGTCGACTACAAGGTGCTGTTCTTCCGCGACCAGCAGCTCACCGCCGACCAACACATCGCCTTCGCTCGCCGGTTCGGCGAGTTGGAGGTGCATCCGTTCCTTCGGAACAACGACGAGCGCCCGGAGTTGGTCCGTTTCGCCAAGGACGCCGACACCGGCGGGTACGAGAACGGCTGGCATCACGACGTCACCTGGCGCGAGGTTCCGTCGAAGGGGGCGGTCCTGCGGGCGATCGAGGTGCCCGACACGGGCGGGGACACGTTGTTCTGCGACATGAACGCCGCCTACGAGGGCCTGTCGGACGAGTTGAAGGATCGCATCGAGGGGCTCGTCGCCGAGCACGACTACATGCAGGCGTTCGGCCACACGATCGCGGGCGCCGATGCCGAGGCGATGCGGGAGAAGTACCCGGTGGTCGAGCATCCGGTGGTGATCCACCATCCGATCTCCGGCAGACCGCTGCTGTACGTCAACCGGTTCTTCACCACCCGCATCGTGGGCCTCGAGCCGGCTGAGTCCGACGAACTGCTCGTCACCCTGTTCGCCCAGGCCAACATCCTCGAGTACCACTGTCGGTTCCACTGGCATCCCAACTCGATCGCCATGTGGGACAACCTGGCGGTCCAGCACTACGCGTCGAGTGACTACTGGCCCGACGTCCGGGTGATGGAGCGGGCGAGCATCGTCGGCGTCCGCCCGTCGTACTGACGTCGTGGCCCGCATCGTCCTGGTCACCGGCGCGAGCCGCGGGATCGGCGCGGCCACCGCCCGCCTGGCCGCCGAGCGCGGCGACGATGTCGCGGTCAACTATGCACACGACGCCGAGACGGCGAACGCGGTGGTCGCCGACTGCATCGCGGCGGGGGCGCGGGCGATGGCCGTCCGGGCCGACGTCGCCGACGAAGCTGCGGTCGTGCAGATGTTCGACATCCTGGCCGCCGAACTCGGCCCCGTCGACGTGCTGGTCAACAACGCTGGAATCCTCCACACGCAGATGCGCTTCGACGAGATGACGGTCGACCGCTGGCGAGAGGTGCTCGACGTGAACGTCGTCGGAGCGTTCCTGTGCGCCCGCGAGGCGGTTCGGCGGATGTCCACCCGTCACGGTGGCGACGGTGGAGCGATCGTGAACGTGTCGTCGGTGGCGAGCTTCCTCGGCAGCCCGGGGGAGTACGTCGACTACGCGGCCAGCAAGGCGGCGATCGACACGCTGACGATCGGCCTCGGCAAGGAGGTCGCCACCGAGGGGATCCGGGTCAACGCGGTGCGCCCCGGGGTGATCCACACCGGCATCCACGCCAGCGGCGGCGAGCCGGGCCGTGTGGAGCGGGTGGCGCCGTCGGTGCCGATGCAGCGCGGCGGCGACCCGATCGAGGTCGCCAGGACGATCCTGTGGCTGGCGTCCGACGAGGCGTCGTACATCACCGGCACGATCGTCGACTGCTCCGGAGGCCGCTGATGGCCCGGCACCTCGCTCGATGGGAACTCGACGGTGTGCGCGGTCCGGTCGTGGTGGTCGACGTCATCCGTGCATTCACGACCGCCGCGTATGCATTCGGGTCGGGCGCGGCCGAGATCTACCTGGTCGGAGACGTCGAGGAGGCGCTGGCATTCAAAGCTGCGCACGCCGGCACGATCGCGTTGGGCGAGAACCGCGGCCTGCGTCCGGAGGGCTTCGACTACCCGAACTCGCCGGCGATGGTGAGTCGCGTCGACCTCACCGGCCGCACGCTGGTGCAACGGACCTCGGCGGGCACGCGTGGCGTGGTCGCGGCGGCTCACGCCGACCGGTTGTGGGCGGCGAGCCTTGCGTGTGCGTCGGCGACCGCCCGAGCGGTGAACGACGCCGGCCTGGGCGAGCCGGCCTACGTGATCACGGGCCGCTTCGAAGACGCACCGCACACCACCGGCGACGACGACGCACTGGCCGCGGAGCTGATCGAGCGAGCCCGGCTCGGGCAGCCACTCGACGCCGCAGCCACGTCGGCCGCACTGTTGGCCACCAACGAAGCGGCCAAGACGCTGGCACTCGGTCCGGAACACTGCGATCCGGCGGACATCGAACTCGCCGCAGCCGTCGACGCGTTCGACTTCGCGATGGAGGTCGAACGCACCCCGCTCGGCCTCCGCCTCGCGCCTCGTCACGCCTGAACGACGCGTCACCGGTGGCCTCACGGGGCCGGACGTCGTGAGCAATCACTACTCACGACAGCGAGGAACTCCGTTCGTACAGTCGACGTGACCTGGCGAGAACGGAGGACTGGTGGGAACGGGCGACGACACACCCTGGTGGTCGGAAGGGCTGCAGCGGCGGGCCTTCCTCAAGTTCGCGGGCGCTGCGGGCATCGTCCTGGCAGCGGAATCGAAGCTCGGAGGGGCAGCGAAGGCGGTCGGCAACGGCCCCGAGGTCGGCCCGTGGCAGCTGCCCGACGGGCTGCCGGAGCCGTCGTTCTCGACGATCATCCGCCGGCAGGACGACCTGGTCCGGTTGCGGCTCGACGGTTTCAACCTCAGCGTCGACCGTGGTCCCGCTGTTCCCCGTCTGGTGCTGGTCGACCCTTCTCTCGACGCCAACGTGATCGTCACGTTCCCACCTCAGGCCCTGCTCGAGGAGGCGCTCACCTTCCCCGCCGGCAATCCGAGCCAGGGTTCACTCGATGCCCGCCTCGCGGGGCCGACCCGGCTCGGCTTCCTGATCCCGAAGGACCGGCTCGCCGGCGGCATTCCCTACAACGCGCGGACACTGCTCGACTGGAGCGATTGGCTGCTCCTCGCCCCGAAGGGCGCCCGGCGCGCCGAAGGCGACGCGCCACCCCTCCCGACGGGGACCATCTTCGGCCGGTTTCGCCCGGAGCCGCCCAAGCCGTTCGAGACCTCGATCGAGGCCCCGTGGCGGCTGCAGATCTCCCCGAACCGCCGCTCGGGTTTCGTGGGAAGGACCCTGCCCTTCGCCGGGCGGACCGGCGATCGCCCCGAGCTGTGGCACGCCCGGCTCGCCACCCGCACTCCGGAGAGCGAGAGCGCGCCGATGGGGGAGCTGTCGGAGGTGCCGTCACCGGACCGGGTGATTCGGGCGGTGTGGTCACCCGATCCCGAGATCGAGAGCTTCCTCACCGACGCAGAGACTGCCGACTCCGAGAACGAACCGTTCCCGTCGTCGATGCACCAGCGTGATCGCATCTCGCTCGTGCGGCTGACGACCGACGAGGTCCTCCCGGGCTCGACGACCGGTCCGGTGCCGGTGCCGGTCGACACGCTGATGCTCTCCGCACTGGGTGCCACGCTCGACGTCGGACAGTCGTTCGCCGACGTCAACGACACGACCGGGATCAGCCTCATCGAATGGCGCCACCGATCGACGTTCGCCCGCGACCACTTCGTGCGCGTCGTCGAGCGGGGGTACTTGATGCCGTTCGGCCACCGGGCCGCCCTGGTGTCGATCACCGAGCGCAAGTTCGTCGGTGCGGGCGGCAACCGCACCGCCGTGCTCGAACGACGTGACTTCATCCAGATCACCCAGCAGCTGATCGAGCACGTCGGGCCCGCAGCCGCCGGGCTCCCGACCGGGGGTCGGCAGCTCCCGTTCCGGTCGGTGCGACTGACCACGAGGGTGACGCCGGAGATCAACAGGGTGGAACTCCCCGGGTCGCAAGTACCCGACAGCGACTGCTTCTTCCCCGTCGATGCGATCAGCAAGGCCGACGTGGTGTTCCATGCCACCGCGATCGACCGCGACGGCCAACAGATCGATCTGCGGATGCCGATGGCGTTCATCAACTCGACGTTCGCGGAGAACGAGACCCAGATGGCCGTGGTCCGCAACGCATGGAACACCTACGGCGTCACGGCCCGCCGGTCGGCGCAGGTCTCGGGCCAGCGGGTGGCCTACGCGGCGCCGCTCGACCAGCGGCGAGGTGCGACGTCGGCGACGACCGACACGATCCGCTTCGATCTGTCGCCGACGACCCTGGGCGACTCAGGCCCGAACACGGTGGGTCCCCGCCGCTTCTGGGCCGACATGGCAACCGCCGAGGTGCGGCTGGAGGAGGTCGAGTCGATCTCGGCGAACTCGCTCGGCACCACGACGATCACCTACGACCCCGTGTACCGATCGGACGGCTTCGACCCGACCACGAACGCTGGTGGGCTCTGGGGCACCGTCGGGGGAGCGGCGGGCGTCCCGCTGCGGTTCAGCCGCCCACCGGGCCAGGAGTCGGCCCCTGGGCCCGGCAGCAACAAGTCCGGCGGCGTGGCGACGCCCGACCTGGAGATCCGTGGGCTGTCTCGATCCCTGGGTGTCGCTGCGGGCGACCCGGCTGCGTTGCGCACGGGCACGTTCGACCCGGCGAGCTTCTTCGCCGGCCCGGCGTCACCGAAGCTGCTCGGCGGGATCTCGCTGCTCGACATCATCAGGGCGGTCACGCTCGCACCCGGCGAACCAGCGCCCGGGACGGCGCTGTCGATCACGTCGCGCCGCACGCCCACGGCGATCGAGGCGCTGATCCGCTGGACCCCCGACCTGCAACCCGATCCGCTCGGCATCTTCGAACCCGGCTCGTTCCGCCTCGACGCGCTGGTGCGCACCCCGCTCGACGGCGTCGCCGGCACGCCGAGCAGCCGGATCGACGGTGAACTGTCGGCGTTCTCGCTCAACATCCCCACCGGCGCCGTGCCGCTCATCCGCATCGACGTCGACCGGGTCACCTTCACCAGCGTCGACGGGCGAGAAGCCGACACCGACGTCGAGGTCGGCGACGTCTCGTTCGGCGGCGACCTCGCCTACATCGAGACGCTCAGCAAGTACCTCAGCTTCGGCACCGGCGGCCTCGAGGTCGACGTGCTGCCCGACCGGATCGCCGTCGGGTTGGCGCTGCCGATCCCGAACATCACCTTCGGTGTGTTCGCGCTGCGCAACGTCCGGTTCATCGCCGGCCTCGACATCCCGTTCTCCGGCGACCCGGTCCGCATCCGCTTCGCCCTGTCGACACGCGACGACCCGTTCCGCCTCACCGTCTTCTGCGTCGGTGGCGGCGGCTACGTGGCGCTCGCCTTCGGTGCCGACGGTCTCGAAACGCTCGAACTCGGCTTCGAGGCGGGCGCCGAGGCGGCCCTCGACTTCGGGGTGGCATCGGGCTCGGTGTCGGTGATGATCGGCGTGGTCCTGCTCGTCAGCAAGCAGGACGGCGTCGACACCGCTGCCTTCCTCGCCTACTTCCGCATCAACGGCAGCGTGTCAGCGGGTCCGGTGTCGGCGAGCATCACGCTCACCCTCGAACTGGGCTACCAGGAGCGCACCAAGAACGGCAAGACCGCCCGCACGCTCTACGGACGCGGGACCCTGGAGATCGACATCTCCGTGCCGCTCGTGCCGACACCGCCGATCACGATCACCGTCGAGCGCAGCCTGAAGGCCGACGCCGCCGACCCCACCTTCGCCGATCAGTACGACGAACTCGCCTGGACCGATTACTGCGACGCCTACGGAGCCGCCTGACATGCCCAACACCCACGCCATGCGCTTCACCGCCCTGCCCAAGGGCCTGCAGGACGTCACCCTCGTTCCCGATCCCGGTGACTCGGGTCCGCCACTCGGCCTGCCCACCGAGGACCGTCCGCCGGTCCTGATCGACGATGGTGGCAGCGAGCTCGACCCGATCCTCATCGGTGACCCGGTCGTGCAACCCGTCGTGTCCGCGCACGTCGCATTCCGCCTCACCCCCGACGCCGCCGATCGGACGCTCGGCGATTTCCCGACCGCACTCGACTGGCCGAACCAGCCGATCGACTGGACCCTCACGTTCCGCCGGGGCGACCGCATCGAGAGCTTCCCGGCGCTGGTCGTGAGCGACGATCCCGTCGCCGAGTGGTGGTCGACGATCTTCCAGCCGGGCCTCCCGGTTCGCGGCTACACGCCGCCGACCAATCGGAGTCAGCGTCGCATCCGCTCGTTCCGCCAGACGCGACTGGCGAACCGTTGGCGCGACGCCTACGTGGACGTCGCCCAGTCGATCGGACCCGACGGCGACCACTTGCCCGTCGGCGCCGACCCGACCACCGGGCTGTTCGCCGCCTTCGAGTCGGTCGGGCTCTGGGACGAGAACCGCGCCAAGGACTTCGACGACGAACAGCTCGTCGCCGAGCTGGAGTCGACGCTCGCCAACTTCGGGTTCGTCCCCGACGCTCCACCACCCGGCATGGGCCCTCCGCAAGCGGCCCGCCGAGACATCCTGGAGTTCCGGCGCTACCTGTCGCGCGTCCGCAACCCGGACCCACCCGACACCGGCGCCGAGGTCGGCGACCGCATCAACCGCATCAGCTGGGTGCGCCCGCCCCAGGTCGATTTCCACCAGCTCACCACCGCCTGCGCCGCCCACGCAGCGCTGCTGCGACCGCTGCGGCTCGTCGTCGACTTGGTCCCGAACATCGGCTGGGAGCTCCTGGTCCGCAGTCTCGGCGGCTTCCCCGACGCCGTCTCGGTCATCGGCCGATCCGGATCGTTCGCCACCGACCCGTCACCGTGGACCCGCTGCACCGCCGACGCCGAACGGTTCGTGCTCACGCCGGGCATCGACAGCGACCTGACCACCAACGGGTTCCTCCGCCTCGGCGACACCGCCCGCTACTCGACCGAGACGCTCGACGTCGAAGCCACCACCCTCAAGGCGATCGGCCTCGGCGGCACGGTCCAGTTGCGCAACGCCCGCCGGTCGCGGTCGACGCCGACCACCGAGACCACCCCCACGATGCGCGCCAGCGGCATCGCCGTCACCCGCATCGCCCGCTCGCAGACGTTCCACCAGACCGCCTTCCAGAAGGGCGACATCGTCGTCGACAAGCTCAACACCGATCCGAACAACCTGCTGCTCGACGCCGACGATGTCCTGCGCGGCTACCGCCTCGACGTCCAACCCGAGGGGTCGGCCGACTGGCGCTCGGTGGTGATCCGAGACGGTCGACTCGACGTGGTCGGTGGCGACCCGATCCCGCTCGACACCGCGGAGGGATGGGTGTCGGAGGTGCCCGTCGCCGACGACGCCGGCGACCTGTACCTCGGCGAGGAGCAGTTGCGCTGGGACGGATGGAGCCCCGTCGCACCCAAGCCCGGCCGCCTGATCGACCCCGAGGACCAGGTCGGCGACGCCACGCCCGACCCACTCCCCGGTGTGCCCGTGGTCGCCCGCTACCGCCCCACGCCCGGCACGCTCGTGCCGCTGCGCTACGGGCGCCGCTACCGCCTCCGGGCACGCATGGTCGACATCGCCGGCAACGGCCCCGAGCTCGAGACGCCGTTCGATCCCGCCGGTGAGCAGACTGCGCCGGTCCTGTTCGGCCGTCTCGATCCCGTCGGCAGCCCCGACGTCGTCATGACCGCGCCGCGCCTGCCGGGCGAGGAACTGAACCGGGTCGTGCTGCGCAGCACCACCCGCGACGTCGCCGCCGAGGGCGTGGCCGGCCGCCACCTGCTCCCACCTCGGTCGACCCAGGTCGAGGTCGAACGCCACGGCGCCATCGACGACGCCAACGGGCGGCCCGACCCCACTCGCTTCGGCGAACTCGCCGCTCGCGACGCCTACGCCCTCCACCTCGATCTGCGCAGCGAGGTCGACCCGGGCGCGGTCGTGGATTCCGACGACGAGGGCGCCAGCCGGTTCGTCCCGATCGGCACGCCGCTCAGCGTCGACTACCTCCCCGACCCCCTCGCCCGTCGGCTCCAACTCCGCACCAAGCAGGGTTCGATCCTCTCCGGTGATCTCTCCCGCGGCATCCCGATCAGCGGGCGGTTCTGGCCCGAGGCCACCAGCGTGCTGCTCGTCGTCGAGGAGGCCGACTCGTTCTCGGTCAGCTACGACGAGAGCAACTCGAAGCTGGTCGTGCGTCTGCCCAAGGCGACCACGCTGCCGCTGCGCATGTCGAGCGTGTTCGACCGCGAGGACCTCACCCGCTTCGGGCTCGCCGAGTGGGTCGCCCGCAAGGTGATCCCCGGCCCGCCCGACTGGCCGAGGTCGGTCGAGGAACTCGCGGTGACACCGCTCGGCCAGCGCATCGTCGACGGATTGAACTGGACCTTCACTCCGTGGCAGACCCTGACGCTCGTCCACGCCGTCAAGGACCCATTGCGCGACCCCGAGATCATCCCGCCCGCCGCGTTCACGGTGATCGACCGGCTGCTCGCCGAGACCGCCAGTCAGGTGAGCGTCCCGGCTCGCTGGCACGGCACCAGCACCGGTCGCCTCGACCTGCTCGCCAGCTGGACCGCCGGCATCGACGACGGCCCCGGCACCCCGCGCCCGCGCCGCGAGACCGTGCAGGTCGTCGCGACCGAACTCGACCGCACCGGGACCCCCGGCGCCGACGGCGTGATCGAGACGTCGATCCGGGCCCGCCACGACCACGGCGACACGAAGTATCGGGCGATCGACTATTCGCTGGAGGCGACCGGTGCATTCCTCGATCACTTCGTCGAGACCCGCTCCGTCGCGTTCCCCGACGGCGTCGACGGCATCGAACTCGACGTCAATGCGACGGGTATCGCCCTGGGCACGGTGCGACTGAGCGGGCCGATCACGAAGGACCCCGGCGCCGCCGTGGTCACGTTCCGCCGCGACGACGGCACCGGCGGCGCCGACGACGAACCGATCGCGTACGCGATCTCGTCCACTCCCGGCGACTCGACGGCCAAGCTCACCCGCGTCAACGGAGTGATCCCGTCGGACACACCGCTCACGCTGCGCTTCGTCACCAACCCGATCAGCCATCGCTCGAACGTCACGCGCCGCACCGTCAAGGCGTCGGCGAGCCCGGCAGCACCGATCGTGCACTCGGTGATCCCGACCTTCGGATGGGAACGCACGACGTCGGGGCAGACGGCGACGAGCACGCGCACCACGGCAGGCGTGCGCATCTGGCTGGAGCGGCCGTGGTGGTCCTCGGGTCTCGGCGAGCAGCTGGCCGTGCTGTACCGCACGGGGAGCGCGCAGCCGGTGTCCGACCAGATCCCGTACGTGTCGCAGTGGGGTCGCGACCCGATCCACGCCGCCGGCACCGTCGTCGGCTCGATGACCGACGCCACCTTCCCGGCGCGCCTTCGCAACTCGATCGCCCTCCGCCCGCCCGGTGGCCCGATCGTGCGGGCCGTGCCGCATCGAGTGAGATTCAACGTCGCTCGCGACATGTGGTACTGCGACGTCGACCTGGAGCTCGGCGCCTACTGGCCGTTCGTCCGCCTCGCCCTCGCCCGCTGGCAACCGAATGCCATCGTCGCCGCCGATCCGGTCGAGACGACACTGTCGCTGTCACCGGTGGTGCTGGCCGACATCGTGCAGGTGGCGCCGGGTCGCACCGCCACGGTCACCGTCGGCGGGCGCGGCGTGCGCAGCATCAACGTCGGCGTGCAGGGTCCGAGCTTCTCGACCACCTCCGTCGACCGCGGCGCACCGGTGGTGCGAGCCCACCTCGAACGCCAGCCGCTGAGCACGAACAGCGACGTCGACTGGGAGCCGCTCACCAATCCTGAGAGCCTGCTTCGCACGCAGCTGCTCGCCGTGCCGTCCACCCCAGGGCGTCAGTTCAACTGGCAGGGAACCCTTCAACTCGGCGGCGTGAACACGTCGCAGTATCGCTACCGGGTGGTGATCGAGGAGTTCGAGCAGTACCGGACGGACGGCGAGGTCGGCGATCTCCGCCCGATCGTGATCCCCGGCCGCCCACCGACGGTCGGTCGGTACCCGCGTGACGGCCAGCGTCTCGTGCACCTCGACGTCATTCCGCTCGACGGGCTGCTCTGAAACCGCTCGGGCGAAACCGATCGTCGCAGGTTCCTTCGCATGGCGGGTCTTTCTACGCTGCACTCGTGTCAACGGCGACGACCGAACACATCGAGTTCCTCGGTCGCAGCCAGGAAGGGTCGGACGCAATCGCTGCGTTGGCCGACCCATCGGTGCGCGGCGTCGTCGCGCGTGGTGGTCCGGCGTCGGGCGCGGCCGAGTTTGCTGTGGCCGTCGCACGAAGTGTCGGCGAACCCATCGTGGTACCCGGCGACCGAGCGACGGCGGCGATCGAGTTCGCATCACTGGCGGCTCTGCTCCCGGCCGGCCTCGGCGGCGACGCTCCGATCGATGCCGAACGGCTCGCCGGGGCCATCTCGGCGCTCGTCGACGCATCGTGTCACCGTGCCAGGCCGATCGTCGTCGACGATGCCGCACTCGTCGACGATGCATCCGCGATGGCGCTCGCCGGGGCGTCGGATCGCGGTGTGCCGTTGGTGCTCGTCACCGGTCGGTCAGCGGTGCTGTCGGTCCCGCTGGCGAGGGTCGCTGCGGGATTCCACGTCGCGGACGTCACCGATCTCGGTGATGCTGCGGTGTCCGAGCTCGCGTCGCTGGTCCTCGGCGGGTCGGTCGAGCCCCGGATCATCCGATCGTTGACCCGCCTCGTCGGCGGGGCCACGGAGGCGATCGTGGAGCAGGTGAACGCGTCCGTCGAGGCGGGCACATTCGTGCGATCCGGCGCTGTCTGGCGCCAGAGCGGCGAACTGCGGCTCACCGGCGCCACGTTGACGCGTCTCGCTCCCGTCATCGATCCGTTGACCGATGACGAACTCGACGCTCTCGATCTCGTCGCGCTGGCGCCCAAGGTCGCCGTCGACGTCCTCGAACGGTTGGTTGGCAGCGACGTACTGGTCGCGCTGGAGGCGCAGTCGCTCGTTTCACTTGTCGACGTCGACGGTGGCCAGAGCATCGAGGTCACCGATCGGGTGGTCGAATCCGCCCGGCTGCAGGAGATGGGAGGGCTGCGCCGGCGGAACCTCGCCCGCCGGCTGCTCGCCGAGTTGGCCGCAACGGGGAACTCGGCCGGCCCCGACCTGGTCAGCGTCGCCGCCGTCCGGCTCGCCGCCGGTGTACCCCTCGACATCGACGACGTGGTGGTCGCTGCGCGAGCAGCACACAAGCAGGGCGAGTTGCCACTGGCGATCCGACTCTGCGAGGCGATCGCCGCCGCCGATCGGACGATCGAGCTGACGATCCTGCTCGCCGAACTCCTCACCGTCGTCGGACGGAACCGGGAGGCCGACGCGGTACTCCACGATCTTCGGGGCCGCGACGACGAGGAACGTGCACTGATCGCCATGACCCGCGCCGTCAACCTCGGCATCCACCTCGACGAGGTCGACGAGGCGATCTCGATTCTCGACCACTCGATCACCGAACTCTCCGAGGGTCCGTGGGCCGCGGAGGTGCTCGGCCTGAGCGGGGTGATGGAACTGATGCTCGGCCGCCCCCACGAGGCGCTGCGTCGAGTCGAGCCGTTGCTCGGCCTGGGCTCGGGTCGCGAGTTCGTCGAAGCGGCCACGGCAGCAGGACCGGCCCTGGTCGTGGTCGGGCGATGCGAGCAGGCTGCCGAACTCGCCCGGACTTCGCTGGACGAGCGGCTGGCGCTCGGCGATCAGGCCTTCCTCGAGTCGGCCGGTCTCCACGCACTCGTACGCGGATTCGGGCTCGCCGAATCGGGCCGATTCGCGGAGGCCGACGACCTGACCTCGTTCGTGCTCAGCGCCGCATCGGACATGGCCGTCACCAACGGCGTGATGTGGGCCGGCGTCGTTCGAGGCCGTTCGATGCTCGACCAGGGCCACTACCCCGAGGCCGTCCGGCTCTTCGAACTGGCAGCGTCGGCGGCGCTCGACCTCAACCTCGGCCTGCATCTCGGCTGGGCGCGAGGTGGAGCACTGCTCGCCCACGCGCAGATGGGCGACGATGTCGGTGCGCGCAACGCCCTCGACGCCCTCGATGCGTCCCCGCAGACGCGGCTCGGCATGATGGCATCGGAAGTCGAACGCGCCCGGGCGTGGGCGGCGATCGTCGCCGGTGACCTCCGTGGCGGAGCGACCCGCCTGCTCGCCACGGCCGACCGGGCGCACGACAGCGGCGAGATCGGCATGGAGATCCTGGCGCTCCACGACCTCGTCCGGATCGGTCGGGGAGAATCGGTCGATCGGCTCGCCACCCTCGCAGACCTGGTGGAGGGCCCCCTCGGTGCCGCGCGCATCGACCATGGCCGTGCGTTCGTGGCCGACGACGCCGAGGCGCTGATGGATGTCGCAGCGCGCTTCGAGTCGTTCGGGGCACTGGTGTTCGCCGCCGAGGCGTACAACCAAGCGTCGTGGATCGAGCGCCGCCGGGGGCGGACCGCTGCGGCCGATCGCCTGCGGGCGCAGGTGATGGCGTTGCGCGGTCGACGCCCGACGGCGGTCACGCCGGGCCTCGCCAGCCACGCGGGGCTCGCATCGCTCACACTTCGCGAGAACGAAGTCGCCGCGCTGGTGGCGGCCGGCCGCACCTCCAAGGAAGTGGCTCTCCACCTCGACGTGTCGGTCCGCACCGTCGACAACCTGCTCCAGCGCGTCTACCGCAAACTCGGTGTCACCGGACGCGCTGACCTACGCGACCTGCGCTCCGGCTGAGACCTCGATCCGCAGCTTCATCGCGGCCGACCGTGACGGCTTCGGACGACTTCGTCATCGCATGGAACCCGACGAGTCGCGAGGTTCGCCCGAGGTCGATCACCACTCCTCTGGAATCGGTGACGACCCGTCGGATCATCGCCCAGAGCGAGACGCGATGACGGCGTGGGTCTCAGGATTCGGTGGGTTCGAACATCTCCAGTTGTTCCCAGGTGACAGCGACCTCGCTGACGACCCGCCAGCGCAGGCGACCTCGTGAACCGGGCCGGCGGATCTCGACGCGGTCGGCCCGCAACGAGCGAGCCGACCCGTCGGGGTCTCGGATGGCAATGCTGCCGTCGAACTCGATGCCCGCCACCCGTCCGACGATCCAGCGCCCCTTGTCGTGCCGGCGGAAGCGGATCGGCTCGCCCATCCGCAGCCCCAGGCGGGCGAGCGAGGCGGGCGAGCGGTGCATGGACGGATCGGTCGGGTCGCCGGCGGTCAGGCGCCGACGACGCGTCGTTGGAGCTTGCGCATCCCGCCGAGCCATCGCTCGGGATCGGTGGCCTTGAGCGCCATGTAGTCGGCGACCTCCGGATGCGGGAGCACGAAGAAGTGCTCCGCCTCGATCGCGTCGGCGACCTCACGGGCGACGTCTGCGGGCTCGAGCACCACCCCGGCGGCCTTCACCACGTTGCTGCCCGACACGGCGTCGTCACCGGCGTGGAGCATCTGGGTGTTCACGCCCTGCGGGCACAGGCACGTCACCTTGACGCCGGCGTCGCCGTAGGTGACGGCCATGTACTCGGCGAACGCCACGGCGGCACGCTTCGTCAGCGTGTACGGCCCCGACCCGATCTGCATCAGGAGCCCGGCCGCCGACGCGGTGGAGCAGAAGTAGCCCTCGCCGCGCTCGAGCCAGTCCGGCAGCAGGTACTTCGCCGCCCAGCGATGCGCATGGACGTTGACGGCGAAGGCGAGATCCCAGTCGTCCTCCGGTGTTTCGAGCACGCCGCGCCCGATCCCGACGCCGGCGTTGCAGAAGAACAGGTCGATCGACCCCAGCGCCTCCTTCGCCTCGCTGACCAGCGCTCGGTTGCCGGCTTCGGTGCTGACGTCAGCGGTGAGGGCGACGGCCCGTTCCATCGAGGCAGCCACTTCGTCGGCGCCGGCGAGGTCGGCGACGACGACGCTGGCACCGCGATCGTGGAACTCTCGAGCGAGGGCCTCGCCGATTCCGCGGCCTGCGCCGGTGACCACCACGTTGCGACCGGTGAACTCCATCGGGCCATCGTAGGAGCCCGGCGCCGTGCGCTCTCGGACCCCGCCGGCTCCGCATGCCGTGTGAACGTCGTGTGACACCTTCGTCATCACCTCGCAGGTGCGCGCGCGACGGCCGAGACACGGGTACCGTGTTCACCAATGACTGATGAGCGCATCGACTCCGAGGCCGTGATCACCGAAGCACTGAGCGTCATCGACGGCGCCCTTGCACGAATGATGCAGCGTGAACTCGTCTCGACGGGTGAAGTTGCCGACTTGCTGCTCGACGTGCGCACCCTGCTCACGGCGGAGCCGCCCCACCTGGTCGAGACGGCCGAACCCGTCACCACCGACGCCGTCTGAGCGTCGAGGGAGAGCGGTCCTCGTTGACGCGCTCCTGACCCCCGTTGTGCGTCAGGGGGCCAGACGGCGGGCGATGCGCCGGCCCGCGAGGCCGAGCAGGATGCCGACGATGGCTCCACCGACGACGTCGGATCCATGGTGGATCCGCACGTAGGCGCGGCTGATCCCGACGACGGCAGCGACCTTGAACCAGAGCATGCTCAACCACGGGCCGTCCCAGCCCGACAACACCATCGCCGCGAAGACCGCCGAGCTCGCGTGACCTGACG
Source organism: Ilumatobacteraceae bacterium (assembly GCA_963712775.1). Lineage (GTDB taxonomy): Bacteria > Actinomycetota > Acidimicrobiia > Acidimicrobiales > Ilumatobacteraceae > Sva-07. The sequence continues at coordinate 136,758 of CAVQJG010000001.1, read as the reverse complement.
GGAACGACGATGTGGAGGGGCGACGCACCTGGAGCCGGTCGTCGCCGGTGGTGGTGGGTCGTTCGCGACGGAACAACCGCTTGACGCCCTGGTTGACGAGCAGGCTCTCGGCCCCCAGGAGAGCGGCGAGCACGATCACCTGGTCGGGGCGGCCCTTGGCGATGCCGCGTACGATCCCGATGCCGTGCCAGATCATGCTGAAGTCGGCGACGTGCGTGGTGTTCGTGAACACGAAGTCGGCGAGCGGGTGGCCACGGAGGTGCTCCAACAGTTCGTCGACACGGCGGTCGAATGCGTCGACCCGAGGGCCCAGGTGGCCCTGGCCGGGCACGATCGGAAGCGGGCCGACCTCGACCGGCGCAGAATCGGTCATGCGGCGCCGACGTCGACCGGCTGGGCGAGGAGCGCCTCGTGGGCGGCGACCGCCTCGGTGGCGGCCAACGACGGATCGCCACCGAACGCCGGGCACCACTGCTGGAACGAGCAGTAGTCGCACAGCTTGCTCTGGCGCGGCCTGAAGTCGCCGGTGATGCAGGCCCGCTCGACCGCGGACCACACGGCAGTGGTGCGGGTGGTGATGAACTTCACCGACTGTGCCGACGGAACGGTTTCGATCGTCTCGCCCGACGAGAGGTACATCAGTCGGATCTTCGCCGGGCGCTTGCCGAACACCGCCTCGCACAGGAACGAGTAGAAGTGCACGCCGGCGAGGCTCTTCTGTTCGTAGTTGCCCGACGGTGCGCGGCCGGTCTTGTAGTCGGTGACGACCAGCTCGCCGTCGGCGTCGAGTTCGAGCCGGTCGATGATCCCGCGGAGCGTGAGCGCGCCGACCGCGGCCTCCATCCACAGTTCGAGCCCGATCTCGCGCACGCTGGTGGGATCCTCCATCGCGAAGTACCGGTCGACCAGCGCGTGGCAGTCCCGGTCGAACTGCTCCGCTGCGTCGGCGTCGAGGCGCAGGCCCACGTAGTCGGGGTGCGTGCGGTACTCCTCGAGTGCGGACGCCATGTCGGCGGCGAGCGCCTCGGGGGTGCGATCGCCGGCAGAGCGCACGAAGAGCAGCTCCAGGGCCCGGTGCACGACGCTGCCCTTCGTGGTGGCCGGTCCGGGTGCCTCCGGAAGCTTCTCGATGCTCGAGAACCGGAACTGCATCGGACACGACGTGAACGACGAGACCCGAGACGGCGACAGCGACGTCGGCACCGGGAAGACGGGCGCGAGGTCGGCGGTGGTGCTCATGGAGGTCATCGTAGGGCGGGGGTGTGGCAGGGTTGGCTGATTCGCCCGGTCACGGCGTGGCCGCATCGGCGATGATCCTCGCCATCGCCGCCGGGTCGATGAACGGCGTGAAGTGGTTCCAGTCGTCGTGCTGGACGTACGTGCTGTTCGGCAGCCGTTCGGCGATGCTCTCGGCGATCGCACCGGGCCCGAACTCCTCGCGGCCGACCAACACGACCACCGGGGTCTCGATCTCGGGGAGCAGGCTCCACGTGCCGTGATCGCCCCCCGTGTCGAACGTGCGAGCCTCGTGTTCGGGATCGCACTTCAGGCGGACGCCCTCGGGCGAGGGCCGGAAGCCGTGTGCGACGTACAGCCGCAACACGTCGGGGTCGAACGCCATCATCGGCGGCTTGGACGAGTAGTTGGCGATCGCATCGTCGAACGAGTCGAACGTGGCGCGTCGCTTTCGGGCCCCGATCGACAGCGTAGGTCCGTCGCCCTGCGGCCCGTCGGGATCTCGAGGCGGGAACACGATCGGCTCGAATGCCACGATCAGGTCGAACAGGCCGGGGTCGCGTTGGGCCGCCATCAGCAGGCAGGCGCCGCCCATCGAGTGGCCGAAGCCGACCAGTCCGCCGTCGGGCGCAACCGCACGCGCGGCTGCGAGCGCGTCGTCGCCGTAACGCTCCCAATCGACCTGCCAGTCGTCCGGACGGGCGGTGTCGCCGTGCCCGCGGTAGTCGATCGCGTAGGACCGGAAGTCGTCGGCGAGTTCGTCGGCGATCGGCAGGTAGCAGTAGCCGTGGAACCCCGTCGCGTGGGAGAGCAGCAAGGGCCGCCCGGCGCCACCGAACTCGTGGACGGCAACACTCACATGGTCCGACGACATCACGCGCACCGGGTCATCTTGGTGGCGGCATCGGCCGAGCGGCGAATCGATTGCAGCAGGGGTCAGACCCCTGCGGCAATTCAGGTGGGCTTGGGTTCGCGGGGGAGGCCGAGCAGGCGTTCGCCGATGATGTTGCGCTGGACCTGACTGGTGCCACCCGCGATCCGACCCCCGGGGGCCGCCAACATCCCGGCCGAATCCGGGCCGTCGAGCATGGCGTTCGCTCCGGAGATGTCACCGCGCAGCATCGCGACGTCGAACATCATCTCGGTGATCCCGAGCTTCATCAGCGACGCAGCCGTCGAGGCGATCGGACCCTGCCGTTGCGCCATGGCCTTGGCGGCCGAGCCCCTGCTCAGCAGCGATGTCAGCGCCTCACGCTCGATGGGGCCGAGCGACCGACCCTCGGCCAGGCGGGCCATCTGGTCGAGACGTCGTTCGAGTCCGATCACGGAGGTGCCGATGTGCCCACGCTCGCTGGTGAGCACCGCCATCCCGACGCCCCAGCCGCCGTGTTCCGGCCCGAGGAGGCAGTCCGCCGGCAACTCGACGTCGGTGAAGAACACCTCGTCGAACTCGGACTCGCCGGTCATCTGTCTCAGCGGCCGCACCTCGATGCCGGGGAGGCCCATCGGGCAGAGGAAGAACGAGATGCCCTCGTGCTTCGTGGCGCCGTGTTCGCCGGTCGGGTCGACCGGACGCGTGCGCGCCATCAGGATGCCCCAGTTGGAGTACCGGCCACCCGAACACCACACCTTCTGGCCGTTGACGACGTAGTGGCCGCCGTCGAGTTCGGCCCGCGTCGACAACGACCCGAGGTCGCTCCCTGCGCCGGGCTCGGAGAACAGCTGGCACCACACGTGGTCGGTCGCGAGCGTCGCCCGCAGATGGATCGCTTGCTGCTCTGGGGTGCCGTAGCGCATGACGGCGCCGCCGGCGAGGACGAAGCCGACCATGTTGAACACCGCCGGAACGCCGGCGCGAGCGCACTCGAGCAGCCAGACGCCGTTGTGCTCCGGCGTCAGGCCCCGTCCGCCGTGCTCGACCGGCCAGTGGATCCCCGCCCAACCGGCCTCGGTGAGGCGGCGTTGCCAGGCGAGCCCTGCGTCGACGAGATCGGGCGGGCAGATCGCGCCGTAGTCGCGTGGAGCGTGCACGGCGTTCGCCGCGAGCCAGTCGGCGGCGTCGTGTTGGAAGTCATCGACGGAGATCACGCCGACAGTGTCGCGGCCGTCCGCCGGGGCCGACGATCCGGCCCGCCCTTCTCGTGAACTCGTGCGCGCTCAGAACGCGCCCCGGTTCACGAGAACGTCATCGGTGGGCGAGCGGGGATCAGGAGAGGGCGCCCAGGAACAGGGCCGTCTCCTCGGCGATGCTCGCCGGGACGCTGTAGCCGGTCTGGTCGGTGACCTTGTCCCAGTTCGCAGCGAGGTCCTCGGGGGTGAGGTCGGTGGTGTTGGTGTAGCCGACCGCCTCGGCGATGAAGACCTCGGCGACGCGGCCGCCACCGACCGAGAACACCCGGCCGGTCGCCTCGCACGACTCGTGCGCGAGGTAGGTGACCAGCGGTGACACGAGTTCGGGGTTCAGCTTGTCGCCGAGCCCGCCGAGCAGGTCCTCGGTCATGCGGGTCTTGGCGAGCGGCGCGATCGCGTTGGCCTTGATGTTGTACTTGGCGCCCTCGACGGCCAGCACGTTGGTGAACCCGACGAGGCCCATCTTGGCGGCGCCGTAGTTGGCCTGGCCGAAGTTGCCGAAGATGCCGGCGGCCGACGACGTCGACACGATGCGGCCGTACCCCTGGTCGCGCATGATCTTCCACGCCGGCTGGGTGACGTTGAACGCGCCGCGCAGGTGGACGTCGATCACCGGATCGAACAGGTCGGCGTCCATGTTGTGGAACGACTTGTCGCGCAGGATGCCCGCGTTGTTGATGACGATGTCGACCTTGCCGAACGCGTCGACGGCGCTCTGCACGATGGCTGCGCCGCCCTCGGGGGTCGCCACCGAGTCGGTGTTGGCGACGGCTTCGCCGCCCGCTGCGGTGATCTCGTCGACCACGAGCTGGGCCGCACCCTTGTCCGAGCCCGTCCCGTCGACCGAGCCGCCGAGGTCGTTGACCACGATCAACGCACCGCGCTTGGCCATCATCAGTGCGTGCTGCCGTCCGAGGCCGCCACCGGCTCCCGTGATGATCGCTACCTTGCCGTCGAATCCGAGATCAGTCATGTCCGGAACGCTAACGGCGGTCACGCGAATCGAGAAAAACCGCCCTCGGAGTCGATCACCTGCCCGCGGATCCACGAGCCGTCGTCGCCGACGAGGAAGGCGACGAGGTTGGCGACGTCGTTCGGGGTTCCCCAGCGATGGTCGGGAAACATGCGCGCGACGGTGTCGTGGGCGGCGCCCGTCGCGTACCCGGTGTCGACCGGTCCGGGATTGATGCAGTTCGCCACGATCCGGCGGGCCGAGAGCGCATGGTCGATCGATCCGGTCATCTGGTGCAGCGCCCCCTTCGAGACGGCGTAGGCGATCTCGTCGTCCATCGGGCCGAGGTGCTGGCCGCTCGTGAACCACAGCATCCGCCCGGTCGGTGCCGAATCGGGGGGTGCCGGCTCGTGACGATCCGCGAGGCGTTGGGCCAGCAGCACGACGCTGCGCACGTTGGCTGCCCAGCACCGGTCGAGTTCGGCCGCGGTGACCTCGGCGAACGGAGCGTGCGACGACCGGGCGTGCACGGCGACCACGATGTCGATTCGGCCGTGCGCGTCGACCACCTCGTCGATCAGTGCGGCAGGGACATCCGGTTCGGAGAGATCGTGCTGGCCGACGGAGAACGGGAGTGGACCCACCGGCGCCTCGCCCCACGGCATCTCCGCGTCGTGTTGTGACCATCCGGTCGCGGCGACGGACGCCCCGAGGTCGTGCAGACGGTGTGCCACGGCGGCGCCGATGCCGATCGAGCGCGACACGCCGGTGACCAGTGCGACGCGCCCATCGAGCGGTCGGTCCGGCGATGTCATGGTCCCCGATTCTTGCACCGACGATCAGTCGTCGACGGCGCGCTCGATCCGGTACGGCTCGTCCATCGTGACCAGCACGTTCTCGTCGCCGTCACGGATCGGCACGCCCGAGCCGCTGAGCACCGTCAGCGTCAGCCCCTCGGGGTCGAGTTCGACGCGCAGGTTCGAGCCGTGTCGGAGCAGGTGGAACCTCACGCCGTCCCACGACGCCGGCAGACGCGGTGAGAACTCGAGGTGGTCGCCCTGTTCGACCATCCCGGCGAACCCGTGCACGATGCCCGCCCAGACGCCGCCGGTGGAGGCGACGTGGACGCCGTCGGCGGTGTTGCCGTGTGAGTTGCAGAGATCGAGATAGAGCGAGCGGGTGAAGTACTCGAGTGCCAGGGCGTCGTAGCCGACCTCGGCGGCGATCACCGCCTGCACGCACGCCGACAGCGACGAGTCGCCGGTGGTGATCGGGTCGTAGTAGTCGAAGTTGCGCCGCTTCTGTTCCACCGGGAACCGTTCGGAGCGCAGGAACATCGCCAGGACGACGTCGGCCTGTTTGAGGACCTGGTGCCGGTAGATCACCAACGGGTGGTAGTGCAGCAGCAACGGGAACTTCTCCGGCGGTGTGGTCTCCCAGTCCCACGGTTCGAGATCGAGGAACTCCGAGTCCTGCGGGTTGATGCCCAGTTCTTCGTCGAACGGGAGGAACATCGCATCGGCCGCCGCGTCCCAGTCGTCGAGTTCCTGCACGTCGAGGTGGGTCGCGCGGCACAGCTCCTCGAACGCTCCCGGGTTCCAGTTCGCGAGGAAGCGTACGGTCCTGGCGGCGTAGCGGAGATTGAACCTCGCCATGACGTTCGTGTAGAAGTTGTCGTTGACGACGGTCGTGTACTCGTCGGGCCCGGTGACCCGATGGATGTGGAAGCTCCGCGATCCGTTGCTGCCGTAGAAGCCCAGGTCGGCCCACAGGCGGGCGGTCTCCACGAGCATCTCCGCGCCCTCGTGGGACAGGAAGTCGATGTCGCCCGACGCCTCCAGGTACCGGCGCAGGGCCAGCACGATCGCCGCGTTGATGTGGTACTGCGCCGTCCCGGCCGCGTAGTAGGCCGACGCCTCCTCACCGTTGATGGTGCGCCACGGATACAGCGCACCCTCCTGGCTCATCTCCCGAGCCCGCGAGCGGGCCGCGTCGAGCATCTTCCAGCGGAACCTGAGGATCTTGCGGGCCGCTTCCGGCGTCGTGTACGCGAGGAACGGAGCGACGTACACCTCGGTGTCCCAGAAGTAGTGGCCGTCGTAGCCGCCGCCGGTGACGCCCTTCGCGGGAATGCCCTGCTCCTGGGTGCGAGCCGACGCCTGCGCGAGCTGGAAGAGGTTCCAACGCAGCGCCTGCTGCGCCTGGTCGTCGCCGCGCAACTCGATGTCGGCCTGCGACCAGAACTCGTCGAGCCAGGCCCGTTGGTCGGTGACGAGCTGCTCGATCCCCTCGGACTCGGCGCGCTTGAGTGTGCGCGAGCAGCGGTCGGCGAGTTCCTGCGCCGGCACTCCGTTCGACGAATGGTAGGAGACGAGCTTGGTGATCTTGATCGGATCGCCGGGTGTTGCCCGCACCGTGAACACGGTCTTCGCGAGGTCGGCGTCGACGTCGGTCGTCACCTCGACCTGGCAGGACGTGTCGATGTGGTGCCGGGTGCCGCACGCCAGGGTCATCCGGCTGTTCGCGCACCGGTAACCGAGCACGATCTCGTTGTCCTTCTCCCGCTGCAGCTGCGGCTCGAGCACACGGTGGTCGAACTTGCGGGCCTGTCGGGGATCCTTGCCCTCACCGAGCGCAGCGGCGCGCACGTGGTACTCGTCCTCGCCGTCCTGGCGGTTGAGCAACTGCGACGAGACCACGACGGGCGCCGGTGAGTCGAGCAGCGTCACCTCGAGCGTCATCAGCGCGAGGTGGCGGTGCACGAAGCTCACCATGCGCTGGGACGAGACCCGCACCCGCTTGCCCGCCGGCGTCCGCCACACGATGTCGCGGGTGAGCACTCCGTCGCGGAAGTCGACGACCCGTTCGTAGCTGTCGAGGTCGGCCGACGAGAGCAACAACGGCTCGTCGTCGACGTACAACTTCATCAACTTCGCATCGGGGACGTTGACGAGCGTCTGGCCGGTCTGGGCGAACCCGAACGCGTCCTCCGCGTGCATGATCCGCCAGGTCTCGTGGAACCCGTTCAGGTAGGTGCCGTGGCTGTGCGCCTCCCGTCCCTCCTCGGGGTTGGCGCGCATCCCGAGGTAGCCGTTGCCGAGCGCGAAGATCGTCTCGGTGAGGCCGAGGTCGTCGTTCGAGTACGAACGCTCGACCAGCCGCCACGGGTCGACCGGGAAGCGGTGGGTGGGAAGCCCGCTCGGTGCCGGGTGACGGTTCATCCGGTCGCCGACTCGGTGGTGTCGTGCTCCGCGGGGAGGAGTTCGGCGAGGTCGTCGACCACCAGGGTCGCGCCATGGCTGAGCAGCGCGTCGTGCCCGGCGCCGCGGTCGACGCCGATCACGGCGGCGAATCCACCGGCGGCACCGGCGGCCACGCCGGAGACGGCGTCCTCGACGACGACGCACCGATCGACGGGGACGTCGAGTTCGTCGGCGGCCTCGACGAACATGTCCGGGGCGGGCTTGCCCCGGATGTGGCGCTCGACCGCGACCACCCCGTCGACGACCACGCCGAACCGGGTCGCCAGACCGGCCGCTTCCAGCACCGTGCGGGCGTTCTTCGACGACGAGACGATCGCCGCCGGGATCGCGAGGTCGTCGAGCAGATCGAGCGTGGCCGCCGACCCGGCGAAGGGCTCGATGCCGTCGCGGGCGAGGATCGTGTTGAACAGCTCGTTCTTGCGATTGCCCATCGCGCACACCGTGTCGTCGCCCGGCGGATCGGTGGGATCCCCCTCGGGCAGGACCATGTCGCGCGATGCCAGGAACGAGCGCACACCGTCGTAGCGCGGTTTGCCGTCGATGTACGCGAGATAATCGGCCTCGGTGTAGTCGAACGAACCGAACAGCTCACCCCAGGCGTGCTCGTGGATCGACGCCGTCGGCGTGATCACCCCGTCGAGGTCGAACAGGACGGCCGCGAACATCCGCCAATCGAACGCCGCCACGTTCCCTGTCGCCCTCCCGGTCCCCGTCACTCCGACCAGGTTAGACAGCGGTGTCGGCCATGGCGTCGGACCGCAGCTTCTTGTAGTCGAGCTTGCCGTTCGCGGCGCGCCCGATCGACGTGACGGCAACGACCTTCTTCGGCGCCTTGTACGCGGCGAGCCTGCCCTTGACGTGTGCGATCAGCTCGGCGGAGTCGACGACATCGCCGGCGTGCGGTTCGACGAGCGCGGTGATCGCCTCGCCCCACTTGTCGTCCGGAATGCCCACCACGGCGGCGTCGGCCACCGACGGATGGAGCTTGAGGCACTCCTCGACCTCTTCGGGGTAGACCTTCTCGCCGCCGGTGTTGATGCACTGGCTGCCGCGACCGAGCAGGGTCACGGTGCCGTCGGCCTCGACCGTCGCGTAGTCGCCGGGGATCGAGTACCGCTCACCGTCGATGACGACGAAGGTCTGGGCCGACTTGGCCTCGTCCTTGTAGTACCCGATCGGCGTGCGGCCGCGCAGCGCGACCCGGCCGAGTTCACCCGAACCCGGGACGACGTCGCGACCGTCGTCGGTGACCACGCGGGAGGTCGGGCTGAGTTCGAACTTCGCCGTCTCGCCGCTCGACTCCGACGTGGTGGTGTTGGTCGCCATGCCGATCGCCTCACTGGAGCCGAGCGAGTCGACCATGATCAGTCGGGGGTTGTGTCGGAGCAGGCCCTCCTTGGTCTCCTTCGACCACATCACGCCCGACGACACGATCACGCGCAGCGTGGAGATGTCCCAGCGGTCGGGTTCGGCATCGAGGGCGCGGAGGATCGGCTTGGCGAAGGCGTCGCCGACGATCGACGTCGAGTTGATGCCGTACGTCTGGACGTCGTCGAGGAACTCCTCGGCGCTGAAGTGCCGGCCCTCCATCGTGGTGATCGACCCGCCGATCATCAGGTTGCTGATCGCGTTGAACAGCCCGGTGCCGTGCATCAACGGCGCGGCCGGCATGTTGCGCGGCCCGGCCTTGACGATCCGGTCGGCGACCGCGTCGAGGTCCTGCTCGGGCGGCATCCGCTTCTTGTTGTTGGCGTCGAGCACGCCGAACAGGTCGTCCTGGCGCCACATGACGCCCTTGGGCATGCCGGTGGTGCCGCCGGTGTAGAGCAACAGCAGGTGGTCGCCGCTGCGACCCCACGGGCCCTGCACGTTCTCGTCGGTGCCGGCGAGAGCGGCCTCCTCGTACGCCACGGCCCAGGCGGGGCACGGTCCCGAGCCGTCGTCGACCCACAGCCAGGTGGTCACCATCGGCACACGGTCGCGGACCGCCTCGCACTGTTCGGCGAACGTGCCGTGGAAGACGACGGCGGTGACGTCGGCGTTGTCCCACAGGTAGACGAGCTCGTCGGCGGCGTAACGGTAGTTGGTGTTGACGACCGCGAAGCCCGCCTTGAACGCAGCGAACATCGACTCGAGGTACTCGGGCGAGTTGTAGAGGTACTGCGCGACCTTGTCCTGTTCCGCACTGTCCGGCCGCAGGAGCGTGGTCGCGACCCCGTTCGCCCGTCGGTTGAAGTCGGACCACGTGTGGGTGCGGTCGCCCTGCTGCTGCGCGAGGGCGCCGGGGATCTGGCGAGCCACCGTCTCCCAGAGATCAGCGAAGTTCCAGCCGGTGTCGGTCGTGCTCACCTGGACGACGGTAGCGCTGGACGGCGGTCGCAGCGTCAGCCGCCCACGTTCGTCGGCGTCCGGTCAGCCCGGCGGGCCCTGGAGCAGCCGGTCGTAGGCCGCCGTCACCGGGGAATGTTCCGCCATGGCGTCCCACATCGACTCGATCCACCATGTCGCTCCGGCATCGGCGTACGCGGCGGGCGAGTGCTCCGACATCGTCCCCTCGACGACGATGTCGTAGTCGTCGGCGACCGTGTCGCGGAGTGACGCGACCTCGTCGAGGTGGGGTTGGCGGACCGAGCCGTCGTCGAGGACCTGCGGGATCATCCCGTCCCACTGCAGCGCACGCCGAACCGACTTCTCCCGGCCCAGCGCGGCGACGCACCAGATCGGGACGCGTGGGTCCTGCACCACGTTGCCGATCGTGGGGAACTCCGTGGACTGCACCTGGTAGTGGGTGCCGTCGTAGCTGAAGGGCTGGCCGCCCCACAGCCCGCACACGATGTCGAGGCACTCGTCCATCAGCTCGGCGCGCATCCGACGGTCGCACTCCTCGCCGAAGGTCTCGAAGCCGGAGTCGAGTGCGCCGAGGCCGACCGACAGGGTCACCCGTCCGTTGGAGAGGCGGTCGACGGTTGCCACCTGGCCCGCCAGTTCCCACGGGCGTCGCCGTGACGGCGGGGTGAGCAGCGTCCCGAGACGGATCTTGGAGGTTCGGACCGCGGCGAGACCGAGCGAGATCCACGCATCGACGCCCCACACCGGTTCCCAGACGAAGAGCCCGTCCCAGCCCGCGCCTTCCGCGGCGGCAGCGAGGTCACCGACATCGTCGGCGTCGCCCCAGGGGACCACGAAGCCGAACTTCACGACCCCGACCGTAGACCACCGACGGAACTCGTGCACGCCGACGGCTCCCGGTCGCCCGGACGTCGTCTCTCCGGGACGCCACGCACGCCCGACGCGTTTGACGAAGGCACCGGCGCGGCGATCTACAGTCGCGCCATGGGGAACGCTCCGATCGTCGACGCCGCCCGCGACCTCGCGGAACTCATCGAGGCGCACGCTGACGACGGCGAACGCGTCCGTCGACTCCCGCTTCCGACCGTGAAGGCGCTGGCCGACGCAGGGCTCATGCGCATGTGCGTTCCGGAGGTGTACGGCGGACCCGAGATCGACCCCGTGACGATGGTGGAGGCGATCGCGGAGGTGGCCCACGCCGACGGGGCCGCGGGATGGTGTTCGATGATCGCCTCGACGACCTCGTCGATGGCGTCGTTCCTCCCGCCCGAGACCGCGCGGGAGATCTACGGCGACCGGTCGGCGATCACCGGTGGGGTCTTCGCTCCGAACGGCAAGGGCGTCTCCACGGTCTCCGGTGACGTCAGCGGCTTCTCGGTGACCGGTCGGTGGGCGTGGGGGAGCGGTACGCAGCACTGTCGCTGGGTGCTCGGCGGTGCGTCGTGTGACGACGGGACGTTCCGACTGTGTTGGTTCCCGCAGGCCGTCGTGACGTTCCACGACACCTGGTACACCACCGGCATGCGCGGGTCCGGCTCGCTGGACTACTCGGTGGCCGACGTGTTCGTGCCCGCGGAACGCACGATGCAGCCCGGGGTGACCCGACCGTTCGTGACGACGCCGTTGTCGGTGTTCCCGAACTTCACGCTGCTCGCGGCCGGCGTGTCGGCGGTCGGGCTCGGCGTCGCACGCCGGGCGATCGACGAGCTCGTCGACCTCGCACAGGGCAAGAAGCCGCAGTACTCGTCGCGAACGCTGGCGCAGAGCGGCTTCACCCAGATCGAGGTCGCCCGGGCGGAGGGGCAGTTGCGAGCAGCCCGGGCGTTCCTCCTCGACGAGCTGGGTTCGGCGTGGGCAGCGGCGGTGGCCGGCGACGAGGTGACGGTCGAGGCCCGCACCGGCATCCGGCTCGCTGCAGCGCACGCTGCGAGCACCTGCGCCACCGTCGCCGACACGGCGTTCACCCTCGCGGGAGGCACCGCGGTGTACGACACGAGCGTGCTCGGACGGTGCCTGCGCGATGCGCACATCGTCACCCAGCACATCCAGACGGCCCCGAAGCTGAACGAGACGATCGGCAAGCTGCTCCTCGGCGTCGACGTCGACACCTCGATGTTCTGAGGCGGGTGAAGCCAGCAGTACGGTCGGCGGGATGGATGCGATCGAGGCGATCATGACCACCCGGGCGATCCGGCGGTTCACCGACGAGCCGGTGACCGACGAGGAGATCTCGATCTGTCTGCGGGCGGCACAGCAGGCGCCGAGTGGCGGCAACGTGCAGCCGCAGCAGTACGTCGTGGTCACCGAGGCGGAGACGAAGGCCGAGATCGCCGAGCTCTACCGCTCGTCGTTCGACCGCTACGAGCGGTCGCTGCCGGATGCGTCGGCGTTCCGCGACGAAGCGGCAGCCGAGTCGTGGCGCAGGACCCGCGCCGCGAGCCGGCACCTCGCCGACCACGTGCAGGACGCGCCGGCGATCGTCTTCTTCCTCCAGCCGATCATCCCCTGGACGCCGTCCGACGCCGACGGCCCGATGGACATCGGGCGTCTCGATGCCAGCGTGTACCCGGCCGTCCAGAACTTCTGTGTCGCCGCCCGCGCGCTCGGGATCGGCACGTCGCTCACCACGGTGATCCGGATCCATGCGGCAGAGACGCTCGCCGCGCTCGGCGTGCCCGCGAACGACGACGGCTCGCCTCGATTCGAGATCGCCGCCTGTATCCCGATGGGTCGGCCGGCGGGCAACTTCGGGGTCGCCCCCCGCAAGCCCGCGAGCGCCGTGACCCACTGGAACACGTTCGGCGACCGCCGGCGCGACTGACTCGCCGAGCTGCCGCCGGGGTCGGGCCCGCGCGGGCAGGTCTGCGACGATGAGCCGATGACCGCCACCGAGTCCGATCGTCTCACCGTCGACCTGCTGGACCCGCAGCTGTACCAGCGCGATCCGCACGACGTCTGGGCGTGGATGCGGGCCAACGAACCGGTGTACCGAGACGACCGCAACGGGCTGTGGGCGGTCACCCGCCACGCCGACCTGATGGACGTCGAGCGCCGCTCGACGGTGTTCCTGTCGGGCCAGGGCTACCGGGCACTGTGGTCGCCCGAGGAGATCAACATGATCGCCCAGGACGACCCGCGCCACCGGCAACAGCGCATGCTCGTACAACCCAAGCTCACCGGGAAGTCGGTCGCCCAACGCCAGGCCGAGATCGCCGAGCTCGTCACCGAGCTGATCGACCAGGCCCTCGCCGCCGGCGACGAGATCGACGTGATCGACGCCCTGGCCGGCCAACTCCCGGCTCGCTTCACGGCGCGCATCCTCGGCTTCCCGGAGGAGATGTGGCCGCAGATCAAGTCGTGGTCCGAGCGGTTGATGCGAACCGACATGCGTGACCGCGACGGTGAGGTGTTCCGCGAGTTCTTCGCCGCCAACATGGAGTTCGTGGGGGTGCTCGGCGAGATCGCGCCGAAGAAGCTCGCGGAGCCGGGCGACGACCTGATCAGCGTGTGGCTCCACTCGACGATCGACGGCGAGCCGTTGCCACCTGCAGCGATCGTCCACGAGGTCGGCCTCTTCATCGCCGGCGGCGCCGAGACGACCCGCACGGCGATCAGCCACGGACTCCACGCGTTCGCACAGCACCCCGACCAGTGGGAGGCGATCGGCGCCGATCCCGATCTCGTGCCCGGCGCCGTGGAGGAGGTGCTCCGCTGGGTCACCCCGCTCAACAACTTCTTCCGTCGGGCGGCGTCCGACGACCGGATCGGCGAGCAACCGGTCGAGCGGGGTGATCGGATCATCCTGCTGTACCCGTCGGCGAACCGTGACGAGGCTGTCTTCGCCGACCCGTTCACCTTCGACATCCGCCGCGACCCGAACCCGCACGTGTCGTTCGGCTTCGGCACGCACCTGTGCATCGGCACCCACGTCGCCCGGGCGTCGCTCGCCGCGGTGTTCGGCCAGTTGAGCCGGCGCATCACGGATCTGCGGGTGGTCGAGGAGCCCGTCGTCGAGGCGAACATCTTCGCCCGCGCCGTCCAGTCGTTCCGCCTCGGCTACACCCGTCGCTGACGTCCTCCAGTCACGAGCCCGACCCACCGTTCTCGTGAACAAGATGCGGCCCAGGGGCGCATCTTGTTCACGAGAAAGCGGGCTGCAGTACCTTGTGCGGTCATGGGGAACATCAACAGCCTGGCCGACATCATCCGCGTTCACGGGGTCGATCGAGCAGATCGGCCGGCGCTGATCCAGGACGAACGCACACTCACCTGGGCCGAGCTCGCCACCCGGGCGGCGCAGGTCGCACAGGGCCTCGCCGCCGACGGCGTCGGCTCGCAGGACCGTGTCGCCTTCATCGACAAGAACGGGATCGAGCACTTCGAGGTGTTCTTCGGTGCGGCGCTGCTCAACGCCGTGTGTGTCGACGTCAACTGGCGCCTCGCTGCACCCGAGGTCGAGTACATCGTCAACGACGCCGATGCGAAGGTGCTCGTCGTCGGCCCCGACTTCGTGCCGATCGTCGACGCGATCCGCGACAACCTCACGACGGTGCAGCGGATCCTCGTGATCGGCGGCCACGACGGGTACGAGAGCTACGAGGACTGGGTGGCGTCGTTCCCGGCCGAGGATCCCGGCACGACGTCGGCGAGCGACGACGTCGCCTTCCAGCTCTACTCCTCGGGGACCACCGGGCGTCCGAAGGGCGTGATGCTGACGAACGACAACTTCTTCAGCCTGCTGCCCCTGGCGAAGGAGATGTGGGAGCTCGACTCCGACGCGGTGAACCTGATCGCGATGCCGCTGTTCCACATCGGTGGGGGCGGCTGGGCGGTCGCCGGCATGTACGAGGGGTGCACGTCGGTGATCTTCCGTGAACTCGATCCGGCGGCGCTGATCCGCACGATCGAGGAACAGCACATCACGCACGCCTTCATCGTTCCGGCGGTGCTGGCCTTCATGTTGATGGTGCCCGGCGTGGCCGACGCCGACTACTCGAGCCTGAAGATCGTCGTGTACGGCGCCTCGCCGATCAGCGAGGACGTGCTCGCGAAGTGCGTCGAGATGTTCAAGCCGTGCAAGTTCTGGCAGGCGTACGGCCTGACCGAGACCACGGGCGCCGTCGTCAACCTCGCGCCGGAGGACCACGACACGACGGGTCCGAACCGGCACCGTCTGCGATCGTGCGGTCTGCCCGGCCCGGGCGTCGAGATCCGGATCTCGGGCGACGACGACCAGGAGTGCGAGGTCGGCGAGGTCGGCGAGATCTGGATCCGATCCGGTCAGGTGATGAAGGGCTACTGGAAGCAGCCCGAGGAGACCGAGAAGGCGATCACGCCCGATGGATGGTTCAAGTCCGGCGACGCCGGGTACCTCGACGCCGACGGCTACCTCTACATCCACGACCGGGTGAAGGACATGATCGTGTCCGGCGGCGAGAACGTGTATCCGGCCGAGGTCGAGAACGTGCTGATGGGGCATCCGGGCATCGCCGACGTGGCGGTGATCGGCGTGCCACACGAGAAGTGGGGCGAGACCGCCAAGGCGATCGTGGTCAAGGCACCGGACTCCGACGTGACCGAGGCCGAGATCATCGCCTACGCCAAGGAGCGGCTCGCGACGTTCAAGTGTCCGACCTCGGTCGACTGGACCGACGTGCTGCCCCGCAACCCGAGCGGCAAGGTGTTGAAGAAGGACCTGCGCGAGCCCTACTGGGAAGGCCACGACCGGCGCGTCGGCTGACCGTCATGCCCGGGCTGACGATCGACGAACTCCACGGCTTCCTCGACGAGCCGGGGCACCTCCTCAGGCTCGGAACGATCGGCGTCGACGGACTCCCGCGCGTCGTGCCGATCTGGTTCATCCATCGGGACGGCGCGATCTGGTTCACGCCGCGGGAGCGATCGGCCTGGCTCGCCGACCTCCGGGCGAACCCCGGCGTGTGCGCGACGATCGACGAATCGGTGCACCCGATGCGCAAGTTGATCGCTCGCGGCCGCGCCGAACTGGTCCACGACCTCGGCGAGGACGACGAGTGGCGCGAGATGTACCGCTCGATCGCCTGTCGGTACACCCCCGAACGGTTTGCCGACGCCTACCTGGCCGACACGATCGAGGAACCACGGGCGCTGTTCCGGCTGGTGCTCGCCGGGTCGGAGGTCGCGACCTGGCGGATGCCGATCGTCGATCGGGGCGAGGACCCGCTCGCGGTGTGGTCGAAGCAGTACTACCACCGCTCGTGAGCGCCGAGCCGGGCTGGCCCAGGTGGGCGGGGTGGGCTCAGACCAGCGCGAGGATCGACCTCGTCGCGGTGTAGAGGGCCACCACCACCAGCAGGATCACGAACCACCGCTGGAGGAAGCTCGGGTCGCGTGTGCTGGCCAGGCGACTGCCGACGAACACGCCGATGACGCTCGCGATCGTGAAGGGGATCACCGTCGCCCACTCGACCGAACCCGAGGGGAGTCGCGTCGCGAGGGCGACGGTCGAGTTGACCGCGATCACGATCAGTGAGGTCCCGACCGCGTCCGGCATCGAGAAGCCGAGTGCGAGCACGAGCGCCGGCACGATGACGAAGCCGCCACCGACGCCGAAGAAGCCGGTGAGGAGCCCGATGAACGACCCGGCGATCACCACCTTCACGGCGGTCGCCAGGTCGAAGCGGACCGAGGTGTTCTCCTCGGTGCTCAGTTGCTCCGGGGATGCCGCCGCCGCTCCGACCGACCGGGCTGCGGGCGCCGCAGCCTGTCGCTGCAGTCGCCGCCACATCGCGTAGGCAGCCACCAGCATCAACACGGAGAAGGCGAGAAGCAGGACGTCGGCATTGACCGACTTGTTCCACGCCGACCCGACGAGCGATCCGCCGATTCCGGCGAGCCCGAACACGGTGCCCGCCGCGAGGCGCACGTGACCGGCGCGCCAGTGGGGGATGATGCCGATGAGCGCGGTGATGGTGACGAGCACGAGCGAGGTCGTCGTCGCAGCCTTCGCGTCCTGACCGGCCGCGTACACCAGCGCCGGCACGGCGAGGATCGACCCGCCCCCGCCGAGTGCGCCGAGCGACAGCCCGATCAGGAACCCCAGAGGCGAAGCGAACAACGAGCGCATCCTCCCAATATACCCCCCGGGGTACAAGTCACTCCCCGTTCGCTCGTGAACGGGCGATAGCGTGGCTCGTCGTGTCCCCCCACGACCAGACCCTCCTCGAGGCACCGGCCGACGCCGACGATGCCACGCTCCGGCATCGCGCCGACATCCGCAACATGGCGATCGTTGCGCACGTCGACCACGGCAAGACCACGCTGGTCGACGCCATGCTGCACCAGTCCGGTGCGTTCCGGGCGAACGAGGAGGTCGCCGAGCGGGTCATGGACTCGGGCGACCTCGAGCGCGAGAAGGGGATCACGATCCTCGCCAAGAACACCTCGCTGGTCTGGCGCGACCCGCGCAACGGCGACGACATCACGCTGAACATCGTCGACACCCCCGGACACGCCGACTTCGGCGGGGAGGTCGAGCGGGCGCTCACGATGGTCGACGGCATCGTCCTGCTCGTCGACGCCGCCGAGGGGCCGCTGCCGCAGACCCGGTTCGTGCTGCGCAAGGCGCTCGCCCGCAACCTGCCGGTGATCCTCGTGATCAACAAGGTCGACCGCGCCGACGCTCGTACCAGCGAGGTGATCGACGAGGTCTACGAGCTGTTCTTCGACCTCGACGCAAAGGAGCACCAGGTCGAGTTCCCGATCGTGTACTGCTCGGGCCGCGACGGCTGGGCCACCGTCGACCTCGACGAGGCGCACCGGATCATCGCCGAGGGCAAGGGAGACAAGGGCCTCGCCGAGCTCGTCGAGATCCTGCTCGACCACATCCCGTCACCGACCTACCACGAGGACCGCCCGCTCCAGGCCTGGGTCACCAACCTCGACGCGTCGCCGTACCTCGGACGCCTCGCGCTGCTGCGCGTCATGGAGGGTGAGATCAAGAAGGGTCAGTCGGTGGCCTGGTGCAAGCGCGACGGAACGGTCGCTCGAGCCAAGATCGCCGAGCTGTTCCTCACCGAGCACCTCACCCGTGTGCCCGTCGACGGAGCCCGCCAGGGCGATCTCGTCGCGGTGGCCGGCATCGAGGACATCTACATCGGTGAGACGCTCGCCGACCCGGAGAACCCGATCCCACTGCCGGTGATCACCGTCGACGAGCCGGCGCTGTCGATGACGATCGGGATCAACACGTCGCCGCTCGCCGGTCGTGAGGGCAAGAAGCTCACCGCCCGCCTGGTGAAGAACCGTCTCGACGCCGAACTGGTCGGCAACGTGTCGATCCGGGTGCTTCCCACCGACCGTCCCGACGCCTGGGAGGTCCAGGCCCGCGGCGAGCTGCAGCTGGCGATCCTCGTCGAGCAGATGCGTCGCGAGGGCTTCGAGCTCACGGTCGGCAAGCCGGTCGTGCTCACCCACGAGGTCGACGGCAAGCTCCACGAGCCGGTCGAGCGCGTCACGATCGACGTGCCGAACGAGCACCTCGGCGCCGTCACCCAACTGCTCGCCACCCGCAAGGGCCGGATGCAGAACATGGGCGGCTCCGGCTGGGTCCGCCTCGACTATCTCGTGCCGGCCCGCGGGCTGATCGGGTTCCGCACCGAGTTCCTCACCGAGACCCGTGGCACCGGTGTGATCAGCCACACCTTCGAGGGCTACGAGCCGTGGGCGGGCGAGATACGTTCGCGCCAGTCGGGTGTGCTGGTCGCCGACCGCACCGGCCCTGCCACCACCTACGCCATGATGAACCTCCAGGACCGTGCCGCGATGATGGTCGGTCCCGGCACCGAGGTCTACTGCGGCATGATCGTCGGCGAGAACTCCCGCGCCGGTGACATGGACGTCAACATCTGCCGTGAGAAGAAGATGACCAACGTGCGTGCGGCATCGGCCGACGAGACCGTCAAGCTCACGCCGCACCGGGTGCTGTCGCTCGAAGGGGCCCTCGAGTTCATCGCCGACGACGAGTGCGTCGAGGTGACGCCGCTCAACATCCGTCTGCGCAAGGCCGATCTCGACCCGACCAACCGGGCCCGGGAAGCCAAGCGCCGCTCCCAATCCGCCTGATTGCAGCAGGGGTCTGACCCCTGCTGCACTCACGGGCCGGTGGTGGAGGCGGCGTCCGGCTCGTGGAGGTCGATCGCTTCGTTGGCGTGCTCGTGGAGGCCCATCGCCTCCCACGCGAGGACGCCGATCCGGCATCGCTCCCACCGGTTGCCGGTGACCTGACAGTCCGACGCGCCCCACTCGACGATGCATCCCGAGTCGCCGTCGCACACGGCGTTGCCGTCGACGAGTGCCTGCGAACCGCCGTCGATGTCGACGCCGCGCATCGTGTGGTTGACGAAGTTGCCGTGGACGTGGGCGCCCTCGGTGCGTTCGAGGTGGACGCCCCACCAACGCGCGGTGATGTTGTTGCCACGCACCACGGTGCCCGTCGTGTCCGACGCGCGGATCGCGCAGAGGTGATCATGGATCTCGCACGAGTCGATCTCGTGCCCGCCGCCACCGATCAGATGCACGCCCACGTCCCAGCGCATGCCGGACAGCTCGCAACGTGACACCGACAGGCGGTCGCCGCCGTCGCCGACCACGCCCCACGCGGCCGTGGCCCGGACGAGCACGTCGTCGGCACTGACCATCACGTGACCGTCGATCCGACAACCGATCACCGTGGCCGAGCCGCCACGGATCTCGACGGCTGCGGTGGGAAACCACGCGACCCGCGGAGCGGGGTTCACCACCGAGAGATGCTCCAGGCGGGAGCCCTGTTCGAGCGTGACCGCGGTGGCGCCGCCGCCGTCGATCACGGTGCGACGACCGCCGAGTCCGCGCACGATCACCCCCGGCGGAATCGTGACCGGTCCGGTGTAGGTGCCGTCCCCCAACTGCACGATGTCGCCGGGCGAGACGCCGCGCATCAGCGGGGCGAGGTCCACGGGCTCGCGCGGCGTGGGCGCGAAGAGCTCGACCGGTCGCTCGAGTTCGTGGCTCGTGATCCGGTACACCGCGACGTCGCCGAGCCGAGCGCCGCGACTCGACCGGTCACGCCGATCTCGAGGGTCGAACGAGGTCCTCGGGACCTCGACCGCGAGTCCGTCGTCGTGCTGGTGGAAGCCGACCGCGACGGCTCCGCCGTCCGCCGCGCCCAGCAGCTCGACGCCGTCGACACGGCATCGATCCGACGCGAAGGCCGCGAACTGCCCCCGACCGCTGAGATCGACGGCGAACACGCCGCCCTCCCCGGCGAGGTCCTGGCCTCCGGTCCCCGCGGCACCGACGTCGAGGTAGCGCACGTGCCCGTCGCCCCAGTCGGTCCATGGACGTGACGACGCGAGCAGCGCGCCGTGACGCCGGACCCAGTCGCCGGCCTCGCGCAGCGGCTGTGCCTGCAGCTCGGGGATCCTGCCGCTGGCGTCGGGGCCCACGTCGAGGAGCAGGTGCCCGCCCTTGGCCACGACCTCGGTCAGCAACGACACGATCTCGAATGCCGACATGTGGTGCTCGGCCCGCTCGGCCCGGTTGTGACAGAAGCTCGCTCCGATGCCTCGGCACAGCTCCCAGGGACCGTCGACGATCCCGTCGGGCGCCTCGTACTCGTAGGTCCGCACCAGCGGCGGCGAACCGGGGGGCACGACGTCGTCGGTCGCCCACCACCGGTCGTTGACGACCACGTCGGGGTCGATCGACCAGACTCGTTCGAGCAGCTCTGCCGTGCGCCAGTGGGCCGCCGGGTGTCCCCAGTGGCCGTCGCCCCACAGCACGCTCGACCCGAATCGCTCGACGAGGTCGAGCACGTGGGGGTGCAGCACCTCGGTGACGTAGTCCGCGGTCGGGTATCGGGGATCGCCCCAGTCGAGCAACGAGTAGTACGTCCCGAACACGAGGTCGTTGCGCTCGCAGGCAGCGGCGTAGTCGGCCACGACGTTGCGGCGGGGTCCACCCGCCACCATCGTGCGGTCGGTGTTCGGGGCGTCCCACCACGACCAGCCGTCGTGGTGTTTGGTGACCAGCACGGTGTATCCGGCGCCTGCGTCGACGGCGAGCTGAGCCCAGGCCTCGGCGTCGAAGGCCTCGTAGGTGAGCAACGGCAGGAAGTCGTCGTAGCGCTCGATGTGTCCCCAGCGGTCGCGATGATGGGCCAGCACCTCCACCATCGGGCGGGGATGGAGCAGGACGTCCGCGACGTCCTCGCCGAGGTGGCTCCGGTACCAGTCGGAGTACTCGCCGATCGGTGACCATGCCGGAACGGTCGCCAGGTTGGAGTGCACGAACAGCCCGAACCGCCGCTCGTCCCACCACGTCGGCATGCCCATCGGGTGTCCAGTGTCGCGCGTTGCGGCCTCGTCGGAGAACCCGCCGTCGAACCGACGAGCACACGCGGCCGACTCCGCGGCATACTGCGGCCCGTGGAGACCAGCCCGGATGTCGATCTCGACGCCAAGCTCGCCGCCCTCGACGTCGAGTTGAGCCGACTCGGACGCGTGGTCGTGGCGTTCAGTGGTGGTGCCGACTCGGCGTTCCTCGCCGCGGTCGCCCACCGATCGCTCGGTCGAGGAGCAGCCCACGCGGTCACCGCCGTGTCGCCATCGCTCGCCGGTGACGAGGAGGCCGACTGTCGGGCACTCGCCGCGGAGTGGGGGCTGCGGTGGACGCCGGTGGCAACCGCCGAGATGGAACGAGCGGCGTACCGGCTCAACGACACCGACCGGTGTTTCCACTGCAAGGCCGAACTGATGGACGTCGTCGGCCCGATCGCTGCCGCCGAGGACGCCACCGTCGTGCTCGGTGTCAACCTCGACGATCTCGGCGATCATCGCCCGGGCCAGCGCGCTGCGAGCGACGCGGGTGCAGTGTTCCCGCTGGTGGCGGCCGGGTTCAGCAAGGCCGACGTGCGTGACGCGTCGCGTCGGATGGGCCTGCGCACCTGGGACAAGCCGGCGGCGGCGTGCCTCGCGAGCCGGATCCCCTACGGCACCGAGGTGTCGATCGGCATCCTGTCGCGCGTCGATCGGGCCGAGGCCGCGCTCCACCGGCTCGGGTTCGCCCAGCTCCGCGTCCGTCACTACGACGACACCGCGCGGCTCGAGGTCGAACTCGGCGACTTCGCCGCGGTGCTGGAGCATCGCGAGCGCGTCGTCGAGGCAGTCCGCTCCGCCGGGTACCGCTACGTGACGCTCGACCTCGAGGGCTTCCGCAGCGGCAACCTGAACGGCTGAGGCCCCTCCGGGCGTGCCGCCTCCGATTGCGGGCGCACGCGGTGTCGCCCGTATCGTCGGCCGCCATGAAGCTCTCGATGAACATCAGCTATTCAGGCGATTTCCATGCGGACGTGAAGCGGGTGATCGAACTCGAGAAGGCGGGCCTCGACGTCGTGTGGGTGCCGGAGGCGTACAGCTTCGACGCCGTGTCACAGATGGGGTATCTCGCGGCGAAGACCGAGACGATCGAGATCGGTTCGGGGATCCTCAACGTGTTCTCCCGGACGGCGACGTGCATGGCGCAGACCGCCGCCGGCCTCGATTTCGTGTCGGGCGGACGGTTCATCCTCGGCCTCGGTGCATCGGGTCCCCAGGTGATCGAGGGCTTCCACGGAGTGCCGTACGAGAAGCCGATGCCCCGGATCCGGGACTACATCAACGTCTGTCGCATGACGTGGCGGCGGGAGAAGGTCGTCTACGACGGGCCGACCACGAAGATCCCCCTCCCCGAGGGACAGGGCACGGGCCTCGGCAAGCCGCTCAAGCTGATCAACCACCCGGTTCGCGAGAACATCCCGATCTTCTGGGCGAGCCTGATGGGGCAGTCGGTCAAGAACACGGCCAGGTACGCCGATGGCTGGCTACCGGTGTTCTTCGATCCCGAGAAGTTCCATTCGGTGTGGGGCGACGACCTCAAGGCCGGCCAGGCCGACCGCGATCCGGACCTCGGTCAGCTGCAGATCTCCGCCGGCGGCATGGTGGCGATCGGCGACGAGTTCGAGGGCGACGCCCGTCAGCGGATCCTCGACATGGCTCGGCCCAACGTGGCGCTGTATGTCGGCGGCATGGGCGCCCGCGACCAGAACTTCTACAACACGATCTGCCAGCGGTACGGCTATGTCGACGAGGCGATCGAGATCCAGGACCTCTACCTGTCGGGTCGCAAGGACGAGGCAGCGGCGGCGGTGCCGACGGAGATGCTCGAGAAGACCAACCTGGTCGGCCCGGCGGGCTACGTGAAGGAGCGCATCGCGGCGTACAAGGAAGCCGGTGTCACGCACCTGTCGGTCAGCGCCGTCGGCGGCAACCCGGTCCAGACGATCGAGCAACTCAGGTCGATGCTCTGAATGAGACATGGGGTCAGACCCCACGTCTCATTCAGACCATGACGCTCAAACCATGCCGCGCAGCCACCACAGACTGAGCGCCCAAGCGAGACCGAGCACGAGGAACGCCGCGAGAGCCCACTGCCAGGTGAGTTCCGTGACGATCTCGATCGGTTCGCCGATCGTCTCGCCGAGCGACTCGGCGATCTGGTCGTAGGCGCTCGCCAGTTCGTCGCCGGTGCGCGCTTCGTACGCCTGACCGCCCGTGGACTCGGCCACCTGTTCGAGCTCGGCGGGGCGGACCGGCACGGGGACCACGTCACCGCTGACCGGGTCGACGATCGTCCCCGCCTCGGTCCCGAACGCGATCGTGTACACCGGCACCCCGGCGTCGGCGGCCTCCTGCGCCCCGTCAGCGGTCGGCCGGCCGACGGTGGTCTCGCCGTCGGTGAGCAGCACGATCACACCGGGCGCCTTGTCCGGATCGGCGTCGGGGTCGGCGGAGTTGACGAGCAGACGGGTGCCCGCAGCGAGTGCATCGCCGATCGCGGTCGATTCTGCCAGCTCGAGGTTGTCGATGCCGCGCTGCATGGCCGCCCGGTCGAGCGTGGGGTTCACCTCGACGGTGACCGTGCCCGAGAACGACACGAGTCCGACCTCGACACCGTCGTCGACCTCGTCCACGAAGTCCCGAGCGGCCCGCTGCGCGGCGACGAACCGGTCGGGGTCGACGTCGTCGGCCATCATCGACAGCGAGACGTCGAACAGCACGAGGATGCGCCCGTCGCTGGTGGTCGTCTCCGTGCTGCGTTCGACGGGACGCGCGGTCGCAACGACCGCCAACGCCAGCCCGACCAGCATCAGGACGGCCACCACGTGACGTCGCCAACGGGGCCGTTGGGGCGCGACCTTGTCGAGCAGGTCGACCTGGGTGAAGCGGACCGTCGCGGTCCGGCGCCACCGCAGCACGAAGACGTACCCGACGCCGAGGGCCACGACCAGCACGAGGAGCCACAGGCGCCCCGGTGCGAGGAAGTCGGTGCTCATCGTCGGACCCCGTCGCCGCGGACGGCCTGGACACGCTTGCGCTGGGTGTGCTGCACGATCGCGCCGAGCCAGTCGCCGTCGGTCGACAGCTCGATCACGTCTGCTCCCGACCGGGCGAGTGCGTCGTCACGGCGGGCGCGTTCGTCGGCGGCAGCGGCGGCGAATCGCTCCTGCACCTTGGCCGTGACGCGCACCTCGCGGACGGCGCCGCTCGCCGGATCGAGCACGTCGACGAGCCCGATCGGCGGTACGTCGTACTCGCGAGGATCGCGAACGGTGATCGCCAGGAGATCGTGGCGCAGGCTCAGACGGGCCAGCGGACGCTGCCACTCCTCACCGGCGAAGTCGCTGATGACGGCGACGAACCCGCGACGGTTGGCGATCGCGCCCACCCGATCGATCGCTCCGGCGAGATCGGCCTGGCCGAGACCCTCCGAATCGGGTGGATCACTGAGCGTGGACAACACGGCGCGGACCTGGTTGGCGCCCGAGCGCGGCGGGATCACGTGGATCGAGGGGCCGGCCACGAGTACGGCGCCGAGCCGGTTCTGATTCCGTGCGGTGAGGAAGCCGATGCACGCCGCTGCGGCCGTGGCGGTCTGCGCCTTGTCGTTCGCAACCGTGCCGAACTGCATCGTCGCCGAGACATCGACGACGAGCCAGGCCGTGAGGTCGCGGTCGGCGATCTGTTCGCGCACGTGGGTCTCCCTCGTGCGCGCCGTGATGTTCCAGTCGATGCGACGGACGTCGTCGCCGGGCTGGTACAGCCTCGACTCACCCGGCTCGGAGCCGTGGCCGGGCGTCAGGCCCTGATGGTTGCCGTGCAGCACGCCGTCGAGGCGACCGTTGATCGTCAACTCCAAGGTGCGGAGCAGCTCCGCTACGGTCTCGGTCGGCGGCCCGGCCGCCCACGCGGTGGCGCCGCGTCCCGACCGGCCGAATCCGCCGCTCGCCTCGGCGGCCGCAGCGGCCGTCGGCGACACACTCGCCGGCCCCAACGTCACCATCGTCAGCTCGTCGGACCGGGCTGGAATGCGTCGTTGGGCTTCGGCGACACCCAGGTGGCGGGCACCGTGGCGAGCACACGTTGCACGACGTGGTCGGTCGTGATGTCGCGCGCCAGCGCGTCGTAGGTGAGCAGCAGCCGGTGCCGGAGCACCTCGGGAGCGAGGTCGAACACGTCCTGCGGCGTGGTGTAGGACCGGCCGCGCATCAGTGCGAGCGCTCGGGCACCGCGGACCAGGTTGAGCGAAGCTCGCGGGCTCGCCCCGAGGCCGATCACCGTCGAGAGGTCGGTGAGGCCGAACCGGTCGGGGGAGCGGGTGCACTGCACGAGGTCGACGGCGTACTGCGACACCGAGCGGTCGACGAACACCTTGTCGGCGCGTTCCTGGAGCCTGACCAGTTCGTCGAGCGTGATCACCTGCGAGGGGATCGGCGCACTCACGCTCATCCGGTCGATGATCGTCATCTCCTCGTCCGCGGTCGGGTAGTCGAGGACGATCTTCATCATGAAACGGTCTCGCTGGGCGTCGGGGAGTTGATAGACGCCCTCGGACTCGATCGGGTTCTGGGTGGCGACCACGAAGAAGGGCGTCGGGACGGCGTGGGTGATGCCGCCGATCGTGACCTGCTGCTCGGCCATCACCTCGAGCAGTGCGGACTGCACCTTGGCGGGGGCCCGGTTGATCTCGTCGGTGAGGAGGAAGTTGACGAAGACCGGGCCGAACTCGACGTCGAAGGTCTCGCTGCTCCCGCGGTAGATGCGCGTCCCGGTGATGTCGGACGGGAGGAGGTCCGGCGTGAACTGGATGCGCGAGAACGATCCGCCGACCACGTCGGCCAGGGTCTCCGCGGCCAACGTCTTCGCCAGGCCGGGCACCGACTCGAGCAGGCAGTGCCCGCGGCACAGCACGCCGACCAGGAGGCGTTCCAGCAGGCGGGTCTGGCCGACCATGACCTTGCGGAGCTCGAAGAAGATCTTCTCGAACGTCTCGGCGGTCTGTCGGTCGTCCGGTTGGGGGGCGCCGGGGTCACTCGTGATGTCGCTCATTCGCGCTCGACGGTAGCCGGGCCGTCGCGAACGCAGACGGCGTGAAGGTAGGAGTTGGGTGAGGCGTGCTGTCACAATGGCCCGTCGTGGGGCTGATTCGACGAAGTGAGCTCCCCGGCCTGATCGTGGTCGCCCTCGCGGTGCTCCTCGCCTTCGGGCTCGACGCAGCCTTCGGGATCTCGCCGCTGGTCGGTGGGGTGGTGCTCGGCGCGGTGTTCGCCAACGTCGGTCTCCTCGTGCCGAGACTGGTCCCCGGCGTGACGTTCGCCGCGAAGCGGCTGCTGCGGCTCGGCATCGTGCTGCTCGGTCTTCGGCTGTCGTTCGACCAGATGCGCGAGCTCGGCATCCAGGGGGTGATCGCCGTGGTCATCGTGGTGCTGCTGACGTTCTTCGGGGTGCAGCTGCTCGCCCGGGCGATGGGCCTGTCGGAGGGCCTCGGCCTGCTCGTCGCGACCGGCTACTCGATCTGCGGCGCGTCGGCCGTGGCCGCCATGGCGCCGCTGTCGAGCGCCGATGAGGAGGAGACCGCCTATGCGATCGGACTCGTCACGTTGTGCGGCAGCCTGTCGATCCTGGTGTTGCCCGTGCTCGGCCATGCGCTCGGGCTCAGCGACCTCACGTTCGGGACCTGGGTCGGCGCCGGCGTGCACGACGTCGGGCAGGTGACCGCGACGGCCACCGCGTACTCGGAGGCGTCGCTGGTCCCTGCCACGTTGGTGAAACTGACGCGGGTGATCCTGCTGGCGCCGATGGTGTTCGGTGTCGGCGTCGCGAGCCGCCGCCGTCGCGCCGCGCTGCGTGCCGTGTCAGCGGAGGGGTCGGCCGGTGAGCCAGGCGCCGCCGCCGTCGACGCACCTGTCGACGCACCCGTCGAGGTGCACGTGCCGTTGGTCCCGCTCTTCGTCGCAGGGTTCCTCGGAGCGATCTGCCTGCGG
Source organism: Ilumatobacteraceae bacterium (assembly GCA_963712775.1). Taxonomy (GTDB): domain Bacteria; phylum Actinomycetota; class Acidimicrobiia; order Acidimicrobiales; family Ilumatobacteraceae; genus Sva-07. The sequence goes on along the minus strand of CAVQJG010000001.1, from coordinate 109,451 downwards.
GCGACCGGGTGGCTCTCGCCGGAGTTCCTCGCCACCGCCAAGGACGCCGAACAGATCTTCCTGACCGCCGGCATGTTCGGTCTCGGCGCGGGGGTCGTGATCTCCCGGCTCCGGCGCCTCGGTGGCCGGCCGATGGTGCTCGGCCTGGTGTCGTGGGTGCTGGTGGCAGGTGCAGCGCTCGTCGCTGCCGTCGTCATCACCTGACGCCGTATTCTGGTGCGATGGCCGACGACCACGACGACGTTGCCGATCAGCTCGCTGCCGAGCTCGACCTCGACGTGGCCGCGATCGAGGCGGAGGAGCGCGTCGCCGCGCAACGCCTCTCGATGATCGCGGCCGGCCGCCGCAAGGGCGGCGTGCTCGGCGCCGCGGCGGCCGCATCGATGATCGGCCTGCGCGACATCTACGAGGGTCCGCCGAAGGAGGACGACATCGTGATCGAGATCGAGGCGTCCGGCGAGCCGACCGACATCGACGTCGACGGGATCTCGGGCACGGTCGCCGACGTCGACTACTGGGCGCCTCCGCCCTTCCGGCCTCCTGGCGCGACTCCATGATCCACCTCGCCGACAGGATGGATCTCGCTGCGCCCTACGCCGCCCGCGCGTACCGGGGGAGCGAGGACCATGCGGCGATGGTGCGTGTGCTGCAGGCCCATCGGGAGCACGTCGGGCTCGACGAGATGCCGACCGTCGAGCAGTTCGACCTCACCTATTCGAACCTGCGTGACTGCGACCCGACCACCGACATCGCGATCGTCGAGTCGACCGCAGCGGGAGGCGGGCCCGAGGTGGTGGCCTACAGCCGGGCGTCGTGGGAGGACCTCGATTCGACCGGACGCGACCTGGTCGTGTTCACGCCGATCCTGCCGGACCACGTCGAGGCGACGCTGTTCACCGAGATGGTCGTCGCCAGCGAGGACCACATGCGGCCCTGGGCGGTCGACGGCCCGACCCGGTTCCGTGCGTACGCGAGCCATCCCGGGCCCGACCGTGAGGCCACCGGCGAGGCGCGGTGGCTCGAATCGCTCGGTTACGGCGCCACCGAGTGGGGAGCGATGCTCGTCCGCCCGCATCTCGACGACATCCCCGATCGCGTGTTGCCGGACGGTGTCGAGGTCCGGCCGGTGTCGCCCGACGAGCTCCGTCCGGTCCTCGCCGCCCATTTCGAAGCCTTCCGTGGCGAGTGGGACTTCCGGGAGCCGACCGAGGAGGACTACATCGAGGCGATCGAGGCGCCGTACCGCGACGAGTCGTTGTGGAAGGTCGCGTGGGCGGGCGACACCGTGGTCGGCCAGGTCAAGCCGTTCGTCAACACCGAGGAGAACGCGGCACGGGGATACCGGCGCGGCTACACCGAGTACATCTCGACCCATCGGGACTGGCGCAATCGCGGGATCGCCGGCGCGCTCCTGGCGATGAGCCTGCGCGAGCTCCGCGAGCGCGGCATGACCGAGGCGGCACTCGGCGTCGACACCAACAACCCGGGCGGCGCGTTCGAGCTCTACACCTCGCTCGGCTTCCAGCTGCGCTCGTACGAGGCCGTGTACACCCGCCCGCTCGACTGAGCGTTCAGCCCGAGAGGTAGGCGCCCGGCTGGGCGAGGAACCGCCGGTGCCAGCGGCTCGGTGTGAGCACCACCGCCCGCGGCTCGTCCTCGAACATCCATCGGGCGAAGTTCCGCCTGCCCCAGGAGCCACTGGCTGCGACGACCCGGATCGCGCCACGGGCGCCCCAGGGCTTGGCGAGCACCGATCCGAGGGCGAGCGACATGCGGTGATCGGCGACGAGGTGGTGGTGCACGCTCGCCCGGTAGTGCCGGGCGGCGTGATCGGGCTGCAACGCGCCGGCGGCCACCAGTGCCTCCGCGGCGAGACGACCGGTCAGCAGTGCCTGGCCGATCCCCTCGCCGGTCATCACGTCGGTCGCCATCGCCGCGTCGCCGGTGAAGAGCACCCGACCGGTCGCGAGCACGGCCTCGTCGATACGGGCGGGAATCGGCCACGCCGTGTGGCGGTCCTCGAGCTCGAATCGCTCGCCGAGCGCCTCGACGACGTGCGGTCGCTGGAGCAGATCGATCCACAGCTCCTTCATCTCGCGGCCCTTCCAGCTGCCGTCGCGGAGCACGCCGAAGCCGATGTTGACCCGACCGTCGGGGAGCGGGAACGACCACGCGTAGCCGGGAACGAGGTCGGGTTCGAACCAGACGTGGAGCTGCTCGCTCGCCGTGCCGGTGACGTTGCGTCCGTACTGGCGGAAGCCGTGCCACTCGCCGAGATAGCCGCCCTCGTTGGCCCCGAGCGCCTTGCGCACGGGACTCCACATGCCGTCGGCGGCGATGACGTAGCGAGCGTCGATCTCGAGGCCGTCCGCCGCGACCGTCACGTGGTCGTCGTGCGCGACGAGGCTGCGGAACCCGTGGCCGTCGCGCACGTCGGCACCCTCCTTGCGGGCGAGGCGTACGAGCGCGTCGTCGAGCTGGAGGCGTGGTGCGACCGCGGCGTACTTGCCGGTGGTCGGCAGCGGGACCACGACCTCGCGCCCGCTCGGCGAGCGGATCGCCGCCCCGGTGACGTCGAACCAGTCGGGGATCGCTCCGGGCTCGAGCCCGAGGTGATCGAGCTCGCGGAGTGCAAGCGTGGTCAGCCCGTCGCCACAACACTTGTCGCGGGGGAACGCCGCCTTGTCGATGACGACCACCGATCGGCCGGCGCGCCGCAGTTCGATCGCTGCTGCCGTTCCCGCCGGCCCGGCGCCGACGACGACGACGTCCGTCTGCAGGTGCGTGGTGGTCTCCGGCGCCGTCACGGCGGCCAGGCTACGAGCGAGATCGGGTGAGGTGGCTGTCGAGCCGGACGGCACGCCCGATCGGGCCGGGTCGGGGAGCAGCTCCCTGCTCGTCCGCTGGCAGCCGCACGCGGACGTCACTCTACGATGCCGACGAGCCGGCCGAGCGAGGATCGCGCCGGCGCCGATGATCCGACGGTCGGGTCGAACGACGACGAAGGAGACGTGTCGATGAGTGGTCTGTGCGAGGGTCGAGTTGCGATCGTGACGGGTGCGGGACGGGGCATCGGCCGCGAGCACGCGTTGAGCCTGGCTCGGCAGGGCGCCAAGGTCGTGGTCAACGACCTGGGCGGCAACGTCGACGGCAGCGGTGGCGACATCTCCCCGGCCCAGCAGGTCGTCAACGAGATCGTCGCGATGGGCGGCGAGGCGGTCGCGAACGGCGACAACGTGGCCGACTGGGAGGGCGCCCAGCGGATGATCAACACGGCGATCGAGACCTTCGGTGGCCTGCACGCGCTCGTCAACAACGCCGGGATCCTGCGAGACCGCGTGCTCGCCAACATGACCGAGGAGGAGTGGGACTCGGTGATCAACGTCCACCTCAAGGGCACCTTTGCCCCGTCGCGTTGGGCGGTCGCGTACTGGCGCGAGCGCGCCAAGGCTGGCGAGCCGGTCAGCGGTCGGATCGTCAACACGACGTCCGTGTCGGGCATCTACGGCAACCCCGGCCAGGCCAACTACGGCGCCGCCAAGGCGGGGATCGCCGCATTCACCAACATCGTGGCGCTGGAGGTGGCCCGCTACGGAGTGACCGTCAACGCCGTCGGGCCGGTGGCGCTCACGCGCATGACCGAGGGGTTGGGCCCGGCGCCCGAGACCGACGAGGAGCGCGAGGCCCGTGCCCCGCACTGGATCGCGCCGATCGTCACGTGGCTCTGCTCGCCGGAGTCGGCCGGCGTCACCGGTCGTGTGTTCGAGGCATCCGGCCAGGTGCTCGCAGTCGCCGAGGGTTGGGTCCGCGGCCCGTCGGCTGCTCCGGTCGACGACGCGACGAAGATCGGGCCGATCGTCGAACAACTCCTCGCCGAGGCCCGTCCCAACTCCGGCATGAACGGCGTCCCCGGCGCCTGGCCGCAGACGATGCTCGACTCCTGACGTCAACCGAACTCCCGAGAAAGCGAGATGACATGCCACTGAACCCTGAAGCCGTCGGATCCAGGAGCGACCCGGTCGAGGCCAGCTGGACCTCGAAGGATGCGCTCCTGTACGCGGTCGGCATCGGCGCCGGCGAGAACGAGCTGGCGTTCACCACCGAGAACACCAGCGGTGTCGACCAGTTGGTGTTCCCCACCTTCCCGGTCGTGATCGGGTGGGGTCGAGGTTCGGCGATGCGCGACATCGGCACCTTCAACCCGGCGCTGCTCGTCCACGGCCAGCAGGCCGTGACGCTGCACCGTCCGATCCCCGTCGAGGGAACGGTGACGATCACCAGCGAACTGGTCGGCATGTACGACAAGGGCAAGGCGGCGGTCATCGTGACCGAGACCGAGGCCGTGATGGACGGTGAACCGCTCTACACCAACACCTCGTCGGCGTTCATCCGCGGTGAGGGTGGCTGGGGTGGCGATCGTGGACCGTCGGGTCCGAAGAACGTGCCGCCGGAACGGGACCCCGATCAGTCGGTCACGTATCAGACGTCGCGCGACCAGGCGTTCGTCTACCGCCTGTCCGGCGACCGCAACCCGCTGCACACCGACCCCGCCTTCGCGGCGATCGGGGGCTTCGACCGGCCGATCCTGCACGGATTGTGCAGCTACGGTTTCACCGGTCGGGCTCTGCTGCACGCGATCTGTGACGGCGACCCCGCCCGCTTCCACCACATCGAGGCCCGCTTCGCCGCGCCGGTCCTTCCCGGTGACTCGCTGACGATCGACATGTGGTCCGGCGGCCCCGGCGAGACGTTCTTCGCCACCTCGGCCGTCGACCCGTCCGACCCGTCGACCGAACGCGTCGTCATCGACCAGGGCCTCCTCCGCCACTCCTGACCCCGCCGCCCCTCTCCCCGGAATCTCGCGGAAACCGGTCGGGAGACGACCGATGCTCGCAAGATTTCCGCCGGGGGTCGTCGAGGTGTCAGCGGCAGGTGGCGACGAGATGGTCGACGGCGTCGGCGAGGGCGATGTCCGCGCGGTCGCCCGACCGGCGGTCCTTGACCTCGATCGTCGGATGGTCGTCGTCGGCGACGCCGCGACCGACGATCGCGATCGTCGGGATCCCGATCAGCTCGGCGTCCTTGAACTTCACGCCCGGCGACGGTCCGTAGCGATCGTCGAGCAGCACGCGGAGGCCCGCCGCCTCGAGGTCGGCAGCGAGCTGCTCCCCGGCGGGGATCTGTGGACCGTCGGCCTTGCCGGCGATCACGACGTGCACGTCGGCCGGTGCGATCTCGCGCGGCCACACCAGTCCGATGTCGTCGTGGTTCGCCTCGGCGATCGCCGCCAGCGCGCGGGTGACGCCCACCCCGTACGACCCCATGGTGGGCACGACCGGCTTGCCGTGCTCGTCCTGCACGGTGAGACCGAGCGCCTCGGCGTACTTACGGCCGAGCTGGAAGATGTGGCCGATCTCGATTCCCCGGGCGATCTCGACCGGCGACCCGCACACCGGACAGACGTCGCCGTCGCGGATCTCGGCAGCCTCGATCGTGCCGTCGGGCGTGAAGTCGCGCCCGGCGACCAGGTCGATCACGTGGTTGCCGGGATGGTCGGCGCCGGTGATCCAGGCGCTGCCGTCGACGACGCGCGGGTCGACGAGGTAGCGGATCCCCGAGGCGTTCTCGCTGCCGAGCACGCCGGGCCCGATGTACCCCTTGACCAGCGACGGATGCTTCGCGAAGTCCTCCTCGCCGAACGGCTCGGGCTCTGCGGGGGCCACCTGCGCTTCGAGTCGCTTCATGTCGACCTCGCGGTCGCCCGGCAGGCCGATCGCCAACGGCTCGATCGTGCCGTCGGGGTGACGGAGCTTGACGACGACGTTCTTGAGCGTGTCGGCCGCTGTCCAGTCACGATCGGGGTGGCGCATCTCCGCGTCGGCGTTGACGAATTCGACGAGCGTGCCGATCGTCGGTGTTCCGGGGGTGTCGTGGACGACGGCCGGTGGCAATCCGTCGAACGGGATCGCCGGGGGAGTGGGGGTGACGACGGCCTCGACGTTGGCCGCGTAATCGCACGACGTGCACCGGATGAACGTGTCCTCGCCGACGTCCATCGGGGCGAGGAACTCCTCCGAGGCCGATCCGCCCATGGCTCCCGACATCGCCGACACGATCACGTACGGCAGGCCGAGACGATCGAACAGCGCGATGTAGGCGGCGCGGTGGGCGTCGTACGACGCCTGCAGACCGGTGTCGTCGAGGTCGAAGCTGTAGGAGTCCTTCATCACGAACTCGCGTCCGCGCAGCAGACCGGCACGCGGACGGGCCTCGTCGCGGTACTTGGTCTGGATCTGGTAGAGCGACAGCGGCAGGTCCTTGTACGACCCGCAGATGTCCTTCACCAACAGGGTGAACATCTCCTCGTGGGTCGGGGCGAGCAGGAAATCGGCGCCCTTGCGGTCCTGCAGGCGGAACAGGTTGTCGCCGTACTCGGTCCAACGTCCGGTGGCCTCGTAGGGCTCGCGCGGGAGCAGGGCGGGGAAGTGCACCTCCTGGAACCCGGCGGCGTCCATCTCCTCGCGCACGATGCGCTCGACGTTGCGGTACACGAGCCAGCCGAGGGGTAGCCAGGAGAACCCGCCCGGCGCCGCCCGCCGGATGTAGCCCGCCCGCACCAGCAGGCGGTGGCTGGCGACCTCGGCGTCAGCCGGATCGTCGCGGAGGGTCCGAAGGAACAGGGTCGACATCCGAAGCACCAGCGCAACCTATCCGTGCCGAGCCCCGGCCCGGCCCTGTCCAAGGATCGGCGGGCGCTGCTATGATGGATCATCCATTTGGTTTGGTACCGAAAGGCGTGGGGCTGAGCCCCACGCCTTGTTTGTTGAAAGGAGGCAGTTCCGATGAGCGCAGCATCTGAGATCGATCGCATGCACACGATCGTCGGACCGATCGCCTCCGATCTCTCGCTCGACGTGTACGACATCGAGCGGCGTGGGGCCACGATCCGGGTCACGCTCGACACGCTGCCCGGTTCCGAGGGTGGCATCACCCTCGACTCGCTCTCGCTCGCCACGCGTCTGATCTCGCGGGAACTCGATCACGAGGACCCGATCGCCGGTCACTACACGCTCGAGGTCACCAGCCCGGGTCTCGAGCGCCCGTTGCGCACGCCGGCCCACTTCCGACGCGAGATCGGCAAGGAAGTCAGCGTGCGTCTGCGCGATCCCCAGGCCGATCCCCGTCGCCTGCAGGGCGTGCTGACGGCCGCCGACGAGACCAGCGCCACCCTGCTGCTCGACGACGGCGAGGAACGCACCGTCGAGATCGCCGAGATCGACAAGGCGCGCACCGTGTTCGAGTGGGGTCCCGCCCCCAAGCCGGGCAAGGGCCCAGGCAAGAAGTCAGGCGCCGGGAAGTCTGCGCCGAAGACCAGGAATCCGACATCGACGAAGGAGAAGCAACCGTCATGAGCAACCTCGACATGAGCGAGGCCATCGGCATGCTGGCCCAGGAGAAGGGCATCTCCGAGGACACCCTGCTGCACGTCCTCGTCGACGCGCTCGCGTCGGCCTACAAGCGTCGTCCCGACGCCGCCGACGAAGTGGTCGTCGAGGTCAACCCCGAGACGATGGAGTTCTCGTTCATCGCGTACGACGTCGACGAGAACGGCAACTGGGTCAACGAGCGCGACGACACCCCGAAGAAGGAGGAGCTCGGCCGCATCGCCGCGCAGACCTTCCGTCAGGTGATGAGCCAGCGCATCCGTGAGGTCGAATCCGAGCGCAAGTTCGAGGAGTACGCGAACCGCGAGGGCGACATCGTCACCGGCATCATCCAGCGAACCGACGCCCGGTACACGTTGCTCGACCTCGGTCGGGTCGAGGCGCTCCTGCCGCAGGCCGAGCAGGTCCCGTTCGAGCGTCCCGCCCAGGGCGACCGCCAGAAGGCGTACATCGTCGAGGTGCGCCGCACGCCGAAGGGCCCGCAGATCGTGGTGTCGCGCACGCACCCCGGCCTGATCAAGCGGCTGTTCGAGCTCGAGGTTCCCGAGATCGCCGACGGCATCGTCGAGATCAAGGCCTGCGCCCGTGAACCGGGTCACCGCACCAAGATCGCCGTCTGGTCGAACGACCACAACGTCGATCCGGTCGGCGCCTGCGTCGGCGCCCGTGGCGGGCGTGTCCGCATGGTCGTCAACGAGATGCGCGGCGAGAAGATCGACATCGTCCCGTTCAGCGAGGACCTGGCCGACTTCGTCGCCAAGGCGTTGTCGCCGGCGAAGGTCACCCAGGTCAACATCTCCGACGACGGCACTGCGGCCGATGTGATCGTGCCCGACCACCAGCTGAGCCTGGCGATCGGTCGTGAAGGCCAGAACGCTCGCCTCGCCGCACGTCTCACCGGCGTGCGCGTCGACATCCGCTCCGAGACGCAGCTCGCCGAAGGCATCCCGGCCGGCGGCCGTGACGTCGACGTCGAGTACGCCGACGGCGAATGGCGGGCCAATGCCGAGACCGGCGAGATGGAGTGGCACGCCGCCGACGGCAGCGTCATCAGCGAGTCCGACTGGCAAGCCGCTGCGGCAGTTGCGCCGGTCGACGCCGAGACCGCCGACGCCGAGACCGCTGAGGAACTTGCCGACGCCGATGCCTCCGACGCCGCCGAGACGATCGCCGACGACGGGGCCGCCGCCGAGACGGCCGATGATCCCGCCGATGAGCCCACCACCACGGAAGCAGACGACGACTGAGTGAAGCCGGACACCCCGAACCCGTTCGCAGCTGTCTCGGCTGCCGTCGACGACGTGCACAGTCCGCGCTCGTGCGGATCACGAGGTCGACATCGGGCATCGTCGTCGACGGACCGAGCGACGGACGCGGCGCATGGGTGTGCAGGGGCGAGCTGGCCGGCGAGCTGGTCGACACCGCGTGTCTCGATGCCGCGATCGGTCGGGGTGCGTTCGCACGGGCGTGGCGCAGCGAGGTCACACGCGACGACGAGTCCGCGATCAGAGCATCTTGCGCGAGTGACGTCGAGCACGAAGACGAATCGGATGCGCAGTGATTCCTGCATCCGCGAGGCAATGACGACTGTGAAAGGTTGAATCGACAACGTGGCAGCTAAGAAGATCAGGATCCACGAGCTCGCGAAGGAGCTCGGGATGACGAACGCAGAGGTCCTCGACCTGTGTGGAGTACTCGGCGTTGCCGCGAAGGGCCCGTCATCCTCACTCGCCGAGGCGTACGCCGACATGGTGACCCGCCGCGCCGAGCGCGACGGGCTCACCCGCGACGAGCAGCCCGAAGAGGCCAAGCCCGCCAAGAAGCCCGCCAAGAAGGCGGCAGCGAAGAAGGCGCCGGCAAAGAAGGCCGCTGCCACGAAGCAGCCCGCGCCGTCCGACTCGGACACGGAGGGTGCAGCCACCGCGGAGGCGGCTGCCGAACCGACGCCGAGCGACCAGACAGCGCCGGCCGCCGCCGAGGCGCCCGCCGTCGAAGTGCCCGCCGTCGAGGCCGCCCCGGCCCCGGCCGACGTGCCCGCCGTCGACGTGCCCGCCGTCGACGTGCCCGCCGTCGAGGCCGCCCCGGCCCCGGCCGAGGCGCCCGCCGCGGAAGTGCCTGCGGCCGCCGAGCGCGCGCCCGAGGTCGAGGCCGCCACCCCGGTCGTGCCCGCCGAGCCGGCTCCCGAGGTCGAGACCGCACCGGTCGTCGACGAACCCGCCGAGTCGCCTGCTGCCGCCGAAGCTGCCGTAGCTACGGACGAGGCTCCCTCGACCGCCGGTGCTGCCGAGACCGAGCAACCGTCGGCGCCCACCGACTCGAACGCCCGCGTGATCTCGAGCGCCCGACCCACCGCCGGCGGTCGTCCGCCGGAGCAGCCGACCGTGCCCCCCGAGGCGCGTGTGCGCGCCGACGAGCGCCCGGACGCGGCAGCGGCGCGTCCACTGTCTCCCACCGGCAAGCCGATTCCGCCGCCTCCGGGACGGCCGTTGTCTCCGAGTGGCAAGCCGATTCCGCCGCCTCCGGGCTCCGCGCGCCCCACGAGCCGCACCGGCGGTCCCCGTTCGACCGGCCAGCGCCCGGCTGGCTACACGCCTCGTCCGGCCGGCGGCCCCGGCGGCCCCGGCGGTGGAGCCGGTCGACCCGGCGGCCCCGGCGGCGGCGGTGGAGCCCCAGGTCGCCCCGGTGGCGGCGGGGGCAATCGTCCCAGCGGCCAGCGGCGACCGCCCCGTCGAACCGGTCGGCGACGTCGCCGTCGCGACCAGGACGATCTGCAGCCGCAGTTCACGACCTACACCTCGTCGGACGCGCCCGTTCCCGAGGGTGTCGTCATCATCGAGCGCGGCGTGTCGGCCCAGGAGTTCGCTCCCAAGCTGAACCGCACCGCCGCCGACGTCGTGCGCTTCCTGCTCAACAACGGCGAGATGGTCACGGCCACCATGACCCTCGCCGACGAGCAGATGGAGCTCTTCGCCCTCGAAGTCGGCGCAGAGATCCTGCTCGTCGAGCCCGGTCAGCAGGAGGAGGTCGAACTGCAGAAGTTGTTCGACGACTCCGACGACGACGAGATGCAGGAACCGCGCCCGCCGGTGATCACCGTCATGGGCCACGTCGACCACGGCAAGACCACGTTGCTCGACCACATCCGTGGTGCCAACGTCGTCGAGGGCGAGGCCGGTGGCATCACCCAGCACATCGGTGCATACCAGGTGCAGAACGAGCACGGTTCGGTGACGTTCCTCGACACCCCGGGTCACGCGGCCTTCACGCAGATGCGTGCCCGCGGGGCCGACGCAACCGACATCGTCGTGCTGATGGTCGCCGCCGACGACGGGATCATGCCGCAGACGATCGAGGCGATCAACCACGCCCGTGCGGCCGACGTGCCGATCGTCGTGGCGGTCAACAAGATCGACAAGGAGAACGCCGATCCTCAACGCGTGCTCACGCAGCTCGCCGAGTACGAACTCGTCCCCGAGTCGTGGGGTGGCGACACGATCGTCGTCGAGATGTCGGCCCTCAAGGGCGTCGGCGTCGACGAGCTGATCGAGCAGTTGCAGGTCGTTGCCGAACTCGAGGAACTCACCGCGAACCCGACCGGTCGCGCCAAGGGAATCGTCATCGAGGCCCAGCTCGACAAGGGACGAGGCCCCGTGGCCACGGTCCTGGTCGACAAGGGAGAACTCAAGGTCGGCGACCCGATCGTCGCCGGCGCCGCCTGGGGCAAGGTCCGAGCGATGATCAACGACAAGGGCGAGCAGGTCAAGACCGCTGGTCCGTCGACGCCCGTGCAGGTGCTCGGGCTGTCGCTCGTGCCCGAAGCCGGTGACGAGTTCCGTGCCGCGCCGGACGACAAGATCGCCCGCACGGTGGCGGAGTCGCGTGAACTCCGCCTCAAGGCGAAGCACCTGCGTGAGGACGCGCGGGTCAAGACCGGAACGAAGCTCGAGGACATCTTCGCCCAGATCCAGTCCGGTGAGAAGGCGTCGGTCAACCTCATCCTGAAGGCCGACGTGCAGGGTTCGCTCGAGGCGGTCACCGAGTCGCTGCGGCGGCTCGAACGCGACGAGGTCGACGTCAGCTTCGTGCACCGTGCCGTCGGCGGGATCACCGAGAACGACATCACGCTGGCGAATGCGACCAACGCGACGATCATCGGCTTCAACGTCCGTCCCGATGGCAAGGCCCGCAAGCTGGCCGAGCAGGAAGAAGTGGAGATCCGTACCTACGAGATCATCTACAAGCTCCTCGAGGACATCGAGCAGGCCGTCATCGGCATGCTCGAGCCCGAGTTCGAGGAGCAGGTCACCGGCGAGGCAGAGGTCCGCGAGATCTTCCGGGTGCCCAGGCTCGGCGCGATCGCCGGCTGCTACGTGCGCTCGGGTGTCATCACCCGCGGCTCGAAGGTGCGCTTCCTTCGTGACGGCACGATCATCTGGAAGGGTGACATCGCGTCGCTCAAGCGGTTCAAGGACGACGCGCGGGAGGTCCGCGAGGGCTTCGAGTGCGGTATCGGCCTGTCCGACTTCCAGGACCTCAAGCCGGGCGACCTCATCGAGACCTACGAGGACGTCGAGATCGCCCGAACCTGACGGCACGACGAGAGTGGTCGATAGGTTGGCCGGATGGCTGCCGACCTCGACTTCTTCTTCGATCCGGTCTGCCCGTGGGCGTGGATCACCTCGCGATGGGTGGTCGACGTCAGCGAGCAGCGGCACTACGAGGTCGACTGGCGGTTCATCTCGCTGTGGATCCTCAACGAGGACAACCACCAGGAGTGGTACACGCCGCAGTATCGCGCCGGCCACTACCTGGGTCACCAGGGCCTGCGGATCGCCGACGCCGTTCGGCTCGGCGAGGACGACCCCACCGCGGTCGGCCGCTGGTACACGGCGATCGGCACGGCGCTGCACGTCGGGGCGCAGCGCGCCGAGGCGCGCGACGACTCGCTGGGCTGGTACCGGGGCCTCCTGACGGCCCACGGGTTCGACGAGGGCTACCTCGACGCTGCCGACGACGACACCCACGACGAGTACCTCCGCGCCGACACCCAACTGGCGCTCAGCCGCGCCGGTCGCGACGTCGGAACGCCGATCCTCACGTTCCACCCGGGCGGTGAGCGCGAGGCGAGCTTCTTCGGTCCCGTGATCTCCAAGGCGCCCACCGGCGACGAGGCGGTCGAGCTGTGGGACGCCGTCGAGAAGCTGGCCACCATGTCCGGCATGGCCGAACTCAAGCGATCCAACCGGGTCGCCCCCGACTTCACCTGATTGCAGCAGGGGTCTGACCCCTGCTGCAATCGTCACCGAGGAGGTTTCGATGGCAGGCAAACGCAGCAGCCGCAGCAGCACCCCGAAGTACTCGCGCAGCGCGCGGGTGAGCACGACGTTGCAGGAGATCATCGCCGACGAGCTGGTGCGTATCGACGACGAGCGGTTGACGTTCGTCACGGTGACGGGCATCGACGTCGACCCCGAACTGAACCGTGCGATCGTCTTCTTCGACTCGTTGGCCGACGAGGAGGGTGACGCGGAGATCCTCGAGGCGTTCGCCCAGCACCGCGTCCGCCTGCAGGCGTCGATCGCGCGTCAGATCCGGGCGAAGAAGACGCCGATCCTCGACTTCCGTCCCGACATGGTGATCCGGTCGGCTGCCCGCATCGACGACATCCTGAAGTCCGATCAGGCCCGGATCGAACGCGAGGCCGGCGCCGACCCGGCTGCGACGCCCGAGGACTGATGGCGCGTCGCAGACCGGCCACCACCCACGGCGTGGCGGTGGTCGACAAACCGGCCGGGGTGACCAGCCACGATGTGGTCGGCATGCTGCGGCGCCGGTTCGGCGAGCGTCAGGTCGGCCATGCCGGCACGCTCGATCCCGATGCCACCGGCGTCCTGGTGGTCGCGGTCGGCAAGGCGACCCGGCTGCTGCGCTTCGTCGAGAAGACCCGCAAGGGCTACACGGGGGAGGTCGTGCTCGGCACCTCGACGTCGACGCTCGACGCGGCCGGCGACGTCGTGGGTAGTTACGACATGTCGGCGGTGACGCTGGACGAGGCTCGCGCGACAGTCGCCGGACATCTCGTCGGCGAGATCGAGCAGATCCCGCCGATGGTGTCCGCGATCCGGGTCGACGGCAAGCGGCTCCACGAACTCGCCCGCGAGGGCATCGAGGTCGAGCGATCGGCCCGACCGGTGACGATCCACCGGTTCGACGTCGTCGGGTGGGCCGAACCGGGTGTCCTGGCGATCGACGTCGAGTGTTCCGCTGGGACCTACATCCGTACGCTCGCCGACGATCTCGGCAGGCTGCTCGGCGGGGGAGCGCACCTCCGCAACCTCCGGCGCACCCATGTCGGCGAGTTCACCCTCGCCGAAGCCGCACCGCCGGACGAGTGCGTGCTGCTTCCGGTCGAGAGCGCGGTGCGAGCGCTCACCCCCGTCGAGGTCGATGACGACACGGCCGCGCTGATCGCCAACGGTCGGGTGCTCGCCGCCTGGCCGGGCGAGGGGCCGTGGGCGGTCTCCGACGGCGCCGGTCGACTCCTGGCGGTCTACGAGGTCTTCGGCGACGGCCAGGCCAAGCCCGCCGTCGTGCTGCCGGTTTGATCCGCGAATCCCGTCGGTGCCGGCGGGCCCGATAGCGTTCCCGCCGTGCTCGTCGTCACCGACCTGGAACACTGCTCGTGGGGCGACCAGCGCGCCGTGATCACGATCGGGGCGTACGACGGCGTGCACCTCGGCCATCGCACGGTCATCGACCAGGTTCGCCGGCGCGCCGCCGAGCTCGGGGCGAAGTCGGTCGTGGTCACGTTCGATCGCCATCCGGCGAGCGTCGTGCGTCCCGAGTCGGCCCCGCGCCTGCTCACGAGCCCCGATCAGAAACTGGAGCTGCTCGAATCCACCGGCATCGACGCAGTGGTGGTGGTGCCGTTCGACGAGCAGCAGGCGGCGGAGACGCCGGAGTCGTTCGTCGACCGGGTGCTGGTGCGGTGCCTGCACACGCAGGTGATCGTCGTCGGCGAGGACTTCCACTTCGGCCGCCATCGTGACGGCAACGTCGATCTCCTTCGCAAGCTCGGCGTCGAGGGCCACTTCGAGGTCGAGCCGGTACAACTCGTCCCGCGTCGCGACGGTGTCGACGAGCCCGTGAGCAGCACCGCGATCCGGCGGGCGCTCGCCGGGGGTGACATCGCTCGGGCCAACGCGATGCTCGGCCGTCCGTACGAGGTCCGTGGCACGGTGTTCGAAGGCGACCAGCGCGGTCGGCTGCTCGGTTTCCCGACGGCGAACGTCGGCGTCCCGAACGGGATGTGCATGCCTGCCGACGGGGTGTATGCGGGCTGGTACGAGCGACCCGACGGCTCGGTCCATCCGTGCGCGATCAACCTGGGTCGACGTCCGACGTTCTACGAGCACGCCGACGCATCGCTCCTCGAGGCCCACCTGCTCGATGTCGACGTCGATCTGTACGGCGAGGCCGCCGAGGTCCGCTTCGCACACTTCCTGCGCAGCGAGCGCAAGTTCGACGGGGTCGATGCACTGATCGCACAGTTGACCCACGACGTCGACCACGCCCGCCAACTCCTCGCCTGAGTCGTCACGCCACGGGCTCGACCCCCGTCGACACGGCGACGGTCACGCCGGCCAGATCACCTTGCCGTCGGCGTCGTAGATCCCGACGATGATGTCGTCGCCGAGCACCGCGACGGCGTCGGGCGCCGTGCCGTCGAACAGCCCGATGTCGGCATAGGCGTCGAGCTCCGCCTGGAGCGCACCGGCCTGGGGGACGCCGTACCCGGTGCCCGACGGCGTGAGCGACGAGATCAGTGCTGCGTCGGTGGTCCAGCGGAACACCTCGCCCTCCGGTGACAGGAAGTTCGGGTTGCCGCCGGCATTGATCCGGTCGACGGAGATCTGCGCCGCGGCCTCCGGATCGTCGATGGCGTCGGCGAGCCCGAGCATCGTGGCCCGCACGAAGTCCTCCGCGGCCGTCGGGTGCTCGTCGATGAACTGCTGGTTCGTGTAGATCACTCCGAACGAGCCGGGGATGTCGTAGTCGATCGGGTCGAACAGGTCGAACGCGATGCCGGCGCGCTCGAGGGTGCCGGGCTCGTTGCTCTTGTAGCCGGGGAACCCGACGATCGACTCGATGGCGATGTGCTGCACGGGATCGAACCCGTCGAGCAGCACCGTGTCGAAGTCCTCGCCTTCGACGAGGCCGGCCTGTGCGAGCATCGCCGCGACGCTCGGCGGCAACTTGCCCTTCACGCCGATCGTGGTGCCGGCCAGGTCGGTGAGTTCGGTGGCGTTGCCAGGCTTCACGATCAGCGAGTCGATGGCGGTGGGACCCTCGACGGCGACCACGACGAGGTCGGCGTCGTTCGCTGCCGAGAACTCGACGACCTCGCTGAAGGAGCCGCCCGACGCGAACTGGGCGTCGTTCTCCGCCACGAGCGGGTAGTTGGCCGTCGAGAAGCTGGCGGTGACCTCGACGTCGAGGCACATCGCGTCGTAGTAGCCCTTCTCCTCGGCGACGAGGATGTCGACGATCGAGGCGGTGGCGGCGTAGTCGAACCCCGTGAGATAGGTGATCGTCCCCGCCGCTTCGTTGGCGGCGCAGCGGTCGTCGGGGAACGCGGCGCCCGCGACGACCGCGCTGCTGCCCACGCCGGTGTCGGTCGTCCCGGCCGACCCCGTGGTCTCGGCCGTGGTCGAATCGGTCGACTCGGTCGGTGTCGAGTCGGTCGAGTCGTCGTCGCTGCCGCATGCGGCGACGGCGACGGCGGCGGTCAGGGCGAGGGCAGCGGCGGTGCGGAGGCGCATCGGTGGTTCGATCCTTCGAGAGGTGATGGGGCCGGGCGTGGGCGACCCGATGAGTGGCCAATCCTGCCACGGTGGCCGCGTGTTCGTTCAGTCAGCTCCGTTGCGAGACGTGCCACCGCAGCAGCACCCGCTCGAGGACCGAGACGAGCGTGAGTCCGGCGATCCCGAGCAGTGCGGAACAGACGATCGTGGTCCAGAGGACCTCGGCGTCGTTGAACGACGCCGCTCGCCGGCCGATCGCTCCGAGCCCGTCGGTGGTCAGCGCCGAGCCCTCGGCAAAGTACGCCGCGGCGAGCCCGAGACCGACGGCGAAACGGGCGGTGGTGAAGATCGACGGGAGCGCCGCCGGGAGCCGGAGCCGCCAGAAGACCTCCCAGCGGCGGGCGTCGACGCTGGCGAGCAGTTCGCGCGCCGCCGGGTCGGCGGACTTCATCCCGCCGACGACACCGAAGGTGAACACGGGGAACGAGGTGAATGCCACCATGAAGTAGATCGTCGGGTCGCCGCCGTTGAGCCAGAGCACGACCGAGGTGATGTAGGCGACCCACGGGGTGACCAGCACGAGGACGAGCACGGGCTGCGCGGCCTCCTCGACGAAGCGCGAGGCAGCCATCAGCGATCCGACGGCGATCGCGCACAGGAGGGCGATCGACAGGCCGACCACCATGTGGCGTGCGGTCACCAGCGCGTTGTCCCAGAAGAAGCCGGGAGCGGAGGTGAGGGTGTCGATGATCGCCGACGGCGGCAACAGCACGAAGCGGCGGATGTCGAACAGCCTGACCAGCAACTCCCAGAACACGGCGAACGCGACGATGCCGACGATCGGCGCGACGATCCGCCGCATCGCGGGGTTCACCGGTCCATCCCGTCGCTGAGCGCGCCGCGGAGGCGAGTGGTGACGTGGAAGAAGTCGTCGGTGTCCTCGATGTCGGGGTGCCGTGGGTGCGGCAGGTCGATCGCGATGTCCTCGGTCACGCGGCCGGGACGCGACGACATCACCGCCACCCGATCGGACAGGAAGGTTGCTTCGGGGATCGAGTGGGTGACGAACACGACGGTCGTGCCGAGCGGCTCGCTCAGTCGTCCGAGGAGATGCCGCATGTCGGTTCGGGTCATCTCGTCGAGCGCGGCGAACGGTTCGTCCATCAGCAGGATCGGGGCATCGAGGGCGAACGCCCGCACGAGCCCCACCCGCTGCTGCATGCCGCCGGACAGCTCGTGCGGAAAGGCGTCACGGAATTCGCCGAGGCCGACCTCGTCGAGGAGGTCGTCGACGGACACGCTCGGCGTGGTCGGTGAGTTGCTGCGGTTGATGTCGAGCAGCAGTCGGGCGTTCGCCTCGACGGTGCGCCACGGAAGCAGCGCAGGCGATTGTGGGATGAACCCGATCTGCTTGTGGCGACGTGCGTCGGCAGGGCTCATGCCGTTCACCACGATGCTGCCGCTCGTCGGCCGCTCCAGGCCTGCGATCAGGCGGAGCAGGGTGGTCTTGCCGCACCCCGAGGGGCCCAGCAGGGTGACGGTCTCGCCCTCGCCGACGTCGAGGCTCAGCGGGGCGAGCGCGGCGAGCGACCCGAACGACTTCGAGACGTCTCGCAGCTCGATCCGGGCAGGCACGACGTGCGAGCGTACCGGGCCGGTCGATCCGGGGACCGGTCCCGTTGTGGCGACGTCGACGGCGCCGTAGCATTGCGACGTCCGTTCGGGCTGGAACTTCCGGCGCGGGCGCGATGCATCACACTCCACCCGGAGCGTGCTGCGACCTCCGTGTCGTCGGAACGTCCGGCGGCACCGATCGGAAGGCGACACACCATGGCTGATCTGGCCGACACCACACCGAACACCGCTGCGACCATCGAGAAGTACCGCACCCACGAGACCGACACCGGCTCTCCCGAGGTGCAGATCGCACTGCTCACCGAGCGCATCACCCACCTCACCGAGCACCTCAAGGTCCACAAGAAGGATCACCACAGCCGTCGTGGCCTCCTGATGCTGGTCGGCCGCCGTCGTCGCATGCTCGACTACGTCAAGTCGATCGACGTCGAGCGCTACCGCAAGATCATCGCCGACCAGGGCCTGCGCCGCTGAGGCGTGCCGGCTGCGGCGATCGCGCCTCGGCGCTTCGAATCGGCGTCGTCGTGACGCCTTCGCGTCCGTGTCCGTGGTCGGTGTGCCGCGGATTGTGGCCTGCGTCACGGTAGGATCTCCCCTCGGAGCCGGAACGTCCGGCCCCGCAACATGAGCGAACCGTTGTCGGTTGCCGGTTGCTGAATCCGAACCGCCGCCCTGCCGGGTCGACGCGATGTCGGGTTGACCAACTGGGAACCGGCCGATCGCTCCAGAGGCGCACTCCCGAGGGGGAGTGCACACGAAAGGAGCCCTTGTGGCTGACCCAATCATCGTGTCCGGACCCGTGTCCGGAACCGAGAAGACCCTGACCTTCGAGACGGGCAAGTTCGCCCCCCAGTCGATGGGTGCCGTGGTGGCATCGATCGGTGGCACGAAGGTCCTCACCACCGCCAACGCCGCCAAGAGCGTGCGTGACGGTGTCGACTTCTTCCCGCTGACGGTCGATGTCGAGGAGCGGGCGTACGCCGCCGGCAAGATCCCCGGCTCGTTCTTCCGCCGTGAAGGCCGTCCGACCGAGGACGCCATCCTCACCTGCCGTCTCACCGACCGGCCGCTGCGCCCGTCGTTCCCCGACGGTTTCCGCAACGAAACGCAGGTCGTCACGACCGTGATGGGCGCCGACCAGGTCAACCCGCACGACGTGCTGTCGATCAACGCCGCTTCGGCTGCGCTGATGATCTCGGGCATCCCGTTCGAGGGCCCGATCGGCGCGATCCGCATGGCGTACAGCCAGAGCGGCGAGTGGATCCCGCACCCCACCTACGAAGAGGCCGAGAACGGCACCTTCGAGCTGGTCGTGGCCGGCCGTGAACTCGACAACGGCGACGTCGCCGTGATGATGGTCGAGGCCGGTGGCTCGGAGAACGCGTTCTACTTCTACGACGACGGCGCCAAGAAGGTCACCGAGGAAGTCCTCGCCGACGGCCTCGACGCCTGCAAGGTGTGGATCAAGGAGTCGATCGGCCTGCAGCGCCAGCTCGTCGCCTCGGTGATCGCCATGCACGGCCCGATCACCCCGATGAAGTGGACCCCGGTCCTCGACTACACGCCGGAGATCTTCGCCGCCGTCGAGAAGGCCGGCAGCGACAAGCTCGCCCCGGTCATCACGATCGCCAACAAGTCCGAGCGCAACGAGGCAACCGACGCCGTCACGGCCGAGATCGTCGCCTCGCTGTGCGGCACCAAGGACGAGCCGGGCGAGTTCGCCGGGCAGAACGGCATGGTCAAAGAGGCCGTCCGTTCGCTCAACAAGAAGCTGATGCGTGCCCGCGTCGTCAACGAGGGCGTCCGCATGGACGGCCGCGGCGTCGCCGATCTGCGTCCGATCTCCGCCGAGGTCGGCGCCCTGCCGACCGCTCACGGCTCGGGGCTGTTCCAGCGTGGTGAGACCCAGGTCATGACCGTCCTCACGATGGCCATGCCCCGCATGAACCAGATGATCGACTCGTTGTCGCCTCACGACACCAAGCGGTACCTGCACCACTACAACATGCCGCCGTGGGCCAACGGGGAGACCGGCCGCGTCGGTTCGCCGAAGCGCCGCGAGATCGGCCACGGTGCGCTCGCCGCCCGTGCGGTCCTGCCCGTCATCCCCAACCAGGAGGACTTCGCGTACACGCTGCGCCTCGTCTCCGAGGTGATGTCGTCGAACGGTTCGACCTCGATGGCGTCGGTGTGCGCCTCCAGCCTCGCGCTGATGGACGCCGGCGTGCCGGTGCGCAGCCACGTGTCGGGCATCGCCATGGGCCTGATCTACGAAGACGGCAACTACATCACGTTGACCGACATC
The DNA here is from genome assembly GCA_963712775.1 of Ilumatobacteraceae bacterium. Lineage (GTDB taxonomy): Bacteria > Actinomycetota > Acidimicrobiia > Acidimicrobiales > Ilumatobacteraceae > Sva-07. Next base: position 89,262 of record CAVQJG010000001.1, on the reverse strand, counting down.
CTCGGCTCCGAGGATGCATTCGGTGACATGGACTTCAAGGTCGCCGGTACCGAGGACGCCATCACGGCGCTGCAGCTCGACACGAAGATCGACGGTATTCCCGCCGACGTGCTCGCCGCTGCGCTCGCCCAGGCCCGCGTGGCCCGTCTCGAGATCCTCGAGGTCATGAACGCCTGCATCCCGCAGAGCCGTGACGAGGTCGCCGAGACCGCACCGAAGATCTCGACGATCTACATCCCGCTCGACAAGGTCGGTGAAGTGATCGGCCCGAAGGGCAAGGTCATCAACACGATCCAGCAGGAGACCGGAGCCGACATCGGTGTCGACGACGACGGTGCCCGTGGCATCGTCACCATCGGTGCCGTCGAGGCATGGCGAATGGAAGAGGCCAAGGCCGCGATCCTCGCGATCGTCGATCCGCCGAAGGCCGAGCTCGGCGCCGTCTACACCGGGCGCGTCGTGAACATCACCAAGTTCGGTGCGTTCGTCAACATCCTCCCGGGCCGCGACGGTCTCGTGCACATCTCGAAGCTGGGTGGCGGCAAGCGCATCAACTCGGTGGAGGACGTGCTCGAGCTCGGTCAGGAGATCGAGGTCCGCGTCGAGGAGATCGACGACAAGGGCAAGGTCAGCCTGACACCTGCCGGCGATCCGCCGCCCGCCAAGGAGGGCTCCTCGTCCGGTGAGTCGAGCGGTTCCTCCGATCGGGGCGAGCGCCGCGAGCGGGCGCCCCGCAAGGAGCGTTCGAACGACTCCGACACGGCAGCCGCCAGCTCGGGTGGCGGCGTCGACGTCGTCGAGGTGAGCTTCGAGGACAGCTTCGACGCGCAGCTCGCCGACGAACTCGGCGACCTCGGACCGAAGTCGGACCGTCCGTCCGGTGACGGTGGTGGCCGCAGCGGCGGCCGTCGTCGCCACCGCTGATCTCACCAGGGGTCAGACCCCTGCTGCAATCGCGGTCGGTGCGTGCGCATCGGCCAGACTGAACACATGAGAATCGGGGTCAACGGCGCTGCCGGACGAATGGGTCGAACCGTTTGTGCGGCAGTGGTCGCTGACCCCGACCTCGTTTTCGCTGCTGCGGTCGACCCGTTCGGGGTGGGGCAGACGGTGGAGGGCATCGAGGTGTCCGAACACCTGCACGCGTTCGCCGAGGCGGGGTGCGACGTCGTCGTCGACTTCACGGTCGCCGACGCCGCCCGGAACACGCTGCCCTGGTTGGGGCTGCACGGCATCCACGCCGTGGTGGGCACCACGGGGTTCACCGCCGACGATCTCGCGCTGTTCGAGTCGACGTTCGCGTCCGATGGCGGTCCGAACTGCGTGATCGCGCCGAACTTCGCGATCTCTGCGGTGCTGATGATGCGTTTCGCCGAGATGGCGGCGCCGTTCTTCGACACCGCCGAGATCATCGAACTGCACCACGACCGCAAGATCGACGCGCCGTCCGGGACCGCCGTGAAGACCGCCGAGCGGATGGCCGACGCCCGCGGAGGCGCGTTCGACCCCGACCCGACGACCGACGAGGTCTGGGAGGGTGCGCGTGGCGGCGAGGGTCCGAGCGGGATCCGGGTCCACTCGGTGCGCATGCGTGGGATGGTCGCTCACCAGGAGGTGATCCTGGGAGCCCAGGGCCAGACCCTCACGATCCGCCAGGACAGCTACGACCGCGACAGCTTCATGCCCGGTGTCGTCCTCGCCTGCAAGAAGATCGCCGACATCCCCGGCCTCTCGCGATCCCTCGACCCCTTCTTGTGACCGTCACGCCAGGGGTCAGACCCCCGGCGTAACACCCCTTCGTCATGATGACCGCATGGCACGACCATTGCGCATCGACATCGAAGACGGCTGGCACCACGTGATGAATCGGGGAGCCGATCATGGTGTCGTCTTTCTCGACGACTCCGACCGCATCGAGTTCGGCACCCGACTTGCCGACATCCACGACCGCTTCGGCATCGAGACGCATGCCTACTGTCTGATGGACACCCATTACCACTTGCTGCTGCACTGCCCGGACGGTGGGCTCTCGTCCGCGATGCAGCGATTCGGCTCGCTCTACACCCGCCATGTCAACGATCGTCTCGGACGTGATGGCTCGCTCTTTCGTGGGCGGTTCCACTCGAAACCGATTCTCGACGATCGCTATCTGTTGGCGGCAACCCGATACATCCATCGCAATGCCCTCGAGGTGAGAGGAGTCGACTCCGTCGAGCAGTACCGGTGGTCCAGTCATCGGGCGTACCTCGGGCTGCGCAGGCGGCCGGCCTGGCTGCGCACCGACAAGGTGCTGGCGGGCTTCGGGGGTGACGTGGGAGCGTTCGACGAGTTCGTCAGTGCGGGTCTCGGGCCCGTCGCCACCCGCGAACGCGGCCGATCGGATCTCGCTGCGGTGCTCGACGCCGCGAACCTCGTCGTGATCGAACTCGGGTTGGGCGATCGCGGTCGTGCCGCAGTCGTCGCTCGATCGGTTGCACTCGGCTGGGCCGACGCGGTTGGTGGATTCGACCAGTCGGCGACCATGGAGGTCCTGGACATCCCGAGTCCGGGTGCCATGCGAACCGCACTGTCCCGGGTGCGAAGGCGAACGCTCGAGGATTCCTCGTTCGCAGGCGCGGTCGACCGCTCCGCCGAGCTCGCTGGTGTTGGCGTGGTGTTACGCCGGGGGTCTGACCCCTGGCGTAACGGCTACAGCGCGGCGAGGGCGGCGTCGTAGTCGGGTTCCTGGGCGATCTCGGGGACGAGTTCGGTGTGCTTCACGGCGCCGTCGGGGCCGATCACGACCACCGCACGGGCCAGGACGCCCTGGAGCTTGCCGTCGGTGAGGGTGACGCCGTAGGCCGAACCGAAGTCGGAGCGGAACGTCGAGCCGACCTTCACGTTCTCGATGCCCTCGGCGCCGCAGAACCGACCCATCGCGAACGGCAGGTCGGCCGAGACGCACACCACCACCGTCTCGTCCATGCCGGCCGCGCGCTCGTTGAACTGGCGGACGCTCGTGGCGCACGTCGGTGTGTCGATGCTCGGGAAGATGTTCAGGATCACGTTCTTGCCGGCGAACTCACCGGCGTCGAACTCGCTCAGGTCCGCGCCGACCAGCGAGAAGGCAGGCGCCGACGCGCCGACGGCGGGGAGATCTCCGGACGTGTGGACGGGGTTTCCCCCGAGAGTGACTTCAGCCATACCCGTCGTTCTAGCAATGTCAGCCCGGGTCGGCCCAGGCGTGCGTCAGATCGGTCGGAATTGCAGCAGGGGTCTGACCCCTGGTGCAATCAGGCGCCGCGGAGGTTGCGGAGATTGACCAGCACGACCAGGGCGATCGAGATCCCGACCGCCCACCACTGGTACCGCTGCAGCCACTCGAGGAACTCGACCAGCTGCACCTCGAACGTGCGGGCGAGCCACCACATCAGCGCCAGGCGCCCCGCGATGCCGACCGAGAGGAGAACGGCGAGGCGAACCGGCGGGGTGCGGTGCACGCCACTCAGCGCCGCGACGATGTTGGAGCCGGCGAAGAACGGGATCAGGAACCATTCGGCCTTCGAGAACCCACGGTTGAACGAGTCGATGGCGTCCTGGCGCACCCCGAGGTACTTGCGGAACCAGCCGATCGCATCGTCGTGGTACGCCCGGCCGATCATGTGGCACACCAGGAACGCCGCGCCGATGCGGACGAAACCGATCACCACGTACACCGGAACCGACACGCCGGCAGCGAGGGTGAGTGCGAGATAGCGGTTGCGCGACGACAACAGGAGCAGGCCCTCGGGGTTCGTCTCGACCCACCGTGCCCACACCCCGCTCGCGATGTTGGTGGCGATCACGAGGAGCACGAAGGCGACCAGCGTCAAGGGTGCCCAGGCCGGGCGCACGTGCGGCGCCTCGGCCGCATCGATCGCGGCGCTCTCGGTCACAGGAGTTCAACGGTACCGGTTCGGGTGGTTCGGCGTACGGCGAGGTGCGATACGTTCACCGTTCATGCAAGGGCTGATGCAAGACGTTCCACTCGCGATTCCGCACATCTTCGAGCGTGCGGAGAACTACCACCCGCACAAGGGCATCGTCACCGCCACCGGCTCGGGGCTCGAACGCACGAGTTACGGCGAGTGGGCCGCCCGCACCCGCAAGCTCGGCGGCGTGCTCGACGACCTGGGCATCTCCGCCGACGGCCGGGTGGGGACTTTCGCCTGGAACACCGCTCGCCACCTGGAGCTGTACTTCGCTGCACCCTGCACCGGTCGGGTCCTGCACACGCTCAACATCCGCCTGTTCCCCGAGCAGCTCACCTACATCGTCAACCATGCCGACGACGAGGTGATCTTCGTCGACCGATCGCTGCTCGGCCTGCTCGCGCCGCTCCTGCCGACGTTCGAGCGTCTGAAGCATCTCGTGATGATGGACGACGGCAAGGGCGACATCCCTGCCGATCTCAACGGCCACGATCTGCTCGACTACGAGGAGCTGCTCGCCGCCGCCGATCCCGTCGAGTTCCACGTCGACGACGAGCGCCGTGCCGCCAGCATGTGTTACACGAGCGGCACCACCGGCAACCCGAAGGGCGTCGTCTACACCCACCGATCGACGTTCCTGCACACGATGGGCGCCATGACCGCCGACAGCCTGGGTGCCCGGGAAAGCGATGTGATCCTGCCCGTCGTGCCGATGTTCCATGCCAACGCCTGGGGTCTGGCGCACGCCGCCGTCGCGACCGGCGCCGACCTGATCATGCCCGGACCCGACCTGTCCGGTCCGGCGATCGCCAAGCTGATCGTCGACGAGAAGGTCACCGTCGCCGCCGGCGTCCCGACGATCTGGATGGCTGTCCTCCCCGAACTGAAGGGCAAGGACACCTCGTCGCTGCGCAGCATCCCCTGTGGCGGTTCGGCGGTGCCCAAGGCGCTGTCGGAGGCCTACCGGGAGCAGACCGGCCTGCCGATCCTCCAGGCCTGGGGGATGACCGAGACCAGCCCGATCGCTGCGGTCTGCCGCCTCGATGCCGACCAGGAGCTGCTGCCCCAGGAGGAGCAGGCCGAGCTTCGTACCCAGGTGGGGCGGATCGTGTTCGGCGCCGAGTGCCGCGTCGTCGAGCCCGACACGACCACGCCGGTGCCGTGGGACGGCGAGAGCAGCGGTGAGCTGCAGTGTCGTGGCAACTGGATCGCGGCCGACTACTACGACGATCCACGGTCCCGGGAGAGCTTCACCGACGACGGCTGGCTCAAGACCGGTGACGTCGCGACCGTGAACGAGCGCGGCTTCGTGCGTCTCGTCGATCGCACCAAGGACCTCATCAAGTCCGGCGGCGAGTGGATCAGCTCCGTCGAACTCGAGAACGAGCTGATGGCCCACCCGAAGATCGCCGAGGCCGCCGTGATCGGCGTCGCCCACGAGCGCTGGGGTGAAGCTCCGCTCGCGTGCGTCGTGGTGGCTCCCGGTGAGGAACTGACCGAGGACGAGGTGCTGTCGTTCCTCGAGGGCAAGATCGCGAAGTGGCAGATGCCCAAGGGCGTCGTGTGGATCGACGAGGTCCCCAAGACCAGCGTCGGGAAGTTCTCCAAGAAGACCCTGCGTGACGAGTACTCGACCACCCTGATGGGCGGTTGACCCGACGACCTCCGTCGACGGCGCGGTGGCGGCGCGTCGCCGGCACGATCCGCGAGGTCGTCGAGGAAGTGATCGACGACGGGGCGCTCGACTCGGCGGCCAGTGTGGCGTTCTGGCTGCTGTCGTGTGGGCCGCCACCGTGTTCCACGTCGGTCTGCACGCTAGAGCCGGCCGGCGTCGATCACGCGCTGCAGGAACGCCTGCGTACGCGGTTCCGTCGGCGTCTCGAAGATCTGACCAGGGGGGCCCTCCTCCAGGATCCGGCCCTGGTGGAGGAAGCAGACCCGGTCGCTGATCTCGCGGGCGAACGCCATCTCGTGGGTGGCGAACAGCATGGTCATCCCGTCGGTCTTGAGACCGCGCACGACGTCGAGCACCTCGCCGACCAGCTCGGGGTCGAGCGCCGAGGTGATCTCGTCGAGGAGCATCACCTCGGGGTTCATCGCCAACGATCGGGCGATCGCCACGCGTTGCTGCTGGCCGCCGGACAGCTGATCGGGGTAGGCATCGGCGCGGGCGGCGAGCCCGAGCCTGGTCAGCATCTCCAGGGCGTTGGCCCGGGCCTCGCGCTTCGGTACCCGCAGGACCTTGCGCGGTCCGACGGCGACATTGTCGGTGACGGTCATGTGCGGGAACAGGTTGAAGCTCTGGAACACCATGCCGATGCGTCGGCGGATCGGGTCCGGGTCGAGGCCGGGCTCGGCGATGTCGACGCCGTCGAACAGCACCTCGCCGTCGTCGACCGGCTCGAGCATGTTGATGCAACGCAGCAGGGTCGACTTGCCCGAACCCGACGCTCCGATCAACGTGATCACGTCGCCCTGCGCGACGTCGAGGTCGATGCCGTCGAGCACGGTGGTGTCACCGAACGCCTTGGACACGCCTCGCAGCTGCAGTTTGAGCAGCGGTGCCGGTGAGGGGGTGGGCTCGGAGGTCATGCGATCGTCGTCGCCCCGGTGCGCCGTCGTTGCCGGGCGAGCGCATAGTCGGCGAGGCGCGTGCAGGGGATGGTGAGCGCGAGGAAGATCACCGACGCGGCCACGTACGGCGTGAAGTTGGCGTAGGTCGCCTTGTCGATTCCGGCCTGCCGGAGGATCTCGACCGGCCCGATGAGACTCACGAGCGCCACGTCCTTCTGCAGGCTGACGAAGGTGTTCATCAGCGGCGGCACGATCCGTCGGAATGCCTGCGGGAGGACCACGGTCCACATCGTCTGACGGCTCGACATGCCCAGCGACCGGGCCGCGGCGCGCTGGCTCTCGTGCACGCTGTCGATGCCCGCCCGGATGATCTCGGCGGTGTACGCCGAGTACGACAGCACGAGGGTGACCGTGCCCCAGATGAGCGGGTTGGCCCACTCGCGCGAGAGACCGAGGGCGGGCACGCCGAAGCCGATCAGGAACACCAGCAGGATGACCGGGATCCCCCGCAGCACGTCGATGTAGACGATGGCGAACGCCCGCAGCGGGAACAGGGCCGGGCTACGCGTGTTGCGAGCCAGCGCCAGCAGCAGCGAGACCACGAGGATCAGCGGCGTCGACCACAGGAGGATCTGCACGTCGAGCCAGAAGGCGCGGAGCAGACCCGGGAAGCTCTCGCGGAACACGTCGCCGTCGAAGAACGCCTGGCGCACCCGGTCCCACCCGGGCGACATCGGGATCAGGACGATCAGCGCGCCGACGACGACGATCGTGCTGATGGTCGCGATGACGTTCGACCGCCGGCGTCGAGCCCGTTCATAGAGCTCGCGCCGGGTCGGTCGATCGTTCATGGAGTGTGTGTCCGGACGGCCTGCGTCACTCGACGGTGATCACCGGCGCACCGGTGAAGTCGGCCAACCATTCCTGGGTGATCGCGTCGAGTTCGCCGTTGTCGGTGATCGTGGTGATCGCCGCATCGACGCATGCCGTGAGCGGGTTGTCCTTCTCGAGCACGAACCCGAACTGGTCGGTGGTGCCACCGGCGTCGGCGGGGAACTGGCCGACGACGCTGCTGCCCTCGATCTCGACACCCGACACGTACAGGGCGGTCGGGAGGTCGAACACGGCAGCATCGATCTGGTTGGCTTCCAGGGCCGCCTTGGCGCCGACGTTGTCGTCGTAGACGAACGGGTCCTGGTTCGGCTGGATCACGTCGGTGATGAACGCCAGGCTGGTCGTGCCGACCTGTGCGCCGAACTTGACGTCCTTGAGATCGGCGACGGTGGTCGCCCCTTCGGCCGGGGAGCCCTCGAGCGCCACGATCGCCTGGTTGCTGGTGAAGTACGGCAGCGAGAAGTCGATGTTCTCCTTGCGCTCCTCGGTGATCGAGTACTGCTGGAGGTTCATGTCGAAGTTCTTCGCTCCGGGCTGGATCGCCTCGTCGAACGTCGTGCGCACCCAGGTGACCGAGTCGGCGTCGTAGCCCATCTCGGCGGCGACGGCGTAGGCCACGGCGGCCTCGAATCCCTCACCGGTCTCCGGGGCGTCGTCGATCACCCACGGATAGAAGGCGGGCTCGCCGGTCGCGATCGTCAGGACGCCCTCGTCGATCGTGTTGCTGCACAGATCGCTCGCGGCGCCGGCCTCGGTGCTGCCGGTGGCATCGCTGGTGCCGGCCGCGGCCGCTTCGGTGGTGTCGGTCTCCGATCCGCTCGACGAGTCGTCGTCGCTGCCGCACGCGGCAAGGACCAGGGCAGTGATCGCGATGGCCGGCACGAGCCGGCGCATGACGGGGGAGGGTCGCATGGATGTCTCCTTGGGGTAGTTGTTCACGCTGGCCAGGAAGCTAGTCGCCCGTGCGTCGAGTCCACACCGGTCGGGCCCCGGTGCGAGTAGGCGGAACGACTGTGCATCGGGGATCCACCAGGCCTACGTTCGGCCCGTGGCACGTCGAGCGTCGACGGACTGGATGCGGGTCGTGGTCGTCCTCGCGGTCGGATCGGCACTCGCCGCTGCTGTCTGGTTGCGCCGGGACATGGTTGCCTCGGCGATCGACGAGCTGCGCTCGATGTCGGCAGCCGTCGTCGTGGCCCTGCTCGCGCTCGGTGTGCTCGAGCGGGTCACCCGCGCCGATCTGATTCGTCGGCTGATGCATCCGGTGGGTTTCGGGCGGGCGCTCACCATCCACGACGTGGGCACCTCGGCGTCGAAGGGCGTCCCGCTCGGCGGGCCGCTCGCCACCGGCCTGCGCTATTCGATCGCTCGCGACGCGGCGATCCCGGCGCCCACGTTCTGGTCGGCACTCGTGGCCTACGGCGTCGCCACGACGTTCGTCACCTGGTTGCTCCCGTTCGGGGTGATCGTGGTCGATCTCACCCGGCGTCCGGCGACGACGACCGACCTGGCGATGCTCGCCGTGTGCGTCGTCGTCGTCGGTGGGTCGCTCGCGTTCTGGGCGGTCGTGCTCGGCTCGGACCGGGTGACGTCGTGGATCGTCGGACGGCTCCGCCGGGCGTCGGCGATCGCGGCGCGGCGCATCCCCGCCATCGCCCGCCACGATCTCGTCGAGGGCTTTCTCGCAGCGCGCGCGTCGCTCCGCGAGGTCGCACGTCGCCCGACTGGGCTGCTCCTGCGCACGGCGCTCGCCCAGGCCGTCGGTGCGGTGATCCTGCTGGTGGCGTTGCGCGGCCTCGGTGTCGGAGCCGAACTCGGATCGATCGAGTTCGCCAGGGTGTTCTTCGTGGTCACGCTGCTGAGCTCCTTCGTCCCGGTGCCCGGGGGCGTCGGTGTGGTCGAGGCCGGCCTGACCGGGGCGCTCGTCGCCGCCGGGGTGGATGCTCCGACGGCGTTGGCCGGGGTGCTGGTGTACCGGCTGCTGACCTACATCGCGCCGATCGTGGTCGGTGCAATCCTGTACGTGGTCTGGCGGCTCGACGTCCGCCGCCGCCGAGCCCTCGCCCCGGCATCCACCGCCGCGGTCGTCTCGTTGTCGTAGCGTCCCGGTCGTCCACGGGTTCGCCCGCTTCCGGAAAGGTCCTCGATGTCGTCCACCCCGCCGCCACCGCCGCCTCCATCGGGCCCACCACCGCCACCGGTCGGGCCGCCGCCACCGCCGGGAGGCGCTCCGCCGCCACCGCCGGGAGGGTATCCACCCGGTGGGTACGTGCCGGGTGGATACGGACCTGGCCAGGGTGGGTATGGCCCGGGTGGATACGGCCCCGGCTGGCAGCCGAGCGGGCCGAAGCCACCGAGCTACCTCGTCTGGGCGATCCTCACCACGCTGTTCTGCTGTCTGCCCTTCGGCATCGTCAGCATCGTCTACGCCGCGCGGGTCGACTCGAAGTACAACGCCGGCGACATGGCCGGTTCGCTGGAAGCATCGAACAACGCCAAGAAGTGGGCGATCATCTCGGCCCTCGTGTCGGTCGCGCTGCTGGTGCTCTGGGTCCTGCTGGTGGTCGCAGTGGGGAGCTCATCGAGTTGATCGCGGTGTCGAACCGCCTTGCTCCCGTCGCCGTCGGCGCGGCCGGAAGCGCGTGGATGGCGTTTGCCGGGATCGCCTACCGGCCGCAGGGCGCGGCAGGCCTGTCGGTCGGATGCCCCGTCGCGCACTTCACCGGGCTCGACTGTCCGGGATGCGGGTCGACCCGATCGCTCGGTGCGCTCGCCCGCCTCGATCCGGCTGCGGCCTTCGACCACAACGCCCTCGTTCCGATCGCGCTGGTCTTCGTGGTCGTCTCCTGGGGGCTGTGGACCTGGTCGCGATGGTCGGCTCGTCCGACGCCCGCCCTCGTCCGGGGGCCGGTGCCGATCGTGGCGATCGCGGTCGTCCTGGCCGTGTTCACGGTGCTGCGCAATCTGGAGGCCGGTTCGTGGCTGGCGTCCGGACTGTCGTCCGGCTGAGCCCGACGTCGTGCCGCCGGCGCCGGACAATCGGCCTGCGCGGGCGGTCGGGCGATCGAATAGGTTGCACATCGTGATCCGCCATGTCCTGCAGACCCACCTCCCGATGCTGAACGCAGGGCGACCCTGATGGCCCGGTTCGGCCGTGTGCTGACGGCGATGGTCAGCCCCTTCGACGCCGAGGGAGACCTCGACATCGATGCCGCAGTCGCGTTGGCGAAGTGGCTCGTCGAGCAGGGCAACGAGGGGCTCGTCGTCGCCGGGACCACCGGCGAGTCGCCGACGTTGTCGATCGACGAGAAGCTGTCGCTGTTCGAGGCGGTCGTCAATGCGGTCACCGTGCCCGTCGTGGCCGGGACCACCGGCTCGAACACGCTGCACGACATCGGCCTGACCGAGGAGGCCGGTCACCTCGGCATCGCCGGGATTCTCGGTGTGTGCCCGTACTACAACCGTCCGTCGCAGGCGGGCATCGAGACGCACTTCCGCGCGATCGCAGCGTCGACCGACCTGCCGATCGTCCTCTACGACATCCCGATCCGCACGGGACGCAAGATCTCGAGTGGCACGATCGTCCGGTTGGCCACCGACGTGCCGAACATCGTCGCCCTCAAGGACGCGGCGAAGGACCCGGGCGCCACCGCCGCCGTCATCGCTGCGGCTCCGCCCGACTTCGAGGTCTACTCCGGTGACGACTCGATGACCCTTCCGCTGCTGGCCGTCGGTGCGGTCGGCGCAATCGGTGTCGCGACCCACTGGTGCGCCCCCGATCACGTGGAGATGTTCGATGCGTGGCAGCGCGAGGACACGGTGGCAGCACGACGGATCAACGCCCGCCAACTGGAGAGTTACGAGTTCGAGACCGGTGACGACGCTCCGAACCCGGTACCGTCGAAGGCAATGTTGAGAACGCTCGGTCATGACGTCGGGGAATGCAGGTCCCCGATGGGGCCGACGCCCCATGGACTCGAACACGCCGCCCGCGGGGTGTACGAACGCCTGGTCGCCGCTCGTGGCTGAGTCACCGAGCCCCGGCGCCACCGATCGGTCGGTCCCCGTTCGCATCGTCTTCCTCGGTGGACTCGGTGAGATCGGCCGCAACTGCATGGCGATCGAACAGGGTGCTGCCGACGATCCCGAGCGCACCGTCATCCTCATCGACTGCGGGTTGATGTTCCCCGACGCGAACATGCACGGGATCGACCTGATCCTGCCCGACTTCACCTACCTCCGTGAGAACGCCAGCCGCATCCAGGCGCTCGTGCTCACCCACGGCCACGAGGACCACGTCGGCGCGATCCAGTACCTGCTGCGCGATCACGACGGCATCGGCGACCTCCGCGACGAGCCGCTCCCGATCTACGGTGCGGCGCTCACCCTGGGCCTCGCCCGGAACCGCATCGAGGAGGCCGGCCTGCTGCCGAAGACCGACATGCGCAAGGTCGCCGACGGTGATTCGGTCGCGATCGGCCAGCTGCTCGTCGAGTTCATCCCGGTCACGCACTCGGTGCCTCATGCGCACGCGATCGCCGTCCACACCGCGCAGGGCGTCGTGCTCCACTCGGGCGACTACAAGATCGACCTCACGCCGGTCGACCATCGGCGTACCGACCTGGCCCGCATCGGCCAGCTCGCCAAGTCGCCGGGCATCCGCCTGCTGATGGCCGACTCGACCAACGCCGAGGAAGCCGGCTACTCGCCGAGCGAGACGAGCGTCGGCTCGGTGCTGACCGGGCTGTTCGCTGCCCATCGCGACCGTCGGATCGTCACGGCGAGCTTCGCCAGCCATCTGCACCGGATCCAGCAGATCGCCACCGCGGCGATGGCCGACGGTCGCAAGATCGCCACCCTCGGGTTGAGCATGAAGAAGAACGTCCGGCTCGGTCGTGAGCTCAAGGTGCTCGACATCCCGGAGTCGGCGATCATCGACATCGAGGAGATCGACAAGTACGAGCCCGGTCAGATCTGCATCATCTCCACCGGGTCGCAGGGTGAACCGATGTCCGCGCTCGGGCTGATGGCACGCGGCGAGAACAGGTGGCTCAAGCTCGGCGAGCACGACACCGTTGTCCTGTCGAGCCATGCGATCCCGGGCAACGAGAGCAACGTCAACGCCGTGATCGACGGCCTGATCCGCATGGGAGCCGAGGTCGTGCACTCCGGTGTGCTCGACGTCCATGCAACCGGTCATGCGCAGGCCGACGAGATCAAGACGTACCTGTCGATCGTCAACCCCGAGTGGTTCGTGCCGATCCACGGCGAGTACCGCCACATGGTCGCCAACGCGAAGCTCGGCGAGCTGATGGGTGTCCCGCACGACAACGTCGTGCTGTGCGAGGACGGAGACGTCCTGGAGCTGACCGACGAGGAACTGAAGCCGATCGGTCGCGTCCCGTCCGGCTACCTGTACGTCGACGGCATCGTCGGCGACGTCGGCCAGGGCGTGTTGCGTGACCGTCAGAAGCTCGCCGAGGAGGGTGTGGTCGTCGTCGTCGTCACCGTCGACGTCCAGACGGCCAAGGTGCTCGTCGGCCCGGAGATCATCACCCGGGGTTGGGTGTACGCCCCCGAGGCGGAGGACCTGCTCGACGAAGCCTGCGACGCCGTCGCCGATGCCGTCGAGGCATCGCTCGGCAAGGGCGTCCGCGACGTCGAGGCGTTGGAGCGCGATGTCCGCCGCGCCGCCGGAAAGTTCGTCAGCGAGCGCACCAAGCGCCGTCCGATGATCGTTCCCGTGGTCATGGAGGCCTGACACTTGCCGAGGTCGCGGAGCTGGCGTCGGCTCGTCCCGCTCGGGGTCGTCGTGGCCATCGTGTCGGTCAGCGGCTGCGGCAGCGACGACGGTGGACAGTCCGACACCGGTTTCGTCGCGGACGTCTCGGCGGCGGTCGAAGCGGTCGAGGCCGAGCGCGGACCGGGGCAGGAGTACTTCGAGGTCACCGCGGGCCCCCAGTTCACCAACGTGTTCGTGGCCGTGGAGGATGCGACGGCGGCGATCCCGTACGTCTATCGGAACGGTCAGCTCGAGCCGCCGGCACCGAAGCTGTCGGGGGCGTCCGGTTTCACGTTCACGGCGGAGGCGGCCGATGTCGACGACGCGATCCTCGCGACGATCCTCGACGAACTGCCGGAGGCGACGATCGAGGCCCTCAGCATCGAGGGCGGCGACGGTGACGCGGTCCGCTACGTCGTCACCGCGCGGTCGCCGGAGGGCGGCGTGCTCGAGATCACGGTCGCCCGCGACGGCGCCGTCCTCGCCGTCGACCCCGTCTGACGGGTGGTCCGGGGCACCGAGGGTCGCGGTCCGGTGTGACACCCGGTTGGTACCGTGTGCAACGTCATGTCCACCTGGGGTCCGTCCAAGAAGCGTTCGGCGTCCAAGCAGACCCGCTCGTCCTCGTCCAAGTCCACGACCCGTGCCAAGAGCACGCCGAAGGGGTCGTCGTCGCGCTCCTCGACGGGATCGTCCGGGAAGTCGTCGAGCACGTCCAAGGGATCGGGCAGCGTGCGCGACGCGACACCCCCGGGGGGTGAGGCCGCCGCACCTCAGTCGGGTCTGAGCCATGCGATGGGTGGACGCGAGCACGAGTTCATCGGGCTCGGGCTGATCGGCGCGGCGATCGTGCTGGGCCTCGCCGTCTATCTCGATCTCGCCGGTCCGTTGGGGCGGGGGATCGAGACGCTCGCCGGCTGGTTGATCGGTCTCGGTCGGTACGCATTCCCGCTGGTGCTCGTGGCCATCGGGGTGTCGTTCGTCCGTCGGGGACGCTCGTCGAATCCCTTGCAGCTGGCGATCGGCTGGTCGATCGTGTCGTTGTCGGCACTCGGCCTGCTCCAGGTGGTGCTGGGCCCGGACTCCGTCTCCGACGGCGCCGACGAGGTCATCGACGCGGGCGGCTACATCGGTGCGCTCGTCGGTTCGCCGCTCGAAGCCCTGCTCGCCACGGCCGGCGCTGCCGTCCTGCTCACCCTCGCGCTCCTCGGTGGCGCCCTGCTCGTCACCCGCACCTCGATCCGGACGTTCGCGCAGAACACCGGCGGCTTCCTCGCGGCCATCGGAGGGCCGCTCCACCGCGCCGCACGATCGGGCATCAGCAACATCTCCACTCTCAGCAGTGACCGCGAGGACGCCAACGGAGCACCTGCTTCCGAACTGACCGACATCGCCGGGGAGGCCGGCAGCGTGTCGGGCGCGGCGCTGTACGACTTCGCCGCCGAGGGTGACGACCTGGGCGACGAGGCACCGGCGGCGAAGCGGCGGCGCTCCTCCAAGCCGAAGATGTCGACCGGGAGCCAACCGAGCGGCGCGGTCAGCCCCGACGGGACCGCGGTGGGTGAATGGGTCCTGCCGCCGATGACGTTCCTCGACCGCCCCGGCGAGCAGAAGATCGACCGCAAGGCCGTCGAGGCGCGCGGCCGGATGCTGCAGGAATCGTTGGCCTCGCACGGGGTCGACACGACCTTGCTCGGGATGACGGTCGGGCCGACGGTCACCCGTTACGAACTCGAACTCGGCCCGGGTGTCAAGGTCGCTCGCGTCACGAGTCTGCAGAAGGACATCGCGTACGCGATGGCAGCCGTCGACGTCCGGATCCTCGCCCCGATCCCCGGTCGCTCGGCGATCGGCGTCGAGGTGCCGAACCACCAGCGCCAGCTGGTCGCGCTCGGCGACCTGCTCACGTCACCCGAGGCGGCCAAGGCCACCAACCCCCTCGAGGTCGCCGTCGGCAAGGACATCGCGGGCAAGGCGGTGTTCCTCGACCTCGCCACCACGCCACACATGCTGATCGCCGGTGCGACGGGAGCGGGCAAGTCGAGCGGGATCAACTGCATCATCACCTCGCTGCTGATGCGCACCACCCCCGACGAGGTGCGGCTGATCCTCATCGACCCCAAGCAGGTCGAGATGGGGCAGTACGCCCGCCTCCCGCACCTGCTCACCCAGCCGGTCACCAACCCGAAGAAGGCCGCCAACGCGCTCGGGTGGGCGGTCAAGGAGATGGAGCGGCGCTACGACGTGCTCTCGGAGCTCGGCTACCGCGACATCACCGGCTACAACAAGGCGTTCTCCAAGGGCCAGATCCAGCCACCGCTCGGCTCGGAGATCGAGTACGAGCACATGCCCTACATCGTCGTGGTGGTCGACGAGTTGAACGACCTGATGATGGTGGCGGCGCGTGACGTCGAGGAGTCGATCACCCGCATCGCCCAGAAGGCCCGTGCGGTCGGCATCCACCTGATCGTCGCCACGCAGCGGCCGTCGGTCAACGTGATCACCGGTGTGATCAAGGCGAACATCCCCGCGCGGATGGCGTTCGCCGTGTCGAGCCTCACCGATTCGCGGGTGATCCTCGACCAGCCCGGCGCGGAGAAGCTCGTCGGCAAGGGCGACATGCTGCTGTTGCCCGGCAACTCCTCGGTCGCCAACCGCATCCAGGGGTCGTTCGTCAGCGAGGAGGAGGTGCGTCAGGTCGTGGCGCACTGGCGGGCTCAGTCACCCGAACCGATCTACTCCGACGACGTCGAGTCCGGTGGCGAGGGCGACGACGGCTCCGGTGGTCCAGCCGGTCAATCGTCGCTGGTGCCCCCACGAGGTGCCCCCGGTGGCTCCTCGACCGCTGGGTCGATGGCCGCCTTCGACGACCTCGACGTCACGTCCGATGCCAACGCGTTCTCCGCCGGCGACGACGACGAGGACACCGCGATGATGCGTCAGGCGATGGAGCTCGTCGTTCGCAGCCAACTCGGCTCCACCTCGATGTTGCAGCGCAAGCTCAAGGTCGGCTTCGCCCGTGCCGGGCGGATCATGGACCTGCTCGAACAGCGTGGCGTGGTCGGGCCGAGCGAGGGGTCCAAGGCCCGCGCGGTGCTGATGACCGTGGAGGAGTTCGAACTCCTCCAGCAGAACGGCCAGGTCTGACGCGCCCGTGCCGTGGTGACATCATGTCGCCATGGCCACACCCCCAGTTCGCGAGTTCGTCCCCGAGTTGACCGAGATCGCCGACGGCCTGCGTTTCCCCGAAGGGCCGATCGCGATGCCCGACGGCTCAGTGGTGGTCGTCGAGATGTTCGGGCCACGCCTCACGAAGGTCCACCCCGACGGCACGACCGAGACGATCGCCGAGATCCCCGGCGGGCCGAACGGTGCCGCCGTCGGCCCCGACGGGGCGTTCTACGTGTGCAACAACGGCGGCTCGTTCACGCCGCTCGACCTCGGCGGCATGCTCTTCCCCGGCGGATTCGACCCCGACGGCTACATCGGCGGCCGGATCCAACGGGTCGACCCCCACGACGGTACAGTCACCGACCTCTACACCGAGTGCGACGGTCACCCGCTGCGCGGCCCGAATGATCTGGTGATGGACGGTCACGGTGGGTTCTGGTTCACCGATCACGGCATCCGGGACACCGCGGCGCGCGCCGCCGATCTGACCGGGATCTACTACGCCCACGCCGACGGTAGCGGCATCGAGGAAGTCGTGTTCCCGACCGACTCGCCGAACGGCATCGGCCTCTCCCCGGACACCGACACGCTGTACTGGGCCGAGACCCACACGGGACGGGTGCATCGGCGCACGGTCACCGCGCCGGGTGAGGTCCTCGCACCCGCGCCGCTCGACCTCACGGCGGTGCTCCACGGCCTGCCGGGGTACCAGTTGCTCGACTCGTTGGCGGTCGACGGGGAGGGCTGGGTGTGCGTCGCGACGCTGGTCAACGGTGGCATCACGGCGATCTCACCGGACGGCGGCGAGGTCGAGTTCTACGAGACCGGCGACCCGATCACCACCAACATCTGTTTCGGTGGCGACGATCTCCGCACCGCATACGTCACCTGTTCGAGCAGCGGTCGGCTCGTGTCGTTCCCGTGGCCCCGGCCCGGGCTGCGTCTCGCACACCAGTGATGCCACCGCCGTCCGCGCCGGTGCCGGTGGTCGACCTCCGTCCGTTCCGCCACGGCGACGCCCGGCAGCGCCGAGCGCTCGGCGAGCAGATCGATCGGGCCTGCCGTGAGGTCGGCTTCTTCACCGTCGTCGGCCATGGCGTGGACGACGCCGTCGTCGGCGCGCTCCGATCCTCGGCACGCGCGTTCTTCGACGCGCCGCTCGAGGACCGGCTCGAGGTGGCGATGCCCGAACCCGGCTACCCGTACGGCTACAACCCGCTGCAGGCGGAGGCGCTCAACCGTTCGATCGGAGGCGTTGCGCCGGCCGATCTCAAAGAGACCTTCAACGTGGGTCCGATCGATCCGCCGCCGCGGCCGCTCGACGAGATGGACGACCCCGACGAGCGGGCGGTGTACGCACCGAACCTGTGGCCGACGCGCGTGCCGTCGCTGCGGCCCGCGGTCGAGGCGTACTACCGATCGATGGCGGACCTCGCGACGCTCCTGATGGAGGCCTTGGCCGTGGCGCTGGGTCTCGACGCCGCAACCTTCGATCCGCTGATCGACGCGCACGGTTCGGCGCTGCGCCTCGCCCACTACCCGGCGCTCGACGAGCCGCCCGCGCCCGGACAGTTCCGGGCGGGAGCGCACACCGACTACGGGACCCTCACCATCCTGTGGACCGACGGCGAGCCGGGGCTGCAGGTGCAGGCGGTCGACGGGACCTGGATCGACGTCGATCCGGTCGACGGCGGGCTGATCGTCAACCTCGGCGATCTCATGCAGCGGTGGACGAACGATCGGTGGCGGTCGACGATGCACCGTGTGGTGGCGACGTCCGAGGCGGGCGGTCGACTCTCGATCCCGTTCTTCCACAATGCGAACTGGGACGCCACGGTGGAGTGCATCGTGGCGGACGGCGAGACGCCGAGATACCCGCCGATCACGGCTGGCCACCATCTCATGGAGAAGTTCCGCTCGACCGTGATGTGACCTTGCACGAGCCTGGACAGGTCGCGCCGGTACACGCCGCCGGGGGCGGAGGTCGGTGGGATCGGCCTCGGTGGGAGGCCCCTCGGGTAGCGTGGTCAGCCGTGTCCCAGCGGTTCTACATCGAGACGCTCGGCTGTCCGAAGAACGACGTCGATTCCGACAAACTGGTCGGCGCGCTGCTCGCGGACGGCATGGAAGCGACTGACGACGCCGCGCTCGCCGACCTCGTCGTCGTGAACACCTGCGCGTTCATCGACGAGGCCCGCCGGGAGTCGATCGACACGATCCTCGCTCTCGACGAACAGCGACGAGACGGTTCGCGTCTGGTGGTCACCGGTTGCATGGCCGAGCGCTACGGCGACGAGCTGGCGGCGGAACTTCCCGAGGTCGACCAGGTCGCCGGGTTCGGCCAGGCCTTCAACGTGACGCCGGAAGCGCGCGACGGCACCGAGGTCCCGAGTGGAGCCCAGCGCAAGCTGATCCCGGTGTCGTCCACGCCGCTGCCCGAGTTCGATCTGCTCAACCTGCCCCGTCCCAGGTCGGCGGTGCCGTGGGCATACGTGAAGATCGCCGAGGGGTGCGACCGGTCGTGCGGTTTCTCCGCGATCCCGAGCTTCCGGGGGCCGCAACGGAGTCGCGACGTCGCCTCGATCCTCGACGAGGTCGAACAGCTCCAGGCGCGCGAGATCGTGCTCGTGGCCCAGGACCTCGCCTCGTACGGCAAGGACCGCCCCGACGAACTCGGCGCCGGCGCGATCGTGCCCCTGGTGAACGCCGTCGCGGGCGCCGTCGATCGCGTGCGGTTGTTGTACCTGTACCCGAGCGATCTGACCGACGGGCTGATCGACGCGATCTGCGACTCGGGGGTGCCGTACTTCGACCTCTCGCTGCAGCACGTCAGCAAGCCCTTGCTGCGCCGGATGCGTCGTTGGGGCGATGGTCGACGCTTCCTCGACCGCATCGCCGACATTCGCGAGCGCGAGCCGGATGCGGCCTTCCGGAGCAACTTCATCGTCGGCTACCCCGGCGAGACCGAGGACGATCACGACCAGCTCCTCCACTTCGTGCAGGAGGCGCAGCTCGACTGGTGCGGGTTCTTCTCCTACAGCCGCGAGGACGGCACCTACGCCGCCGACCTCGGTGGCGCCGTGGAGCCCGGCCTGATGGCGGAGCGGCTCGCGGAGCTGCGCGAGCTGCAGGACGACATCACCGCGACCCGCCGTGACGCCTTGATCGGCCAGACCCTCACCGTGCTCGTCGACACGCCCGGGGTCGGACGGAGTCATCGTGAGGCGCCCGAGATCGACGGAGTGATCCACCTCGACGAAGGCCTGACGCCCGGAACGATCGTCGACGTCGACATCGTCGATGCGCTCGGTCCCGATCTCGTGGCCGCGGGCGTGAGCGTCGAGGCGCTGGAGACGATCTGATGGTCGAGCCCGACAAGCTCGCAACCTGGGCGAACGCGATCACCGTCGGGCGACTGCTGCTGTCACCCCTGATGTTCTGGGTGATCCCGAACGACGAGTTCGGATCGTGGATCGCCTTCGCGATGTGGATCGTGTTCAGTTCCACCGATTTCCTCGACGGCTATCTGGCGCGGCGCCAGGGCACCACCTCGGCCGGTGCGTTCCTCGACCCGCTCGCCGACAAGGTCCTGATCCTCGGCGCGATGTTCACCCTGGTGAGCACCGGCGTGTTCTGGGTGGTCCCGGTGGTGATCATCACCGCCCGCGAGGTGATCATCAGCGTGTATCGCGTGCTCGTCGGCGGCAGGGGCATCAGCGTCCCGGCGATCAGGCTGGCGAAGTACAAGACCGTGTGCCAGCAGTTGGCGGTGGCGTTCGCGCTCCTGCCGCTCACGGCGGTCGATGCCACGTGGCTCTGGAACGGCTTCCTGTGGCTCGCGGTGGCGCTCGCGCTGGTGAGCGGCGCCCAGTACCTGCTGCGGGCACGCCGACTCGAAGTGGCCGCCCCGTCGACGGCAGCCGACCCGGTCGGGCGAGCGGCGACCGCCGAATGACCCTGCGCTGCGACGTCCTCGCCGTCGGCACCGAGCTGCTGCTCGGCCAGATCATCGACTCGAACTCGGCGTGGATCGGCGGGGAGCTGGCCGCCAACGGCATCGACTCGCTCGTCCAGGTGAAGGTCGGCGACAACGTCGGGCGCATCGAGACCCAACTGCGGCGCCTCCTCGACTCGGCCGATGCGGTGATCATGTGCGGCGGGCTCGGCCCCACCCACGACGACCTCACGCGCGACGCGATCGCGGCCGTGATGGGCGTCGATCTCGTCACCGACGACGGGGTCGCCGACGTGATCCGGGAGATGTTCGCCGCTCGCGGCCGCCGGATGGCGGAGAACAACCTGCGCCAGGCCCAGATCCCGGTGGGTGCGACGATCATCCCGCAGACACGCGGCACCGCGCCGGGGCTGATCTGCCCCGTCACGGTGAACGGCGTCGACAAGGTCGTCTACGCGGTGCCCGGTGTGCCGCACGAGATGTACGACATGGTGCACCGGGCGATCCTTCCGGATCTGCGCCGCCGCAGCGGTGACGACTCGGTGATCGCCAGCCGGGTGCTGCGCACGTGGGGTGAGAGCGAGAGCGGGTTGAACGAGCGCCTCGACGACGTGATCGAGCAACTCGAGGGGCCGGACACTCCCACGCTCGCGTTCCTCGCCAGCGGCTGGGAGGGCCTCAAGGTCCGCCTGACCCACAAGGCGCCGACGCTCGGCGAGTGCACCGAACAACTCGATCACTGGGAACAGGTCGTCCGTGACGAACTCGGCGAGCTCGTGTTCGGCACCGATGACGACACGATGGAGTCGGTGGTACTCGACCTGTGCCGACAACGCGGGCTGACCCTCGCAACGGCCGAGTCGGTCACCGGCGGGCTCGTCGGTGCCCGGCTGACGGCCATCCCCGGAGCGAGCGACGTGTTCCGCGGCGCGATCGTCAGCTACGCCACGGAGGTGAAGCAGACCCTGCTCGGCGTGGGGGAGGGGCCCGTGGTCAGCGAGGCGGCGGCGCGCCAGATGGCCCATGGCGTCCGGGAGCGGCTCGGCGCCGACATCGGGTTGTCGCTCACCGGCGTCGCCGGTCCCGACCAGCAGGACGGCCAACCGGTCGGCACGCTCTTCATCGGGCTGGTCGGCCCCGGTTTCGACGAGGTCCGCCACGCCCGCCTTCCGGGCCAGCGTGAACAGATGCGCCAGTTCTCGGTGATCACCGCCCTCGGCCTCCTGCGTACCGAACTGGCCGCCCGCTAGCGTTGCTGCAAAGCCCTCGTAGCTCAGTTGGATAGAGCAACGGCCTTCTAATCCGTAGCGCGCACGTTCGAATCGTGCCGAGGGCGCCAGCAGCACGACATCGAGAAGTCCCTTCTCATGACAAGGTCGCAGGTTCGAATCCTGCCGGGGGCGCTGTAGCCTGGAACGGCGCTGCGTGCACCCGCGGCCCCCACCCCCGACCAGGCGAGGTTCTGCGTGAAGTTCAAGAAGGGCGAAACCGTCATCTATCCCCAGCACGGCGCATGTGTCGTCATGGGGACCAAGAAGATGGAGTTCTTCGGCGAGAAGCAGGACTACCTGATCCTGAAGACCGTCATCAACGAGATGACGCTGAAGGTGCCGATCTCGAGCACCGAGGAGGTCGGCGTGCGGCCGCCCGTGTCGGCCGACGAACTCGAGGACCTCGTGGCAGTGCTGGCGAAGCCGGACCCCCGCGTGCCGTCCAACTGGAGCCGCCGCTTCAAGAACCACCAGGAGAAGCTCAAGAGCGGCGACGTGTACCAGGTTGCCGAAGTCGTCCGGAACCTCGCCGCCCGCAACCGTGATGCGTCGCTGTCGGCGGCCGAGCGCACGATGTACGAGCGTGCCCGCGTCAACCTGATCTCGGAGATCTCACCTGCGCTGAAGGTGTCGGCGGAGGAGGCCGAGGCGTACCTCGACGATGCCCTGGCCAAGGGCGTCCTCAAGGCCCCGCCTGCCGAGGCCAAGAAGAAGAAGTGACCGTCACATCTGGGGTCAGACCCCAGATGTACCGCTCGGCAGGGTGAAGCGGACGGTCACCGGGAGGTGATCGGAGATCGCTGCCCACTCCGGGCCGCCTGCGGGCACGGTGACCGACACGTCGATGGCGTTCGCCGGGAGCAGGACGTGATCGAGCAACTGGTTCGGTGACGCGGACGGATTCGTGTCCGCTGGTCGCTCGTGTTCGACGCCGGGCAGCGCCTCGATGATCGACGGATCGTCGGCGTCGTTGAAGTCGCCGGCGACGATCGGCGGTGGGTCGTCACCGATCTCGTCGACGATCCCCGCCACCCGCCGCGCCTCGGCACGCCGGGAGTCGGCGTCGTGGTGCGGCGAGAGGTGCAGGTTGTAGATCATCACCATGCTGCGGTCGGCGCGTCCGACGAGCGCCCACTGGGCGATGCGCCGCCGCCAGCTCCGCATCGGTTGGTCGTCCGAGATCTCCGTGTGCCCCACGGCGTCGAGGAGATGCGGCGTCATGATCGCCATCCCTTCCGACCGCCACCAGAGCGCACGGGTGTAGGGCGCATGCTTGAGCGCCCAGGCGTAGCGCATCGTCAGTGCTCGACCGAGGGCCTCCGCCTGATGCTTGCGGACCTCCTGGAGGACCACGATGTCCGGTGCCTGCGCGCGAATCGATCGAGTGGCGGCTTCGATGTCCGGCCCGGCCGAGCCGTGCAGGTTCCAGGTCAACACACTCCAGGGCACGGGCGACGGCGGCGACGACACGTCGGCAGTGTCGCGCGCGGCTCGCCCGCCATCCGAACACTGCAGGTTCGTGGGGGGCGACGGGGCGGCCGGGCAGGGTGGTCGGGGTGCGGCGATGGGGCGTGCCAGACTCGGCGACGATGAGCAGGATCGCGTTTCTCGGAATGGGCGTCATGGGCGCGCCGATGGCCCGGCACCTCGCCAAGGCGGGGCACGAGGTGGTGGTCTACAACCGCACGGCGGCGAAGGCGCTCGCCTGGGTTGCGCTCCACGGCAACCAGGCCGCACCCACGCCCGCCGAAGCCGCCGCCGGTGCCGAGTTCGTGGCGCTCTGCGTCGGCAACGACGACGACGTCCGAGAGGTCGTCCTCGGTCCCACCGGTGCACTCGATTCGATGGGACCGGGGACGGTGCTGGTCGATCACACGACCGCATCGGCCGGGCTCGCCCGTGAGCTCTCGGCGGCGTGCGCCGAGCGGGGCATCGGATTCGTCGACGCCCCGGTCTCCGGTGGACAGGCCGGCGCCGAGAACGGCCAACTGACCGTGATGTGCGGCTGCGACGACGCCGAGGTCTTCGACCGGGCCGCTGCCGTGATCGACACCTATGCGAAGTCGTGCGTCCAGCTCGGCCCGGCCGGCTCGGGCCAGCTCACCAAGATGGTCAACCAGATCTGCATTGCCGGGCTGCTCCAGGGCCTCGCCGAAGGCGTGAACTTCGCGAAGCTCGCCGGCCTCGACGTCGATCAGGTCGTCGACGTGATCGGCAAGGGAGCTGCCCAGAGCTGGCAGATGGACAACCGGGCGCGAACGATGGCCGCGGACGAGTTCGATTTCGGCTTCGCCGTCGAATGGATGCGCAAGGACCTCGGGATCGTGCTCGACGAGGCCGATCGCAGCGGAGCCCGACTGCCGGTGACGGCGCTGGTCGACCAGTTCTACAAGCAGGTCGTCGCGATGGGCGGCGACCGGTGGGACACCAGCAGCCTCATCCGCCTGCTGAGCCCCTGATCGACGAGACTGCGCCCATCAGTCGGAGGGACGGCTCGGATCGTCACCGCGAAAGCCGTGCACGATCACCGGTCGTCGGGGGTCGGGTTCCCAGGGGATCACGTCGGAGGTGTCGGCGATCCATCCGAGGAGTTCGTCACGGAGGTCGGCCTGGAGCGCGAGGTCGTCGGGACGTCCGATCAGGTTGGTGGTCTCGTTCGGATCGGCGAGGCGGTCGTAGAACTCGTCGGATTCGTAGCGTCGGTGGACGTAGGTGTGGGTCGGAGTCCGCAGTGCGATGGCGGTCCCGACCAGTTCCGGCCGCTCGCGTTGCAGCCGGCTCTTGGGCTCGTAGATCCCCTTGGCACGTTCGAACCGAGGTTGGTCGGTCACGCGGAATCCGCCCTCGGAACACGCGAATTCCCGGTGGGAGACCGTCGGATCGTTCATGACCGGCAGCAGGCTGCGCCCGAAGTGGGTGTGCCTCGCTTCCGCCTCGGCGAGCTCACAGATGGTCGGCAGGAGGTCGACGAGTTCCACCGGACGGTCGACGACCACGCCGGCCGGGAGCCCCGCGCCGGCGAGGATGAGGGGGTTGCGCAGGATGCAGGGGTCCAGTGCCGACGGCCACTTCTCGACCAGCCCGAAGTCGCCCAGGTAGTCGCCGTGGTCGGTGAAGAAGCCGATCACGGTGTCGTCGGTTGCGCCGATGTCGTCGACGGCATCGAGCACCCTGGCGAGCTGCGCATCGACCCGGCTGACCATGCCGTGGTACGTCGCGGCGATCTCGTGGAAGTCGTCGACCGACAGGTCGCCCCAGCCGTAGATCTCCCGGTAGGCGTCCATGAATCCAGGCTTGCCCACCGCGTCGGCTGCCGCGATCGGGTCGGGCATCGCCGAGCGGTCGTGCATCGAGAACCAGGGCTCTTCGACGGTGAACGGTGGGTGCGGGAAGATCAACGGCACCCACAGCACCCAGGGTCGATCATCCGGTGCACCCTCGCGGAGCCAGCGTTCCGCCGTCCGAATGGTCGCCTCGTCGAAGTCGAGCGTGTCGGCGTCGCCCGTCTCGCCGAAGTACATCGCACGGTGCAGTCGATGGTCGGTCGGGTACGGCGACGTGTATCTCGTCATCGCATCGACGGGAGGTTCGAGAAAGCCACAGAAGTCGGAACTCGACTCGGTGACCCCGGGCGCGAACACGTCACCTCGGTCACCCGCGATGGCCACGTGGTAGCCCGCGTCCCGGAGGATCTTGAACAGGTTCGGCTCGTGGTCGTCGATCAGGTTGTCGAGCGTCCGGTGACCGGCGACGTGCGGGTACCAACCGGTCAGCAGCGACACCCTGCTCGGTCCACACACGGGATGTTGCGCCCAGGCGTCGTCGAAGCGCACGCCGCGGGCAGCCAGGGCGTCGATGGTGGGTGTCGACGCGACAGGACTCCCGAAGCAGCCGAGCGCGTCCGCTCGCAGCTGATCGGGCATGAAGAGGACGATGTTCGGCCGGATCATGGCGTCAGGACAGCGACAGTTCCATCCGGTCGACCCCTCGGATCGTCAGACGGTCACGGAACGTCGGCTCGGAGAGCAGGTCGATCCGCTCGAATCGCCGGATGAGACGCCCGAGCGCCACGGTGGCCTCGAGGCGCGCGAGCGAGGCGCCGAGGCAGTAGTGGATGCCTGCCGCGAACGCGAGATGGCGGTTGGCGTTGGGCCGGTCGAGGCGCAGCGTGTGGGGATCGTCGAACACCGCGGGATCGTGGTTGGCGGCACCGAGCACCGTGAGCACCGAGGTGCCCGGCTCGACGTCGACGCGCTGCTCCCCCTCACCGAACGACATCGGCACCATCGGGATCCTGACGGTGTGCTGCACCGGGCCGTCGTAGCGCAGGAGCTCGTCGACGGCGTTCGCGTCGAGGGCCGGGTCATGTCGCCAACGGTCGAGTTCGGCCGGGTTGCGCAGGAGAGCGAGCATGCCGTTGCCGATCAGGTTGACCGTCGTCTCGTGCCCGGCGACGTACAGCAGCACCACGAAGGACAAGAGCTCTTCGGTGGTGAGGCGGTCGCCCTCCTCCTCGGCGACGATCAGCGCCGAGAGGACGTCGTCGCCGAGATTCCGGCGACGCTCCTCGACGACCCCGGCGAGGTACGGACCCATCTGCTGGAGCGCTCCCTCGGCCGCGTCGAGCGTCTCGAGGGTCGTCGTCGGCTCGAGCGCCGCAGTGAGGAGTTGCCCCCACTCCCGCATCTCCACCGATCGGTCCTGCGGGATGTCGAGCAGATCCGAGATCACCTGGAAGGGGACGGGGAAGGCGAGTTCGTCGACCAGCTCCATCGAGCCGCGCTCGGCGGCACGATCGAGCACGTCGTCGACCTGCTCCTCGATGCGTCCGCGCAGGGCGTTGATCGCGGTCGGCGTGAACGCCTTGGAGACCAGCCGGCGGAGTCGGGTGTGGTCCGGTGGGTCGAGGTTGAGGATCGACTTCGATCCCTGCGAGCGCCGGAGTCGCCGCCGCTGCGCGACGGGATCGTCGCTCGGGGTGCCGTTCGCGTCGATGTCGCGGCTGAAGTCGTTGCTGCGCAACACGTGGCCGACGTCGCTGTACCGGGTCAGCACGATCAGGCCGTACCCCGTGTCGTACGCCGGCGCCTGCTCGCGCAACACGTCGTAGAACGGGTACGGGTTCGCCCGGAATGCCGGGTCGAACGGGTTGTACACGGGTGCTGCGGCGGTGTCGGTCACCGAGCCATGATCTCACGTCGGCGCCGAGTGTGCCGGTGCGGACGCACCCTGGCCCCTCCGACAGCGTCGGCAGCGATCCACGAAACGGGCCTTGTTGCGGACGCAGAGTCGGGGCTGCTGGTCAGTGGCGGCGACAAGCGCCGATCAGTGGATTGTTGCTGACGCAGACGCCGGGGTCACGTGACGCGTCACCCGCCGGGCTGGTCGGTGAGGGCGGTGGCGAGGGCGTCGACGATGCGGTCGACCTGTTCGTCGGTCGTGACGAACGGCGGGCAGAACGTGACGGTCTCGGTGCCGATCGCCCGGGTGATCACGCCGAGTTCCAGCATGCGGTCACGCACGTGCATGGCGTTGTGGTGCTCGTGGAGCTGCGCGCCGAAGATGGCGACGTCGCCGCGGATGTGATCGACCGCGCCATCGGCCTCGAGTGCCTGCAGTCCTGCTCCCAGGCGGGTGCCGAGCCGAACCGCTTCGCCGAGGAGCTCCTCGCGTTCGATGATCTCCAGGTTGGCGAGCGCGCCGGCGCAGGCCGTGGGGTGACCCGAATACGTGTAGCCGTGGCGGAGGATGAAATCGGGATCGGCTTCGAGCGCGTCGCGGACCGCGCGGCCGACGATCACACCGCCGAGCGGCTGGTAGCCCGACGTGACCCCTTTCGCGAACGTGGTCATGTCCGGCGTGACGCCGTAGTGGTCGGCGGCGAACCAGGTGCCCATGCGGCCGAATCCGGTGATCACCTCGTCGAAGATCAGCAGCGCGCCGTGTTGGTCGCACAGGCGTCGAGCTTCGGCGAGATATCCGTCGACCGGCGGAAACACCCCGGCTGCGCCCTGCACCGGCTCGGTGATCACCGCGCAGAGCTCGCCGGATCGCTGCGCCATCAGCACCGAGAGTGCCTCGATGTCGTCGCTCGGAACCTGCACCACGTCGGCGAGCAGTTCGCCGTAGCCCTGCTTGTTGAGCGGCAGGCCCTGGGCGCTCGTGCCGCCGTAGTTGGTGCCGTGGTAGCCGCGCACCCGCGAGATGATGAGGCGTCGCTCGGGATGGTCCGCCTGGACCTGGGCGAGCCGTGCGAGCTTCATGGCGGAGTCGACCGCCTCGGAACCCGACCCGGCGAAGAACACGCGGGCGTCGGGGATCGGCGTCAACTCGACGATCCGCTCGGCCAACGCGTCCGCCGGTGCATTGGTGAACGGGTCGAAGCACGAGTACGCCTCGATCGTGCCCACCTGGCGAGCGATGGCGTCGGCGATCTCGGCGCGGCCGTGTCCGACCTGGCAGTACCAGAGGCTGGCCATCGCGTCGATCAGCTCGTTGCCGTCGGCGTCCCACAGGAGCGCGCCCTCGCCACGGGCGATCGTGATGAACGTCTCACGGGTCGGCTTGGCGAACGGATGGAGGAAGGCGCCGGGCATGGCCGCAGTCTGCCAGGCGGTCCGGTGCGCACGAGAGCCGACCAGTTGTGCCATCGTCGACGCATGTCCGCGTTCGCCGATGCCGTGGCCGACGTCCGGTCGGGAGCCGATCATCACGATGTCGCCCGTGAGCTCGTCGCCCGCATGACGCTCGAGGAGAAGTTGGGGTGCCTCGACGGCGACACCCCGTTGTGGCCCGGGCTGTTCGACATGACCTCGGGCGGCTACTACCAGCACCCGTGGCCTGCGGCGAAGGTGCCTCGACTCGGGATTCCCGGAATCGACTTCGCGGACGGTCCCCGTGGCTGCGTGATCGGTGATGCGACGGCGTTCCCGGTCAGCATGGCTCGCGGCGCCACGTTCGATCCCGACCTGGAGGAACGCATCGGCGAGGCGATCGGTACGGAACTGCGCGCCAGCGGCGCCACCTACACCGGCGCGGTGTGCATGAACCTGCTGCGTCACCCCGCGTGGGGTCGGGCCCAGGAGACCTACGGCGAGGACCCGCACCACGTGGGGACGATGGCGTCGGCGCTCACCCGCGGGCTGCAGCGTCACGTGATGGCGTGCATGAAACACTTCGCGCTCAACTCGATGGAGAACGCCCGCTTCAGCGTCGACGTCGAGGTCGACGAGCGACCGCTCCACGAGGTGTACCTGCCGCACTTCCGGCGGGTGGCAGCGCAGGGCGTCGCGTCGGTGATGAGTGCCTACAACTCGGTCAACGGCGAGTGGTGCGGCGAGAACGCGACCCTCCTCACCGAGATCCTGCGCGACGAGTGGGGCTGGGACGGCTTCGTCACCTCCGACTTCATCTTCGGCCTTCGCGATGCGGTCAAGTCGGTCGAGGCGGGTCTGGACATCGAGATGCCGTTCCGTCAGCAGCGGGCGATGCGACTCCCGGGCGCGGTGGAGTCGGGTCGCCTCGACGTCGCGACGGTCGACGCCGCCGTCGAGCGGATCGTCGCCACGCTGCTGCGATTCGCCCACGTGTACGAGTCGCAGCCCGGCCTGTCGGCGGTCGCCACCCCTGAGCATCGGGCGCTCGCACGCGAGGCGGCGGTGGCATCGACGGTGATGCTGCGCAACGACGGCCTCCTGCCGCTCGATCCGGATCGCATCGGCCGGGTGGCGGTGTTGGGCCGACTCGCCGCCATGCGCAATCTCGGCGACGGCGGCTCCAGCGACGTGAAGGCATCCGACGTCGTCACCCCGCTCGACGGTCTCCGTCGCGTGTTCGGCCACGAGGTGGTCGACCACCACGAGTCCGACCTCGACATCGTCGACGGAGCCGACGTGGTGGTGGTCGTCGTCGGCTACACCAAGGACGACGAGGGCGAGTACATCGACGACACCGGTACGGCTCCACTGGTCGCGGAGTTGTTCCCACCGATGGACCATCCGACGCTCGGCACCGACGTGCCCCACGACCGACCGCCGCCGACCGGACGGGTCCGCTCCGACACCGGCACGGCTGTCCCGAGCGGTGACAGCGGGGCGATGGCGCCGGGCGGTGACCGGGCATCGCTCCGACTGTCCGACGCCGACGAGTCCTTGATCGCAGCTGCAGCGGCACGACATCGCCGGGTCGTCGTCGTCGTGGTCGCCGGATCGGCGGTCGTGATGCCCTGGGTGGACTCGGTGTCGGCCACGCTGGTGAGCTGGTATGCCGGCGTGGAGGGCGGCGAGGCGCTCGCCGAGATCATCGCCGGGCGGGCGGAGCCCGGTGGCCGGCTCCCGTTCGCCGTCCCGACCGATCCCGGCGATCTCGTCGACTTCGATCGCGACGCCACCGTGGCCCGCTACGACCTGTTCCACGGCCAGTGGAAGCTCGACCGTGATGGTCGCCCCGCCCACTTCCCCTACGGCTGGGGCCTGGGGTACGGGCGTGCTCACGTCGAGCGGGCCGAACCGATCGACGCCGAGTCCATCCGAGTGACGGCGACGAATGCGAGCCTGGTCGACACGACGGTGGTGGTGTTCGCGTTCGCCGGGCTCGACGGGAGCGCGCACGAGCGGCCGCATCGCCGTCTCGTGGGTTTCGCCCGCCGTCGGCTCGGCGCCGGGACCAGCGAACCGCTCGACGTGCTGCTCGACTGGTCGGCGCTCGACCTGCGGCTCGACGGCGCATGGGTCACCGAACCGGGGCGCTACGTCGTCGATGTCGGTCTCCACGCCCACGATCCCGACGCGATCTCGTTGGCGTTCGATCGTCACCGACAGGGTTCCGCCGGGGGTCGGGCCGGGTAGCGTCGTTGCCCATGCGCAAGCCAGAGGTCACGATCCCCGAAGGAACCCCGCCCGCCGAACTCGTCATCGACGACGAGACGATCGGTGACGGCGACGAGGCCACGGCGGGCCGCAACGTCACGGTCCACTACGTCGGCGTCTCGTGGTCGACGGGCGAACAGTTCGACGCATCGTGGGATCGCATGGAGCCCTTCCAGTTCGGTCTCGGTCGCCGTCAGGTGATCCAGGGCTGGGACGACGGCGTGCAGGGGATGAAGGTCGGCGGTCGGCGCCGCCTCACGATCCCGCCCCACATGGGCTACGGCGCTGCGGGCGCCGGCGGAGTGATCGCCCCGAACGAGACCCTCGTCTTCGTCGTCGATCTCATCGCTGTCGCCTGAACGTCAGCAGGGGGCGGGCCCGGGGTTGCTGGCCGCGGCGCGACGGGCGTCGTCGATGCACGCGCGCAGCTCGTCGCGCGCGTCGACGTGAACGGCGATCAACGGTGCGAGCTCCGTCGCATCGATGACCGGGCCTGGGCCCGACGTGCCGATCCGCACCCCGACCGGGTCGGTCACGCCATCGATCTCCACAGGGACCGGCCCGGTCGGCACGGGGATCCCTCGCTCGTCGCTGCCGGCGGCCACGACGAGGGCTGCGATGGCAGCGACGGCCGCGATCGACACCAGGCCGATCCGGAGTGGAGAGTCGGTGAGGATGGACATCCGTGGGCGAGCGTATGCACGTCCGGCGCGGGCCGTCTCGTCGGTCACCGCCGAAATCCCGTGGGGTCCACGTCGTAGGTGATCTCGTCGAGCTCGATCTCGACGTAGGCGAACTCCCCCTCCGGGGCCGGGGCGTGCCAACGGCCCTCGCCGTAGGACATCACCCACCGGTCGCCGAAGCGCCGATACCGGCCGAGCGGGGTCGACCACCGCTGCGGCGTTCGGCCGCGACGACGGTCGTCGGAGACGAAGTCGATCAGCTGGTCGGCGTCGTCGAAGTACAGCGTCGCGGACACGGTCTCCCCGAGCCGGGTGAAGACGACCCGAGCGGTCCGGTCGTCGATCGCTTCCCACGTGCATGCCGGGTCGGCGAGCGCCCCGGGGGCCATGACACACGCGTCGTTGAGGATCGTCACGGTCTCCGACCGCGCGAGCTCGGGACCGTGCTCGTCGACCACCGTCATGATCGACAGCGCCTTGCCGCGCATCGAAGCGTCAGCGCCGACGAACGAGTGGAACACCTGGACCGGAAGACCCTTCATGCGCGCGACGATGAAGAAGAGCCGGCTCGGTTCGGCGCCGAAGGTGTTCAACTGCTCACCGGTGAACGGCATCCAGGCGGTGTCGGCACCCGAACGGATCCGGCCGTGCAGCCGTGCGTGGAAGTTCGACACCCGAGGTCTCCCGACAGCGCCCGATCGGCGGATGTACCGCGCCACGGGGTCGGGGAGCTCGCCGAGGTCGCCCTCGGTCAGGATGCCGTCGCGACGGGCACGGCCGGATTCGGTCACGGCGCGTCGGAGGTACTCGGCCCGAGTGACGCGGCGGCCGATCACGGCGACCCCAGATGCTCGTCGAAGAACGAAACGACGCGCTCCTCCCACTCGACAGGGGAGGTGTCGAGCCCGCCGGTGTGCGACGCGCCCTCGACGGTCCACACGGTCACGCGCTCCGGCGCTGCGGTGCGGAGGTACTCGGCCGCGTGGCCCTCGTCGGCGACGGCCGAGGCGGTGATCAACAGGAACGGCGTGCCCGCCGCGTCGCCGACCGCCGATCGGAGCGCGGTCGGCGGTGACGCGTCGGTCAGCAGATCGGTGACGCCGAACTGGACCTTCTCGACCTGCTCCTGCAGCCACCCCCGCCAGCCGTAGGCATCCGACAGCCACGCCTTGTCCGCCGCAGTGCGCGCCGTCGCCCCCTCGGCCACGACGGCGCGCACCCGGTCGTCCGCCGCGGCCACACCGATCGTCTCCTCGCCGCCCATCGACAGCCCGAGTACGCCGATGCGGTCGGGATCGACGTCGGAGCGGTGTGTCAGATGGTCGATCGCGGCGATGAGATCGGCGTCGCCGTACCAGCCGAAGTCCATCGCGGTACCGTCGCTGTCGCCGTGACCGCGGGCATCGACCAGGAGCACCCCGAAACCGTTGCGCGCGAGTACCGCCGCCTGCTCCAGCGCGTCCGATCGCGTCGAGCCGGCCCCGTGGGCGACCACGATCGCGGCATCGGACGTGCCCGGCAGGTACCAGCCCTCGAGTTCGACGCCGTCGACCGTGCGCATCGTGACCGACTCGAACTCCAACCCGAGGTCGGCCGGCGTCGCGGTGATCGTCGACGGTGGCACGTTCGTGGCCGCCACACCGGGGGCGATCAACCACGTCGCCACGACGACCCCGAGGAGGGTGGCGACGATCCCCGCGACCCTGGCACCGATGGGCCGACCATGGAGCATCGTGCGTGCACCGGCCACCACGGCGGCACCCCCTCCCAGGATGCAGACCGCGCAGAGCAACGCGCCTGCCGACGGGAGGTTCTCGACGAACTGCGGGACGAGCCCGACACCGACCGCGACGGCGAGCGCTCCCGCTGACGCGACGAGCGCGCCTCGAGTGGCCGGACGCACGTGGACCCGCCCTGATTCGGCGACGAACCAGATCCCGACGGCTACGTAGACCGGCTGGAACAGCGAGACGGCGCGGAGCACGACCACCTGGACCACGATCCAAGCGATCACCGCGATGCCGGCAACGAGGGCGAGGTCGAGCGTGCGAGGGTGCCCGGTCCACGCCCACCAGGCGAGCACGGTCATCGGCACGGCGACGACCGCGGCGAGGCCGACTCCGGCGAACACCGGGCTCTCGAACGGCAGGCGGGCGTCGAGCGTGTCACCGAGGTCGATGCCGCCGAGGGTCAGCCCGGCGACCCCGGCCCAGGCCGCGGCCGCATTGAGCGCGGCGAACGCCGCGAGGGCCGGTCGGCGGGTGGCGGACCCTTCGGAAGTCGCCATGGAGTCCACTGTGTGCCACTGGTCCTTCGTCCGCCAGGGACCCACGGCCCCTTCGCCTCGGGCCCTTGCGACGGTCGCAGTAACCTGCACCGGTGGACCGGAGAGCAGCGGCGGCCGTGCTGACCGGCATCATCGTGGCGGTACTGTTCGCGGCCGTCGCAGCGGGCGGTGAGGTCGACCTCGCCGATCGAGCCCCGCAGTTCGTCACCGACCCGGCGCCCGCCGAACCCGTCACGACGATCCCTCCGATCGAGACCGACTTCGGGCAGGTCGAGCCACGTCCGCCGCTCGAGTTGCCCGGTTGGGTCGAGGTGATCGCCCGGATCCTGTTCTACATCTGTCTGGCCGTCTTCGCCGTCGTGGCGTCGGTGTTCCTGTGGCGCCATCGTCCGCGGCTCCGGTGGCCGCGATGGCGCCGCCGTGCCCGAGCCGACTTCGACGTGCTCGACGGCGTGGCGGCAACCATCACCGCCGACGCCGACGCGCAGCGAGCGGCGCTCGGTCGTGGCGCGCCCCGCAACGCGATCGTCGAGTGCTGGCTCCGGCTGGAAGCGGCCGTGACCGCGGCCGGCGTCGAGCGCACCCCGGCCGACACCTCGGCGGAGCTCACCGAGCGCGTGTTGGCCACCCAGCACGTGGACGGCGTCGCGATCGCGACCCTCGCTGCGCTCTACCGCGAAGCACGGTTCTCCGAGCATCCGATGGGGGAGGAATCGCGGCGTGCGGCGATCGAGGCGCTCGATGCCGTCCACGACGGACTCCGGTCCGAACTCGATTCGGTCGGGCTGGCGTCGGGGGTGACGTCGTGACCTCGTGGAAGAAGGCCGTGGCGCTGATCGTCGGAGTCACCGCCGCCGTCGAGGTGTCGATGGTGGCGAGCGGCATGGGCCCCAACGTCATCGTGGTCGCAGCACTGTGCGCACTGGTGGGCGTGGGAATCTGGCTCGTGGCCGATCTCGCCAAGGTGGCGGTGGGTTCGGGCGGCGTGGTCGCCCCGTTGCCGGTCGAGCCGGCGGCACGGCGCGACCGCCGGGTGATGCGGCTGCGCAGCGGGCTCGCATACGGACGAGCCGACGGTGCATCACTCGAGAACCTGCGCCTGAGCCTCGTCGGCCTCGTCGACGATCAGCTCCGTGCGGCCCACCGGATCGATCGCCGCCAGGACCCGGAGGCCGCACGGGTCGTGCTCGGCGACGAACTCGACGCGTTCGTGAACGATCCCGACGCGGCGGCCGTGCTCCTGAAGCCGCGCTCACTCGACCGAATTCTCACGCTCATCGAACGGCTCTGACCGGGAGGTCCCATGGAACAACTCCAGCTCAACGAGGTGTCGCGTCTCGCGGCCGAGGTGCTCGACGAGGTCGAGGTGGCGGTGGTCGGCAAGCGCGAGGCGCTCACGCTCGTGCTCGCCGCGATCCTCGCGGGCGGACACGTGCTCCTGGAGGACTTCCCGGGGCTGGGCAAGACGCTCGCCGCTCGGTCGTTCGCCCAGACGCTCGGCCTCGACTTCGCACGTGCCCAGTTCACGCCCGATCTGCTGCCCGCCGATCTCACCGGGTCGTTCGTCTACGACCAGCGCACGGCGGAGTTCGGATTCCGTCGCGGGCCGCTGTTCACCGGGCTGCTGCTCGCCGACGAGATCAACCGCACGCCGCCGCGAACGCAAGCAGCCCTCCTCGAGGCGATGCAGGAGCATCAGATCACCGTGGAGGGGGAGACGTTCGTGCTCGAGCAGCCGTTCCACGTGCTCGCCACTGCCAACCCGGTCGAGTACGAGGGCACGTACCCGCTGCCCGAAGCGCAACTCGACCGGTTCATGATGCGGACCTCGTTCGGCTACCCGTCGGTCGACGACGAGTGGGCGGTGCTGCAGCGACGGATGGAGCGCCAACGCGAGGAACAGACGCTCCGCCAGGTCACCGACGCAGCCACGCTGCTCGCGATGCAGGCTGCTGTCGAACGGGTCACGGTCGACGAGAGCGTCGGGCGCTACTGCGTGGCGTTGACGACGGCGACACGGTCCCACGCCCATGTGCTGATGGGGGCGTCGCCGCGAGGCGCGCTCGGGCTGCTGCTGTCGTCGAGGGCGTGGGCGATCATCGACGGCCGCGACTACGTCACCCCGGAGGACGTCAAGGCGGTCGCCGTCCCCGTGCTCGCTCATCGCATCACGGTCAAGCCGGAGTTGTGGATGAGCCAGGTGTCGGGACGCACCGTCGTCGCCGAGGTCGTGGCGTCGGTCGCCACGCCGGGTGCGCTGGAGCCTGCCGCGGATCGCCCGTGAATACCGCGAGGCTCGCCGGCCTGTGGTCGGGGAGCGAGAAGTGGCGGCCGACCGTCGCGCACCTCCGGGCGGCGGTCGGTGCCGTGGTCCTCACCGCGATCGCGCTCGTCTGGCGCCGGCCCGACCTCCTCGTGATCGCCACGCCGATGGCGGTCGTGACGATCTGGTCGTTGTCGACGAGACCGAGCCGGGTGCCGGCCTTCGAGGACCGCCTCGCCCATCCGACGATCCGCGAGGGCGACGCCACGACCTGGCACGGGGAGGTGTCGGGGGAGCCGATGCTCGATGTGGCGGTGGCTGCGGTGACGCCGGCGCCGTGGGTCGAAGCGCGGCCGTCGAGCGGTGTCGCAACGGCAGCTGCCGTCGGCGGCGCTGCCGATCTCGCGGTCGATCTGCGCTCGATCCGCTGGGGAACGCGCGCGATCGAGCCCGTGGAGGTGTGGGCGGCCACGCCCTGGGCAGCGTTCCGTTGGCACACGAAGACGGAGCGGCACCCGTTGACCACCCTGCCGCTGCCGGGCGTCTTCGACGTGAACGCCTCCGCGCGTCCCGACGACGGATTGGTCGGCCTGAACCGGTCTGCTCGAGCGGGTGAGGGCAACGAGTTCGCCGGCATCCGCCCGTTCCATGTCGGTGATCGGATGCGGCGGATCAACTGGGCGCGCTCGGCACGGTCCGGCGAGCTGCAGGTGAACGCCACGCGTGCCGATCTCGACACCCACATCGCCCTCGTGATCGACGCCTCCGACGACTTCGGTGTCAGCGAGGGGATCGACGGCCTGGCATCGAGCCTCGATGCGTCGGTGCGAGCCGCCGGAGCGATCGCCGAGCACTACGCACCGCGCGGGGAGCGGGTGTCGCTGCGAGCGTTCGGGACGCGGATCGCTCACACGGTGGCGCCCGGCTCGGGGCGCGCCCAGCTGCGGCGGATCCTCGACACGCTCGCCCAGGTGCGGCCGGGTGACCCCGGGCGGTCGGGCCATCGCACGCCGGCGTCGCGTCAGCGCGGCGTGATCGGCGGGCAGATCACCGTGATGCTGTCGCCGCTCGTCGCCCCCGACGCGCTCGACCTCGCCGTGTCGCTCGGCCGTCAGGGCATGGCGGTCATCGTCGTCGACACGTTGCCCGCACACGTGAGCGAGGACGATGACGAGTACACGGCCTTGGCGTGGCGGATCCGCCTGCTCGAGCGCCGCCGGGAGGTCCGGCTGGTGCTGGCCGCCGGCATCCCGGTCATCGAATGGCGAGGACCCGGGAGCCTCGACCAGGTGATCCGCGACATCGCCCGGCGCTCCACCGGCCCGAGGATGGTGCAGCGATGAACGTCGATCAGCTCCAGCGCTGGCTGGACCAGCTCGCCATGGTGTCCGCGCAACGGTGGGCGTTCGTCGCGTTGGCCGTGGTCTCGGCCGCAGTCGCCCACGCCACCGCAGCGATGGTCGGCGGCGACCAGGTCGGCTTCGTGCTCGTGCTGGTCGTTGGCCTCGCGGTTGCCGCGGTGGTCCGCCCGGACTCCCACACGGCGCTGTTCGTGGAGACCCTGGTGGTGTGGCAGTGGCTCGTTGGTACCGATGACGTCACGAACCCGGGGATCGTCGTGGTGGCGGCGGGCCTGTTCGTCTTCCACACCGTGATCGCCCTGATGGCAGTGACGCCGAGTTCTGCGGTGGTCGCTCGGATGCTGGTGGTGCGCTGGCTTCGTCGGTGCGGCTACGTGTTGATCGCGACCGGGACGATGTGGCTCGTCGTGGCCGTGATGGTCGACCGGCGATCGCCCGGAAACGCGTGGCTGAGCTCGCTCGCGCTGCTCACGCTGGCCGCCTTTGCCGTGGCGATCCGAGCCCTGAGCGCGTCAGCGGGTGAACGCATCCGGCCCTGACAGGTGTCCGGCACACGTCGAAGCGCTCGACGTTCCCGTCGGGCTCGACGCTCGGGTGCCCGCCCGCCCCGAGAAGGTCATCGCCCGAGCGTGGCGAGCCATCCCGAGTCACTCCCGCACGATCGGTCACGAGAAGAGCGCCGACGCGCCCGGCACCCTCTTGTCGACGACCGCCGCGACGGCGTCGAATGAGTGCCGTGCCACCTCGACCGGCGTGCCGACGGCAGCGAGTCGCTCCTCGAGCCAGGCGCGCTGCTCGAGGACGATGGTCCGATCGCCGCAGAGCATTGCCGCAGCGCCGGCAGCAACGATGTCGTCGAGGTCTGCAGCGAACTGTGCGAGCCACGTCGCCGAGCGCACACGGTCGGCGAAGTCGCCCGTTCCCAGCCACGAGAGGGCATCGCGCACGACCTGCACCCGGTGGAAATCGAGGTGCGCCCAGTCGGCGTCCATGTTGACGGCGACCGGTTCGCCCCAGAGAACGTTGTCGAGATCCAACGGCTCGGTGGTCAGGTCACCGGGTTGTCCGTGGGCGCCGATCGAGCGCGCCCGAGCACCCGACGAGTCGAATGCCCGACCCCCACAGATGACGCTGTAGCCGGCCTGGCGCGCCGCCCGGACCGTACGAGCAGCGCCGGGGAGGTTGGTCGCCAGCGTCACGCTCACCCCCACGACGTCGGCATCGATCTCGGCAAGGTAGTAGCGGAGCTTCCCCGCCGGCATCGCACTCCCGAGATGGATCACGCGCCACCCGTTGGCGGTCATCAGTTCGGTGGCCATCCTCGTCGGCAACGAGTGCAACTCTCCCTCCGCGCACACCATCACCACCGTCCCCACATGCTCCTGCGTCTCGAGCCCCACCGCCAGCGATGACAAGACCGACTCCGTGACGAACGTCGCGGAGTGCTCTTCCGCAACCGTGCACTCGCCGTGCAGCCAGCGCTCACCGACGTCGCGCTGCGACGGCGCCAGCAATTGAGTGACGACACGGAGGCACGACTCGTCACGGCCCGCGAAATCCGTGGCGAGCTCCGCCGCGGTGGCGCGATCGCCGCGCAGTGCTGCGGCGGTGTATTCGTCGAGCAACACGCTCACGGCCCCTCCTCGTGCGGCGACCACTCGCCGCCAGCAGCAGGATGCCACAAAACTTCGCTCGCGGTCCGACGCGACCGTGCGGGCGCGAGACCCGGCATGTCCGACGTCACGGCCCGCAGTTCCCGGACGACACCACCCTCGACCAGTTCTTCGGTCGCCGGCAGTTCGAGAGCCACCGACGTCTCGGCCACTACCCGCGAACCTCTCCTCAGGCGTCGACGACGATCGACACCCCACTGCGGCGGGGGTCACCGACGCCGAGCATCGAACCATCCGCGGAGCGTTGCGCGGCGTGGACCCCGCCGAAGTACATGTCGATCGCCGGCCAGAGACGGTGGTGCGGGAACGACGACAGGAGCCGCCCGACCGTGACGCCGTCGAGGCCGGGTTCGACGTCGAGGCGGATGTCGCCGTGCTCGCTCGGTTCGGCGTGCAGCCGTGGGGTCAGGACCGCGTCGTGCAGTCCGCTCTGGCCGTACCACAGCGCAGCGACCACGCGGCTGATCGCGGACCGGATCCGGTTCGACCCGCCCGAGCCCAGCGCGGTCACGGTGCCGTCGGCGTGCTCGACGATCGTCGGGCACATGATCGACGACAGCCGGGTGTCGGTCGGCCATGCGCTGTGGTACGGGTTGACGTCGTCCTCGCCGAGGATGTTGTTGAGCATGAACCCGAAGCCGTCGACGAGTTCGCCGTTGCCCTCCCCGTTGGAGGCGGTGATCGAACACGCGGTGCCGGCGGCGTCCACGACCGAGACGTGGGTCGTGCCCCGACGACGAATGGGCTGCTCGAGCAGCGCTGCGAGCTCGCCGCCGGCGTCACGTCGAGCACGAGCCGTCCCGGTGAGTGCCGCGGCGAGTTCGATCGCTGAGGCCGTGGCGACCTGGCGGAGGGTGTGGGCGACCAGCACCCCGCCGGCGGCGGGAAGTGGGTTGAGGTGGACGCGGTCGCCGTTGCTCTCGATGGTCAGGGGAGGGCGCCACGCGACCTCGTAGTGGTCGAGATCGTCAGCGGTCAGGTGGCCGCGGCCGAGCTGCTGTTCGATCACCGCGTCACCCACCCGGCTGGCCCGAAGTCCGTCGCTGGCGATCGACTCGAGTGCATCGGCGAGCCCCGGGTTTCGGAATGTGGCCCCCGGGCCCAGCAGGCCGCCGTCCGGGGCGAACAGTTCACGTGCGCCAGGGGTGGCCGTGAGGATCGATGCGACCACCGTGAACAGGTGGTGCTGGAACGGGGTCACGGTGATGCCGGTTCGGGCGGCGCGCGCGGCATCGGCGACGAGTTCGGGCATCGGGAGGGAGCCGAAGCGTCGACCGAGGGCGGCCAACCCGTCGAAGAGTCCAGGTGTGGCGGTGGTCGCCGGACCGATCCGGAACGCCTGCCGGGCCGTCCCGAAGTCGGCGTGGACGACGTGTTCGCCGTCGTCGAGGCGTTCGGCGTGGCGGCGTGGTGTCTGTACGAACGCATCGAGCAGGTGCACCGAGCCGTCGGAGCCGTCGCGCACCATGGCGAACGCTCCGCTCCCCGGCGAGCAGAGCACGGGCTCGCAGAGGCAGGCCATCGAGATCGAGGCGATGGCAGCGTCGACGGCGTTGCCGCCGCCGCGCAGGACGCCAGCGGCCGCCCTGGCCGTGAGGTCGTGGCCGGCTGCGACGACTCCCTGGTGCATCGGGCACGACGGTAGACGCCCCGTTGCCGACTCGCCTGATCTGAGGTGGCCGTCTCGCGTCGCTCGGACGGCCGGGTCGCAGGTGAAAGGATGGCGCGATGGAACTCCTCGAATTCTCGGCAGCGACGTCTCTCTCGCGAGAGGAGGCGGCTCGTCGGCTCCGTCGGATCGCCGACATGCTCGAGCGTCACAACGGTGTCGAGTTCGAACGCGAGGGTCTCCGCTACGACGTCGCCGTGCCCGACCAGGTCGTCCTCGAGATCGAACTCGAACTCGGCGACGACGGCAACGAACTCGAGATCGAGATCAGCTGGTGAGGCGGCCCAGGTCGAGATCGGTCGTCGAGGTCGTGCCGGTTGCAGTCGATCGTCTGATCGGCCAGATCGAGGGGGAGGCATGAGGGTCACGGTGCTGGGTGCGGGTTCGTGGGGAACGACGGTTGCGTCGCTCGCCTCCGGTCGCAACGACACGCTGCTGTGGGCGCGCGACGCTGCCGTGGCCGAGACGATCCGTTCGCGTCACGAGAACGACCGGTATCTGGCCGGATATCCGCTGCCGAAACAGCTCGATGCAACCGACGATCTCGAGCGGGCGGCTCGCCACGCCCACGTCCTTGTCGTGGGTGTCCCCTCGCATGCGTTTCGGTCGACGCTCGAAGCCGTACGCGACCACCTCCACCCCTGGGTGCCGATCGTCAGCCTGACCAAGGGCCTCGAACAGGACTCGATGCTGCGCATGACCGAGGTGATCAAGGAGGTGCTGCCGGGCCACCCGGCCGCAGCCTTGACCGGGCCGAACCTCGCGAAGGAGATCATGGCGGGCCAGGCAGCGGCGAGCGTCATCGCCACCGAGGATCTCGCTGTTGCCGAGGCGCTCCAGCAGGTCTTCACCCGTGGGCTGTTCCGCGTGTACACGAACCACGACGTCGTCGGTTGCGAGATGGGCGGTGCACTCAAGAACGTCATCGCCATCTCCGCAGGGATGGCGCAGGGCCTCGGGGTGGGTGACAACACGCGTTCAGCGGTGATCGCACGCGGGCTCGCTGAGCTGTCCCGGCTCGGCGTCGCCATGGGAGGTGAGGCAGCCACGTTCGCCGGCCTCACCGGCCTCGGTGATCTCGTTGCGACGTGCGTCAGCCAACACAGCCGCAACCGCTACGTCGGCGAGCAACTGGGAACGGGAC
Organism: Ilumatobacteraceae bacterium; assembly: GCA_963712775.1. Classification (GTDB taxonomy): domain Bacteria; phylum Actinomycetota; class Acidimicrobiia; order Acidimicrobiales; family Ilumatobacteraceae; genus Sva-07. The sequence goes on along the minus strand of CAVQJG010000001.1, from coordinate 47,718 downwards.
GCTCGCTCGACGACATCCTGGCGGAGATGAACATGGTCGCCGAAGGCGTCAAGACCGCCGGCAGCGTGATGACGCTCGCCGAACGTCACGGTGTCGACCTGCCCATCTGTCGCGAGGTGTATCGAGTGGTACGGGGCGAGATCTCGGGCTCCGAGGCCTACCGGGGGTTGCATCTGCCCGCCGGCCACGAAGCCGAACCCGGCTGAAGGCTCATGGCCGGCCGCCGGTACTCTCCACGGATGCGCATCGGGATCTTGACCCGCGAGTACCCGCCCGACGTCTACGGTGGCGCCGGCGTCCATGTCGACTTCCTCGTCCGCGAGCTGGTGCGGCTCGCCGACGTCGAGGTGCACTGCATGGGCGAGCCCCGCCCGGGCGCCGTCGCCCACTCGGAACACGACCCGCTGCTCGTCGACGCCAACCCCGCGCTGCGGACGCTGGCGGCAGATCTGTCGATGGCCGATCAGACCGCGGGGTGCGACATCGTGCACTCCCACACGTGGTACGCCAACATGGGCGGCCACTGGGCGAAGCTGCTCCACGGCATTCCCCACGTCGTGACCTCGCACTCGCTGGAGCCCCACCGGCCGTGGAAGGCCGAACAACTCGGCGGTGGCTATCGGGTGTCGTCGTGGGCCGAACGCACCGCCTACGAGGGCGCCGACGCGGTGATCGCCGTGAGCCATGGATCCAAGCGCGACGTCCTCTCGGCATATCCGACACTCGACGAGGCCAAGGTGCACGTCGTCCACAACGGGATCGACACCGACTTCTACCGGCCCGATCCCGAGACGGACGTGCTCGAGCGGTTGGGCGTCGACCCCGAGCGGCCGTCGGCCGTCTTCGTCGGCCGCATCACGCGCCAGAAGGGTGTTCCCCATCTGCTGCGCGCAGCGCTCGGCTTCGACGAGTCGGTGCAGCTCGTACTGCTGGCCGGCGCAGCGGACACACCCGAGCTCGCCGCCGAGACGGACGAGCTCGTCGCCACCCTGCGCGCCGAGCGCGACGGCGTCCACCTCGTGTCGGAGATGTTGCCGCGCGAGCAGGTGCGCCAGGTGCTCACGCACGGCACCGTGTTCGTCTGCCCGTCGATCTACGAACCGCTCGGCATCGTGAACCTCGAGGCGATGGCGTGCGAGACGGCGGTCGTCGCGAGCGACGTCGGCGGGATTCCGGATGTCGTCGTCGACGGGGAGACAGGACGCCTGGTGCACTACGACGCCGGCGACCCGGAAGCCTTCGAGGTCGGGCTCGCGGATGCGGTCAACGAACTCGTCCGCGCCCCCGACCGGGCGCGGGCGATGGGCGTCGCGGGGCGTCGACGGGCGGTCGCCGACTTCGGCTGGGACGTCGCGGCCCGGCGGACGATGGCGATCTACGAGTCTCTCGTCGACTGAGTGTTCGATCGCGATCGGTCGACTCGAGCGTGCGTGAGCTGTTCCGACCGTCGCCCGCGACCTCGGCTGACCTCCACGTGGCGGAACGAGACCTCGACGCTGTGATCGCGGCGCACCATCTCTTTGCCACAGACCTCCCACGGGTCGCTCTGCACGTGGTGGACGATGTGGAGGGTGCGGCGCGCGCAGCAGCCGGGTGCGGTGCCGCACGCTGCGGCGTGGCTCGACGTGTTCGAGTCCGGCGACCGTTCAGCTCGTGAAACTCGAACCCGAGCTCGAACGCAGGGTGAGGTAGTTCGTGGATGCCATGCCGACCGTCGTGAGCCACGGCGCCGGAGGAATCCCGGCGCGTCGAGACGCAGTCGAGGATCTCACCAAGCGCCGAACGGGATCTTGCCGGCGTTCGGATCGATCCAGACTCTGCGGAACATGTCCGTCTCGATCGTGGCGAGCCAGCGCCTCGCGTCGGTCTTGCTGGCGAAGGTGGTGTCGGCGGGACTCTGTTCCCCGAGGTGTCAGCAGCGCGCCTGGTAGCGCGGCTTCTGGGCAGCTTGCGGATGTTGCCGAAGGAACGGGCTCGGGCCAGGGCCGGCTCGTCGTGCTCGGTGCCAACTCGGTGGGCACGTCTCGGCACGACGGCCCGTGAGGCCCATCGACGTCACGCTCGCCCGGCCAGGATTCGTGCCCTGACCAGCGCTTTCGATTGGAGCGGACGACGGGAATCGAACCCGCATCATCAGCTTGGAAGTAGGCCGAAGCTGATTCCGCGGGCGGCGCCGTGACCTGCTGAAACGTGCTGTGAGCAGGCGGTATGTCGGATGTGTCGCTGTTCAGATTGTCCCGTGTTGTCCGCTGTGTCCGGCTGGGATCGGCTGTTCCAGGCACGCTGCAGGCACGGCGGAGGGAGTGCCGCTTGGCCCGTGGTTGGGACCGATCAGTTACTCGTTCGGCGTGCAGCGGACGATAAGGTCGCGTACCCGTCGGATCACTGCGTTCGGCTGGCCGAGCAGCCCGGCTCGTTCGTGCAACGTCGCGGTACCCACGAAGCCGTGCTCGATGAGGGCGGTTGCGAAGGTGATGTCCTTCTCTCTGATGCGCGTATGGATGTCGAGGGGTTCTGTGGGGCGGTCGGTCCTGGGTGGTGGACAAGACAGAGATGAGCCACTCGGGGTGGAGGGCAAGCGCGTATTCGGTCACGCCGTGCAGGTGATCGCCGGTGGGTCGTTGGTGCGCGTGGAGGCCGGGGGTCGACATGTCGTGTGTTGCACAACCCTGAGGTGTGAGCCGGTTCGAACGAGTCAGAGGCCCGGCCTCGTGATGGCGTGGATCAGTCCGGGTGTGGGAGTTGCTTGTAGACCTCGCGTGCGATGTAGCGGCGCAGGATCCGGCAGATCTCGCCGTTGGTTTTGCCCTCAGCGGATCGTCGTGCGAAGTAGTCGCGGGTGCGTTGGTCGTAGCTGAGGCGGGTCAGCATGATGTGGTAGATCGCCGAGTTCGCTTGGCGGTTCCCGCCCCGGTTGAGGCGATGCCGTTTGGTCTTGCCCGAGGATGCTTCGATCGGTGCGACGCCGCACATGTGCGCCCATGCCGCTTCGGAGTGGAGGCGTTCGGGGTTGTCGCTTGCAGCGACGAGGAGCTTCGCGGCGGTGTCGTAGCCGACGCCGTAGACGTCGAGGAGCCCGGGGGCGGTCCGGCGGATCAGCGGACGCAGCAGTTTGTTCAACCGGACGTTCTCGTCGTGGAGGTTCTTGGCCCGCCGGCCGAGCTCACGCAACGTGAGCAAGGTCGTGTAGTCGACGATGTCTCCGTGATCGCGTGGCCGCAGAGTCGAGGTCTGGTTCAACAGTGACGTCGGGGTGAGCCCATGGAACCGGGCCCTGATCGGCTCGGGGGCGCACAGGACCAGGTGACGGATCTGGTTCAAGACTTTGATGCGTTCATCGACTGCGGATCGGCGGGCGACCATCAACACCCGGATCGCTTCGACGTTGCCGTCACGATGCTTCGCTTGGCCGGTTGCGGTTCTGCTCAGCGCGGCTCGAGCAGCGGCGATGGCGTCGACGGTGTCGGGCTTGCCGTGACGGCGCCGGGCTTGACGGTTGGGTCGATCAACCTCGACCACCATGGTCCCTTCGCTGCGCAGATGTCGGCTGAGCCCAGTCCCATAGGAGCCGGTGCCTTCGACACCGACGCGGTCGATCGGCCCGAAACGTTGCAGCCAGGCAACGAGCTGGGCGTAGCCGGCGCCTCGGGTCGAGAACGTCTCGACACCGAGCACACCGCCGTTCGCGTCGACCGCCGCCGCAACATGGAACTCGAGGTGGGTGTCGACCCCGCCGGTGATCTGGGTGTGATTCTCTACGATGGTCATGGCCATCCCTTTCGATAGGTGAACAGGGTTGGCACGCACCTGCCGGGACGGTGGAACACGACACCCGTGAGCTGCTCCAACAGCACACGGATGCTCCCCACCCGACCGGTGGGTGCCGTCTCCAAGGCTCGTCGACGCGTCGAAGCAAAGACAGCACCGAAGCGCGTCAGCCGGTTAGTGAGCCAGACGAGCCGAGGAGACTGACCGACCGAAGAAGCGCCCCAACCGGTGAGCCGGGGATCCTCCGATCAGCGCACACCTACATACTCTCTGCCGGTTACCGGGCGTGCCGCGAACGGATTTGAGGGTCGCGGTGGTGCCCTCAGGACCGGCGCGCCGGATATCGAGGTGGGCGGAGCTCCGGGATCCCTGGACGGGGGCGGCTGGTCACGTACTGTCGAGTCGAGGACGCGGGGGACGCGTCCACGATTGGAGGAGTCATGTCGTACGAGACCGAACCCGCCAACTACAGCTCAGGTGCTGTGGGCTGGTCGATGTTCGCAGGAATCATGCTCGTTGTCATCGGGGTGATGGACATCATCCAGGGCATCGTGGCGATCGCCAAAGACGAGTTCTATGTTGTCGGTCAGGAGTGGGTGTTCGAGTTTGACACCACCGCCTGGGGTTGGATCCACATCGTGCTCGGTGCGGTGTTGTTGCTGTCGGGGATCGGGATCTTCTCGGGCAACGTGCTCGCCCGTACCGTCGGGGTGATAGCTGCGGCGTTGGTGATGCTCGCGAACTTCGCGTGGCTGCCGTACTACCCGATCTGGTCGATCATCATCATCGCCGTCTGCATCGCGGTGATCTGGGCGCTCACTGTCCACGGCCGCGACATCACGTACTGAGACCGTCGTCCGATCGGCCCGAAACGAACCGAGGAGACGTCATGACGAACGACAGCCGACCCATCAGTAGTCCGCCGGGCTGGTATCAGGATCCGACCGGGCAGAGCGAAGGCCGGTATTGGAATGGGACGAGCTGGACACAGATGTCCATCCGTGGGGGCACGACCGTCAATCTGCCGATCGACCCTTCGATGGCTCAGGTCGAGCCGGTGCCCGGCACCCAGGTGGCGCCGCCGGCACCGCCGACCGAGAACTCGTCGTCGAGCGGGTCGGGTGGGCTGATCATCGCCTTGGTGGTCGGTCTGCTCCTCGCGCTCGCTGTGTTCGTCGCGATCGACGACGACGGCACCGAGGCGCCGACGCCCAGCGACGGCACCACCCCGGCTCAGGAGGCACCCGCCGACACCCAGGCACCCGCCGAGGGGTGATCCCGGTCGCGCGACTTCGGCCCATATCGGGTGCCCGATATTCCCGCCGGTCACCCGTCAACCGAGCACGCTCGGTGATCGCGTTCTGAGCGACCCGATTGCCAGGTCTCATCAACCTCGCGTGCCGCGACGGCGAGCATTGCCTCTACGGCATCGTCGGTGTCGGGTTGCTCGTCGTTCCATGATCCGTCGTTGAGATCGATGAACAGCACGAGACAGGCCCACGCCGCTCGCTTGTTGTCGTCGGGCAACGGATGATTCCACGCGATCCGACACGCGAGCACGGCAGCCTTGTCGTACGGGTCCGGGTAGAAATCGGTGTCGCCGAAGCCCGCCTGCGGTGCGTGCAGCGCGGAGTCGGCGAGCTCGACGCGGCTGGCCTTGATCAGTGTTGCTGCGTTGATGCCGGTGACGTGCTCGGCGAGGAACCAGAACTCAGCGAGGCTGAGATAGCGGGTCACTTCGCGAGGCGGTCGAGGATCTCTCGGTCACGTTCGAGCAACTTCTTGGCGCGCGCGGTGAAGTCCTCGTCGGAGCGGACCCGTTCGATCTCGGCCGCAAGTGCGTCGATGATGAGCTGGTTGACGCTGTCACCGCGGACTCGAGCAACAGCCTCGGCGTCGTCGGCGAGGTCGTCGGGCAACCGAACGGTGGTCTGCTTTGCCATGACACCATGATATCACGATGCAACTGGACGAACTGTTGCAGTTCACATGCGCATATCGCCGGATACCGCTCGCCGAGATGCCCGTTGGGCCGCGCGATTACCGAGCGGGTCTCGATCAGCGGGGCCGGTAGGCCGTCGCGCGATGCTCGATGCGGTAGACGATCACCAGTTGGTCAGTGTCATCGATCTCGTAGATGATGCGGTACACGCCGCGTCGAGCCGAGCGCAGGCCGGCCAGCTCGCGTTGAAGCACTCCACCGAGTCGATGCGGGTTGTCGACGAGTGCGCCGAGCATGAATTCGACGATGGCGGCTGCGGTGCCTTCGGGGAGCCGGTTGAGCTGCCGTTCGGCGGGACCGGTGACGCGCAGCGCGTAGGAGGGTTCCTCCGCGCTCACTTGGTGAGGTAGCGGCTGCGGAGTTCGTCGCCCGTCACGAAGTCGCCTGCCGCGTACGCCTGTCGTGATTCGTGGAGTTGGCGCATGGCGTCCGGGTCGGAGAGCAGCTCGAGGGTGTCTTCGAGTGACTCGAGTTCCTCGGGGCTGATGAGCACGGCGGCGGGGCGGCCGTTGCGGGTGACGATGATCCGATCGTGGGTGTGCTCGACTCGGTCGACCATTTCAGAGAATTTCGACTTCACGTTCGCCAACGGCAGTGTCTCGGACATGACCATGATTCTAGTCACAATCTCGTGGTGATGGAACCTCGGAGTCTCGCATGCGCCTCCCGACCAATATCGGGTGGATCGTGGGCGCAGTACGCCGGAAGTCGAGCGCGAGACGGCGCTCTCTCGGCCGGGATTATCGCTCTGTGAGTATGGGCTGGCCGGTTGAAAGGTGGCCGGACAAGAGTGGTGTCGGTGATCCGGCGACCTAGCGCCAGGTTGTTGGCGGGGGGCGTCCAGTCCGCCCGAGTCGTCTGCCACACGAACGCCTGACCGGTGTGAGCGAGTGCGCGTTTCGGATGCTGCTCGGTGTGCAGGAGCCTGTACCCGAGCTTGTCCGGGATTCGAGCGCTTGCGACATTCGCGCAATCCATGTGGATCTCGACCTGCTCGACGTCAGCCAAGCAGTTGAACACGACATCGGTGAGCGCAGCGGCGGCCGTCGTTGGGTAGCCGCGGTTGTGTCGGTCGCTGCGAATCCAGTATCCGGTCTCGGCGGCGCCTGGACCGACTCGCCGATGCGCGCCGCTACCACCGACGAGTGCGCTGGTCGACGACTCGCAGAAGACGTGTTCAAAGTCGGTGCCGGCTTTGAATGCGACGTGACCGGCGGTCAGGACCTCGATCGGTCGGTGTTCGAGTCCGGACTCACGGTCCATTTCCAGAGCACGGCCATTCAGATCCAGCGGGAACGATGGCAGGTGCCTGTTCAGCGAGCCTCGTTGAGCCGTGGCGCCATGGCTCGCTCTCGACCCGTCCGGCGGGTGGGCTACCAGCCGCGGCGGATGCGCTCGGCGAGATGGTTCATGAGTGCAATTGCGAACGGACCGTTCGTGCGCAGGACGTACAGGAAGCGAGTGCGATCGATCTCGGCGAGCACGCAGTCCGTCTTCGCTCGAGCGTCGGCGGCACGAGTGTGGTGGTAGTCGGGGTCGATCATCGCGAGTTCACCGAAGATGGTGTTCTCGGGGCGAAGCTCAACCACGTTGCCATCGCGAATGATTTCGACCTCGCCCTCGATCACTGCGTACATGTGCTCAGCTTCGTCCCCAGCGCGGAACAAGTAGTCGCTTGCTGCCAGCTTCACCTGGTTCGGCTCGTTGCGAAACAGCGATGTCTCGGCCACGTCATCAACCTCCTGGATGTGGTGACCGCACCTTCTGCGATCGTCGGCGGGTCACCGTAGAGCGCCGTGTGCCGTCGGCCGAGTGTGGCGGGCCGAGAATTCACTCGTCGTTCACCCCCTGCTCACCGTGGCGACAGGTCGAACCGCCCGACGGGCTGACGGTCGGCCATCGGACCTGTCCGAGCACGCATCGTTGCAGTCGCTGTTGTGCGAGTTCACCGGCACCGCCTGGTCACGTGTCGCCAACAGGTGTTGCCGGCAGGTTCCGAGGTGTTGCGATCGGTCCGCCCATCGTGCCGGTTCCCGCACGGCCCGCGAAGCGACGAGCCAAGCCCGTGCCAGGTGGGGTCTCGCTCATCGCAATCCCGACGTTCGGCATCGGGGCAGTCGGCCGATCGCACGTTCGAGGATCTGCTTCGCAGCGAGTGTTCATGTCCGATTCACCGGTTGTTCAGGATCTCGTGGCGATACTGCAGCCGTGACACCTTCGGAGTGTGCGCGCACCGACGCTTCGTCGTTTGCAACGGTGCCCGAACTGCTCGCCGCGATGCTGACGGTACGCACGGCGGCACTCGAGGCCGAGGAGCAGCACGCAGATGCACTTGACGCGTTGGCGCCGCAGACCCGGCAAAGCGGAATCAACTTGGTGCACTACATCGCCATCCGTCAGCTGGACCTGCGTCGGGAGCAGCGTTCGCTCGCCCGGCTCGGGCTCAGCTCGCTCGGTCGGGCCGAACCGCACGTGCTGGCCACCATCGACGCGGTCATCGCTCGGCTGGCTGCGGAGGTCCCGGGTTCTGAGCTACCCGATGATCTCGGTCGGCGAGGACCGAGTGCCGACGAGGCGAGTCGTCTCCTCGAGGAACACACGCTCGCATCGCTGGGTCCGACGGTGGGTGACCGCAACACCCGGCTGATGGTGACCTTGCCGACCGAGGCGGCACACGACTCGCAGCTGGTCGACCGATTCATCGGTTCGGGGATGTCGATCGCGCGGATCAACACTGCCCACGACGACCTGGAGTGTTGGCGTCGGATGATCGCCAACGTACGACGCGGGGCCGATGCTGCTGGGCGAGACGTGAGAGTGGCGATCGATCTCCCCGGACCGAAGCTGCGCACCGGTCCGCTACCGCCCGGGGTGGAGGTCGTGCGGGCGAGGCCTGCCCGTGACGACCTCGGCCGCGTCGAACGTCCGGTGCGCGTGCGCTTCACCGTCGACCCTGCACCCGAGGAGCTCGTCCAGGTCGCTCGGGGCGGCCTCACGATCGTGCCGGTGATCGCCGACACACTGGACGCAGTTGAGCCCGGTGACGAGCTCTCGTTCCGCGATGCCCGCGGGCGTCGGCGCCGACTGACGGTCGTCGCTGCTCGAGATCGGACATGCGATGCCGACTCCGACAGGTCGATCTACTTCGCACCGGGCATCCAGATCTCGGTCCGCCGTGACGGAAGGACGGTCCGAACAATGGAGGTCGGCCGTCTTCGACCGGCGGCTCCGTCGATCGTGCTCCGGGCCGGCGAGATCCTGCAGTTGCGTCGGGGGACCTCTGAAGGTGGAGCTGCCGTGCGCGCCGCCGATGGCAGTGTCGAACGACCTGCCCATGTTGCGATCGAGGTCGAGGAGCTGTTCGGGTCGGTGCGGTCGGGTGAGCGGATCATGCTCGACGACGGATCGATCGAGGGGGTGGTCACCTGGGTGGACCCTGATCGCATCGATCTGGAGATCGTGCGACCCTTGCGGTGCAAGCTCCGCTCGGGCAAGGGTGTCAACCTCCCCGACACCGAGCTGCCGATTCCCGGGCTGACCGATGACGACATCGCGATCGTCGAGGCGCTGGCTGCCGACGTCGACCTCGTGGCGATGTCGTTCGTGAGCAGCCCACATGACGTCGTCCGCCTCCACGAGCACCTCGCCCGACTGGAGGTCGACGGCGTCGGCGTCGTGCTGAAGATCGAACGCAAAGCGGCGATGGATCGACTGCCCGACCTCCTCTTGACGCTCCTGCAACAGCCCTCCTCTGCACTGATGGTGGCCCGGGGCGACCTCGCTGTCGAGGTCGGATTCGACTGGCTCGCCGAGCTCCAAGAGGAGATCCTCTGGTTCGGAGCGGCCGCCCACACCCCGGTGATCCTCGCAACCCAGGTGCTCGAATCGCTCGCCAAGCAGGGAGCACCGACGCGCGCCGAGGTCACCGACGCCGCCTGGGCGAGCCGAGCCGAGTGCGTCATGCTCAACAAGGGTCCCTTCATCGCCGATGCGCTGCGGTTCCTCGACGGCCTGTTGACGCGGATGGAGGTTCGCCGGGAACGGCGAACGCCCATGTTGCGCCAACTGTCGTCATCATTCCCGTGGGGAGAGCCGGACCGACGGTGATGTCTGGCTCTCATCGTGGGGCCGATCGATCGACCGCCGTCTCCGGGCCGTCGCGCGTTGCGAGGGGCGGTCAGGTGGTGGCTGGTTGGAGCGAGGCGATGAGCGTTTCGACGCGGGTCCGGATGTCGTCACGGATGTGACGCACCACCTCGATGGACTGTCCGGAGGGGTCCTCGAGTTCCCAGTCCTCGTAGCGTTTGCCGGGGAAGATGGGGCACGCGTCCCCGCATCCCATGGACACGATGACGTCGGCGGCGCGGGCGATCTCGTCGGTCCACGGTTTGGGGTATTCGCTGGCGATGTCGATGCCGACCTCGGCCATTGCGGCGACTGCGACCTTGTTCGTCTCGGCGCCGGGGTCGGAGCCGCCGGAGAACACATCGACGGTGTCGCCGGTGAGGTGGCGGAGCCATCCGGCGGCCATCTGGGAGCGGCCGGCGTTGTGGACGCACAGGAACAGCACCGCTGGTTTGCCGAGGTTGCCGGTCTCGAGCCGTTGCAGTGCGCGGAGCCGGTCGCGGGTGAACCGCTCGATGAGCAGCGGCAGCCAGTTGGGGACGGTCGCGTTGAGGTTGAGTTTGTCGCGCGAGTCGTTGATGTAGCGCTCGATGGTCTCGGCGTTGAAGGTGCCGGCGAACTCGTCGTGCAGGCGTGCGGCAGCTTGCTTGATCATCAGTTGCTGTTCGACGTAGCGACCACGATCGCCGGAAGTGTCGGTGGGTTCGGACATGACGGTGGGCTCCGTTCAGCTCAAGGTGCGGATGCGGTGGTCGAGTTGGGTGACGGTGCGGTCGAATGCGTCGTCGGTGCCGATGTCGACGGGGTCGGGGATCGACCAGTGCCAGTTGTCGAGCGACGGGACGAGTTGTTCGTGGGCCCGGTCGCAGACCGTGATGATCATCGCTCGACGGTCGGCGTCGTCGAGGGGGTGCGGCACCGCGCCGCTCAGGTCCAGCCCACGACGTTGCCCGGCGGCGACGGCGGCCGGATGCACCCGCTCGGCAGGTTGCGTGCCGGCAGACGATGCCGTCGGCCCGACGAGCTGTTGCCACAACGCCGCGGCGAGTTGCGAGCGTGCCGAGTTGTGGGTGCACACGAAGACGACCCGTTCGGGCAGACGCAACCTCGGCGGGACCAGGCCGTGGAGCGACGCGAGGACCAGGCGTACGTATCGGCGTCGCTGATCGCCGGCCGATCGGAACCGCTCGATCACGCCGGCCTGCTCGAGCACATCGAGATGATGCGCCAACAGGTTGCTGGGCAGCTCGAAGTATTCGGCGAGTTCGCTCGGGGAGCGGTCCGAGACAGCGAGATCATCGACCATCGCCAAACGGATCGGATCACCGAGCGCAGCATGCACCGCTGCTCGATCATCGACTGACCACTCCACGCCCAGAACATATCAGTCAGTGAATCTTGAGTCAATTGTGACTGATAGAGGTTCGGAACGGTGTTCGCTGGCGACATCACCAACCGTGCGCAACGCTGGAGGTCGGTCGAACGTCAGGTGGGGTCCCCACGACCTCGAATTCAGCTGAAGTTCACAGATGAGTCGAGTGTCGTTCGTCTTGGGTTCAGGCGAAGCTGCAATCGTCTGACCCACGCTGGTCGTGCTGCTCCTCAACTCAGTGCGGCCGGCGTCCAATCGCTATCGCTTCGGCTACAGGGCAGGTGCATTCGTCACTTGCGCCGAGCGCAAGATCGGAGCATCGAGCCAAGTGAACACCGTCCAGAGCCCCTCGGAACGCATCCGGTACCTCCACAGCTCGAATCCTGCAGTGATGGTTACCGACTGGGCCGAGTCTCTGCTCGACCTCGAGCGTTCGAACTCTCGACGACGGCATCCGAGCAATCGTGGGCCGGCCTGGTCACAGGACGGCGGAGACGACAGCGCCGAATGCGCCCTCGGACCAGCGCCTGACCCAACGCGCGGGATGAACTGGCCGAACACCTGTTGAGCGACCACTGGCAATCGAACAGAATTCCAGGTGCACGTGCTCGAACGTCGCGAGTTTGACCGGCGATCGATGGCCTGTGGGCGAATCAGCCTCGAGGAATCCAGGTCGACCGAGACGGACACCCACCGGGAGCCGCCTGGTACGCCGGAGCGCGGCGAACCATGACTTCCGAGGGCAGGGCGAGACCATCGGGAGCGCTGTGTGAGCGCGCGGAGAGGGGCCGGCCCGTCGTGGACCGGCCCCTCTTTGGTCGATACCGAGCGATCAGGTCACCGCCTCGGTGGCCGACCGATCTGGGCGTCAGTTGCGCTCGAGGAAGAGCAGCTGGCCGCCCTCCTTGAGGTCGTTGTCCGTGATCCGGGAGCCGAACGGGTAGTTGTTCTGGTCGGTGATTCCGTGCGCCTGCACATCGAACAGGAACAGCGTTCCGCCCTTCTCACCGAACAAGGCCGAGACGTCGAGGATGCCCGAGGTCTCCCAGTTCCCGGAGTCGCCGTAGCCGATGTCGACAGCCGTGGTCGGGTTGTCGACGGACGCGTCGAGCACGACGCCGCGGTCGATCTCGGCGATCTGCGTGACGCCCTTGCCGTTCGGCTTCAGGCTGACGATGCTCGCCTCGTTCGGGTTGATCGCGCCCTCACCGAACAGGATCTCACCGGTAAGGGTGTCGAACTCGGCCCGGTCCTCGTTGACGTAGATCCTGCCGTCGTCGGCCCAGTCGACGTTGTCCGGCGAGCGCAGCGCCCGCGTGGGATCGGCGTCGCCGTCGTAGATGATCTCCACGGTGGCGCTCAGGTCACGGAACTTCGTGTCGATCGTGTAGAGGGTGCCGAAGGTGTCGGCACCGTTGCCGGTGGCCGGATCCACGGCGAAGGTGTCGACGCCGGTCGACGCGAGGAGCGCCTCGGTGCCCTTCCTCGGGTTGGTTGCCACGTCCTCGGGGCGGGAGAACCCGAAGGCGCCGAGTGCCTCCGCGCGGGTCCACAGGGTTCGCTGGGTGGGGTACCCGTACTGGTCGAATCCGGTCGAGCCGTCAGGCGACGCCGGGCCCGTCGGGCTGTTGTCGATCTCGACCCACGAGCCGCGCAGCTTGCCGCCGCCGCGGAAGTCGAGCGGCGTCGTCGCACCGTTGTCGGCGACCCAGACGTACAGCGTCCCGCCGCGCAGACCGTTCTGGGCCGGGAAGTCGCCGCTCGGGTCCTTCGTTCCGACGTACAGGAACAGCGGTGCGGCTTCGTCGGTGCCGTCGCCGTCGGCGTCGAAGGGCGAGGTGTCGTCGGCCAGCAGGATCGCGACGGTGTCGCGATCGCCGGTGTCGAGCACGGTCACGTTCTCCCAGGCGCCGCGACCGAGATCGGGGAGCGCCCAGAGGTTGCCGGTGGCCGGGTCGAGTGCCCATTCGGCGCCACCGACCGGGTTGAAGCTGCCTCCGTCCTCCTCACCGGTGAAGAAGATGTCGTCGGCGAGGCCACGACCCCGACCGAACTGCCCGGCCTCGAACAGGCCCGCCGAGCAGAACCGGCTGAATCCCGTCTGGAACGGGGGGAGGAACGATCGGTCGGTCGCCTGATCGCCGTCGGCGTCGTAGATCGCCTGGATCGCCTGACCGGCACCGACGACCTCCCGGCTCGACTTGTCGATGTCGAAGTACGACACGCGGGCGCCGGTCAGCGGGAACTCGCCACCCTGGCCATCGGGGACGAAGTACTCGTAGCCGTCACCGAATCCGAGCTCGTGGTTCGCGTAGACGCGGACGGTCGCACCGTCCAGCTCCATGGCGCCAAGGCCGTCGAGGACGCCTGGCGGGGTGTAGTCGCCGAATGATTCACCGACGGTGAAGATCGCGTCGGTGGTCCAGCCGTCGACCCCCTTCGCCATGGTCAGGTCGTTCTGGTCGTACGTGCCGGGAGCCTTCTCGGCGGCGAAGACAGCGACGGAGGCTGCCAGCGTGACGGCTCCGACGCCGGCGATCACGCCGAGTCGTTGGGTTCGGTTCATCGTTCTACCTCTGGTTGGGTTGAGTGTTGGCGGGAACGTCACGAGCGTGACCGCCCCATCCAACGAGACCGACGTGAACTCGGCACGACCGCGGTCCGAGCGGCCGGTGAAAACTTGCACAACACTCGTCGATCAGGTCCAGAACTCGAGGCGCCCCTCGACGAGATCACGTGGTGCCCCGCACACACACCCGAGCCGCCACCGTTCGACCGGACATCGAGTGGCGAAACGCTGTCGCCCAGGACACGACGACGGAGTCGAACTCCTCAACCGTGAAGCGTGCAGACGGGTTGTCGCGCGACGGCCACGTGGCTTTCACCCGCCGGCTTCCGCGTGTTCATGCGAGGTTCAGGTCGGAGCGATAGGCCGTCGATGTCACCTCGAACCCACTCCAAGGAGAACCATGAAGATTCGATTCGTCACCGCACTCGCGGCGCTGTCCCTCGCCGGATTGGGGCTCTCGGTCACCCCTGCGCAGGCTGCCGCGCCGGGTGTGTCCAGCGAGGCCGAGTTCCTCGCGGCCGTCGAGGCCGCCAACGCCGACACCTCCATCACCGAGATCGTCTTCGCACCCAACGCCAACATCGAGTTGACCGACGAGGTCCGCTACACCGGAGGGCAGGACCTCACGCTCGTCGGGCGCGGTGCGACGCTCTCGGGTGCGACGGTGGACCCCGACACCGGCACGTGGGATTCGGGTCTGTTCGTCTCGCAGTCCGACGGCGACCTCACGGTCGAGCGTCTGACGTTCGCCGACAGCTTCAACAACGGCCTCGCCGTGTTCCTGCCGGAGGGGTCTGGCCCCGTCAAGATCGTCCTGGACCAGGTCACCGTCACCGATGCCCAGTTCCACGGAGTGCTCATCGATGGTCAGGCCACCACCGGCTACAACACCGATGACTTCATCCATCCGGCATGTGTCGACCCGCACTTCGTCAACGCCGGCATCTCCATCGACGTCACCGTCGACCGCTCCTCGATCACCGGAGCGGGCCAGCTCGTCGGCTACGACATCAGCCAGGCGACGGGGTGCCCGCAGGACTTCGACGGCCTGCGCGTCGACCAGGGCGGCCCCGGCGACCTCATCGCCGACCTCGACCGCTCGACCTTCGACGGCAACCTCGCCGACGGCGTCGAACTCGACGAGAAGGGCGACGGCTCAGTCGACGCAACGGTGGACCGCTCCACGTTCAACAACAACGGCGACACCGTCGCGATTGTCTGCACGGTGCCGGACGAGTGCGGCGGCAACCTCGGCGAAGAGATCGAAGACCTCGACGACGGCTTCGACATCGACGAGGAGGACGCGGGCGATCTGACCGTCGTCGTGTCCCGCTCCGTGGTGAACGACAACTTCGACGAGGGCATGGACATGGACGAGGCCGGCGAGGGATCCATCGTGGGCATCGTCACCAAGACCGAAGCGTCCCGCAACGGCGACGAGGGCTACAAGGCCTCCGAGGCCGGCGGCGGGGACAACACCGCGGACATCTCGAAGTCGATCTTCGAGGACGCCGGCAACGACCAGATCGAGGTCGAGTCCGAGGGAGGCGACGGGTCAGGCACGGTGACGGTCAACGTCTCCAAGACCACGTCCACCGGCGCCGAGGGCTCCGGAGTCAAGGCCGTCGAGGACGACGGGGGTGCCGTCCTCGTCACCGTCGACAAGTCATCCCTGGCCGACAACGGCGAGTGGGGCGTGGAGGCAAGTGGCGGCTCCGGTTCGGTGAACGTCTCCAAGTCGGACCTGTCCGGCAACGGTGACGGTGAGGTCGATCTCGACATCCCGTAACCCGCCGCGCATCCGAGCTCGACATCACCACGTCCCGGTCCGGGCCCCCGGACCGGGACGTGGTGCAGGGCTGCATCCGGTGTCCGCAAGCGGCCCGACGCCGAGGCCCAGGTCCCGCGTCACGAAGTCACGCCCGGTGGGGCGGCGTTCGGGCAGCTTTCCCGTGCGGCACACTTCGTCGCCCGATGTCGAACTGATGGGGCTCGAGCTGCAACGGTCGACGACGAAGAACTGCCTCGTGGCTCGTAACGGTTCTCCGCCGCCGTCGTCGACGAGAGCCCCGCCGACCTGCCCACGCCTCGGCGAGATGATCGTCGACGACTCCGGACGGGTGAGGTCATCCCCGACGGACTGATCCGCACCGAACCACCAGCACCGCCGGCTACGCATCGCCTGGCCCGACGAGGACCGAGCACGGACTGGGGTTCCACCGGTCTCCTCGCACTCGACGACGGTCTGGTCCGGCAACCGCGAACGGTTCCGACTCTCACGCGCCGGCAACCGACAGCTGAACTGTGCGATCCATCGCATCGCCGTGACACAAGGTCGCTGTCACCCGCCCGCCAAGGAGTTCCTCGAGCGTCGGATGAAGCTCGGCAACACGCGAATGGAAGCCGTGCGCGCATTCAAGCGACGACTCTCCGACGTCGTCTACCGCGACCTCCTCGCCGACGCCGAACTCACTGCCAGGGAACAACTTCAGCCAGCGGCTTGACATAGGAGCAGGCAGAATCACCCTGCCCATGGACAACAAGCGCCACACTCCGGCCCAACCCGAGCACCTCGTAATCCCGTCCGCCAGCCGACTCCTTCAACCGCGGACAGTTACCGGGATATCGTGCTGGTCAACTCGAGCAGTAGCCCGCCACAGTGCGCCGGTTATCGGGTGGCGCGGCCGGGGTTGGCGGTGCCCGCAGCTGTTCAGCCGCAGGCGGTCGGCCCCGCGCGGCGTCACCGGACGATCCGCGGTCGCCTGCGGAGGCCCGTTCCGTGACGGAGAGGGACACCACAGGTGAAGCCGAGAGCAGTCGATGCCTACTGAGCTCGTCCGAACATCTCGGCGCCGGCCCGGGCGTCTGCCCAGGTCTCGGTGCTGGTGTTGCGGGCGAGATCCGCGAGTGCGAACAACGCCTTTGCCGCTTGTGGACTCACTTCCGCTCCGGCTCCGGCCCCCCAGGCTCCCGGCTCGGCGTCAGTGACCACGACGATCTCGTTGGGATCAATCCAGTAGAAGCGACTGTCCTTGACGCCCGCTGACGCGCGAGCGGCTCGACACCACTCGAGCGCAGCAAGCGCCAACTCGTTTCGATCCGCCGACGGAAATCGCTCGAACTTACCTACATGAAGCGGCATCATGTGCCCCCAATTCTTCTCGTCGGCGCTGGGCCGACCCGACCCCCCAGGCCAGGGCGATCGAGTCTCGTCCACGCCTTCGGCCTTGTCAATGTTGGTGGCGCGTGGCCCACCCAAGGTGGGCGACACGCTGGGGATGTCAGGGGCCAGTCCAGCGTCGACTGATGACCCTGAAAGTGCAACTATTCGCTCCGGAAGGACCCACGTCGCGCGCTCTGTCATCCCGTCCGCCGGCCGCGACAGTGACCGGGATTACGTTCTGGCCAACTCGAGCGGCAGCCCGTCACAGTGCGCCGGAAGCCGAGCGCGGGAGCGAGCAGTCTCGCCCGGGATTACGGGCGGGGTCCAACTGCGTGGTTCCCGCTCCGGAGGAGCCGATCTGTGTTGGGTTCGTACCGGATCCCTACACCTTGACGGGCGTCGTGATGGCGCGGACCGGTTGGGTCACTGAATGTCGCGTCTTGGAATGAGGGCGAAAGCAAGGATGACAACAATCGTGGCATAGGCCGTGAGTAGGAGACCCGACGCGGTCAGGGGGAGCAGCCGCCCATCTGGATCGACCGATGGACCCAGTTGCATGAGCTGGTACGCCGCAGCCACCGGCAGCCACCGCCCCACGGACATGTGCGCGGGGATAAGCAAGTGTTCCACAGCCAGCATCCAGGCGAGCGCGGCGACGACGAAAGCGACCTGATTGCGCACCAGCGCGCCGATCAGGGCTCCGACGACGGCGTACAGCAGCATCACGATGGCGCAGCCGGCCACCGTTTGCCAGAAACGAGTTCCGACATGCAGGTGACCTCCCCGAGTGCTGATCAGTGCGACAGCGACCGGCCCTGCGACGCTCAGGGTCACGGCGGTGGTCAGCAGACTCGCCACCACCAGAGCGCCGATCTTCGCCATCAGGACGCGATGGCGCCGCGGCTCGGTCAAGTACGTCGACGTGACGGTGCCGTATCGGAACTCCTGAGTGACAGCGACCCCGCCCAGCAGGGCAACGAAGACCATGGGAACCACGAATCCGGTCCCGACGGCGAGCGCCAGGAGGTCTGGGTCGTAGATGGACAACGCAGTGCCGCCCTTGCCGGGCCTGGGGATCTCGGAGGAGACGGCGATGGGGACGAAGATCATGGCGACCAGGAACACCCCCGCATGCGCCCGGGTGGACAGCTTGAGCAACTCGGCGTCGATCAGCGCTGTCATGGAACGACGCTCCTGGGACGATTCGGGTTGTCCAGGGCGGCGAAACGTCCACCCGATCAGGATGAAGGTGATGACCTCGACCATGCTGAGCCACGTGAAGGGAAGGTCGAAGCCCCACCAGAAAGGCGCACACACCAGGATCCCGATCAGCGAAAGCAGGATGCCGGGGGCTCGTGGCCACAGCAGGAAGACGCCACCGACGACCTGGACCGTGCAGGCGATCACGAACGCCGTCAGGAGCGGCACGGTCGTGGGGACACCGAGACGGTGAAAGGGTCCGTTCCCATAACCGGGGAGGTCGCCGGGATAGCGCACGACACGCCCGACGGCAATGCTCCAGATGGCCGGGATGGCGAAGCCCCCGAATCCCAGACCGTTGATGAGCCCACTGACGCCGGCGAAGCGCAGGCACCAGTTCGACACGGTGCTCGTCGGCTGCGAACCTGCGAGCGCTGTCATGAGACGACCTTCGGGGCCGATTCGCGTTGTCGGGTGGGGTCGGCGTCCTGGACGATCCGGAAGAACGCGTGCTCCAGGCCCGCGGTCCCGCCCAGGCCGTGCAGCACGACGCCGTGAGCCGCCGCAACCGCGCCGACCTCTTCGGGTGCTGCGTCCACGACGAGCCCGTCCTCGGCGAGCCGGAAGGTGTAGCCCGCGGCGTCGAGCGCAAGACCGAGCCGCGTCGCATCTGGGGTGCGCACCCGAGAGCCGATGTCGGCCTCGGAGCGCAACTCGGCCAGCATCGAGGACCGGAGCAGCCTGCCGTGTGCCAGCACGAGCACATGGTCGGCGGTCGTCTCCACCTCTCCCAAGGCATGGCTGGACAGCAGCACGGTGCGCCCCCCGTCGGCGAGCCGGCGCAGGTAACCGCGCAGCCAACGCACTCCCTGCGGGTCCAGCCCATTGGTGGGCTCATCGAGGACCAGGACGGATGGATCGCCGAGCATCGCAGCGGCCAGGCCGAGCCGCTGGCGCATCCCGAGGGAGAACGCGCCGACCCGGCGCTCCGCGTCCGCGGCGAGACCGGTCTCGTCCAGGACCCGCTCGACCGCCTCGTACGACAACCTGGCTGCGGTCGCGATGATGCGCAAGTGGTCACGTGCGGTTCGCCCGGGGTGATATCCCGAGGCCTCGAGCACCGCACCAACCTCGCGGACGGGGTTGGACAACTCGTCGTAGCGTTTCCCGCCGAACGTCGCCGTGCCACTCGTCGGTGCGACGAGCCCGAGCAGCATCCGCAGCGTCGTGGTCTTACCCGCTCCGTTCGGCCCGAGCAAGGCCGTTACCTGGCCCGGCCGTGCACCGGCGGTGACGTCATCGACCGCCCGGATGCCTCCGAACGACTTGGTGAGACCGGCCAGCCGCACCGGCGGAGCGGTGATCGGGTCGCTCATCGGTCGGTTGCGGTGACCGCGAAGCGACCCGTCAGGAGAACCACCGACAACACCGCCACCCAGATCCAGTAGGCAGCAAACGGAACGAACGCGATCTCCTGGGTCCACACGGCGCGCGCCAACACCGATCCGACCCCTGCGACGAGCCCCCACCAGCCCAACCAATGCGGCAGGTCGCGGCTCGACAGGACAATGGCGCCAGCGCAGATCCCCACCGCCCCGGCAGCCACCCAGCCATTCGCGAACGACAGGTTGCCGAGATCGTATGCGTAGCGTGCCACCTGCGGATCGATGTCGGCCGAGCGGTACACCGCGGCGTCCCAGCTCGCGATCTGGCCCGACACCACGCTGACGATGCCGGCGCCCGCGAGGAAGAGGGAGCGCCATGGCGGCCCGCTCTCGTAGCGTCGGAGGAGCAGTGCGAGACCGAGGGCGAACCAGAGCATCGCGATCAAACCGACGGCGGTCGCGAACGAGCTGATTGCCCCGAGCGAGTCGTCGAGCGATCGGAAGAACGCGACGGCCTCGTCGGCGCTGCTGTCCATCGCTGCGCTCTGGTAGTCGTTGACGAGCGACGCTCCCAGTACGACCACCAGGGTGACCAGCCCGGCGCTCCCTGTGATCCGAGCGAGGCACCGGCGCTGCTGGTCGGTTTCGAGGGCGGGGGTTGTTTCGGTGAGCGATGTCATCGCGGTCCTCCTTCGGTGTGGGACGTGTGTGGCGAAGGTACGGATCCCGATGCTGTGAGTCATCAGCGCCAGCACTCATTCCGAATGCAGTGGTCGCACGGTTGCGCCCCTGCCGTCGGAGGAGAATGATTCGTGCGTGGCGTTCCCGCGGCTCCGGTACGTTCCGATGCTCCTGGTCGCGTTCACGGTCCTGATCGAGCTCGTCGCCGTGCCGCTCTCGTGGGGTCTCGAACCGTCCTGGGACACGCTGCTGCTGGCCGTGTCCTCGATCGCAGGGACCGTTGCAGGGGCGCTGATCCTGCGCCGTCATCCTCGCCATGCCATCGGGTGGTTGTTGGTCGCCCAGGGCGTTCTGGCGGCGCTCGTCGGCGACCTCGCTCAGGGTTGGGGACTCCGGGCCGCTGAACGTGGTTGGGGGTTCGGACCAACGGCCGAGTTCGTGGCCACCGCGAGTTGGCTGCCGACGGCACCGCTGGCGGTTGCGACGATACTGCTCTACCCGGGCGGCCATCTGATCTCGCGGCGATGGTCACTCGTGCTCTGGCTGTCGATCATCGGAGCGCTGGCGGCCGAGCCGGGGTGGGTGTTCAATCCTGACGCGGGCAGCGAATACGTCGCGGGCCAGAATCCCTACGCGGTCGACTGGCTCCCGACCCGACTGATGTTCACCGCCGGGTTTGCGATCGTGCTGATGTCCCTGCTCGCCGCCGCTGCCGCAGTCGTAGTGCGATATCGCGACTCGAACGAGGTGGTTCGGTTGCAGCTGAAGTGGTTCGCTGTTGCGAGCGGTGTACTCGTCGTCGGGCTCACGCTCGGAGGCGCATTGTGGTTCGTCACGCCGATCTCGCACGTGCTCCCGGCGCTCGTCGTCACGATCTGGCCCATCGTCATCTGTGCCGCGATCCTGCGGTACCGGCTCTACGACGTCGACCTCGTCATCAGTCGCACGTTCAGCTACGCGGCGTTGACGGTCGTGCTTGCGACGGTCTACGTCGGTGCCGTCGTCATCCTCGGTGCGGTCGTCGGTCGCGACTCGGCGTGGGTTGCTGCGGGGGCCACGCTGCTTGCGGCCGCGGTCTTCAGGCTGCTCCATCGCCGCGTGCAGAACCTGGTCGATCGTCGGTTCCGTCGGCAACGTCATGACGCACTGACGGTCGTGGCCGGCTTCGTCGACGACCTACGCCACGACCGTGCCGAACCCGAACAGGTCGTGGATGCGCTTCGTGCCGCGATGCAGGACCCCGGGCTCGATGTGCAGTTCGTGCTGCAACGCGACGGACCGCGAGTCGACATGCATGGCCGACCCGTGACCGATGTCGACGCTGCCGCCGAACGTGTGCCCGCGCAACGCAGCGGGATCACCCTCGCTGAGATTGTCTGGTGCCCGCGCAGCGACGCTGACCGTGCCCTGCTGCCGTCGGTAATCGACGCAGCATCGATCGCGATCGAGATGGCGCGCCTTCGCGTCGAGTTGCGCCAACGCCTCGACGAAGTCGACGAGTCCCGCACACGCATCGCAGCCGTCGCCGAGAACGAACGCCGACGGCTCGCACGCGATCTGCACGACGGCGCCCAACAACGTCTCGTGTCGATCGGACTCGCGCTCCGGCACGCGCAACATGAGCTCGCTACCCAGCCCGAGTCGGCGCGTCGCACCTTGGATGCCGCCGTCGTCGAGATCGGCGCCGCGATCGACGAACTGCGCGCCCTCGCCCACGGCCTACGCCCAGCCCTCCTACAAGCTGGGCTCGCCCCCGCACTGCGCGACCTCGCAAGCAGATCACCGGTCCCCGTCGCCGTCAACGCCACCAGCGACCGTTACCCGAACGACATCGAGGCCGCCGCATACTTCGTGGCCTGCGAGGGACTGACCAACGCCGTGAAACACTCCCGCGCCGCCAGTGTGAGGCTCGACATCGCACGCCGCGATTCGACGCTGATCGTGAGCGTGACCGACGACGGCCTCGGCGGTGCCACGATCGAACGCGGATCCGGACTGACCGGACTCTCCGACCGCGTCGCCGCACTCGGCGGGCGACTGCTCATCGTCAGCGGCAGGGACCACGGCACGACCCTCAGCGCGGAGCTTCCATGCGTGTCGTGATCGCCGAGGACCAAGTCCTTCTCCGCGAGGGTCTCGCCCGCATGTTCGTCGACGGGGGACACGAGATCGTCGCCACCGAAGGCGACGGCGACGCAGTGGTCGAAGCCGTGGAGCGCGACATGCCCGACCTCGTGATCATCGACATCCGGATGCCACCGACCTACACCGACGAAGGCATCCGGGCCGCTCAAACCATCAAGCACCGGCACCCGTCCGTCGGCGTCCTCGTCCTCTCACAGCACATCGAAACCGCATACACAGTCGACCTCCTCGGCAAACCGGGATTCGGATACCTGCTCAAAGACCGAGTGCTCGACGTCGAGGACTTCTTCGCCACCGCGGCCCGCGTCGCCGGGGGCGGCTCGGCACTGGACCCCACCGTGGTCGAGACCCTCGTCCGAGTCGTCTCCCCGGGCCCGCTCGCCCAACTCTCGGCGCGTGAACGACACGTACTCGAACTGATGGCCGAAGGCCTCACGAACACAGGTATCGCTCAACGCCTCTTCCTCAGCGAACGCACCGTCGAGGCGCACGTACGACACGTGTTGATCAAGCTCGACATCCCCGAAAGCGCCGAAGACCACCGTCGAGTCCTCGCCGTCCTCACCCACCTGCGCAACACCCACGATTGGAACTGACGCCGTCCTCACCCTGTCCAGAGGCACGCGTATCGCCTCCCTGCGTCCGTCTACTGACCGCTGAGGAACCAGCATCATGTCCGACAGGGACGACGCTCGACCCGCATGAATCGGCACGCAGACTCCCGGACACCGACCGGCGCTCTGAACGCTACGACAACCGCCGCAACGCAAACCCAGCATGAATCAGGCCCAGGCCGCACACCGCATATTCCCGACCGGCGGTGACCGGTAGCGCCGGTTCCCGGGTTCCTTGCCTACTGACTGAGCGAATATCGACGTCCGAGCTCGATCAACCAGGCCGGCAGCCGATTGGGGGCTCGGTGCAGCAGATCCATCACGACCAGCCTCAAGCCCGCACGACCGCAGGTCGGTTCATGTGTTCAGGAGCATCTCGCGGTGTGTGGTCGTCGTGCCGGTCTCCTGAAAGCCGAGGCGTTCATACAGGTCCGCCGCTCGTCGGTTCTCGTGAAGAACCTGAAGCCTCACGTCGAGTCCGAGGCGCCGTGCCTCGTCAATGGTTCCCAGAAGCACTTGCGTTCCGATGCCCTGGTTCTGGTACTCCGGATGCAGAACAAGCTCGTGAATGTAGACCGTCTCAGGTCCGACCTCGACTGAGAGGTAGCCGCAGGTCGAATGGCCCCACTCCAAGATGTCGTGGCTGTGTTGTTGCCAAGCACGATCGAAGTACGCGTCTTGCTGCGAATCGTCCCACTGTCCGAACTGGCGCTCGACCACGTCGTGGTATGCAAGGTGGTGGATGCGTCGGCTGAGTGCCTGGTCGTCGGGTGTTGCCGCTCGCTGTCTCAACTCCATCGGCCTCACGGTAGGAGATGACGTCTTTCGGACTCGACGGCGAAAGCCGACCAGTGCGTCGCGTGTATGTGCGAGGGAAAGACGTTGCGCACGACGCACGAGTCGTTGCCTCGACGTCTTCAGTCGTCGACACGTGGGCGGCAGGCCGCTCGATAAACGTACGCAGAATCACGCCCAATCGAGCGAGACACTCACTCGGGTACGGCCCAAGCCGAGCACTCGATGTTCACAGTGTTCACCGAACGACTTCGCCAGGCGATGCGGCACGGCTGTCCCTATCCGTCGCTGTGATTCTTCGCCGGACGCGAGCTACGGGGCCCACGCGATCTCCCATCTCTGGCCCTCAGGGTCGGCGATGTACGCCGAGTACCCGCCCCACTCACGATCGACCGGCGTGGCGATGACACGAGCGCCCGAGGCCGTTGCTGCGGTGAAGATCTCATCAACGAGGATTCGGCTGTCGACGTTGATGGCCAAGGTGATGCCGTTCCAGTCAGAGTCGGGCATGGCGCACCCTGGGGCTGCCTCGTGGCCAAGCAGGTCCAACGGGTAGAGCGCCAGCCGCGTCGATCCGACATCGAACGACGCGAATTCGTCGGTGCTTCCATCTCGCTCAACCCAGCCCCATGCCCCGTAGAACGAGCGCGCCCGTCTCATGTCGCGGGTGCCGAGCGTGACGAAGCTGAGGCGTTGAGGCACTGCATCCATGTGGGAAGCATTTCGCACTTCGTCGGTGTTCACAATGCTGACTGCGAGCACGATCGCGCGCGTTAGACATGCCCGGTGGAGTCAACGTCCGAAGAGAATCTCCAGGCAAGCGAGCACCGTCGCATCGTGCGCGTGGGTGACACGGTGCGTCGACCGGCCGGGTGGTGGACCCCGGCCGTCCAGACGCTCTTGCAGCATCTCCACGACGTGGGTTTCTCGTACTCGCCACGACCCGGCGGAATCGACTCGCAGGGACGCGAGGTGGTCTCCTACATCCCAGGTGAATCGGGGGCGAACGGCTGGTACCGGATTCACAGCGACCATGGACTCCGACGGTTCGCGAGGCTGCTGCGCGAGTACCACGAGGCAGTCCGGGACTTTCGGCCGTGTCCCGACCTGGAGTGGGCACTTCAGCCCGCTGAGCCGCACGAGGTGGTGTGTCACAACGACTTCGGCCCGTGGAACCTCGTCTACGACGGCGACGAACCGGTCGGGATCCTCGACTGGGACTTCGCCGCGCCCGGGCCGCGTAGCAACGACATCGCCTACGCACTCGAGTACGCCGTGCCGTTTCGTGACAACGCAACCGCACAGTCCTGGCACCACTTTGCCAACCTGCCGGACCGCCGTGCGCGCCTGGAGGTCTTCGCCGACGCATACGGGCTCACCTCGACGATCGGTCTGGTCGACGACGTCATCGATCGCCAACGGCTCATCATCGTGCACGTCGAAGAGCTTGCTGAGAGAGGACTCGAGCCGCAGGCGACCTGGGTCCGTGATGGCACTCTCGACGAGTCCAGGCGTGTCACAACATGGGTCCAGGAGAACCGAGGTCTGTTCACATGAAGCCGGGAGAATTGAGGACCTGTCGAAAGGTCGAGCACGCTCGATAATCGGCACCCGATAATCCGGGCCGAAGCGTCGCTCACGCGCCGTATCGGCAGGCGCTGACTCGGGCGGGGCGTGAGATCGATGCCGCTACTCACCGTTGACGACTGGATAGAAACTGTCCTTCGCCCAGGTCGAGCATGACGCGAAGAACCGCGCAGGCACGGTCCGCCCGCTGACGGAACGAGCTCCCCGGTGCTTCGCCACTTGAGCATGCGTTGAACGGCTGACTGTCGGGAATCGACGAGGCGTGCTTGGTTCATCGACGCACATCGATGCGGTAGCGATCGAGGGCCTTTCGGATCTCTGCGAGCAGCAACCCACGCTTCTCGCTCCGGTTCGGGAGCTGATCGTCTCGATCTGCGCGCCAAGCAGCGATCATCGCGAGCATGAGTACCCGACAGTTGCGAAGCTGGAGCCGGTCGGCGGACGTGTAGCGACGACCGACCTCGATGGGTGTGTGGGCGATGTCGAACTCGACTGGCCCGTAGCAGCACGTCTCGAGGTCGATGAATCGCATACCGTCGGCGGTCTTCAGGACGTTGCCGGCGTGAGGTTCGCCGTGGAGTAGCTGCTCGTTCGCGCATCGGTCGATCACGGCGCGTCGGAGACTTCGCAGCGTGTTCGTGAGGAGCTCCCGGTCGGCGTCGGCGAGCTCCGGGCTCCGCGAACGGTTCCGAACGATCGCGTGTGCTTCATCGACCCGATCGGTGAAGTGGGGTGCCTCCACAGCAACGTGCCGCATTTCGCCGTGGAGTCCTTCGAGCGCTTGCGCGTATTCGTCCGGGGTGATGTCGCCGGCCGGCAGCGTGTCGTAGTACTTCCAGAAGGTCGCGGCGAAGCCGTCACGTACGTGGACGATCGGCTCGACCCGTGGCTCGGGCGCTCCGACCAGGCTGTCGGCTGTCGCAAGGCGCTTCGCCATGTCGAGTTCGAATGCGGCGACTTCGTGGTTTCGGCGCACCGGTGCCGCGACGCGAGCAAGCACATCACACGGCACGAGATGCACGGTGATCCGGTTCGAGTTCCGGACGACGATCGCGTCCTCGACCGCCAGACCCAGCTCGGATGCGAGCGACGTCGTGGCCGCCAGCGCCCGCGAGACCACGGATGGTTCCATTGCTTCAGGTTGCCATCGTCTGCGCCACGCGATCGTGGCCACACGTCAGGATGGTCGCGAGCGCAGCATGGGGCATGTCGCTGCGACCCCTCAGCGGCTGGTCAGGATCTGGGAGATGCGTTGGCTGCTGGGCCATGCGCCTCGGCTCGTGTTGGACATCACCGTGAAGGTCGTGCGCCGGCTGGGATCGTGGACGGACACGAACCCGACACCGGTGTCGAATCCGTGGATCGAGACGGTCTCGTCGTGTGCTCCGAGCCAGAACCCGAGCCCGTGTCGCAGTCCGTCGATGTCGGCGCCGCCGCGGGGGCGGGTCATCTCGTGCACGGTGTCGGGTGAGACGATCCGCCCTGCCATGAGGGCATCCCAGAAAGCGTGGACATCGGCCGCTGTCGTGTAGATGCCGCCGTCACCGCTGCCGCGTACGGGGAGATGGAGCACGTTGGTCGACAATCCGTCGTCGTCGAGATAGCCGAGCGCGGCGCGTCCGGGTAACGAGTCGGAGCGGAGGAACGCCGTGTCGGTCATACCGGCTGGGGTGCAGACGTCGTTGTCGACGAGGTCATGGAAGGATCGCCCGGAGACTCGTTCGGTGAGCAGTGCGAGGATCACGTAGCCGCTGTTGCAGTATTCGAATCGCTCGCCGGGCGTGAACTTGCTCGGATGCCCGTCGAGGATGGCGAGGTAGTCATCGGTGGTGTCGAGTTCGTGGACCGGCACAGGCATGACGTAGGCGTTGGGATCGTTCACGGTGTCCTCGTCGAGGTAGTCGCCGATGCCTGACCGGTGTGCGAGGAGGTGCTCGACGGTGACTCGGTCATCGACGAGGGCGAGGTCGTCGCCGAGGATCGAGCGCACGCGCGTGTCGAGGCTGAGGTCGCCTCGCTCGACGAGGCTCATCACCACGAGCGCGGTGAATGCCTTGCTGCCGCTGGCGATCGCGAGTTGGGCGTCGGTCGTCATCGCGATGCCGAGTCCGCGGTGTGAGTGTCCGAAGGCCGCCTCGACGACGATCTGACCGTCGACGTCGACGCGTACGACGCCCGACAGTGCTTCCTCGGTGGCGACGGTTCGAACGGACTGCTCGAGGTCCGCCCAGTCAGGGTCCGGAGTTGTCGGCATCAGCAGATTCCTGTCGAGTGCGACGTTCTGCGAACGCTTCGATGCATCACGTCTGGGCGATGTCCAGGGCGAGGTCGATGCCGAAGCGGGCGACCGCGGCTCGCCGGCGCAGGAGTTCGGCGCGGGCGTCGCCGTGGAGGTCGGGGCGGTGGTCGAGCACCAATGCAGAGAACACCGACCGCACCGCGAGGTGCGTCGCCCACGCAGTACGGACATCGTCGAGGGTGGCCGTCGAGCCCGCTGCGGTGAGCCCGTCGATGAATCCGTCGGCGATCGCGGCCGCGATTGCGGGGATGTCGTCGATGTCTGCGGCTCCGGTTTCGAAGCGTCCCACGAGCAGCTGGGCGAGGTCGCTACCGATCTGACCTGTGTGGGCATAGCTCCAGTCGAGCGCGACGATGGTGCCGTCGCCGGGCTCGTGGAAGTTGTCGGGAGTGGCGTCACCGTGGCAGACGCCGCTCGGCAGGTCCCGGAGCCGCGCGAGTAGCCCTGGGACGGCTTCGGCGAGGCGGTCGAGATCGGTTCGGTGGCGGTCGTCGACGGCGGAACGCACGTGCGGGTCGGCCCAGAACGAGTCGTCGGTTTGGAGCGGCAGGTCGAGGAAGGTGATCTTGCCGTAGAAGAGGCGTTCGATCATGCGTCCGTGCAAGCCAAACGCTTCGGCGGGGTCGGGGTCGGTCCATCGTCCGGCCAGCGCGCCGAGCGACGCGGCGGTGCGTCGGTATCGGTCGAGCGTCCATGGCGTCACGTCGGCGACGTCGTCCATCCAGATGGTGATGACGTCGTGGGCGCTGTCGTCGACGAGGTACACCGCGGGCATCCGCATCGGCTCCGGGAGTACAGAACCCAGGCCTGAGCGGTACACGTCGGGCTCGACGAGCCAGTGGAGGTCTTCGAGCACCTGCTGGTGGTGCTCCGGTGGGATCGACTCGAACGCGGGTGCCGCGGATGCCGGTCGCAGGGTCTTGGCCACCGCGGTCAGGGTGTTGCCGTCGTCGAGGGTGAGCTGCACGCGGTCCAGCCGGGCAGTGGTCATGTTCTCGACTCGGTGTGCGAGCGGCTCGGAGACCGACGCCGTGACGGTGGCCGCCGATCCAGTTGCGGAACGTGCGACTCGCCCGAGGATGTCGTCGCTCCACCCGCAGTGTGCATTCTCGGTCACGATTGCGATAGTAAATCTACTTGACTAATATGTCAACATGCTTGACTATCCTGAGGTGGCGAACTCCAGCCCACATGTCCTCGCGACGATGACGCTCGTCGAGCGGCGACTCGGCGAGGAGATGGCAGCACGCATGGCTCCGCACGGTGTGGTGATTCGAGGCTCGCACGCACGGCTGCTCGATCTCGTTCCGCCGGACGGAGCCCGCCCATCCGAGCTCGCGCAGGGCTGGATCTCCAAGCAGGCCGTCGGCCAGCGCATCCAGGAAATGCTCGAAGCGGGGCTCGTCACCGTCGAACCCGACCCACAGGACGGACGGGCCAGCATCATCCGCCGTACACCAGAGGGTGACCGCACCATCGCGCTCGTGCTGCGCGAACTGGCCACCCTCGAGGCCGAGCTGGCGGCCGAGGTGGGTCAACGGCGCTATCGGACGTTCCGGGCCGTGCTCGACGAGCTGGCCGCCAGATGACCGCGGCCAACATGGGGCGTGCGGAGCAGATACTGGCCTGAGTGAGCAAGGGTGGTGTCGTGAAGATCCGCACTCGACGAGCCGTGACATCCGATCTCGATCGAGCGGCGACCGTGCTCGGTGAGGCATTCTCTGACTATGCCTGGACTCGATGGACCGTCGACCCCCGCGACCACCAGGCCCGCATCATCGGCCTGCAGCGCTTGACCCTCGAACACGTCGGCCTCGCAAACGGTTCGGTATGGGTCACAACGGTGGATGACACCATCCACTGCGTGGCGGTCTGGACCGACAGCGCCGACCCGAACGCATCCACCCCGAACCCGACGATCGAACACCTCACCGCCAACCTGGAAGGCTCCCGGCACCAAGCATCAATCGCAGCCGAGCGGCAGCTGGCCGACTGGAGGCCCACACAGCGACACCTCTACCTCGGAACGGTCGGAACCGCTCCCACCATGCGCGGCCGCGGTCTTGCGAAGCGCACGCTGGCGCCCACCCTGTCATTGGCAGACAACGAACGGGTCCCGGCGTTCCTCGAAACATCAGCGGAGTCGAACATCGACTTCTACTCGACCCTCCAGTTCGAAGTGATCGATCATCGCCGACTCGCTGATGACGGACCCGACGTGTGGGCGATGCTCCGACCACCACAGGCCCTGCAGGCCCGATGACGGGCTCCGCTGACCGTCGGCTCACAACACAGCGTTCGCGACCTCCGGAAGAAACTGAACCTCCACCGCCAGCGGCAGCATGAAGCGGAACCGAAGACTCCGAAACCCTCCGTTTTCGATGTTGAGAGGCTCCAGTTCCAGATCCAACGGAGACGCGTCCAGACGGTTCCAGATCTCCTCCACTTCATCGCCCGACGAAACGACAACGCCGAAGTGTTCGTACCCCGAACAGATCATCGGCTCGGCACGTTCCCGGATATTCACGTAGGTGCGTTGGCCGACCAAGATCGTGAGACGATCGGGAACACGCAGCGACTCGATCTCGCGCCAACCGAGAAGCGCGCCATAGAACTCCAACAGGTCGGCCCGCCACTCGTCGGTCAGAGTGCCAGACGCGACACTCATCGCAACGTGGTTCAGCGTTGTCCGTACAGCCATCGCGAGCCCCTCCCCTCAGGCACTCATACTTTCGGGGACACGCGCTCACCGCAACAGCAGCCTTTTCGTCGACGATGGCCGGAGACTGGGAGCGCCTTGATGGGTGAAGCCTCGATAGGCGGCCAGTCTGGACACCTGGGGGCCGAATGGTTCACGGTCGAACCACACCGCCAGATCCGTCTCGAGCGCGTGCAGCATGTTCTCGCGGGTCTCCAGGTTCGCGCGGTAGGAGCCGAGCGTCGCGGTCAGGGCGGGGTCGTCGAAGCTTTGCGCTGCGACCCAGTGGCGATGTTTCATCGTCCATTGCCGCCCGTCACGCCACACCCGCCCGTGACGCAACAAGAACGCGAACAACCGGTTCTTGGCCTGGGTCACGTCACCGACCAGATCGGCGCGTGTGCGGCACAGATCACGCACGGCCTCCTCCCGCGGGGTCGGCACCCGGATCGGGGTCAACAACCCGGCCTCGTGCAACACCGCCAACCGGTGGGCGTCACGCTTGTCCGTCTTGACCTGATCACCCGGCCCCTTCGGGATCAGCGACGGCTCGACCACCACACAATGCACCCCCATCGACGACAACAGCCGATGCGGGTCGTAACCGGTGGGGCCCGCCTCGTAGCAGGCAGACACTCGAGCAGGGTGATCGAATCGTTGAAAGAAACGGCGCACCGAAGCTTCGTCAGCCGACAACGACTCGACAACCGGCACCCAGTCACCGGTCAACACGCCAGCGACGATCGTGTTCTTCGACACGTCCATCCCGACAACAACATCCGAATTTGCGAAACTGGGCATGGGTTGGCTCCTCTCCGTATGTGGCTCCGCCCCCAGCATTGGCCGGGTGACCCACGACCTACGGACTGGAGCCGACCCGCTCCATCCTGAATAGCACCCACCCCGTAATCCGGTAGAGCGCCAAGAAATCGCGCCGCATACCGGCCCAAGCCGAGCACTCGATATTCACGAAGCCATGGCACCGGCCAGACGAGACAGAGGGAACGACGAGCGGCAGTTCGGCGCTCAGCCGGTTGACGTACCGACACACTCCGCGGTGTCTTCGTTCCACGTCATCGAGCCTCGGCAGTCGTGGTCCGACGACGAACAGGCTGCCAACTGAACCGCCGCCATCACGAGCGTGACGATGCAGCACAGCCCACGCCTTCCAGAAGCGGATTTCATCACTCAAGCCTTGCCGATCGGGATGCCAATTTCACCGAGCAGAGCGGCAGATCTGGGCGCCCTTATCGGCACATCAGCCACGGTCCTCGGCCGAGGACGCCGAGCCGTTATGGGACAGATCGCGCTGCCGAGTCTGCCGGATATCGATCGGACGAACGTGGCGCAGAGAGATGCCGATACCGAGCGCCTCACGGCGAAGCGGGCGACAAGTAAGTCAGCCGCCGTGCCAACCGAAGGCGGGGCAGTCCGGAGACTGAGACGCTGGCTCTCAGCCGAAGAGTTCGTGCACCTGGCTGGGCGCTGCAGCAGGGTCGGGCCGGAGGTTCGCTGAGTTGACGGCACCGGCGAAGTCGTTGATGTGGAGCGAATCGCGTTCGGTGACTGATGCGTTGAAGACGCCGTCGTCGAGTTGGATGCCCGTGCCGTCGGCGACCCGGACGAGCCCGTTGAAGATCGCGATGATCGCCGCAGCCTCCATCGCTCCCTGGTCACCGATCACGGCGGCCAACGCTCGGCGTGTCTCTTCGATGTCACCGCGACCGAGTTCGACCGCGTTGGTGAACGCGAGGAGTTCAGGTCCCGCAGGAATACCGACGTCGCCAACGTGTTCGGCATCGAGGGCACCGTCGAGGTCGACAGCCAAACCGTTCGCTTCGCTGCTCACACGGAGCAGCGTGGTGTGGGACGCCGTTCAATAGAAGCACTCGTTTAACGCCGTCGAACGGGCCGCCACGAGTTCGGCCTGAGGACGAGACAGCGGGAACTCCCACCGCAGGTTCGTGAACTCGGCGCCGTGGGCGTAGTGCGTGTCGACCAGTTGGAGCCACGACCGATTGGAGACGGGCACGAGGCTGAGTGCTCGGCCCACGTTCGACCTGGTCGGGCCTGTTCTCTGGCTGACCCAGGCGCCGATGTCGCCAACGTCGTCCGGTCGGACCCGGGCTGGTTCACCATCGACAGGGTCGGGGAGTGGAACCTCGGGCCAGCCCATCGCTCGATGAAACCGGTCGATCACGGTGACCGTCGCGGTCACGCCGACCAGCTCGGTGTAGGTCTCCTCGCCGAGATCGGCGATGTGGCCGTCCGCCCACGTTCGAGTCAACCGTCCCGGGTCGGATGCGACGCGGTGGACAACCTCCATCGCCGATGCGGTCAGCTCGGCACTTGCGGTATGGGCGCCTTCGACGGCGTTCGGCGACAGCGCTCGTTTGCGTTCGTGGTCGAGCTCGTTGACCGCGGCGTCGCGTACCTCGCGCCAGACCGCCACTCGCTGAGCGCCGGTCAGCCAGTCGCCAGCAGCGGCGGTCGAAGCGAGCGCGGATTGCTGTGCGTCCTCGATGCTGCCCACGAACGAACAGTATCTGAACCGTGAACGACATCGAGGAGGGCTTCGAACTGCTCGTGCAGTGGCCGAGGAGCTTCAGAACCGGCGACCTCGCCGGTCTCGCACCCAACACCGCACAGAACGTTCACCGGTTGGATCGCCACCCCTGCGCGATACCGGCACAGAAGCGGAGCGCTACGGCCAGGGGAGGCAGCTCGATATCGCGATCACCGACGGTGGCCGGCGATCCTCGGCGACGTACCGCTCGTCCTGCCGGATCCTGAGCGGGTCGGGACCTCCTCGGGATCGATCAATCCGCCGGGCAGCTCGATCGGGAATTGGAAGCGTTGCTCGCTTGGTTCGCCGCCGGTCGAGACGATCGACCCAAGGACTTGGGTGCGGCAATGGGTCACTCGGCGCCACGGTCGTTTCGTGGACGGCCTCACCCGAGTCGATCGTCGTCGATGCTACGGGAGGCTCTGATGTGACGGGCTGCGACGAAGGCGCCGACCCCCTTCACCCGGGGTGGCTCCCCTTCACCCGGGGTGGCTTCTGCCTTTCACCCCGATTCCGCTGTCGTGGCGCGGCACGCCGAGACACAATCAATCACCATGGCATTCTGGGACTTCTTCTTCATCCTGCTCATCTTCATCCCGCTGACGATCGCGTGGGTCTACACGGTGATCGACATCTTCATGCGCCCCGACGTCGGTGCACTCGGCAAGTTCTTGTGGCTGCTCCTCGTGCTGTTCCTGCCACTGCTCGGCATGCTCATCTACTTCATCGTCAGGCCGGACGATTTCGAGCAGGCCGTCGACGCCCTCTGACCGCAACATGATGATCGCTCGACGGTCAGATGACCTCGATCGCGACACGGTCGGCGTGTGCTGCGAGGGCCTCGAGATCGGCTCGGTCACCGGTGATGACGGTGCCGCCGGGTTCAGCGAGCGCGACGAGGAGCGCGTCGACTGCCGAGCCGGCTCTTGCGAGGCGCCGGAGCTGCGCTGCGCGCCGTGCCGTGGCTTCGCTGACCTCGGGATCAATGATGCAGGTCTTGAGGAACTGATTCGTGTTGGCGTCGCGCCCGGCGTGCCCTTGCAACGATTCGACGAGCACCATCGTCGGGACCACGGGTGGCCACAGCTCGTGGTCGACGAGTGATCGGATGAGAACCGCAGCAGTCCTGGTCCGCGCCGAGAGCCTCGAGATGCCGCCGCTGTCGAGGACAAGCACTCGCTAGCTCACGCGATCGAGCGAGCGGTCGCGGATGCGTCGTGCGATGACGTCGGCGTGGCTGCGCTGGCGCTGGGTCGGCTCGCCTACCTCGTCGCTGAGCTCGGCGAGGTAGCGCTCGGTCTCATCGAGTGCGTCCTGTCGCTCGAGTTCGGCGCGGAGCGCTATCTGCAGCAGCTCGGATGCCGGAAGGCCGCGCTGCTTGAGCTCCTCGTGGAGATCATCAGGGAGGTACACCTGGACACGCGGCATACGCCTAACTGTACACACAGTCCGACTGGGAGCGCCAGCGCATAACGCCACCCACGCCGGTCGGATCACCCCGTCCTGGTACGGCACCACTGCGAGCGGCGAAGCGTCCCATAATGCGCGTGGAGAACTGGGCTCGAAGCTGCCCCTGATCGCCTACTCGCAGACGCTTTCAGGGTGTCACCGAACGCCGGCTGAGGGCACTCGTCTTGTCGGTGGGTCCACAGCACCACGTCGAGGTGATTCCAGCAGCGCGTGGGGAACTGCGCTGGGATCGTCCGTTGCGCGGAGAGCAGGTCGCTGAGTTCGGCGACTGGCACGACGTCTTGCTGGCGGATTCTGGCCCTTGTCATTACCGAAGGCGGGGACTATAAGTGTTCTTGGACGTTCAGTGGTAGCTCGACCACGTATCGCGTTCAGATCGGGGGGTCATGATGTCGACCTACTACGACGATTCGGTGCGGGGGCACGTCACGGCGGATGAAGGCGGCCATGTCACACACATCCGCCACAGCCAACAGCTGAAACCCACGGCTGCGAACATCGCGGTCGTCGCTGCCGGTGACTATCTGCGTGAGATGTCTCAGATTCTCCAGCTCGATGCTGGGCAGCTGGACCATCTCCACGTGCGCGTGCGGGACCTCTCGCCCGTCGATCAAGGTGCCGAATACCAGCTTCAGGACGAGAAAACACTGTTCGACGGTACGACGGTGAGCTTCGCGCAGACCTTCTTCGGTGTGCCGGTGTTCCGCCGCGGCATCGCCGTGAGGATCAAGCAGGGGCCCAACCGCGTCGTTGGCGTGACGAACAACAGTGAGCCCGACCTGGAGGGTGAA
The DNA here is from genome assembly GCA_963712775.1 of Ilumatobacteraceae bacterium. Taxonomy (GTDB): domain Bacteria; phylum Actinomycetota; class Acidimicrobiia; order Acidimicrobiales; family Ilumatobacteraceae; genus Sva-07. The sequence continues at coordinate 12,488 of CAVQJG010000001.1, read as the reverse complement.
CTGCCGTCGCGGGAGCGGATCGACTTCTATCGTGAGCTCTTCGGGGGCGCTGGCTTCCTCGACCACGTCAGCTCCAACGACGAGGGTGAAGCCGACGTGCCGAAGGATGTGGCCGAGGCGACCCGAGTCGTTCGGCGAACCCTGGGCCTCTCCGGCCGAGCGGTCCGTCGCACTGACGGCACGCCGCGCACCGGACTCCTCAATGGCCGCTTCGTCGCCTACCGGTACCAGCCAGAGCTGCGCTTCGGAGGTCGGCCCGAGCCGCGTCCGGGCGACCGGAACGACCTGACACACCTTCGCGACGACGAGGTACCGACCGTGGAAGGGACCGAGCCGCCATTCCCGGACCTCCCGCCCGTCGATGACTCGATCGAACCAGGGCGCACATACCTCACGGCGGAGATGATCGTCCGCCATGACCTTGCGGTGTACGGCGAGCTGGTCTGGCTGGTACTCGTCGAGGTCGAAACCGGCTCGGTTCTCTACATCGAGTGCCAGACCTGCTTCGTCAATGGCTTGGTCTTCAAGGTCGATCCCAACGTCTCCAGCGGAGATCTGAGTGTCACCTCCGACGACGGAGACGCGGTTCTCCAGAATCACGACTCGAGCGAGGTGCTGTACGACCTCGACGCACCCGTCGGCGGAACACAGAGCCTGCGCGGGACCTACGTCGTGATCCAGAACGTCGAGGACCCGAACCTGGCAGCTCCGACCAGACCGTCGGGATCCGACTTCGACTATGCGCCACGAACCAACGAGTTCGCTGCGACGTGCGCGTACTACCACCAGACCCAGTTGTTCCGACGGATCGCCGACCTCGGTTTCCCGATCAACACGTACTTCGACGGCACCACGTTTCCCATCCCGATCGATCACCGGGGTATGGGAAACGTCATCAACGCTCACTGGTCGCCGAACGGAAGCGGAGGAACCGGTCACCAGTGCTACGCATTGCTGGACACGACCAACACCGCTCAGCCGCTGGGCCGAGCGGTCGACCCATGGGTGCACTGGCACGAGATGGGCGGCCACGGCACGCTCGGCGACCACGTGGGTGGCGGCACGTTCGGCTTCGCGCACAGCGCAGGTGACGGGCTGGCCGCCATCCAAATGGACCCGGAATCCGGTCTCCGGGGAACGGCGAGCCGTTTCGACTACGCGCCGTTCCACCCGACGATCACTCGGCGTTTCGACCGCACCTGGCTGTGGGGCAGTGCCAACGACAACCAGGGATACGGCAGCGAGGAAATTCTGGCCACCTGTCACTTCCGGATGTACCGCGCCATCGGTGGCGACCACCCCGACGTCGGCCGCCGCCGTTTCGCATCACGCGTCGCGACGTATCTCATCTTGCGGGCCACCGGTCAGCTCACGCCGGGCACCAACCCCAGCAACTGGAATCCCGTGAGCTTGACGAACGTCGCGGGTCGGGGGGCGCAGCTGTGGTGCGAGCAACTGCAGGAGGCCGATCTGGAGAACTGGACGTCGGAAGGCCTGTCAGGTGGCGCCTACAACAAGGTGATCCGGTGGGCGTTCGAGGAACAGGGCAGCTACGGGGGTGCGCCTCCCACCGTCGACGTCTACATCGACGACGGCCGAGCCGGCGAATACCAGTTCCAACAGGTGCATTGGGCGAACCAGTCGATGTGGAACCGGAACGCCGCCGACGGGCTCCCGGGACATCAGAACGCCGTGTCGGGTGCCACCAACTACTTCTATGTCAAGGTCAAGAATCGCGGCACGTCACCGTCCGGTACCGTCACGGTCAAGGGGTATCACTGTTTGCCGGGGGCCGGGTTGACGTGGCCGACCGACTTCACGCCGATGACCCCGGCAGGCGGCCTCACGACCGCGACAATCGCCGCCAACAACGCCGGCGAGGTCGTGGTCGGACCGTTCGAATGGGTGCCGAACGAGAATGTCTACGGCCACGACTGCGTCCTCATGATCGCCGACACCGCCGGCGACCCGAGCAACGTCAACCACTTCACCGCAGGTGAATCGATCCAGGAATGGCGGCTCGTCCCGCACGACAACAATGTCGGCCAGCGCAACGTGACGATCGTCCCCGGTGGTGGCGGCACGGAGGCGCTGTTGTCCTCGATGCGCAACGTCGTCTTCGTCGCCGGCAACAACCTGAGCCGGCCAGCGATGATGGATCTCAAGATCACGTTGCCGACGGTGCTGTCCAACAAGGGCTGGTCGGTCGACGTCGGGGATGCCGCGAAGCAGTTCCGACTCGAGCCGGGCGAGAAGCGTGCGGTGCAGCTGCGGTTGGTCGCAGGGAGGGCCTTCACCGCAGACGACATTCGGGCGGCTGGGGACCAGGCCGTGAAGGTGGACCTACTCGCCGACGGGATGGAACTCGGAGGGATGTACTACTCCGTCGACCCCGACTTGAAGGCTCAGTCCGGCGGTCGAGCGGACCGCAGTCACGACTGCGCGGACGCCGCACGCGATTTGCTCGACTGCCTCGACGTCGGCGGAGGCCAGGTGGCGCGAGTCAGGGTCAAGAAGATCAGCCTGGACGTGGAGTTCGACCAACCGCGCGACTGCTGCTGACACCGTGACCGGGAACTGGGAGGTCGCACCTCGTAGATCTCGCGCGTCCGCGGACGAACCGGCCGTTCGGCAACCCACCGCATCGCGTACTTGCCGAACGGGATGCGATCGGCGTCGGGATCGACCCAGACGCCTCGGATCATGTCGGCCTCGACGGTGGCGAGCCAACGTCTCGCGTCGGTCTTGCTGGCGAACGTCGTGTCGGCAGCGACTTGCTTGCCGAGGCGCCAAAAGCGCGCTTGGTAGCGGCCGCTGGGCAGCTTGCGGATGTTGCCGAAGGAACGGGCTCGGGCCATGACGGCCTCCTCGTGCTCGATGCCAACTTGTAGGCACGTGTAGGCACGACGGCCGTTTCCGATCCCCGGCGTTACGAAATTCCCGGCCAAGAAATTCATCTTGACCTGGGGTTTCGCGTGGAGCGGACGACGGGAATCGAACCCGCATCATCAGCTTGGAAGGCTGAGGTTCTAGCCGTTGAACTACGTCCGCGAGAGCCGACACCTTATCGGCGTCGCCGCCCGCCGGTCAGTTCTTCAGCAGCGCAGCGAGCCCTGTCGTCCACGCCGCTCGGATCCGCTCCACGGGGCTGCCCAGCAACCTGAGGTGGATCGTGTACGAGTCGTAGCTCGTGAGGACCAGCACAGCGTCGACGAGGAACCCTCGTGCTGGGTCCTCGACCGATTCGAGCTCAGCGGCGAAATGCTCGCCGATCTGGACGCGGAACTGCTCGGCGATGACGATGATCTCCTCGTCGATCGACGGGATCGAGTAGGCCCGCATCCTGGCGAGTTGCATCGTGCCGTCGACGAACGCGAACAGCTCGAGTCGGGCGTCGACGAACCGCTCGATGCGCTCCACGATCGGTCCTCGTCCGACGTCGGGCACAGCGCTGAGGGGTGCGGCATCCTGGAATGCCTGGTCGATCGCGGTGCGCACGAGATCGTCGAGATCGTCGAAGTAGCGGAAGATCGAACGGTGTGACACGCCGGCGCGCTCGGCGATCTCGGCCGCGCCGGGATGCAGGTCGCCCTCGCGGATCATCGCGAGCAGCGCCGAGATCACGGCGGTGCGGTTGCGGGTTCGTCGCCTCGTGCGGCCGTCGACCGGTCCCTCGTGGTCGAGGACTGGTGTCTGTCGTGTCTCATCCATCGTTCTACGCTCGCCTCGTGTCTCAGCGTCCAAACCCCGAAATGGCGTGACCGGTGTCGTCAACCTACTCCAGCTCCGACCGGGGACGTGATGCCGGCATCCTGCTGCAGAAGGTGCGCAAGCTCATGGACAAGGCGGCGGCGACCACCAACGCACACGAAGCGGACGCCTTTGCTCGCAAGGCCGCGGAACTCGTGGCGATGCACCGGATCGATCCCGAACGTCTCGGCGACCCCGATGCACAGTCGGAGCTCGTGGTGAGGGAGTTGCCATTGGGGAGGGGCGCCTACGTGCGCGCCCGGCTGGCGCTCCTCCTCGCCGTGAGCACCGCTCACGATGCCCGGGTCGTGTTCGGTACGACCCCGACCGGGACGGTCGCGTACGTCGCCGGATTCGCCTCCGACGTCGACGTGGTGGAGGTGATGTACACGTCGTTGCACTCCCAGGCAGCTGCTCGGATGATGCAGGAGCGGCGATCGACCGCCGCGGCGACCCAGCGCTTCCGGCGGTCGTTCCTCTTCGGGTACGCCGACAGGATGGGCGAACTGTTGACGGACTCGCGGCGTGCAACGGAAGCATCGGCGAACGCCGGTGGCACAGCGGATGGATCGGCACCGGCTCTGCTCGATCGACGGCTGCGTGTGGACGCGTTCGCCAAGGAGTCCTTCGGCCGGGTCCGCGCCGCTCGTGCGCCCGGCGCAGCGCAGGCCAGCGGCTGGCGGGCCGGAGTGGATGCCGCCGATCGAGCCGACGTCGGCCGGGCCCGCCTGATGGGTCGGCGCGCGATCGGTCGCGGCTGATGGATGTCGACCGGGCGACGGTGTATGCCGCCGAACTGGCCGCGTTCGACGGCACCGATCTCGAGGAGGTGATCGGTTTCGGGCGGGTGGCGTCGTTGCTCGCGTCGGTCACCGAAGGTTCATGGTGGCCGGGGCCCGTGACGGTCGTACGCCGGGCGCGGCGTGATGCCGGGTCGTCCTCGACGAGATGTGCGGTGTCATCGGCCGGTGTGAGCACCGTGATCCGGCTGGCCGACCTCCAGGCGACGGTGGCCACCGGCGCCCACGAGCTGGCGCACGCCCTCGCCGGCGTCGACGCCGGACACGGAGCATGCTTTCGGGTCGCCTACCTCGACGTGATCGCGATCGTCACCAACGTCGAGCCAACCGACCGACGCCGCACGCTGCACGTCGACCAACTCGCCGCGGCCTTCGCCGCCGCCGGCCTCTCCGTCGGATCGCGCCGATGGCCCGCCCCGCCCCCGTCGACGACCGGAGCGATCGCCCTCTGACGGACCGGCCCCGCCGTTGTCCGCCACCGCCTCACTAGCATGGGGCGGCAATCCGGGATGTAGCGCAGCTTGGTTAGCGCGCCTGCTTTGGGAGCAGGAGGCCGGGAGTTCGAATCTCCCCATCCCGACCACATCTTCCAGGTGTGATGCGATCATCTGATCGTCCGAGAACCGGATGTGTCAGCGATGTATCAGACGCCTGAGCGCTCACGACGCTCGAGGAGGCGCCATGGCACGGAAGGCAACCGGTCAACCCACCGTTCGTAAGCAGCGAGACACGTGGGTGGTGCGGGTCGATGGCATCGACACGGGCACGGGTCAGCACCGTCCGAGACAGCTCGGCACGTTCAACTCCCAACGCTCGGTACTCGCTGCGGCCCGGTCGACCCGAGCCGAGGATCGCTCGACCGAACGGGGCACCGTGAGTTGGCTCGTGCATCGCTCCGTGGTTCGGCTGAGGAGGTCACCTCGGCACGATGCACACGCATCTCGAGCCCCTGTCCGAGCCCGTTCCGACCACTCAACCGAGACTGGTACTGTCCCGGCGGGGGGACTACGAAAAGGGGAACAGAAATGGCAATCGTCACACTCGATGGATTCCGAACGGAACCAGGTCGTCTTGCCGATCACACAGCAGCCGTCGTCGAAGCGTACGGGCATCTCACGCGCCTCGGGCTGCAGGCCGCCATCTTGCAGCCTGTTGCTGGTAGCGACGTCGGAGTCATCTCCACGATCGTCAACTACGAGAACAATGCCGCCTTCGCAGCCGCAGTTCAGGCCATCGGCGCGGACGAAGCCTGGGGGGAGTTCTGGCTGCGCGTCAGCGGTGAAGCACCGGCCATGCCGGTGGAATCGTCGATCTTCCAGGACGTGGACCCAACTTGGCAACCGAGCTCAGATCGCCCGCTCGGCGTCATCCTCGGTATCCAATGGCGAGCGAAGCCTGGCCGTTTGGCGGAGTTCGTGAATCAGGTCATGACGGCAGTGCCTCACATCGAGCGGCTCGGCGGATCTGTGAGGACGATGCAATCGGTGGTTGGAGCACACCCGATGACCTTCATGGTCTCGACCACGTTCCCGGATATGGATGCGTACGGCGCCTATTCGGATGCGACGAACAGCGACCAGGCCTGGCAGGAGTTCTGGGCCGGCGCCATGGCAGATCCCACAGCAGACATCGTCCGCAGCGGCCTCTACATGAACGCGACTCCTCAGTAGCAGAGCCCTCGTTCCAGTACCCGCTGGCGGTGCCCGTCACCATTTCCGGTGGCGGGCATCGTCGCGTTGGCACTCGTCGCACACGAGACGTACCCCCTGGTCGCGAACGTGTACTGCTCGAACGGAGTCGCGCGCCTCATGATCCATCCGCCCGCCGACTCCCTCAGCCGCGGACAGTCACCCGAAGCACGTGTCGGCCAACTCGAGTTGCAGCCCGTCGCAGTGCGCCGGTTCCCGAGTGGCAGGTCGTGCGTGGTGACCGGCGTTCGTCGAGTGCGTTCGAGCTGGCGACGTGCGCGTAGGCGTGGGCCGAGCAGACCGACAGCTACGGGCGACGGGGTGTCCCCGAGGGTGCCGAACGCCTCTGTGCCGCAAGTAGGAGAGCGCGCACACTGAGAGCAGATCGAGGAATGTGAGGCGACCATGAAGCTGCGTCGCACGGCCCGCGACGTAAGACTCGCAGGGTTGGCGATCGCCGCTCTCGCGCTCCCCGTTGTCGGCGGGTGTAGCAGCGACGACGACAGCACCACCACGCTGCCGCCCGCTCCCGCCGAGGCGGGGGAACCGGGCCCGCTTCCGTTCGGTGGTGAGATCCAGCAGGTTCTGGACGACGGGCTCGAGGCCAGCAACGGCGCGGGCGTGTCGGTGGCGGTGATCGCGGAGGGATACGACCCGTGGGTCGGTGTCGCCGGCTACTCGGCCGTCGAGCCGAGCGGGTTCGTGCCGATGCGACCGGACATGCTGTTCCAGATCGGAAGCATCGAGAAGAACTTCACCGCCGCTCTGATGCTGCAGCTGGTCGAGGAAGGCCGGTTGGGCCTGGACGACCCGATCTCGCGTTGGGTGTCGGGCTACGACCAGATCGACCCATCGATCACGGTGCGCCAGATCCTCAACCACACCAGTGGCATCTACGACTGGGAGGACAATCCCGGCTCGTTCACCGGCCTCTATCAGAGTGAGGGCTACGCAGCGATCGACTGGGCCCACTGGTGGACGCTGGATGACGTGATGGCGCTCGTCGACGAACCCGACTTCCCGCCCGGCGAGGGGTGGCACTACTCGAACACCGGCTACTACCTGGCCCGACTCATCATCGAAGCCGAGACAGGGATGCCGATCTCCCAGGTGCTGCGCACCCGCCTGCTCGACCCGCTCGGCCTCGACCACACCTGGGTGGAATGCGACCAGCCTGCTCCGGAGGGCGTGGAGTTCGCCCACGCCTGGGCGGACGTCGACGGAACTGGCAACCTGGCCGACATCTCCGGTCAATCCCCCAATCTCTACTGCAGCATCCTGTCGTCGCCGACCTGGACCACGGCCGAGGATCTCGCCCGCTGGTCACAGGCGTTGTTCGACGAAGGCAAGGTGCTCAGTGAGCAATCACTCACCGAGATGCTCTCGTTCGTTCCCGCATCCGACCCGACGGAACCACTGGCGGCTGAGTACGGGTTGGGCGTGGGCAAGTTCAACTTCGAAGTGGCAACAGGCAACTCCCGACTTGCCGATCTCGAGCACTACGGCCACAGCGGCAGCGTGATCGGGTACGACGCTCTGATGATCTACCTGCCGCAGCATCACGCCACCGTCGTTGCCCTGTTCAACGAGAACTTCACCATCGCCAGCACCGCCGGGCCGCTGCTCGAAGTCGTCGACGAGTGAACGTGCGACCGGTTAGCCTCGGCGCCAGTGGAGCCATCGCCGGGTGTCGACAAGGTGGATCGGCACCAACGCGTCGCCCGGAGGCTGACGACACCGCGGGCGGCCGCCTTCGCGGGAATCCTGTTCTCGGTGCTGCTGACGACCACCTTCGTGCTGTTGCGGTCGACGGTCCCCGAGGACCCGACCGACGCGGGGGAGTGGCTCGCGTCCGGGAGCGGCCGCGTCGATTTCGCACTGTGGCTGGTGCCGTTCGCCGGAATCGCGTTCCTCTGGTTCATCGGGGTGATCCGCGACCGTCTCGGCGACCACGAGGACCAGTTCTTCTCCAGCATCCTCTTCGGCAGCGGTCTGCTGTTCATTGCGATGACCTTCATCGCGAGCGTGCTCGCGGGAGCGCTGATCGCGTCCTACCAGCTCGATCCCGTGGCCACGATCGAGAACGGGCTCTATGCACTCGAACGCGAGACGATCTTCAGGGTCACCAACGTGTTCGGGGTGCGCTTGGCGGGCGTGTTCATGTTCTCCGCCGGCACGATCTGGCTGCGCTCGGGCACCATGCCTCGCTGGATGGTGGTGCTCACCTACACCGTGGCGATCGTGCAGCTGTTCTCCCTCGGTTTCACGCTGTGGTTCACGATCCTGTTCCCCGCATGGGTGCTCGTCGTGAGCGTGCACTTCCTGCTCTACCCGCCGCGCGTCGTCGAGAACGAGGACGACACCTCGGCCGAGCCGACGTCGGCCTGACGTCGTCCGGGTCTACTTCTTCGCAGCGGCCTTGGCGAGCCGCTTGGCCGCCTTGCCGATCGGCTCGATCTGGCGCTTGTCGAGGTCGCCGACCTCCGCACCGTTCTCGAACAGCACCCGGTAGCGCTGCCAGTTGAAGCCGTTGGCGAGGATCACCTTGCCCTCGGTGCCGGCCGGTACGCCGTGCAGGTCGACGATCGTGCGGACCTTGTCGTTCATCCGCAGATCGAGCTGATCGGGGTGCGGCGTGGCGAGGGCGTGCGGCTTCCAGAACTCCATCGCTCACCATTCTGCCCGGTCGGCGGCCGAACGCGCGACTCCGCTCGCGGACCCGGTCGCTCCGGGGCTCCGACCGAGAGGTCGTCGCCAGCGGGCCGGACCGCTGAGGGGGTGCCGCCGGTACACTCGCTCGCCTGTGAAGAGTTCGGTGGAGACCCTCGAGGGCAACAAAGTCAAGCTGTACGTCGAAGTCGACGAGACGGAGTTCGAACACGACATCGATCGGGCGTTCAAGCTCATCGCGAAGGAGGTCAATCTTCCCGGCTTCCGAGCCGGCAAGGCGCCCCGCCGTGTCCTCGAGGCGCGTGTCGGCATCGGCCCCGCTCGCGAGCAGGCGTTGCGTGACGCGGTTCCGCAGTACCTCGCCAAAGCGGTACGGGAGCACGAGATCGACCTGATCGCCACGCCCGAGGTCGAGATCACCGACGGCGCCGAGTCCGGTCCGGTCGAGTTCGACGCGACCTGCGAGGTGCGACCCACCATCACGGTGCCCGGCTACGGCGGTCTGCGCGTCGAGCTGCCCGGCCTCACCGTCACCGACGACGACCTTGCCGAGGCCCGCCAGGCCGAGTTGAAGCGTGGCGGTTCGCTCGTCGACGTCGATCGTCCCGTGCAGACCGGCGACTTCCTCACGCTCGACCTCGCCGTCACCCGCGACGGCGAGGAACTGGCCGGGCTCAACACCGAGGGCTGGTCGTACGAGGTCGGCCAGGGCTGGGTGACCGACGACTTCGACGAGCAGCTCGTCGAAGCGTCCGCCGGGGACCGGCTCGAGTTCGTCTCCACGCCGAAGGGGCTCGACGAGCCAGCCGACTTCGTCGTCACGGTCGTGGCCGTCCAGGAGATGACCGAGCCCGAGCTCACCGACGAGTGGGTGTCCGACAACCTCGGCGAGTTCGACACCGTCGAGGAGTGGAACGAGAGCCTTCGGACGTCGCTCGTCGACGTGAAGCTGAACCAGGCGCGTCAGGGCCTCGTCGCCTCGCTGAACGCTGCGCTCGCCGGACTCGTCGAGATCGACGTGCCCGAGTCCATGGTCGATGCCGATCTCAACCAGCGCGTGCAGGCCACGGTGCAGCAGTTCCAGGCCCAGGGCGTCGACCTCGGGCAGTGGCTCGCAGCCACCGGCCAGGAGCCGGAGCAGTTCATCGAGTCGATGCGCGGCGCGTCGGTCGAGGCCGTCAAGGTCGATCTCGCACTGCGCGCGGTCGCCGACGCCGAGTCGATCGAGGTCGAGCCGTACGACTTCGACGCCGAGTACGCACGCATGGCGATGCAGTACGGCCAGAAGGCCAAGGACATCCGCAAGGCGTACGAACAGAACGACGCCGTTCCCGAACTCCAGGCGCAGATCCGCAAGTCGAAGGCGTTCGACTGGCTGCTGCACAACGTCGAGTTCGTCGACCCGAGCGGTGACCCGATCGACCGCGACACGCTGCTGGGCCACACGCACGACGACGACGGCGGGCACGGCGAGCCCGACGTCGACGCCGCGGCCTCGGCGGTCATCGCCGCCACCGATGCCGCCACCGCAGAGGCGGCGGCCGACGAGTCCACCGATCAGCCAGAAGACACCGACGACGAGGAGACCACCCGATGAATCTCGATGCCGTGAACTATCTCGTTCCGAACGTCGTCGAACAGACGAGCCGCGGCGAGCGCGCCTACGACCTGTACAGCCGCTTGCTCAAGGACAACATCATCTTCCTGCAGACGCCGGTCGACGACCAGATCGCCAGCCTGTTGTGCGCGCAGTTGATCCACCTCGAGTCGGAGAACCCCGACAAGGACATCAACATCTACATCAACAGCCCGGGTGGCGACATCACGGCGCTGTTCGCCATCTACGACACGATGCAGTTCATCAAGAACGACATCGCCACGATCTGCCTCGGCCAGGCGGCATCCGCCGCCGCCGTGCTGCTCGCCGCGGGCACCAAGGGCAAGCGACTGGCACTCCCGCACAGCCGCATCCTGCTGCACCAGCCGAGCGGCCAGGTCGGCTACGGCCAGGTCACCGACCTCGAGCTCGCCGCCGCCGAGATCATGCGAATGCGTGAGCTGATCGACCAGATCCTGGCCGAGCACACCGGCCAGCCGATCGAGCGGATCCACGCCGACACCGACCGTGACTTCGTCATGGAAGCGGACGACGCGATGGAATATGGCATCATCGACAGAGTGATCTCGTCTCGCGAGGCGGTGGACCGCACCGGTCCCATCCGCTGATCGAGCCGTGATCGGCCCGATTCGTCGGGCGGGTCCACGACTCGACGTGGTGGATGCGCCAGACTGTCGGGCTCCAACCGGCACGACGCAGCGCAGGAACGACACGAAGGGGTACCGACAGTGGCGAAATTCGGGGACACCGGCGAACTGTTGAAGTGCTCGTTCTGCGGCAAGTCGCAGAAGCAGGTCAAGAAGCTGATCGCGGGCCCGGGCGTGTACATCTGCGACGAGTGCATCGACCTCTGCAACGAGATCATCGAGGAGGAGCTCACCGAGACGGCCGAGCTGAGCTTCGACAATCTTCCGAATCCCCGCGAGGTCCGCTCGTTCCTCGACGACTACGTCGTCGGCCAGGACTCGGCGAAGAAGATCCTCTCGGTCGCGGTGTACAACCACTACCGCCGGATCCAGCACCAGAACCAGGCCACCACGGTCGGCCGTCGCGACGAGGTCGAGCTGGCCAAGTCGAACATCCTGCTGCTCGGCCCCACCGGTTGCGGCAAGACGCACCTCGCGCAGACCCTGGCCCGCCAGCTCAACGTGCCCTTCGCCGTGGCCGACGCCACCGCGCTGACCGAGGCCGGCTACGTCGGCGAGGACGTCGAGAACATCCTGCTGAAGCTGATCCAGGCCGCCGACTTCGACGTCAAGCGCGCCGAGACCGGCATCGTCTACATCGACGAGATCGACAAGGTGGCGCGCAAGAGCGAGAACCCGTCGATCACCCGTGACGTGTCCGGCGAGGGCGTCCAGCAGGCCTTGCTCAAGATCCTCGAAGGAACGCAGGCGTCGGTGCCGCCGCAAGGCGGCCGCAAACATCCGCACCAGGAGTTCATCCAGATCGACACCACCAACGTGTTGTTCATCCTCGGCGGAGCGTTCGCCGGGCTGGAACAGATCATCGAGTCGCGCATCGGCCACAAGGGTGTCGGCTTCCACGGCACGGTCCGGTCTCAGACCGACCGTGACCCCGGTGAGCTGTTCGCTCAGGTCCTGCCGGAGGACCTCGTCAAGTTCGGCATGATCCCCGAGTTCATCGGCCGTCTCCCGATGATCGGCGCCGTCGGCAGCCTCGACCGCGAAGCGTTGGTCAAGATCCTGATCGAGCCGAAGAACAGCCTCGTCAAGCAGTACGAGAAGGTGTTCAGCTTCGAAGACGTCGAACTGGAGTTCACCCCGGACGGTCTGCAGGCGATCGCCGACCAGGCGATCCTGCGCGGCACGGGTGCTCGTGGCCTTCGCGCGATCCTCGAAGAGGTGCTGCTCAACACGATGTACGACCTCCCGGGTCGAACCGACATCGGCAAGGTCGTGATCGACGAGACCACCGTGACGGAGAAGGTCAACCCCACGC